>NZ_BSTM01000009.1 GCF_030269515.1 Actinomadura sp. NBRC 104412 | reverse complement strand
AGCTACCGGCTCAAAGACCGCGACCTCGGCCGCGTCCCCGCGGCCAAGACCGACAACTAAAGATCAACAATCGGGTGGGTCACGGTTCACCCGGAACAACCGGGTCACGATTGGGCCGGGATTGACAAACGCCGCACTCCGCCAGCTCAGCAACCGCCTGATCGGCATCCTGCACGGCTGCCTGAAAACCCGCACCCTCTACGACGAGGCAACCGCCTGGTCACACCACCAACAACCCCACGCCGCTTGACACCAAAACACCTGGGGTGTCTGGCGGCTCGTCGCTTGTCGCTTACGCGGCGATCGCTGCATCGCTCCGACTCGCCTAGGGGCTCGCTGCGCGATCAGATTCTTGCTTCGCTCGAATCTGCCTTCGGTCGCGATCGCAACGCTTGAGCGACCGTTCGTGGCTGGGGAGACGGGCTGGGGTTGTTGCGGTGTGTTTTATTGCGTCCGCGAGCTGCGCTTCTCGCCTGGCGGCTCGTCGCTTGTCGCTTACGCGGCGATCGCTGCATCGCTCCGACTCGCCTAGGGGCTCGCTGCGCGATCAGATTCTTGCTTCGCTCGAATCTGCCTTCGGTCGCGATCGCGGCGGTGGGCGCCGTTCGGGGCTGGGGTGAGGGGCTGGGGTGGGTGCGAGGTGTTTATTGCAGGCGCGAGTTGCGCTCGTTGCTTGTTGCCCTGCGGTGATTGCTGGCGTTGCGCGGCGCCTGAGTGCTGTTCGGGGGGTGGGGTCGACCCCACCCCCCGGGCCTGTCAGTCTGGGGAGCTTGACGGGGTGGGGGATGGGGAGCCTGACGGGCGTGGGCTCGGGGACGCGGTGGGAGCGCTTGCCGCGCGCTGAGCGGCCGCCAGAGCGTCCCGGGCCTTCTTGATCCGGTCCCAAGCCTTGCCCATCTCGGCGTAGTTCAGCTCCTTCTGCGCCTTCTCGTACGCCGCGATCGCCGCCTCCAGCTCGTCGATCGCCTGCTGGGCCTGGCCGCTGAGCTGCGCGCCGCCCTGGCCCTGCTGCCCCTGCTGGGGCGGCGGCTGGTTGTTCTGGGGCGGTGTCGAGGACGTCTGGCCCAGCAACGCGGCCATGGCCTGGTCGAGGTTGTCACCGGAGGCGATCCGGTCGCCGAAGCGGACCAGGACCTTGCCCAGTACCGGATAGGGCTGCTGCTCCGCCCCGGCCGCCGCCATGGCGTACATCGGCTCCACGTACAGGACGCTGCCGCCGAACGGGATCGTCAGCATGTTCCCCGCCACGGTCCGGGTCTCGCCGAGCCGCAGCCGGTTCAGCTCTTCCTTGACCTTCGGATCGGTCTGGAACGAGTTCTGCACCTGGCCCGGCCCCTGCGCGGTGGAGTTCCGCGGCAGTTGCAGGATCTGGATCTGGCCGTAGTTACGGCCCGGCGTGGACCCGATCGCCATGAACGCCGCGAGGTTCGGGTTGCCCCGCGGGTTGTAGACGGTGGTCAGCGAGAAATCCTTGGTGGTGCTGCCCGGCATCTGGATGCTCTGGTAGTACGGCGGCTGCCGCCGTCCCTTGGCGCCCGGGTCCTCCGGGACCTCCCAGAAGCCCTCGCCGTTGTAGAAGGCCGCGGCGTCGGTCACGTGGTAGCGGGTGAGGATCTGCCGCTGCACCTTGAACAGGTCCTGCGGGTAGCGGAAGTGCTGCTCCAGCTCCGGCGGGATGCTGCTGCGCGGCTGCACGGTGCCCTTGAAAACCTTCATCCAGGTCTTGGCCACCGGGTCGTTCTCGTCCCACTGGTAGAGCCGGACCGCGCCGGTGTAGGCGTCCACCGTGGCCTTCACCGAGTTGCGGATGTAGTTGATCCGGTCGTTGGTCTGCCGGGCCACCGCCGAACGGGTGTCGGTGATGGTGTCGCGGGTGGCGTCCCCCAGGCTCGTCCGCTCGGAGTACGGGTAGGCGTTGGAGGTGGTGTAGCCGTCCAGGATCCACAGGATGCGGCCGTTGACCACCGCGGGGTACGGGTCGCCGTCCAGCGTGAGCCAAGGGGCGGCGCGCTGCACCCTCTCCCGCGGCTGCCGGTCGTAAAGAATCTTGGCGCCCTCGTTGATCGCGCCCGACAGCAGCAGGTTCCTGTCCTGGAACTTGGTCGCGAACAGCAGCCGGTTGAAGAACGAGTCGATCGGGACCCCGCCGTCGCCGTCGTAGGTGGTGTTCTTCTGGCCGGTCTGGCTGTTGTCGGGGTAGTCCAGCTCCTGCTGGCCCCGGCCGCCCACCACCGAGTAGGACGGGGAGCGCTCGCCGAAGTAGATCTGCGGCCGGTCCACCTTGATCTGCGAGTTCGGCGCCTGCGGCATGTCCTTGGTCACGAACTGGGGGACGTTGCCGGCGAAACGGTCGCCGTAGGCCGACACGAAGCCGTAGCCGTGGGTGTAGACCATTCGGTCCCTGATCCAGCTACGCTGCCCCGCCGGGGCGCCCGACAGCTCGCGCAGCGCCACGATCGTGTCCACGTTCTGGTCGCCGACCCGGTAGCGGTCCACGTCCAGAATGTCGGGGAAGCGGTAGAACGGGCGGATCCGCTGCAACTGCTGGAAGGTCTCGCCCACCACGTTCGGGTCCAGCAGCCGGACGCCGCCGAGCCGGTCGACCTCGGCCTGGAGCTTGGCCGGATCCGTCTCCGGACGGGCGCCGTACTCGGCGGTGACCTTCGTGTTCTGCACCCCGTAGGCGGCGCGGGTCGCATCGATGTTGCGCTGAATGAACTGACGCTCCTTGGCCAGCTCGTCCGGCTTCACCTGGAACTGCTGGATCAGCAGCGGATACACGCCACCGACCAGGATCGCCGACAGCACCAGCAGCGTGAAGCCGACACCCGGCAGCATCATGCCCCGCCGCACGATGTTGCCGAAGAACAGCGCGGCGCAGATGACCGCGATCACGGCGAGGATCGTCTTGGCGGGCAGCAGGGCGTTGATGTCGGTGTAGGACGCGCCCGTCGCCACACCCCGTTCCGAATGCACCAGGCCGTACCGGTCGAACCAGTACGCCACCGCCTTCATCAGGATGAACAGCCCCACCAGCACCGACAGGTGCGCCCGCGCCGGAGGGCTCGCCTTGTCGCCCGGCCCCTGGAGGCGCAGCCCGCCGTACAGGTAATGCACCATCAGCGCCGCCAGGATCGACAAGATCACCGTGGCGAACAGCACACCCAGAAGCAGCCGGATGAACGGGTAGGTGAAGACGTAGAACGACACGTCCTTGTGGAACTGCGGATCCTCCACGCCGAACGACGTGCGGTTCAACCAGGCCAGGAACACCGGCCACTGCCCGGCCACCGACGAACCCGTCAGCAGCCCCAGCAGGCCCAGCGCCGCGCCCGCGATCCACTTGCGGCGCGGATCGACCACAGCCCGATAGCGCTCCAGGCCCTGCTGCTCCACCGACAGCGGCCGGTACGCCGGACGCAGCCGGTAGGCGATCACCATGTTCGCCCCCACCAGCAGCGCCATCAGCGCCCCGGCCCCGAAGAACAGCAGCACCTTCGACCACAGTTCCGTGGTGTAGACAGAGGAAAAGCCGACCGAGCGATACCAGAGGAGGTTCGTCCACACCGACGTGAACAGCATGAACGCGACCAGCAGCACTGCCAGTACCACCACTACCGGTAGTACGAGACGGCTCCGTCCGGTCCCGAGCCGGCGCCCGAATGCGGGAGTCCGGAAGGTCAAGGTCCCCTCCGTTCGACAGGATCGTGCTCACCGGCCACGCCGGTGCTGTCTATGCAACTTATCTAGTTGGCCGGGGGTTCCCGCATTTCCTCTGAGGGATTGAGGGAAAGATGGTCGCGTGAGCCTTCTGGAAGAAGTCGTACAGGACCTGGAACGCCACTCCGCCCGAGAGGGCTGGGACGCCGCCCCCCGCCTGTACGCCCTGGTGCAGAGCGAAGAACTGCGCAAGGCCGAACCCGAACTGGCCGACCAGCTCGGCCTGCGGCCCGACGTTCACACCCTCGCCGCACTCGAACAACCCGCCCTCCCCGAACAGGCCGCCGTCGAAGACGCGCTGGCCGCCATCGCCTGGCCGGACACCGTCGCCGGCTGCGCCCTGGTCCTGGAACGGGTCGTCCTGCCACCCGAAGCCGAGGAGGACATCCCCGAAGACGCGGCCGAGGCCGCCGAATGGGCCGCACGCCACCCCAAACGCGAAGACGTCCGCATGGTCGTCGGCGTCCTCCGCGACGGCACCCGGCACTCCGCCCTCCGGCTCCGCCGCCACGACCTCGACGACGAAGTCCTGACCGGCCCCGACCTCGTCCCCGGCCTCGCCGACGCCCTGGCCGCCACCTTCGAACCGGATGTGCCTGCTTAGCAACCGCAAGCTGCGCTCCTCGCCTTGACGGCTCGTCGCTTGTCGTGCTTGCGGCGATCGCTGCATCGCTCCGACTCGCCTGGGGGCTCGCTGCGCGATCAGGTTCCTCGCAGGCTCGGAACCTGCCTTCGGTCGCGATCGCAACGCGTGTTTATTGGCGGTGCCTGCGGCGTCGGGCGCTGGGCGCCCTCCTTCTCCGGCACCGCGTGCGATCGCTGCATCGCTCCGACTCGCCTGGGGGCTCGCTGCGCGATCAGGTTCCTCGCAGGCTCGGAACCTGCCTTCGGTCGCGATCGCAACGCCTGGGCGCCGTTCGGGGCTGGGGTTGGGGGCTGGGGTGGGTGCGAGGGTGGTCATTTGCAGGTGCGGGCTGCGCTTCTCGCCTGGGGGCTTGTCGCTTGTTGCGGTTGCGATGATCGCTGCATCGCTTCGACTCCCCTTGGGGCTCGCTGCGCGATCAGGGATCTCGCTGGCGCTCGTCCCTGCCTTTGGGTGCGATCGCGGCGCTTGGCCGCCGTTCGGGGTTGGGGTGTTGGCTGAGGTATGGGAGAGGGGTTATCGCGGATGCGAGCTGCTTCGCTTCGACCTTGTTCTCGGGCTTGATCGTGGCGGGTGGGGTCGCGTTGGGTTGAGCCGGATGATCGGGGTAGTTGATCGGCTGCGCCCGTCCGGTCCTGTGACCGGGCGGGTAACCTTCCGGGTGAGCGAGCTGGAGGCACGCGGTGACTGACGTGATCAAGCTGGTCGGGGTGCGGGACACGCCGTTGTCGGTCGACGAGGTGTTCGCGGCGGTCGGCGACCCCGGGGCCGGGGGCATCGCGCTGTTCGCCGGGACGGTACGCGACCACGACCATGCCAGGAGCGTCAGCGCCCTGTCCTACAGTGCGCACCCCACCGTCGAACGGGAGCTGCGCGCCGTCATGGAGAAGGTCGCCGCCGACTTCCCCGTCAAGGCGCTGGCCGCCGTGCACCGGGTCGGCGACCTGGAGATCGGCGACATCGCCGTCGTCGTCGCCGCGTCCTGCCCGCACCGCGCCGAGGCGTTCGCCGCCTGCCGCCGCCTCATCGACGACCTCAAGGCCCAGGTCCCCATCTGGAAGCACCAGCGGTTCGCCGACGGCGGAGACGAATGGGTCGGCGCGTGCTGAGCCCGCGCGCCGCATAGGGTTTCCGCATGTCCCGTCGTGCCGCGACCCTCGCCGTAGCGAACGCCCTCGTCCTGGTGCTGGCCCTCGCCGGCTCCCTGATGCCGGTGCCGTACGTCGCCCTCATGCCCGGACCCACCAGCAACACGCTGGGTACCAACGACAAGGGCGAGCCGTTCATCAAGATCGAGGGGCGGCGCACCTACCAGGACGGCGGCCACCTCAACTTCACCACAGTCACCTACCGGGGCGGCCCCGGCAGCCGCATCGACCTGTTCAGCGCCCTGCAGGGCTGGCTGGACGGCGACGTCGCCATCGTCCCCGAAGAGACGATCTTCCCGAGGAACGAGACGCAGCGGCAGGTCGACGAGGAGAACACGCGGCAGATGCGCGACTCCCAGCAGAGCGCCGAGGCCGCGGCCCTGAACGAACTCGGCATCAAGGTGCCCGTCCAGGTCGTCGTCGACAGCGTCCAGAAGGGCCGGCCCGCCGACGGGCGGCTCCGCCCCGGCGACCAGATCACCGCCGTGGACGGGCAGCGCGTCAGCGACGTCACCTCCATCACCGAGCCCATGGCCCGGCGGAAGATCGGCGTCCCCGTCACCTTCACCTACAACCGGGGCGGCAAAGAGGGGAAGACCACCCTCACCACCGTCGCCGGACCCGACGGCAAGCGCCCCGTTGTCGGCATTGTCCTCACCGAGCGGTACCGATTCCCCTTCAAAATCGACATCAGCGTGGGCGACATCGGCGGCCCCAGCGCCGGCCTCATGTTCTCCCTCGCCATCGTCGACAAGCTCACCCCCGGCCCCCTCACCGGCGGCGCGTTCATCGCCGGCACCGGCACCATCACCCCCGAAGGCGAGGTCGGCCCCATCGGCGGCATCCAGCAGAAGATGATCGCCGCCCGCCGCGCCGGCGCCACCGTGTTCCTCACCCCCAAGGACAACTGTGAGGACGCCACGGAAGCCCGCCCCGACGGCCTGCGCCTCGTCCGCGCCGACAGCCTGCACAGCACCATCCAGGCCATCAACGCCCTCAAGGCCGGCAAGGGCGACGTGCCCACGTGCGACTGAAACGATTTGGCGCGCCGCCCCCGCTGCCCTTAAGGTTGACCCCATCACCGCGGGGTGGAGCAGTTCGGTAGCTCGCTGGGCTCATAACCCAGAGGTCGCAGGTTCAAATCCTGCCCCCGCTACGGGACCTGGGGTCCGTGTGGTCGGAGGCTTTGGCCTCCTTCCCCGCGGGCCCCTTTGCCGTGTTTGTCCAGGGGGGCGACCCCCTGGAACCCCCGGGGGTCCTGGGGTCTGTGTGGTCGGAGGCTTTGGCCTCCTTCCCCGCGGGCCCCTTTGCCGTGTTTGTCCAGGGGGGCGACCCCCTGGAACCCCCGGCGCGGGGGCTTCGCCCCCTTTGCGGACGCTGCGCGTCCTTTTTTGGGGGCTTCGCCCCCTTGCCCCCTCTTTGGGGGCTTCGCCCCTTGCTTCTCCGGGGGCTCTAGGTGGGGGTGGAGGGTCAGGGCCAGGTGGAGGGTCAGGCGGTCCTGGCCGTTGGTGAGGGTCAGGTTGGTCAGCTCCTCTATGCGGGCCAGGCGGTGGTAGAGGGTCTGGCGGTGGATGTTGAGGGCTTGGGCCGTCTTCTGGACGGCGCCTGCGTTGTCCAGGTACGTGCGGGCGGTACGGGTCAGGTCGGGGTTGTTGAGGAGCGCGTGGAGCTCGGGTGGGACGGCGGACCTGGCCAAGGTCTCGTCGTCCGCGCAGCGGAGCAGGCGGAGGGCGCCCAGGGACGACCAGGTGCGGGTCTCGCCGGGGGCGGCCGTGCGGGCGGCCACACGGGCTCGTAGCCAGCCCTCGCGTGTCTCCTGAAGGCTGCCGCAGGGGGCGTAGACGCCCGCTCTGGTCGCCTGCTTGCGTTCCAGGAGTAGCTGCCTGGCCCGCTCGACGACGTGCTCGACGTTGGCGGGGGACGTCACCAGGATGTGGTCGCCCTCCCAGATCGTCGTCAGGACGCTGCGGGGCAGCAGCCAGGGGTTCAGCGGCGCGCGGTCGGCGCCGCGCAGGACGGCCACGGCGAACGGTGGCGTGAGGATCTCCGACAGCTCGCTGGTCGCCTGGGCCTGGACGTCGGGCCGCGTGGTGAGGAGATCGGCGAGCTTCCAGCCGAGATCGTCCCTGTCCCGGGTCTGGCGGGCCATGAGCAGCGCGGCGCGTTCGGCGAGGGGCATGGCCTGGACGGCGAGCGCGGCGTCGATGTGGTCGTCGCCGTCCAGGAGCCACAGGTAGCCGTAGGTGACGCCGTTCCAGCGGACGGGCAGGCAGAGACGGGCCAGCAGGCCGGCGTCCGGATCGGCCGGGATGCGGACGGGGCCCGTGGCGCGGGCGATGCCGTGCCGCTCGAAGCGGACGCGGACCTCGTCGGTCGAACGGCGGTGCAGGATCGACTCGGTGCGCACCGGGTCGATGGTGCCGCCGTGCGGGGCGTGGGCGACCAGGTGGAAGTCGCGGTCCTCCAGGGTCGCCGGGGCCTTCAGCAGGTCGGCGGCGGTCTCCACCAGATCCTGCAGATCGTCGCGTTCAGACATATGTATGGCCGTTACCTGGTTGGAATGTGACGTTCGACTGTACCCGGGGTGGCGGGTGCTGTTTAGCGTGGGTTGCCGTGATCAGTCCACTGCTGCTGGCCGCCCGCAGCGAGCGGGTGCGGCGACTGGTGACCGGCCGGCCCGTGACGCGGCGGGTCGTGGACCGGTTCGTGGCCGGTGAGACCGTCGAGTCCGCGGTACGGGCCACCCGGGCACTGACCGGTGCGGGACTCGCGGTCACGCTCGACCACCTTGGCGAGGACGTGCGGGACCCGGGGCAGGCCGAGGCGACGCGCGATGCGTATCTGAGGCTCTGCGCGGAGCTGGAAAGGGCCGGTCTGAGCCAGGGCGCCGAGGCTTCGGTGAAGCTTTCGGCCCTTGGACTGCGGGTCGAGGATCGCCTGGCCCTCGACAATGCCCGGCGGATCTGTGAAGGCGCCGAACGAGCTGGAATGGCCGTCACGGTCGATATGGAAGACCACACGACGGTCGATTCGACTTTGGACATCGTCCGGGAACTGCGAACCGGCTTTCCGGGCGTGGGCGTCGCCGTCCAGGCGATGCTGCGGCGGAGCGAGGGCGACCTCCGGGACCTCGCCGGGACGCGGGTCCGGCTGGTCAAAGGGGCCTACGCGGAACCGGCGTCCGTCGCGTACCCGACGAAGGCCGAGGTCGACCGGGCATATGTGCGGGGGCTCCGGTTGTTGCTGAGAGAGCCCGGCGGATATCCGATGGTGGCCTCCCACGACCCCCGGATGATCGAGCTGGCGCTCTGGATGGCGCGGGACGCCGGACGCGAACCCGGAACCTACGAGTTCCAGATGCTCTACGGAATTCGGGGCGCCGAACAGAAGCGCCTCGCCGGGCTGGGAGAACGCATGCGCGTTTACGTGCCCTACGGCTCCGATTGGTACGGGTACTTCATGCGGCGCCTCGCCGAACGTCCCGCCAATCTCGCCTTCTTTCTTCGTTCGTTCGTTTCCCGCTGAGGAGGACCCATGGACGCCGTGAGCCGAGTGCCCGAGCCCGTCAACGAGCCGGTACGGGGATACGCGCCGGGCAGCCCCGAGCGGGCACGGCTGGAGGCCGAACTCGCCGAATTGCAGTCCACGCCGATCGAGCTGCCGATGACGATCGGCGGCGTACGGCGCATGGGCGCGGGTGAGAGGGTCGACGTGGTGCAGCCGCACCGGCGCGCGGCCGTTCTCGGCACGTTCGGGACCGCGACACAGGACGACGCGCGCGACGCGATCGACGCGGCGCTCGCCGCCGCCCCCGGATGGCGGGCCCTGCCGTTCGACGAACGCGCCGCGATCTTCCTGAGGGCCGCCGACCTGCTGGCCGGCCCCTGGCGGGAGACGCTGCTGGCCGCCACCATGCTCGGCCAGAGCAAGACCGTCCAGCAGGCCGAGATCGACAGCCCCTGCGAGCTCGTCGACTTCTGGCGGTTCAACGTCCACTACGCCCGGCGGATCCTCGCCGAACAGCCGATCAGCGGCCCCGGCGTGTGGAACCGCGCCGACTACCGGCCGCTGGAAGGGTTCGTCTACGCGATCACCCCGTTCAACTTCACCGCCATCGCCGGGAACCTGCCGACCGCGCCCGCCCTGATGGGCAACGTGGTCGTGTGGAAGCCGTCCCCCACCCAGACCTACTCCGCCGTCCTGCTCATGCGGCTGCTGGAGGAGGCCGGGCTGCCGCCCGGCGTCATCAATCTGGTGACGGGTGACGGCATCGCCGTCTCAGAGGTCGCCCTGCCCCATCGCGACCTCGCCGGGATCCACTTCACCGGCAGCACCGCGACCTTCCAGAAGCTGTGGCGGGCCGTGGGCGAGAACATCGCCGGATACCGCTCCTACCCCCGGCTGGTCGGCGAGACCGGCGGCAAGGACTTCGTGCTCGCACACCCGTCCGCCGACACCGCGGTGCTCAAGACCGCCCTGATACGAGGCGCCTTCGAGTACCAGGGACAGAAGTGCTCGGCCGCGTCCCGCGCCTACATCCCGCGTTCCCTGTGGTACGGCGGGTTCCGGGACGGGTTCATCGCCGAAGTCGAGGCGCTGACCATGGGAGACGTCACCGACCTCGGCAACTTCATGGGCGCCGTCATTGACGCCCGCGCCTTCGCCAAGAACCGCGACGCGATCCTCCGCGCCCAGAACGACCCCGCCGTGGAGATCGCCGCCGGAGGCACGTACGACGACACCGTCGGCTACTTCGTCCGCCCCACCGTGCTCGTGTCCGGCGACCCCGAGAACGACATCTTCAAGACCGAGTACTTCGGGCCCATCCTCGCCGTCCACGTCTACGACGACGACCGCTACGACGACGTCGTCGCCCAGCTCGAATCGGTGTCCGCCTACGCCCTCACCGGGGCCGTCATCGCACGGGACCGTGAGGCCATCGACCGTACGGCCGAAGCCCTCCGCTTCGCCGCCGGCAACTTCTACATCAACGACAAGCCCACCGGCGCCGTCGTCGGACAGCAGCCCTTCGGAGGCGCCCGCGCGTCCGGCACCAACGACAAGGCGGGATCCATCTTCAACCTGCTGCGCTGGACGTCGCCCCGCTCCATCAAGGAGACCTTCGTCCCGCCGACCGACCACCGCTACCCCCACATGGGCTGACCCCAACTGGTTTGCCTAACACCCCGCAGCCCCATAGAGTTGAGGCATCACCGCGGGGTGGAGCAGTTCGGTAGCTCGCTGGGCTCATAACCCAGAGGTCGCAGGTTCAAATCCTGCCCCCGCTACGGGACCTGGGGTCCGTGTGGTCGGAGGCTTCGCCTCCTTCCCCGCGGGCCCCTTCGCCGTGTTTGTCCAGGGGGGCGACCCCCTGGAACCCCCGGCGCGGGGGCTTCGCCCCCTTTGCGGACGCTGCGCGTCCTTTTTGGGGGCTTCGCCCCTTGCCCCCTTGGGGCTTCGCCCCTTGCCCCCTTTTAGGCTTGGGGTTATGAGGGGTTGGGGTGCTGGGGTTTTGGACGTTGTCGGCGTGCTTGTTTTTGTGGGGATTGGGCGGGCCTCGCATGAGGAGGCGCTGAGTTTGGCGGGGTTCGCCGGGACGGCTTGGCCGTTTCTTGTGGGGCTCGGGGTCGGGTGGGGTGTGACCCGGGCTTGGCGGGAGCCGGAAAGGGTTTGGCCCGTCGGCGTCGGGGTGTGGGTTCTGACGGTGGCTTGCGGGATGGTGCTGCGGGCGGTCTCGGGGCAGGGGACGGCGGTTGCGTTCGTGGTGGTGGCGACGGTCTTCCTTGGGGTTCTGCTCGTGGGGTGGCGTGCCCTGAACAAGCGGTTGACGTGGGTACGCGGGCACTGATGTCGTTGCGACACACTTCGGGCTTCGTGTGGAGGGACGACGATGGGACGTGCGCTACGGGACTGGCTCGACAAGCCGAAGGCCGGACGTGGCGTTCATCTGGCGGCGGACGACGGCTCCTGGGAGTTCCGTGAGTACGGGGAGCTGGCGGCGGGGGCGAGGCGTCGTGCCGCGGCGCTGATCGAGGAGGGGGTGCGGCCCGGAGACGTGGTGTGCCTCGTCCTGCCCACGGACTACACGTGCATGGAGACGTACTACGCGGTCTGGGCGGCGGGGGCGACCGTCTGCCTGATCACACCGCCGTTGTTCCAGGACGGGGACGACTATGTCGCGCACGTGGCGGCGATCCTGAGGCAGGCGCGGCCCGTGCTCGTCGTGGCTTCGGACGAGCTGGCCCCGCTGGCCGGCCGGGCGATGGAGGCGGCGGGGCTTCCCGGGGAGCCGGTGCGGCCCCGGGAGGGGGCGGTCGAGGCCGAGGTGCGGGAGGCCGGGGACCTGGCCCTGTTGCAGTTCACGTCGGGGTCGAGCGGGTCGCCGCGGGGGGTGATGGTGACCTGGGCCAATCTGGAGGCCAACATCGAGCTCATCGCTCGCACGGCCGGGTTCCAGGACGACCACTCGGTGTCGTCGTGGCTGCCGTTGTACCACGACATGGGGCTCATCGGATGCTTCATCGCGCCCATCGCGTGGCAGCTCAACCTGTGGTTGATGCGGCCCGACGCGTTCATCCGCGACCCGGCGCGGTGGGTGCGGACGTTCGAGCACGCGGTGCACACGGCGGCGCCGCCCTTCGCTTACGCGTATGTGGCGCGAAGGGTGAAGCCCGAGCAACTGGAGGGCGTCGACCTGTCCGGGTGGGAGACCGCGATCATCGGGGCGGAGCCGATCGATCCGCACGCGCTGGAGGTGTTCGCGCGGCTGACCGAGCCGTTCGGGTTCCGGCGCGAGTCGCTCAAGCCCGCGTACGGGATGGCCGAGGCCACGCTGCTGATCACGATGGACGCGGAACGGCGGAGGCCGCTGGCGGTGCGGCCCGATGCCTCGTCCCTGGGCTTCGGTGAGCCGGTACGGATCCTGTCCGAGCATGAGCTGGGGGAGGAGTCCGTGGGCGCCAAGGCGGGATGGGTCGTGGGGTGCGGGACGCCCGAGGAGGACGTCCCCCTGCTGATCGTGGACGACGAGGGGCGGGAGCTGGGAGAGGGCTTCCTCGGCGAGATCGTGGTCGGCGGGAGGTCGGCGTGCTCGGGGTATTACGCGGGGGCGGAGGGAAAGTCCACGCGGTTTGAGGGTGGCTTGGTTTACACGGGGGACGCGGGGTTCTTCTATCGGGGGCAGTTGTTCGTGCTGGGGCGGATGGGCGAGAGCATCAAGGTGCGCGGCCGGTCCGTCTACGTGGAGGACCTGGAGGCCAAGGTCGCCGAGGTGTCGGGCTTGGGCAAGGGCCGGATCGTGGTCGTGGGGGTGCCCGGTGCCGGGACGAAGGGACTGGCGCTGTTCGCGGAGACGCAGGACGCGGGGTGGGCCGGTGACGTGCGGGAGATGCTGCGGCGGCGGCTGGGGGATGACGTCGAGGTGACCATCGTCATCGGAACGGGGCTGATCCAGCGGACGTCCAGCGGCAAGCCGCGGCGCCGGTACATGTGGGAGCGGCTGCGGGCGGGCCGGATGGACGGGGCCCGGATCCTATGATCGGGTCGGTGCTGTCCCGGTTGGGCGCCACGGCCCAGAACGCGCTGGAGGTCGTGCGGTTCGGCGGCCTCGACACCGAGGACGACGCGTCTCCGTTCGAGGTCGTGGCGGAGCGGCGGAACCATCGGCTGCGGCACTACTTCCCGGGTGGGAGCGGGCCCGTGGTCGTGCTGGTGCCGCCGTTGATGGTCAGCACCGAGGTGTACGACATCTCGTCCAGGGTGAGCGCCGTCGGGGTGCTGCGCGACCTGGGCGTGGATCCCTGGGTCGTGGACTTCGGGGCGCCCGAGAGGGAGCCGGGCGGGTTGGAACGTACCCTCACCGACCATGTCCTGGCGGTCAGCGAGGCCGTCGACACCGTGCGGGAGATCACGGGACGGGACGTCCATCTCGGTGGCTACTCACAGGGCGGGATGTTCTGCTACCAGGCCGCGGCCTACCGCGGGAGCGAGGGGATCGCCTCGCTGGTGACCTTCGGCAGCCCGGCCGACACGAGTGTGGGCCTGCCGTTCGGGCTGCCCGCGTGGGTGGCCGGTGAGACGGGGCGCATCCCCGACCGGCTGCTCGGAAGCTTCGCCGTGCCCGGCTGGGTGACCCGGACGGGCTTCCAGTTGCTGAGCCCCGTGAAGTCGGTGCGGAGCCGGGTGGACTTCATCCTGCGCCTGCACGACAGGGAGCGGCTCGCGCCCCGCGAGCGGCAGCGGCGGTTCCTGGAGCGTGAGGGGTGGGTCGCCTGGCCCGGCCCGGCGCTGGCGGAGTTCGTCCGGCAGTTCGTGGCGCACAACCGGATGCTGACCGGCGGGTTCGTCATCGGCGACCGGCTGGTCACGCTGGCCGACATCACCTGCCCGGTGCTGACGTTCGTGGGCGAGGTCGACGAGATCGCCTCCCCGGACATGGTGCGCGGGATCCGTCGGGCGGCGCCCCGCGCCGAGGTGTACGAGGCGTCGCTGCGCGCCGGGCATTTCGGGCTGGTGGTCGGGACGCAGGCGGTCACCCGGACGTGGCCCATGGTGGCCGGGTGGGTGAAATTCCAGGAAGGCCAGGAGGAACTGCCCGAGGGCGTGGCTCTCGGGCAGGCGTCCGCTCCCCCTGAGGGGACGGCGCAGGTCGGGTGGCAATTGGTGGCCGGGATCGGGGCCGGCGCGGTGCGGTCGGCCGCGCGGGTGGTACGGGGATCGCGGCAACTGACCTTGGAGGCCGTCCAGAACCTGCCGCGCCTCGCCCGGCTGGAAAGGATCCAAGCCGACACGCGGATGTCGCTGGGGCTGCTTCTGGACGAGCAGGCGCGGCGCGCGCCCAGCGATGTCTTCTTCCTGTATCGGGGGCGTCCCTATACGCAGGAGGCGGCCAAGAGGCGGATCGACGCCATTGTCCGTGGGCTCATCCAGGTGGGTGTGCGGCAGGGCGACGCGGTCGGGGTGCTGATGGAGACGCGGCCGACGGCGCTGGCGCTGGTGGCGGCGCTGAGCCGGCTGGGGGCCGTGGCGGTGCTGCTGCGTCCGGACGGGGAGCCGGGCAGGGAGGCGGCCCTGGGCGAGGCCGGCCGGGTGATCGCCGACCCGGGGAACGTCGGGCGCGCCCTGGAGATCGGTGGCGTGGAGGTGCTGGCGCTCGGCGGTGCGGAGGAGGGACGTGACCTGCCCGTCTTCGACATGGAGACGATCGACCCCGACGAGGTGCCGGTGCCGGGCTGGTACGAGCCCAATCCCGGGCGTGCCGGCGACACCGCGTTTGTCCTGTTCACAGGGAGCGGAGAGCATCTGCGGGCGAACCGGGTCACCAACCGCAGGTGGGCGCTGTCGGCGTTCGGGACGGCGTCGTCGGCGTCGCTGTCCCCGTCCGACACCGTCTACAGCCTGACCCCGTTGCAGCACCCGTCCGCCCTGCTGATGAGCCTGGGCGGGGCGGTCGCGGGCGGCGCGCGGCTGGCGCTGGCCAGCGCCTACGACCCCGGGACGTTCTGGGACGAGGCGCGGCGCTACGGGATCACCGTCGCCTCCTACACCTGGACGCTGCTGCGCGACCTGGTGAACGCGCCGCCGCACCCGGGTGAGCGGCACCATCCCGTCCGGCTGTTCATCGGGTCGGGTATGCCGCGCGGCCTGTGGCGGCGGGTGGAGGAGCGGTTCGCGCCCGCGCGGGTGCTGGAGTTCTACGCCTCCACCGAGGGGGAGGCGATCTTGGTCAATGTGAGCGACCGCAAGCGCGGGTCGCTGGGCCGCCCGCTGCCGGGGAGCGCCGAGGTGCGGCTGGCCCGGTACGACCTTGAGCGCGGCCGCCTGGAGGAGGGGCCGGACGGGTTCGCGGTGGAGTGCGGCCCCGACGAGATCGGGATGCTGGTCGCGCGGGTCCGGGAGGGGGAGCGGTCCGGCAGGCCGGTGCGCGGTCTGTTCGCCCCCTCCGACGCCTGGCGGGTCACCGGCGACCTGTTCCGCCGCGACGCCGACGGCGACTTCTGGCCGGTCGGGCGGGAGGCCGAGCTGATCCGCACTGCCGAGGGGATCGTGCCGCCCGGACCGGTCCGGGACGCGCTCGGCGATCTGCCGTACGTCGACGCGGTCGCGGTCTACGGCGTCCCGTCCGGGGACGCCGAGGTGGCCGTGGCGGCGGTCAGCCTGCGCGAGGGCGGCCGGCTGAAGCCGGTCGACCTGTCGGAGGCGCTGCTGCGCGTCCGCCCGGAGCTGCGGCCCGCGCTGGTCAGGGTGGTGGACGAGATCCCCGTGACGGCCGCGGGACGGGTGCGCACCGAGCCTCTGCGGGACGAGGGCGTGCCGAAGGCGTCCGACGGCCGGGCGTACTACCGGGACCGTTCGGGCGCGTACCGGCCGCTGACGGACGGCGCGCGGCGCGGGCTCGCGGCGCCGTAGCCCCTTCATGACGCCCGGGTCACCTTACGGTGCCGCACCATTCCGATGTGTCCGGTGTGTCGTTACTCTCAGAGCGGTCGAGTGTTCAATGTCGTTCTAGGTGGGAGCACGGCATGGATACGGTCGTTCACACTGCGTACGGGAAGGTGCGCGGTTCAGTCAAAGACGGGATCCGCAGCTATCTTGGGATCCCCTACGCCGCTCCGCCTTTCGGAGCCCGCCGGTTCGCGCCGCCGGGCCCTCCCGACCCCTGGGACGGGGTGCGGGACGCCACATCGTTCGGGCCGACCGCGCCCAAGCCCGGTTACCCCTCGCCCTACAACGTGCTCCTGCCCGACCCCGAGATCCCGGGCGAGGACTGCCTCAACCTGAACATCTGGGCGCCCGAGGGAGACGGGCTCCCGGTGATGGTGTGGATCCACGGCGGCGCGTTCCGTAACGGCTCGGGTTCCGTCGCCGTCTACAACGGGGCGAACTTCGCCCGCGACGGCGTGATCTGCGTGACCATCAACTACCGGCTCGGCGTGGAGGGCTTCGCGTACCTGCCGGGCGCCGCCGCGCCCGCCAACCGCGGGCTGCGCGACCAGATCGCGGCGCTGACCTGGGTCCGCGACAACATCGCGGCGTTCGGCGGCGACCCCGGCAACGTCACCGTGTTCGGCGAGTCGGCGGGCGGGATGAGCGTCAGCGCGCTGCTGTCCCTGGACCTCGGCCTGTTCCGGCGGGCGATCGCGCAGAGCGGCGCCGGCAACGTCGCCCAGACCCCCGACGACGCGCTGCTGGTCACCAAGGAGATCGCGGCCAGGCTCGGGGTGGAGCCGACCGCCGAGGGCTTCGCCGCGCTGGACCCCGACACGATCATGCCCGTGCAGACCGCGGTGTCGCAGGAGGTGGCGGCGCTGCCCGACCCCGGCCGCTGGGGCGCGTCCACCGCCTCGACCGGGATGGCGCTGATCCCCGTGGTGGACGACGACCTGCTCGCCCGCCGTCCCGAGGAGGCCGTGGCGGACGGCGCGGGACGGGACGTGGACCTGCTGGTCGGCTACACCGCCGAGGAGTTCAGGCTGTTCCTGTTCCCGACCGGGCTGGCCGGGGCGATCACGCCGGAGCTGGTCGGGGTGTCGGCGGCCGGGCTCGGCGCGCCGCCGTCCGTGGTCGCCGCCTACCGGGCGGCGCACCCGGAGCTGACCGCCGGGGAACTGCTGGCCACGCTGATCACCGACGCGCTGTTCCGCGTCCCGGCGAACCGGCTCGCCGAGGGGCACGCCGGCCGGACCTGGATGTACGAGTTCGGCTGGCGGTCGCCGATCGACGGCCTGGGCGCCTGCCACGCGCTGGAGCTGGGTTTCGTCTTCGACAACCTGGGCGCGCCGGACACCATCGAGCTCGCGGGCGAGAACCCGCCGCAGGCACTGGCCGACGTCATGCACAAGGCGTGGGTCGACTTCGCGACCCATGGCGACCCGGGCTGGCGGGCCTTCGACCCGGACGAGCGCCCGGTCAAGGTCTTCGACGGCGGGCGGAACCCGGTCGTCTTCGACCCGCGCGGCGAGGACCGCCGCCGCTGGTGAAGCGGGCGGCCCGGCCCGCGGGGGCCGGGCCGCCCGGCGGGTCAGCTTCCCAGCCGCTTGCGTCCCTGCGCGCGCAGGCGCCGCCGCTGGCTCGGGTCGAGCGCGAAGTAGGCCAGGACGGGCAGCGCGAGCGCCCCGAGCACGATCAGGGCGGCGGTCCACCAGCCCAGGATCGAGAGCAGCAGGAACAGCGCCACTCCGCCGATGAGAACCTTGATTGGGGTCGCCATCCGTTACCTCCGTACGGCCGCTCACCCTGAGAACGATCGCGCGCGGCCGGTCGTTCCACGATATATCGCGTTCCTGGCCACGGCCAGTTCAGGATGTCCCCAAAGCGGTCAAGATTGCCAGCTAGATCCGGAGGGAGAGCTGGCCGCCGCCCAGCACCCGCAGCACCTCGGCGTGCAGCCTGCCGTTCGTGCACACGACGCTGCCGCCGTCCGGTCCGGGCACGCCCGACAGATCGGTGAACATCCCGCCGGCCTCCTCCACGATCACCTGGAGCGCGGCCAGGTCCCACAGGGACACCTCCGGCTCGGTGGAGATGTCGACGGCGCCCTCGGCCACCATCATGTGCGACCAGAAGTCGCCGAACGCCCGCGTCCGCCACACCGAGCGGGTCAGGTCCAGGAACCGGTCGAGGCGCTGCTGCTCCTCCCAGCCGCTGAGGCTGGAGAACGACAGCGAGGCGTCCGACAGCTCGGTGACCTGCGACACCTGGAGCCGGGTGGCCCGCGACAGGCTGCGGCCCGTCCAGGAGCCGCCGCCGCGCGCCGCCCACCAGCGGCGGTTCAGCGCCGGGGCCGACACCAGGCCGACCACGACCTCGTCCTCCTCCATCAGCGCGATCAGCGTGGCCCACACCGGGACGCCGCGGACGAAGTTCTTGGTGGCGTCGATCGGGTCGATGATCCAGCAGCGCTGGCTGAACCCGGTGCGGCCGTACTCCTCGCCCAGCACCGCGTCCCGCGGCCTCGCCCGCTTGAGCGTGCCGCGGATCTGCTCCTCGACGCTGCGGTCGGCATCGCTGACCGGGGTCAGGTCCGGCTTGGTCTCGATGTCGAGATCGAGCGCGCGGAAACGCCTGGTCGTGATGTCGTCGGCCCCGTCCGCCAGCACATGCGCGAGACGCAGGTCATCCGAATAGCCCGCCACGACGTGCCACGCTACCGTGATCACGCCCCGCACCGACACACTTACCGGCGCCCCACGGGGTGAGGTGTGACTTTCCCGGAAACCCCGGGCGGTCGCCCGGCGACGCCGGGTGAATGGGACCATGGTCACATGGAGCACGATCTTCCCGCGTGGGTGGCCGAGCTCACCGACCCGCGCCGGGCGCGGACCGTGGACGAGCTGGCCGACCGGCTCGTCCCCCTCGCCGAGCACGCCGTCGACGTGTCCCGCCGGATGCAGGCCCTGCTCAACGAGCTGAACGACCCGTTCAGGCAGGACGCGATGCACGGGCGGGTGGAACGGCTGAAGGAGCGGTCGGGCGAGGCGCTGGACGAGATCACCGAGGAGATCGCCGCGTCCGGCCGGGAGCGGGTCGACCGGATCTGGTCGGGCTGGCGTGAACGCGTCGCCGCCGGAGGCGCGGACGGCCCGGACGAGGACGTGCTGCGCCGGCGGCTGGACGCCGACATCGTCCCGCTGGTGACGCTTCAGGCGCAGGAGGCCGCGCGGTGCGTCGCCGCCGCCACGTCCGAGGGGCTGGGCGAGGCGGCGCGCACGCTGCTCACCAGGATCGATGAGCTGGCCAAGGTCGTCACCGAGCTGATCCACGACGTGCTGCCGCTCGCGCGGGAGGGGCTGACGCTGGCCGGGCGCATCTCGGCGCTGTCGACCCGGGCGCGGCAGGCCCCGCGCGGACCCGTCCCCGACGACCTGCGGGACGAGGGTGAGGAGACGGCGCGGGCGTTCGACGAGGCGGTGGCGCGGCTGGAGCTGGAGTGGGCCGCGCTGGGCTCCCGCGCGGCCGGTGTGCGGGCGGCGCTGCGCGGCGCGGAGGAGACGGCGTTCAGCCAGGTGACCGGCACGATGACGCGGTGTGTGGAGGAACTGGCGCCCGAGCACGTGCGGGCGCTGGACGAGGCCGAGGCGCGGGCGCGGGCCTTACTTGAGGAGATCGTCGGCGGGTGATCCCCGGGATCACGCTTTGCCGACCGACTGCGGGAACCGGAAGAGTGACCGCGGGTCGTAGGCCGCCTTGACCTTGGTGAGCCGGTCGAGGTTGGCGCCGTAGTAGGCGCGGCTCCAGCCTCGCAGGTCCGGGTCCATGTAGTTGACGTAGGCGGCGCCGCCCAGATGCGGCTCCATCGCGCTGTGCGTGGCGCGCAGCCAGCCGAGGTCGTTTCCGCCCGCGTTGTACTGGACGGAGAACAGCGCGCGCCGATGCGGGAACGCGGTGTCGCCAGGGCCGACGCGCGCGATCGCGCCGCCCATCGCGTCCATGAGCACCGCCCGTCCGGGCACGCCGTTGCCCCGCGTGAACCGCGCGACCAGCGCGGCGATCGCGGTGCCGGACAACGGCCGGTACGCCATGTGCGACTTGCCCGCGTAGTCGGTGCGGGGGAACCGGCCCTCGGGACGCTGCCCGGGAAGGTCTCCCCGGGCATGGCATGCGGCGGTGGACTGCCCGGCGCAGCCTCCCGCCGCCTTCATCGCGTCCAGGTACGGGCGGCTCCGCGCGTCCCGTGCGAACGGCTCGGAGCCGACGGCCGCGACCAGGGCGCTCAGGTCCGGGTCGGCGGGCGCCACGCCGATGACCTCCACCGTGGGCGTGCCGGCCCCGGGTGCGGTGCTGAGCTGGAGACTGGTCCACACCTCGTCCGGCGCGGACGGTGCCCAGCGCTGCCAGCCGCCGATCACCGCGGCCGCCCGTGCCCACGGCCACCGCAGCGAGAACGAGGTCAGGTCGGTGGCGCGGTGGGTGCGGAAGGCGAACTCCACGGCCACGCCGAAGTTGCCGCCCCCGCCGCCCCGGCACGCCCAGAACAGGTCGGGGTCGCGGTCGGCGTCGCACGTCCGCGCCTTGCCGTCGACCGTGACGACCGTGACCGACTGCAAGACATCGCAGGTCAGGCCGTGAAGCCGGGAGAGCGGGCCCAGACCGCCGCCCAGCGTCAGCCCGGCCACGCCCACGGTCGGGCACGTGCCCGCGGGGACGCCGCCGCCCTGGAGCGCCAGCCGGTCGTACAGGTCGATGAGCCGGGCGCCCGCACCGACCACCGCGCGTCCCCCGTCCGCCCGGACGGCGTTCATCGGCGACACGTCGATGACCAGGCCGGTGCCGGTGGACCAGCCCGCGTAGTTGTGGCCGCCGCACCGCACCGCCACCGGCAGCCGCATCCGCGTCGCGAACCCGAGACATTCGGCCACGTCGTCCGGCCCGTCGCAGTAGGCGACGCCCGCCGGGCGGACGCCGTCGAAACGGGGGATGTACAACCGCCTGGCCTGGTCGTACGCGGCGTCACCCGGCCTGATCAGCCGCCCCTCCAGGCCCCGGGCCAGGGCGTTCCAGTCGGCCGGCCCGGTGGCCGCGGGCAGAGCGGAGACCGGGCCGCCGCGCCCCGCGGACGAGGGACGGGACGTGTCCGAGCACCCGGCCGTTCCGCCCGCCGCCATCGCCGCGCCCGCCGTACCGAGGGCCTTCTTCAGGAACGCGCGTCGATGCACCCGGACATTCTTACTCCATCTCCCCGCCTTCGAGGCTGGAAAGCAGACGCCGCAGGGAGTCGAGCCTGGCCCTGTCGGCGTGCCCCTCGGCCACCCACTCGTCCAGGCCGCATCCCTCCTGGAGGTGGTCGCAGTGCGGCGGGCACCGCTCGGCGGCGCCCCGCGCCAGGTCGTCGAACGCCTCGACCACCCGCGCGGGCTCGACATGGGCGAGGCCGAAGCTGCGCACGCCCGGGGTGTCGATGATCCAGCCGTCCCCGCCGGGCAGCTCCAGCGCGATCGCCGACGAGGAGGTGTGCCTGCCGCGGCCGGTGACCGCGTTGACCTGGCTCACCGCGCGCTCGGCCTCCGGTACGAGGGCGTTCACCAGGGTCGACTTGCCCACGCCCGAGTGCCCGACCATGACGCTCGTGCGTCCGGCCAGATGCCCGCGCAGCTCCTGGAGGTCGCCGCCGCGCCGCGTCACCACGTACGGGACGCCCAGCGGCGCGTACACCGCGAGCAGCTCGTCGGGACGGGCGAGGTCGGCCTTGGTGAGGCACAGCAGCGGGTCCATGCCCGTGTCGTACGCCGCGACCAGCGTGCGGTCGATCAGCCGCGGTCTCGGCTCGGGGTCGGCCAGCGCCGTCACGATCACGAGCTGGTCGGCGTTGGCCACGATCACCCGTTCGAACGGGTCGGTGTCGTCGGCGGTGCGGCGCAGCGCGGAGGCGCGCGGCTCCACCCGTACGATCCTGGCCAGCGTGTCGGGATCGCCGGAGGTGTCCCCGACCAGCGCGACCCGGTCGCCCACCACCACGCCCTTGCGGCCCAGCTCGCGGGCCCGCATCGCGGTCACCGTGCGCGTCCCGCCCTCCGCCTCCTCGACCAGGACGCGGTAACGGCCCCGGTCCACGGCGGTCACGAACCCGCCGACCGCGTCCTCGTGCGCGGGACGGCGGCGGGTGCGCGGGCGCGACCCGCGGCGCCCGGGCCGTACCCGGACGTCGTCCTCGTCGTAGTCCCTTACGCGGCGCGGCGGCAGCGTCAGCCCCTTCCCCCAGGCCCCGGCGGCTCCGGTGACGCCGTCGAGAGCATGCCGCTCCACAGGCCGGTGAAACCCGGGAGCGTCTTGCCGACGGTGGCGACATTCTCGACCTCCACGCCGGGAACGGCCAGCCCCAGCACGGCGGCGGCCATCACCATGCGGTGGTCGTCGTAGGTCCGGACCAGGCCGCCGCTCAGCGGGCGCGGCCGGATCTCCAGCCCGTCCGGCAGCTCCGTGACATCCCCGCCCAGCCCGTTGATTTCCCGGGCCAGCGCCGCCAGCCGGTCGGTCTCGTGCCCGCGCAGGTGCGCGATCCCGGTCAGCCGGGACGGGGTCTCCGCCAGCGCCGCCAGCGCCGCCAGCACGGGGGTCAGCTCCCCGACCTCGTGCAGGTCGGCCTCCAGCCCGCGTACCGTCCCGGTGCCGCGGACGGTCAGGCCGTCAGGGCCGAGGCTCACCTGCGCGCCCATCGCGGCCAGCAGCCCGCGCAGCGCGTCGCCCGGCTGCGTGGTGTCCTCGGGCCAGCCGGGGACCGTGACCCGCCCGCCGGTCACCAGCGCGGCCCCCAGGAACTGCGCCGCGTTGGACAGGTCCGGCTCGATGACCAGGTCGCGCGCCCGGATCGGTCCGGGCGCCACCTGCCACACGTTCTCCCCGGTCTCGACGGTCACGCCGCACTCGCGCAGCATCGCGACCGTCATGGCCAGATGCGGCGCCGACGGCACCGGCGGGCCCTCGTGCCGCACCTCCACGCCCTTGGCGAAGCGGGGCGCGGCCAGCAGCAGCCCCGACACGAGCTGCGAGGACCCGGACGCGTCGATCGTCACCGTGCCGCCCGCCACCGCGCCCGTGCCGCGCACCGTGAACGGCAGCGCGTCCCGTCCCTGGTCGTCGATGACCACGCCCAGATCCCGCAGCGCGCCGATGATCGGGCCCATCGGGCGTTCCCTGGCCCGGGGGTCGCCGTCGATGTCGACCGGGCCTTTGGCCAGCGCCGCCACCGGGGGGAAGAACCGCATCACCGTGCCGGCCAGGCCCACGTCCACCTGCGCGGGGCCGGTGAGCGGGCGCGGCATCACCCGCCAGTCACCGGAGGGCTCCTCGACGATCCCGACCCCGATGCCGCGCAGCGCGTCGGCCATCAGCAGCGTGTCGCGGCTGCGCAGCGGGCGGACGACCGTCCCCGGGCCGGTGGCCAGCGCCGCCAGGACCAGCGCGCGGTTGGTCATCGACTTGGAGCCGGGCAGCTCGACGGTGGCGTCCACCGGGGCGTCCGCGACCGGAGCGGACCAGTGAGTCGA
The DNA here is from genome assembly GCF_030269515.1 of Actinomadura sp. NBRC 104412. GTDB lineage: Bacteria > Actinomycetota > Actinomycetes > Streptosporangiales > Streptosporangiaceae > Spirillospora. Next base: position 255,192 of record NZ_BSTM01000009.1, on the reverse strand, counting down.
GGGCATGCCGCCAGGCTATCGGGCGGACGGGGGCGGAACGCGGATCACAAGGGGCATCAGAGGGGAATGGTGAGCAGCCTGTTGCCGGTTCCCTCGATCACGACCTCGAACCTGTCGATCCGGTCGCGCGGGATCGCCGTCCCGCCATGGGTGATCAGCGGCGCCTGGGAGCCGGGCACGCCGTACCCCTTGGGCGGCACGGCCCAGCCGGTGACCACCGACCGCTCCCCGGTGGTGGACACCGCCTCCAGGCGGCACCGCAGCGGCCCGCGCACCCCGCGCAGCTCCAGGCCGACATGGGTGCCCCAGCCCTTGCTCTCCAGCCCCACGACGCCGGACGCGCCGGTCACGCCGTCGGACGCCGAATGCCGCTCACCCCAGATGACCAGGGCCTGGGCGGGTCCGTGCTGGTCGTGGCCGGGCTCGGGCGTCTCCGAGCCGCCGATCGCCGAGCCGAGGGTGACCCCGGCCGCCAGCAGCACGGTCGCGGCGGCGGCACCGATCACGTACGTGCCGCGGCGGGCGCGGCGCGCGGCCTGCCTGCGCCGCCGCATCAGCTCGATGACCTGGCCGGGCGGCTCGTCCTCCCGCCCGCCCGGCCCTGGGGCGGCCGGTGCCGCGAGAGGCCCTGGGACCGGTGCGCGGGGCGTTGCCGCCTGCGGGTCCTCGACGGCGTCGGTGAAGTCCTTGATGCCCGCCAGCGCGTGGGCCGTCCCGGTCATCTCGCGCAGCTCCGCGGCGCACGACGCGCACCCGCGCAGATGGTCCTCGAAGGCCCTGCGGTCGTCCTCTTCGAGCAGGCCAAGGGCGTAGGCGCCGACATCGGTGTGCTCGACCTGCGACGTCATGCCGTCACCCCTCTCTCCTCCAACGCGACCCGCAAGGCGCGCAACGCGTAGTAGACCCGGGACTTCACCGTACCGACCGGGATGCCCAGGACCTCGGCGGCCTGGTTGACCGTCCGGTCGCGCAGCACCGTCTCGGTCAGCACCTCCCGGTGCGGGGCCGACAGGGCGCGCAGCGCGTCGGCGACCACCACCTTGCGCAGCAGCCCGTCCATCTCGTCCGCCATGGGAAGGTTCTCCAGCGCCGCGTCGCCCACTTCCGGCGGCCGGACCTCGCGGGACCGCCGATGGTCGATGACGATACGGCGGGAGACGGTCGCGAGCCAGGGCATCAGCGAGGCCGACGTGGCGTCCAGCCGGTCGGCGCTGCGCCAGGCACGGATCATGGTCTCCTGGACGACGTCCTCGGCCCACTGCCGGTCCCCGGCCGTCAGCCGCAGCACGAAGGCGAGCAGGGGACGGTGGTACTCGCGGTACAGCTCGCCGATGAGCCGTTCGTCGTCGGTCTCGGACGCCGGCCGGGGGCGGCGGATCAGGCTCCGCAGCCCGCCGGCCGCGCGCCCGGCCGTTCCTGGTGCTGCCATGGCCGGGCGTCTCCATGGGTCGGGGGGTTCCCGGATGGCCGGGTAAGCCCTGGGGATGACGGGGCGGTCAGCAGGCAGTACGGACCCGATCCGGGCCCGGTTCAATCCTCTTGAGGCTTTGTTAAGGCTCTCTTTGGAAACCCTGCGGCGGGTGCGTCCCGTGCGACGGGTGATCCCAGGACGGCCGGATCAGTGGGTGAGCGCCTTGGCCGCCTGGCGGCCGCGTTCCCTGGCCATGGACGCGGCCTTCATCCCGGTGGCGGACGCCTTCGTCCCCGCCGGGCCGGCGACCTTGGCGATCCGGGCGACCGAGGCCATGCCGGACATCCGCCCGCGGCGCTTCCCGCGTCCGGACAAGGCCATCGTGTTCATGCCGCCCTTCATGCGGGGGAGCCCCCCACCCTTGCTCCGGCCGCCGGCCTTTCTCATGGCGGCCCGCCGGCCGATGCCGGCGGCCTTCGCCATGATGAGGACCTTGCCGACCTTCACGGCCCCGCCCATCCCGGCGGTCCTGCCCTTGCCCGCCGCCTTGGCCGCCTTGACGGCGGCGCGCGAGGCGATCGCGGAGCCCGGCGTGCCATGGCGGCGGGCCTTCCGGAAACGGCGGGCGGCCTCGCGGCGGACGTTCCTGAGCTCGGCGGCCCGCTCCCGGCGCATGGCCCGGGTCTCGGCGGCGGCCCTGGTCCGCGCCTCCTTGACGGCCCGCCGCATGTCGGCGGTGCGGGCCGCGCGGCGCGGCTCGGTCGCGACCATCAGCAGAGCGCCCAGCAGGCTCGCGTTCTTCAGCAGGTGCGAGCGCTCGTTGTCCCGCCGCTCGGGGTCGTCCTCGGTCCAGAAGCGGTGCTCGGTGGCCACCGCCGGCACGAGCTGCGCCGCGAGCATCAGGGAGGTCAACCGGCCGAACCGGCCGGTCAGCAGCAGCATCCCGGTGCCCAGGCTGATCGCGCCCTCGATGCGCACCAGGGTCTCGGGGTCCTTGGGCAGCCACTCCACCCGGTCGGCGACCGGCTTGACGGCGGGCCCCACCCGCTCGGCGCGGCGGCCCGGGTCGCGGAGGGTTTCCAGCCCGGTGATGATGTACGGCGCCGCCACGAGGGGGCGGGCCAGGGTCGTGATGGGTCGCATGCGGGCTACATGCCCATCGCTTTTCATGTCAAGCACCGCAGGGCGCGGCCTGGAACCGCGCGATCCGCCGTGGGGCGGCGGCTTCGGCGGCGAAGGGGCAGGATGGAGGCATGTGCGGTCGATACGCCACGGCCAGGGCGCGCCAGGAACTGCTCGACGAGTTCCAGGTGCAGCTCGACGCCGTCGAGAATGATCTGCAGCCCGACTACAACGTCGCCCCGACCAAGCAGGTGCCCGCGGTCCTCACCCGCGTCCCGAAGGACGCCAAGGACCAGGCGGGCGAGTCGGCTGGGGAGGAGGAGGCGGTCCGCCAGTTGCGGACGCTGCGCTGGGGACTGGTGCCGTCCTGGGCCAAGGACCTCTCTATCGGCAGCCGGATGATCAATGCCCGGATGGAGACGGTGCACGAGAAGGCGTCGTTCCGCCGCGCCTTCGCCAAGCGCCGCTGCCTGCTGCCCGCCGACGGCTACTTCGAGTGGTACACGGTCCAGGACCAGGGGGACGGGCCGGCCGCCGATCCGGACCAGAAGGGCGGCAAGGGCGGCAAGGGCAGGAAGAAGCCGCAGAAGCAGCCCTTCTTCATCCGTCCCAAGGACGGCGGGGTGATGGCCATGGCCGGGCTGTACGAGCTGTGGAAGGACCCCGAGACCGGCGAGTGGGTCTGGACCTGCACCGTGATCACCACCGACGCCCCGGACGACCTGGGCAGGATCCATGACCGGATGCCGATGATCGTGGAACGGGAGCGCTGGGACGCCTGGCTGGACCCTGCCCTCACCGACACCGAGACGGTGCGCGGCCTGCTGGTGCCCGCGATGGCCGGGACGATGGACGCCTATCCGGTATCCAAGGCGGTCAACAACGTGAGAAACAACGGGCCAGAACTCATAAAACCCTCGACAAACGGGGATAGTTCCGGCAACCATTCCGACACCCTGTTCTGACCGCCGGTCCTTCCGGTGGCCGGACGGCGAGGCCCCCTTGCCCGGGGCGTACCGGAAGGAGTTCCGGCACCGTGGACACCGCCACCGCCCGCGTCAGGCTTGAGGCCATGCTCGCCGACCTGGACCGTTCGATCGCGATCCTCAAGGGCGAGCATCCCGGGCGCGAGCACTCCGCGGCGGACGCCGGGGCCGGCCTCACCGAGGGCGACCGTGTGGAGGCGGCGCTGAGCTCCCTCCAGCGCCACAGGGCGGCGGTGGACGCGGCGCTGGCCAGGATCGCCGCGGGCACCTACGGCCGGTGCCTGGGCTGCGGCAAGCCGGTGCCCGAAGGCCGCCTGGAGGCCCGCCCCGACGCCGCGCGCTGCGTGACCTGCCAGGCCAAGTACGACAGGGCCATGAGGTGAGCGGCTCAGGCCGGGCGGCGGGCGCTGGCCAGCAGATGGACCCCCAGTGAGTCGTCGTTCATCGGCGCGCTCAGCTCGGTCCGCACGAGTCTCGGCAGGGCGCGGGGAGAGGCCGTCAGGACATGCTCCACGGTGGACGGTGACAGGACGGTGCGGGGGCGGATCCACTCGACCTCCAGACCGGCCTCCGTCAGCAGCTCGCGGAGCTGGTCGGCCCAGAAGCAGCGGGTGATGGTGCCGTCCGGCCAGGGGACGAGGAGCACCTCGGCGCTCGGCACGTCCGACAGGTGCGCCCAGTAGTTCTGCTCGGCCAGCAGCGCCATGCCGAGGGTCAGCGAGTCCACCGACAGCAGCACCCGGCCTCCCGGCCGCAGCACCCGGGCGATCTCGGCGACCGCGGCCTCGGTCACCAGGTGCCGGGACAGCACCCGGTTCTCGGCGATGACCGCGTCGATCGAGGCGTCGGTCAGGAAGCGCAGGGACCCCGAATCGGCGATCACGCGGCGGCGGTTCGTCCCACGGGTCTCGGCGGCATCGGCCGCCCCGCCCCCAGCAGCGGGCCGCGCGGGGGGCGGTCCGTAGCCTGCGGGAAGGACCTTGCCGATGGCGGCCGGGCTTGTGCCGTTGGCCTGGGCTCCGTTCCCGGCCTTCCCGTCGGGGGCGAGGGCGGTGGGGCGATGGCGGCCCAAATGAGGGTCCACGACCTCGATCACGCGGTGCCCGGCCGCCGCGGCCTGGGCGCCGCTGCGGACCGTCCCGCCCGCCAGGTCGAGGACGCGCGAGGGACGCCGCGGCAGCCAGCGGGCGAGCTGTGCCGCGGCGACCGCCCAGTAGAACCTCCAGTAGAGCGCAAGGGAGCCGTCGTCGCCCGGGGTGTCCCGCAGGCTGGCGACGGAGGGCTCGGGAGGTCGCGCCGGCACGAGCAACGGTTGCTCCTGTTCTCGCCGTGTATCTCACTTCTTCCCCCTTGGAGGCTGGACATCACCCTCCGTGCAGTTCGGGATGAGATGACCTTCGTTCCGGCGCCGGGAATCGAACGGACCCCGCCGGTGTTGCACCGTCTCGTATAGCCCGCGCGGCGCGCACCTGAACACCCTGACCGCTCCGAACCACGAACCACCCCGAACCGACAAGGGGGGACGGGGTTCGCGGCCACGAAGGTGATGGCCGGGCCGGCGCGCGGCACGAGAACACTCGCTCCAGCGGAGGTGCGACCACATGACCTCGTCCGTCGCCTTGCCCGATCAGCGGGGGCTCGCGTCGCCGTCGCGCGGCGATGGCGCGCGGCCCGGCGGCGTGATGAGGAGCCGCGGCCCGATATCGTCTGTGAGGTACGGCGCCGACGGCGCCGCCACAGCCGAGGAGGTGGGTCAGGTACCGAGCACCACGGAGACCGTGGAGCAGCGCCAGGAGCGCTTCCAGCGCGACGTGCTCCCGTTCTTGGACCAGCTGTACTCGGCCGCGTTGCGGATGACCCGCAACCCGGCGGACGCGGAGGATCTCGTCCAGGAGACCTTCGCCAAGGCGTTCGCGTCCTTCCACCAGTTCAAGGAGGGCACGAACCTGAAGGCGTGGCTCTACCGGATCCTGACCAACACCTTCATCAACTCCTACCGCAAGCGCCAGCGGCAGCCGCAGCAGGCGGCCACCGAGGAGATCGAGGACTGGCAGCTCGCGCGCGCGGAGTCGCACACCTCCAGCGGCCTGAAGTCGGCCGAGGCCGAGGCGCTGGAGCACCTGCCCGACACCGATGTGAAGCGCGCCCTGCAGGACCTGCCCGAGGAGTTCCGGATCGCGGTGTACCTCGCCGACGTCGAGGGCTTCGCCTACAAGGAGATCGCCGAGATCATGGGGACGCCGATCGGGACAGTGATGTCGCGTTTGCACCGCGGGCGGCGGCAGCTTCGCGGCATGCTTGAGGACTACGCCCGGGAGCGCGGCCTGTCCCGGGCGACCGGGAAGGGTGAGTGAGCCATGAGCTGTGGCGACCACCACGAGACGCCGTGTGAGGAAGTCCTGGCCCGCGTCTACACGTATCTGGACGGCGAGCTGGACCAGGGCGGTTGCGGCGAGGTGCGGCAGCACCTGGAGGAGTGCGGCCCCTGCCTGCGCGAGTACGACCTCGAAGAGGCCGTGAAGAAGCTGGTGGGCAAGAGCTGCGGCTCCGAACCGGTACCCGAGGACCTGCGCGCCAAGGTACTGGGGAAGATCGAGCAGATCTGCGGCGAGATCAAGTCGGCCGAGGCGGCGGGCCGGTCCTCCGGCCAGCTCTGACGGCCGCGCGTCCGGCCCCGGCCGGGTCCGGTCCCTCGGCGCGCCCGCGTGCCCGCGGGGCGTCGGTATCGTGCTGTGCGTGCGCGTTCTCGTGACCGGCGCGGCCGGCTTCATCGGATCCCATCTCGCCGACCGGCTGATCGCCGACGGTCACGAGGTGATCGGGCTGGACGACCTGTCCTCGGGCGCCAACCTCCGTCCCGGCGTGGAGCTCTGGCGGATGGACGTGGCCGACCCCGCGCTGAGGGAGCGGGTCGCCGCGCGTCCGCCCGAGGTGATCTGCCATCTGGCGGCCCAGGTCAGCGTGCGCGCCAGCGTCGCGGACCCGCTGGGCGACGCCCGCACCAATGTGATCGGCACCGTGAACGTCCTGGAGGCGGCGCGCGCCGCGGGCACCCGCAAGGTCGTCTTCACCTCCAGTTGCGCCGTCTATGGCGTCCCCGACGCGCTGCCCGTCCCGGCCGAGGCCGAGCTGCGCCCCGCCTCGCCGTACGCGGCGTCCAAGGTCACCGGCGAGGTCTACACCCGCGCCTACCACGCGCTGCACGGCCTGGACTTCACCATCCTGACGCTGGCCAACGTGTACGGGCCGCGGCAGACCCCGGACGGCGAGGCGGGCGTCATCTCGATCTTCACCGACGCGCTGCTGGCCGGGCGCCCCACCCGCGTCTTCGGGGACGGCAAGCAGACCCGCGACTACGTCTACGTCCTGGACGTGGTGGACGCCTTCGCCCGCGCCACCGGCGAGCGCGGCGGGGGCGGCCGGTACAACGTCGGCACCGGGCTCCAGACCACCGACCGCGACCTGCACACCCTGGTCGCCGCGGCCGCCGGGGCACCGGACGAGCCCGACTTCGCCCCGCCCCGCCTCGGCGACCTGCCCGCGATGGCGGTCGACCCGTCCACCACGGCCGCCGACCTCGGCTGGACGCCCCGCACGGCGCTGCCCGAGGGACTGGCCGAGACCGTGGCCTGGGCACGCGAGCGCGCGGCGCGCTCCTGAGCCGGGCGTCCGGGCCGTTCCGCCACGTTCACCCCTGGTGGTGATCGGTTCACGCTTTGCTCACGATTCTCCGCATGCCTGTGTGGCCTGTGCAGCTCGCGTTAGTCTTGTGCCGATTCGACGACGGGAACAGCAGGCGTGCCCGGATCCGGCGGCGGTCCGGCGGCCGGTGTTGAGACCCCCGGCGACGGCAATGGGGACGTCGACTCCCGGAGGGGGCGGCATGCGCGGACTACCTCTCGCTGCCTGGGCGTACATCTGCGGCGTGGTCGCACTGGCGGCCGGGCTCATCGCGACGGCGTCCTACGAGGGGCTGGAATGGCGCACCCTCGCCGTCCTGGCCGTGCTCTTCCTCATCTGCGACTCGGCGCCCGCCCTCCTCAGCGTCGAGCGCGCCCGGGTCTCGCTGAGCTTCGCCGCCAGCCTGGCCACGGTGGTGCTGCTCGGCCCGGCCGGCGCCGCGCTGCTCGGGGTCTGCGCCATCGTCACGGGGCAGCGGCTGTTCGCGCCGGTCAAGCGGCTGTTCAACGGCGCGCAGTTCGCGCTGTGCGGGTACGCGTCCGGCGTGGTCTTCCAGGCGCTCGGCGGGCAGCGGTTCGAGCCGGGGCAGGCCCGCTGGGTCGAGCACGTGATCGGCCCGTTCCTCGGCGCCCTGGTCACCTTCGTCCTGGTCAACCTGCTGCTGGTGGCCGGGGTGCTGCTGCTGAGCCGGCAGGCGTCGGTGCGCGAGCTGCTGACCGCCAGCGGGCAGCTCGCCTTCGGATGCCTGGGGTACGGCATGTTCGGCCTGCTGATCGCCGGCCTGTGGTCCCGGGTCGGGATCGGCCCGTTCGCGGCGGTGCTGGTGTTGCTGCCGTTGTTCATCGCGCGGTGGGCGTTCGAGCAGACGCGGGCGCAGCGGCAGGCGCACGCGGCGACGCTGGCGGCGTTGTGCCAGGCGGTGGAGACCAAGGACTACTACACGCGTGGTCATTCGGAGCGGGTGTCGCGCGGGTCGGTGATGATCGCGCAGGAGATCGGGATGCGGTCGGACCGGGTGGAGGCGATCCGGTACGCGGGGATGCTGCACGATGTGGGCAAGCTCGGCGTCCCGACCAAGGTCCTGCAGAAGACCGGGGCGCTCACCGAGGAGGAGTTCGCCGCGATCCAGCTGCACCCGATGCGGGGCCTGGACATCGTGCGGGACATCGGCTTCCTGGACGAGGCGCTGGCCGGGATCATGCACCACCACGAGAAGATGAACGGCCGCGGCTACCCGATGGGGCTGGCCGGTGACGAGATCCCCGAGTTCGCCCGCGTCATCTCGGTGGCGGACGCGTTCGACTCGATGACCTCGACCCGTTCGTACCGGGCGGCCCGCACCGTGGAGGAGGCCGTCCAGGAGCTGCGCCGCGGCGCGGGCGACCACTTCGACCCCGCCATCGTGGACGCGTTCCTGCGCGCGCTCGAACGCGACGGCTGGGATCCGCCCCAGCCCGTCGTGCTGCCCGAGGACGACATCGTGGAGACCACCCAGCAGGACCACGACGACTTCAGCGCGCCGCTCCGCGTCGCCGGGAGCGGCGGCGCCAGTGGGAACGCCGGTGGGAACGGAAACGGCGGCGGCGCCGGAACGAAGGTCGCCAGCAGCCACCCGGCGGGCACCGACCCGGCGGGTGCGGCAGGGGATGTCGCCGGTGGCGGCGCCCGCCGCTAGCCGCCGCCGTCCAGGAAGATGGAGCCGATGAGCACCCAGATGCGCACCCAGGAGCGCGCCGCCTGGCGGACCATCGACTCCGGCCAGCTCATGCTGATCGCCACCGCCGGGCTCGTGGTGATCGTCGCGATCACGCAGGTGGCGGCGGTGGGCCTTGAGCAGGCCGAGGTCGCCGTGGTGTTCGGCGTGCTGATCGCGCTGGGCGAGCTGTTCCGGATGGTGATGCCCGGCAACCGGGAGGTCGCGCCGATCGCCAGCGCGGGCGGGATCGGCTACGCGCTGCTGGTCGGGATCGGGCCGGAGGGGGCGCCGCCCGACGCGCCGCTCGGCGTCGCCCCGGCCGTGCATTCCCCGTTGCAGGTGGTGGCGGTGACCGCCGTCGGCACGCTGGTCGGCTCGCTGCCCCATGTCGCGGTGGGCCGCACCCCCCGGCTGGACGCCATGGCCCGCCGGCTGTTCACGGTCACCGCCGTGGCGCTGTGCTTCCGGCCGCTGCTGTCGCTGCGGCTGCACTGGCAGGTGCTGCTCGCGATGATGGGCGTCGTGGTGATCATCGCCTGTGCCTGCGAGGTGATGATCGCCGCGCTGATCCGGGCGGAGGCGGTACGGGCGCGGTTCGGTATCGCGATGCGGGACGAGATCAAGGCCAAGGCGGCGCTGTGCGCGGCCACCAGCGCGACCGCCATGCTGATCGCGGTGGCGACCACGGTGATGGGCCCGGCCGCGCTGCTGGTGTTCACGGCGCCGATCCTGGTCACCCAGTTCGCGTTCCGCCGCTATGCCGGGGTGCGCGCGACCTATCTGCAGACCGTGCGGGCGCTGTCGCGGGTCACCGAGGTCGGCGGGTACGTGGAGACCGGGCATTCCCGGCGTGTCTCCCGGCTGTCGGTGGCGATGGGCCGGGAGCTGGGCATGTCCGAGGAGGAGCTGCTGCATCTGGAGTACGCGGCGCTCATGCACGACATCGGGCAGTTGTCGCTGGGCGATCCCATCCCCGGCGGCGCCACCGTGCTGGCCTCGCCCGCCGAGCAGCGCCGCATCGCCGAGCTGGGCGCCGAGGTCATCAGGCAGACCGGCGTGCTCGACCATGTCGCCCGGATCGTGGAGCGGTCCTCGCATCCGTACCGGGTCGAGCAGTCCACGCAGCCGCAGGCCGCGCCCGGCGACGGCGTCGGCGACGCGTCCGGCTCCCTCCATCCCGCCGACGCGCCGGAGCGGCGCCCCCAGGCGCCGCCGCTGGCCAGCAGGATCATCAAGGTGGCCAACGCCTACGACGACCTGGTCGGCGACTCCGGTGACCGCGACCGGGGCGCCGCCGTCCTGGAACGGCTGCGGCTCGACTCGGCCGCCGAGTACGACCCCGCCGTGGTCGAGGCGCTCAGCCGCGTCGTCGACCGCCGTCCCCGGCTGTAGGGGCCGGTGGCCCCGCGACCGCCGGGGGGCTAGTCTCTGCCCGAGTGCGCGGGCGCGGGCCCGCCAGGGGACGAAGGAGTGTGCGGTCGTTGCACGAATCCGTGCTCGTGGCCAACCGCGGTGAGATCGCCAGCCGGATCATTCGTACCGTCCGCGGCCTGGGGCTGAAGGCCATCGCGGTGTACTCGGAGGCCGACGCGGGGCTGCCGTTCGTCGCCGAGGCCGACGAGGCGATCCTGATCGGCCCCGCCCGGGCCGCCTCCAGCTACCTCGACATCCCCCGGATCATGGAGGCGGCGCGGCGCACCAACGCCCGCGCCGTCCACCCCGGGTACGGGTTCCTGGCGGAGAACGCCGGGTTCGCGCGCCGGGTGATGGAGGCGGGGCTGGCCTGGATCGGGCCGCCGCCGGACGCGATCGAGCGGATGGGCGACAAGATCAACGCCCGTAACCTGATGGCGGAGGCGGGTGTCCCGGTCGCGCCCGGCGTCACCGACCCCGTCCCGGACGCCGACGCCGCCGTGGCCGAGGCCGCGCGCATCGGCTACCCGATCATGGTGAAGGCCGCCGGAGGCGGGGGCGGCATCGGCATGGCCGTCGCCCGCGATGAACCCGCCCTCCGCCAGGCGTACGAGACCGCGCGGACCACCTCGGCGCGCTTCTTCGGGGGTTCGGGGAAGCGGGCCGACATCCTGCTGGAACGGTTCGTGGAGGGCGCGCGGCACGTCGAGGTGCAGATCCTCGGCCTGGCCGACGGCACGGTGCTCGCGCTGGGCGAGCGCGACTGCTCGGTGCAGCGCCGCCACCAGAAGGTCGTGGAGGAGACCCCGTCCCCGGGCATCACGCCGGAGCTGCGCGCCCGGATGATGGAGGCGGCGGTGCGCGCGGGGGAGGCGGTCGGCTACCGCGGCGCCGGGACGGTCGAGTGCCTGGTCGACCCGGCCGCGCAGGACTTCTTCTTCCTGGAGATGAACACCCGGCTGCAGGTGGAGCATCCGGTCACCGAGCTGGTCACCGGGATCGACCTGGTGGAGCAGCAGCTACGGATCGCCGCCGGCGAGCCGCCCTCGTTCGGCGAGCCGCCCGGCGGCGCGGTGGCCGTCCGTGGGCACGCGATCGAGCTGCGGGTGTACGCCGAGGACCCCGTGACCTTCATGCCGTCCCCGGGCGAGATCAAGGTCTGGGAGGAGCCGGTCGGCGACGGCATCCGCATCGACGCGGGCTACGCCGAGGGCACCACCGTCACGCCGTACTACGACCCGATGCTGGCGAAGCTGTGCGTGCACGCCGGCGACCGTCCCGCCGCGCTGGAGCGGGCGCGGGTGGCCGTGGCCGCGTTCCGGATCGAGGGGATCAACACCAACCTGCCGTTCCTCGCCGAACTGCTTGAGCACCCCGAGTTCGTGGACGGCTCGTACGACACCGGCATCGTCGGCCGCATGCGCCCGTGAACCGGGCCGCTCCAAGGGCGGCTGGTAAGCAGGGGTAGTCTGCCCGCCGTGGAGAGGTACTGTGACCGCTGCGGGAAGCCCGCAGAGGAAGGCGAACACGAGAAGTGCCGCGAGGCGCGGCTGATGGAACCGCCGCGCTACTGCGCGCGCTGCCGCCGCCGGATGGTGGTGCAGGTGACCCCGATGGGCTGGACGGCGCGCTGCTCCGAGCACGGCGTGCTCAGCTCGGCCTGACGCCGTCCCCCGCGGGCCTCAGGTCCAGGACGTAGGTGAGCAGGTTCACACCCTCGACCGGGCTCCAGTCGAGCTCCGGGGTCCGCGTGAACCCCATCCGCTCGTACAGCCGCTGGGCGACGCGCATGTTCGGCTGCGTCGACAGCCGCAGCGCGACCAGCCCCGCCCGCCGCGCCCGGTCGGCGCACTCCTGGACGAGCGCCCGCCCGACACCGTTCCCGCGGCTGGACTCCTGGACGACCAGCATGCGGAACTCGCCCTCGTCCGGTGCCGCCAGCTCGGCGTACGGGCTGTCCGGCGGCGCGTACGCGACGGCCCCCGCGATCTCCCCGTCCACCTCGGCGACCAGCAGCTCCGCCTTGGCCGCGCGGTCGGCGGCGTCGGCCAGCGTGTGCAGGTAGGCGGACCCGGGCGGGATCAGACCGCCCCGCGTGTACACCTCGACCGTCAGCTCGCCGATCCGCGCGTACTCGTCGGGGCGTGCCAGGCGGACGGTGACGTGCCGCTCAGACACCGGTGGTGCTGCGCGGGTAGGCGACATCGGGATCGGTCACCACGTTGACCAGGTACGGGACGCCGGAGTCGAAGGCGCGGCGCAGCGCCGGGCCGATCCGGTCCGGCTCGGTGACCAGTTCACCGGCCCCGCCCAGCGCCCGCACGACCTCGTCGTAGCGGCAGCCGGGTCGCAGGTCGGCCGCGACGTCGTATCCGTAGAGCATCCGCATCGGATGTTTCTCCAACCCCCAGGCTCCGTTGTTGCCCACGACCATCACCACGGGTAGGCCGTGCCGTACCAGGGTATCCGCATCCATCAGGGAGAATCCGGCGGCTCCGTCCCCGAGCAGCAGCACGACCTGCGAGGACGGGCGGGCCAGCCGGGCCGCCGCCGCGTACCCGGGACCGGTGCCCAGGCACCCGTACGGGCCGGGGTCCAGCCAGCCGCCGGGGCGCCGCGGCTCGACGTACTTGCCCGCGTACGAGACGAAGTCGCCGCCGTCCCCGATGACCACGGCGTCGTCGTCCAGCACCTTGGCCAGTTCCCCGTACACGCGCATCGGATGGATGGGGTCGGCGTCGGAGGCCAGCAGGGCGGCGTCGTCCGCGATCGCCGTCCTGGCCACGTCGTGGAGCCCGGCCGCCCAGTCGGCGTGGGACCTGGGGGCGACCCCGGCCTTGTACGCCGCCGTCACAAGCCCGGTGAACACCTCGGAGAGGTCACCCGATGCCGACCCGGCGAGCGGCACGTGGGCGGCGATCTGAGACGGGGCGTCGGCGAGGTGCACCACCTTGGCCTGCTCGCCCGTCCCGCTCCCGAACGTTCCGTACCCGAGCCGGAAGTCCAGCGGGGTGCCCGCGACGATCACCAGGTCGGCACGGGCGAACGCGCGCCCCCGGGCGCGGGTCACCAGCAGTTCGTGACCGGCGGGCAGGATGCCCCGGCCCTGCCCGTTGGCCACCACGGGCAGGGCGAACTCCTCGGCGAACGCGCGGGCGGCCTCGTCGGCGCGGTCCATCCAGACGTCCGACCCGAGGACCAGCACGGGACGCCGCGCCCCGGCCAGCAGCGCCGCGATCCCGTCGAGCGCGTCCGGGTCGGGCGACTCCCGCGTCGGCGGCCTCGGTTCCGGTACGGCGCCGGCGGGCGGGCCGAACAGGTCCTCCATGTGAGCGTCCAGGAAGACCGGGCCCCGGTGCGGCGTCGTGGCGACGGCGAAGGCCCGCTCCACGTCCGACGCCAGCGTCTCCGGCCCGGACGCGGTCAGCGCGGCCTTGGTGATCGGCGCGACCAGCGGGGGATGGTCCAGTTCCTGGAGCGCGCCCGACCCCCACCGCCCGCGCGGCGCGCGCCCGCCGAGCACCACGACGGGCGATCCGTTGAAATGCGCCGTCGCGATGCCGCTCACCCCGTTGGTGACGCCGGGCCCGGCCGTCAGCACCGCCAGTCCCGGTCCCCGCGTCAGCCGCGCGGTCGCCTCCGCCGCGAACACCGCCGTCTGCTCGTGCCGCACGTCGAGGATCCTGGGCCGGGGCGCGGCGCCGCCGTCCCCGTCGAGCGCCGCGTCGTAGATCGGGAAGACATGCCCGCCGGAGAGGGTGAACATCGTGTCCACGCCGTGGCGGCGGACCACCGAGATGACCGTGTCGCCGCCGTGCCGAGGCTCCATGTGCGAAAGGTAACAACCAGGTCAGGTCTTGGCGACGTCCTGGCATGTCCTTTCTTCGGGGAGCAGGGGCCGCAGCCGTACCGAGTACACCCTGCCACCGCTGCGCCAGCGATGGTCCGCACTCGCCGTCGCGATGTGCTTGACGACGGTGTCCCTGTCCTCGCCGGTGACCACCGTGCAGAGGCCGCCCGCCGCCCGTTCGCCCCGCCCGAGCGGCCGGTCCAGCGGCCAGTCGGAGACGGGCTGGCCGGGTCGTGCCGGGCTGTCCCCGGCGATGACGGCCATGCGCGGCGCCCGGTACGGCCGCGCCGGCGCGGCCTGGTCGGTGGGTGGCCACGCCTCCGGGTCCAGCCGCTTCCAGAACCGCACCGCCGGGGCGGCCGGCAGGCTTTCCGGCTCGACGACCCGCGTACGGGCCTGCCCGAAGGTGATCTGCAGGATCATCGCGTCCGCGACCTGGTCGGACCCGATGGTCCGCGGCCGGTCCAGGCCCGCCGCTCGCGCCTCCTGGAGGAGGCGGCGCATCGCCGCGGGTGTCAGCCGGTATTCGCGGGCGGCCCACTCGGCGGCGCGCCGCGGCTTCGCGATGGCGCGTCCGTCCCGGTACAGCGAGAACTCCGGCAGGCTGCCCGGCGGGCCGAGACCCGCGAAACCGGCGGTCATCCGCCAGCGCAGCACCGGCCCCCTGCCGCCTCCGGAAGCCTGATCCGCGGGAGCGGTCGTTCGGGCGCCTCCCGGCTCCTCGTCCCGCGCCCGCTCCTGTCCCTGGCCGCTGCACGCGACCAGAAGACAGGCCCCGGCGAGCGCGGCGACGACCCCCCGATCGATCACACCTCTGAAGGGTACGGATGGACCGGCCATGGGACTTGGACGCCACGCACCCCGCCCCGGTTCCGTCCAAAATGGCACGGTCAAAGCTGTGGGATCCTGCTGGGCCACGGCGCAAGGGCCCGCGCTAGGGTTTGCGCTCGTGAGCGTGCTCGTGGTGACCGGGACCTGCACCGGCGTCGGGAAGACGATCGTCACCGCGGCGCTGGCCGCGCTCGCGGCGGCGCGCGGAACCGGCGTCGCGGTCGTCAAACCCGGCCAGACCGGGGTGGGCCCGGACGAGCCCGGCGACCTCGACGAGGTGCGGCGGCTGGCCGGAATCGACGACCTGCACGAGTTCGCCCGCTTCCCCGACCCGCTGTCGCCCGCGGCGGCGGCACGCCGGGCGGGGCTCCCGCCGCCGCGGCTCGCGGACGCGGCCGACCGCATCCGGGACCTGAGCCGCACCCGGGGGCTCGTCCTGGTGGAGGGAGCCGGGGGCCTGCTGGTCCGGTACGACGACGAGGGCACGACCCTCGCCGACCTGGCCCGCTGGATCGGCGCCCCGGCGGTCGTGGTGGCCCGTCCCGACCTGGGCACCCTGAACCACACGGCGCTCACCCTGGAGGCGATGGCGCACCGGGGCGTCCAGCTCGCCGGTGTGGTGCTGGGGGAGTGGCCGGAAGAGCCTGGCCTGGCGATGCGCAGCAACATCCGCGACCTGGAGACGATCGCCGCCCGTCCCCTGGCCGGCGCGATGCCCGCGGGCGCGGGCGCCCTTGACCCCGCCGAGTTCCTGCTGGCCGCGCACCGCGCGCTGGCACCCCCGTTCGGCGGCTCGTTCGACCCCGCCGCGTTCCGCGACGCGCACGGTGTCCTACCGTGAGGCATCACCGCAGAGAAGGAGGACCAGTGAGCGACATCCTCGACGTGGCCAGGCAGCAGGTGCTCGAGGGCGGGAAGGGCCTGTCCGAGGCACAGGTGCTGGAGTGCCTGACGCTGCCGGACGACAGGCTTGAGGATCTGCTCGCGCTCGCCCACGAGGTCCGCATGCGCTGGTGCGGCCCGGAGGTCGAGGTGGAGGGCATCGTCTCCCTCAAGACGGGCGGCTGCCCCGAGGACTGCCACTTCTGCTCGCAGTCGGGCCAGTTCACCTCTCCCGTGCGCGCGGTCTGGCTGAACATCCCCGAACTGGTCGAGGCCGCAAAGGAGACCGCCAAGACCGGCGCCACCGAGTTCTGCATCGTCGCCGCCGTCCGCGGCCCCGACGAACGCCTGATGTCCCAGGTCCGCGAGGGCGTCGCGGCCATCAACGCCGCCGTCGAGATCAACATCGCCTGCTCCCTCGGCATGCTCACCCAGGACCAGGTGGACGAGCTGGCCGCCCTCGGCGTGCACCGCTACAACCACAACCTGGAGACGGCCCGCTCCCACTTCCCCAATGTGGTCACCACCCACACCTGGGAGGAGCGCTGGGACACCCTCCGCATGGTCAAGGACGCCGGGATGGAGGTGTGCTGCGGCGGCATCATCGGCATGGGCGAGACCGTCGAGCAGCGCGCCGAGTTCGCCGCCCAGTTGGCCGCCCTCGACCCCGACGAGGTCCCGCTGAACTTCCTGGCGCCCCGCCCCGGAACCCCGTTCGCCGACCGCCCCCTGGTCGAGGGCACCGAGGCCCTCAAGACCATCGCCGCGTTCCGCCTGGCCCTGCCCCGCACCATCCTCCGCTACGCCGGAGGCCGCGAACTCACCCTCGGCGACCTCGGCACCCGCGACGGCATGCTGGGCGGCATCAACGCCATCATCGTCGGCAACTACCTGACCACCCTGGGCCGCCCCGCCGAACAGGACCTGGCCCTCCTGACCGACCTCCACATGCCCATCAAGGCCCTCTCCAAGACCCTGTAGGGCGCTGGACCGCCCCTGCGCTCGGCGGCCGGACCGGCGGGATCGGCCGCGAGAGCACCGATGATCACGCGACGGGAGCCATCCGCTCGGCGATGATCCGTTTGGTGAGGCGGATGATGAGCTTGGGGTCGGCGTCCTCGGGCCAGGACACGTCGATGACGCTCTCTCCGGGTTCCTCGTCTTCGGGAACGTCGATCTCGATCTCGGCCTCGCCGGGGAGGAACAGATGCTCGCGGATCTCCTCGATCGTCATCGTCTCGGGGGGCTTGGGGAACAGCACGCCTCTGATAATGATCCAGTCCTGCTCGACCGTTGCCAGCAGGGAGGCCGAAGGTTCCTGTGGAGTCGTCACAGCCACCAGGGCTCCCACTCAGTCGTCTCGATCTCGATGTCGAACGGCTCGGGGAGGTGCAGCGTCTCGCCGAACTCCCACGACTCCTTGTGCAGGTAGGCCCCCGCTCCCCGGTCGGGGATGGAGTAGAGCGTCGTTTTCGCGGCCTTGGGCGATCGGTCGACAAGGAGGTAGTAGGGAATCTCTATGGCGGCGTACCCGTTCCACTTGGTACGACGTTGCTTCCTCGCCCGCCGGTGGGCTGTGGTCGGCGGCCGGTCGCGTCCTGCCCCGCCGGGCGAGGTGACCTCGACCGCCATCTCGATCTCGTCAGGCATGAGTCCGCGAACAGCGGCCTTCCTGGCGGCCGTCCGCATCTCCTTGAGGAGCACGACGAGATCGGGAATGTACTGGTCTTCGACCGACTCCTGGCGCAGGCTGACGACCTGCAGACAGGTCCAGGCGAATTGGGGATCCCCCACGGAGGCCCGTGCGAACGCGTCGGAGATGTCCTGCAGGATGCACGCATGTGGAACGGTCGGTGTTGGTGACACGACGTATTTGCCCCCGATGATCTCGTTGTTCACTCCGTCCGGGATCTCGAGGAGGTCCACCAGCGCGCCGCTCTTCCAGAGGTCGTACAGTGACCCGTCCGTGCCGTGGCTTGCTTCTATGAGTTCTGAAGTGACTGCTTGTGTCACGTTCCGTGACCTTTCCCTCACGATCGGCTCCCATCATCGTAGGGAACGCCCGCACCCAGCGTAGGCAGATCATTCGAACTTGTGGTCGAAGACCGTCCCGTCGCAGGTCAGTTGCGGCGGAGGCGGGTGATGAACTTGTAGCGGTCGCCGCGGTAGAGGGACTGGGCCCATTCGACGGGCTGGCCCGTGGTGTCGAAGGCGTGCCTGGACAGCAGGAGAAGCGGGAGGCCGACGTCCACGGAGAGCAACTGGGCGTCGTGGGGAGTGGCCAGGACCGTCTCGATCGTCTCCTCGGCCTCGGTGAGGTGGACGTCGTAGGCCGTGGCGAGGGTCTCGTAGAGGGAGCGGTGGCGGGGGAGCTCGCGGCGCAGGCCGGGGAAGCGGCGGGCGGGGAGGTGGGAGGTGTCGATCGACATGGCCTCGCCGTCGGCGAGGCGGAGCCGGTGGATGCGCAGGACGCGTCCGCCGGGACGGATGCGGAGCAGGGTCGCCAGGCGCTCGTCCGCGCTGACGTAGCCGATCTCCAGGATGCGGGTCTCGGGACGCAGGCCGTGGTGGCGCATGTCCTCGGTGTAGGAGACGAGCTGGAGTTCCTGGGCGACCTTGGGTTTGGCGACGAAGGTGCCCTTGCCCTGGATGCGCTGGAGGCGTCCCTCGACCACCAGTTCGGCCAGTGCCTGCCGCACGGTGGTGCGGGAGGTCTCGTACTTCTCGGCCAGTGCGCGTTCAGGGGGCAGCGGGCTGCCGGGCGGAAGCTGCTGGATCAGCTCGACCAGCAGTTCCTTGAGTTTGTAGTACTTCGGAATGCGTGGTGCCTGGGCCGAGTGGTGCTTGCCGATGTCGCTCAATGGCGCGCGCTCGTACCCACCCCCGTGGCGGGGCCCGCCCCTGACCTCCGTCACGGTCTCTCCTCACGTTCACTATCAGTTGTTCCCCGATGTTAACCGTGCAGACTACGGGCGGTAGAGCCCGGCCACCTCGGTCAGGGCGGCCCGGAGGGTCGTGAGGTCCGCCTCGCCGAGGGTGGCGCGGGCGGTGAGGCGCAGGCAGGCGCGGCCTTCGGGGACGGAGGGCGGGCGGAAGCAGCCGACGCGGACGCCGTGCTCGGCGCAGACCTCGGCGGCCTTGACGGCGGCGTCGGGCTCGCCGAGGACGACGGGGACGACCGCGGCGGCGGGGGCCGCGGTGGTCTCCAGGCCGAGCCCGGCGGCGATGGCGGCCATCCGGCGCGCGCGGTCGCGGGCGCGGGCGGGCAGGCCCGGCTCGGCGTCCAGGACGTCGAGGGCGGCGAGCGCCGCGGCGGCGGCGGGCGGGTTCAGCCCGGTGTCGAAGATGAACGGGCGGCCGGTGTCGACCAGCGTCTCGATCACCTCGGGGGCGCCCAGCACCGCGCCGCCCTGCGCGCCCAGCGACTTGGACAGGGTGAGGGTCAGGACGACGTCCGGCTCCCCGGCGAGCCCGGCGGCGTGCGCCGAGCCCTGGCCGCGGTCGCCGACGACGCCGAGCGCGTGCGCCTCGTCCACGACCAGCATCGCGCCGTGCGCGCGGACGACGCGGTGCAGGTCCGCGAGAGGCGCCTCGTCGCCGTCCACGGAGAACACCGCGTCGGTGACGACGAGGGCGTGCTCCTCGTCCCGGTCGGCGAGGGCCCGCTCGACGGCGGCGACGTCCCGGTGCGGGACGATCACGACCCGGGCCCGGGACAGCCGGCAGGCGTCCACGATCGAGGCGTGGTTGGTCCGGTCGGAGATCACCAGATGGCCGGGCCCGGCCAGGCCCGTCACCGCGCCGAGGTTGGCCAGGTACCCGGACGAGAACACCAGCCCGGCGGCCGATCCGGTGAAGGCGGCCAGCCGGCGGTCCAGTTCGGCGTGGAGGTGGGTGGTGCCGGTGACCAGCCGCGATCCGGTGGAGCCCGTCCCGTACTCACGGGCGGCCCGGGCCGCGGCCTCGGCCGGCCTGGGGTCGCGGGACAGGCCGAGGTAGTCGTTGGACGCCAGGTCGATCAGCCCGTCGTGGTCGCCGGAACGGGGACGCAGCCGGCGCCGCAGCCCGGCCCGTTCGCGCCGTTCGGCCGCCGACCGGAGGCGCGCCAGGGGATCCGTGGACGGCACAGGATCGGTCATGCGGGCATCCTGCCAGGTGGGGTGGGCGGGTGTGCCGGGCGGGTCCGGGTCTCGGCGACAATGGACGTGTGCCCACGCTGAGCGATCTGGTAGGCGACCGCACCGATCTGACCGACGCGGATCTGGAGTGGCTGCACGCCCTGGTGTCGGACTGGCAGTTGCTGGCCGACCTGTCGTTCGCCGATCTGCTGCTGTGGGTGCCGCTGCGGTCGCCGGGCGAGGCCGATGGGCAGGGCGCCGCGGGCGGCTGGGTGGCGATCGCGCAGATGCGGCCCACGACCGGCCCGACCGCCTACCCGGAGGACCTGGTGGGCAAGGTCGTCCCCAAGGGCCGCCGGGGGCTGATCGACGTGGCGTGGCGGGAACGGCGGATCGTCCGGGAGGGCGACCCCGAGTGGGGCAGCGGCATCCCCGTCCGGGAGGAGTCGATCCCGGTACGGCGCGGAGCGAAGCTGCTCGGGGTGATCCAGCGCAGCACCAACCTCAGCTCGGCCAGGACGCCGAGCCGACTGGAGCTCACCTATTTGCAGAGCGCCAGCGACCTGGCCCAGATGATCGCCGAGGGCCGGTTCCCGTTCGCCGGTCAGGAGCCGAACCTGGTCCGCTCGCCGCGGGTCGGGGACGGCCTGATCCGGCTGGACCGGGCGGGCCGGGTCACCTACGCCAGCCCGAACGCGCAGTCCGCATACCGGCGCCTGGGGTTCCCCGCCGACCTGGTGGGGGAGTCGCTGGGCGCGGTGACCACCGAGCTGTGCGACACCGGGGAGCCGATGGAGGAGGCGCTGACCGCCGTCCTGAGCGGCAAGGCGCCCCGCGAGGTCGAGGTGGAGGCGCGCGGGTCGGTGATGCAGCTCCGCACGATCCCGCTGGTGGTCGGCGCCACCCGGATCGGCGCGATCGTGCTGTGCCGGGACGTCACCGAGCTGCGGTGGCGCGACCGGGAGCTGATGACCAAGGACGCCACCATCCGGGAGATCCATCACCGGGTGAAGAACAACCTCCAGACGGTGGCCGCGCTGCTGCGGTTGCAGGCCAGGCGGCTCCAGATCCCGGAGGGCCGGATGGCGCTGGACGAGGCGGTGCGCAGGGTCGGGTCGATCGCGATCGTGCACGAGACGCTGTCGCACACCCCGGACGAGCTGATCGACTTCGATGACATCGCGGACCGTGTGATCACCATGGCGGGCGAGGTGTCCACGCCGGAGACCAGGGTGACGCCCAAGCGCACCGGCAACTTCGGCGTGCTGCCCGCGGAGGTCGCCACGCCGCTGGCGATGGCGCTGACCGAGCTGCTGCAGAACGCCCTGGAGCACGGGCTGGCCAACCGGTTCGGGACGCTGGAGGTGCTGGCCGACCGGTACGAGGCGGAGGGCGGGTCCCAGGACGGCTCTGAGGAAGGCACCGAGAACGGCGGCCGGGCGAAGGCGAAGGGCGAGGCGTCGCGGCTGGAGGTGGTGGTGGCCGACGACGGGGTGGGGCTGCCGCCCGACTTCGACGTCGAGAGCACCGACAGCCTGGGACTTCAGATCGTGCGCACGCTGATCGTGGGGGAGCTGGGCGGGCGGCTGGACTTCCGGCGGCGGCCCTCGGGCGGCACCGAGGTCATCGTGGACGTCCCGCTCGACCTTGGCCGGCGCCGTCCTGGTCCGCCTCGTCCCTGATCGCCAGTGGACGGGCGGGCGCGGCCGGGGCCGGCCGGGGTCGGTCGGGGTCGGTCGGGAAGACGGCCGGGGGCTGACGGTCAGGAGGGGGTGGCGGTTCCGAGGTTGGCGGCGCGGGCGCGGTTGCGGGACGCGCGGCGCCTGAGGGCACGGCGCTCGTCCTCGCCCATGCCGCCCCAGACGCCCGAGTCCTGGCCGGACTCCAGCGCCCACATCAGGCAGGCGTCGGTCACGTCGCAGCGGCGGCAGACCTGCTTGGCCTCCTCGATCTGCAGGAGCGCGGGGCCGGTGTTCCCGATCGGGAAGAACAGTTCGGGATCCACGTCACGGCAGGCTGCGCGGTGGCGCCAGTCCATGCGGTCCACTCCTTCGTCAGCGTGGAGGTGGTCGGCTCCACTTGTGAACTGGTTCACATGTCTCCGCCACCCCGGGGGCCCGTGGGTTCAGGGGCTGTGGGGTGGACGTCGGCGCGGCGCGGCGATCAGGAGGCGGATCGTCGGAGCTTCCTGTCAGCGCACGCGTTTTGAGCGTGTCAAAACGGCGCGGGCCGACGCAAGACCTGCGAGAAACGTTTCTCAAAGGATGAGTGTCGTATGTGTCACATCAGCGGGTCGGCGGTGTTGCTTTCCCGTTAAACCAGGCGCCGTTCGGACTCATATGACGATCCGTATCGCCTCGGGCACCGATCGGAACGTGATCGCGCGCTGCTCGCCCAGATAGTCGCCGTCCAGTTGGAACGCCATCGGCCGGTCCGACCGGATGGTGACCTCCGTCGCGTCGTGCACGTTCAGGACCTTGGACCCGCGGACGGGGCGATGCCGCGCGGTGAGCATCCCGGCCAGCGCGCCCAGCACGGGCGGCAGCCGCAGCGACCGTATCGCGAACGCGTCCAGGCCGGCGCCGAACCGCGCCCGCGGGTTCGGATTCACCGGCAAGGGGCCGAGGAAAGTCCATGGCGCGGTATTGCTGACGAAGGCGAGAAAGAGCCCGGAAATCGGGGGCCTTCCCGGCAGTTCCAGGGTGAGGGCGGGATGCCGCCTGTCGGTTCCCGAGAAGAAATGCCGGAGCGCCGTCCGCACGTACAGGGAAGGGCGCGCGGCGGCCCCGGCCCGCCGGCGCCGTTCCACCTCCCGCACGACCTCGGCGTCCAGCCCGACCCCCGCGTTGAACGTGAAGTACCGGGGGGTGCCGCCGTCATGGGTCGCCGTGCCGAGGCCGATCGTGCGGCCACGGCCCGCGCGCAGCGCCTCCAGGACCGCGCGGGTGGCGCGGACCGGGTCGTTGGGCAGGCCCAGGGCGCGGGCGAAGACGTTGGCGCTGCCGCACGGCAGGACCGCCAGCGCGGGCAGGTCGGGCGACGGGCCCTTGGCCAGCAGCCCGTTCACGACCTCGTTGACCGTGCCGTCGCCGCCGATCGCCATCACGACGTCGTAGTTCTCCGCCACCGCCCGGCTCGCCAGTTCGGTGGCATGGTCGCGGTGGGCCGTCTCGGCCACGTCCGCTTCGAGGTCGCCCGAGACGGCCCGGACGAGGAGGTCGCGGGCCCGCCGGGAGGTGGAGGTCGCCTTGGGGTTGGCGATGAGCATGGCGCGCACGGCGCCAGGGTATCCATCACCCTCCGTGCCCTGCGTTTTCGGTGTCCGGGCCGCGTGCCGGGACCGGACGGCGGCGAGTAGTGTTCTGGACGTGCCCAAGCGTCCCTTTACCGTGAACGCCGCCGCCGCGCTCGAGGCCCTGGAAGGCGCCGCCGCGATCGTGATCGGCCTCATCGTGGCCTGGGAAGTGATCAGAGGCGAGGCGGTGGACGCGGCCAGCGCGGTCGGCGTGACGGTGCTCGCGCTGGCCGGTGGCGCGGGGATGCTCGCCTGCGCGCGGGGCCTGCTGCGCGCCGACTCCTGGAGCCGCGCGCCGACGGTGATCACCCAGTTGTTCGCGTTGCCGATCGCCTGGACGCTGTGGCAGAGCGAGCAGTACGGGTACGGGATCCCGCTGGGCCTGGTCGCCGCGTCGGCCCTGATCCTGGTGCTCAGCCCGCCCAGTACGGCCTGGCTCGTCCAGCGCGCCCGGGACGAGGACGGGCAGGACGATAACGGGCAGGACGGGGACGACGAGGATGGCCGGACCGAGGACAGGTCCTCGCAGGGCGGGGACAGGCAGGGCTCCGAACCCCGCTCGTGATCACCCGTTGATCATTCGTCCGCGGTCAGGCCGTCGCGGAGCTGCGCGAGCGTCCGCGCCAGCAGGCGGGACACGTGCATCTGGGAGATCCCCAGCTCCGCCGCGATCTGGGATTGCGTCATGTTGCCGAAGAACCGCAGCAGCAGGATCTTCTTCTCCCGCGCCGGCAGCTTCTCCAGCAGCGGCTTGAGGGACTCGCGGTACTCCACGCCCTCCAGCGACTCGTCCACCATGCCCAGCGAGTCCGCCACGGCGGGGGCGTCCTCGTCGCCGGAGTCGGGGGCGTCCAGCGAGACCGTGGAGTAGGCGTTGGCCGACTCCAGGCCCTCCAGCACCTCCTCCTCGCTCATCTGGAGGTGCGCGGCCAGCTCGCTGACCGTGGGCGCGCGGCCCTCCCGCTGCGCGAGGTCGCTGATCGCCTTGGTCAGGGAGAGCTTGAGCTCCTGGAGCCGGCGCGGCACGCGCACCGCCCAGCCCTTGTCACGGAAATGCCGTTTGATCTCGCCGACGATCGTGGGCGTGGCGTAGGTGGAGAACTCCACGCCGCGGTCCAGGTCGAACCGGTCGATCGACTTGATGAGCCCGATGGTGGCGACCTGGATCAGGTCGTCCAGCCACTCGCCCCGGTTACGGAACCGGCGTGCCAGGTACTCCACCAGCGGCAGGTGCAGCTCCACGAGCTGGTCGCGGATGCGCTGGCGCTCCGGGTCGCCCTCCGGCAGCGTGGCCAGGCGCTCGAACAGGGCGCGGGCGCGGGCCCTGTCGGGCACCGCGGCCTCGGGACGCTCGCTCCCGGTCTCGCCCTCTACCGTCGTCTTCTCCGTCACGAGGCCCCCGCTGTGGTGCCGCGGCGCTTCTGCAACGTCACGGTGACCCTGTCGTCCGGGCCGACCTGTGCGTCCACCTCGCCGGCCAGCGACGAGAGCACCGTCCAGGCGAAGGTGTCGCGGCTGGGCACGGCGCCGTTGACGGTCAGGACCGACACGGCGATCCGCATCGCCTCGCCGGTCAGCTCGAATTCGCAGGTGAGATCGGTACCGGGCACCGCCTGGGCGAGCAGCATCGCGCACGCCTCGTCGACCGCGATGCGCAGATCCTCGATCTCGTCCAGCGTGAAGTCCAGCCGGGCGGCGAGCCCCGCCGTCGCGGTTCTCAGCACCGACAGGTAGGCGCCTGCGGCGGGCAGCTTCACCGTCACCACATCGCGCACGGACAACTTCGTACCGGCCGGGATGGCCGCGGTCTCCTCGGTCACGTCACTCCCTCGCAGGATTGGTCCCGCTGCCTTTGAAACTACCGCCTGGGGAGCCGTCCCGGAGACTCCGGCGCGCTGTGTTTATTCGGGTCGCCTGCGGCGTCGGGCGTTGACCGCCCTCCTTCTTCGGCGACCCGTGCGATCGCCGGCATCGCTTCGAACTCGCCTTGACGGCTCGCTCCGCGATCAGTTCCTCGCAGGCTCGGACCTGCCTTCGGACTGGGCCAGCTTGGTTAGGGCTTGGGTGGTTAGGCGGTAGGTGGTCCACTCACTCTGGGGGTGGGCGCCTAGGGACTCGTAGAAGTCGATGGAGGGCTTGTTCCAGTTGAGGACGGCCCATTCGACCCGGCCGTAGCCTCGGTCGACGGCGATCCTGGCCAGTTCCGTGAGGAGTGCCTTGCCGTAGCCGTTGCCGCGTACGGCGGGGTCCACGTAGAGGTCTTCGAGGTAGATGCCGTGGCGGCCCAGCCAGGTGGAGTACGACAGGAACCAGAGCGCGAAGCCCACGACCTTCCCCTCGTGCTCGGCCACGTGCGCGAAGACTCTGGGTGAGGGCCCGAAGAGGCTGGCGCGGAGGTCGTCCTCGGTGGCCTGCACCTCGTGCAGGGCCCGCTCGTAGTCGGCCAGGTCGCGGATCAGGCGCAGGAGGGAGGGAACGTCGTCGATGGTGGCAGGGCGGATCATGCCGCCAGGCTAGCCGCGGGCCGGGACCCGGTGAGACGGCGAAGGGCCCGCCGTTCGGGCGGGCCCGTGTCCGATGAGGCGTGTGAGGCGTGTTCAGCCCTGCTTGGTCTCCCAGAAGATCCGGTCGATCTCGGCGATCTGGGCGAGCAGCTCCTCCGCCACCTTCACGTCCATGCTGGACTTGGTGCCGCCACCGCCGCCGGCCAGCTTGGTGGCCTTGTTGAACAGCTCGTGGAGCTGCGGGTACTTCTCGAAGTGCGGCGGCTTGAAGTAGTCGGTCCACAGCACCCACAGGTGCTCCTTGACCAGCTCCGAGCGCTGCTCCTTGATCAGGATGGCCCGCGTGCGGAACACCGGGTCCTCGTTGGCGGCGTACTTCTCGCAGATCGCCTTGACCGACTCCGCCTCGATGCGCGCCTGAGCCGGGTCGTAGACGCCGCATGGCAGGTCGCAGTGGGCGGAAACGGTGGTCTTCGGGCGCAGAAGGTTGACGAGCACCTGCGTTCCCCTTCCCTTGTTTCGGATCATGCTCAAGTCCATGACATTACTCTTGTGGCCCCGGGGCCGCGTGGTGGGGCGCTCGGTAATCGGGCCTAGGACCACCCCCCCTGCACTACTTCACCGATCGGGGACGAGGTATGCCGCTGAGGGCGATGGCCGTGACCGGCGACTCGATGCTGCCGGCGCTGCGTCCCGGCGACCTGCTGCTGGTGCGCACGGGGGCGCGGGTCGGCGCGGGAGACGTGGTGGTGGCCCGCCATCCGGAACGGGACGGGCTGCTGATCGTGAAGCGGGCGGGGCACCGTTCCGGGGACGGGTGGTGGCTGGAGAGCGACAACCAGCGGGCCGCCGGCCGCCAGGACAGCTGGGACTTCGGCGCCGTCCCCGACCGGCTGCTGGTCGGGCGGGTCGTGGCGCGCTACTGGCCGTTGTCGCGGGTCGCGGTCTTCCCTCCGGGACGCCCGTCGCCCACCGCGTGACCGTTGGTGCCGCCGCCGCGGCGTGGGGCCGGCACCGCGAGGCCGTCCTCGGCGCAGCGGTCGGAGCAGTAGCGGCGCGAGCGGCCGGCGGTGCCGTCGAAGAACACCCGCTCGCAACCCTCGGCCCGGCAAACGCCCAGCCGGTCGATGCCGTGCTCGTCCACCTTGACGGCGAGGCCCATCGCGGCGCGCGCCGCGTACCGGTCGGGGACGGATCCGCCCTCGTTCAGGTGCAGATGCCAGTTCCGCGCGTCGTGCCTGGCAAGCTGGGGGTGGATCGGATGCTGGATGAGCAGCGCGTTGAGGCGTGCGACCGCCTCCTCCTCGTCGCCCGCGCCGGCCGCGACGAACACCGCGCGCAGTTCCTCGCGCAGTTGCCGTACGGTGTCGAGGTCGCGGTGCCCGACCCGGCCGCCCAGGTGCGGGCGGTGCGCGAGCAGGGCGCGCAGGTCGTCAAGGTCGCGCAGCGTGTCCCCGCGGCCGGGCTCGTGCGTGTTGACCAGCTCGATCGCCAGGTCGGCGTATGAGGCGAGGTCCACGAGAGCACCCCCCGGGCGGAGTCGACCCGCTGCGGCGAATCGGAGGAAGGTTCATTCCCCGCTGTCGAGTATTACACCCCGTACGCCGAATTGGTCTCGCCCGGGCGGCAGCAGAAGGGATATATCTTCCGGCCACTGCCGGTTATTGGGAGATATTTCCTTGTTTTATGGTCCGGAGGCCGTAGGTTTGTGTCCTCGTGGTGATGATCGCAGGGTTAATGATCACGAGATGCCGATCACGGCCCGTGCTCCCCGGCCGGGGGACACAGGCCGTGACGGCGCGGATCAGGCGCGGGTCAGGCGCGGGCGACGCCCTCGGCGCGCGCCCGCTCGGCGACGGCCGCGGTGACGGCGGGGGCGACCCGGTCGTCGAAGGGGCCGGGGATGACGTAGTCGGCGGCCAGGTCGTCGCCGACGATGGCGGCCAGCGCGTCCGCCGCGGCCAGCTTCATGCCCTCGGTGATCGTGTGCGCGCGCACCTGGAGCGCGCCCTTGAAGATGCCGGGGAAGGCCAGCACGTTGTTGATCTGGTTGGGGTGGTCGCTGCGGCCGGTCGCGACCACGCGCGCGTGCCGCCCGGCCACGTGCGGCTCGACCTCGGGGGTGGGGTTGGACAGCGCGAACACGATCGCCCCGTCCGCCATGGTGGCGATCGAGGACTCCTGGACGGTGCCGCCGGACAGGCCGATGAACACGTCCGCCCCGCGCAGCGCGTCCTCCGTGGAACCTACGAGCCCGGCCTTGTTGGTGTCCTCGGCCAGCGCGGCCTTGATCGGGTTGAGCCCTTCGCGGCCCTTGTAGATCAGGCCCTTGCTGTCGGAGACCACGATGTCGCCGATGCCCGCGTTCAGCAGGATCCTGGTCACCGCCACCCCCGACGCGCCCGCGCCGGCGACCACGGCGCGCAGCTCCGGCAGGGGGCGCCCGGTCAGCCGCGCGGCGTTCTTCAGCGCGGCCAGCACGACGATCGCGGTGCCGTGCTGGTCGTCGTGGAACACCGGGATGTCCAGGGCGGCGCGCAGCCGGTCCTCGATCTCGAAGCAGCGCGGCGCGCTGATGTCCTCCAGGTTGACGCCGCCGAAGCTGGGCGCCAGCCGGATCACGGTGTCGACGATCTCGTCCACGTCGGTGCAGTTCAGCGCGATGGGCACCGAGTCGACCCCGGCGAACTCCTTGAACAGCAGCGACTTGCCCTCCATGACCGGCATGGCGGCGGCGGGCCCGATGTCGCCCAGCCCCAGCACGGCCGTGCCGTCGGTGACCACCGCCACGACCTTGGAGGTCCAGGTGTACTCGTGCGCGAGCTCGGGACGCTCGGCGATCGCGGTGCACACCCGGGCCACGCCGGGCGTGTACGCGAGGGAGAGGTCGTCCTTGTCCCGCACCGGGATGGTGGAGCGGACCTCCAGCTTGCCGCCGCGGTGCAGCGGGAACGCCGGGTCGTCGTCGTAGGACGGATCTGGTTGTCGGGAAGACTCGATGGAATGGGGCTTCACAGCCACAGCGACCCCTGTCAGTGAAATGTGGGATTTCGGACGATGCCGCCGCGGTGGTGTGGTGTGGTGTCCGTCACCGGTGACATCTCGCGACGCACGGGGGTCACCCGTTGGCTGATTCTGTCACAGGCCGCCCGGTGCGCCGGGCATTGGGGGGCTCCGATCCCGGTCAGGTCCGGCCATTCCGGCTTCGGGCTGCGACGATGCCGGTACGCCGCGTGCGGGCGGGGGTGCCGGGCGGGGTTCCCGAACATCCTCGTTGTGGGATTGTTTCGGACCCTTTATCCAGATCACGGCCGGTGTACGCGAAACTATGCTCCGACCGACGGATCCGCCGGGATCCACCGAGACCAGACTGAAGGGGGACCTGTGATCACTGGTTCTCTGCGCCGCAGCGCTGTGGCGGCGGGCGCGCTCATGCTGACGGCCGCCCTCGCCCTGTCGGCTTGTGGCGAGAAGGACGAGGGCCCCGCGGCCGGTCAGCAGATCACCCCGTCCGGGGGCGCCGACGCGCGGCTGGCGGGCATGGTCCCGGCCGGAATCAAGTCGGACGGAAAGATCGTCATCGGCACGGACGCCTCGTACGCGCCCAACGAGTACCTCGACAGCGACGGCAAGACCGTCATCGGCTGGGACAAGGAACTGTTCGACGCGGTCGCCGCCAAGCTCGGGCTCAAGACCGAGTGGGTCAGCTCCAAGTTCGACGACATCATCCCGGGCGTCCAGTCCGGCAAGTACGAGGCCGGCGTGTCCTCGTTCACCATCAACGACGAGCGCAAGCAGCAGGTCGGGATGGTCAGCTACTTCACCGCCGGCACCCAGTGGGCCACCAAGAAGGGCAACCCGGCCGGGATCCAGCCCGACAACGCCTGCGGCAAGAAGGTGGCCGTGCAGAAGGCCACCGTCCAGGTCGAGGACCTGGAGAAGCGGTCGAAGGCGTGCACCGACGCCGGCAAGCCGGAGATCACCATCGACCAGTACCAGGGCCAGGACCAGGCCACCGCGGCCGTCGTGTCCGGCAAGGACGACGCCGGGCTCGCCGACTCCCCGATCATCGCCTACGCGGTCAAGCAGACCAACGGGCAGCTGGAGCTGCTGGGCGACATCTACGAGGCCGCCCCGTACGGGTTCGTGGTGAAGAAGGAGGAGACCCAGTTCGCGCAGGCGATCTCCGAGGCCACCAAGGCGCTCATGCAGGACGGGACGTACAAGAAGATCCTGGAGAAGTGGGGCGTGCAGGCGGGCGCGATCAACACCTCCGCGGTCAACCCCTGATCCCATGACGCAGGTAACCGAGGACACCTCGGCGGATCGGGCGCGGCCTGAGGCGATCCAGGCCGTGCCCGTCCGGCACCCCGGACGCTGGGTGGCGGTCGCGGTCATCGCGGTGCTGGCCGCGATGTTCGTGCACATGCTGGTGACCAACGAACGGTTCCAGTGGTCGTTCATCGTCGACAACGCATTCCGGCCCAACATCGTCCACGGCGTCTACACGACGGTCATGCTGACCGTGCTCGCGATGATCATCGGTGTGGCGATGGGCGTCGTGCTGGCGGTCATGCGGCTGTCGCCCAACCCGATCCTCAGCGGCGTGGCCTGGCTCTACACCTGGTTCTTCCGGGCGGTGCCGCGGCTGGTGCTCGCGATCCTGTTCGGCAATATGGGCATCCTGTACGCCCAGTACGACATCGGCGGCATCCCGTTCGCCGGGCAGCTCGGCGACCTGCTGGGCGTCGACATCGACGGGACGCTGTTCAGCCTGGACGCGCGGACGCTGCTGACCGGCTTCATGGCCGGCCTGCTCGCGCTGGCGCTGTCGGAGGCCGCGTACATGGCCGAGATCGTCCGTGCCGGGATCCTGTCGGTCGACCCGGGACAGAGCGAGGCGGCCGCCGCGCTGGGCATGTCCCGGTTCCAGACGATGCGCCGGATCGTGCTGCCGCAGGCCATGCGGGTCATCGTCCCGCCCACCGGCAACGAGACCATCGCGATGCTGAAGGACACCTCCCTGGTGGCCTTCGTGCCCGTGAGCGACGAGCTGTTCTTCCAGCTCCAGGCCGTCGGCAGCCGCACCTTCCAGGTCTTCCCGATGCTGGTGGCCGCCTGCATCTGGTACCTGATCCTGACCAGCTTCCTGCTGGTGGCGCAGTATTACATCGAGCGGTACTTCGCTCGCGGAACCGCGTCCGGGCGCGCGCGGCGGCGTCCCAAGCTCCCCGCGGCGGGCGTCGACGTCGGCCTCGGCAAGGGCGGCGAAGGAGAGGGAAACGACCGATGAGCGAACCCGGCGACGACGGCGACATGACCGCCGCCGGCACGTCCGACGCCGCGTCCGAGACCGCGTCGGACACCGTGGAGGTCGCCACCGCCGACTACATGGTGCGGGCCGAGAACGTCCACAAGAGCTTCGGCCGGCTCGAAGTCCTCAAAGGCATCGACCTGGAGGTGCGGCCCGGCGAGGTGATGTGCGTCATCGGGCCGTCCGGCTCCGGCAAGTCGACGTTCCTGCGCTGCATCAACCACCTCGAGAAGATCGACGCGGGCCGGCTGTGGGTGGCCGGGCACCTCGTCGGCTACAAGGAGAAGAACGGCAAGCTGCACGAGCTGCGCGACCGCGAGGTGTCGGCGCAGCGCCGCGAGATCGGCATGGTGTTCCAGCGCTTCAACCTGTTCCCGCACATGACGGCGCTGGAGAACGTCATGGAGGCGCCGTGCCGGGTCAAGCGGCAGCCCAAGGCCGTGGTGCGCGAACGCGCCCTCAAACTGCTGGACCGGGTCGGGCTCGCCGACAAGGTCGGCACCTACCCGGCGCAGCTCTCCGGCGGCCAGCAGCAGCGCGTGGCCATCGCCCGCGCGCTCGCCATGGAACCCAAGCTGATGCTGTTCGACGAGCCGACCTCCGCGCTCGACCCCGAACTGGTCGGCGAGGTCCTTGAGGTCATGAAGCAGCTCGCGCTGGACGGCATGACGATGGTCGTGGTCACCCACGAGATCGGGTTCGCCAGGGAGGTCGGCGACTCGCTGGTGTTCATGGACGGCGGCGTCATCGTCGAGAAGGGCCCGCCCCGCGAGGTCCTGGCCAACCCGCGGCACCCGCGCACGCAGGACTTCCTCTCCAAGGTCCTCTAGGACGCCGGACGAGCCCGCCCCGGTGCGGGCCCCGGCACGCCCTTGGGGCTAGGGTGCGGGGCATGTTCGCTGTCACCGCTACGCAGCTCGACCGCCACAACCCCCTCAACGGCCTGACGCTCGGAGACCGCCCCGAACCCGAGGTCCCCGCCGGGTGGACCACCGTCACGGTGAAGGCCACGGCACTCAACCACCACGACCTGTGGTCCCTGCGCGGCGTCGGGCTGCGCGAAGAGAACCTCCCCATGATCCTCGGCTGTGACGCCGCCGGGGTGGACGAGGACGGCAACGAGGTCATCGTCCACTCGGTGATCGGCGATCCGGAACGCGGCGGCGGCGACGAGACCCTCGACCCCAAACGCTCCCTGCTGTCCGAGAAGTACCAGGGCACCTTCGCCGAGAAGGTCGCGGTGCCGCGGCGCAACCTCGTGCCCAAGCCCCCCGAACTGTCCTTCGAGGAAGCCGCCTGCCTCCCCACCGCCTGGCTCACCGCGTACCGGATGCTGTTCGACAAGTCCGGTCTGCAACCGGGCTCGACCGTCCTGGTGCAAGGCGCCGGCGGCGGCGTCGCCACCGCCCTCATCGCGCTCGGCTCCGCCGCGGGCTACCGGGTCTGGGCCACCAGCCGCACCGAAGGCAAGCGCAAGCGCGCACTGGAACTGGGCGCCGACGCCGCCTTCGAGACAGGCGCGCGGCTCCCCGACCGAGTCGACGCCGTCATGGAGACCGTCGGCGAGGCCACCTGGTCGCACTCACTGAAGTCGCTGCGCCCCGGCGGCCGCATCGTGGTCTCCGGCGCCACCAGCGGCCAGGTGCCCCCCGCCGAACTGAACCGCGTCTTCTTCCTGCAACTCTCCGTGGTCGGCTCCACCATGGGCACCCGCGACCAGTTGGAACGCCTGACCCGCTTCCTGACCACCACCGGCACCCGCCCGATCGTCGACCGCGTCCTGCCGCTCACCCAGGCGCGTGACGGCTTCGCAGCCATGCACGAGGGCGAGGTCTTCGGGAAAATCGTGTTCAGCAGGTGAGGTGTCATTGTGGGGGGCGTGTCATTGTGGGGGGGCGACCCCCCACACCCCCCGGTGCGGGGCCAGCGATCCCCGCCGCTCGCCTTGACGGCTCGCGGCGGTGACCGCTGACCCCGGGTAGGGGCTCCGCCCCTACGACCCCGGCAGGGGGCTCCGCCCCCTGCACCCCCGTTGGGGCTTCGCCCCTTGCCCCCCTTGAAGCTTTGGTTCTTGGTTTCTTTGGGTCAGGTTCGGCGGACGGTGAAGGTGGAGCAGCCGTAGCCGTTGACGGTGCCCTGGATCTGGTCGGGGTTCGTGGACGAGAGCTGGGCGCTCAGGGAGACCATCTCGTAGACGCCCGGTCTGACGATCCAGTCGTCACCGCGCAGTTCGAGTGAGCTGCCGTTGAGCGACCCCACGACGGAGAAGGAGCCCGAGGGCACGGTGGGATTGCTCGGATCGGCGGAGAAACGGAGGATGCCGGTGATCCTGCCGCCCGTTCCGTGGGCGAGATCGAGTCGCAGCCTGGTGAGTCCCTGGTTGCAGGTGTAGGTGCCTTCCCAGGTGCCGTTCAGCGAGGTCACGAAGGCGTCCGGAGGACTCGGCGGCGTCGGCAGGCCCCCGCCCGCGCCCTCCTCGGCGGACCTGGGGAACGGGTTCACGTCCTCCAGGGAGCAACCGGAGCCCAACGACGAGACCAGGACGACGGCCGCAAGGGCCATGATGGTTCTCCGGCCTCGGCCCCTGCCGTGTCGACTCTTCATGGCATCGTTCCTCACGCTGACTGATCAGAGCTTTCGCGACATATCGGCATGCATCATGCCAGAGCCGGAGGTGCTCGCTCGGCCGGATCGACGAACGACGCGAGGGGGTTCTCAGTCCTTACGGTGAAGGATCTCCCGGCGGAGGCGGTCGCGCGTCTCGTTCAGAAGGGCCTGGGCGGCCGTCAGGTCGTCGTCGCTCAGGCGGGCGTTGCGGGCGGCCGTGCGGACGTCATCGACGAAGGCGTGCAGCGCGCGCTCCAGGCGGAGGCGGACGACGTCCTCGCGGGAACCGGTGGCGGCCTTCCACGCGTCCTCCCACGTGCGGCGCCACTCCTCCATCCACGCCTGGCTCTGCTCGCGCCAGTGCTCCTTCTGCCGCTGCCACTCCTCCTTCTGCCGGTCCGCGGTCTCCTTCCAGGCGTCCTTGGACGTGGCGCGGCCCTGCTCGCGCATGGTGCGGGCGGCCTGGGTCAGCTCCTCGCGCAGCGTACGGACGGTCTGGCGGACGTCCTGCTGCACCTCGCGGGCGAACTCCTGTGCCGAGGCGGAGATCTCCTCCTCCAGCTCGGCCAGCTCGTCCATCCGGCGCTCCAGCTCCGCGCGGCCCTTGTC
Source organism: Actinomadura sp. NBRC 104412 (assembly GCF_030269515.1). Lineage (GTDB taxonomy): Bacteria > Actinomycetota > Actinomycetes > Streptosporangiales > Streptosporangiaceae > Spirillospora. The sequence goes on along the minus strand of NZ_BSTM01000009.1, from coordinate 220,873 downwards.
GGTCAGCGTGTAGACCTTCTTGCCCTTGATCACCTCATGGCTGACCAGGCCCTCGGCCTCCAGCCGCGCCAGCCGGGGATAGATCGTGCCGGGGGAGGGCGAGTAGACCCCGAGGAAGCGGTCCTGAAGCAGGCGGATCACCTCGTACCCGTGCCGCGGGCTCTCCTCCAGCAGCTTGAGCAGGTACAGCCGCAGGCGGCCGTGGCCGAAGACCGGACTCAACTCACTTCTCCATTCGGGGTGGGGTGCTGCCGTTGTCCCCCGGGCGCCCGAGGAGGGCGACGCCGCCGGACACCGTGTTGACCGTCAGCCGGGCCGCGCCGTTCCCGAGCCTGCCGGTCACGCTGCGGGTCACCGTACGCTCCTCGCGGTCCAGTTCGTCGAAGGACGTCTCGATCCGGCCCGCCGCCGAGTTCAGCGTCACCTTGATGCCCGCCGACTCGGGGATCCGCAGCGCCACCTCGCCCGAGACGGTGTTCACGTCCACCCGGCCGCCGTCCCCGAAGTCGAGGTCCGCGGCGACCTTCCCGCTGACCGTACGGGCCGTCAGGGCGTCCACCGCGCCGCCCGCCAGCGCCAGGTCCCCGGACACGGAGGTGAACGAGACCTTGCCGTCCAGCCCCTGCGCCTCGATCGCCCCGGAGACGGTGTTGGCGTCGATGTCGCCGGTGACGCCGTCCAGCGTCACGTCCCCGGCCGCGCTGCGGATCGAGGTGCGCGCGCTCATCCCGGTGACCACCGCGTCCGCGGACACCAGGTTCAGGGTGAGCGGGCAGTCGTGCGGCACGGTCACCGTGACGGCCGCCCGGCACTTGTGGGTGCGCAGCCAGGTCAGCACGCCCTCCCAGAGCCGTTCGTGCGTGACCGACAGCATGCCCGCCTCGTGCTCCACGACCAGCGGCGGCCCCTCCACGTCCCCGATCATGACCGACGGCCGCTCGTCCGACGCCAGCACCGACACGCTCCCCGCGATCAGCGTCGCCTTCAGCGCCACCACACCGTCGAAGTCCAGCGTGGTCGGCTCCTCGATCGTCCACCGCGCCATCATGTCCCGCCTTTCGACAGCCTGCCTCCAGTAAACACGATATGTCGCGTCTTGTCCTGTCCGGCGGCCCCGATCAGTCGTCCTCGTCGTCGAGGCGGGCCAGCCAGGTGGCCAGGCGGTCGACCGGCGTCTCGAACTCGGGGTTGAGGTCGACGAACTCCCGCAGGCGTTCGGCCAGCCAGCCGAGGGTGACCTCCTCGGTGCCGCGGCGGTCGGCCAGTTCTTCCAGGCCCCGATCGGTGAAGTACATCGTGCTCTCCCTGGACGGAACGCCGAGGGCTCCGGCGCACGGCGGCGCCGGAGCCCTCGGAGTGCGCTCGTGCTACTTGCCGTCGCCGAACAGCCTGGCCAGCAGGGCCTCCTGTTCGGCCTGGTGCAGTTTGGCGGAGCCCACGGCCGGCGACGAGGACGCCGGCCGGGAGACGCGCTTCATGGTCAGGCCCTCGATGTGGTGGGGGAGCTTGAGGGCCATGAAGGGCCACGCGCCCATGTTGGCGGGCTCGTCCTGGACCCAGACGACCTCGGCGTCCGAGGGGTACTTGGCCAGCTCCGCCTTGAGCTCGTCGATGGGCGGCGGGTAGAGGCGCTCGATGCGGACCACGGCCGTGGAGGTGTCCCCGGCGGCCTTCCGCGCGTTCACCACCTCGTAGAAGATCTTGCCGGTGGTGAGCAGGATGCGCCGGACGCCGGACGGGTCGATCGTGGGATCGGAGTCCGGGATGACCGGCTGGAACGCTCCGCCGGTGATCTCGTCCACCCGGGACGTCGCCGCCTTGAGGCGCAGCAGCGACTTCGGCGTGAACACGATCAGCGGCTTGCGCCGGCCGGACAGCACCTGCCAGCGCAGCAGGTGGAAGTAGTTGGCCGGGGTGGTCGGGTAGACCACGGTCATGTTGTCCTGCGCGCACAGCTGGAGGTAGCGCTCGATGCGGGCGGACGAGTGGTCGGGACCCTGACCCTCGTAGCCGTGGGGCAGGAGCAGGACGATGCCGGAGCGCTGCCCCCACTTCTGCTCGCCGGAGGAGATGTACTCGTCCACGATGGACTGGGCGCCGTTGGCGAAGTCGCCGAACTGCGCCTCCCAGCACACCAGCGCGTCGGGGCGGGTCATGGAGTAGCCGTACTCGAAGCCCATCGCCGCGTACTCGCTGAGCAGCGAGTCGTGCACGTAGAACTTCGACACGCCCTGCCCGAACTGCTTGAGCGGGGTGTACTCCTCGCCGGTCTTGCGGTCCACCAGCACCGCGTGCCGCTGGCCGAAGGTGCCCCGGCGGCTGTCCTGCCCGACGAGCCGGACGGGATGGCCGTCGATCAGCAGCGAGCCGAACGCCAGCAGCTCGCCGGTCGCCCAGTCGATCGCGTCGTCCTCGATGGACTGGACGCGGCGCTGGAGGATCGGCTGGAGGCGCGGGTGGACGTTGAAGCCCTCGGGAAGGCTGAGCTGCGACTCGATGATCCGCTTGACCGTCTCCGCGCTGATCGCCGACCCGGCCGAGCCGTGGTCGATCGGGATCCGCTCCTCCACGTCCGGCTTGACCACCGAGCCCGGTTCCAGGGGCCTCTTGACGGCCTCACGGGTCTCGGTGAAGGCGCGCTCCAACTGGAGCTGGTAGTCGCGCAGGGACGCCTCGGCCTCCTCGACGGTGATGTCGCCGCGGCCGATCAGCGCCTCGGTGTAGAGCTTGCGGACCGAGCGCTTGGCGTCGATCAGGTCGTACATCAGCGGCTGGGTGAACGACGGGTTCTCGCCCTCGTTGTGGCCGCGCCGCCGGTAGCAGACCATGTCGATCACGACGTCCTTCTTGAACGCCTGGCGGTACTCGAAGGCCAGCCGCGCCACCCGCGCGCACGCCTCCGGGTCGTCGCCGTTGACATGGAAGATCGGCGCCTGGATCATCCGGGCCACGTCGGTGGAGTAGACGCTGGAACGCGAGTACTCCGGCGCGGTGGTGAACCCGACCTGGTTGTTGATGATCACGTGCACGGTGCCGCCGGTGCGGTAGCCGCGGAGCTGGGACAGGTTCAGCGTCTCGGCCACCACGCCCTGCCCGGCGAACGCGGCGTCGCCGTGGATCAGGATGGGCAGCACGCTGAACCCGGCCTCGCCGACATCCAGGATGTCCTGCTTGGCGCGGACCACGCCCTCCAGCACCGGGTCGACGGTCTCCAGGTGGGACGGGTTCGCCACCAGCTCGCAGTGGATCTTGGAGCCGTCGTCGGCCACGAAGTCGCCCTCGGCGCCCAGGTGGTACTTGACGTCGCCGGAGCCCTGGGCGCTGCGCGGGTCGAGGTTGCCCTCGAACTCGCCGAAGATCTGGCCGTAGGACTTGCCGACGATGTTGGCCAGGACGTTGAGGCGGCCGCGGTGGGCCATCCCGATCACGACCTCGTCCAGGTGCGCCTTGGCCGCCGAGGAGATCACCGAGTCCAGCAGCGGGATGACGGACTCGCCGCCTTCCAGGGAGAACCGCTTCTGGCCGACGAACTTGGTCTGCAGGAAGGTCTCGAACGCCTCGGCGCTGTTGAGGCGGCGCAGCACGTGGAGCTGTTCCTCGCGGGACGGCTTCTCGTGCGGGACCTCGACGCGCTCCTGGATCCAGGCGCGCTCCTCGGGGTCCTGCATGTGCATGTACTCGATGCCGACCGTGCGGCAGTACGCCATGCGCAGCACGCCCAGGATGTCGCGCAGCTTCATGGTGGGCTTGCCGCCGAACCCGCCGGTGGCGAACTCGCGCTCCAGGTCCCACAGCGTCAGCCCGTGCTGGAGGATGTCCAGGTCGGGGTGGCGGCGCTGCTTGTACTCCAGCGGGTCGGTGTCGGCCATCAGGTGGCCGCGGACCCGGTAGGCGTGGATCAGCTCGTGGACGCGCGCGACCTTGGCGACGTCGTCCTCGTGCGTGGCGGAGATGTCCTGCACCCAGCGGACCGGCTCGTACGGGATCCGCAGCGCCTCGAAGATCTCGTCGTAGAAGCCGTCCTCGCCCAGCAGTAGCTGGTGGATCCGGCGCAGGAAGTCGCCGGACTGCGCGCCCTGGATGATCCGGTGGTCGTAGGTGGAGGTCAGCGTCATGACCTTGCTGATCCCCATCCGGGACAGCGTCTCCTCCGACGCCCCGGCGAACTCGGCGGGGTACTCCATGGCCCCGACGCCGATGATCGTGCCCTGGCCGGGCATCAGCCGCGGCACGGAATGGACCGTGCCGATGGTGCCGGGGTTGGTCAGGCTGATCGTGGTGCCCTGGAAGTCCTCAAGGGTGAGCTTGTTGCCGCGCGCCCTGCGGACGATCTCCTCGTAGGCGGCCCAGAACTGGCGGAAGTCGAGGGTGTCGGCGGCCTTGATGCTGGGCACCACGAGCTGCCGGGACCCGTCGGGCTTCCGCAGGTCGACCGCCAGGCCGAAGTTGACGTGCTCGGGCCGCACCAGCACCGGCTTGCCGTCCACCTCGGTGTAGGCGCAGTTCATCTCCGGCATTGAGGCCAGCGCCTTGACGATGGCGTACCCGATCAGATGGGTGAAGGAGACCTTGCCGCCGCGGCCGCGCTTGAGGTGGTTGTTGATGACGATCCGGTTGTCGATCAGCAGCTTGGCCGGGACGGCCCGCACGCTGGTCGCGGTCGGGACGCCGAGGCTGGCCTCCATGTTGGCGGCCGTGCGGGCGGCGACGCCGCGCAGCCGCTCCTGCTCGGCGCCCTCCGGGACGGGCGGCAGGGCCGGCTTGGCGGGCGCCGCCTTGGCCGGCTCGGGCTTGGCGGGCTCGGGCTTGGCGGCCGGGGCCTCGGCCTTGGGCGCGGCCTTGGGCGCGGCGGGGGCCGCGGGGGCCTGCGGCGCCGTGGGAGCCTGCTGTGTCGGCGGGGCCGCCGTGGTGCCGTTGGCGGCCTGGGTCACTGCCGCGCCTTCGGTGCCGGTCTGGGGCCGGGGTGCGTTGGGCGTGGCGGGGGTGGTCGCGGTGGGCCGGGTCTCCGGCCGGTAGTCCGCGAAGAAGTTCCACCACGCCTCGTCCACCGAGTTGGGATCCTCGAGGTACTTCTGGTACAGCTCGTCGACCAGCCACTCGTTGGCACCGAAGTCTGTCATCTTGGGGTCGGCACTTGATTGCGACGACTCTGTCGACACGGCGGAGATCGCCCTCTTCCGCAGCTCGCAGGTGGGTTTCTGAAACCGGTTCGGACTAGTAAAGGCTACTCGCACTTGCGCCTCGCCCATGCACGGCCGCCACGGGAGACGTCCGGGCGAGGGCCGGACCTGCCGGGCGCCCGGGGCCGCGTCCGGCAGGTACGGCGAGGCCCATGATCAATGAGTATGCGGCGGGACCGTGGGACCCTCACTGGCCTGGACCAGGACGAAACCCTGTCCTTGGTAGGCCAGTTGCATGGCCTCGCCGCTGCCCCGCCCGATCAGGGCGCCCGCCTTGAAGGTGCGGTTCACCCCGACGTGCAGGCCCTGGCTCCACGCCACGGCCGACTGGCCGTCGACGAACGTGGGGGCGCGGCCGCAGTCGAGCATGACCGGGGTCCCGTGTGTGGTGAGCGCCACCCAGCCGGTGCCAGCCAGGGTGGTGTTGAACAGCCCGCCCGCGGCGATGCCCGCGCCCTGCACGCGCTGGATGTCGGACTGGAGGTGGGCGTCGTAGGCCAGGATGTTCTTGCCGTTGACCGTGATGCCCTCGTTCTCCAGGTAGAACAGGTGGATGTCGTCGGCGTCGTTGGCCAGGAACAGCAGACCCTGCCCCTTGACGCGCATGGTGGGCACGCCCTCGCCGGTGACGGCCTTCTTGATGAACTTGCCGATGCCGCCGGCGCCCTCGTAGTCGAACTCCATCTGGCCCTGGAACGCGACCATGGAGCCCTGCCGGGCGAGCACGTCGCCGTTGAGATGGACTCTGAGCATCTTGGAGTTCTGGAGCGCGAAGTGGCCGGGGAGCTGTTGGCCCTGCTCCAAGTTGTTGAAGAAGTTGCTGCGCATGGGAGTGCGGCCTCGCCTTTCCTGTCGTGCGGAGGGATGTGCAGAGGGACATGCAGAGGGACATGCGGAGGGACTCGGACTCGGGTCGACGACCCGTCAGCATAACGACAGGTCGTGGCCAGTTTTGAACTAATTGACCGGACGCGCAATCCGAACGCCCGGTTCCACCGAACTACCGGTGTGAGTGATGACCCGGCTCTCGCGGCCGAGCGGGCGGCGCCGACCCAGCGTGTGGTCGCGCGGCGCTACCGCCTGCTCGCGGAGCTGGGGCGCGGCGGCATGGGCATCGTCTGGCGGGCCCGGGACGAGATCCTGGACAGGGAGGTCGCCGTCAAGGAGGTGCTCATGCCGGCCGGCCTCACGGAGGCCGAGCGGGCCGCGATGGCCCAGCGCTCGGTCCGTGAGGCCCGGTCGGCGGCCAGGTTGTCCCACCCAGGGGTTGTCACGGTCTTCGACGTCGTGGTCGAAGAGGCCCGCCCCTGGGTGGTGATGGAGCTGGTCAGGGGAGACTCCCTGAACCAGGTGATCCGGCGGGAGGGGCCGCTCCCGCCGGATCGCGTCGCCAGGATCGGGCTGCAACTACTGGGGGCCCTGGGGGCGGCGCACGCGGCGGGCATCCTGCACAGGGACGTCAAGCCGGGGAACGTGCTGCTGGAAGGCCCCGGGGACCGCGCGGTGCTGACCGACTTCGGCATCGCGGTCATCGAAGGCGAGGCCACCCTGACCCAGGACGGGAGCGTGCTCGGTTCTCCCGCCTACATCGCGCCCGAACGGATGCGCGGTGGGCGTGCGAGCCCCGAGTCCGACCTCTGGGCGCTGGGGGCCACCCTCTATGCGGCGGTCGAGGGCCGCGCCCCGTTCCACCGGGACGACCCGGTGGCGGTGTTCGGCGCGGTCCTGACCGAGGAGCCGGATCCGCCGGTACGCGCCGGGCCGCTGCGCCCGGTGCTCGACGGCCTGCTCCAGAAGGACCCGGCGCGGCGGATGCAGGCCGGTGTCGCGGAGGCGATCCTCATGGTGGTCGGTGGTGACGATCCGGATCCGTCCTGGCCTGTGCCGGGTCGTCCGACCCCCGCTCCGCCCGGTTTCGCCTTTCCGCCCGCGCCCGGCCCCGCCGCGCCGGCCGGGCCGGTGCCGCCGCCGAGCCCGCCCGCGGCGGCCACCGGCCCCCGGCTCGCGGTGCCGCCCCCTGGCCCGCCCCCGGGCCCGCCTCCGGTGGTCACGGCGCAGGTGGCGCGGGACACCGGCAGTACCGAGCAGGTCCCGACCGGGCCGCAGCGGACGGGACGGCTGCCCGCGGCCCCCGCGCGGGACCGCTCCCAGACGCGGTGGCGGATCGGCGGCCTCATGGTCTATCTGGGCATGGCGCTGCTGGTGGCGGGCGTCCTGGTGGTCATGCTCACGATGTGACGAGCCGGTCCCTGGCGTGCGGGGCGTCCCAGTCCATGATCGGGCCCTTGGGGACGACGCCGGACGGGTTCACGTTCCGCTGCGTCATGTAGTAATGGCGCTTGATGTGGTCGAAGTTCGTCGTCTCGCCGAAGGCGGCGATCGAGTACAGGTCCCGGGCGTACGCCCAGAGGTTGGGGTAGTCGACCAGGCGGCGCAGGTTGCACTTGAAGTGCGAGTAGTACACCGCGTCGAACCGGGCCAGCGTCGGGTACAGCCGCACGTCCGCCTCCGTCGGCCGGTCGCCGAACAGGTAGCGGCGGCCGACCAGGCGCTCCTCCAGCATGTCCAGCGTCTCGAACAGGGCGTCGACGGCCTTGTCGTACGGCTCCTGCGCGGTGGCGAAACCGGCCTTGTAGACCCCGTTGTTGACCGTGTGGTAGACGCGCTCGTTCAGCTCGTCGATCTCGGGACGGAGCCGTTCCGGGTACAGGTCGGGGGCGCCCTCGCGATGGTAGGCGGCGAACTCCGTCTCCATCGTGATCGTGATCGCCGGGAAGTCGTTGGTGACCAGGCGCTGGGTCACTCCGTCCCAGACGCACGGCACGGTGTAGCGGCCCTCGTACGAGGGGTCCCTGGCCAGGTACAGCTCGGACAGGAAGGTCGCGCCGGTCACCGGGTCGGGCTCGGGGAACCGCCAGCCGCGCTCGTCCCTGATCGGGTCGACCACCGCGACGGAGATCACCTCCTCGAGCCCGAGCAGCCGCCGGACGATCAGCGTCCGCTGCGCCCACGGGCAGGCGTAGGAGACGATCAGCCGGTACCGGCCGGGCTCGGCCAGGTAGCCGCTGCTCCCGTCCGCGGTGATCCTGTCGGTGAACCGGTTGGGCTGCCGGACGAAGCCGCCTCCGGCGATCTCCCTTGCGACCGTGGTCATGGCGCGGTCCTCCCTCGGGGTTTTCCTCTCAGAACCGGCCTACCCGCCCGCGTCATTCCGCTCAGGTACGGCGAAGCCGGGAGCAGGCACGGCCGGTGATCAGCGGAAGGTCGAGGTGGGTGCGGATGCCGGGCTCGGCGGCGCACACCACGGGGATGGCGTTGAGCGCGTGCGCCGCGGCGGCCGAGGTGCCGTTGGACACCCATTCCGGATCGGTGGTCAGGGTGATCGAGGGGCGGCCCTCCACCCGGACCGCGTACCCCGGTGGTCCCCATTCGGGGATGCGCGTGGCGTCGGCCTTGTAGACCAGCTCGGCGGTGATGGCGGGGCGGCCCCCGGCCATCCCGCTGAACGTCCAGCGCGACGCGGCGATGGTGCCCTTGGCGACGGTCCCGGACGCGATCGTGAAGTCGGCGGGCGCCGGCCGGTAGGCCAGGTCGACGTCGATCTCGTCCAGCGCGAGGTCCAGCCCGGCCGCCACCAGGTGCAGGCTCTCGGCCACCAGCGACTGCATCGCGGCGCGCGTGGTCCGCAGCGCGCGCAGGTACGCCTCCTCGGTCTTGCCGAAGCCCATCATGCTGCGGACCATGCGGCGGGACGGGTGGCCGGAGAAGTCCGAGCACTCCCGCGCGTACACGTGCGTGATGCCGCGCGACAGCCGCGACAGGGTCAGCGGCATGAGGTCGGACATGAACCCGGGGTTGACGCCCGTCCCGTGCACCGAGACCCCGCCGCGCTTGCAGGCGTCCTCCAGGTCGGCGACCAGGCGGGAGCCGTGGACGTAGGGGTAGACGTAACCGTGCGTGGCGATCACGTTCTTCCCGGACGCGAGCAGGGCGCACACCGTGTCCAGCTCGGAGAACGGGTCCTTCGACGGGCTCGGGGCGTACACCACGCAGTCGGCGTCCAGGTCGAGGATGTCCTGCGGGTCGGCGGTGGCGGTGACGCCCACGGGCCCGTGCCCGGCCAGCACGCCCACGTCCTGGCCCGCCTTGGCACGGTCGTACACCAGTGCGCCCGCCAGCTCGAACCCGGGCCGTTCCAGAATGCCGCGGATGACGCTGCGGCCCAGCGCTCCGGTTGCCCACTGGACGACGCGGAACGGCCGGGTGCCGCCGGGTCCGCTCACCAAAGGTCCGCTCATGGACGGTCTCCGTCGTCGGCGCACGGGTGGTCGGGAAAGCTTACGCCCAAGATTCCCGAGAAAGAATGAATTATGGCGACTTTCTCAGAGATTGCCGTTTCGTGGTGGAAATAAGGCAACCCGGGGTTGAGCCCCGTCCTCCGCCGCGCCGGGGGGCCGAAGCCGAGCGCGATTCGGTCAGGTGGTACCCCTTAGGGAGCCCGGGTGCTTTCCTAGGGTCACGCAGCCGCTGCGATGTAGAGGAGACAGGATGTCGGAACTGCGCTACGACGGTCGCGTCGCCATCGTCACCGGAGCCGGTCACGGGCTGGGCCGCCGGCACGCGCTGGAACTGGCCGAGCGCGGCGCCAAGGTGGTCGTCAACGACCTCGGCGGGGACCGGTCCGGCGCGGGTTCCTCGTCGGGTCCCGCCCAGGACGTGGTCGAGGAGATCAAGAAGAGCGGCGGCGAGGCCGTGGCCAACCCCGACAACGTCGCCACCGAGGACGGGGCGCGCGCGATCGTGCAGACCGCGCTGGACACCTTCGGCAAGATCGACATCGTGGTCAACAACGCCGGGATCCTGCGCGACAGGTCGATCAAGAACATGACGCCCGAGGAGTACGACGCGGTGATCGCCGTGCACCTGCGCGGCTCGTTCCTGGTCTCCAGCTTCGCCTGGCCGCACCTGCGCGAGAACAACTACGGCCGCATCGTCAACACCTCGTCGCCGGCCGGCCTCTACGGCAACTTCGGCCAGGCCAACTACGCCACCGCGAAGATGGGCCTGGTGGGCTTCACCAAGACGCTGGCCCATGAGGGCGGCAAGTACAACATCAAGGCCAACGCGATCGCCCCCGTCGCCGCCACCCGCATGACCGAGGACCTGCTGCCCGCCGACTTCCTGGGCAAGCTGGGCGTGGAGAAGGTCACGCCGCTGGTGGCCTTCCTCGTCCACGAGAGCAACGAGGAGACCGGCCAGGTCTACACGGTCGGCGGCGGCCGGATCGCCAAGATCGTCATCGGCGAGGGCCCCGGCCACGCCTGGAAGGACGCCTTCTCGGCGGAGGACGTCCGGGACAACTGGGCCGCCATCAACGCCACCGAGCCCCTCTCCGTCTACCAGAACCCGGGGGAGCAGATGGGCCCGCTCATCCAGCACCTCTCGTCCTGACCGGGGCTGGACGATTCCTTGAACACGATCAAGCTCGACCGGGGGGACGGGGTGGTGACCCTCACCCTGTCCCGCCCGGAGCGGCTGAACGCCGTCACCGGCGAACTCAACGAGGAACTGCTGGACGTCCTCAACGACCTGGCCAAGGACACCGCGACGCACGTCGTGATCCTCACCGGCGAGGGCCGCGGCTTCTGCTCGGGCATGGACCTGATGGGCGGCGACGATGACCACGGCGGCACGGGCCGGGTCCAGCGCATTTACCACAACGTCTCCCGAGGCGCCGAGGTCACCGCCCGGCTCCGGGAGATCCCGCAACCGGTGATCGCCGCACTGCACGGCCCGGTCGCCGGCATGGGCGTCTCCTGGGCCCTGGCCTGCGACCTGCGCGTCGCCGACCCCACCACCCGCTTCGTGGTGCCGTTCACCGACCTGGGCCTCTCGGCGGGCGACTGCGGCCTCTCCTGGCTGCTCCCGCGCCTGATCGGCCCGGCCCGCGCCGCCGAGATCTCCTACCGGGCCGAGCGATTCGACCTGGACCGCGCCCGCGACCTCGGCCTGATCACCGAGGTCGCCGAAGAGGGCAAGGACCTGGAGACCGCCCTGGCCCTGGCCACCGAACTCCTGGCCAAGTCCCCCTACGGCCTGCGCCGCACCAAGGAACTGCTGAACCTCTCCCTGGACGCCCCCGGCCTGCGACGCCACCTGGCCATGGAGACCGGCGTCCAGACCCTGGCCTTCTTCACCGAAGACCTGGCCGAAGGCATGACCGCGACCCTGGAAAAGCGCCCCCCCACCTTCAAAAACCGCTAGTAACAAACCCCCAAGAGCAGCCAAAGCCCCCAAAAGGGGGGCAAGGGGCGAAGCCCCAACGGGGGTGCAGGGAGCGGAGCCCCCTGCCGGGGGTGTCGGGGGCGGAGCCACTGACCGGGGTCAGTGGCCGCCGCCGCGAGCCGTCAAGGCGAGCGGCGGTGGTCGCTGGCCCCGCACCGGGGGGTGTGGGGGGTCGCCCCCCCACAATGACACGCCCCCCACACCTAGCTAGACAGCGCGCTTGCCAAAGTCTCCGTGTACCGGAGTGCGGCGAGCTTGGCCAGTGCCGGGTGTGCGCCCAGTGGCCCCGCGTGCTCGGCGCCCGCCGCCGCTGCCGCTGCGGCGATGTGCCTGGCGTCGGGTTCGTGGCCGATCAGGTGGGGTGCCACCGCGAGGCGCTGTACTCCCGAGGCGCGGAGTTGGGCGGCCGCCGCCTGGACGGCGTGGCCGTCGTCGATCCGCGCGGTGAAGACGGGGGAGGCCAGCCTGGAGGCCAGCAGCACGCCGGTGACCTCGGCCTGCCGGACCGCGAACGCGTCGCCGGGGACGACGACGATGATGCCGCCGGCGGCGGTCACCATGGTCATCATCCGGATCCGGTCGGCGCGGGCCAGTCCCGCGTCGGCCAGCCGGTCGTGGAGCGCTTCCGCGATCAGCGGGTGGGGGCCGAGGGGTTCGGTGGGCAGGGCCGGGACCGGCGCGTCCGCCACGATCTTGCGGATGGCGTTTTCGGCGGCGGGGTCGGGGCCGGTGGCCAGTGGCACGACCACCGCCCCCGGTTCGTCCTCTCGTTGCCGCTGCACTTGGGCGAGGACCGCGCCGAGGTTCCTGTCGTCGCCTTCGAGGTAGCCCACGAGGGTCGGCTGGCCGGTGTGCTCGATTTCGACGAGCCTGGCCAGTTCCTCGGGGACGCCGCCGGCGCTGCGGGACGATCCGGGGACGGCGAGGACGAGCGAGGGGGAGCCGGGGGGCAGCAGGAAGGATTCGTCGCCACGATGTCGGCCGCCGCGGGGTGCGCGGCGGCGCCGTGACGGAAGTGCCTGGGATGCCTGGCTTTCGGGACTCACGGCGGGAATCGTAACGCCGTAACGGGCACATGGGTGATTCCCCGGCTCTTTGTTCCCGTAGTGGGATGTGATGGAGACCCTGGACGGGCGGCGCGGGCACGGTTTCGCACCGATATGTGGAGAACTTGCGGGTGCGGACGCGCGAACCTCTATGATCGGGCGGCATCCGCACGCAGTCCGGGGGAGTCCGCGGGAGCAGAGGCCATCCGCGAGGTGACATTGAGTCCTCGAACGCGTTCGATCCGGTTCCGGGTCGTCGTGCTGTCGGCCGTCCCTTCGCTGACGCTGGCCTTGCTGTGGGGTCTCGGTACCGTCGTCATCTCGGGAGATGCTCTGGAGCACCGCCGGGCGGAGCGGTCGGAGTCCCGGATGAGCGGTGCCGTGCACGACACGGTCGCGGCTCTGACCGCCGAACGTCACGCGTCCGCGGTGTTCCTCGCGGCTCCTGCGCCCGCGTCCCGTCAGGCGATGGCGGCGGCGCGTGCCCGTACCGATGATGCGGTGGCCACGTTCCGGCGCCGCGCGGCCGGTGACGTGGAGGGTGCGGACGGCGAGGGCCGGGCCGCCGGGTTGCTGCGGGCGGCGCTGCGCGAGCTCGACCGCCTGTCCGCCACCCGTTACACGATCGACGCCCGCGGGCTGGAGGCCACCGGCGCGGTCGATGCTTACGGCGTGCCGGTGGAGGCGTTGTACGCCGCGTCCGGTGCCTGGGTGCCCGAGGGCGACGGCGAGCTCGCGCGCTGGTCGGCGGGCCTGGTCGCCGGATACCGGGCGATGGACCTGATCGGACGGGAGGGCGCGCTGGTGGCCGCCGCGGGCGGCGACGGCGTGCTGAGCGCCGCGGAGCGGCGGGCGTTCGCAGGGCTGGCGGACGCGCAGCGGCGCCTGTGGGACGAGGAACGGGCGCAGGTGCCCGCCGCGGTCCACGGGCGTCTGATCGCGCCGCTGTTGTCGGCGCCCGCGTTCGCCGAGTTCCGCGACGTGGAGGAAGGGATCGCCGCCGCGACGGAGGACGAGGCGCGCGTCGACGCGCAGCGTTGGACCGCTACAGCGCAGCCGCTGCTGCTCTCCCTCATGTCCAGGCACCGGCAGGCGTCGCGGGAGCTCGCCGAAGAACGGGCCGCTCGCGGCGACGCGCTCTGGATCCGTCTCGGGCTCGTGGGCGGTCTCGGCCTGCTCGCCGTCGGCGCCTCGGTCGTGCTCGCGATTCACACCGGGCGCACTCTGCACCGCGAGCTGGCCGCGTTGCGCGGCTCCGCGCGCGACCTGGCCCGGCGCAGGCTGCCCGCCGTGCTGGACCGGCTGGTGAGCGGCGAGCCAGCGGGCTCCGAGACCGGCCTTGGCTCCGGGGTGGACGTGCCGCCGCCTCCGGCTTGTACCAGAGAGGTCCAGGAGGTCGCGGAAGAGCTGGACGCCGTGTGGCGGGGCGCGCTGGCCGCGTCGGACGGGCAGGTGTCCTCCCGCGCGGGCGTCCGCCGGATCATGCTGGACGTCGCCCGCCGCAACCAGTCGCTGTTGCACCGCCAGCTCGCCATGCTGCGCGACCTGGAGGGACGCGCCGAGCCCGGGGAACGGGACGAGCTGCGCAGGCTGGACCACCTGACCGCGCGGATGCGGCGGCACGCGGAAAGCCTGATCATCCTGTCCGGTTCCGTGCCGCCGCGGCCGCGCCGCGACCCCGCCCCGGTGGCGGAGGTGCTGCGCGGCGCCGTCGCGGGCATCGAGGACTACGAACGGGTGTCGGTGCTGACGCCGTCGCGTGACGGCGTCGTGGGCGCCGCCGTGGCGGACCTGACCCATCTGCTGGCCGAGCTGCTGGAGAACGCGGCGGTGTTCTCGCCGCCGAACACCGGGATCCGGGTGATGGCCGACCGGGTCGGCGGCGGCTTCGCGATCGAGATCGAGGACCGCGGGCTCGGCATGCCCGCGGCCGAGCTGGAGGCGATCAACGCCCGGCTGGCCGCGCCGCCGGAGCCGGATCTGGCCGACACCGACCGGCTCGGCCTGGCCGTGGTGGCCCGCCTGGCCCACCGGCACGGCGTCCGTGTCTCGCTGCGCCCCTCCCCGTACGGCGGCACCACCGCGATCGTGCTGCTGCCACACGAGCTGATGGTCCCGGCCGGGCTGATGGACGGCGACGGGTCCTGGGCGCTGGACGGCGCCGGGCCGGCCGGTCCCGCGCCCGCACGCGCGCTCGGGCCGGCCCCCGCGACCGCTCCCGAACCGGCGGGAAAACTACGCCGATTTGGTTGGAACGCACAGGAAAGCGGCGTTCCGCCTGCGAGCCCCGCGCCGGCGGGCAATCCTTGGTCGGATGACGACACCGGATCGGGGACGGACCCGCCTCCCCCGAGGGAGGACCGGGTGAACGGGCCCGCGGCCGAGCCGGAGGAGACCTATGCCGGGCTGCCCCGGCGGCGGCGCCGGCAGAGCCTGGCCCCGCAACTGAGAGGAAAGGACCGGACGCCGCCACCGCCGGCGGGCGGACCCGGACCGGCCGGACGGATGGTCCGGTCGCCCGAGGAGGCCCGTTCGATGATGGCGTCGATACAGCAAGGATGGCGGCGCGGACGAGCGTCGGATCCGGGGGAGTCGGGGGAAGAGGAGAGACCTGATGATGCACAACACCGCGACCGGTGAACTGAACTGGCTGCTCAACGACTTCGCCGGGCGCGTACCGACGGTCCGGCAGGCGGTGATCCTCTCGCGTGACGGGCTGGCCGTCGCCGCCTCGCAGGAGCTGGGCCGCGAGGACGCCGAGCACCTGTCCGCGCTGGCGGCCGGCGTGCAGAGCCTGGCCCGCGGCGCCGGGCGGCACTTCGGCGGCGGCAACGTGCGGCAGACCATCATCGAGATGGACACCATGCTGCTGTTCGTCACCGCCGCGGGGAACGGCACCTGCCTGGCGGTGCTGGCCGGCGCGGACGCCGACGCGGGCCTGATCGCCTACGAGATGGCCGTCCTGGTGAAGCGGGTGGGACAGCACCTACAGGCCAGCCCCCGGTTCGCCGGCACCGGCTTCGACGGCGGCTGAGATGTCCTGCCTCGGCGTGTCAAGCCCCCGCGTGGGGCGGCCCGCGGCGGTGCGCCATGGTGTCCGCCGGCGCTGACCAGTGGGCCCGGCGGGGCACCGACCCCTCGGGCCCCTTGGTCACCACCAAGATCCTGGTCGCCGGCGGGTTCGGGGCCGGCAAGACCACCATGGTCGGGTCGATCAGCGAGATCCGGCCGCTGGTCACCGAGGAGGAGCTGACCGACCGCGGCGTCGGCGTGGACGACGTCGCGGGCGTGGACCGCAAGTCCACCACCACCGTGGCGATGGACTTCGGCCGCATCACCCTCACCGAGCGGCTGGTGCTCTACCTCTTCGGCACCCCGGGCCAGGAGCGCTTCTGGTTCATGTGGGACGAGCTCGCCTATGGCGCGCTGGGCGCGGTGGTGCTGGCGGACACCCGGCGGCTGCGTGACAGCTTCCCGTCCATCGACTACTTCGAGCAGCGCGGGACGCCGTTCGTGGTGGCGGTGAACTGTTTCGACGGCGTCCGCACGCATCGCGCGCAGGACATCGCGATCGCGCTGGACCTCGATCCGGGGATCCCGGTGGTGCTCTGCGACGTCCGCAGCAAGGAGTCGGCCAAGCAGGTGCTGATCCGGCTCGTCGAACACGTGCTGGCCTGGGCGGATCCGGGACATCCCGGGGCCGGCGGCGCCGTGGGCGAGGCGCGTTGAGCGGCGCGTTCCGCCCGTTGACATAGGCCGGGAAGCCGCTCCGTAGTAGGCTCCGGCAGTCCCCCTTTACACCTACATATCGAGAGGTTTCCCCCGGCATGTCGTGCCTCCGGCAGCTCAAGGCCCCAGGCGGACGCAGGGTTTGTCGGCCGTGATGAACCGGCGCTCCGCCTCGATCCGTACCTGGATCGTCGTGCTGATCCTGGTGCCGCTGCTCTCCCTCGCGGTGCTGTGGGCGTTCGCCACCCACCTGACCTACGGCGACGCGCGGCAGCTCCAGCAGAGCAACCAGTTCCAGGAGAAGTCGCTGCTGCCCACCCAACGGCTGATCGACGGGCTGCAGAAGGAGCGCAGGCTGTCGCTCGGCAGGCTTGGCGGCGGCGGACCCGCGGACGTCGCGGCGCTGGCCACCCAGCGGCGCGCCACCGACCGGGCGCGCGCGGACGTCGAGCGGCACAGCCGGGACCGCAGGCTGCGCGGCGCGATCGAGCGGCCCGTGGTGGAGCGCATCGACGCGTTCGTCGCCCGGCTCAAGAGCCTGGAGCAGATCCGCAGGGACGTGGACGCGCGCAGCTCGGACCGCCTTCGGGTGCTCGGGGACTACTCGGGACTGATCGACTCGGCGTTCGCCATCTACGGCACGGTCGCGCCCGCCGACCGGGCGATCGCGCGGCAGGGCGCCACCCTGGTCGCGCTGGCCCGCGCCCGCGAGTTCCTGGCCCGCGAGGACGCGCTGTTCTCCGGGGCGGCACCGGGCGGACGGTTCACTGCCGCGGAGCGCGCGCAGTTCGCGCAGCTCGTGGGCGCGCAGCGGATGCTGTTCGCCGACAACGCGGCCGGCCTGCCGGCGTCCGAGCGGGAACGGCTGCAACGGCTGTTCGCGTCCCCCGAGGCGGTCGTCCTGCGCCGCCTGGAGGACCTGGTGGTCCGCGGCGCCGACCCCGCCGAGCCGCGCCGCGACCGTGACGTCCGTGCTCCCGGCCAGGTGAGGGGCGGGGCGGGCGCGCATTCCGCGCCGCAGGTGGACGCCGCCGCTTGGCGCGCCTCGATCAACATCGTGACCGAGCGCCTGTTCCAGTTCGAGAACGACGCCCTGGACGCGCTCACCGAGGAGGCCGAGGGCATCGCCTTCACCGTGGTGCAGCGGCTGGCCCTGTCCGGCGGCCTCGGACTCGTCGCGGTCGTCGTCTCGTCCGTCATCGCGGTGCGGGTGTCACGGCGGCTGCTGCGCGAGTCCCGGACGCTGGCGGACGGCGTCGGCGCCTTCACCACCAAGACGCTCCCCGCGGTCGCCGAGCGGGCCCGCACGGGCGGCACGCTCGATCCGGAGATGCTGGAGGGCGGCGACGTCCCCGATCACGACTACCGGATCCGGGAGATCCGGCGGATCTCCGAGTCGTTCGCCAAGGCCCGCGACGCCGTGCTGGTCGCCGCCGCGCGCGAGCTGGAGACGCGCAACGGCATCAGCGAGGTCTTCGTCAACCTGGCCCGCCGCAACCAGGCACTGCTGCACCGCCAGCTCAGCCTGCTGGACGCCATGGAGCGCCGCACCGAGGACCCGGCCGAGCTGTCGGACCTGTTCCGGCTCGACCACCTGGCCACCCGCATGCGGCGGCACGCCGAGGGCCTGGTCATCCTGGCGGGCAAGTCCGCCGGGCGCGGCTGGCGGCATCCGGTCCCGGTGGTGGACGTGGTACGCGGCGCGGTGGCCGAGGTCGAGGACTACGCGCGCGTCCGCGTCCAGCCGCTGCCGAGGAAGGCGCTGGTGGGCTCGGCGGTGGCCGACGTCATTCACCTGCTCGCCGAGATCGTGGAGAACGCCACGACGTTCTCGCCGCCCCGGTCGCCGGTGCGGGTCAGCGGGCACGCGGTGGCCAGCGGGCTGGTCATCGAGGTGGAGGACCGCGGCCTCGGGATGCCCGAGACGGACCTGGCCGCCGCCAACGAGCGCCTGGCCGATCCGCCCGAGTTCGACCCGGCCGACAGCGCGCGGCTCGGCCTGTTCGTGGTCGCGCGGCTCGCCCGCCGCCACGGCATCACCGTCACGCTGCGGCAGTCGCCGTACGGGGGGACGACCGCGATCGCGCTGATCCCCGCGTCGCTGCTCACCGACGTACCGGAGCAGGAGAGCCCGGCGCGGCGGACGACCGGGCAGATGGCCGCCGTCCCCGAGCGCGCGGGTGCGCGCGGACTCGCCAGCGGCTCGCCGAACCAGACGGGGCCGGTACGGCTGGTGGCCCAACCGCCCAGTCCCGAGCCGTCCAGTCCCGAGCCGTCCGCTCCCAAGCTCGCTTCCCAGCCGTCCGCTCCCGAGCCGTCCGAAAGCCGCCCAGGGGACGCGGGAGACCGCGACGTCCCCGAGCCCGCCCGCGCCGAGCGTGAGCAGGCCCCGCCCCCGCCCCCGCCTCCCCTGACCACGGGAGAGCTGCCGCGCCGCCGCAAGCAGACCCATCTGGCGCCGCAGTTGCGGGAGAAGGTGGACGCGGATCTCGCGGCGGCGGGACGCGCGGCGCCCGCGCCCGCCGAGCACCCCGTGCCGGACCCGCGGGCCGAGGGGCGCGACACCGGTGGCACCGCCGGTACCGGTGGCACCGGCGGAACGGGCCACGCCGACGACGCGAGCGCGGGACCGCCCGGCAGCGGCCCGCGCAGCCCGGAGGAGATGAAGGCGATCATGTCCTCCATGCAGCGCGGCTGGAAACGCGGACGTAGTGAATCAGGACAGGCGGACGCCGGACCGTCCCTAGCCGAGGAGGACGACAACCCATGACGGAAGCGCAGCAGGCGGAGGCTGAAGCGATCATGGCGGCGACCGGCGAGCTGAACTGGCTGCTGGACACCATGGTCGAGCGGGTCGCGCAGGTGCAGAACGCCGCGGTGCTGTCCAGCGACGGGCTGCGCATCGCCGCGTCCCGCGGCCTGGAGCGCGAGCAGTCCGACCACCTGTCGGCGGTGGCCGCCAGCTTCCAGAGCCTGGCGCGCGGTGCCGGCGAGTCGTTCGGCGGCGGCCCGGTGCGGCAGGTGATCGTGGAGATGGAGTCGGCGTTCCTGTTCGTCACCGCGGCCGGGGAGGGCGCCTGCCTGGCCGTGCTCGCCGACGCCGACGCCGACCTCGGGGTGATCGCCTACGAGATGGCGATGCTGGTGACCAGGGTCGGCAAGCACCTTTCGGCGCACCCGCGGATGGCCGCGGCCGAGCGGGGCGGCGCCTGAGGTGCCCGCGACACCGCCCCGAGGGCACGGCGACTCCGCGTGGTACGACGACGCGGCCGGTCCGGTCGTGCGTCCCTACGCCCTCACCGGCGGGCGCACCGACTACGACGCCGAGGTGCTGGACCTGGTGGCGCTGATCACCACGGAGGAGGAGCCGCCGGACGATCCGGACGGCGTGGGGCCCGCGGCACGCGGCTGGGTCCCGGCGCCCGAACATGAGATGATCTTGGAGCTTTGCCGCACCCCCCTGTCGGTTGTCGAGATAGCGTCGGAACTGGAACTCGCCCTGGGCGTCGTCCGGGTGCTGCTCGGCGATCTGCTCGACCGTGAGCTGGTCCGCGTCCGCCGCCCCGCGCCGGTCGCGCAGTTCCCCAGCGAGCGCGTACTCAAGGAAGTGATCGATGGAATCCGTGCGCTCTGACCCGGCCGCGACGGCCGGCGAATCCGCGCTGACCGTCAAGATCCTGGTCGCCGGTGGCTTCGGCGTCGGCAAGTCCACGCTGGTGAGCGCGGTGAGCGAGATCCGCCCCCTGCGCACCGAGGAGGCGCTCACCGAACGGAGCATCGGCGTCGACGACACCTCCGCCGTCGCCGGCAAGACGACCACCACCGTGGCGATGGACTTCGGCCGCATCACACTGCCCAACGGCCTGGTGCTGTTCGTCTTCGGCACGCCGGGGCAGGACCGGTTCTGGTTCATGTGGGACGAGCTGGCCAAGGGGGCGCTGGGCGCGGTCGTCCTCGTCGACACCCGCCGCCTGGCCGACTGCTTCGCCTCGGTCGACTACTTCGAACGCCGCGGCGTCCCGTTCATCATCGGCGTCAACCAGTTCCCGGGCTCCGGCATGCACACCGCCGACCAGGTCAGGGACGCCCTGGACCTGACCCCCGACATCCCGGTCATCAACTGTGACGTCCGTGAGAGGGAGTCCGCCAAGCAGGTCCTCATCACGCTCGTCGAGCACATCATGAGGACCATGAGCACCGGACGTGGAGCCCTCACGTACTAGGCGCGTACCGGCGCGCTCAGCGGGCGCGGCGGCCGCACGGGCGAGACCCCCGGACCTGTCCGGGGGTTTTTCCTTGCGCCACTTTGTCTTGGCTCAGGAAAAAGTTGTCACGATCTGATGGAAAGGTCTTCTCAGGACGGCGAAAGCCGGGGTACCTTCTGCGCACGGTGACCCGCTCGACGGGAAGGGACGGCGTGATGCGCATGACGGCTCGGCCGGAGAACGTGCATCAGGCACGCCTGCTGCGGCTGTTGCGCGACGAAGGCCCGAGATCGCGTGCCGAGCTCGGGGACGTGGTGCGGCTCTCCCGCTCCAAGCTCGCCGTCGAGCTGGACCGGCTGGTGGCGCTCGGCCTCGTGGAGACCGCCGGGCTGGCGGCGTCCAGGGGAGGGCGGCGGTCGGGGATCGTGCGGCTCTCGCCCGGACTGCGGTTCGTCGCCTTCGACATCGGGGCCACCTCGATCGACGTGGCGGTGACCAACGGCGAGCTGGAGGTCCTCGGCCATGTCAGTGAGGAGTGCGCGGTCCGTGAAGGCGCGACCGTCGTGCTGGACCGGGCCCTCGACCTCCTCGGCAAGCTGCGGGACGAGGGACTGATCCCGCAGGTGCACGGCGCCGGGATCGGCGTTCCGGGACCGGTGAGCTTCCGGGACGGGATGCCGGTCGCGCCGCCGATCATGCCGGGCTGGGACCGCTTCCCCGTGCGGGAGGCGATCAGCCAGGAGCTGGGCTGTCCCGTGCTGGTGGACAACGACGTCAACATCATGGCGCTCGGCGAGCTGCACGCTGGGCTCGCCCGGTCGGTGGACGACTTCCTGCTGGTCAAGATCGGCACGGGCATCGGCTGCGGCATCGTCGTCGACGGGGCCATCTACAGGGGCGTCTCCGGCAGCGCCGGGGACATCGGCCACATCCGCATCGACGACGACGGCCCGGTGTGCGCCTGCGGCAACGCGGGCTGCCTGGAGGCGTACTTCGGCGGCGCCGCGCTGGCCAGGGACGCCACCGCCGAGGCGCGCGCGGGCCGGTCCGAGCGGCTGGCCGCGGTCCTGGAGGCGAGCGGCGAGATCACCGCCCGGGACGTGGCGGACGCGGCCGCCGCGGGCGACCCGGTCGCCGTCCGGCTGATCCGCGAGGGCGGCCGGCACGTGGGCCAGGTGCTCGCCGGGCTGGTCAGCTTCTTCAACCCCGGGCTCGTCATCATCGCGGGCGGCGTGGCGGGGCTCGGGCACACCCTGCTCGCCGAGATCCGCGGTGTCGTCTACCGCCGCTCGCTGCCGCTGGCGACCGGCAACCTTCCCATCGTGCTGTCCGAACTGCCCGGCACCGCCGGAGTGATCGGCGGTGCCCGACTCATCAGCGACCACGTCTTCGCCGCCTCCTGATCCCACCCCCCTCTCTAGGAGACCCACGTGGGCCCTGCGAAGGACACCGACCAAGAGCCGCTGCTGCGGATGCGCGGCATCACCAAACGGTTCCCCGGCGTGCGCGCCCTCGACGGCGTCGACCTGGAGGTCCGGGCCGGCGAGGTGCACTGCCTGCTCGGCCAGAACGGCGCCGGCAAATCGACCCTGATCAAGGTGCTGGCCGGGGCGCACCGGCCGGACTCCGGCGAGATCACCCTGGGCGGCGAGCCGTTCGCGCCGTCCGACCCCACCGCCGCCATGCGCGCCGGCATCGCCACCATCTACCAGGAGCTCGACCTGGTGGACGGCCTGTCGGTGGCCGACAACATCTTCCTCGGGCACGAGCGCGCCTGGTTCGGCTTCACCCGCCGCGCCGAGGCCGAGCGCGCCGCCCGTGACCTGCTCGCCCGGCTCGGCCACGGCGAGATCCCGCCGCGCCGCGAGGTGGGCCGGCTGCCCGCGGCGGGTCGCCAGGTGGTGAGCATGGCGCGGGCGCTCTCCCACGACGCGCGGCTGATCATCATGGACGAGCCGTCGGCGGCGCTGGCGCACGACGAGGTCGCCAACCTGTTCCGGATCATCCGCGAGCTGACCTCGGCCGGGGTCGCGGTCGTCTACATCTCGCACCGGCTGGAGGAGATCCGCGAGATCGGCGACCGGGTCACCGTGCTCAAGGACGGCCGCGCGGTGGCGCACGGCCTGCCCGCCCGCACCACCTCCACCGGCCGGATCGTCTCGCTGATGACCGGGCGAGACGTCGAGTACGCCTTCCCGCCGCGCTCCGACACCCCGGAGGACGGCGAGCGTCCCGAGGTGCTGCGGGTCGAGGGGCTGACGCTGGCGGGCTCGTTCGAGGACGTGTCGTTCTCCGTCCGCGCGGGCGAGATCGTCGGGCTCGCGGGGCTGGTCGGGTCGGGCCGCTCGGAGATCCTGGAGACCATCTACGGCACCCGTAGGGCCACCAGCGGCAGGGTGCTGCTGGACGGCCGCCCGATGCGGCCCGGCGACACCGGCGCGGCCGTCCGGCGCGGCATGGGCATGGCGCCCGAGGAACGCAAGAGCCAGGCGCTGCTGATGTACGAGTCGGTCGCGGGCAACATCACGCTGGCCGGGCTGCCCGGCTACGCGAAGCTCGGCTGGCTGGACCGGCGGCGCGAGCTGGCCGACGTCCGCCAGCAGATCGAGGCGCTGGACATCCGGCCGCCCGACCCCAGGCGCCCGGTCGCGACGCTGTCGGGCGGCAACCAGCAGAAGGTGGTGCTGGCCCGGTGGCTGGCGGGCGCCGGCGGGCTGCGGCTGCTCGTCCTGGACGAGCCCACACGCGGTGTGGACGTGGGCGCCAGGGCGGAGCTGTACGCGGTGATCCGCGGGCTGGCCGACCGGGGCGTGGCGGTGCTGCTGGTCTCCAGCGAGGTGCCCGAGGTCCTGGGGCTCGCCGACCGGGTCCTGGTGATACGGGAGGGCCATGTCATCCACAGCGACGACGCCGTCGAGCTCGACGAGCACCGCGTGCTCAACATGATCATGGAAGGGAGGGCGGCCCTATGACCGAGGCCGGTGTGGGACCCAAGGAGGACGTGCCGAGCGGCCCCTCCTTGGAGAAGGGCGGCGGGCCGCTGGGGCGGCTGCCGTGGAGGTCGCCGAAGGCCGGCAACGGCACCGGCGCACCCGCCGGGCCCGGCGAGTTCCGGCATGTGGGGCTGGTCGCGGCGCTGGCGCTGCTGGCGGTGGTCGGCCTGATCACCAAGCCCGACAACTTCGCCACCTCGGACAACGTCGTCGGCATCCTGGCGCTGGCCTCCACCATCGGCGTCATCACGGTCGGCATGACCTTCGTGATCATCGGTGGCGGGATCGACCTGTCGGTGGGCGCGCTGATGGCCCTGGCGTCGGTGTGGGCGACCACGCTGGCGACCCAGTCCTACGGGCCCGCCGTGATGGTGATGTGCGCGATCCTGGTCGGCACCGGCGCCGGGCTGGTCAACGGGATTCTGATCGCCTACGGACGGCTGGTGCCGTTCATCGCGACCCTGGCGATGCTGGTGGCCGCGCGGGGCCTCGCGCAGCGCATGTCGGACCGCAAGACCCAGTTGATCCAGCCGGAGAACAACGCCATCGAGTCGCTGTCGACGACCCGGGCGCGGGGGATCCCGCTGGTGGTGTTCATCTTCGTGGCGGTGGCGGTGGCGGGCTGGCTGCTGCTCAACCGCACCACCTTCGGCCGCCGCACGTTCGCGGTCGGCGGCAACCCCGAGGCGGCCCGGCTCGCCGGCATCAACGTCCGCCGCCAGACGCTCGCCCTGTACGCGCTGTCCGGGCTGTGCTGCGGCATCGCCGCGATCATCATCATGGCCCGCACCACCACCGGCTCCAGCACCCACGGCGACCTGTACGAGCTGGACGCGATCGCCGCGGTGATCATCGGCGGCACGCTGCTAACCGGCGGGCGCGGCACGCTGGTCGGCTCGATCCTGGGCGTGCTGGTGTTCACCCTCATCACCAACCTGTTCATCCTCAACGGGCTGGACACCAGCGACCAGCTGATCGCCAAGGGCCTGATCATCGTGGTCGCCGTCCTGCTACAGCGCCGCGGCCTGCGAAGCCCGACCTGACCGCGCGCGGTCCTCTGGGAAGCCGTCCTCCACCAAGCCCACCGTCGACAGCCCCCCGCCCGTTCGTCCCGCTCCCGACATCCCATCTCACCCCCCACCCCGATCAGGAGCAGCCATGAGCGACACCACCAGGCCGAGCCGCCGCAACCTGCTGTTCGGCGGCGCCGTCGTCGCGGCCGGCGGCCTCGCCGCCGCCTGCACCAGCAACGAGCCCGAGGAGTCGACCGCCCCGGCCGCGCAGGTCGGCAACAACGCCGGCGACAACGACAAGCCCGGCAAGAAGGTCACCATCGGGTTCTCCGCGCCCGCCGCCGACCACGGCTGGATCGCGGCCATCACCAAGAACGCCGAGGCCACCGCCAAGCGGTACTCGGACGTGACGTTCCGCCCCGTCGAGCCCACCAACGACATCAACCAGCAGATCTCCGCCGTGGAGTCGCTGATCTCCGCCAAGGTGAACGTGCTGGTGCTGCTGCCCAACGACGGCGAGCAGCTCAACCAGGTGGCGCGCAAGGCCACCGACGCCGGGATCCCGGTGGTCAACCTGGACCGGATCCTCCCCGACAAGCTCTCCTACCGGACCTGGATCGGCGGCGACAACTACGGCATGGGCGTCGCGGCCGGCCACTACATCGGCGGCAAGCTCAAGCAGAAGGGCGTCACCAACCCGGTGATCGTGGAGATCCAGGGCATCGCCACGCTGCCGCTCACCCAGGACCGCAGCCGCGGTTTCGCCGACGCGCTGAAGACCTACGGCTTCAGCGTCACCGCCAAGCAGGACGCCAAGTTCACGGTGGAGTCCGGCAACCAGGTCGCCACCAACCTGCTCCAGGCGCACAAGAAGATCGACGCGCTGTGGAACCAGGACGACGACCAGGGCGTGGGCGTGCTCGCCGCCATCAAGCAGGCGGGCCGCAACGAGTTCTTCATGGTCGGCGGCGCCGGCTCGGCCAACGCGATGCGGGAGATCAAGGGCGGCAACAGCGTGCTGGAGGCCACCGTCACCTACAGCCCGTCCATGGCCTCCTCCGCGATCCGGATCGCCCGGCTGATCGCGCAGGGAAAGGGCATGGCCGACCTCGTGGAGCAGCAGGTGCCGCAGTCGATCACGCTCGCCTCGGAGACGATCACCAAGCAGAACGTCGACCGGTACCTGCCGCTCGGCTTCGAGTCGTGAGCCGGGCCGTGCGGCGCGCCGTGACCCGGCCGCCGACCGGCCGTGAGCCTGTGGGGCTCCTTCCGACCACCGGAGGGGTCCCGTGACCGAGAGGGGACGCACATGACGAGCATCGGCGTCGGGATGGTGGGGTACGCGTTCATGGGACGCGCCCACTCCCAGGGATGGCGGAGCGTGGGGCCGTTCTTCCGACCGCCGCTGACCCCCGTGCTGGCCGCGCTGGCCGGACGCTCCGCGGAGCGGACCGCCGCGGCGGCGCGGGACCTGGGCTGGGCCGCGGTGGAGACCGACTGGAAGGAGCTGATCCACCGCGACGACGTCCAGCTCGTCGACATCTGCACGCCGGGCGACAGCCACGCCGAGATCGCGGTGGCGGCGCTGGAGGCCGGCAAGCACGTCCTGTGCGAGAAGCCGCTGGCCAACTCCGTCGCCGAGGCCGAGGCGATGGTGGCGGCGGCCGAGCGGGCGCGGGCCCGCGGGGTGCGGTCGATGGTCGGCTTCAACTACCGGCGGGTTCCGGCGCTCACGCTGGCCCGCCGGCTGGTCGAGGAGGGACGGCTCGGCACGATCCGGCACGTCCGCGCCCAGTACCTGCAGGACTGGCTGAGCGACCCCACGGCCCCGATGGTGTGGCGGCTGGAACGGGATCGGGCGGGCTCGGGCTCGCTCGGCGACCTCGGCGCGCACATCATCGACGCCGCCCAGTTCGTCACCGGGCAGACCATCACCGGCGTGTCGGCGCTGACCGAGACGTTCGTCCGGGAGCGTCCCCTCGCGGACGGCACCGGCACCGGCGAGGTCACGGTGGACGACGCCGCGCTGTTCCTCGCCCGCACCTCCGGCGGCGCGCTGGCCTCGTTCGAGGCGACCCGGTTCGCCGCCGGCCGCAAGAACGCGCTGCGGCTGGAGGTCAACGGCTCGGACGGCAGCCTGGCCTTCGACCTGGAGGCGCTGAACGAGCTGTGGTTCCACGACCACACCGAGCCGTCCGCGACGTCCGGGTTCCGCCGGATCCTGGTCACCGAGCCCGAGCATCCGTACGCGGGCGCGTGGTGGCCGCCCGGCCACCTGCTCGGGTACGAGCACACCTTCACCCACCAGCTCGCCGACCTGCTCACGGCCATCGCCGAGGGCACCGACCCGAGCCCGTCGTTCGCCGACGGGCTGCGCGTCCAGCGGGTACTGGACGCGGTGGAGGCGAGCGCGGGGAACGAAGGCCACTGGACCGCCGTTCCCGACGACGGGAGCGGCGCCGGGGACCAGGGGGTCCGTCCCCGGAACGACACCGAAGGGAGCGCGTGATGGCCCGACCTGTCACCCTGTTCACCGGCCAGTGGGCCGACCTGCCGTTCGAGGAGGTGTGCCGGCTCGCGGCAGGCTGGGGCTACGACGGGCTGGAGATCGCCTGCTGGGGCGACCACTTCGAGGTCGGCAAGGCGCTGGCCGACGACTCCTACGTCCCGCGGAAGCTGGAGACGCTGGCCGAGCACGGCCTGAAGGTGTGGGCGATCTCCAACCACCTGGTCGGGCAGGCCGTCTGCGACCATCCGATCGACGAGCGGCACGAGGCGATCCTCCCCCCGCACATCTGGGGCGACGGGGACCCCGAGGGCGTGCGCCGCCGTGCCGCCGAGGAGATGAAGGACACCGCCCGCGCCGCGGCCAAGCTCGGCGTGACGACGGTCGTCGGGTTCACCGGCTCGTCCATCTGGCACACCGTCGCGATGTTCCCGCCGGTGCCGCCCGCGATGATCGAGCGCGGCTACGCCGACTTCGCCGACCGCTGGAACCCGATCCTGGACGTGTTCGACGAGGTCGGCGTCCGCTTCGCGCACGAGGTGCACCCCAGCGAGATCGCCTACGACTACTGGACGACGGTGCGCACCCTGGAGGCCATCGGGCACCGGCCCGCGTTCGGCCTCAACTGGGACCCGTCGCACTTCGTCTGGCAGCAACTGGACCCGGTCAACTTCCTTCTCGACTTCAAGGACCGGATCTACCACGTCGACTGCAAGGACACCAAGGTCCGCACCGGCGACGGCCGCCGCGGCCGGCTGTCGTCCCACCTGCCTTGGGGTGACATGCGGCGCGGCTGGGACTTCATCTCCACCGGCCGCGGGGACGTGCCGTGGGAGGACTGCTTCCGTGCCCTGAACGCGATCGGCTATGACGGCCCGATCTCCGTCGAGTGGGAGGACGCCGGCATGGACCGCCTGCAGGGCGCGCCCCAGTCCCTGGAGTACGTCCGCGCCCTGGCCGCGATCGAGCTCCCGGAGACGTCCTTCGACGCCGCGTTCGCGAAGGACTGACCGGCCGCCGGAGCGGAGCGCCACCGCCGGAGCCGCCCCCGCCGGCGGGACCGGTGGTGGCGCGGGAGTGTGACACGGCGTACAGTGACCGGGTGGTCGTCTGACCGCCCCAGAAACCCGTTGATCCGGCGTTGATCCGCTGTTGATCGGGGCGGTGCATGCTGTGTTGCGCACGGTCCGAGGGATGCGGTGTCCGTGGCCGCGGGGTTCGCGGGGTTCTCCGCGGTACGCCGACGCCCATCCCGGGCCGTGCCGTCTTGTGCGGCGGGCCGGCCGGATTGGGGGATGCGGCGGCCCGCCCGCCTTGGCGCTCCGCGCGCCGGCACGCGACAGCACGCGGCGCGGGGGCCTGCGATGCGGCCCATGGCCGCAGGCCAGGGTCTGCGGGCACGGCAAGAGGCGCGGACCCCACACCGCGGCACCGACGGGGGTCACGAGGTTCCACGGTCCGTGGGCTCCGCACCCGCAGGAGCGGTGCGCCAGGCAGCACGGACGCCGGGGGGCGAGACCACGGGAAGGCGGCGGGCGACCCGCCGCCTTCCCGGTCTCGCGGCCCCCACCCGCCGAACCGGCCCTCCACGCCTCCAGCCCGAGCCCCCACCCCTCGCGGGGGCTCGGGCTGGGAGATTCTGTTGGACTTGGTGGAGTTTCGGGGGATGTGGTGGGGATGCAGGGAGGTGTCTCGAAATGAGAAGGTGGGCGGGTTAAGATACATCGCGAGTCTTCGATACGATCTCCGGCTTGACCCTCCACCGGCGGGAGGCATCAGGCTCGGGGGCGACCCGCCTTCCAGAGGAGGGAGCCCGCATGACACCCCTCACCGGCGAACGGAACGACCCCGTGGACGCGGAACCCGCCGAAGAGCCCGTCACAGTGTCCGCCGAACCGTCCGGCCGGGCCTCCGACCGGGCCTCCGACCGGGACCGGGACGAGGTGCTCGTCCGCCTGCACACGGCCTACGCCGAGGGACGCCTGGACGACGGGGAACTGGACGAGCGCATCGACCTGGTGCTCGCCGCCCGTACCTACGCCGAGCTCGACCGGCTGTCGGCCGACCTGCCCACCTCCCGTCCGATGTCGCCGGCGCGGCCGGAGACGGCCACGCGCGCACGCCCGGCCGGGCGGTTCCAGCCGGTGTGGAAGAGCGTGCTGCGGCGGTCCGGGCGCTGGCGGGTGCCCGAGCGGTACACCGTCGCCGCGTACAAGAGCGACTGCCTGCTCGACCTGCGCTCGGCCGAGCCGGCCGGGCCGGTGATCTCGCTGCGGGTGCTGTCCTACAAGTCGGACGCGCGGATCGTCGTGCCGCCCGGGACCCGGGTGGAGGTCGGCGGCCTCGGCGTCTCCAGCGAGATCCACAGCCCCCCGTCGCCGGGCGCGCCGCTGGTCCAGGTCCAGGGGTTCGCCTACAAAGGGGTGATTGAGGTAATAGATCATCTCCGGACGCCCTGAGGCGATATAAACGCTCCCGCAACCCTTTCACCGCTGATCGCGCGGTTGTCCGCACACGTGTGGTTCCGGCGCGGTTGGATGGTGGGCGCCATCGCGCGATGGCGTTGGTCCGACGGTCGAAGGAGCGGGCGTGACGGCAAGGATCCCGGAGCAGGACGACGGCCGGCTCGTGGCTGGCACGGAACCTCCCTCCTGGGACGACCTCTCCGGTCCCCGCGCCTCCCGGCTGATCCGGAAGCGCCTGGCGTTCCGGGCGGACGAGGCCCTCGCGGAGCGCACCGGCGAGAGGAAACGTGCCGCGAAGGCGGCGCCGTCTCCCTGGCAGCGCTCCGCCGAGGCTTGGCGGCAGGCGGGCGTCCCGTGGGTCGACGGGAACGTGCCCGAGGACCGGGACGACACCGAGCCATTGCCGCGTGCGGTGGTCGACGCGGCGGCCGAACGCAAGACCGCGGCGGCCCCCGAGAAGGAGGACGCGGCGGCGCCGGAGAAGAAGGACGCGGCGGCGCCCGAAGGGAAGGCAGCGGCCGTCGAGGCGCCCGCGCGGGAGAGCGCGCCGGCGAAGAGGCATGAGACGGGGCTGCGGCGGCCCAGCCACACGGTGGTCGCGGTCATGGCCGTGCTCGTGGTGGCCGCCGGGGCAGGCGCGTACGCGCTGTCGGACCGGGGGGAGGAGGCTGGTCCGCGGTCGGCGGTGGCGGCCGCGGTCTCCGCGGAGGGCCGGTTCACGACCGATCCGGCCGCGGCGGACGGGCTCGTCCAGAGGCTCGCGTACGTGACCGCGCACGGGTCCACCGTCGTCGCCACCGGCACGGAGACGGCCGGGGACGGGGCGGCGGAGCGTGAGCGCGCCCAGTTCCTGGTGTCCGGTGACGGGGGCCGCGGCTGGCGGCTGGCGACCGTGCGGACGCCGGACGGGGACGCGCCTCCGCCGGGTGACCGTCCGCGCCTGGTGGCGGGCGGCGACGGGGCGTGGGCGGCGATCGGCGACACCGCGCAGCCCGGCAAGGTCGCCCTCTGGACGGCCGTGGACGTCCGCTCGTGGACGAGGGAGACGGAGGCGGTGCCGTTCGGCCCGAACGACCGCGTGAACGGGCTCGCCCGTACCGCGAGCGGCTTCGTGGCGGTCGGCGTGCACTCGCCGGGCGGGACGTTCGGCACCGACACCAGGGGCGTGGTGTGGACCTCGCCCGACGGGCGCGCGTGGCAGCGCAACGACCGGCTGAACGTTCCCGGTGTGAGCGCGCTCGGCGCGGTGGCCGCTTCCGGGAACACGCTCGTCGCGCACGGGACGGTCACCCGCACCGTGACCAGGACGGTGAAGGCCAAGGGCAAGCGCAAGGCGCGCAAGATCACCACCGCCGTGCGCGGGGAGGGCCTGTGGCGGTCGGCGGACGGCGGCCGTACCTGGGCGCCGGTGACCGTGCCGCACGCTCAGGGTTCGTACGGGCCCATGCGCGGACTGGTCGCCGGGCCGGGCGGCTTCTACCTCAGGCGTGAGGGCAGGAGCACGACCGGTTCCAAGAAGAACAAGAAGAAGCGGAAGACGACCCTCTACGGCGTGCTGTTCGGGTCGCGGGACGGGGCGTCCTGGGCGCCGGTCGCGAAACTCAGCGTTCCCGGGTACCGGGGTGTGGAGCGGCTGTCCGGGGCGCTCGGCGGGCTGGCGGCGCTGGTGCGCGGCCCCGGAGGCAAGGGCACGATCCTGCTGAGCGCGGACGGGCGTACGTGGCGTCCCGGCTCGGAGGTGGGACCGCCCGGCTCCTCCAGTCCCGGCGTGGAGGTGACCGGGCTCGCGGTGCTCCAGGGAGGCGGCGCGGTGCTCAGCGGCGCCCGCGACGCCAACGGCTTCCTGGCGCTCGCGGCGGCCACGCCCGGTCCCGTGACGCCCGTGGACCTCACCAGGGTGCCCGGCGCCGTACGTCCGGAACGCACGCTGAACGCGATCGTCCAAGGGCCGGGCGGACGGCTCGTGGTCGCGGGCAGCAGCGGCGGCGACGCGGCCCTGTGGAGCACCGGCGGCGGGTCCGCCTGGAGCCGCGTCCAGGTCACCGATCCCAAGGCGGCGCGCGCGGGCGGGCCGGGGCAGATCCGGCGCCGCCTCACCGACGTCGCGGCGGGACCGGGCGGCTGGCTGGCGGTCGGCCGCGTGGACGCGCCGGTCACCCGGACGTCGGCGCCGTTCGTCACGACCTCGCGGGACGGCACGGATTGGTCCGTCGTGACCCTGCCCGGGGCCGCGGCGACCTCGGGCGTGGTCTCGGGACGCGGTGGCCATGTCGTGGTGGGCGTGGCGGGGACGTCGCCGGCGGCCTGGCATTCCACCGACCTCCGGCGGTGGACGCGCGGCGCCGGCGCGAACAAGGACGCTCTCGCCGGCTCCGGCTCGATGCGGGACGTGACGGTCGCGTCCACCGGGTACGTCGCGGTCGGTGGGCGGCTCACCCCGGCCCCGGCGCGTGGCCGCGCGGGCGCTCAGCCGCCCACCGAACGTCCCGCCGTCTGGACCTCGGCGGACGGCCGCACGTGGAGCGCCGTCGCGCCTCCCGCGCTTCCGCCGGGCCTCGTGTCGGGCTCCTTCTTCCAGGTCGCCGCGCGCGGCGGATCACTGGTGGCGCTCGGCTCGGGCAGGATGGCGGCGTCGCCGGGCGCCGCGGCGCGCGACACCGGGTTCGTCGCGC
Organism: Actinomadura sp. NBRC 104412; assembly: GCF_030269515.1. Classification (GTDB taxonomy): domain Bacteria; phylum Actinomycetota; class Actinomycetes; order Streptosporangiales; family Streptosporangiaceae; genus Spirillospora. The sequence continues at coordinate 188,779 of NZ_BSTM01000009.1, read as the reverse complement.
GGTCGGCCGACGGCGGGCGCACGTGGGTCACCGGCTTCCCGCCGGGCATGGACGCGACGACCACGCCGACGGCCGTGACGTCCACCGCGAAGGGCTTCCTGCTGGCCGCCACGTCCGGCACGCCAGGCCGGCAGGACGTCGTCCTGTGGACGTGGACGGGCACCCTGCCCGCCGCTCTGCCCGCCGGTGCTTCGCAGGCCACCGCCGACGCAGCGGACTGGCGGCGCGTCCCGTCGCACGGCGCCGGGCTCGACGGCCCCGGTCACCAGCGGCTGACCGCCCTCACCCAGGTGGGCGGCGAGGTCGTCGGGACGGGCGTCAGCGGCGACCATCGCGGCGAGACGCCGATGCTGTGGCGCACGCCCGTCCCCTAGGCCCTAGCCGTTGCAGCCGCAGGCGCAACCCTTGGGGCACGAGCAGCTTCCGCCATGACCGCAACTGCAATCCTTCTTCGCCATGCCCGGAAAGTAGCCGTATGGGCGAATCCGGTCCACGTCCGCCGCGCATTCTGTGGCCCGGACGAGACGTACCCCTCACGCGGGGGTAGGGCAGGGGAGCGTGAGGGGTACGCCGCTGGGAGCGCGTTCGCGCCGGTCAGGTGTTGATGGTCAGGTCCACGCCGAGCAGGACGAGGAACCACAGGAAGATGGCGAGCAGCGCGCCGGCCACGCGGCGCAGCAGGTCCGCGCCGAGGTAGCCGCGGTCCCAGGCGACGAAGACGCCGATGATGACGTAGACAACCCCAACGATGCCGATTCCAGGCCGGTATCTGGCCGCCATATGGGTTCACTCCTCGCAAGGGGGGTCATGACGGACGCACGGTGCCCCGAGGTGGAGCGCTGAAACGTGGGGCCCGTTCGGTGCGGTCCGATGCCCCGGCTTGGGCCTGTCCCGAATACCGTCCGCGGAGGTGCCCATAAGCGGCCATCGGCATGTAGCGGATCCGGTACATCGGGCGATAATGCTGGTGTCGCTCGGGTGGCCGGCGGCTCTTGGGCAGCGCTCGCCGGTCACCCCAGCCTCTACCGGGCGGGCGACGCCCCGATGCGGACCACGGACGGGTCGCGCTCGCCGGCGCGGTCGGCGAACTCGCTGTTGCGGTGCACGATGTCGAGCTCGTGGCGGCGGGCGGCCAGGGACGGGCTCAGCAGGATGTGGTCGAGGGCCTGGGCGTTGCCGCCGGAGATCGCGGTGTAGCGGTCCGTCTCCGGCAGCCCCGCGGTCAGGTCGCGCAGGCCGGTGCCCTTCAGCAGTTCCCTGACGGGCGGCGCCGACTCCGGCTCGTTGAGGTCACCGGCCACGATGATGCCCGCGTCCGGGTCCACGGCGCGTACCGAGCGGACGAACCCGGCGACCACCCGTGCCTGTGCCGCGCGCCGCCAGCCGGTGGGACGGCTCGGCGGCTGGTAGCGGCCGAACAGGGGCTGGTCGTCGGCGGTGACGGGGTACCACCGGCCGGCGATGACGATGAGCGGCGTTCCCCGCCAGGTCAGTTCGGCGGCCACCGGTTTGGGCGCGCGGCTCCAGACCGCGTCCCGGGGGGCGATCCGCCCCGGCGACAGGTTCAGCCGGACGCCGCCCAGGCCGTCCGCCAGCGCCCGTACCGGCGCGGCGGGCCGGCCGGGCTGCTCCTCGCCCAGATCCGCGGTGGCGGGCCGGTCGACGAAGGCCAGCCCGCGGTCCCTGCGGAACAGGAAGCCGACATGGTCGTTGGCGCCGCGCTCGCCGCCGTCGGCGTTGTCGCGCGGCGGGATGGAGCGCCAGTCGTACGGCGCGCCGCCCGCCGCGCTGATCGCCGTGATCAGCTCCGCCACGGTCTGGTCGGCGGCCACGGTGCCGTCGTCCTCGGCGCCGCTGTTGTCGCGCAGCCCGGTGACCGTCACCAGGTCGGGGGATTTGAGCCCGTCCACCAGGTCGGCGGCCAGCGCCTCGTACCGGGCGCGGGGCGATTCCGGGCTGAGCCCGCGCAGGTCGACGGTGGCGACGGCCAGCTCGTCCGGACCCGCCGGACGGGTGGTCTCGCGCACCTGCCCGCCGTCGGCGCGCCTGGGAACGGCGGTGGGCAGCAGCCTGAACGCGCCGTCGGCGTAGTCGAGCACGCCCTCGGCGGAGCCGGGCAGCCGGTCGCCGACGTTCACCGAGGGCAGCGCCGCGAGCGCGTCGTCGAGCAGGATCCGCTCGGGGTTGGCGTCGCCGTCGCGTTCGAGGAGCCCGCCGCGCGCGGTGCGCGTGCCCGCGCCCGCGCCGCCGGCCGCGAGCACGGGGATCTCCCCGTCCTTGGACGGGCCGACCGCGACGGCGTCCCGGACCGCGACGCGCATGCCTTCGAGGGACTCGTAGAAGTCGATCGCGTCCCGCCCGGGCGCGAACCGGCCGCCGGACTCGACGTTCCCGGCCGGGCCGCCGGGCGGATGGTCGCCGTCCACGGCGGACGCGGGCGGCCTGCGCCCTCCGGGGCCGAGCACGACCGGCGCGGGGAGTGGCACGCCCCGTGCCTCCACCACGGTACGGGTGGCGTCGATCTCCGTGCGCCCGAGCCCGGGGGAGCGGGCGCCGCCGGTGCGGAACTCGCTGACGCGCCCGTCCACGCGTACCGCGTGCCCCGGGGCCACGCCGGGACGGGTACGGGTGAAGACGAACACGCCTTCCGAGGTGGCGGCGTCGCGGTCGGGCCGCGGGTCCTGCATCCAGAAGCCGTTGTCGGTCACCGCCGTCACGACGCCGGGGACCCGGGCGACGGCCTTGCCCCTCAGCGGCGAGACGTGCCCGGCGCCCTGCACGTCCCTGATGCGGCGCTCGACCCCGCCGGGGAGGGCCGTGGCGGTCGTGGACGGCGCCGCCCCGCCCGGGGACGGCGCGGGCGCGGACGCCCCGGCCGGACGTGGATCATGGCCCACCGGCCCCCACAGCAGTGGCACGGCGACGGCGGGCACGGCGACCAGCACCCCGGCGGCCAGGGCCCGTGACCTCCGCGTGGACGGAACGACGCGGAGCCGGCGCCGGCCGGCGCCCGGCTCACCTCGGTACGCCACCCCTGCTCCATGAACGACTGCGATTGCGGTCCAGCGGACAGGAGAAGGATGGCATACCGGCCGGGTTACGTCGTCCCGCGACGGCACCGCTGTGAGCGAACGCATGCGAGGACGCACGCGTGATCGCTCGGGGGTGCGGCCGCGCCGGGGGCCGCGCTCGTCTACTCGTCCAGGCTCAGCGCGGCCTTGGGGCAGGACCGCACCGCGTGCCGCACCAGGTCGGCCTGGTCGTCCGGGACCTCCGGCCGCACGATGGTGAGCTCGTCCTCGTCGTTGAGATCGAAGATCTCGGGGGCGATCCCGACGCAGACCCCGTTGGCCTCGCAGACCATCGGGTCGACGCTTACCTTCATCGGCTCCGTCTCCGTTCCGCCGCGGGTGAGGTTACGGAATAGAACGTGTTCCATTATGGCGCGGCCGTGCCGGGCGGTCGCGGCCGGGTGTACCCGGCGGCAAGGCCGGGCTCGCAGGAAGGCCAGCCGGGTCTCACCGAAATGATCGCGACGGACCGGCCCGGCGGCGACTCGACCGGCCCCGGTCCGGGGACATTCGGATCAAAGGGATAAAGTGCCCGGCTATCACGTGTCCCTCGGAGGAGACCGATGACCGACAGCACGGCGTCCGGCCGGACGGGGACGGCGGCCCCGCCCGTCCCGGCACCAGCCCGGCCGGACGTGCCCCCCATGCCGAGCGACCTGCTGCGCGCCGCCCGCGCCGCCAAGGGGTTCATGCCCGACGCCGAGGGCATGGCCCTGTACCGGACCGCGTTCGCGTACGCCTCGCGGCCGGGCACGGCGGGACCCCTGCTGGAGATCGGCAGCTACTGCGGCAAGTCCGCGATCTACCTGGGCGCCGCCGCGATGGCGACCGGGACGACCGTCGTCACCGTCGACCACCACCACGGCTCGGAGGAGAACCAGGCCGGCTGGGAGCACCACGACCCGTCCCTGGTGGACCCGCTCACCGGCCGCATGGACACGCTCCCCACCTTCCGCAAGACCATCACGGGCGCGGGCGTGGAGGACCACGTCGTCGCGATCGTGGGCACCTCGCGCACGGTCGCGGCGTTCTGGCGGACCCCGCTGACGCTGCTGTTCATCGACGGCGGCCACGCCGAGGACCTGGCGCAGGCGGACTACGAGCAGTGGGCGCCCTGGGTCACGGTCGGCGGCGCCCTGGTCATCCACGACGTGTTCCCGGACCCGGCGGACGGCGGCCAGGCCCCGTACCACGTCTATCAGCGCGCCCTGGCCGGCGGTGCCTTCGCGGACCGCCATGTGCAAGGTTCCCTGCGCGTTCTGGAACGTGTCAGCGACGCGCCCGTCGGCTAGGGGACCTGGACGAGGGCGCAGCCGCACGCCGTGGGGTCGGCGGCGGCGGAGGGGCCCAGCGGACGACCCGCGATCTCCTTGAAGATGCGCGAGCCGGGCGAGGCCCCCGCGAGCGTGTCGGCGGCCAGCACGACCGCGGCGGCCGTGTAGGTGGACCGGTCGCCGGGGAAGTGCCTGCGGTTCTCGAACTGCCAGCCCGTCCAGTACGAGCCGTCCTCGTGCCGCAGATGCTGCATCGTGCGGAACAGCTCCACGGCCCGGTCGCGCAGCCCGGCCGCGTCCAGCGCCATGACCAGCTCGCAGCTCTCCGCCGCGGTGACCCACGGCTGGTCGTGGACGCAGCGGCAGCCCAGGCCGGGGACGACGAAGGTGTCCCAGCCCTCGGCGATGCGGCGCCGGGCCGCCTCGCCGCGCACCGGCCCGGACAGGATCGGGTAGTACCAGTCCATCGACCAGCGGCTCTTGTCGGCGAACGCCTCCGGGTGGGCGGCGACCACATGGCCGAGCTGGTCGGCGGCCAGCTCCCAGTCGGGCTCCGGCTCGCCCAGCTCCTCGGCCAGCGCGACCGCGCAGCGCAGCGACTGGTAGATCGACGAGCAGCCGGTCAGCAGCGCGTGGTCGCCCGCGGTGCCGTCCTCGTGCCGGATCCACAGGATCTCGCCGCGCCCGGTCTGGAGGCCGAGCACGAAGTCGATGGCGCGCCTGACCGTGGGCCACATCCGCCGTACGAACGCCGCGTCCCCGGTCATCAGCCATTCGTGCCAGACCCCGACGGCCACGTAGGCGGCGTGGTTGGACTCGCCGCCCGGTTCGGTGACCTCGCCCAGCACCCACTTGGCGGGCCACGACCCGTCCGGCCGCTGGACGGAGCGCAGCCACTCGTAGGCGCGGCGGGCGGGCTCGCTGAGGCCCGCCACGGTGAGCGCCATCGCGGCCTCGACATGGTTCCAGGCGTCCACATGGCCCGGGACGCCCGCGGTCGGGCTGAACCACGGGATCGCCCCCGACTCCTCCTGCTGCGCGGCGATGCTGCGCGCGGTCGCGAGGACGTCGCCGGGGCCGACCACGCCGGGCACCGCCGGGAGGGCGGTCTCAGACCGCATCCGCGGGCTCCTTGCCCCCGCGGGCGCGGGAGTCCTCCACGGCCTCCGGCTTGGTGAGGTACACCACGACGCTCTTGCCGATCAGCGGGTTGAGCGCGCGCTCGGCCAGCCGGGTGGCCAGCGGCCGCTTCATGATGTCCCACACCAGCAGCCTGTGGTACGCCTTCGCGGCCGGATGGTCGTCGTTGTTCACCCCCACCGCGCACTTGATCCACCAGTACGGGGCGTGCAGCCCGTGGGCGTGGTGGTGGCCGTTCACCCGGAAGCCGGTGGCCTTGAGCTTGGCCTCCAGCTCCGCGCGGGTGTAGATGCGGACATGCCCGCCGGGCGCGGTGTGGTAGTCCTCCGACAGCGCCCAGCACACCCGCTCGGGCAGCCAGCTCGGCACGGTGACCGCCAGCCGGCCGCCGGGGCGCAGCACCCGCATCAGCTCCCGCATGGCGCGCATGTCGTCCGGGATGTGCTCCAGCACCTCGGACGCGATGATCTTGTCGAAGTGGCCGTCGGGGAACGGCAGGTCCAGGGCGTCGCCCCGCACGGTCTCGGCGGTGGCCCCCTCGGGCGCCTCGCCCTCGGCGCGCATGGCGGCGAACATCTTCTCCACCCCGGCCAGCTCGTCGGCGTCCAGGTCGAAGGCGACCACGTGCGCGCCCCTGCGGTACAGCTCGAAGGCGTGGCGTCCCGCACCGCATCCCATGTCCAGGACGCGCTCGCCGGGGGTCACGCCGAACCGCTGGAAGTCCACGGTCAGCAGGGTGCTCTCCTTCCGTACGGGGACGCCGCCGGGCGCCGCCGGCCTCCGCGGGGAGTCAGCTCCCACCGGCGGCGAGCCGCCGGTAGCGCTGCTGTTCAATCGCGGCGCGGTAGTGCTCGACGGTGGCCCGCGCCACGGCGGGCCACGCGAACCGCTGCTGGACGCGCGCCAGCCCCGCCTCGCTCAGCCGGGCCCGCTCGGCCGGGTCGTCGTGCAGGCGCCGCAGGGTCGCGGCCAGCTCCTCCACGTCTCCGGGCCGGACCAGGGCGCCCGCCTCGCCGACGACCTCGGGCAGCGCCCCGGCGCGGCTGGCGACCAGCGGGGTGCCGGACGCCATGTGCTCGACGGCGGGCAGCGAGAACCCCTCGTACCGGGACGGGACGACGGCGATCTCCGCGGTGGCCAGCAGCTCGCCCAGCTCCTCGTCGCCGATGCCGCTGACGAACCTCACCCGGTCGCCGAGCGCCAGCTCCCGCACCAGCTGCTCGGTCGGCCCGTCCTTGCGCGGCCGGCTCACCACGATCACGTGCACGTCCCGCTCGGTGGCGACCTTGGCGACCGCGCGCAGCAGCACGTCCACCCCCTTGATGGGGGCGTCCGCGCTGGCCATGGCCACGATCCGGCCGGGCGTGCGGTCACCGCGCGGATGGAAGATCCGGGTGTCCACGCCCAGCGGCAGGATCTCGATGTCGCGCGGGTCGACCTTGAAGTCCTTGACGATGTCGACCTTGGAGGACTCCGACACCGTGAGCACCGGCCCGATCCGCCGCGCCACCTGGGACTGCATGGACACGAACCCGTACCAGCGGACCTTGCCCAGCTTCTGCCGGAACCCGCGGGCGGCCTCGATGTCGATGCGCCGGTCCACGCTGATCGGGTGGTGGATGCTGGTGACCAGCGGCAGGCCCAGCCGGCGGATGCCGAGGTTGCCCAGGCCCAGCACCTGGTTGTCGTGCGCCACGTCGAACTCGCCCCGGCGGCGGCGCAGCTCGCGCAGGACCCGCAGGCTGAAGGTCAGCGGCTCGGGGAAGCCGCCGGTGCGCATGTGCGCGTACTCCAGGACGTCGATCCAGTCGCGGAACTCGTGCAGCGCCGGGTTGCGGAAGGGGTCCTCGTCCCGGTACAGGTCCAGGCTCGGGACCTTCGTCAGCGTGATCTCTTCGCGGTCCAGCTCCGGGTAGGGCTGCCCGGACAGCACCTCGACGGTGTGCCCGAGGTCGACCAGCTCGCGGCTCAGATGGCGCAGGTAGACACCCTGGCCGCCGCAGTGCGGCTTGCTCCGGTACGAGAGCAGGGCGACGCGCAGTGGTCGTCCCGCCTCAGCCACGCCAGTCCCTGCTCACGCACCACTCCTGTCCGTCAAGGTCGGCCGGTCAGCCGGGCCGGCCGGCAGGGGAGTCCGGTCAGAGCCGCACCGGCATCCCCTTGATGCCGTTGATGAAACTAGACCTTAGCCTCCGGACGTTACCGGAGAGTTGGATATTGGGCATGGTGTCCAAAAGTGTTTCGAAGAGCACACTGAGCTCCAGCCGGGCAAGGTGCGCACCCAGGCAGAAATGCGGCCCCCCGCCGCCGAACCCGAGGTGCGGGTTGGGGTCGCGGCCCACGTCGAAGGTGAACGGGTCCTCGAAGACCCGCTCATCCCGGTTGGCCGAGGCGTAGAACACCACCACCTTGTCGCCCGCGGCGATCCTCTGCCCGCCCAGCTCGACGTCCTGGGTGGCGGTGCGGCGGAACAGGTTGACCGGCGTCACCCACCGGACGATCTCGTCCGCGGCGGTGCGGACCAGGGACGGGTCGGCGCGCAGCCGCTCCCACTGGTCCGGGTGCTCGAACAGGGCGAGCATCCCGCCGGACGCGGCGTTGCGGGTGGTCTCGTTGCCCGCCACCGACAGCAGCATCACGAACAGCTCGAACTCGTTGCCGGTCAGCTCGCCGCCCTCGGCGTCCGGCTGAAGCAGCCTGGTCACGATGTCGTCGCGGGGCTCGGCGCGCCGCTCGGCCGCCAGCCCCTCGGCGTAGGCGTACAGCTCGGAGGCCGCCCGCTCGCCCTCCTCGACGGACGTCTGGAACTCGGGGTCCTCGCGGCCGATCAGCGTGTTGGACCAGTGGAAGATCTTCTCCCGGTCCTCGGGCGGCGCGCCCAGCAGCTCGCAGATCACGTACAGCGGGAGCGGGGCGGCGATGTCGGTGACGAAGTCCGCCTCACCGCCCGCCCTCAGCCGCGCCGCGACCTCGCCCACCAGCTCGCGGCAGATGTCGCGGATGTGCTCCTCCAGCGCCCCGATGGCGCGCGGGGTGAAGCCGCGGTTGACGATGCTCCGCTTCTTGGAGTGCTCGGGCGGATCCTGGTTGAGCATCATCAGCCGTTGCAGTTCCAGGTTCTCGGGCTCGGGCTCGTCGAACAGCGCCAGCCGCTCGTAGGACGAGAACAGCTCGGGGTGCCGGGAGACGTGCACGATGTCCTCGTGCCGGGTCACGGCCCAGAACGGGGGGTTGCCCCGGGACGGGTCGCCGTGGTGCCGGTACACGGGCGCCCGCTCGCGCAGGAGGGCGAGCTGCTCGTGGGGGATGCCGCCGCGCTCGTAGACGCCGGGATCGACCAGTTCGATGCCGGGGATCGTGGGGTGGGGGACGCCGGTCCGGTGGATGTTCGTCATCGCCGCGGACTCCTCATCGGGGGTGGAGCGGGCAAGAACCTGTTTCAGTCTCCCTTGCGGAGGCGAGGAGTGGGAGTGAACTCGACACGCATCTCCTTGAAGCCGTTGACGAAGTTGGAGCGCAGCCGGCGGGGCTCGCCGACCGGCCGGATGTCGGGCATCCGGTCCAGGATGGTCTCGAAGACGATGCGCAGGTTCATCCGCGCCAGATGCGTCCCCAGGCAGAAGTGCGGCCCTCCGCCGCCGAACCCGAGGTGCGGGTTGGGGTCGCGGCCCACGTCGAAGGTGAAGGGGTCGCCGAACACGCTCTCGTCGTGGTTGGCCGAGGCGTAGAACAGCACGACCTTGTCGCCCGCCCTGATCCGCTTGCCGTTCAGCTCGGTGTCCCGCATGGCGGTGCGGCGGAACTGGTTGATCGGGCTGACCCACCGGACGATCTCCTCCACCGCCGTGGGCAGCAGGCTCCGGTCGGCCTTCAGCCGCTCCCACTGGTCGGGATGCTCGAAGAAGGCCCGCATCCCTCCGGCGGTGGCCGTCCTGGTGGTCTCGTTCCCGGCGATGGCCAGCATGAGGACGAAGAGCTGGAACTCCTCCTCGCTGAGCCGGGTGCCGTCCGGTCCCGGCTGCAGCAGCCTGGTCACGATGTCGTCGCGCGGGGTGGCGGCGCGCTCGCGGGCCAGCTCGCCCGCCCAGGCGAAGAACTCGGCGGCGCACGCCGCCGACTCCGACCGGTCGCCGATGAACTCGGGGTCGTTGAACGCCACCAGCGTGTTCGACCAGCGGAAGATCTTCTCCCGTTCCTCCAGCGGCGCGCCCAGCAGCTCGCAGATCGTGTAGAGGGGGAGCGGCGCCGCGAAGTGCTCCACGAAGTCGCAGGATCCCAGGGGCGCGGCGGCGTCGATCAGCTCGTGGCAGATCTCCCGGATGTGATCTTCGAGCCGCCCGATCATGCGCGGGGTGAAGCCCTTGTTGACCATGGCCCGCAGCCGGGTGTGGTCCGGCGGGTCCTGGAAGAGCATCATCATCCCGTACAGGGCGAGGTCCTCGTCGGTGAACTCCTCGAACATCGCGGTCCTGGCGTGCGAGGAGAACAGCTCCGGGTGGCGGGACACGTGGATGACGTCCTCGTGCCTGGTCACCGCCCAGAAGCCGGGGACGCCCTCGTTGGGGTCGGGATGCCAGTGGACGGGGTCGTGCTCGCGAAGCCAGGCGAACGCCTCGTGCGGGACGCCGCCGCGCTCGTAGACGCCGGGGTCGATGACGTCGATGCCGGGGACGGTGCCGAGCTCGGTGCCGGTCTGCGAGGCCATGGAGCTCCTTCGTGCCGGGGTGGCCGCGGGGCGGCGGGGTGGTCGTCGAGGGGATCGCGCCGGAGCGGGACTGAGCGCTTGCTTGGTCATGACCTAGAACAGGTTCTAACATGAGACGCGAGTCTCATCAAGACCCCGGGACGGAGGCTGCGGGCGCCCGTCAGCGCGCGCGGACGAAGCGCAGCGGGTCGGCGTCGCCCTCGCGGCGTGCGACGCCGCGCCGCTCCAGGGTGCGGAGGTGGGCCGCGGCCTCGCCCGCGGCCATGCGGCGCGATGTGATGGACATCTCGTCCCAGCCGCCGCGCCACGTCATCCCGGCGGCCAGCTCCCAGAGCGTGCGGGGCTCGGCGGAGAGCAGGGCGGCGACCTCGTCCAGGCGTTCCTCGTGGTGGCGGATGATGTCCCGGGCGCGGTCCGCGAGACCGTTGAAGCGGTACTGGTGGGCGGGCAGCACCTCGCCGACGTCCAGCGCCGCGACGCGCCGCAGCGAGTCCATGAAGACGCCGAGCGGGTCCACGTCCGGGGTGTCGTACGGATAGAGCCCGATGTGCGGGGTGATGCGCGGCAGGACGTGGTCGCCGGTGAAGATCCGGTCGGCGTCCTCCAGGTTCAGGCAGATGTGCCCGGGACTGTGACCGGGTGTCCAGATCGCTCGCAGCCGCCGGCCCGGGAGGTCCACCAGCTCCCGGTCGGTGAGCTCGCGGTCGGGGAGCGCGGGCGGGTCGACCCCGTCCCGGCCGCTGTGCTCGGCCAGCTCGCGCTCGTCCGCGCCGGCCCTGCGCAGGTTCTCCCTCTCCCAGGAGCGGCCGGTGTCCTTGCCGAGCACCTCGCGGAACGTCCGGATGATCGCGGCGTCGTCGGCGTGCATCGCCACCCAGGCGCCGGACGCCTCGCGGACCCGTCCGGCCAGGCCCGCGTGGTCGGGGTGGAAATGGGTGACCACGACGCCGTAGACGTCGGCGATGTCGATGCCGAACGAGCCGAGACCGTTCTTGAGGGCCGACCATGCGTCCTCGTGCTCCCAGCCCGCGTCGACCAGCACCGGCCCGCGCGGGCTCTCCAGCGCGTACACGAGCGTGTAGGCGAGCGGGTTGCCCGGGATCGGCACGGGAACGCTCCACACACCCCCGCCCAGATCCTCCGGCCCCGCCGGGCCCGGTCTTTCCTGCGCGGGGGGACGACCCTCCGCGCCGCCCGGAAAAGAAGGGTTGGCTTCGGGCGGCTCCGCCGGTAGTGATGGCACGCGATCAGATCCGTTCGAGGATGGTGGCGGTGGACAGCGCGCCGCCGCAGCACATCGTGACCAGTGCGGTGGCGGCGTCGCGGCGTTCCAGCTCGTGCAGGGCGGTGGTGACCAGCCGGGCGCCGGTCGCCCCGACCGGATGCCCCAGGGCGATCGCGCCGCCGTTGACGTTCACCCGGTCCAGGTCGGGCTTGTGGACGGACGCCCACGACAGCACCACGGAGGCGAACGCCTCGTTGATCTCGGTGATGTCGATGTCCGCCATCGCCATGCCCGCACGGCTCAGCACGCGTTCGGTCGACTGCACCGGCCCGTCCAGGTGGTAGTACGGTTCCGCCCCGACCAGCGCCTGCGCCCTGATCCTGGCGCGCGGGCGCAGGCCGAGCGCACGCGCCTTGTCCTTGTCCATGACCAGGACGGCGGACGCGCCGTCGGAGATCTGCGAGGACGTGCCCGCCGTGTGCAGGCCGCCCTCGCCCAGCACCGGCTTGAGCTTGGCCAGGCCCTCCACGGTGGTGTCGCGCAGACCCTGGTCGCGGGTGACGGTGCGGGTCTCACCGGTCGGATCGCCCTCGCCGTCCAGCACCGGGGCCTCGATGGGCGCGACCTCCCGGTCGAACCGCCCGTCCGCCCACGCCTTGGCGGCCAGCCGTTGCGAGCGCGCCCCGAACGCGTCCAGGTCGGCGCGCGTGATGCCGCGCCGGGCGGCGATCCGCTCCGCGGCCTCGAACTGGTTGGGCATGTCGAGCGACCAGTCGTCGGGACGCGGGTTGGCGGGCAGCACGTTGCTGCCGAGCGGCGACCGGCTCATCACCTCGACGCCCGCGCCGATCGCCACGTCCAGGGCTCCGGCCGCGACCTGCGACGCGGCCAGATGCACGGCCTGCTGCGCCGACCCGCACTGCGCGTCGATCGTCGTGACGCCGGTCTGCCAGGGCAGCCCCGCGTACAGCCACGCGTACCGTCCCACGTGCCCGCCCTGCTCGCCCGCCTGCGTGACGCAGCCGGCGAAGACCTGCTCGACCTCGCCGCCGTCCAGGCCGGCGCGGTCCAGCAGCGCCGTGTACGCGTGCGCCAGGACGGCCTGCGCCTTGAGGCCGGCGAGCCAGCCGTTGCGCTTGCCGATCGGCGTGCGTACCGCCTCCACGATCACGGGCCTGCCCATGGGCTCTCCTTGTAGAACGAGATTCGCCCACGACTGTAACTTGTTCTATTTTGGCGCGGAAGGGCGGCCCCCTCCGTGCGGCGCCAGCGCGACGCGCAGGCTCGCGTAGGCCGGGACCAGGACCCGCGTGGCGGCGCGGCGCGACACGATCCGGTACGGGCGTCCCTGCGAGAGCAGCGTCTCCAGCATCCGGGTGACCTGCGTCCGGGCCACCGCGGCGCCGAGGCACAGGTGACGCCCGCCGCCGAACCACAACTGCCGGGTCTCGGGTACGTAGTCCCGCCTGATGTCGAACGCGCCGACGCTCGTGGTGGCGAGATAGGTGAGCAGCAGGACCCGGTCGCCCGCCCGTAGCCGCCGCCCTCCGACCGTGGCATCGCGTGAGACATGGCGCCCGATGACAGGGGCGGGTGTGGAGACGCGCAAGCCTTCCCGCACCGCGTTCTCCATCAGGCTTGGGTCGGCCAGAAGCGCCCCTTGCTGCCCTGTGTCATGCAGGAGCGCCACCGTACGGGATGTGCCGGACGACCCGGTTTCCGTTCCCGCGATGGCCAGCAGCGTGGCCAGCCCGCGCGCCAGGGGCAGCCCGAGATTCATTTCCCTGCAACGACCGAGGATGGTGTCAGAACCGGCCGTGCGGTAGGCGTCGTCCACCCCGGCGGTGATCTCGTCCACAATGGCCCTTGCTCGGGCCAGGGTTTCCGGGGCGAGTTCCGTGGACGCGGTGGTGCCCATCGCGAGCGCGGCAAGGCGTTCCCCTGAGGCGAAGACCTTCCGGTACGTGTCGTCCGGCTCATCGGCGGGCAGCCCCAGGAGATCGCAGACCAGGCGTCCTGCCAGCACACGGGTGGCGTCGGCCACGTCCACCGTCTCGCCTGCCGCCAGCCGCCTCGCCAGGGCGGTGTAGTACGAACCCTGGGAGCGCTGTACCAGGCGGCGGGCGCTGTCCTCGGTGAAGAGGTCGCGGGCCTTGGTGCGCACCTCCGTATGGCGGGCGCCCCCGAAGAAGCCCGCCATCTCGTCCCCGAAAAGCTGACCCCACATGTGGCCGACCCCGCCCTCGCCCACCATGCTGAACCGCGCATGGTCGTTGAGGACCTGCCGTGCCAGCAGCGGGTCGGTCACCACCCATCCCAGCTTCGGCACGCGCGTTATGGGCCCGGTGTGCCTGGCCGCCTCCAGCAGGGCGAAGAGCCCCTTGTTCCCGCTCCACAGCAGCCTGGCCTCATGCCGGGCCGCGGCGGCACCGGTCCCCGTTCTCATCACAGTCCTCGTTCTCATCACAGTCCCCGTTCCGATCACAGGGAGAGTCTTCCGCCCGGATCGTTCGGGCTCGATGGGGCATACCGCTCAGAGTGGTGAGTGTCGGTACTCATCCGGGTCCGAGGTGAAGTGCCTATCCCGGGTTCCGTAGGGTCTCCCTGGTCGGCGGCGGCGGTGACCGCTGAGGCTGGTGCCATGCCATCGAGGAACGGGGGCCCCGACCAGTGAGAGCACGCATCGCGGGAGTCGCCTCCCACCTGCCCGAGCGCACCCTCACCAGCGCCGAGGTGGAGGCCAGGATCGCGGCCGAGAGCGACGGCTACCGGCCCTACCCGACCATCGTCCAGCGGATGACCGGCATCGCGGCCCGGCATGTCATGGCCGACGACGAGCAGGCGTCCGACCTGGCCGTCGCCGCCGCCCGCCGGGTGCTGGCCGACCGCGGCCACGGCCCGGACCGGCTCGACCTGCTGATCTTCGCGTCGGCCTCGCAGGACCTGGTCGAACCGGCCACCGCCCACATCGTCGCGGCCAAGCTCGGCGCGTCCTGCCCGGTCTTCGACGTCAAGAACGCCTGCAACGGCTTCCTGAACGGCCTGCAACTGGCCGACGCGCTCATCCGCACCGGGCAGCACGAGCGGGTGCTGGTGTGCACGGGGGAGAGCCCGTCCCGCGCCATCCGCTGGAAGGTCGCCGGCCGCGCCCAGTTCGTGGACGCCTTCGCCGGCTACACGCTCTCCGACGGCGGCGCCGCGATGCTGGTCGAGGCCGCGCCGGACGGCGGCATCTTCTACCGGGACTTCACCGCCGTCTCCACCGCCTGGGACGCCGGCACGCTGCCGGGCGGAGGATCGATGCACCCGCGCGACCCGGAGTTCGGCTACTTCAGCGGCGACGGGCGGAGGCTCAAGGACGTCCTTCTCGCGACCGGCCCGGAGCTGTTCCTGACCGCGCTGGCGAAGACCGGGCTGGCATGGGACGACTTCGCGTTCATCGGCGTCCACCAGGTGACGATGCCGTACCTGGAGGTGCTGCGGTCGGTCCTCGGCATCCCCGCGGACCGGCTCGTCATCACGCTGCCCGAGCACGGCAACCTGGCGTCGGCGTCCCTGCCGCTGCAACTCGACATCGCGCTCCGGACCGGACGCTGCGGGCCGGGCGACCTGGTGGCGTTCATCGGGCTGGCGGGCGGTGTCAGCCTCGGCGTCCTGCTGGCGGAGCTCTGATGAAGGCCGTGATGAGGCTGTGGGTCGTGATCCCCGCGTACGACGAGGAACGGTCGATCGGCGCCACGCTGCGGCGCCTCGCCGAGCAGACCGACACGGACTTCACCCTGGTCGTGGTCGACAACGGCAGCGCCGACCGCACCGCCGAGGTGGTGCGCTCCTTCGCCGCCCCCTTTCCCGTACGGATCATCACGGAGCCGCGGAAGGGGACGGGCGCCGCCGCCGACACCGGCTTCCGGCACGCCATCTCCGCCGGGGCCACGCACATCGCCCGCACCGACGCCGACTGCCTCCCGGACCCCGGCTGGATCGCCGCCGTGAAGCGGGCCTTCGGCGACGGGCTCGAGATGGTCAGCGGGCCGCTGCGCCCCCGCACCGACGAGTTCCGGCTCAAGCTGTGGGAACGGCGCCTGCTGCCCGCCGTGATCGGGATCGCCGCGCTGTTCGGCCGGTTCCGCCCCGGCAACCGGGACCCGCTCTCGCTCGGCCCGTACGTGATGATGCCGGGCTGCAACGTGGCCATCACCGCTTCGCTGTACGAGCGCGCGGGCGGCTTCCCGCGTACCCGCATCGAGGAGGTGCATGAGGACCGCGCGCTGGTCAATCAGGTGCGCCGCCTGACACGCGCGTACGGGCTCCGCAAGGACATGGTGGTCTACGGGTCCGTGCGGCGGCTGCGCGCCTACGGCCTCATCGGGACGCTCGGCTGGTACGCCGACCACCGCTACACACCCGAGGTCGTGGACATCCGCATCGGGGACGTGCGGTGAGCACCGACTGGGAGCGGCGGCTCTACCTGTCCGCGCATCCGTTCGCGTACCCCCTGATGCGAGGGCTGGCCCGCTTAGGCCCGGTCGTACGGGTGCGCGGTGTCGGGGTCGTGGTGAACGAGGCCGCGCTCGCGCGCGAGGTCCTTATGGACGGCGAGACGTTCCGTAAGGACGGACCCGGCTCCCCAGGCGACCTCTGGACGCCCGTACTCGGGCCGTCCGTGCTCCTGAACATGGAGGGGGAGGCGCACCGCGCGCTCCGTCGCCGCCTCTCGGAGCTGTTCACGCCCTCCTACACCGAGGCGCTGTGCGCTCGCGTGCTGGACGAACCCTTGGCGCGCCTGGCCGACCGGCTGGCGCGCGGTGCCGTCGCCGACCTGGTGGACGCCGTACGGGTCATGGCCGGCGCCGTGATCTGCGAGGTCATCGGGCTGGAGACGCGGTCCGAGGACGACTGGCGGCGGCTGTTCGAGCAGGGCGAGCGGATCGTGTCCATGGTGACCCTGCGCACCCGCCGGCTGTCGGACTCCCAGGTGGAGAGGGCCCGCTCCGTCCTCGGCCCGCTGGGCGACATCGCCGCCAAGGCGTACGCGTCCGGCGACGAGACCACGGTGATGGGGCGGATGCGCGCCCTCGGCCTGTCGGAGGCCGAGGCGCGCGGGGCCGCCAGCGCGTTCTTCCTCACCGGCACCGAGACCGTCGCCACGTTCGTCCCCCGCCTGATCGCGCTCCTGCACGATGCGGGACGGCTGGACGCCGCGGTCCTGGCCCCGGGCGTCCTGGACCGTGTGATCGACGAGGCCATGCGGGTGACCACGCCCACGCCGGTCATGCTGCGGAGCGTGCACCGCCGCGCCGCGATCGGCGGTGTGCGGGTCGGACCCGGCGACCGCGTCGTGATCGCCACGCACAACTGCTGCCGCGCGTACGGCCCGTTCGACGCCGACGCGCCGCCGCACCCGCCCGAGCTGCGCCGGTTGTGGTTCGGCGCGGGGCCGCACTTCTGCATCGGCTACCCGCTGGCCATGGCCGAGGCCCGTGCGATGGCCCGTACCGTCGTCGCCGCCGCGCCGCTGACGGTGGTGCGCCGTTCCGCGTCCCGCCGCGTCCTGATCCCGGGCTATGCGCGGCTGGTGGTGAGAAAGGCATGACACTGGTCGGAAGGTTGCTCGACCAGGCCGCCGCCACGCCCGAGGCCGTCGCGCTGGTGGCCGGGGACGGGACGGAGCTGACCTACGGCGAGCTACAGCGCCAGGTGCTTGCTGTACGCCATGCCCTGGTCGAGGCCGGGCTGAGGTCGGGAGACCGGGTGCTGTTCTCCGTGCGTCCATCACCTGAGGCGGTCGTGCTTGCCTTGGGTGTGGTGGCCGCGGGTGGGGCCGTGGTGTTCGCCGACCCCGGCGCAGGGCCGGAGATGTTCACGGCGCGGCTTCGCTTGGCGCGTCCTCGGTGGTCTGCGGCCGAAGCCGTTCTTTATGCGGGAAGCCGCCTGAGGCCGGTGCGCGCATACGCGCGGCGTCGCGGTCTTCTGCTGCCCGAGCTCGGTTCGCTGGAAGTCTCGGGGCAAGGCAAGCTGCGCCATATCTACGTCGGACGGTGGTTGCCCGGGGTGCCGCGCGGCGCGCTGCCGTTCACGACGCTGGTGAGCGGGCGGGCCGAAGCCGCCGGGTCCGGCACCGGTGACCCCGATGCCGAGGCCGCCGTCATCTTCACGTCCGGCACCACCGAGCACCCGCGTGCGGTGGTGCATACCCAGGCGTCCTTGGCCGCCGCGTTGGACCTGTTCCGTGAACGGCTTCCGCTGGGGCCGGGGGACGTCGTCCACACCGACCAGCTCATGCTCGGGCTGCCCACCCTCATCTCGGGCGCGCGCTGGTCGATGCCTCCTCTTTCCTGCTCTCCGGCGAAGTTCGCTCGGCTGCTAGAGGAACGAGGCGCCACCCATACCTTCTGCGTTCCGGTCCACCTGGCCGAGATCCTGGAGGTCCGTCCCACGCTGCCCGCGGCCCTGCGCTACGTTCTTCTGGGCGCGGCCCCGGCCCCTCCGGCGATCCTGCGCCGTGCCCTGTCCGCAGCCGTCCCCTCAGCCAAGGTTCTCTCCGTCTACGCGATGACCGAAATCCTCCCCGTGGCGATCGCCTCCGCCCAAGAGAAGCTGGCCCACACCGAGTCCTGGGGCGGTGGCGACCTCCTCGGCACACCTCTGGTAAAGGCGCGCATCGCGCCTGACGACGGTGAGCTGCACTTGTCCGGGCCGAATCTGTGCCGCGGATACCTGGGCGACACCCCCATGACCGAGTTGCCCACAGGCGACCTCGCCCGCTTCGACGCCGATGGCCGCCTCGTCCTGACCGGACGCAAGAAGGACATGCTGATCCGGGGCAAGTTCAACCTGTACCCAGGGCTGTACGAGCCCGCCATCGCGGCGATCGACGGTGTCACGGAGGCCGCCATCGTCGGCGTGCCCGATTCGGAGACCGGCGACGAAGAGGTGGTGCTGGCCATCGTCGGCGACGCCGACCCCGAACGGCTCCGGCGGCGCCTCCCGGACCTCATCGACCACGACGCGCTACCGGACCGCATCGTCGTCCTCACCGAGCTGCCCCGTTCCGGGCGTTCCCGCAAGCTCGACCGCGACCGGCTGCGTGACCTGGTACGTGGTACGCCATGAGGATCGCCGTGACGGGCGCCTCGGGGTTCGTGGGCGGCGCCGTATGCCGGGCCCTCGTCGGCCAAGGGATCGAGCCGTTCGCCTATGGCCGCCGCCCCCAGGTCGAACCGGAACACGTCGCCGGTGCGCCCTACCGCTCGTGGGACCTGACCCAAGGCCCACTGCGGGACGCTCCAGTGGTCGACGCCGTCATCCATTGCGCGGGCAGCGTCACCGACTGGGGCGCGGCCTCCACCCTTTTCGCCACCAACCTCGCCGGTACGAAGCACGTCCTCGCGTCCTTCCCCAAGGGCCGGTTCGTGCATGTGAGCACGGCCAGCGTGTACGACCCGTACAGCCCGACGGTCATGGCCAGGGAGGACCAGGCGCCCGCGCCTCGCTACCTCAATGCCTATGGGGCGTCCAAGGCGGCGGCCGAGCGCGCCGTGCTGTCGGTCATGCGCGGGTACGGACGGGCGCTCTGGCGCGGCCCGGCGAAGCGTGAGGCGGTGATCCTCCGCCCGCACGCGGTGTACGGTCCAGGGGACACCACACTGCTGCCCCGCGTCCTGTCGTCCGTACGCGGGCCGATCCTGCCCGCCGTGGGGAACGGGCGTCAGCGGGTGAGCCTGACCTCCATCGGCAACCTCGTCCAGGCATGCCTGCGCGCGGCCATGGGTCCGGTGGGGACGGGCATCTTCAACATCGCCGACGCCGAGCCGGTGACCATACACGCCGCATTACGGGCGCTCCTCGCCGAACGCGGCGTCAAGGCGCGCCCGCTTTACCTGCCCGCGTCCGCCGTACGTCCGCTCGCCGCCGCCGTGGAGGGCGCCTACCTGCTGGCACGCCGCCCTGAACCGCCCCGTCTCACCCGCTACGCCATCAGCCACCTGGCGGTCGAACGGACCCTCGACCTCACCGCCGCCCGGACCGTCCTCGGCTACACCCCGGCGGAGACCACCTTCAAGGGCGCCTTCACCTGGTGACGGGCGGCACCGCGCGCCCTGGTGGCGATCACGTGGTTCGTTCGTCAGCGGATCGACCCAGGGGATCGGACGCGCCATCGCGGCCGGGTGCCGAGATCGACGGCGTCGCCGCCGATCTCGGCACCGCCGCGGGCGCGCAGACCGTGCTCGAGATCGGCGATCGGCCCGATCAGCAGTTGCCGGCCTCGGGCCTGCCGGCGAAGCGGTCGGCGAGCCAGCTCTGGACATCGCCGGCCGCTCCCAAGGCCGCGAGGGCGTGCTCAGGCAGCAGGTATTCGTGCCAGCGCAGCGTCGTGCCCGCACCGCACCACTCCCTGCGCAGCGTCCTCGCCTGGGAGGCGTCCACCATCTCGTCGTAGATCGCGTGGTACTGGAACACCGGCATGGACGGTGACGCGCCACCGCCCAGGCGGTTGGCGCGGAGCTTCTCCTGCCACTCCGGGGTGTTCAGCAAATCCACGTCGAGATAGTCGGACATCCGCTTGAAGTGCGCCTTGGTGAGGGCGTCCACGATGCAGTCGTCCTGGGCGTCCTCCATCAGCGCCCTGCCCGCGGCGTTGAGATGCTCGGTGAACGGCAGCTCCTGGTAGGCCGCGTCGAAGCCCACCGCCGCCGCGCCCAGCAGGATGAAGAACAGGCTGCCGTCCAGGTGCTCGGCGACCTCCGAGAGGTCCGCGGCCACACCACCCGCCGCCACGCCCTTGATGGGCAGCTCGGGCGCGTACTCGTCCTTGAGTTGCGCGGCCCATCCCGCCGACGTGCCGCCCTGGGAGTAGCCGGCCACGCCCATCGGCGAGTCACCCGGCAGCCCGGCGGCGTCCAGGCGCGTCGCCGCACGGAGCGAGTCGAGGACGGCGTGCCCTTGCGAGCGGCCCACCATGTACGTGTGGACGCCGGGTGTGCCGAGCTGCTCGTAGTCCGTCACCACCACGGCCCAGCCCCTGGCCAGGAGGGCACTGATGAACACCGACTCATAGTCCAGCCCGATGCGCAGCCCGTACGAAGGGGCGCAATGGTCGCCGAGCCCGTGCGTCCCGATCGCGTAGCCGACCAGTGGCCGTTTCCCTGGGCCGTTCCATGCCTTCCGTGGGACGAGCACCGTCCCCGTGACCGCGTTCGGCCGTCCCTTGGCGTCGCTCGACAGGTACATGACACGCCACGCGCGGGCGTTCATCGGAACCAGCGGCAGGACCCACGCGGTCACCGCCTCGCTCCGGATCACATCGCCCGGCCTGCCCGCCGGAAGCGGGGACGGCGGTCGGTAGAACGGATCGCTCTGCGGCCGGGGAGGAGCCGCCGCCTCCGCAGAGGCGGGCAGGAATACCATCATCAACACCGTCACCAGCAGTGTGCTCAGCGACGCGGCGAGCAGCCGCCCGCCCTTTCGCCCTGGTCTCATGGGAGCCTCACTTCACGGGGAGGGTCGCCCCGAACGGGGCGCGTGGTGCCGTGATCGTCCGCCCGCCCTCGGCCCCCGCCTATGACCTCGCCGATAGTTTCAGCGCTCCGGATGCCCGTCCGCGCTCAGGGGAACACGCTTGGTGATCAGCGGAGGCGGAGGGCCAGGAAGAAGTCGACGCGGTCTTCCAGGCGGGACAGGTCGTGGCCGGTCAGGGCCTCGATGCGCTGGATCCGGTAGCGGACCGAGTTGACGTGCAGGTGGAGATGCTCCGCGCAGCGCGTCCACGAGCCGTCATGCTGGAGGAACGCCTCCAGGGTCCGGATCAGGTCGGCCTTGTGGACCTCGTCGTAGGCGCGGAGCGGGTCGAGCAGGCGTTCGGTGAACATGTGCCGCACGTCGTCCGGGACGCTTGCGAGCAGGATGAGGTGCGTGCCCAGTTCGTCGTGCCCGACGACGCACACGGGGTCGGTACGGGAGGCGGCCAGGCGGCGGGCGTAGCGGGCCTCGTCCACGGCGCCGCGTAGCTCGCCCGCGCGGACGCGGTCGCTCACCCCGACGGCCAGCTCCGTGAGGCCGGGGGCCAGCGCCGACAGCGACGCGCGGAGCGACCCGGCCAGGTCGGTCCCGGCCTGGACGAGCGCGATCGCCTCGTCACCGAGCAGCCCCAGCAGGGGACGGCCGGGAAGGATCTCCGCGAGCACGGTGCGCAGCTCGCCGGGGCGCAGCCCGCCCCCGGCCGTCGCCACGACCGCGGTGAACGGCGCGGCGAGGTCGGCGCCGGTGAGCCTGAGATGGGACTGGACCTCCTCGGTCCCGGAGGCCACGAGGCGGATCAGCTCCTGGGCGAGGCGGCCCTCGGTGCTGAGGCGGTCGTCCAGCCGGGCCCGTTCCAGCGCGGCGATCGCGGCCAGCTCGTCGGTGAGGGCGCGGCGCTCGGCGGGCCATTCGGTCCAGTCGCCCTCGCAGGCGATGAACCAGTCGGCGACCCGCGACGTGGTCTCCGGGGCGACCGGGAGGAGGGTGAGGGGCGGCGAGCCCAGCACGTGGGGGAGCCGGGGCGCGGTGAGGAAGGCGCGGGCGAGACCGGGCGGATCGGCGTCGAGGCGTTCCGGCCCCGCGACCAGGCGGCCGGACGGCGTCAGCACCCAGCACCGCATGCCCAGGTCACGGCCCAGCAGTTCGAGCACCGGGTCGAGCCCGGCGCCCTCGGTGAGACCGGCGACCAGACGGCGGTGCCGGTCCAGGACGGCGCCGAGGTCGGCGGCCCGCGCCGTGGACAGCCGCCGCACCACCTGCTCGGTGACCGTGGCGAACGCGACGTGCTCGGGGACCTGGAACAGCGGGATCCGGTGCCGCCGGCAGGCGTCCACCAGGTCGGGCGGGATGCGGCCGCGCTCGACGTCCCAGGCGGCCAGGCCGGACACGCCCGACGCGGCCAGCGCCCGCACGAACACCTCCGAGTCGGCGGGCTCCTTCCACCACACCAGCCCGGTCAGCACCAGCTCGCGCCCGCTGAGGTAGCGGCTGGGGTCGCGCAGGTCGGTGGTGACGACCCACCGGATCTCGCGGTCCAGCGCGTCCTCACCCGTGATCGCCCGCAGCCCCAGTTCGGGCATGCCGAGCAGCGCACGCAGCTTCATGGTCCTCCTATTGGACCAAGCTACGAAAACCGGCCGGTCCGGGGGTGCGCGGTTCGGAGGTCTTGTGGCTTCACCGGCGCGCGGTGGCCTGTGTGTACTGCTGGCACGAGGCGGAGGAGGGTTCGGTGACCCTGGACGAGCTCAACGCGTTGCCGGCGGCGGCGGCCGAGGACTCGCTGCTGGCCTGCTGCGCGTCGCGGCGCTGGGCGGCGGTGGTCGCGGGCGGAAGGCCGTACGGGGGCCTTCCCGCGCTGCGCGACGCCGCCGCCGTGGCGTTGGACGGGCTGGACTGGGCGGACGTCGAGGCGGCCCTGCGCGCGCATCCGCGGATCGGCGAGCGGCCGGAGGGCAGGGGACGC
Organism: Actinomadura sp. NBRC 104412; assembly: GCF_030269515.1. Classification (GTDB taxonomy): domain Bacteria; phylum Actinomycetota; class Actinomycetes; order Streptosporangiales; family Streptosporangiaceae; genus Spirillospora. Next base: position 165,882 of record NZ_BSTM01000009.1, on the reverse strand, counting down.
GAGGCGTCCTGGTCCAGGCGCGAGCAGTCCGGGATGGACGCGGCGGAGGAGCGGGTCAGGACGGCGCTCGCCGAGGGCAACCGGCGGTACGAGGAGCGCTTCGGCCACGTGTTCCTGATCTGCGCCACGGGGCTCGGCGCCGCCGACATGCTCGCCGCGCTGGAGCGGCGGCTCGGCAATCCGCCCGAGGTGGAACGAGGGGTCGTACGCGGAGAACTGGGGAAGATCGTGCAGTTGCGGCTGGCCAAGCTGCTCGGACGGGAAACGGAGGGCTGAGCCGTATGGCGATCGTGCTCGGGCCCAACCGGTACGGGAAGGCGGAGACCAGGGTCGTCCGCGTGACCAGGGACGGCGCCACCCATCACCTCAAGGATCTGAACGTGGGGGTGTCGCTCTCCGGGGACATGCACGCGGTCCATCTGACGGGCGACAACGCGGCGGTGCTGCCGACCGACTCGCAGAAGAACACCGTGTACGCGTTCGCCGCGAAGCACGGCATCGGGGAGATCGAGGAGTTCGCCCTCCTCCTGGCGCGCCATTTCGTGGACGCCCATCCGACGATCTCCCATGCCCGGGTGGAGGTGGAGGAGTACGGCTGGTCGCGGATCCCGGGCGAGAGCGGGCACTCGTTCGTCCGGTCCGGGACGGAGGTCCGCACGGCGCTGGTCCACAGCGACGGGACGGGCGGGTCCGAGTCGGTGGTGTCGGGGCTGAAGGACCTGGTCGTGCTCAACTCGACGGGCAGCGAGTTCCACGGGTTCCTTCAGGACGAGTTCACCACGCTCCAGCCGACCCGTGACCGCGTCCTGGCGACGGCGGTCACCGCGCGGTGGCGGCACCGGGAGACGCGGGCCGACTTCGCGGCCTCCTTCCAAGAAGCGCGGGCATCCCTGCTGGAGACCTTCGCCGAGACGCACAGCCTCTCCCTCCAGCAGACCCTCTACCAGATGGGACGGCGCGTGCTCGAAACCCAGCCCGGGATCTGCGAGATCCGGCTGGCGATGCCCAACAAGCACCATTTCCTGGTCGATCTGAGCCCGTTCGGGATGGACAACGACAACGAGGTGTACTTCGCGGCCGACCGCCCGTACGGGCTGATCGAGGGCACGGTCCTGGACGACGGCGCGCCGCCCGCCCCGGCGGCCTGGGCGTAGGGAGGATGACGAGATGGACTTCCTGCGCCCTCTGACCTGGGAGGACGCGCTGGCCGCCAAGGCCGCCCGGCCGGACGCGCTGCCCATCCAGGGCGGCACCGACGTGATGGTGGAGCTCAACTTCGACCAGCGCCGCCCCGGCGCGCTCCTCGACCTGACGGGGATCCGGGAGCTGGCCGAGCACGGCACCGCGGACGGCCGTCTGCGGATCGGCGCGGGCGTCACCTACGCCCGCCTGGTCGCGGAGCTGGGCGACCGGCTGCCGGGGCTGGCGCAGGCGTCCCGCACGGTCGGTTCCCCGCAGATCCGCAACCGTGGCACGGTCGGCGGCAACCTGGGCGCGGCCTCGCCCGCGGGCGACGCCCACCCGCCGCTGCTGGCCGGGGACGCGGAGATCGAGGTGGAGTCGGCCGGGCGCGGCGTCCGGATGATCCCCGCGTCCGCGTTCTTCACCGGGGTGAAGCGGAACGCGCTGGAGCCGGACGAGCTGATCCGCGCGTTCTGGACGGTCCCCGCCACCGGCCCGCAGTACTTCTCCAAGGTCGGCACCAGGAACGCGATGGTGATCGCGGTGTGCTCGTTCGCGATCGCGCTGCGTCCGGGCGAGCGCCGGGCCGGGACGGGCGTCGGCTCGGCCGCCCCGACCCCGCGCCGCGCCGTCGCCGCCGAGGAGTTCCTGTCCGCCGAACTGGACTGGGACGGCGGCGCCCCGATCCCGCCCTCGACCGCCGAACGCTTCGGCGAGCTGGTGAAGGAGGCCGCCGACCCCATCGACGACGTCCGGGGGACCGCCGGCTACCGCGAGCACGCCCTGGCCGTGATGGCGCGCCGCACCCTCGCCTGGGCATGGGACGAGTACACGACCGGGAGGAAGGCCTCGTGATGCGCGTCACGTTCACCGTCAACGGCTCGAAGGAGACCGTCGACGATGTTTGGGAGGGGGAGAGCCTGCTGTACGTGCTGCGCGAGCGGATGGGGCTGCCGGGTTCCAAGAACGCCTGCGAGCAGGGTGAATGCGGGTCCTGCACGGTCTATCTCGACGGCGTCACCGTGTGCGCGTGCCTGGTGGCCGCCGGACAGGCCGAGGGCCGCGACGTCCGCACCGTCGAGGGGCTCGCGGACGGCGACCGGCTCGACCCCGTCCAGCGGGCGTTCGTGGAGGCGGGCGCGGTGCAGTGCGGGTTCTGCACTCCGGGCCTGGTCGTCCAGTCGCACGCGCTGCTCGACCGCGTCCCGGACCCGGCGGACGCGGAGATCCGCGAGGCCCTCGCCGGGAACCTGTGCCGCTGCACCGGCTACGAGAAGATCCTGGACGCGGTGCGCCTGGCCGCCGCCCGGCGCCGGAACGGGGGCGGAGCATGAGGACGATCATCGAGAACGCCCATGTGGTGACCGTCTCGGGGGAGGAGCACCCGGGCGGGCACATCGTCGTCCAAGACGACCGGATCACCGCGGTCGGCCCCGGCCCGGCCCCGGTGCGGGACGGGGAACGGATCGACGCCTCCGGTTGCCTGGCCACGCCCGGCCTCGTCAACACCCACCACCACCTGTACCAGTGGGCGAGCCAGGGCCTGGCCACCGGCAGCACCCTGTTCGACTGGCTCACCACGCTGTACGAGCCCTGGTCGAAGATGGACGCCGAGGTCGTGCGGGGCGCGGCGAGCGCGGGACTCGGCTGGCTGGCCAAGTCGGGCTGCACCACCTCCACCGACCACCACTACGTGTTCCCGAAGGGACGTGGCGACCTGTTCGCGGCCGAGATCGAGGCGGCGGCCGAGCTGGGCATCCGCTTCCACCCCTGCCGGGGCTCGATGGACCGGGGCCGCAGCGAGGGCGGGCTGCCGCCCGACGAGGTCGTCGAGGACCTGGACACGATCCTGGCCGAGACCGAGGACGCCATCGCCCGCCACCACGACCCCGCGCCCGGCTCGATGGTGCGCGTCGCGGTCGCGCCGTGCTCGCCGTTCTCGGTCAGCCGCGACCTGCTCACCGAGTCGGCGCGGCTGGCGCGTGAGAAGGGCGTCCGCCTGCACACCCACCTCGCCGAGACCCTGGACGAGGAGGAGCACACCCGCGAGCAGTTCGACATGACCCCCGTCGAGTACCTGGACGCACTCGGGTGGCTCGGTGAGGACGTGTGGCTCGCGCACTGCGTCCACCTGCACGACGCCGACGTCAAGCGGCTCGCCGAGACCCGTACCGGCGTCGCGCACTGCCCCAGCTCCAACGCGCGGCTGGGCGCGGGCATCGCGCGCATCGCGCACCTGCTGGAGGCGGGCGCGCCGGTCGGGCTGGGCGTGGACGGGTCGGCGTCCGCCGAGATGGTGCCGCTGGCGGGCGAGATCCGGCAGGCCATGTACCTGCAACGGGCCCGGTACGGGCCGGCCGCGCTGACCGCCCGCGAGGCGCTGGAGATCGCGACCCTCGGCGGTGCCCGCTGCCTGGGACGCGACGACGAGATCGGCTCGCTGGAGCCCGGCAAGCTGGCCGACATCGCGCTGTGGCGGCTCGGCGGCTTCTACGACGCGATCGACGATCCCGTGGTCGCGTTCGCGTTCGGCAAGACGCCCCCGCTCGAACGGCTCCTGGTCGGTGGCCGGACCGTGGTGGAGGACGACACGCTGGTCACCGTCCCCCAGGACGAGGCGGGACGCCGCGGCGCCGCCGCCCACCGCCGTCTCATGGAGCTGGCGGCGCGATGAGCACCCAGAGCGATGTGATGCCCCGCACCCGCGGTGGAGTGGGGGAGAGCCCGCAGCGTCCCGACGGCACCCTGAAGGTCTCCGGTGAGTTCGCCTACGCCTCGGACCTGTGGATGGACGGGATGTTGTGGGGCGCCACGCTGCGCAGCCCGCACCCGCGCGCCGCGATCCGGTCCATCGACATCGGCCCGGCGCTGGCCACGCCCGGGGTGTACGCCGTCCTGACCCACGAGGACGTGCCCGGCCACCCGCTGTACGGGCTCGGCGCCGAACCCGACCAGCCCGTCCTGGCCGCCGGTGAGGTGAGGTACCAGGGCGAGCCGATCGCGCTCGTCGCCGCCGACCACCCCGAGATCGCGCGCCGCGCCGCGGGCCGTATCGCCATCGACTGGGACGTGCGGACCCCGATCGTCGATCCGCGGGCGGTCCTCGCCGACCCGGAGGGCCACAAGGTGCAGCCGCTCGGGGGCATCGCGCGGCACCAGCCCGTCCGCGTCGGCGACGTGGACGCCGCCAGGGCGGGCGCCCCCGTCGTCGTGCGCGGCGAGTACGAGGTCGGCATCCAGGACCAGGCGTTCCTCGGCCCCGAGTCGGGCCTGGCCGTCCCGGCGGAAGACGGCGGGGTCGACCTGTTCGTCTCGACCCAGTGGCTGCACGGCGACCTGGAGCAGATCGCCCCGTGCCTGGGCCTGCCCGAGGACAGGGTCAGGATGACGCTGGCCGGGGTCGGCGGCGCGTTCGGCGGGCGCGAGGACCTGTCGATGCAGATCCACGCCGCCATGCTGGCGTTGCGCACCGGCAGGCCGGTCAAGATGTCCTACGACCGGCGCGAGTCGTTCCACGGGCACGTCCACCGCCATCCCGCGCTGCTGCGGTACGAGTACGGCGCCACCGGGGACGGGCGGCTGCTGTACGCCGACGTGGAGATCATCCTGGACGGCGGCGCGTACACGTCCTCGACCGCGGCCGTCGTCGGCAACGCGGCCTCGCTCGGCGTCGGCCCGTACGAGATCCCCAACCTCCGGATCGACGCGTACGGGGTCTACACCAACAACCCGCCGTGCGGGGCGATGCGCGGGTTCGGCGCCGTCCAGGCGTGCTTCGCCTACGAGTCGATGATGGACAAGGTGGCGGCGGCCTGCGGGATCGGCCCGCTGGAGGTGCGCCGCCGCAACGCCGTCTCGCAGGGCTCGGCGCTGGCCAACGGCCAGGTCATCGACTCCCCGGCGCCCATGGCCGCGATGCTCGACCGGGTGGAGCGCGTCCCGATGCCGCCGCCGCTGGACACCTCCGACCGCCCTTCGGGCGAAGCCCCGGGGGTCTGGGGGTCCGCCCCCAGAAGCGATGTCGACCTGCGGGACCTGCCGGGCGGCGCGTCCCAGACCACGCACGGCGAGGGCGTGCGGCGCGGCGTCGGCTACGGCATCGGCATCAAGAACATCTGCTTCTCGGAGGGCTTCGACGACCTCTCCACCGCCAGGGTCAGGCTCGAGGTGATCGGCGGCGAGCCGGCCGTGCTGGTGCACACCGCGGCGGCGGAGGTCGGTCAGGGCCTGGTCACGATCCAGGAGCAGATCGCCCGTACCGAACTGGGCGTGGAGAAGGTCATCGTGCAGCCGGCCGATCTCCGGGTGGGGGACGCGGGGTCCAGCTCGGCCTCGCGCCAGTCCTACATGACCGGTGGCGCGGTGAAGGCGGCGTGCGAGGCGGTGCGGGCGCGGCTGCTCGACCTGGCCGGGCGGCACCTCGGGCACCGCGATCTCGAACTCGCCGGCGGCAAGATCGTGTCACGGAGCGCGGGCGTCGTCGCGTCCATCGAGGAGATCCTCGGCGCCGGCACCATCGACGGGGCCATCGACGGGGTCATCGAGGAGACCCGCGAGTTCCACCACAAGCCGACCGCGGCGATGGACGAGGCCACCGGGCAGGGCGCCAGCCATGTCCAGCTCGCGCTGTGCGTGCACCGCGCCGTCGTGGACGTGGACGTGGACCTCGGCCTGGTCAAGGTGGTGGAGCTGGCCGCCGTCCAGGACGTGGGCAGGATCATGAACCGGCAGGCCCTGGAGGGGCAGATCCACGGCGGTTCGGCCCAGGGGCTCGGGCTGGCGCTGATGGAGGAGATCGTGGTGTCGGGCGGGAAGATCCAGAACCCGTCGTTCACCGACTATCTGATCCCCACGATCCTCGACATGCCTCCGATGCGGCTCGACATCCTGGAATATCCGGACCCGAACGCCCCCTACGGGCTGCGCGGCGCCGGTGAGCCGCCGACGATCTCGTCCGCCCCGGCGATCGTGGCGGCCATCCGGGACGCCACGGGCAGGCCCCTCACGCGCATCCCGGTGCGGCCCGAGCACATCGTGTTCGGCGGCGCGCCATGAGCGAGCGCGTGAACGTCCACGACCTGGTGATCCGCTCGTCGCGGGCGGTGCTGCCCGAGGGTGTGCGGCCCGCCGCCGTGGCAATCCGGGACGGGCGGATCGCGGCCGTCGCGGACCACGGCGCCCGGCTCGCCGCCGACACCGAGATCGACCTGGGGGCGACGGCGCTGCTGCCCGGCCTGGTCGACACGCACGTCCACATCAACGAGCCCGGCCGTACCGAATGGGAGGGCTTCGCCACCGCGACCGGGGCCGCCGCCGCGGGGGGCGTGACTACGGTGGTCGACATGCCGCTCAACTCCACGCCGCCGACGACCACGCCGGAGGCGCTGTGGGCGAAGCGGGACGCGGCACGCGACCAGATCCGGGTGGACGTGGCGTTCTGGGGCGGCGCGATCCCGGGGAACGCGCCGTCGCTGTGCGCCCTCCACGAGGCCGGGGTCGCCGGGTTCAAGTGCTTCATGTCGGATTCGGGGGTCCCGGAGTTCCCGCCGCTGGACGAGGCGGGCCTGCGGGAGGCGTTCGCGGCGGTCGCCGTGTTCGGCGGCCTCGTCGTGGTCCACGCCGAGGACCCGGCCGCACTGGCCGATCCGCGCGACGGCGGCTATGCCGCGTTTCTGGCCTCCCGGCCGCCGGACGCCGAGCGCCGCGCGGTCGAGCGGGTGATCCGGCTGGTGGAGGAGACCGGCGTGCGCGCGCACATCCTCCACCTGTCGGCCGCCGACTGCCTGGAACCGCTGGCCGAGGCGCGGGCGCGCGGATTGCAGATCAGCGCCGAGACCTGCCCGCACTACCTGGCCCTGTCGGCGGACGACGTGCCCGGCCCGTCCGCGACCGCGTTCAAGTGCTGCCCTCCCATCCGGGACGCGCGCAATCGCGACAGGCTTTGGCGCGGCCTCGCCGACGGCGTCATCTCGTGCGTCGTCAGCGACCATTCGCCCTGCACACCCGAACTCAAGCACGGCGACTTCGCGACCGCCTGGGGCGGCGTCTCGTCCCTCCAGATCGGGCTGCCCGCCGTGTGGACGGCTGCGCGGGAGCGCGGGTTCGGGCTGGGCGACGTCGTGCGCTGGATGGCGGAGAGCCCCGCCGCCCTGGCCGGGCTGTCCGCCCGCAAGGGACGCATCGCGGTCGGCGTGGACGCCGACCTGGTGGCCTTCGACGACGGCGCGTCCTTCACGGTGGACCCGTCGCGGCTGCGGCATCGCAACCCCGTGACCCCGTACGAGGGACGCACGCTCAGCGGCTCGGTCCAGGCGACCTGGCTGCGAGGCCAGGTCGTGGACCTGGACGGCGCGCCGCGCGGTGTGCTGCTGGAGGCCGGGTGACCGGCTTCGCCTCGCTGCCCGATCTGGCCCTGCGGACGCTCGGCGGGTCGGTGATCTCCGCGAGCGACGAGTCGTTCGCGGCGAAGGAGAACCTGCTCAACCCGTGGGCGCCGCGGTTCAGCCCGGGGACGTTCGGAGCCAAGGGTCAGGAGTACGACGGCTGGGAGACCGCCCGGCGCCGTCCCGGCGAGGACGGCGAACTGGGGCACGACTGGGCGATCGTCCGGCTCGGGCTGCCCGGCGTGATCCGCGGAGTGGTCGTCGACACGGCCTGGTTCAAGGGCAACTACCCGCCGCACGCCTCGGTGGAGGCGTGCGCGGTCCCCGGTCACCCCTCGGCGGCGGAGGTCGCCGACGCCGACTGGACGGAGATCGTCCCGAGAAGCCCGCTGAAGGGGGACACGGCGCACTCCTTCCCGGTCGACATGGCGCGCCGCTTCACCCACGTGCGGCTGAACATCTTCCCCGACGGGGGCGTCGCCCGCCTGCGCGTCCACGGCGAGGCCGTCCCGGACCCGAGGCTGCTGACCGGCCTGACCGTCGACCTGGCGGCCCTGGAGAACGGGGCGCGGGTCCTGAGCTGCTCGGACGAGTTCTACTCGTCCCCGGCCAACATGCTGTTCCCCGGGACGGCCCGCGACCAGTCGGAGGGCTGGGAGACGGCGCGGCGGCGCGGGCCGGGCAACGACTGGGCGATCGTGCGGCTGGCGGCGCCCGGACTCGTCCGGCTCGCCGAGATCGACACCGGCAATCTGAGGTTCAACGCGCCCGCCCAGGTGTCGCTGTCCGGGATCGACGCGCGCTCCGGCGACCTGGAGGACCCGGGGGCCTGGCACGAGCTGCTGGGCCGCACCCGCGTCCAGCCGGACGGGCGGCACCGCTTCCGGCTCGACACCGCCGGTGTCCCGCCGGAGGTCACGCATGTGCGGGTCGACATCCACCCGGACGGGGGCCTGGCCAGGCTGCGGCTGTTCGGCGACCTGTCCGCCGGGGGTGAGCGCCTGCTGGCCGCCCGCTGGGACGAGCTGACCTGACCGGACGGGCCGGGCTCCCGGCCCGTCCGCACCCTCTGTCAGGAGGAGCCGCCGGTGTCAGGAGTCTCCGGCCGGCTCGTCCTCCAGCAGGTCGTCGAACTCGCCGTCCTTGACCCCGGCGACGAAGGCGTCCCACTCGGCCTCGGTGAAGTACAGGATCGGCCCGTCCGGGTTCTTGGCGTCGCGCATCACGACCGCCCGCTCACCGAAGTCCTTGTGCCGCACGGGCACGTCCTTGCCAGCGATGAACTCGATGATCACACCGTCGCTGAGCACGGGCTGCTGTTCGCTCACTGCGCACCCTTGTTCTCTCGTCTGTGGATGGTCCGGCGCCAGGCTAGCGGGACGGGCGAACGCCGGACGCCGCTGCGGTGAAGTAGGGGTACCGTCCACGCGCGAAAGGCACACGATGCGGACGAGACCCCCATGGCCACGGTAACCCGGCCCCCCGACCAGAAGCCGGTCAGAAGCCGACCAGAAGCCGGTCAGAAGCCGGTCAGCAGGCGGTCGGCGATGGTCTCCAGCCGGGCCTGGGTCTCCTCCATGGTGGTGTGGCCGCGCAGCATCTCGATCATCTCCATGGTCCAGACGCTGGACAGCGCGCGGGCCGTCACCCGCCGCGGGTCGCCCTCGGGCACGGCCGCGTCCGTCCCGGTGGCGGCCCGCAGCAGCATGCCGGTCATCCGGTCGCCGAAGCCGGTCTTGACGTCCGACAGCAGCAGCGAGCGGATCAGCGCCTCGGCCAGCTCGGGCTCGCGCATCAGCCCGCGGCTGGCCCGCATCAGCACCTCCACGGCCCGCCGCGGCGGGCCCTCGGCGCGCGGCGGCCGCCGCTCGATGCTGCCCTCCAGCAGGTCGAGCTCCTCGCTCACCACGGCCACGACCAGGTCCATCTTGGACGGGAAGTAGCGGTACAGCGTGCCCAGCGCGACCCCCGCGCGTTCGGCCACGGTGCGCATCTGCATCGCCTCGACCCCGCCCCGGGAGGCCAGCGCCGCGGCGGCCTGCACGATGCGCTTGCGGCGCTGGTGCTGGCTGCGCGAGCGCACTCCCTGCTCGGTCGCCGTGGGGTCTGCGGTCACTGTCGTATGTCCCTTCCGTGCGGGCACGCGCACGCGCGCCGGCGATCCAGCCTAGCGCGCGGAAGAGAACGTGTTATCTGATCGGCCGGTCACGACGCCGGGCGAGACCGACCTCACGCGGTCGGTCAACCCTGACATGCCCGGCGAACCGGTGCGAGTCCGCCGCCGGTCGCGGCTCTGGACAGAGACTAGAATCTGTTCTAGTTTTGCGCCGTCCGGTGGTACCCGTGCGGCACTGCGGAGGTGGACGCGATGACGGTGGCGGCGATGCTCCGCGCCCGCGCGGACGACGACCGTCCCGGGCTCCGCGACGCCTCCGGCGGCAGGTCGTGGACATGGCGCGAGACGGTCGCCGAGTGCGAGGACCGGGCACGGCGGCTCGGAGCCCTGCGCGCGCCGGGCCGTCCCCCGCATGTGGGGGTCCTCCTCGACAACGTCCCTGAAATGGTGTTCTTGCTGGGCGGCGCCGCGCTGTCCGGCGCGGTGCTGGTGGCGCTCAACCCCACGCGCGGCCCCGCCGGCCTGGCCGAGGACGCGGCCCTCGCGGATTGTGACCTGATCGTCACACAGGGGCGGTACGCGGAGCACGCCGCCGCGTGCGCGCCCCTCCCCGTCCTGGACATCGGATCCGAGACCTACCGCAAGGAACTGCCGCCCGCCGCCGTCCTGGACGCGCCGGAGCCCGACGGCACCACCACCCTCATGCTGATCTTCACCTCGGGCACGTCCGGACGCCCGCGGGCCGTACGGGTCACGCACCGCAAGGTCACCGTCCCGGGCGAGCACCTGTCCGCCCTCCTGACCCCGGACGACGCGGTCTACTGCCCGATGCCGCTGTTCCACTCCGGCGCCATCATGGCCGCGTTCGCGCCCGCGCTCGCCGCCGGCGCCGAACTGGTGCTGCGTGAGCGCTTCTCCGCGTCCGGGCTGCTCCAGGACGTGCGCGCGCACGGCTGCACCTACCTGCACTATGTGGGCAAGGCCCTGTCGTACGTCCTGGCCACGCCGGAGGCGGCCGACGACGCGGACAACCCGCTCAGGATCGCGTTCGGGAACGAGGCGGCGCCGTCCGAGCAGGAGGCGTTCGGCCGGCGGTTCGGCTGCCACGTCATCGACGGCTACGGCTCGTCCGAGACGGCGATCTCGCTGACCCCCGACCCGGCGGGCCCGCCCGGCGCGCTCGGCCGGCTCGGCGGCGGGATCAAGGTGCTGGACCCGGCGACCGGTCGCGAGTGCCCGCCCGCCCGCCTCGACGAGGCCGGACGGCTGCTCAACGGGGACGAGGCCATCGGGGAACTGGTCAACACCGAGGGCATGGGCCTGTTCGATGGCTACTACAAGGACGAGGCCCCCGACCGGGTCCGCGACGGCATGTTCTGGAGCGGCGACCTGGCCTACGCCGACGAGAACGGCTACGTGTTCTTCGCCGGCCGCACCTCCGACCGGCTCAGGGTGGACGGCGAGAACTTCGGCGCCGCGCAGGTCGAGAGGGCGTTGGCGGACCTGCCCGGCGTCCGGCGGCTCGCGGTCTACGGCGTCCCGGACGCGGCCTCCGGCGACCAGGTCATGCTGGCCCTGGTCACCGACTCCTTCGACCCCGGCGACTTCGCCGCCCACCTGCGGGGATGCTCCCGGCTGAGCCCCAAGTGGACGCCCCGTTACGTGCGGGTCGCGGCCGAGCTGCCCGCCACCGCGTCCAACAAGATCCTCAAACGCGCCCTGGCCGCGGACGGCTGGCGCACGGACGATCCCGTGTGGTGGCGCCCGGGCCGCGACCTGGCCTACCGCCGGATGACGGACGACGACCGCGACCTGATCCGCGCCGAGTTCGAACGCCGAGGCCGGCTGCACCTCCTGGAAGGAAGTGGATGAGTGGACTTCAACCTCGACGAGACCCAGCAGGAGCTGCGCGGGCTCGCCGCCGACGTGCTGGGACGTGAGGCGTCCAGGGAACGGCTGGAGGCGTACGAGAAGACGGGCGCCCCGTACGACGCGGCGACCTGGAAGGCGCTGGCCCAGGCCGGGCTGCTCGGCGCGGTCCTGCCGGAGGAGGCGGGCGGCGCGGGCCTGGGCGCGGTGGAGCTGACCGTGGTGCTGCGCGAGATCGGTGCGCATGTCGCGCCCGTCCCCGCGTACGCGTCGCTCGCGCTGGCCGCCGTGCCCATCGCGGCGCACGGCACCAAGGAGCAGCGGGCGCTGCTGGCGCCGCTGAACGAGGGCGAGGCCGTGCTGACCGGCGCCTACCGCGAGGCCGGCCCGAAGGCCACGACCGCCAGGCGCGACGGTGACGGTTTCCTGCTGGACGGGGTCAAGGCGTTCGTCCCGTACGCGGCGGAGGCGTCGTGGATCCTCGTCCCGGCCCGCGTCGAAGGCGCGGACATCGGGATCTTCCTGGTCGAGCCGTCCCAGGCGATCCTGGCGCCGCAGCCCTCGTCCACCACCGAGCCGCTGTCGCGGATCGAGCTGTCCGGCGTGCGCGCCGGACCGGACGCGCTGCTCGGCGGGGCCGCGGACGGCGCCGCCTGGCGCACCTTCCGCCGCTCGGCGGTCGCGGGAGCGGTCGCGCTGGCGTCCGGGGTGATCGAGGGCGCGCTGAACCTCACGACCGAGCACGTCAAGGCCCGCGAGCAGTTCGGGCGGGCGCTGGCCCAGTTCCAGGCCGTGACCATGCAGGTCGGCGACGTCTACATCGCCAAGCGCGCCTTGGACGTGGCCGTCTGGGCGGGCGCCTGGCGGCTGGCCACGCAGGCCCCCGACACCGACGAGGTGCTGGCGGTCGCCGCGTACAACGCGTGCGAACCGGTGGTGGAGGCCCTTTACACCTGCCAGCACCTGCACGGAGGGATCGGGCTCGACGTCACCTACCCGCTGCACCGCTACTTCGCCTGGGGCAAGCAGGTCGGGTACCTCCTCGGCGGCGCCGAGGAACAGCTCGACACCCTGGGCACGCTCATCGCGCAGGAGGCGTGAGGTGTTCATCGATCTGACCGACGAGCAGAAGAGGCTGCGCGCCGAGCTGCGCGAGTACTTCCGCGGCTGCCTCGACGACGAGCAGCGCGCCGCGATCGCCGACGACCCGTTCGGCACCGCGTACATGGAGCACTGCAAACGGCTGGGCGCCGACGGGATGCTCGGCGTCGCCCTGCCCAAGGAGTACGGCGGGCGCGGCTACGGCCCGGTCGAGCAGCAGATCTTCGCCAACGAGATCGCGCGGGCGGAGGTGCCGTACCCGATCATCACGCTGAACTCGGTGGCGCCGACGATCCTGCAGTACGGCTCCGACGCGCACAAGGAGTTCTTCCTGCCGCGGATCCTGGCGGGGGAGTGCCATTTCGCGATCGGCTACAGCGAGCCCGGCGCCGGAACCGACCTGGCCTCGCTGCGCACCACCGCCGTCCGGGACGGCGACCACTACGTCGTCAACGGCCAGAAGATCTTCACCTCGGGGGCCCACTACGCGAACTACATCTGGCTGGCCGCCCGTACCGATCCCGGCGCCAAGAAGCACAAGGGCATCTCGATGCTCATCGTCGACTGCCGCGACCCGGGCTTCTCCTGGACGCCGATCCACACCATGGACGGCCGCCACCACACCAACGCCACCTACTTCCAGGACGTGCGGGTGCCCGCCGACATGCTGATCGGCGAGGAGAACAAGGGCTGGGACCTGATCGTCAACCAGCTCAACCACGAGCGGGTCACGCTGGGTCCCGCCGGGAACATCGGCCACACCTACGACCGGTTCGAGCGCTGGGCCCGTACCGCCAGGGGCCGCGACGGCGAGCCGCTGATCAACGAGCCCGCGGTCCGCCGCGCGCTCGCCCGGGTCCGCGCCTACCTGCGCGTCAACGAGCTGCTCAACTGGCAGGTCGCCGCCAACCAGGACCTGGGCTGGCTGGGCGCGCCGGACGCCTCCGCCACCAAGATCTACGGCTCGGAGCGGATGCAGGAGGTCGGCCGGATCGTCGGCGACGTGCTGGCCCGCTACGGCGATCCCGGCGACCCCGCCACCGCCGACCTCATGGAGCGCAACGACCGCGGCGCCAAGGGCGCGGTGGTCCTCACCTTCGGCGGCGGCGTCAACGAGATCCAGCGCGAGCTGATCGCCATGATCGGCCTGGGCCTGCCGAGGGCGCCGCGGTGACGGAGGACGTCCACGAGCGGCTGATCGCCCTGGCCGCCGAGCTGGCCGCGGCCGGGGAACGCCCCGCGCCGCCCTGCCCCGACCCGGTCAACGAGCCGATGATCCGCAACTGGACGCAGGCGCTCGGCGACGCCTCCCCCGCCTGGCACTCCGGCGGCCTGGCGCCACCGGCGATGATCCAGGTGTGGTCCATGCACGGCCTGAACGCGCCCAAGTCCAGCTCCATCGGCGACGGGATCCTGCGCCTGCTGGACGAGTCCGGCTACTCGGGGGTCGTCGCCACCAACTGCGAGCAGACCTACGACCGCTACCTGCGGCACGGCGAGCGCCTGCGCTCCACCATGCGCTTCGACGGCATCACCGGCCCGAAGAAGACCGCGATGGGCGAGGGCTACTTCGTCACCTGGTTCCAGACCTGGTACGACGAGCGGGACGAACGGGTCGCCGAGATGCTGTTCCGCGTCCTGAAGTTCCGTCCTGGTTCCCGCAAGGGCGGCGCGCCCAAGGGCGGCAAGTACCCCCTCCAGCCCGTCATCGGCCCCGACTCGGCCTTCTTCTGGGACGGCGTCGCCTCCGGTGAGCTGCGCATCCAGCGCTGCGGCGACTGCGGGCGGCTGCGTCACCCGCCCGGCCCGATGTGCCCGTCCTGCCACTCGCCCAACCGGGAGTACACCGTCGCCTCCGGGCGCGGCGAGGTGCACAGCTACGTCGTCCACCACCATCCGCCCGTTCCCGGCCGCACGTCCCCGTACGTCGTGGCCGTGGTCGAGCTCGACGAGGGCGTCCGCGTTGTGGGCAACATCAACCGTTGCCCGCCCGAGAACGTGAAGATCGGCATGCCTGTCGAGCTCACTTTCGAGCGGATGGACGACACCCTCACCCTGCCCCAATGGGTCCCGGCGGGAACGCCCCCTGAACCGCCCCCCGAACCGGCCCCCGACCCGGAAACCCCCGTTCTGGAGATCGAGCTGACCCCCACCTTCGTCATCTCGACGGCCCTGGCGACCCGTGACTTCACGCCCGTCCACCACGACACCGCGAAGGCCCGCGCCCAGGGCACCAAGGACATCTTCGTCAACATCCTCACCACCATGGGCCTGGTGCAGCGGGCGGCACTGGCGACCGTTCCGGACGCCACGCTGGAACGCATCGACGTCCGCTTGGGCGCCCCCGCCTACGCGGGCGACACCCTCCGCCTCTACACCGAACGCACGGACCCGACGACCCTCCGCGTGCGCGGCACGGTGTCCATCGGCGACCACGTGACCGCCACCGTCAAGCTCAGGGAGCAGGCGTGACCCTCTCCGGCAAGGCGGCGATCGCCGGAATCGGCGCCACCGAGTTCTCCAAGGACTCGGGCCGCTCCGAACTGCGGCTGGCCACCGAGGCGTGCCTGTCCGCCCTCCACGACGCCGGTCTCGGCCCCGCCGACGTGGACGGCCTGGTCACCTTCACCGGTGACACCAACGCCGAGATCGCCGTCCAGCGGGAGCTGGGGATCCCCGCGCTCCGCTTCTTCTCCCGGGTCGACTACGGCGGCGGCGCCGCGTGCGGCACCGTCGCCCACGCCGCGATGGCCGTGGCCACCGGGCAGGCCGACGTGGTCGTCTGCTACCGGGCGTTCAACGAGCGCAGCGGGCATCGCTTCGGCCAGGCCACGGCCTCCGGTCGCGCCGACTCGACGGGCCTGGAGTTCTCCTGGCACCTGCCGTTCGGCTTCGCGACGCCCGCTGCCTGGGTCGCCATGCAGGCCCGCCGCTACATGCACGAGTACGGCGCCACCAGCGAGGACTTCGGCCGTGTCGCCGTGGCCATGCGCCGCCACGCCGCCACCAACCCCAAGGCGTGGTTCCACGGGCGCCCGATCACCCTGGAGGAGCACCAGGCGTCCCGCTGGATCGTGGACCCCCTTCACCTGCTCGACTGCTGCCAGGAGTCGGACGGCGGCGTGGCGCTGGTCGTCACCTCCACCGACCGCGCCCGCGACCTGCGCAACCCGCCGACCGTCATCGCCGCCGCCGCCCAGGGCACCGGCCCGGACCAGATGATGATGTTCGGCTACTACAACGGCGACCTGGCCACGCTCCCCGCGATGGGCACCGTCGGGGCCGCCCTCTGGGCCCGCTCGGGGCTCAGCCCCGCCGACGTCCAGACCGCCATCCTCTACGACCACTTCACCCCGTTCGTCCTGATCCAGCTCGAAGAACTGGGCTTCTGCGGGCGCGGCGAGGCCCCCGACTTCATCAAGGACGGCGGCATCGAACTCGGCGGGCGCCTCCCCGTCAACCCCAACGGCGGCCAGCTCGGCGAGGCGTACATCCACGGCATGAACGGCATAGCCGAGGCCGTCCGCCAGATCCGCGGCACCTCCGCCAACCAGGTCCCGTCCGTGAAGAACGTCCTCGTCACGGCGGGCACCGGCGTCCCCACCAGCGGCCTCATCCTCACCACCGCCGACTAGACGGACAGGAGCGGCGTCGCAGGTACCCTGGCCGAGTACACGCACAGTTCTCGGCCGGGGGCGCCACGAGCCATGCCTGCGCTGACCCTTCCATTGCCGTCCGGCGACACCTGGACTCGGGCAGACTACGAGGCGCTGCCCGAAAACCTCCCAGTGCGCGTCGGCCTTGTCCACGGGGCACTCGTCGTGTCCCCACGGCCCCGCCCGATCCACCAGCGCGTCGCGCGGCGTCTGGCGACCCGTATCGAGGACGCGGCCCCGGTCGACTGGCAGGCCGATACCGACGTGGACGTTCTCCTCGACGATGACGAGACAGAACCGGTCGAGATCGCCCCCGACATCGTCGTGTACTCCGCCCAGCACGATCCCTATGACCGTCCCATCCCCGCCGACCTGGTCGCCCTCGCCGCCGAGGTGGTGTCACCGTCCACCAAGCGCAAGGACCGGCGGGTGCACCCACGGCTGTACGCGGAGGCGGGTATCCGGCATTACTGGCGGGTGGAGAACGACCAGACGGCACCGGCGTTCGCGATCTATACCCACGAGCTCGACGACGCCACGGGGCACTACATCGCGACCGGCGTGCACCATGACCGGATCGTCGTCACATCGCCGTTCGGCATGGACTTCGGGCTCAAGGGCGTCCACGAGCGTTGACCCGGCCTGGGCCGGGGTCAGGTGGCGAAGACCTGGGAGTCGTCGGCGAACGCCTTGAACTCCAGCGCGTTGCCCGCGGGGTCGTGGAGGAACATGGTCCACTGTTCACCCGGCAGGCCCTCGAACCGTACGTAGGGTTCGATGACGAAGGTGACGCCGGCGGCACGGAGGCGGTCGGCGAGGGCGTGGAACTCGGGGATCGTCAGGATCAGGCCGAAGTGCGGCACCGGGACGTCGTGGCCGTCGACCGGGTTGCGGACGCCGCCGGGACGGGATGGCGCCAGGTGGGTGACGAACTGGTGGCCGTGCAGGTTCCAGTCGACCCAGGTGTCCGCGCTGCGGCCCTGTGCCAGCCCGAGCACCGTGCCGTAGAAGTGGCGGGCGGCGTCCAGGTCGTCGACGGGCATGGCGAGGTGGAAGCGGGGGAGCGCGGTCACGGCCGGTCCTCCGCGCCCTCGGACGGGAAGTTCAGGCCCTCTTCGAGGATGGCGAACGCGGCGTCCACGGCCTCCGACAGCGTGGTGTACGGCATCCGGCCGTTGCTGAGGGCGTCGGCGGCGGCGCGGAAGGCCGCGATGACCGTCGCGGCCACCACGTGGGGACGCAGGTCGGTCTCCGGGTCGGTGCCCATCCGCTCGGCCACGGCCTGGGTGAGGATCCACTGCTTCTTCTGCGCGTGCTCCAGGCTGCCGGCGAGCAGCGCGGGGCTCTCGGAGGTCAGCGTCATCATGCACTGGAAGCGGTCGGGGTCGAAGCCCAGCTCGCCGCGCTCGCACGCGCGGGCGATGCCGACGACGCTGCGCCGCACGGCCGTCATGAGCGGCTCGTCGGCGGGGCGGTCGGTGAACACCTTCAGCAGGGCCTCGTGCTGCTCCTCCTGGAAGGTGAGGGCGACGTCCTCCTTGGAGGCGAAGTAGCGGAAGAAGGTGCGTGACGACACGTCCACCGCGTCGGCGATCTCCTCGACGGTGGTGGCGTCGAAGCCCTTCTCGGAGAACAGCCGGAAGGCGGCGTCGACCAGGGCCTCCCTGGTCCGCTGCTTCTTGCGCTCGCGCCGTCCCGCGGGGTGGGTCTCGGTCGCGCTCATGGGCGAAGTGTAACGCCCGCGGCCCGCCCGTGTTCCAAATTCTGTCGTGAGATGAATCATGTCTATCCATGACTATAGTCGTTTGACGACATCTGTCATCTCATGACACTTTGTGCAGCACGACCTTCCCTGAACTCGTCCACTGGAGGACGTTCAATGTCGCAAACATCGACTGCCGCACCCCCCGGCAAGGCCGGGGCGGAGCGGGGAGGCCGTCCGGTCCGATCCGGCCACGGCCATCCCTGGCTGACCCTGGTCGCGGTCGCGCTGGGCGTGATGATGGTCGGGCTGGACGCCACCGTCGTGGCCATCGCCAACCCGGCCCTCGCCCGCGATCTCGGCGCCGACCTGTCCGGGCTGCAGTGGGTGACCAACGCCTACCTGCTGACCATCGCGGTCACCCTGATCCCCGCCGGCAAGCTCGCCGACCGGTTCGGGCGGCGCCGCACCTTCCTGGCCGGAGTGGTCGGGTTCGCCGTCGCCTCGGTGGCCATCGGGCTGTCCGGCGGGCTCGGCCTGGTGATCTTCTGGCGGGCGGTGCAGGGCTTCGCCGGGGCCCTCCTGCAGCCGGCCAGCCTGGCGATCCTGCGCAACACCTTCCCCGCGGAACGGCTCAACACCGCCATCGGCGTCTGGGGCGCCACCGCGGGCGTCTCCATCGCGGGCGGCCCGATCGTGGCCGGGCTCCTCGTGGAGAACGTCACCTGGGAGTCGGTGTTCTATCTCAACGCCCCGCTCGGCCTGGTGGCGCTGCTCGTCGGCCTGTGGGTGATCCGCGAGTCCAGGGACCAGGACGCGGCCGGCTCGTTCGACCTGCCCGGTGTCGCGCTGCTGAGCGGCGCCCTGTTCGCGCTGGTCTGGGGGCTGATCCGGGCCGGGGCGGACGGCTTCGGCGAGGCCGTGCCGCTGGTGTCGTTCGGCGTGGCCGCCGTGCTGATGACGCTGTTCGTCCTGAACGAGCGGCGCGCCGCCCACCCGCTGCTGCCCCTGGGCCTGTTCCGGTCGGTGTCGCTGTCGGCCGCCACCGGACTGATCATGCTCGGCTTCTTCGCGATGTTCGGGACGATCTTCTTCATCACCCTCTACCTGCAGCAGGTCCACGGGATGAGCCCGGTGGACGCGGGGGTCCGCCTGCTGCCGATGACCGCCGTGTTCATCGTGGCCTCCCCGCTGGCCGGCGTCCTCGTCGGACGCCTCGGCCCGCGCGTCCCGCTGGCCCTGGGCATGGCGTTCACGGCCGGCGCCATGTTCGGCCTGTCGCGAATCGGGGTGGACGCCCCCTACGTCCAGCTCTGGCCGTGGTTCGTGTTGGTCGGCCTCGCGTTCGGGTTCGTCATGGTCGCCGGGACCGAGGCGATCGTCGGCAACGCCCCGCAGCGACTGGCCGGTGTCGCCGGCGGGCTCCAGCAGACCGCCGCGCAGGTCGGCGGGGTGCTGGGCACGTCCGTCCTCGGCACGATCCTGTCCACCCGCGTCGGCGACGTCCTGTACGGGCGGCTGACCGAGGCCGGGGTGCCGGGACCCGCCGCCGGGCGGCTCCAGGGCGCCGAAGGGCTGGTCTCGCAGGGCGTCGCCCCCGTACCGCCGGGGACGCCCGCGCCCGCCGCCGAGGCCATCACCACCGGAAGCCACCTGGCCTTCATGGACGGCTTCCAGTCGTCGCTGATGGTCGCGGGCGTCGTGGCGGTGGTCGCGATCCTGGCCGCGCTGCTCGTCCGGCGGGGCGGCACCCCGGTGGAGGGCGCGGCCGCGATCTGATCCCGTCCCCGGCCTTCCGGCGGGGTCGCCCAGTGGCGGATGTGCCTGCGGGTGATATGTGGGGCGTCCTAGACTGCCGCGCGAGCGGGGCACGCACCGCGTAGGAAGGCGATGGATGGGCAAGCACAGCAAGCCGCCCACACGGACATGCCCGGGATGCAACGGGTCTGGCGTCCACCGAGGCCAGACATGCGGCGTCTGCCGCGGCGAAGGAATGATCTGATGACGACCTACCCTCCGGACGACTGCACGTTCGAGGTCACCTACACCCTCGGACGGCGGGGCAAGGGGCTGGAGACGTTCCCCGACGTCTACGCCCTCGGCCGGTGGTTCAAGGAGATGGAACGGCGCGGAGCGCTGGACCCCGAGGACTTCCGCACCCCGGACGAGGACGGCCGCAACGGCTATCGCATCGTCTGCGTCACCGCGAGCGAACGCGTCGCCATCAGCTACTTCCATCCGCGGCTGGTCATGGGCCGCATCGAGGGCGCCCACGCCGCCACGGCGAGCGACTAGCGCTCCCGGCCGCCGTCGAACCGGGGGCCGGGAGCGCCGGAACTCAGGAGCCGCCCGCCAGCGGGTCGGTGACCGCCCCGACGATTCCGGAGATCAGGTCGTCCAGACCTGTACGGGGCCGGCGGTCGTCCCTGTCCCGGTCCCTGTCCCTGCCGCCGTCTCCGTCCCTGTCGTCATCCTGATCGCCGGGCGAGGCGTCCCCGGGTGTGGACGAAGGCGCCGGCGACGTGACGCTGCCGGACGGGGCACCGCTCTCGCCTCCGGCGGGGGAGGACTGCGGCGCCCGGGGCGCCGGGACGGTGGCGGACTGCTCCGGGGCCGTCGGGCTCGGCTCGGACGTGCCGGGTGTGCGCGCGTCGGTGCCCGTGCCGTCCGTGGCGCCGCGCTCCACGGCGGTCGTGTCCGGCCGCGTGCCAGGCGTCGTGCCCGGCTCGGTGCCGGGTGTGCCGGACGGCGTGCCCGGTACCGGCGCCGGCCGCCTGTCGTCCTGTGTCGGCGCGAGCGCGTTCACGCCGTCGCCCTCGGGGGACGGCCAGGTCATCATCAGCCCGGCGGCGACGGACGCGGCCACGCCCGCCACCGCGCCCGCGCCCCTGACGGCGGCCCAGCGGCGGCGGCGCGCCTCGTCGCGTCCCTCGCGCCCGTCATCGAAGGGCACGTCCGGTGTGTTCGGGTCGATGACGACCAGCGGGCTCTGGGTGACCTTCGTCGAGTCGCCGAGGATCACCTCCCGCAGGCCGCGCGGGGCCAGGCCGGGCGCGCGGCGGGCCAGCAGGTGCGGCAGGCGTCCCTTCTCGAACGCCTCGATGACGTCGAGGTAAGGGGAGGCGGTGCCGCCGCCGCGCATGAGCGCTTCCAGCACGCCGCGCTCCAGCCCGGTGCGCGCCGCGTGCAGCAGCTCGCGCACACGGCCGGGCGAGATGCGGAAGACGCGGGCGATGTCACGCACGTCCAGCCACTCGCCTGCGGCCAGCAGCAGCGCCTCGCGGTGGTCGGCGGGCAGGGCGGCCGCGGCGCGCATCAGCGGGTCGTCGCCCGCGCGGGTGAAGAGCGGACGCCTCTGCCGCTCGAACGCGCCCCTCTTGGCGCAGACCGAGCGCGACACCCCGTGCAGCCACAGCACCGTCTCGCCCTGGGGACGGTGGCGGACCGCCTCGGCGAAGGCGTCCCTGACGGCGTCGGCCGCGCCCTCGTCACCAAGAAGGGACCAGCAGTGGGCGTACAGGCGATGGGCATGCGCGTCGTAGAGGGCTTCCAGGTCCCCGCGCATGTGACCTCCTCCGGGGTGGCCTTGGAGCCGGTCGGGAGCTCTGCGGTCGGACGGCCCGGCGGTTGGACGGACCGTCCGGTCATTGTTGAGAACGGGACTGTAGTGCACCCGCTCGACTACTGAGAAGTCGGTGATCGCTGTGTATCACCATGCTCACGAAGGGTCATGATGCGATCGAGTTCTGTCATGTTCGCAGGGGTTTTAGAAGATTTACGGCGATTGTCTGATTGCTGATCCGGTTCACCAGGGAAGGTCTCGAAGCCGTTGTTCGAGTCTCGTCATCGGGCCTGAGGTCACGAGACAGGGGGACGGTCATGACCCGACTGACGGTGGACGATGTCTACCGGTACATCCGCGGCGTCTGCTTCAAGAACGGCCCTCCGGGCCGGGTCGGCGCCGAGACCGAGTGGTTCGTGCTCGACGCGGCCGATCCCGCCGCGCTCGTCGCGCCGTCCCGGACCCGCGCCCTCCTGGACGCGGCCGGGCCCCTTCCCAACGGCGCGAAGGTCACCTACGAGCCGGGCGGTCAGCTGGAGCTCAGCTCCGCCCCCTACCCCGGCCTCGTCCCGCTGCACGAGGCCCTTTCGGCCGACCTCGACCACGCCCGCCGCGCACTGGCCGAAGGCGGGCTCGTCCTCGCCGGGCACGGCGTGGACCCGGTACGGCCCCCCGTCTTCCAGGCCGAGCATCCCCGGTACGCGTGCATGCGCGGCTACTTCGACTCCAGCGGGTTCGCCGACGCGGGCATCGCGATGATGTGCTCGACGGCGTCCGTCCAGGTGTGCCTGGACATCGGCGCCGACCCGGCGGGCGCGGCCCGCCGCTGGCGGCTGGCGCATGCGCTCGGCCCCGTGCTCGTCGCCGCGTTCGCCAACTCGCCGCTGCGCGCCGGCCGCCGCACCGGGCTGCGCTCGACCCGGCAGGCCGTCTGGGCGGAGCTCGACCCGCGCCGGACGCTGCCCGTCCACGAACCGGGAAACGGCGGTGGCGACCCGGCCGAAGCGTGGACGCGCTACGCCCTGGACGCCCGCGTGATGATGCTGCGCGCCGAGTCCGGCGAGGACTGGGTGGCCGACCCCGGGATGACGTTCGGGGAATGGGTGGGCAAGGGCGAGCCGGGACTGGCCGACCTCGAATACCACCTGTCCACCCTGTTCCCGCCGGTGCGCCCGCGCGGCTGGCTGGAGCTGCGCATGATCGACGCGCTGCCGGATCCGTACTGGCCCGTCCCGGTCGCGGTCGCCACCGCCCTGCTGGACGACCCGCGCGCCGCCGCCGCGGCCGAGGAGGCGGCCGAGCCGGTGGCGGGCCGCTGGGCCGAGGCGGCGCGCTGCGGCCTCACCGACCCGCCCCTTGCCGCGGCCGCCCGCGCCTGCTTCACCGCCGCGCTGGAGGCGCTGCCCAGGCTGGGCGCCGACGCGCTCGTCCCGCTGGTGGGCGAGTACGCGCGCCGCTATGTGGAACGGGGCCGCTGCCCCGCCGACGAGGAGATGCACCGATGACCGCGATGAGCGCGCCGGGCTCGCTGGACGAGCACGCGCTGAAGGAACTGATAGCCGAGGAACTGGGCGCGGTGCGCGACCGCAGCCTGGGCCTCACCACCCGTGTCCTGGACGAGGGCGAGCTGACCGCTCAGGTCTCCCCGCTCATGTCCCCTCTGGTCTGGGACCTGGCGCACGTGGGGAACTACGAGGAGTTGTGGCTGCTGCGTGCCGCCGCGGGCATCGAGCCCATGCGTCCAGAGATCGACAACCTGTACGACGCGTTCGAGCACCCCCGCGCCGAACGGCCCAGCCTTCCCCTGCTGCCGCCCAAAGAGGCACGCGACTACATCTCCACTGTGCGGTCGAAGGTGCTGGACTCGCTCGGCTCCGTCCGGTTCGACCAGGGGAACGCCCTCACCTCGGGCGGGTTCGTGTACGGAATGGTCGTCCAGCACGAGCATCAGCACGACGAAACGATGCTGGCCACGCATCAACTGCGCAAAGGTGCCCCTGCCCTGCTCGACCCACCTGTTGCGACGCTCGGCACGAACGCGCCCCGGAACGCGGGCGAGGTGCTGATCGAAGCGGGACCGTTCGAGATGGGCACCTCCGACGACCCCTGGGCCTATGACAACGAACGCCCCGCCCACCTCGTTGACCTGCCCGCGTACTACATCGATGTCGAGCCCGTCACCAACCGCGAGTACCTCGCGTTCATGGAGGCCGGGGGCTACGACGAGCCGCGATACTGGACGTCCAAGGGCTGGCAGTGGAGGAACGAGGGCGGCAAGCGCTCGCCCGCTTTCTGGACGCGCGACGGCGGGACGTGGGTGCGGCGCCGCTTCGGCCGTATCGAGCCCGTCCCCCTGGACGAACCCGTGCAGCATGTGTGCTGGTACGAGGCCGACGCCTACGCACGCTGGGCGGGCAAGCGGCTGCCCACCGAGGCCGAATGGGAGAAGGCCGCGCGCTGGGACCCGTACGCGGGCCGTTCGCGCCGCTACCCCTGGGGTGATGTGTACGAGGAAGGCCGCGCCAACCTGGGGCAGCGCATGCTCAAGCCGGCCGAGGCGGGGGCCTACGAATCCGGCGCGTCCGCATACGGAGTGCGCCGCCTGATCGGGGACGTCTGGGAGTGGACGTCATCCGACTTCCACGGCTACCCCGGATTCCGCTCGTTCCCGTACAAGGAGTACTCCGAGGTGTTCTTCGGCCCCGAGTACAAGGTGCTGCGCGGCGGCTCATGGGCGACGCACCCGCTGGCCGTACGGGGGACCTTCCGTAACTGGGACTACCCGATCCGGCGCCAGATCTTCGCCGGTTTCCGCTGCGCGCGCACGGCGGCCCCTGAGGAAGGTGGCGCCTGATGTGCCGCCATCTCGGCTACCTCGGGCCGCCCCGCACGCTCGGCTCGCTCATCTTCGAGGGCGAGTACTCGCTGGAGCACCAGTCGTACGCCCCGCGCATGACGCAGGGCAACCTGCTCAACGCCGACGGCTTCGGCGCCGGCTGGTATCACCGCGACCGCCCGGTGCGGTTCCGGCGGGCCCGGCCGATCTGGGCGGACCCGTCATTCCGCGAGATCGCCGACGTGATGGAGACCACCTGCGCGGTCGCCGCGATCCGCTCCGCCACCGTCGGCTTCCCCGTGGACGAATCGTGCGCACAGCCGTTCCGTACCGGCGCGGGGTCCGATGGCGCCCAGGGCGACGACCCCGGACCGGGCCGCCTCTTCAGCCACAACGGCAAGGTCGAGGGGTTCGCCGGGATCGAGGGCAAGCTGCGCGAACTGGCCGGGGACCTCGCCCGGATCCCCGACGCCAGGGCGCCCGTCGACTCGGCGCTGCTGTTCGCGCTGGCCGCGCGGCTGTGGCGGGAGGGCGGGACGCTCGGCGGCGCCCTGGCCGAGGTCGTCCGCACCGTCACCGCGCTGGCGCCGGGCCGGTACAACCTGCTCGCCGCCGACGGTGCGGCGCTGGCCGCCACCACCTGGGGCGACTGCCTGTTCGTCCGGCAGCGCCCGCGGACCGGCCGGGGGGAACGACGGTTCGAGGAGGTGTGGATCTCCTCCGAGCCGCTCGACGAGGACCCGGACTGGCGGCCCGTCCCGGACCGTTCGCTGGTGACCGCCGACCTGATGTCCGGTGTGCGGATCACCCCGCTGTGACCGACCGAAGCCGAGGAGTCCCCGTGGACCGGTTCCTGACGTCCGACGACCTGGCCAAGGCGCTGCGCGCGGACGTGCGCGACGGCCTGACCTCCACCCCGAAGGCGCTGCCGCCCAAGTGGTTCTACGACGAGCGCGGCAGCGGGCTCTTCGAGGAGATCACGCGGCTGGACGAGTACTACCCGACCCGCAAAGAGCGCAAAATCCTCAGCGCCCGCGCACCCGAGATCGCCGCGGCCACCGGCGCCCGCACCCTGCTGGAACTCGGCGCCGGATCGGGCGAGAAGACCAGGCTGCTGCTCGACGCGCTGAGCGGCACGCTGCGCACGTACGTCCCGGTCGACGTCAGCGGCGACTTCCTGGAGGAGGCCGCCGCCGGGATCGCCGCCGACCACCCCGGTCTCACCGTGCGGGCCGTCGTCGCCGACTACGAGCAGCACCTGCACCTCCTGCCGGGCGGCGAGCGGCGCCTGGTGGCCTTCCTCGGCGGGACGATCGGCAACATGCCGCCCGCCAAGCGCGTCGGCTTCCTGGCCGCGCTGCGCGCCACCATGTCCGGCCAGGACGCGCTGCTGCTGGGCGCCGACCTGGTGAAGGACGAGAAACGGCTGGTCGCCGCCTACGACGACGCGGCCGGGGTCACCGCCGAGTTCAACCGGAACGTCCTGCACGTGATCAACCGCGAGCTGGACGCCGACTTCGTGCCCGCCGCCTTCGAGCACGTGGCGCTCTGGGACGCGGAGGAGGAATGGATCGAGATGCGGCTGCGGTCCACCCGTGACCAGACCGTCCACGTCCGCGGGCTCGACCTGGAGGTGCGCTTCGCGGCGGGGGAGGAGATGCGCACCGAGATCTCCGCCAAGTTCCGCAGAGAACGGCTGGAATCGGAGCTGGCCGCCGCAGGTCTGGAACTGTTCCGGTTCTGGACGGACAGGGCGGGCGACTTCTCGCTCTCCCTGGCCCGGCCCGTGGCGTGACCTCCAAGGGGCCGGGCGCCGGTCAGTTCTTCACCGTGGGACGGGCCAGGCCCAGCCGCTCCAGGTCGGCGGCGAGCCGGGCCGCGATGTAGCGGTGGCCCTGGTCGGTGGGGTGGGTCCCGTCCGGGCGGATGTAGCGGACGGCGTTGCCGGTGTTCTGGCGGCGGTCGCCGGTGATCCAGCGCTCCGCGATCGGGTCGATGAACGGCACCCCATGCCGCTGCGCCACCTTCCGCAGCGCGTCCCGGATGGCGAGCGCGGCGCGCGGGGGCGACTGGCTGCCCCACAGCGGGCCGACGAAGGCGATGCGGGTGGTGGGCCACCGCTTGCGCGCCCGGTCGAGCACGTCGTCCGCCGCCGCGGCGACCTGCCGGGGCGGGTACGGCCAGTCGTTGTGGCCGCCCGACACGATCAGCAGGTCGGGCGCGGGCCGCCAGCCGAGCTGGCTCTCGAACAGCATCCCGAACGACTGCCGGATCCGCGTCCCGGCGACGAACCCGGTGCCTCCCCGCCCGCCCAGCACCGGCTGCCAGCCCAGCAGCCGTGCCGTGGCGGCGGCGTAGGTGTCCTCCGGCCGCCGGCCCCGCTCGCCCACCGTGTAGCTGTCCCCGAGGAACATCACGACGGGGGCGGAGGACGCGACGACCGGCTGGGTGGCCACCACCGCCGGGCTGGGCCCCTGCCGGGCCGCGGAACCGTCGCCGAACGCCCCGCAGCCCGTGGCGAGGGCGGAGGCGAGGCACAGCGCGAGAATCGCCGCGCCGCGGCGGGCGCGGCGAGAGGTCATGGGGGGTCCACCGTCTTTCCGGGGAAGTGGTGACCCAGAGATTTTAGAAGAAATCCGTGGCCGCGTGCGCACCGTCCGCGAACTCGCGCCCCTCCCCTCCCGGGTTTCCGACACCTCGCGTTCACCGTTCGCTCGCGCCCTCGACCACCTGGGGCAACCCGGTGGCGCCAGGGTTCCGCGAGTGACACGCCACGACCGCCTCCGTGAGATCGACCTGCTGCGCTTCCTGGCCGCGATGGGGGTCGTGGCCTACCACTTCGCCGGGTTCAAGGGCCGCGGGCCGTGGCCGGAGCCGTCGCTGGAGATGTTCCCCGCCCTGGGCGAGGTCACCCGGTACGGCTACCTGGGCGTCGATCTGTTCTTCATGATCAGCGGGTTCGTGATCCTCATGAGCGTGTGGGGCCGCGGTCCGGGCGAGTTCGGCATCTCCCGGGTGACCCGGCTGATGCCCGCCTACTGGGCCGCGGTGCTGCTCGGCCTGGCGATCTGGGCGGTGTTCCGGCTCGGCAAAGGCGACCCCGACCTCGTCCTGCCCAACCTGAGCATGCTCCAGGGCGGCCTGGGACTCGACAACGTCGACGCGGTGTTCTGGACGCTGTGGATCGAGCTGCACTTCTACGTGCTGATCGGCGTGCTGGCCGCGATCGGCATCACCTACCGCAACTGCCTGGTGTTCATGGCCTGCTGGACGCTCGGGTCGGTGTTCGCCGACGAGGCCGGGTCCCGGTTCCTCCAGACCATGCTGATGCCCACCTGGAGCTGCTACTTCGTCGCGGGCATGGCGCTCTACCTGATGTACAGGTTCGGCCCGAACCTCCTGCTGTGGGGGTTCGTCGGCGTCTCCTGGATCCTCGCCGTCCACTGGGGCGTGTGGCGCACCGGCCGCGCGTTCACCACCGCCAACGGCAAGGTCGTCGCGGTCGCCGTCACCCTCCTCTTCGTGGTGATGATCCTGGTGGCCACCGGACGGCTGCGGTGGCTGAACTGGCGCGGGCTGACCGTGCTGGGAGCGCTGACCTACCCGCTGTACCTGACTCACTCCCAGGTCGCACTGCCCGTGCTGAAGCACGCCTACCCGGCGCTGAACAAGTGGGCGGCGCTGGCGCTGACCATCGCGGTCTCGCTGGCGGTGGCGTACGCGATGTACCGGCTGATCGAGCGTCCGGGACAGTCCTGGATGCGCGCCAAGCTGCGCGCGTCCCTGGCCGCCGTACGGGAGGTGGACGCGGTCGGCACCGTACGGGACAGGGCCGCGAAGGCCGCTTCCGTCCCCTCGCCCCGTTCCGCGGAGCCCACCGAGGGTGAGCTCGTACGCCCTTAGCGTGGCGCGACGACTACCCCTCGTGTGGAAAATGGCCTACCTTGTCGGGCCATGGTGAACCCACCGGGAGCGGCGCGCTGAGCGAGCCGCGGGCAGGGGACGGGCAGGGAAGGAGCCGGATCGATGGGGCTCTTCGGCCGGCGCAGGACGGACCCCGCGGCGGGGGCGGCACCGACGATCGACCCGTGCGTCCATGATCCGGCGGCCGCCGACCTGTACGAGGCGCTGCGGCTGCGGGACCGCTGGTGGGCCGATGACTTCCTCCAGGCGGTGACCGATCCCGACGAGCGCGCCTTCTACCTGTCGGTCTGCGCGAGCGTCCCGGGGCTCCAAGACTGGATCGGCACCTGGACCAGGGCCGAGCCGCGATCCACCCTGCCGCTGCTGGTACGCGGAGCGCATGCGCTCAACTGGGCCTGGGAGGCGCGGTCCGAGGCGTACGCGGCCCATGGGGAGGAGCATCGCTTCCCTGGTTTCAGTGAACGGCTGGAACTGGCCGAGGCGTGCCTGGGTGAGGTCGCGGCACGCGACCCGGGGGAGACGGCCGCGTGGACGTTCCTGCTGGCGTGTGCGCGCGGCGGACGGGTGAAGCCGGACGAGGCACGCCGCCGGTTCGAGCGTGTCGTGGAACTGCACCCGGGGCATCTGCGCGCGCACACCGAGATGCAGACCTATCTCTGCGAGCGGTGGTACGGCAGCCACGAGGAGATGTTCGCCTTCGCGCGTGCCTCGGTGTCCAAGGCCGCGCCGGGCAGCCCGCTGGGACGCCTGGTCGCGGACGCCCATGTGGAGGTGTGGCGGTCCCTTCCAGCGGCACAGGCGCAGGCGTACATCACCCAGGAGGAGGTGCGCGCCGACCTGCGCGCCGCCGCGGACCATTCCATCCGGCACCCCGCGTACCGTCCCCAGGTCGGCTGGCCGGAAGTGCACAACGCGTTCGCGTTCGCCTTCGCCCTGGCAGGGGACCTGCCCGCGGCCAAGGAGGAGTTCCAGCTCATCGGGGACTGCGCCACACGATTCCCATGGGAGTACCTAGGCCAAGACCCGGCCGCCGCCTTCATGGCGACGCGCGACCGGGTCCTGAGCGAAGGCATGTGATCCAGGACATTTCCAGGATCGTTCCAAAAAAGTACGTGAGGGTGTGACATCCACGGCGGGGTGAGCGCTGTCATCACTACAGGGCGCGCCGCCTGCATCAGAGCGGGGATCGGGCGGCGCGCCCTCCCACCTCTCTCCTCTCTCTCCTCTCTCCTGGACCCCACCTCCCACCTGGGATCTCCTGGCTGTCGTACCCGGCATCTAGGGTGAGAGGGTGCCGGAACGGCGGCGCAAGCGCGCGACCATTCGTGAAGTGGCGGCGGCGACAGGGCTGTCGCCCGCGGCCGTGTCGTACGCGCTTCGCGGCATCCACACCTCCGAGGGCACCCAGGCGCGGGTGCGCGCCGCCGCCGAGGAACTGGGCTACGAGGCCCATCCGATCGCCCGCGCGCTGGCCAGCGGCCGCACCGGCATGGTCGGCCTGCTGTGCGGCTCGCTGGAGGACTACTGGCAGCAGTCGCTGGCCGTCGGCATCAGCCGCTCCCTGCTGGCCCGCGACCGCTACGCCCTGATCGTGGACGCCTTCAACGATCCCGCCCGCGAGCTCGCCCTCGCCCGCCAGCTCCGTGACCAGCGGGTGGACGGGCTGATCGTGCAGCCCCTCGACCCGTCCGCCGAGCTGTGGGCCGAGCTGCCGGAGACCCTGCCGGTCGTCTCGATCGGCGACGCGCTGAACGGCGGCCGGTCGCAGGGCGAGGTCGTGTTCGACAACCGGCGCGGCGTCACCCTCGCCCTGGAGCACCTGCGCGCCCTCGGGCACCGGCACATCACGGTGCTGACCCCGACCCTGGCCGGCACCCCCGACCGTCCCGTCGACGTCCACGTGAACGCCGAGGCGAAACGGCTCGACCTGGTGGTGGACGTCGTCGTGGCCCCCCAATCGCTCGGGGAGGCCACCGAGACCGCCACGCGCATCCTGGGCGCCCCCGGGCGTCCCTCGGCCGTCTTCTGCTTCTCCGACTCCATCGCCTACGGCGTGTACGCGGCCACCCGCGCCCTGGGCTTGGAGGTCCCCGGCGACGTCGCGGTGTGCGGCTACGACAACCACCCGATGTCGGCGCTGCTGACCCCGCCGCTCACCACCGTCGACTGGGACATCGACGGCATCGTCGACTCCGCCGTCCGCATGGTCGTCGACGTCATCGAGGACAGGCCCCATGAGCGCCGCGTCGTCCGCGAGCCGTCCCTGAGGGTCAGGCAGTCGAGCGTCGGCGTCCCCCGTTAGAGCAGCCGGGCGAGGGCGGGCAGATGGTCGGCCGCGATGGCGATGTCGGAGTCGAGGGGACGGTCGTCCACCCGCTCGTCCAGCGACGCCGCGGCCAGATCGTAGGCGGCCTTGAGCGGCCCGCCCGCGGGGGCGCGGCCCTGCATGCGCAGCGCGCGGACGGCCGCGACCAGCTCGCAGCCCAGGCCGATGCGGTACGCGCCAAGCGCCTCCGTGGTGGCCCGCGCCGATTGGGTGGAGAAACCAGCGTGCTCCTCCACTCCCCGGGACAGGACCGCGCTGCCCAGCGCGGCCGGGGTCGCCAGGCGGCGGACGTCGGCCAGCGCGGAATGCGCCACGTACTCCAGGATCATGATCCCGGAGGACGCCTCCGTCGCCGCCTGGAACGGGTAGAGGCCCGTGAACGACGGCTCGGCCAGCGTGCCCAGCCGCGCCGCCGACAGCGCCATCGTCTGGAACAGCGCCGCCCGGGACGCGTCCAGGGCCAGCCCCACGTACGCGGTGTGGAAGTTGCCGTTGTGCCAGACCGCGCGGCCCGCCACGTCCACCAGCGGGTTCTCGGCCGCCGCGTTGATCTCCCGGGCCACCACCGCCTCCGCGTACCGCGCCGACTCCAGCGCCGGGCCGTGGACCTGCGGGAACGCGCGGTAGCCGTACGGGTCCTGGATGCGCATCGGGGCGGGCTGGTCGAAGGCGAGCAGCGTCCGCATCGCGGCGGCCACCTCCCGCTGGCCCGGATGCGGGCAGGCGTCGTGGACCGCCGGGACGTACGGCTCCTCCGACCCGCGCACGGCCAGCAGCGACAGGGCCGCCACGACCGTCGACGCGTCCAGCAGCGTCAGCAGGTCGGTCACGGCCAGCGCCGCCTCCCCGAGGGTGGCGGCGTTGGAGCTGATGAAGGCCAGCGCGTCCGCCGACCGCAGGGTGAAGCCGGGGCCGCGCGGCCGCGCGCCGTCCGGGGCGGGCAGCCAGTCCCGCTCGCCGAGCAGGCACAGCGCGGTGGAGGCCAGGGCGGTCAGGTCGCCGGTGCCGATCGCCCCGTACACCGGGACGGGCGGCAGCAGGTTCAGGTTGAGCACGTCGGTCAGGGCCCGCAGCACCTCGGGGTCCACCCCGGAGCCGCCCGCCGCGATCTGGTTCAGCCTGACCGTGAGCATCGCCCGGACGATCTCCGGCGCCACCAGCGGTCCCGCGCCCGCCGCGTGGCTGCGCAGGAGCCGCAGCCCGTGCGCGTCGGAGTCCTCCCACTCGACGCCGACCTCGCGGTTGGCGCCGACCCCCGTGGTGCGGCCGTACACCGGCCGTTCGGCGGCCACCTCGCGGACGGTCTTCCAGGCGGAGCGGGCCCGTTCCACCCCCTCCGGGGACATGACGATCGTCACGTCCTCGCGTGCCGCGCGGGCCACCTGGTAACAGGTGAGGCCCGTCCCATCGATAACGATTCGGCTGTTATGCACGACTTCACGCTACTTTTCGGATTATTCAGGTAGATAGGCTGGGCATGGTGTCCCTCCAGGCCGGTGACCTGGCGGTGCGTACGGATTGTCGGCCGCAGGGGCTACTGTGTGTCCGAGTGGCGGAGTTCGATCTCCGCCCAGTAGGCAGTGCCAGGGGAAGAGCCATCTGGCAGTAGAGGAACGGCGTTGCACCGGCGCCCAACGAGGACGTGAACCCCTTGATCACCTTTGCGGGCGTGACCAAGCGTTACCCCGACGGGACCGTGGCGGTGGACGGGCTCGACCTGGAGATCCCCTCGCGCCGGATCACCGTCCTCGTGGGACCGTCCGGCTGCGGCAAGACCACCACCCTGCGCATGATCAACCGGATGGTGGAGGCCAGCGAGGGCACCGTCGCCATCGACGGCCGCGACGTGCGCGACAGCGACCCCCCGACGCTGCGGCGCGGCATCGGCTACGTGATCCAGCAGGCCGGGCTGTTCCCGCACCGCACCATCCTCGACAACATCGCCACCGTCCCCTACCTGCTGGGCTGGGACAAGAAGAAGGCCAGGGCGCGCTCGCGCGAGCTGATGGAGCGGGTCGGCCTCGACCCCGCCCTGGCCGGGCGCTACCCCGCGCAACTGTCGGGCGGCCAGCAGCAGCGCGTCGGCGTGGCCAGGGCGCTGGCCGCCGACCCGCCGATCATGCTGATGGACGAGCCGTTCAGCGCCGTCGACCCGATCGTGCGCGGCGGCCTCCAGGAGGAGCTGCTGCGCCTGCAGAGCGAGCTGGAGAAGACGATCGTCTTCGTCACCCACGACATCGACGAGGCGGTCAGGCTCGGCCACCGCATCGCCGTGTTCGGCGCCGGTGGCCGGCTCGCGCAGTACGCCACCCCCGACGAGCTGCTCGCCGAACCCGCCGACGACTTCGTCCGCGACTTCCTCGGCGGCGAGCGCGGCATCAAGCGCCTGCGCTTCTTCCGCGACCTGGAGGCGTCCGAGCAGGTCACGGAAGGCCCGGCGGAGACCACGGAGGGCTCCGCCGAGGGCGCGGCGCGGCCGGCCGCGGCGGCGGATCGGTGATCCCGATGCCGCTCGGGCGGGCCGTGGCGGCGGCCCCCGACGACGAGCCCCTGATCCGGTGGGACTGGATCTCCCGCAACCTGGACGGGCAGATCGCCGAGGCGCTGCGCGAGCATCTGATCCTGTCGTTCACCCCGGTGCTGCTGGGCCTGGCGATCGCGCTGCCCGTCGGCCTGGCCTGCGCGCGCTACCGGCGGCTCTACCCGCCGGTGCTGGCGGCCACCAGCGTGCTGTACGCCATCCCGGCGATCGGCCTTTTCGTGATCTTCGTGGCGTTCACCGGGATCACCTATCCCGCGGTGATCGTCCCGCTGTCCCTCTACACGCTGTCGGTGCTGGTCCCCAGCGTGGTGGACGGCCTGCGCTCGGTCCCCGAGCATGTGCGGCGGTCCGCGGAGGCGATGGGCTTCGGCCCGCTGCGGCGGCTGGTGCGGGTCGAGCTGCCCATCGCCGTCCCGGTCGTGATGGCCGGGCTGCGGGTGGCCACCGTCGCCAACATCAGCCTGGTCAGCGTGGGCGCCCTGATCGGCATCGGCGGGCTCGGCCAGCTCATGGTCACCGGGATGAAGTGGCCCGGCGGCGGCTTCACCACCCCGATCATCGTGGCCATCGCGCTGATCATCGCGCTGGCGCTGGCGGCCGACCTGCTCCTGCTGCTCGTCCAGCGCCTGCTGACCCCGTGGCAGCGCGCCGGACGTGCCGATCGCACCGGCCGCCGCGGTCGCTCGGCCCGGCGGGCCGCCGAGCGGGAGGTGGCCAGGACATGAACGCGATCTGGGAGGCCCTGGGCTGGTTCGGCCGGTCCGGGCAGTGGACGGGCGCCGACGGCATCCCCGCGCGGATCCTGGAGCACCTGTGGTACTCGCTGCTCGCGTTCGCGATCACCGTGCTGATCGCGCTGCCGCTGGGCTTGATGCTCGGCCACCTGCGCCGCGGCCGGCCCGCCGCGGTGGCCGGCTTCCTGGTGATGTCCTCGGCGAACGCGGCCCGCGCGCTGCCGACCCTGGGCCTGCTGATCCTCGCGGTGATCGTCACCAGCGCCGGCGACCTGGTCCCGATCCTCATCCCGCTGATCGCGCTGGCCGTCCCGCCGGTGCTGGTCAACACCTACGCGGGCGTCCAGCAGGTGGAGCCGGGCCTGCGGGACGCGGCGGAGGGCATGGGCATGACCGGCCGCCAGGTGCTGCTGCGCGTCGAGCTGCCCGTCGCGCTGCCGCTGGTGCTGCTCGGCCTGCGCACCGCCCTGATCCAGATCATCTCCACCGCCACGATCGCGGCCTACGTCGGGCTGGGCGGGCTCGGCCGCTACATCGTCGACGGCTACGCCCGGCAGGACTACGACAGCATGGCGGGCGGCGCGATCCTCGTGATCGCGCTGGCCGTCCTCACGCAGGCCGCGTTCGCCCTCCTGTACCGCTACGCGGTGTCGGCGGGAGTACGGCAGCGGGCCGCGTCCTGAACCTGCACCATCCCGGCCGGGCGCCCGAAGCGTCCGGTACCCCGGAGGAAGGAACACCACAGATGTCCCGGATGATTCGCGGCGCCGCCGTGCTGGTCGCGGCCGTGCTGGCGGTGAGCGCGTGCGGAGGCGGCGGCGACGACCCCCTCGCCGGGGGTGACGGCGGCGGCTCGGCCATCACCATCGGCGGCGCCGACTTCCCCGAGAGCGGGCTGCTCGGCGAGATCTACGCCCAGGCGCTGGAGGCCAAGGACGTCAAGGTCACCCGCAAGTTCGGCATCGGGTCCCGCGAGGTCTACTACAACCAGGTCAAGAGCGGCGCCATCCAGGTGTTCCCCGAGTACAACGGGGCGCTGCTGGCCCACATCGACCAGGAGAACCCGGCCAGCACCACCCAGGAGGTGGACGCCGCCCTCAGGCAGAAGCTGCCGCCCGAGCTGGAGGTGCTCACCCCGTCCCAGGCCGAGGACAAGGACTCGCTGGTCGTCACCAAGGCGACCGCCGACAAGTACAGGCTCACCAAGATCGACGACCTGAAATCCGTCGCCGGTGAGCTGATCGTCGGCGGCCCGCCGGAGTTCAAGACCCGCCAGCAGGGCCTGGTCGGCCTGGAGAAGGTGTACGGGCTGAAGTTCAAGCAGTTCAAGTCCCTGGACACCGCGGGCCCGATCACCGTGTCCAACCTGCAGAAGGGCCAGGTGCAGGCCGCCGACCTGTTCTCCACCGACCCGGCCATCCAGAAGAACGGCTTCGTCGCCCTACAGGACACCAAGAACGTCTTCGGCGCCCAGAACGTCCTGCCGCTGGTCTACAAGTCCAAGGTGAACGACACCGTCCGCGCCACGCTGAACGCGGTGTCGGCCAAGCTCACCACGGCCGGGCTCCTCGAAATGAACGCGGAGATGTCCGAGAAGAAGACCGACCCGGAGACCGTCGCCAAGAACTGGCTCACCAAGAACGGCCTCATCTCCGGCTGACCCGCGGCGCCCTCACCCGCCCCCTCCCGGAGGCGGGTGGGGGCGCGCGTGCCTTGAGACGATCCGGTCCTTCACGCGTGCCCGTCGTGCTCCTTGCAGCCGCGCAGGAACGCCGCCCACTCGGTCCGGCCGAATTCGAGGACGGGGCCGGTGCCGAATTGTTTGGTGTCGCGGACGGCGATGCGGCCGAGGGGCGCGCGCCCGGCCTCGATACAATCGGCGTCGGGATTGCTGTGGCTGGACTTCCGCCAATCGCTGTACTGCTGTTTCACGTCTCCGACTCCATCTGCCCGGTCAGGCGGCCAGCAGTTCTCTCCAAGAGGGAGAGGCTCTCCAGCGAGGGGAGGGCGACACTGCTAAGCCGATCGTAGGTTCGCTCATACCCTGCCACCTCGGAGGGTTTGGTATGGATGAGATCTGCGTTGATGCCCTCGGCCAGCACCAGCGGCGGATCGGCGGGATCCGGGAACGTGTAGATCACGAATGAGGTGTGCAGGCGACTCGGGGAGGGGCGCGAGTCCAGCGGGAGCACTCGCACCGTGAGGCGCGGCTGGTCGGTGACCAGCTCGATCATGTGCTGGAGTTGCACGGCCATGACATCTGGAGGTGTCACGAGCCGCCTCAAAGCGAACTCGTCGATGATCACCTCGTAGGTGGGGCCGTCGGGCCGGAAGACCCGCCTCCTGCCGCTTGCGGCGTGCTTCCAGGCTCTTCGCTGGGACGTAGGACAGTTCACCGTCGCGCTCGTCCAACTCGATGAGCGCACGTGTGAAGTCCGGGCTCTGCAGAAGCCCGGGGATTGAAATCTGGGTGTAGCTCCGCATGCTGTGAGACCCCGACTCCACGTCCGCGTACAGGCGCTGGCGAGCCCCCATCGCATCGCCGATGTCGTCCCACCAACCGCGGTCGGTGGCGTCGCGGGCGATGCGAAGTATGTGGTCGTACCTCTCCTTGGGAACCTCCAAGAGGTCCATGATCCTCATGACGTCCCCGATTTCGGGGCGCATCCTGGCGGTCTCCATGCGGGAGATCCGAGGGCGCGAGCGGTGGATGAGCCGGGCCAGTTCGTCGGCGGTCAGGCCGCGCTCCTCTCGGAGGGCGCGCAGCTCGGTGCCGAGGCGGCGACGGCGGACGAAGGGACTGGTCACCGTTGACCTCCCTGGTCATTGGGGGCGTGGAGGTGTCAACCCTGTGCTACCAGGCGCGTTCGGAGTGTGTCCGTCTATTAGCTCAGGTGTTCGAAATTCGAGTCAAGTGGCACGTTCAGATCGATGACTTGCCGTGACTGCACGTTCACCTACCGCACGTTCTTACTGATCAGAAGATTCGCCGAAAGCGCGCCAGAGTGTGACGACACCCTTACACTCGGTCGGCATGGGTCATCGAGTGCAGTATCTGATCAAGAGCGGTGGTTCCCGGACGGGCTACTACTCGCAGTGGGGCGGTCTCACCCTCGAGCTCGACCTGCTGGCGGGGCCGGAGACCGCGCTGAGGTTCGTCCGCGGGCAACGGGCCGTCGGCGGGTGGCTGAACGAGATGCAGTGCGACGGAGCGGCCATCATCGACCCGGACGAGCGTCGGCTGCTGTGGTTCTCCCACTATCTTCGTGATGCCGCGTACCGTGCGGCCGTCCTGGAGGTCATGACCCTCACGTGGCAGGGCTGGCGGCTCGACTGGGCGTACGACGGGCTGCGCGAGATCGTCGACGCGCTCGGCGAGGACGGACGCAAGGTCCAGCGCTTGCGCACCATCCCGGTGCCGGACGACCTCCGTACGCCCGAGGAGTTCATGTCCGCGATGCCGCAGTTCCACCTGAGCCCCGAGGCATTCCCTCCCGGCTCGGAAATGCCCCGCGAACTGCCACTGGGAACACCCGTCCCGGCGCCGGCGCCGGACGACGACGAACCAGAACTGGCCTGCCTGGTGACCGTCGTCAAGAATGGCCTGACCAGGGCGTACATGGCCGATATGGACGCGTCCTGGGTCATCGAAAGCGGCGTCGATTCCCTTACGGACCTCTACGAGAAGTGGGAGCCGGTCACCCGTTGGCCGTCCTTCCCATCCTCCGGCGTTCATCTGAACGCGGACAGCCGCACCGGCGGCGCATGGACGTTCAGCGCGCTCAACCAGGTCCTCAATGACGCGGAAACTTTTTGGCCCGGCTGGCGCTGGGAATTCTGGCGGGACCGCTACCGCGAGCACCTCAACCGCATCGGCACCGCCATTGACTTGCCCGGCATCGATTTCAAAGCCGGGCTGCAAGAACTTCGCAGCAAGTTCGACGCCCATCAGGTAATGGACAAGGGCACCCGGGCGGCGTCCATGCTGCTCGGACTCATCGGCGCCTTGAGGAGCGCCGCCGAATCTAACGAGCTGACCGTCCAGACCGAGAGCGCCAACGCCATGGTGCACCGTCCCATGGACCTCACCCCCGAGGAAAAAGGCCGCGTCCACGCCGCCCTAACCGCCCTCCGCTACAGATCCTGATGGCCCCGCTCCCGTAGGTGGCGGTGTTGCCTGGTCAGGCCCAGCCGATGCGGGTGGGCGGTCACCTTCGGCTTTCTGCCCGGTTGGCCTCACGTTGGTTGTCCCAGGGCGGGGTTGCGGGTCGCCTGCGGTTGAGTGCGGGGGTTAGCGTCGGCGGCTGGCGGCCTGTGGCCGCAGCGTGCGGTAGGGGCGGGCCGACTTGTACCGGCTCTGGCCGCAACCCGGTAGCCGCTGCTCTCCGTCCGCTGTGCACCTCAGCCAGCGTGAGGCCAGCCCGGTAGTGAGCGCAGCAGGGCGCGCTGGGCTGCACCGGCTGGGCCCGGCCGGGCAGTCACCGCAACTTGCGTTTTGGAGTCGTTGGGCAGCCGTCCCGGCCGCTGTGGTTGGTGCGTTACTGGCGTTGGGGGAGGGATGTGCCAGGTGCCGGAGGGGGTGATCCAAATAAGGAGTCCTGGCCAGGGTTGGTAGAGGTGCCAGCCGGGGGTTTGTTCGGTGCGGTGGTGGCGGCGGCAGAGGGGGGCCAGGTTGCAGGGGCAGGTGGGGCCGCGTCCCCAGGGGATGGTGTGGTCGAGGTCGCAGCCCTGGGAGCGGCGGTTGCAGGTGAGGAAGGCGCAGGTGGTGTGGTGTTGATGTACGGCCCGGCGCATGGCTGTGGTGGGCCGGTAGCCGGTGTGCCCGGGCTGGTGTTCGGGGTTGGTGGTTTGGCGCCAGTGGTGGCGGAGGTCGGTGAGTTGGTCGTGGAAATTTGGACGGCGTGAGTGATGCGGAAGGGCAGGGCGCGTGTTCGGCCGGTCGCGGTCAGGTGGTCGCGGATGGCGGTCAGTTCCCGGTCGGCCATGTGGGCGAGTACCGCCGCGATCGTGTCGGAGGCGGCCGACGAGGCGGGCGGCTCGCACGGCTCGGGCGGCTCGGAAGTGGTCTGTTGGTCGGCCGCCGGTGGTGTGGGGGGTTGGGTGAGGAGGGTGTGCAGTGCGGTGGGGAGATCGGTACCGTGCAGGAGGTGCTGGGCGAGGTCGGCGCGGAGATGTCCGAGAAGAAGACCGACCCGGAGACCGTCGCCAAGAACTGGCTCACCAAGAACGGCCTCATCTCCGGCTGACCCGCCCTCGCTCGCGCCCTCACCCGCCCTGTCACGGGGCCGGGTGAGGGCGCGTCCTCATCCCCGGTATCGCGTGACCGAGGGCCGGCCGACGAGATTCCCAGAAAGCATGCCTGAGTGTGATCAGGTCGTTACACTCGGTCGGTATGGGGCATCGGGCGCATTACGTGATCAAGAGCGGTGGGTTCTGGGGACGGTACTACTCGCAGTGGGGTGGCTACACGCTTGAGCTCGACCTGTTGACGGGGCCAACTGCGGCGACGCGGTTCGCCAGGGGGCAGCGGCCGTTCGGGACGTGGATGTACAACGGCGAGTGCGATGGCGCCGCCCTCATCGATCACGATGAACGCCGGCTGCTGTGGTTCTCCAGGTTCCTCGGGGCCGTGGCGTACCGGCAGGCCGTCCTGGACGTGATCGAGCGCACGTGGGCGGGCTGGCGGATCGACTGGGCGTACGGCGGGCTGCCCGAGATCCGGCGGGCGCTGGGCGATGACGACGGGATGCGGCCGTGGGCGTTCCGTGACCTGACCCCGGCCTCGGAGGACCGGCCGCCGTGCCTGCTCACGGTGGTGAAGGACGCGACCGTGCGGGCTTACATGGTGGCCGAGGGGGCGCATGCGGTCCTCGGGCACGATCTCGACTCGCTGATGCGCTACTGCGAGCGGTGGAGGCCGGTCCGCGTGTGGCCGTGCCTGCCGTCCAGCGGGGTGCATCTGGACGTGGATCGCCGCGCCGGAGGCGCCTGGACGCTCGGTCTCGTGGACGCGCGCGGCCCCGGCTGGCCCGGGTGGTCGTGGGAGCACTGGGGGGATCGCCATTCCGAGCACCTGAGCAGGGCCAAGGGGGCGATCGACCTGCCGGCGGTCGACCTGTCGGCGGGGCTGCGGATGCTGGCCGAGGAGTTCGACAGGCACCGTGGGCTGGACGCGGGCACGCCGGTGACGGCGCAGTTGCTGGAGTTCGCCGGGGCGCTGAGAGGCGCGGCGGAGTCCGTGGGGATGTCGGTGGCCGCCGCCGGTGACGCGCCGGGGCACGGTCCCCTGGACCCGACCGAGGAGGAGCGGGACCGGGTGCGCGCGGTGCTGGCGGCGCTGCGTCAGTGAGCCGGGGCCCGGCCGGTCAGGCGGGCGGTGAGGGCGGCGGCCGTGGCCTGGACGGGGGCGGCCAGGTCGGGCCAGGTCTCCTCGGGGTGGTCGGCGCGCCGGAAGGTGAGGGTGATGGCGGCGGTCGGGTGGGCGTTGTGGTCGAAGGCGCAGGCGGCGATGCTGGCCAAACCCTCGGTGATGTGGCCGTCCTCCATGGACCAGCCGCGCCGGGCGTCCTCTCGCAGGCCGCGGCGTAGTTCGCGCAGGGACGTGGGGCCGTGGCCCGTCCGGGTGACGAGCGGGCCGGGGAACAGGGCGCGGAGCTGGGCCGGTGGCAGGTGCGCCAGCATCGAGCGGCCGCTGGCGGTGAGGTGGGCGGGCATCCGGACGCCGACGTCGGTGACGAGGGTGACGTGCCGGGGCGGTTGCTCCTTGAGCAGGTAGAGGGTCTCCGCGCCGTGCAGGACGCCGAGCTGGACGATCTCGCCGGCCCGGTCGACCAGGCGGCGCAGCAGGGGCCGCGCCAGGCGCTCCAGAGGGCCGTGCCGCAGGTACGCCGAGCCGATCTCGAACGCGGCGACGCCCAGGCCCCAGCGGCGTTCCTCCGGGACGTGGGCCACGAAGCCGTCCTCGGCCATGGCGGCGAGCAGGTGGTAGGTGGTGGAGCGCGGCAGGCCGAGGTCGCGGGCTATCGCGGAGGCGGGGAGGGGGCCCGCCGAGGCCGCGAGCAGGCGCAGGACGGCGAGCGCCCGGCGGGCGGCGGGGGCTTGGCTCATGCCACCAGTGTCCCCCACATGTCTCGTATCCGAGACGGTATGCGGTCGGGGCCGGTGCCGCGCGCCCACGTCCGGCCTGTGCAATGGGGGTATGGAAGACGGCATGGTCGAGGTGGGGCCGGAGCCGCTCGCCTTCGCGCAGGTCGAGGCGGTGGCCAGGGACGGTGCGAAGGTCGTGCTGACCGATCGGGCGTTGAGGCTGATCGGGGAGGCGCGGGCGCACATCGAGGAGCTGTCGTCCCGCCCGCTGCCGGTGTACGGGGTGTCGACCGGGTTCGGTGCTCTGGCGACCCGGCATATCGCTCCCGAGCTGAGGGCGCGGCTCCAGCTCAACATCGTCCGGTCGCACGCGGCCGGGTCGGGGCCGGAGGTGGAGCGGGAGGTCGTGCGGGCGCTGATGCTGCTGCGGCTGCGGACCCTGGCCACGGGACGGACGGGCGTCCAGCCGGTGACGGCGCGGACGCTCGCGTCCCTGCTCAACGCGGGCATCACCCCGGTCGTGCACGAGCACGGCAGCCTGGGGTGCTCGGGGGACCTCGCCCCGCTCGCCCATGTCGCGCTCGCGCTGATCGGCGAGGGCGAGGTGCGGGACGCGGCGGGCGGGCTGAGGCCGGCCGCGAGCGCGCTGGCCGAGGCCGGGATCGAGCCGGTCACGCTGGGCGCCAAGGAGGGGCTCGCCCTGCTGAACGGGACGGACGGGATGCTCGGCATGCTCGTCCTGGCGATACGCGACCTGTCCCGGCTGCTCACCGCCGCCGACCTGGCCGCCGCGATGTCCGTCGAGGCGCTGCTGGGGACCGATCGCGTCTTCGCGGAGGACCTGCACGCGCTGCGGCCGCATCCGGGTCAGGGCCTGTCGGCCGCGAACCTGCGGGCGCTGCTGGCCGACTCGGAGATCATGGAGTCGCATCGCGGGCCCGACTGCACGCGGGTGCAGGACGCCTACTCGCTGCGCTGCTCGCCCCAGGTGAACGGCGCGGCCCGCGACACGCTGGCCCATGCCGAGCTGGTGGCGTCCCGGGAGCTGGCGAGCGCCGTCGACAACCCGGTGGTGCTTCCGGACGGGCGGGTGGAGTCCAACGGCAACTTCCACGGCGCGCCCCTCGCCTACGTGCTGGACTTCCTGGCCATCCCGGTCGCGGACGTGGCGTCGATGTCGGAGCGGCGCACCGACCGGATGCTCGACCGGGCGCGCTCGGGCGGCCTGCCCGCGTTCCTCGCCGACGACCCGGGGGTCGACTCCGGGCACATGATCGCCCAGTACACCCAGGCGGCGCTGGTCTCCGAGCTGAAACGGCTGGCGGTGCCCGCGTCCACCGACTCGATCCCCAGCTCGGCGATGCAGGAGGACCACGTCTCGATGGGCTGGAACGCCGCCCGCAAGCTGCGCCGTGCGGTGGACGGGCTCGCCCAGGTGGTCGGGATCGAGATCCTCACCGCCGCCCGCGCCCTCGACCTGCGCCGCCCGCTGCGTCCCGGACCCGCCACCGCCGCCGTGGTCGCCGCTCTGCGCGAGCGGGTGCCCGGCCCCGGGCCCGACCGGCACCTGGCTCCCGAGATCGCCGCCGCGACCGGGCTGGTGCGGGACGGGACGCTGGTGGCCGCAGCCGAATCCGTCACCGGCCGACTCGCCTGAGGAGATGTCACATGTCCGGTCCCCGTCCCGTGCGCGCGCCGCGCGGCACCTCGCTGACGCATGCCAAGGGCTGGCCGCAGGAGGCGGCCCTGCGCATGCTGATGAACAACCTCGACCCCGAGGTGGCCGAGCATCCCGACGAGCTGATCGTGTACGGGGGCTCGGGGAAGGCGGCCCGCGACTGGGCCTCGTTCGACGCGATCGTCCGGTCGCTGACCGGCCTGGAGGGGGACGAGACGCTGCTCGTCCAGTCCGGTAGGCCGGTCGGGGTCTTCAGGACGCACGAGTGGGCGCCGCGGGTGCTGCTGGCCAACTCCAACCTGGTGCCGCAGTGGGCGACGTGGGAGGAGTTCCGCAGGCTGGAGGCCCTCGGGCTGACCATGTTCGGGCAGATGACCGCAGGTTCGTGGATTTACATCGGCACGCAGGGCATCCTCCAGGGGACCTACGAGACGTTCGCCGCCGTCGCGGGGAAGAGGTTCGGCGGGTCCCTCGCCGGGACGATCACGCTGACCGCGGGGCTCGGCGGGATGGGCGGGGCGCAGCCGCTGGCCGTGACGATGAACGGTGGCGTCGCGATCTGCGTGGAGTGCGACCCGTCCCGGATCGAGCGGCGCGTCGAGCACCGCTATTGCGATGTGCGGGCCGGCTCGCTGGACGAGGCCCTGCGGATGGCGGAGGAGGCGAAGGCGCGGCGGCGCGCGCTGTCGATCGCCGTGCTGGGCAACGCCGCCGACGTCGTGCCGGAGGTGCTGCGCCGGGGCGCGCCGATCGACATCGTCACCGACCAGACCAGCGCGCACGACCCGCTGCGGTACCTGCCGAGCGGCGTGGCGTTCGAGGACTGGGCCGACGAGCGCGACAAGGACCGGGAGGGCTTCGTCGCCAGGGCCCGCGCGTCCATGGCCGTCCACGTCGAGGCGATGGTCGGGTTCCTGGACGGGGGCGCGGAGGTCTTCGACTACGGCAACTCGATCCGCGGTGAGGCGCGGCTGGCGGGCTACGACCGGGCGTTCGCGTTCCCGGGGTTCGTGCCCGCGTACATCCGGCCGCTGTTCTGCGAGGGCAAGGGCCCGTTCCGGTGGGCGGCGCTGTCCGGCGACCCCGCCGACATCGCCCGCACCGACCGGGCGATCCTCGACCTGTTCCCGGAGAACGAGGCGCTGGCGCGGTGGATCAGGATGGCGGGGGAGCGGGTGCGTTTCCAGGGCCTGCCGTCGCGGATCTGCTGGCTCGGGTACGGGGAGCGCGACAAGGCCGGGGCCGTGTTCAACGACCTGGTGGCGCGGGGCGAGATCAGCGCGCCGCTGGCGCTGGGCCGCGACCATCTCGACGCCGGCTCGGTGGCGTCCCCGTACCGGGAGACCGAGGGGATGGCGGACGGCTCGGACGCGATCGCCGACTGGCCGCTGCTGAACGCCCTGCTCAACACCTCGTCCGGCGCGACGTGGGTGTCGATCCACCACGGCGGCGGCGTCGGCATCGGGCGGTCCGTCCACGCCGGTCAGGTGTGCGTCGCGGACGGCACCG
Source organism: Actinomadura sp. NBRC 104412 (assembly GCF_030269515.1). Taxonomy (GTDB): domain Bacteria; phylum Actinomycetota; class Actinomycetes; order Streptosporangiales; family Streptosporangiaceae; genus Spirillospora. The sequence continues at coordinate 121,676 of NZ_BSTM01000009.1, read as the reverse complement.
AGCTGGCCGCGCGCAAGCTCGAACGCGTCCTGACCAACGACCCCGGCACCGGCGTGATGCGGCACGCCGACGCGGGCTACGAGCGCGCCCGGGAGGTCGCCGCCGAACGCGGCGTGCGGATCCCCATGCAGGAGTCATGAGCTTCACGGAGATGTGGGAGGCGTTGCTGCCCATTGGGCGGGACGCGGAGAGCGGAGGCTATCACCGGTTCGCCTGGACCCCTGCCGAGCTGGAGTGCCGGGACTGGTTCAGGGACGAGGCGCGCCGCCGCGGCCTGGCCGTGGAGGGCGACGCGAACGGCAACCTGTTCGCCTGGTGGCACCCGGAGGGCGCGCACGGCCCGGCGGTCCTGACCGGAAGCCATCTGGACTCGGTGCCGGGCGGCGGCGCCTACGACGGGCCGCTCGGCGTCGTGTCGGCGTTCGCCGCGATCGACCTGCTGCGCGAGCGCGGCGTGCGCCCGGGTCGCCCCATCGGGGTCGCGGCGTTCGCCGAGGAGGAGGGGGCCAGGTTCGGCGTGGCGTGCCTGGGGTCGCGCCTGCTCACCGGTGCGATCGGTCCCGAACGCGCCCGTGGCCTGCGCGACCGCGACGGGCGCTCGCTCGCGAGCGTGCTCGCCGCGAACGGCCTCGACCCGGAACGCATCGGCGAGGACCCCGGCCTGCTGTCCCGGATCGGGTGCTTCATCGAACTGCACGTCGAGCAGGGCCGCGCCCTGCGCGAGGACGAACCCGTAGGGGTGGCGAGCGCGATCGTCCCGCACGGCCGGTGGCGGTTCGGGTTCGCGGGGGAGGGGAACCACGCGGGCACGACCCCTCTGACCGACCGCCGCGACCCCATGCTCCCCTTCGCGGCGATGGTGCTGGCCGCGCGCCGGGCCGCCGTCCGCCACGGGACGCTGGCGACGGTCGGCAGGGTCGAGGTGATGCCGAACGGGGTGAACGCCATCCCGTCCGCCGTCACCGCCTGGCTGGACGCCCGCGGCCCCGCCGACGCGTCCGTGCGGGCGACCGTGGCGGAGGTCCGGGAGGAGGCCCGCCGCGCCGCCCGCGAGCACGGCGTCGCCGTGGACCTCGCCGAGGAGTCCTACACCCCCGTCGTCGGGTTCGACACCGCTCTCCGTGACCGGCTCGCCGGGGTCCTTGGCGGCGTGCCCGTCCTGCCCACGGGCGCGGGCCACGACGCGGGGATCCTGGCGGCGCGGATGCCCACCGCGATGCTGTTCGTCCGGAACCCGACCGGGGTGTCGCACGCGCCCGCCGAGCACGCCGAGCCGGACGACTGCCTGGCCGGTGTGGAGGCCCTTGCCGCCGTGCTCGACAACGCCGCCGCCGGGTAGGACATTCGCTATGCAGTGGTTCGCCGAGTTCGCCTGGCTTGGGGACGAGGTGGCCGCCGACGTGCTCATCGAGGCCGACGGCGAGCGCTTCACCAGCGTCACCCGCGGCGTGCCGGCCCCTCCGGGAACCTCCGTCCTGCGCGGTCTGACCCTCCCCGGCCTGGCCGACGCCCACTCCCACGCCTTCCACCGCGCGCTCCGAGGCTGGGTCCAGGCCGAGCCGGCCCGGCCGGCCGGATCCGGCCCGCCGCGCATGCCCGGCACCTTCTGGACGTGGCGCGACCAGATGTACAAGGTCGCCGACCGGATCGGGCCCGACGCCTATCGCGCGCTCGCCACGGCCGTCTACGCCGAGATGGCCCTCGCCGGGATCAGCTGCGTGGGCGAGTTCCACTACCTGCACCACAAGCCGGGCGGCGACCCGTACGACAACCCCAACGCCATGGGGGAGGTGCTGATCGCCGCGGCCGCGGACGCCGGCATCCGGATCACCCTGCTGGACACCTGCTATCTCAGGGGCGGCATCGACCGGCCCCTCATGGGCCCGCAACTGCGGTTCGGCGACGGCAGCGTGGGCAACTGGGCGCGCCGCGTGGACAGCCTGTACGAGCACACCGACAAGGGCGGGCGGCCGCACGCCCGCGTCGGCGCCGCGATCCATTCCGTGCGGGCCGTCCCGCCCGAGCAGATCCGCTCCGTCGCCGGGTGGGCCAGGGAGCGCCAAGCGCCGCTGCACGTCCACCTGTCCGAGCAACCGGCGGAGAACGAGGCCTGCCGGCACGCGTACGGCGTCACCCCCACCCGCCTCCTGGCCGAGTGCGGAGCGCTGGGCGCCCGTACCGTGGCCGTCCACGCCACCCACCTCACCCCCGACGACATCGACCTGCTGGGCACCACCATGACCGGTGTGTGCATGTGCCCCACCACCGAGCGGGACCTCGCCGACGGCATCGGCCCCGCTCGCGCGCTGTCCCGCGCCGGGTCCCCCATCTGCCTCGGCTCGGACCAGCACGCGATGATCGACCTGTTCGAGGAGGCCCGCGCGGTCGAGCTGAACGAGCGGCTGCGGACCCGGGAGCGCGGCCACTGGACGGCCGGGGAACTGCTCGCCGCCGCGACCTGGAACGGTCACTACGCCCTCGGCTGGCCCGAGGCGGGACGGCTGGAACCCGGCGCCTACGCCGATCTGGTCACGGTCGCGCTCGACTCCGTCCGTACCGTCGGCCCGGGGCCTGCTCTCGCCGCTGAAACGGTGGTGTTCGCCGCGACAGCCGCCGATGTGCGTTCAGTCGTCGTGTCGGGACGTGAGATCGTCCGGGACGGGCGGCACCTGCTGGTGGACGACGTCCCCGGATCCCTGCGCGAGGCCATCGCGGCGCTCCATGCGACCCTGAACGGGTGAGCATCGCGATCATCAACATCGGGGAGCTGGTCACCAACCGTCCCGGCCTGGGCGAGGGCCCGCTGGGGCTGCTCGCGGACGCGGCACTGGTGATCGACGGCGGCGTGATCGCCTGGGTCGGGCCCTCCTCCGCCGTGCCCGCCGCCGACGAGTCGTACGACGCCGGGGGCCGGGCCGTCCTGCCCGGGTTCGTGGACTCGCACGCCCACCTGGTGTTCGCGGGCGAGCGCGCCGCGGAGTTCGCCGCCCGGATGAGCGGCCGCCCGTACGCGGCGGGAGGCATCCGCACCACCGTCGCCAGGACCCGCGCCGCCACCGACGACGACCTGCGGGCCAACCTGCGCCGCCTCGTCGCCGAGATGGCCCGGCAGGGGACGACCACCGTGGAATGCAAGTCCGGCTACGGCCTGTCGGTCGCGGAGGAGGAGCGCGCCGTGCGCATCGCGGCCGAGGTCGCCGACGAGGTGACGTTCCTGGGCGCGCACGTCGTCCCGTCCGAGTACGGCGACGACCCGCAGGGCTACACGCGGCTGGTCTCGACCGAGATGCTGGCCGCCTGCGCCCCGCACGCCCGCTGGATCGACGTCTTCTGCGAGAAGGGCGCGTTCGACGCCGACCAGGCCCGCGAGATCCTGCGCGCGGGCGTCGACGCGGGCCTGCTGCCGCGCCTCCACGCCAACCAGCTCCACGCCGGACCGGGTGTCCGGCTCGCCGTCGAGATGGACGCGGCGTCCGCCGACCACTGCACGTTCCTCACCGACGACGACGTCGACGCCCTCGCGGGCTCGCGAACCGTCGCGACCCTCCTGCCCGGGGTCGAGTTCTCCACCCGCCAGCCCTACCCCGACGCCCGCCGCCTCCTGGACGCGGGCGCGACCGTCGCCCTCGCCACCGACTGCAACCCCGGCTCCTGCTACAGCTCCAGCATGGCGTTCTGCATCGCGGTCGCCGTGCGGGACATGCGCATGACCCCGGCGGAGGCAGTCTGGTCCGCCACGGCCGGGGGCGCGGCGGCCCTGCGCCGCACCGACGTGGGGTACCTGGACGTGGGCGCACGCGCGGACGTGCACGTGCTGGACGCCCCATCCCACATCCACCTCGCCTACCGTCCCGGCGTCCCGCAAACGGCCGCCGTCTGGAAGGCGGGGGCTAGGACGGTGTGAGGTAGCGGCGGTTGACGCGGATGAGAGGCGTCGCGTCGCGGGTCACGTAGTCGGCCGACAGCACTTCCGCCAGGAACAGCGTGTGGTCGCCGGCCTCGGCATGGTCGCGGGTCTCGCACTCCAGGGCGGTGAGGCCGTGGTCGGGAATGAGCGCGTCCGACTCCGGGCCGCGGTGATGCGGTTCGGCGGCCAGGAGGATGCGGGCGCCGGGACGGCCCTCGGCCGCGAACCGCCCGGCCAGGGCGCGCTGCCCGGCGCTCAGCACGGTGACGGCCCAGCGGTCCTGGACGGTCAGCACCTCGGTCAGGTACGAACCCGAGGCGACCCCGACCGCGATCATGGGCGGGTCCAGGGAGACCGACATGAGGGAGGTGACGGTCGTGCCGATGTCGTCACGCCCGTCCCGGACGGTGAGGACGGCCACACCGGTGGCGAAGCAGGAGATCGCGTCGGTGTAGCCGGTGAGGGCCGTCAGCGGATCTCCCAGGCGCCCGGCAGGGTCAGCGGGCCGGTGGCGGGCAGCCCCAGCCGCGCCGCAAGGCCGCCCAGCGACCCCCAGGCGTCGAAGCGGGCGCGGGCGGCGGTGCGGTCCTCGCTGGACTCCGGCTGGCGCAGCCGCTCCAGCGGCGACACCTGCGGGTACGTGCGGATCGGTGCGTCCTCGGGCAGCCTGGCGCGCTCGCGTGCCAGGTCGAACGCCAGGTCGAGGCCGCCCAGCTCGTCCACGAGGCCGTTGGCCTTGGCGTCGGCGCCGGTCCAGACGCGGCCGCGGGCCAGCTCGTCCATCCGTTCCCTCGGCAGGCCGCGGCCCTCGGCGGCCTTGGCGGTGAAGTCGTCGTAGATCCGGTCGAGCAGCGCGTCGACGCGCTCCCACTCCGACGAGCTGAAGTCCTTGGTGACGCTGAGCAGCCGGGAGTGCTCGCCCTCGGCGACGCTGCCCATCCCGATCCCGGCCCGGTCGAGCAGCCCGTTGATCACGGGCTTGCCGAACACCACCCCGATCGATCCGGTGAGGGTGCCGGGCTGGGCGACGATGGTGTCGGCGGCCATCGCCACGTAGTAGCCGCCGGACGCGGCCACGTTGCCCATCGAGACGATCACGGGCTTGCCCGCCTTGCGCGCCAGCACCACCTCCCGCCAGATCGCGTCGGAGGCCACCGCGGAGCCGCCGGGGCTGTTCACCCGGAACACGATCGCCTTGACCCGGTCGTCGCGGACGGCGGCGCGCAGGGCGGCGCCGATGGTGTCCGAGCCCATCGCCGTGCCCTGGCCGGGCAGGGGGCCGCCACGGCCGCTGCGGCCGAGCCGGATCGGGCCCTGCCCGTTGATCAGGGCGATGGCGTCGTTCCTGCCCGGCCGCGGCAGCCGCTTGGCCAGGCCGTGGGCGCGGTTGTAGCGGGCGAGGTAGCGAAGCTGGGCGTCGTCGCCGACCTGGGCGCGCACGTCGGCGTAGACCTCGTCGCGGTAGCCGAGCCTGTCGACCAGCCCGGACTCCAGGGCCTCGTCGGCCAGCAGGGGGCCGCGGTCCATCAGCTCGCGCACCCGCTCCCGGCTCAGCCCGCGCCCGGTGGCGATCCCGTCGATGACCTGTTCGGTGACGGAGGTGACCACGCGCTGGGACGACTCGCGGTGCGCGGGCGTGTAGCCCTTCTCGACGAAGGTGTTGGCCGCGGTCTTGTACTCGTGCCGCTGCGCGAACCTGGGCTGGACGCCCGCCTTCTCCAGCGCCCCGGCGAAGAACGGCTCCTCCAGCGCCAGGCCCATCAGGCCCACGTCACCGGACGGCTGGACGTACACCCGTTCGAACACCGACGCCAGGTAGTAGGGGACGGTGCCGCGCCCGGCCTCGCCGAAGCTCTCCGCCCAGGCGACGGTGAGCTTGCCCGCGTCCCGTACCGCCTGGACGGCCTGGCGCAGCTCCTGCACCACCGCCAGGCCGATCCCGCCGGTGATCTTGACCACCAGGGCCTTCACCCGGTCGTCGCCGCGTGCCCGGCGCAGCCCGTCCAGGACGTCCCGTAGCTGGTTGCGGCGCATCGACATCAGCGCGGACAGCGGGTCGGCGGGTGCCGCCTCCACCATCCCGTCGGTCAGGTCGAGCTCCAGGATCAGGGGCGCGGTGCGCCGCTCGCGTGCCTGCTGGATGATGCTGACGACTGTGCCGGGATCGACCATGGACCCACCTTATGCGCTGGCCGCTAGGGTCTCCTCATGGGAGGCGACGGTGACGGCTGGGCGCAATGCGAGCAGGGGCACTCGCATTGGGGCCGGTTCGGCGCGGCTGGGCTGATGGCCTACCACCGTGACCCGGACGGCCAGGTGTGGGTGCTGCTCCAGCAACGGGCCTGGTGGGGCATCGGCGGCGGGACGTGGGGCATGTTCGGCGGCGCCATTCACAGCAACGAGGATCCGGTGTCGGGTGCGCTGCGCGAGACCGCCGAGGAATGCACGCTGGACACGCGACGGGTCGAGGTGCACGGCATCCTGGTGGAGGACCACGGCGGCTGGCAGTACGCCTCCGTGGTCGGCCGCGTCCCCGAACTGGAGCATGTGCGTCCCGCGTCCATGGAGACGCGGAAGGCGGCGTGGGTGGCGGAGGACAAGGTCACCGACAAGCGCCTGTTCCCGCCCTTCGAGCGGACCTGGCCGCGGTTGCGCACGTCGCTCAGGCGGCTGGTGCTGGTGGTGGACGCGGCGAACGTGGTCGGTGCCAGGGCGGACGGCTGGTGGAAGGACAGGCCCGCCGCCAACGCGCGGCTGCGCGACGACCTGGCCGCCCTGAAGGAGGGCGTGTCGGGCCTGCCCGCGGGCGTCGTCCCGTACGACAGCTGCTTCCCCGAGATCGTGCTGGTGGTGGAGGGCGAGGCGCGGAGCATCGCGGGTGAGCCCTCGGACGGGGTACGGGTCGTGGCCGCCCGGGGCAGCGGCGACGACCAGATCGTCGACCTGGTCGGTCGGCAGGATCCGGACGCCGTCTACCTGGTCGTCACCGCGGACCGCGAGCTCCGCGCGCGCAGCGAGGCCGCCGGGGCGTCGGTCGTGGGACCGCGCTGGCTGCTGAGCTGTCTCTAGCCCGCCTCGCCTCTAGCCCGCCTCTGGGGCCTCCGGGGCCAGGAAGATGGCTCCTAGGGGCGGCACGCGGATGAGAGCGGACGCGGGCATCGCGTGCTGCGGCTCGTCGGTCGCCTGGACCCGTCCCAGGTTCCCTACGCCGCTGCCGCCGTATTCGTAGGCGTCGGTGTTGAGGAGTTCCCGCCAGGGACCGGCGTGGGGGAGACCCACCCGGTAGTTCTCGTGCGGCACGCCGGAGAAGTTCACCACGCACGCCACGACCGGCTGCCGCCTCACCTCCGGCTCGGTGCTGCCGTAACGCAGGTAGGTCAGGGTGTTGCCGGCGGCGTCGTTGGCGTCGATCCAGCGGAAGCCCTCCGGGACGGTGTCCATGCTGTACAGCGCGGGCTGGGACGTGTAGAGGTGGTTGAGGTCGCGGACGAGCCTCTGGACGCCGAGATGGTCGGCGCCCTCGGAGGCGTCGTCCAGCAGCCACCAGTCCAGCGACCGTTCCTCGGCCCACTCGGCGCCCTGCCCGAACTCCGACCCCATGAACAGCAGTTGCTTGCCCGGGTGCGACCACATGTACGCGAGCAGGACGCGCAGGCCCGCGAACTTTCGCCAGGTGTCGCCGGGCATCTTGCCCAGCAGCGACCCCTTGAGATGCACCACCTCGTCATGCGACAGCGGCAGCACGTAGTTCTCGGAGAACGCGTAGACCAGCGAGAACGTGATCTCGCCGTGGTGGTAGCCGCGGAAGACGGGGTCGTGCCGCAGATACTCCAGCGTGTCGTGCATCCACCCCATGTTCCATTTGAAGCCGAAGCCGAGCCCGCCCAGGTGGGTGGGACGGGACACGCCGGGCCAGGCCGTGGACTCCTCGGCGATCGTCATGATGCCGGGGTTGCGCTTGTAGGCGGTGGCGTTCATCTCCTGGAGGAAGGAGATGGCCTCCAGGTTCTCCCGCCCGCCGTAGACGTTGGGCGTCCACTCGCCGTCCTCGCGGGAGTAGTCCAGGTAGAGCATCGAGGCCACGGCGTCGACGCGCAGCCCGTCGATGTGGAACTCCTCCAGCCAGTAGAGGGCGTTGGCCACCAGGAAGTTGCGGACCTCCGCGCGGCCGAAGTCGAACACCAGCGTCCCCCAGTCGGGGTGCTCGCCGCGCGCCGGGTCCTCGTGCTCGTACAGCGGGGTGCCGTCGAAACGCGCCAGCGCCCACTCGTCCTTGGGGAAATGCGCGGGCACCCAGTCGACGATGACGCCGATCCCGGCCTGGTGCAGGCTGTCCACGAGGTGCCGGAAGTCGTCAGGGTCGCCGAAGCGGGAGGTGGGCGCGTAGTACGACGTCACCTGATACCCCCACGACGGGCCGTAGGGGTGTTCCGCGACGGGGAGCAGCTCCACGTGGGTGAAGCCCATGTCGCTCACGTACTGGGTGAGTTCCTTGGCCAGGTCCCGGTAGTCCAGGCCCGCGCGCCACGAGCCCAGGTGCACCTCGTACACGCTCATCGGCTCGTTCACCCACGAGCGTTCCTTGCGGCGGGCCATCCACCCGCCGTCGGCCCACTCGTACCGGGACGTGAACACCTTCGAGCCCGTGGCCGGGGGCACCTCGGCGGCCCGCGCCATCGGGTCGGCCTTGAGCCGCCACTGCCCGTCCGCGCCGAGCACCTCGTACTTGTAGACCTCCCCCTCATCGACCCCGGGAATGAACAGCTCCCACACCCCGGTGGAGCCCATCGAGCGCATCGGGTGCGCCCGCCCGTCCCAGTGGTTGAAGTCGCCCACCACGCGCACGCCCCGCGCGTTCGGCGCCCACACCGCGAACCCGGTGCCGGTCACCGCGCCGAACGCGGAGGCATAGGTGCGCACCTGCGCCCCCAGGGCCTTCCACAGCTCCTCGTGACGTCCCTCGCTGATCAGGTGCAGGTCCAGCTCGCCGAGGGTGGGCAGGTGCCGGTACGGGTCGTCCTGGATGAGCTCGTCACCGTCGCCGTAGGTCACCGCGAGGCGGTAGTCGGGCACGGCGAGCGGCGCGGTGTCGGAGGAGTCCCCGGCCAGGGACGCCTCCGGCGGCAGCGTGCCGACGAAGACGCCCTCGTGGTAGTGGCGCAGCTTGTGGCGGCCGCCGTTGGGCAGCACGACCTCGACGCGCTCGGCGAGGGGACGCAACGCGCGGACGGTGACCCCCTCCCGTTCCGGATGGGCGCCGAGGACACCGTGCGGGTCGTGGTGCTCGCCCCCGACCAGCTTCTCGATCTCCTCACGTGTCACCCGTGCCATGAGCCCATGGCCTCCTCGCTCCGGGGGTCGTTGTATGCCCAAGCGTGCGCGTACGCCCCTAGGAATGCCCCGGGATCGGCGACTTTCACCTAGGAAGACCTTCACCCGGGAACGGGCCACGGCGTCCCGACCTCGAAGGCCCGGTCCGCCCCCGTCCACGGACCGGGCCCATCCCCCTGCCGGGGGACGCCCCCCGTCACCCGGGGGGAGCAAGGCCGTCCCCTCTCCTCAGCCGTTCCCGCCGTTCCGCCTGGCCTGGTCGATCAGCAGGTCGCGCAGCCCGGCCGCGTCGTCGGCCGCCACCGTCATCGCGTAGCCCGCCTGGAGCTGCGCGTCGGTGAGGTCGCCGCTGCGGGTGGCGTACCAGCGGCCGGCGTCGCTGCGCCACACCAGCCAGCCGGGGAACTCCGCCTCGATGGCCGCCTTCAGATCCTCGAAGTCGCCCATCCAGGTCGTCCTTTCCCCGAGGAGGTTCTTCTGTATACAAAAGTCTTACTCGGTCTAAGAGGTGTCAAGCTGTCCGTAAGCGGACCGTCCCCCTCGGGTTAGCGGGAGAGCGGGAAGGAGGGAGAGCCGGCCTGGGAGCGGCGGCCCGGGTCCGACGACGCGCCGTGACGGGGGCGCGGCGCGCCGGGTACGAGGGAAGGTGATGCCGGTGCCGGACCGTCCGGCCTACCTGCGTATTGCCGAGCTGCTCCGGGGCCAGATCCGGGACGGCCGCTACCCGCAGGGCGCCCGGCTTCCGACGATGTCGGAACTGTGCGCGGAGCACGGCGTGTCGGAGATCGTGGCGCGGCAGGCGATCGCCCTGCTGCGCGGGGAGGGGCTGGTGGAGACCCGCCGGGGCGGCGGGACGATCGTGAAGGTGACGCCCCCGGTCAGGCGGGTGGCGATGGACCGGTACCGCGCCGTCGTCGCCAAGCCGCTGACCGTGCCCGCCACCACCTTCACCCACGACCAGCGGATCTCCTGGGACGAGTACCGGCTGGACCGCGAGTTCACCCGGACCGGGGCCGGCGCCGAGGTCGCCGCGCTGCTGGAGGTGCCGCCGGGCACCGAGGTGCTGCGCCGCCGCTTCGTGTTCCACGCGCGGGGCGAGCCGCAGCAGATCTCGGTGAACTACCTGCCCTGGGACGTGGTCGGCGGCACCCCGGTCGCCGATCCGGCCAACGAGCCGTGGCCCGGCGGCACCCTGGCCCAGCTCGCGTTCCTCGGCCACCCGCCGACCCGGGTGGAGGAGTCGGTGGGCTCGCGGATGCCGACCCCGGAAGAGGCCGAGACGCTACGGATGACCGGCGGCGTCCCCGTGCTCACCATCACCCGCCGCATGCTGTCGGGGCCGCGCGTCATGGAGGTGTGCCGCGACATCGTGATCCCCGCCGACCGGGTGCTGCTCGACTACGCCATCGACCTGTAGCCGCGGGTTCAGTCCTCCGGCGCGAGATGCGCGAGCGACCTCAGGGGCACGGGCAGCCAGGAGGGGCGGTTCTGCGCTTCGTAGCGGATCTCGTACACCGCCTTGTCCAGCTCCAGCGCGCGGATCAGGACCGTGTTGGCCGCGGGATCGGCGCCGCCCGCCTCCGCGTAGCCGCGGCAGAACGCGTCCCGGTTGCGGTCGGCCCAGGCCCGCGCGCGCAGCTCCAGCGTGTGCGCGGTCTCGGGGGACAGGCTGGCGTCGGCGGCGGGCAGGAAACGCGCCGCGTACTCGAAGGAGCGCAGCATCCCGGCCACGTCCCGCAGCGGATTGGCCATGGCGCGGCGCTCATCGTACGGCCGGGCGGGCTCGCCCTCGAAGTCCAGCAGCACCCAGCCCTTCTCGGTGCGCATGACCTGCCCGAGGTGGTAGTCGCCGTGGACGCGTTGCAGCGGCACCTCCCCGGCGGACTCGGCCAGCTCGTCGAAGGCCCGGCCGATCGGCCCCGCGTACCGTTCGAGCTCGGGCACCGTCCGGCACACCTCCGCGAGCTGCCGGTGCATGGCGGCGGCCATCTCGCGGACGTCCTCGGGAGGCGCCAGCGTGACGCCGAACGCCACCGCCAGGTCGCGGTGCACCGCCGCGGTGGCCGCGCCGAGCCGTTCCGCCTCGGCCGCGAAGTCGCCGCCGGCCGCGCCCGCGTCCAGCTCCGGCTCGGGCTCCTCCGCGGCCTCGGCCTTGGCCGCCTCCTCCTCGAAGCCCGGCCGCCGCGCCCCCGGAGGTCCCGGGACGGGGCCGCGGATGGCGGCCGGTCCCGGGGCGACGCCCGAGTTCGGCCCGCCTCCCGGGTAGCGGCCCTGCCCGTCGGTGTCGGGAGAGGCCAGCCAGTCCCGCACGCTGGTGATCGCGAGCTGCCAGCCGTCGGTGCCGGTGCGCAGGTACTCCGACAGCAGCGCCAGCGTCACCGGCTCGTGACCGGCGCCGTCCTCCACCAGCTCGATCCAGCCGTGCACCGGGGCGACATGCGTGCTGCCCGCCCTGGTCAGCGCCAGGCTGACCTCCAGGTCCGGATTGACCCCCGGTGACAGCCTGCGGAACAGCTTGCAGATATAGGACTCCCCGAAGATCACCGAGGTGTTGGTCTGCTCGACCGACACCGGTATCCCGGTCAGGCCGGAGTCGATCTCGGCGCCGGGCGCCCGGCGGAACCGCAGCGGCCCGATCGTGGCCTCGTCCGCCATGCCCTCCAGCAGCACGCGGGTGAGGCCGGGATCGTGGACCGCCTCGTACAGGTGCGTCGCCTCGGGCGACTCGTAGATCTGGCCCGCCCGGACCCGCTCCGGCAGGTCGCCGGTGCGGATCCCGATCAGTAGCTGGTAGCGGTCGGTGACATCGCCCTGGCGGACGTCCGCCACCACGTGCTCCAGCACCGGCCCGCCCGGCTCGTCGACGGTGGCCAGCTCGGTGGCGGAGGTGACGGTGACCTCGTCGATCGGCCGGTCCTTGCCGGCGAACCAGCGCTGCCGCGGCAGCCAGTCGGCGAGCGGCTCCGTCAGGGGCCGGTCCAGCGTGCCCATGGCGCTATCACCTCAATCACCTCGTCGGCCCCCGGCCTCGTCGCCGGCGGTGTCCGAAGCCCCGTGCGGGCCGGGCGACCCGTCCGATCCGGGCGGCGGCGGAAGCAGGAACCAGTAGAAGCCGTGCCCGGGCAGCGTCAGCAGGTAGGGCAGTTCCCCGATCGGCGGGAACCGCACCCCGCCCATGCACTCGATCGGCGCCGACCCCTGGAACCGGCGCAGATCCAGCTCCACCGGCTGGGGGAAGCGCGACAGGTTGTTCACGCACAGGACGGTGTCCATGCCGCCCCAGTGGTTGGACTCGCCCTCGCCGATCTCCCGGACGAACGCCAGCACGCTGGGATTGGACGCGCTCAACTCCACGTACGAGCCGACGCCGAACACCGGGTGCCGCTGCCGGATCTCGATCATCTTCCGGGTCCAGTGCAGCAGCGAGCCGGGGTTGTTGCGCTGCGCCTCCACGTTGACGGCCTGGTAGCCGTAGATCGGGTCCATGATGACCGGCAGGTAGAGCCGCGCCGGGTCGCACAGCGAGAACCCGGCGTTGCGGTCCGGGGTCCACTGCATCGGGGTGCGCACCGCGTCCCGGTCGCCCAGCCAGATGTTGTCGCCCATGCCGATCTCGTCCCCGTAGTACAGGACGGGCGAGCCCGGCAGCGACAGCAGCAGCGCGGTGAACAGCTCAAGCTGGTTGCGGTCGTTGTCGAGCAGCGGTGCCAGCCGGCGCCTGATCCCGATGTTGGCCTTCATCCGGGGATCCTTGGCGTACTCGGCGTACATGTAGTCGCGTTCCTCGTCGGTGACCATCTCCAGCGTCAGCTCGTCGTGGTTGCGCAGGAAGATGCCCCACTGGCAGTTCTCCGGAATCTTCGGCGTCTGGGCCATGATCTCGGAGATGGGGTAGCGCTGCTCGCGCCGCACCGCCATGAAGATCCGCGGCATCACCGGGAAGTGGAAGGCCATGTGGCACTCGTCGCCGCCCACCCCGGGGTCGCCGAAGTACTGCACCACGTCCGCGGGCCACTGGTTCGCCTCCGCCAGCAGCACCCGGTCGGGGTAGAGACGGTCCACCTCCGCCCGGACCCGCTTCAGGTACGCGTGCGTCTCGGGCAGGTTCTCGCAGTTGGTGCCCTCCCGCTCGTACAGGTACGGGACGGCGTCCAGGCGGAACCCGTCGATGCCCAGGTCCAGCCAGAACCGCAGCACCTCCAGCATCGCGTCCTGAACCGCGGGGTTGTCGTAGTTCAGGTCGGGCTGGTGGGAGAAGAAACGGTGCCAGTAGTACTGGCCGCGCACCGGGTCGTAGGTCCAGTTCGAGGTCTCGGTGTCGACGAAGATGATCCGCGCGCCGGGGTAGCGCTCGTCGTCGTCCGACCACACGTAGAAGTCGCCGAACGGGCCGCCCGGATCGGCGCGGGACGCCTGGAACCAGGGGTGCTGGTCGCTGGTGTGGTTCATCACCAGGTCGGCGATCACCCGGATGCCGCGGGCGTGCGCCTCCTCGATCAGCTCGACGAAGTCGCCGAGCTCCCCGAAGTCCGGCAGGATCCGGGTGTAGTCGGCGATGTCGTAGCCGCCGTCCTTCAGCGGCGACTGGTAGATCGGCAGCAGCCACAGGCAGTCGATGCCCAGCCACTGCAAGTGGTCCAGCTTGGAGATCAGCCCGCGCAGGTCGCCGTAGCCGTCGTTGTTGGAGTCGGCGAAGCCGCGCACCGACACCTCGTAGAACACCGCGGTCTTGAACCAGTGGGGGTCGCGCGGCGTCTCCGGGTCGAACGCGTCCGGCACGGGCTCGAACGGCGTGCCGCCGGCGACGTCCGGCGGTATCTCGGTGATGGGCTCCTCTTCCGGCATGGGCCCCGGGGGCACGGGGTGGTTCGCGTCGTTCAACTCATGCCTCTTCGTGCCTGCGGAGCGTGAGGATGTGGGCCGGCCGCTCGTGCGGGTCGAGGCGCACGTAGTTGGACCGGCCCCAGCGGTAGGTCTCGCCGGACAGCTCGTCCACGACCTCGAAGCCGTGGGCGTCCTCCGGCAGGCCGAGCGCGGGCAGGTCGAGGTGGACGGTCGCCTCGCGCACCTGGTGGGGGTTGAGGTTGACCACGGTCAGCACCACGTCGTCGAGCCCGGTCAGCGGGGCGGGATCGTCGGGGGCGCCGGGCGAGTACGGGCCGTGGGCCTTGGAGAAGGCGATCAGCTCGGGCTGGTCCGGGAAGTGGAACCGCAGGTCGCGCAGCGTCTGGAGGGCGGGGTGCGCGCGGCGCAGCTCGTTCAGCCGGGTGATGAGGGGCGCGATGCTGCGTCCCTCCCGTTCGGCGGTCTCCCAGTCGCGCGGCTTGAACTGGTACTTCTCCGAGTCCCTGTACTCCTCGCTGCCGGGCCGCAGCGGAACGTTCTCGATCAGCTCGTACCCGGAGTACACGCCCCAGGTGGGGGAGAGCGTCGCGGCCAGCACCGCCCGGATCTCGAACGCGGCGCGGCCCCCGTGCACCAGGTACTCGTTGAGGATGTCGGGGGTGTTGACGAAGCAGTTGGGCCGCATGTACTTGGCGGCGTCCCCGGACAGCTCACGGAAGTACTCCTCCAGCTCCTCCCGGGAGTTCCGCCAGGTGAAGTACGTGTAGGACTGGTGGAACCCGATCTTGGCGAGGGTGTGCATCATCGCGGGCCTGGTGAACGCCTCGGCCAGGAACAGCACGTCGGGATCGGTGCCCGCGACCTCCGCCAGCAGCCGCTCCCAGAACCGGACGGGCTTGGTGTGCGGGTTGTCCACCCGGAAGATCCGCACCCCGTGGTCCATCCAGTGCCGGACGATCCGCAGCACCTCCCGGTAGATGCCCTCCGGGTCGTTGTCGAAGTTCAGGGGGTAGATGTCCTGGTACTTCTTCGGCGGGTTCTCGGCGTAGGCGATCGTCCCGTCCGCGCGGGTGGTGAACCACTCGGGATGCGACCGCACCCACGGATGGTCGGGGGAGCACTGGAGGGCGAGGTCGAGCGCGACCTCCAGGCCCAGGTCGGCGGCGTAGGACACGAAGGCGTCGAAGTCGTCCAGCGTTCCCAGCTCGGGATGGACGGCGTCGTGCCCGCCCTCCTCGGAGCCGATCGCCCACGGCGACCCCGGGTCGTACGGGCCGGCGTCCAGCGTGTTGTTGGGACCCTTGCGGAACGTGCGGCCGATGGGGTGGATCGGCGGCAGGTACACCACGTCGAAGCCCATGTCGGCGATCGCGGGGAGCCGTTTCATCGCGGTGCGGAACGTTCCGGACATCGGGCCGCGGCGCCCCATCGGGTCGAACGACGCGCCCTCCGAACGAGGGAAGAACTCGTACCACGACCCGTACAGCGCCCGTTCCCTGTGGACGACCAGCGGCAGCCATTCGGTCGTGGTGAGCAGGTCGCGCAGGGGGTAGCGCCGCTCCAGGTCGAGCACGTCGGGATGGCGGGCGGCCTCCATGCGGTCGGCCACGGCGGCCGTGTCGTCGGCCAGCGTCTCCGCGAGCCGCGCGAACGTGTGCCGGTGGACGGCGGGCAGGCCCTCGGCGGCGCGGGCGAACAGCAGCGACCCCTCGGTCAGCATCAGCTCCACGTCCTGGCCGCGCGGCACCTTGATCTCCGCGTCGTGCCGCCAGTGCGCGATCGGGTCGCCCCACGCCTCGACCCGGAAGTGCCACAGGCCGGGTTCGGTCGCCGCGACCGGCGCGGCCCACCGGTCCAGGCCGGGCGCGACCTCCCGCATCCGCACGGGCCGGCCGACCGACCCGTCCGGGGCGCGCAGCACGACCTCGGCGCCGAACATCTCGTGGCCCTCGCGGAAAACGGTCGCGCTGACGTCGAACGTCTCCCCGACGACCGCTTTGGCGGGCCACTCGCCGCAGCCCACCCGGGGCTCGACATCGAGAATGGGAATGCGGCCGAGCCTCACGTCGTCGTGCGCCGGTCCCGGCGCGGCGGGCGGAGCGCCGGGCGCGCGCCGGTCCCCAGGTCGCTGCCGGTCAGGGGCCTGCCCAGAGCTTCCTTTCGCGGTTCGGCTGGCGGACGTTCCGGACCTGACCTGCATGCGCCATCCCCTACCCGGTTGTCGGTTCCAAAACGTCATGCCCGGGATCGCGCGGCTACCGTCATGGAGGTCGAGAGAACTTTGCGCCACCGGCGAGGTACTTGCCGCTCACCCCTGGTTCCGTGGGTTTCCGGGGGGGTCCGGGGAGCTGCTGACCGGCTCTGGTCAGCGGCCGGCGAACCCCGCGAGGACGCGGTTCGTCGTTCCTGGCGTGCCCGGTTACGTGCCCGTTGAGGCGATATGGGGGCGCGGCCTGTGGGTGCTGAGCGGCCTGGCCGTCGCGCTCGTGGCGTGGCGTCCGCTGGTGCGCCGCGCCGGCTGGGCGCCATGGCCGACGCTCGCGCTCACGGTGTGGGTGACGCTCGTCGTGTCGGTGACGTCGCCGAGGTCCGCCGACCCGGGGGCGGCCGCCCGGCTCGGCGCCTGCGTGAGCGACCCCGTCGCCGACATCGCCTGGTCGATAGGGATCTTCGGCACCCGCGGCCTGGAGGACGTGATGAACGTCGGGCTGTGGGTGCCGTGCGGGCTGTTCGGCGTGCTGGCGACCCGCCGCGCCGTCGCCGCGCCCGCGCTGATCGCCGCCGGGTTCGTGGCGGTCGAGCTGCTGCAGTCGCTCGACGCCGGACGCTGGTGCGACCCGGGCGACTGGGCGTACAACTCTTTCGGCGTGGCCGCGGGGGCGCTGGTCGCGGTGGTGCTGCGGCGGTGGCGCGCATCGGGTGATATCGGCGGAGACGGGGACGGTGCCCCGGCGGTCGGGTGATCCCTACCGTCGCGCCGCTCGCGATCAGCGGCCCGTATTGTCTAGCGTGACGGTACGTGAAGGCCATACGACGATTCACCGTCCGCACCGTTCTGCCGGAGCCGCTCCGCGGGCTCGAGGAACTGATCCACAACCTGCGCTGGTCCTGGCACAACGAGACCCTCGACCTGTTCCGCTCGGTCGACCCCGCGCTGTGGGAGGCCGTCGGTCGCGACCCGGTGCGGCTGCTGGGCGAGATCCCGCCCGAACGGCTCGCGTCGTTGTCCGAGGACCGGCGGTTCCTGCGGCGCCTGCAGAACGCCACCGAGGAGCTGAACGACTACCTGACCGCGCCGCGCTGGTACCAGGGACTGGCGGAGCGGGACGCGGACGTCGCGCCGCCTTCGTCCATCGCCTACTTCTCGCCCGAGTACGGGATCGCCGCCGCGCTGCCGCAGTACTCAGGCGGCCTCGGCATCCTGGCCGGAGACCACCTCAAGACCGCCAGCGACATGGGCGTGCCGATCATCGCCGTGGGGCTGCTGTACCGGCACGGCTACTTCTCCCAGTCGCTGTCGCCGGACGGCTGGCAGCTCGAGCACTACCCGGCGATCGACCCCAACGGGCTGCCGCTGCGGCTGCTGCGCCACGCCGACGGGCATCCCGTCCACATCACCATCGGGATGCCGCCGGACGCGGGACGGGGCGGCGACCTGCGCGCCCAGGTGTGGCTCGCCCAGGTCGGCCGTGTCCCGCAACTGCTGCTCGACTCCGACGTGGAGGAGAACGACCAGGCCACCCGCGACATCACCGACCGGCTGTACGGGGGCGGCGGCGACCACCGGCTGCTCCAGGAGATGCTGCTGGGCATCGGCGGCGTCCGCGCCATCCGCGCGTACTGTGAGATCACCGGCCATCCGGCGCCCGAGGTGTTCCACACCAACGAGGGCCACGCCGGGTTCCTCGGCCTGGAACGCATCCGCGAGCTGGTGTCGGGGAACGGGCTGACCTTCGACGAGGCGCTGGAGGCCGTGCGGGCGGGCACGGTCTTCACCACCCACACGCCCGTCCCCGCCGGCATCGACCGGTTCCCGCGCGAGCTGATCCAGCGGTACTTCGGCGGATCGGACGTGCCGGTCGAACGGATCCTGGAGCTGGGCGCCGAGACCTACCCGGGCGGCGACCGGACCATGTTCAACATGGCCGTCATGGGGATGCGGCTCGCGCAGCGGGTGAACGGCGTCAGCGAGCTGCACGGGCGGGTCAGCCGGGAGATGTTCGGCGGGCTCTGGGGCGGCTTCGACACCTGGGAGGTGCCGATCGGCTCCATCACCAACGGCGTGCACGCGGGCACCTGGGTGGCGCGCGAGATGTTCGACCTGGCCGCCCGCGAGGTGCCGTCCGTCGTCGAGACCGGCCGCGGCTGGGACGCGGTGCGCGCCGTGCCGCCGGGCGACGTGTGGCGGGTCCGCCGCGTGCTGCGGGAACGGCTCGTCCACGACACGCGGCGGCGGCTGCGCGAGTCGTGGCGGGCGCGCGGCGCGAGCGAGGCGGAGATGGCCTGGATCGGCGACGTCCTCGACCCGGACGTGCTGACGATCGGGTTCGCCCGGCGCGTCCCGTCCTACAAGCGGCTCACGCTGATGCTGCGCGACCCCGACCGGCTGCGGGCGCTGCTGCTCGACCCCGAGCGTCCCGTGCAGATCGTGATCGCGGGCAAGGCGCACCCGGCGGACGAGGGCGGCAAGCGGCTCATCCAGGAGATCGTCCGGTTCTCCGACGGCGAGGACGTGCGGCACCGCATCGTGTTCCTGCCCGACTACGACATCGACCTCGCCCGCGTCCTGGTGCAGGGCTGCGACGTCTGGCTGAACAACCCGCTGCGGCCACTGGAGGCGTCCGGCACGTCCGGCATGAAGGCCGCGCTGAACGGCGCGCTCAACCTGTCCATCCGGGACGGCTGGTGGGACGAGTGGTACGACGGGCAGAACGGCTGGGCGATCCCGTCCGCCGACGGCCTGGCCGCCCCGGACCGCAGGGACGCGCTGGAGGCCGCCGCGCTGTACGACCTGATCCAGGACCATGTCGCCGTCACCTTCTACGACCGCGACTCGGCGGGGCTGCCGCGCCGCTGGCTGGAGATGGTCGAGCACACCATCGCCACCCTCGGCCCCAAGGTGCTGGCCACCCGGATGCTGCGCGACTACGTGGAGAAGTACTACCTGCCGGCCGCGGCGTCCGCCCGGGCCATGTCCGCCGACGGGTACGAGGGCGCCCGCGCCCTGGCCGCCTGGAAGCAGAAGGTGGCCAAGGCGTGGCCCGCGGTGGCGGTCGAGCACGTGGAGACCGCCGGCGACGAGAGCCCGCACGTCGGCGCCCGGCTGTCGGTGCGGGTGGTCGTCGAGCTGGGCGACCTCGACCCGTCGGACGTCACGGTGGAGGTGGTGTACGGACGGGTGGACGAGTCCGACTCCCTGATCGAACCGTCCTACGTGGAGCTCACCGGCGGCGAGCCGGTCGACGGGGGCGGGCGCCGCTACGTGGGGGAGGTCCCGCTGAACCGCAGCGGCGCCTTCGGCTACAGCGTCCGCGTCCTGCCCCGCCACCCGATGCTGCCGGGCCGCGCCGAAATGGGCCTGGTGGTCGTGCCCCCGGCCCCGGTGGGCATGACGAACGGCGATTTGCGCTGAGCACTACACCCGGGCCTGCCGCTCCTCGTCCCTGTCCTCGCCCTCGTCGTTGTCCTCGTCGTCGGCGGGCGGCGGGTCGGGCAGCCCCCAGGCGGCGGCCAGCAGCGGCAGCGCCCACACCGTCACCAGGAGCGCGAAGAACAGCAGCGCCACGGCGGCGCTTCCCAGATCCGTGACGTCCTCGCGCGAGCCCTCCGGCAGTGCCAGCGTGACGATGAAGTAGGTGACGGACAGCAGCAGCAGCGTCAGCTTGTGGGCCACGGCGTGGGCGCGCAGCCGCTCCTTGGCCTGCCGTTCGTCCAGCAGGTGCTCCGGCAGGCCGACCGTGCCGCGGGTGCTCAGCGCCAGCGCGTACCAGACCCAGGCCCCGGCCGTGCCCAGGATCGCGAGGATCACGAAACAGGTGACCATCGCGGCGGTGCTGGGCGCCAGGACCCAGGACACCGCCGTGTTCACCCACAGCAGCCCCACCAGCCCGGCGCCCGCGACCACCAGCCGGCGCCGCCCGGCGCGGCCGGCGTAGCGGGCGGGTGGCTCCTGTGCGTACGCCTTCAGCAGCCTTTCCTCGCGCTTGTTGCGAGGTTCCATTCCGTGCTCCTCTCCGTGCTCCGCCGCCATGTCACGCCCGTTCCGCGGGCGCGCCGAGGCGAGGGAAGGGCGTCAGCGAGAAGACGACCTCGACCGGCACCTCGAAGTAGGCGGCGATCCGCAGCGCCAGGTGCAGGCTCGGGCTGTACTCGCCGCGCTCCAGGTAGCCGATCGTCTGGTAGTGGACGCCGAGCGCGGTGGCCAGCTCGCGCCGCGACACACCCCGCTCGGCCCGCAGCACGGCGATCCGGTTGTGGACGAGTTCCTTGTCCGTGGACACCGCCGTCGCCCCTCTCTGGAGTACAACTGCGGTAGACGATAGCAGAAGTACTACATCACATCGCAACACCATGATGAGCGATCGCAGGATCATGACAGGGCGGCGGGCGACCGCGCGCCGATCAGCCCTCGGGATCGGGACGGTGCTCGGCGGCGAGGGCCTCGTAGGCGGGGGCGAGGACGTCCGTGAGCGCCCTGCGGCGCACCTTGATCGGGGGAGGCGCGGCCACGCGCAGGACGAAGCCGGGCGGCACGGGCGGGGCGGGACGCCTGCTCCGCAGGCCCGCCAGGCCGGACGGAGGCGTCCAGAAACCGGCGGCCGTCAGCGGCTCGGGCTCCATCTCCAGCGGGTCGGGCGCCGCGCCGGGCTTGCGCCGCAACGCGGCCAGCAGCCGTTCCTTGGTGCGGCCGTTCCACGCCAGGATCAGGAACGGGTCGTCGTCGAACGCCTCCGCCAACAGGTACAGGACGGCCGCGGCGTGCTTGCACGGGTCGCCCCAGTCGGGGCAACTGCACATCATGTGGAGGTCTTCCGCGGCGCCGGGGAACAGCGTCAGGCCGAGCTCGGCGAACACCCACTCGATCTCCGGGGGCATCTCGCCCGCCAGCAGCCGGGCACGGAACACCGCCCGCGAGGCCAGCTCCTCCTCGGCCCTGCGCCACCCCGACTCGGGGATCGCCTCGATGTTCAGCGTCACCTCGTAGGGCTCCTCGGCCGAGCCCTGCACGCGGGCGGACACCTCGTACCGCTCGACGCGCAGGTCGATCACCTGGCCCTTGCGGGCGTAGGCGCGTCCCCGCGCCATCCGTCCCGCGTCCGCGAACGACTCGACCAGGTCGATGAACCGGCGCGACCACCATGTCGCGCCGATCGAGCCGCGCCGCGTCCGCGCCTTGATGCCGTCCGCCTCGATCGGCGGCCTCCACAGGGAGCCGTCCATCAGCGTGCCTCCCGGCGGGGCGGCCCTCCGGATCCGCCCGGGGTCATCGGCTCACCGCCTCCGGCGACAGCCGCAGCACGTCGCGCAGCTCCGCGACCGACAGCTCGGTGAGCCACTCCTCGCCGGTGCCGACGATCGACTCCGCGAGGGCCTTCTTGCGCTCGATCATCTCGTCCACCCGTTCCTCCATGGTGCCGACGCAGATGAACTTGCGGACCTGGACGTTGCGGGTCTGCCCGATGCGGAACGCGCGGTCGGTCGCCTGGTCCTCGACCGCGGGGTTCCACCAGCGGTCGACGTGCACCACGTGGTTGGCGGCCGTGAGCGTCAGCCCGGTGCCCGCCGCCTTCAGCGACAGCAGGAAGATCGACGGCTCGGCGTCCTCCTGGAAGCGCCGCACCAGCTCGTCCCGTTCGGCCCTTGACGTGCCGCCGTGCAACCACAGCACCGGGCGTTCGAGCCGGGCCTCCAGGTAGGGCCGCAGCATCGTCCCGAACTCCGCGTACTGCGTGAACACCAGGGCCTTCTCGCCCTGTTCCAGGATCTCCGCGCAGATCTCCTCCAGCCGCTCCAGCTTGCCGGAGCGGCCGCGCAGCCGGGACCCGTCCTTCAGCAGGTGGGCGGGGTGGTTGCAGACCTGCTTGAGCTTGGCCATCGTCGCCAGCACCAGCCCGCGCCGCTGCCCCTCGTCGCTCTCGGCTATCCGGGCGAGCATGTCGTCCAGCGTCGCCTGGTAGAGCGACGCCTGCTCGGTGGTGAGGTTGCAGTAGACCTTGATCTCCTGCTTCTCCGGCAGATCCGAGATGATCGACCTGTCGGTCTTGAGGCGGCGCAGGACGAACGGCCCGGTCGCCCGGCGCAGCGCCATCGCCGCCCGCTCGTCGCCCTCCCGCTCGATCGGCACGGCGTACCGCTCACGGAACGCCCGCCGCGGCCCCAGCAGGCCGGGATTGGCGAACTCCATGATCGACCACAGCTCGGTGAGATGGTTCTCCACCGGCGTCCCGGTCAGCGCGATCCGCGTCCGCGCCGGGATGCTCCGCAC
This sequence comes from Actinomadura sp. NBRC 104412, assembly GCF_030269515.1. Lineage (GTDB taxonomy): Bacteria > Actinomycetota > Actinomycetes > Streptosporangiales > Streptosporangiaceae > Spirillospora. The sequence continues at coordinate 99,108 of NZ_BSTM01000009.1, read as the reverse complement.
GGCGCGGGCCTGCCGCGTCCCGCTGTTCTTGAGCGCCTGCGCCTCGTCGCACACCACCCGGCGCCAGTCGACGCGGGCCAGGGACTCGGCGTCGCGCGCCGCCGTCCCGTACGTGGTGAGGACCAGGTCGGCCCGTTCGGCGGCCTCCACCAGCCGGTCGTCGCGGTGCCGGCCCGTGCCGTGGTGGACGTACACGCGCAGCTTGGGCGTGAACCGCGCCGCCTCCCGCTGCCAGTTCCCGACGAGCGACATCGGGACGATCGCCAGCGTCGGGCCGGGCTCGCCGCCGTCCCGCCGCTCATGGACGAGCAGCGAAAGGACCGAGAGCGTCTTGCCCAGCCCCATGTCGTCGGCCAGCAGCGCGCCGAGGCCGAGCCCGTCCATGAACGCCAGCCAGGCCAGGCCGCGCTCCTGGTACGGGCGCAGCCGCGCCTCCACCCCCGCGGGGGTCGGGATCGGGACGAGGCGGCGGTCGGACTCGCCGCTGAGCAGGTCGCCGAAGGTGCCGTCGGCGTCCACCTCGGTGAGGGGCAGGTCCTCGTCGCCCGCGTGGATCACCGCGCGCATCGCCTCGGCGGCGGTCATGGCGCCGTGGCGTGGGCGGCGCAGGAAGTCGAGCGCGGCCTGAAGCTGCCGCTCGTCCAGCTCGACCCACCGGCCGCGCAGGCGCACGAGCGGGGTCTTGAGACGGGCCAGCTCCTCCAGCTCGGCCTCGTCGACGGTGTCGTCGCCGATCGCCAGGTCCCAGCGGAAGTCGACCATGCCCTTCAGGTCGAAGCCCGACGAGGCGGCGGCGCCGGAGCCCTCGCCGTCCTGGGAGCGGGTGGTGAGCCTCATGCCGAGCCTGGCCTTGCCCGCCCACTGGGGGAGCAGGACGCCGAACCCGGCGGCCGACAGCAGCGGCGCCGCCTGCCGCAGGAACCGGAACGCGCCCGCGGTGTCGAGACGCAGCCCGGACGGGGTCGGCGTGTCCAGCGCGGGCCCGAGGTCGGGGAAGAGGCGCAGCGCGCGCCCCAGCCCGGCGAGCAGGGTCTCCTCGGCGTCGGCGACCGAGGCGGCCTCCCCGGCCCACATCATCTCGGCCGGCACGTACAGGCTCGGGTCCTCGGTGCCCTGGAGGGCGAACTCCACCCGCCAGGTCTCGGCGTCCTCCTCCGGCTCCGGCTCGGCCAGCCGGAAGCAGACGCGCAGCGGGCCGCCGGGGCGGCGCGCGGCGGCGGCCCAGGCGTCCAGCTCGGCGATCAGGTCGTCGGGATCGTCGCCCGGCTCGCGCGCCACCGCAGGGGACGGGCCGGTGAGGGCCTCCACCCAGCGCTCGGCGAGCGGCAGCAGGTCGGGGACCCGGCCGCGCCTGGGCGGCAGCAGCGGGTGCGGGACGGTGCCGCGCACGGCCGTGTCGACCAGCCCGCACAGGGCCTCGCGCAGCACGTCGGCGGCGGGCCGTCCCCCATCGGCGGCGCGGCACGCGGACGGCATGGCCCGCACCAGTTCCCGCAGCCGGGCCGCGTCGTCGAGGACGGGGCGCCAGCGGGCGACCAGATCGCCGTCCTCGCGCAGCAGGGCGGGCAGCACCCGCCCGCGCTCCGCGAGGTGGACGGCCTCGTCCGCCAGCAGGCACAGGAACCGCAGGTCCGCCCCGGGCACCACGTCGCCCGCGTCCTCGGCCGCCTGGAGCAGCGCCATCGCCGGGAACGCCTCCAGGACCAGCGCGGGCACGCGCCACTCGCGCAGCTCCGGCTCGCCCATGCCGGGCCGTGACCCGAGCTCGGCGGACGGGCACGGCCGCCCGCCCGCGGTCGGGAGCGTCATCGCCAGCTCGACCCGTGCCGCGCCTCTCACCAGGGGCTCGTACGACGTGCCGGAGAAGTCCCGCGTCGCGAACGGATGAGCCGGGAGCGGCCCGGATCCGTCACCGGGATGGTAGGGGCCGGTGCGTTCGGCCCACACGCACAACGCCCCGTAATGCCAGGTGGCGTGCGCGACGAGCATGAAAGGAGTCTTCCGGACGGACTGTTGGGACGGCCGCTCCAGAAGCTACCAGTGGGGTCTGACAGCCTCCGGCGGAACGGGGGAGGCTAGGCTCTGGTGGTCGCCTGTAGCGGTGGTCGCCTGCAGGGGTACGGAGCGGACTTGTGGAGGGCGCCGTGGAGTTCGTACGGGTCGAGGTGGCGGACGGGATCGGGACGATCCGGCTTGACCGGCCGAAGATGAACGCCCTCAACGCGCAGATGCAGCGCGAGCTGATCGAGGCGTCCCGCGAGGTCACCCAGGACGACCAGGTCAGCGCGGTCATCCTCTACGGCGGCGAGAAGGTGTTCGCGGCGGGCGCGGACATCAAGGAGATGGCCGAGATGTCGTACGCGGAGATGGCCGGCATGCACTCCCGCCTGCTGCAGGACTTCGCCAAGGCGCTGGCCGGGATCCCCAAGCCGGTGATCGCCGCGGTCAACGGGTACGCGCTGGGCGGCGGCCTGGAGGTCGCGCTGTGCGCCGACTTCCGGGTGGCGGGCGAGGGCGCCAAGGTGGGCCAGCCGGAGATCCAGCTCGGCATCATCCCGGGCGCGGGCGGCACCCAGCGGCTGTCCCGCCTGATCGGCCCGGCCCGCGCGAAGGACCTGGTCTTCTCGGGACGGCATGTGCCCGCGTCCGAGGCCCTGGAGATCGGTCTGGTCGACAAGGTGGTGCCGGACGCCGAGGTCTACGCCGCCGCGAGGGAGTGGGCGGCCCGCTTCGTCGGCGGCCCCGCGATCGCGCTGCGCGCCGCCAAGCAGGCCATCGACGCGGGCTGGGAGGTCGACCTGGGCACCGCCCTGGAGATCGAGCGCACCCAGTTCGCCGCCCTGTTCTCCACCGAGGACCAGAAGAACGGCATGCGCAGCTTCATCGAGCACGGCCCGGGCAAGGCCGAGTTCACCGGCCGCTGACCCCTGTCCTCAGGACGCCTCGGCCTGTTCCCGCGCCTCCCGAGCCTCCTGCGCCCGCAGGACGTCGTCGGCGTACAGTTCGGCCCAGCGGCCGAGCGCGAAGATCGGCTCCAGGAGGCCGCGTCCGGGAGCGGTCAGCTCGTACTCCACGCGGGGCGGCGCCTCGGCATAGCGGCGCCGGACGACCAGGCCGTTGTGCTCCAGACGGCGCAGCGTGTCGGTGAGCACCTTGTGGCTGATCCCACCGATGCGCTCGCGCAGCTCCCCTGGGCGCAGCGGCCTCTCGCGCAGCGCGTACAGGACGACGCTCGTCCAGGTGCCGCCCAGCAGGTCGAAGCCGAGCCGCGCCTGGCAGTCGGCGATGTACGAAGGCTCGACGCTCATCATCCCGTCCATCCTGGCCCGCCCGTTACGCACCGGGAGGTGCGTAACGGAACGCCTAGCGTCCCCTCGAAACGTAACCGACGGGAACGGCGGGCCGAAGATGCGGATCGGAGTTCTGGGAGCCGGGAACATGGCGGACGCCCTCGCGACCCAGTGGGCGCGCAAGGGTCATGAGGTGACGATCGGGGCGCGTACGCCGGAGAAGGCGGCCGTCCTCGCGGGGCGGATCGGGCACGGCGCGCGGTCGGGCGGGCTGCGGGAGGCCGCCGAGTCCGGCGAGGTGGTCCTGCTGGCCGTCTGGTACGAGGGCATCGAGGAGGCGCTGGGCCGGGCGGGCGCGGCGGACGGCGCCCTCGAAGGCCGTGTGCTCATCGACTGCGTCAACGCGACCTCGCCCCCGGCGTTCACGCTCAAGACGGGCGGCGGTCCGTCGGTGGCCCAGCGGGTCGCCGCGCTGGCGCCGGGGGCGCGGGTGGTGAAGGCGTTCAACCTCTGCCACGAGAGCGTGTGGCGGCTGACGCCTCCGGCGTTCGGCGGGCGGCCTCTGGGCGTCCCCCTATGCGCGGACGACGCCGACGCTCTGGCGACGGTCGAGCGCCTGGTGACGGAGATGGGGTGCGAGCCCTTGCACGGGGGCGGGCTGGAACGGGCCGGTCTGCTCGAGGCGACGGCGGCCTTCGCGCTCGGCGTCTACTTCGGCGGTGCGCGGCCTGGCGACCCCAGGGCGATGTTCCCGCCGTTCGAGATCGCCACCGGCGGGATTGGACCGGTCGCAACCGAATCAGTGTGATTCGTGTGGCGTTACCCCTGTGAGTGGTTGAAATCGCTAACATCTCGCGCCATGCGACAGGCGTACCGCACCGCGCTGGTCACCGGCGCCTCCAGCGGCATCGGGGAGAGCTTCGCGCGGGCGCTGGCCGGCCGCGGCGCCGACCTGGTGATCGTGGCCCGGCGGGCCGAGCGGCTGGACGAGCTGGCCAGGGAGCTGGTGGAGCGGTACGGAGTCGCGGTGGAGGTGGTCGCGGCCGACCTCACCGACCCCGTCGAACGCGGCGAGGTGGAGCGGCGGCTTCGCGAGGACCCGGTGGAGCTGCTGGTCAACAACGCCGGGTACGGGGCGTTCGGCGCGTTCGCCGACGCGGCGCTGGACGACCAGCTCCGCCAGGTCGAGCTGAACGTGGTCGCGCTGGTGCGGCTCACCCACGCCGCGCTGCCCTCGATGATCGAGCGGGGACGCGGTGGCGTGCTGAACGTGGCGTCGATGGCCGCGTTCGCCCCCTCGCCCGGCAGCGCCACCTACGGCGCGACCAAGGCGTACGTGGCGGCGTTCTCCGAGAGCGTGCACGCCGAAGTGGCGGGCAAGGGCGTGCATGTGACGGCGCTGTGCCCCGGCTTCACCCGTACCGACGAGGAGTCGGAGGCGGGTCTGATGTGGCTGCGCCGCGCCGACGTCGCGCGGGCGGGTCTGGACGCGGTGTCCGCCGGGCGCGCGCTGTGCGTGCCGGGCGCCCAGTACAAGGCGGCGTTCCCGGCGTTGCGGATGCTGCCCAGGCCGCTGCTGAGGGCGGCGGCGAGCCGGATGTGGCACCAGGCCGCCGGCTCCCGGTGATCGGCATCACCGGGATCTGACCAGAACGTATGCCTTCTTGGCGGCGTCAAAGGTGGTATGGGGACCCATCGGCGCCTGGGCGGGTATCGGCTGCTGGACGAGATCGGCCGCGGCACCACCTCCGTCGTCCACCTGGGGATGGACCCCACCGGACGTGAGGTCGCCGTCAAGGAGCTGCTTCCGCAGTTCGAGGCCGACCCGGACGGGCGGCGCAGGCTGGCCCGGGAGATGGCGGTGCAGTCCCGGGTGCGCAGCCCCTACGTCGCGCGCCTCATCGACGGCGAGGTGAACGCCGCCCGCCCGTACGTGGTGATGGAGTACGTGGTGGGCCAGCCGCTCAGCGGGCTGGTGGAGCAGTACGGCCCGTACACGGGCGACCGGCTGTCCAGGCTGGCGCGGCGGCTGGTGCTCGGGCTGGCGGCGGTGCACGACGCGGGTGTCCTACACCGCGACGTGGCGCCCAAGAACGTGATCGTGCTCGGCGACCGGCCGACGCTGATCGACTTCGGGATCGCGCACGAGGCCGGGGCCGAGCAGGTCACCCGGCCGGGCATCGTGGCGGGCACCCCTGCCTACCTGGCCCCCGAGCTGATCGAGGGGGAGCAGGCCACCGCCGCCTCCGACGTGTTCTCATGGGCGGCCACCGTCGCCTACGCCGCGACCGGGCGCTCCCCGTTCGGGACGGGCTCCCTGCACGGCGTCTGCTTCCGTATTCTGCGTGGGGATGCCGACCTGGCCGGGATCGGCGAGCCGCTGGCCTCGCTGCTTCCGCTGGGGTTGCGGCGCGAACCGTCCCGGCGTCCCACGGCCCGCTGGTTCGCGGGCGCGCTGGCGGACGGCGATCCGGGCGGGCGTCCGAGCGGAGGGTCCGAGGGCGAGGCGACGTCATCCGGGGGAGTGATGGCGGCGTGACCAGTACCGGCGAAGATAGGGTTTCGTAAACGATGAAGGGAGCCGTCACGTCCGAGGACCGTATAGGCCACTACCGCGTCCTGGAGACCCTAGGGGAGGGCGGGATGGGCGTCGTGTACCTCGGCGCCGACCCCGAGGACCGCAAGGTGGCCATCAAGGTGCTGCGGCCCGCCGTCGCGGGCGACGCCACGGCGCGCCGCCGGCTCGCCCGCGAGGTCGACTCGATGCGCCGGGTGCACAGCCCGCACGTCGCCGAGATCCTCGACGCCGACGTCACCGCCGACCAGCCCTACATCGTGACGCAGTACGTGCCGGGCCGCACCCTGGAGGAGGTCGTCGAGGAGGGCGGCCCGATGTACGGGTCCGCGCTGCAGCGGCTGGCGGTGGGGCTGGCCTCGGCGCTGTCGGCGATCCACGGCGCCGGGATCGTGCACCGCGACCTCAAGCCCGGCAACGTGATGCTGGTGGACACCGAGCCGGTCGTCATCGACTTCGGCATCGCGCAGGGCGTGGACGCGACCCGGCTGACCGCGACCGGGATGGTGATCGGCACCCCCGGCTATCTGGCCCCGGAGATCATCGACGGGGAGGACGCGGGCGCGCCGTCGGACGTGCACGCCTGGGCGGGGACGGTCGCCTACGCCGCCACCGGCAGGCCGCCGTTCGGGTCGGGGACCTTCGAGTCCATCTTCTACAAGATCATGTCGGGCACGCCGGACCTGGACGGGGTGCCCGAGGCGCTGCTGCCGGTGCTGCGCTCGGCGATGGCCCGCAACCCGGCCGAGCGGCCCACCGCGGTCAACCTGGTGCAGCTCACCAGGAGGATCCACGTCGAGGCGACGATCACCGACTCGACCCGGGTGGACGACCACTTCACGCTGCCTGACCGCACGTCCCCGCAGCTTCCGCCCCAGCCGGAGCCGCAGCCGCAGGGCCGGGCGCGGACGTTGTCGCTGCCGCCGTCGTCCTCGCAGGACGTGCCGACGCGCGACGACGATCCCTCCGGCACCAGGCTCGACCCGGCGGCCGCGGCGGCCGAGGCACCCGTCCCGCCGCCGCCCGCGCCCGTTCCCGCCCCCGCGCCGTCCCAGCCCAAGGACTTCAAGGGCCTGCTGCCCCCGGCGGCGCCGCCTCCCGTCCCGCCGCCGGCCCCTGGCCCGTACCAGAGCGGGACGGGCTGGTACGACCAGCAGCAAGGCGCCTATGCCCCGTACCAGCAGCCGCAGCAGGCGCCCCCTGCGCCACCGGCACCCGCGCCCGCACCGGCGCCCGCGCCGTACGACCCGTACGGGCGCGGGACGCAGCCGCGTCCCGCCGACCAGTACCGCCCGGCCGAGCGTCCGGGTGAGCGTCCCGGTGACGCGGCGGGCTCCAAGCCCTACGGCTGGTTCCGCGTGCTCGGGTTCATCGTCCTGGTGGCGCTGCTGGGCTTCGCGAACATCGCGCCGCTGCTGGCCGTGGCCGTCACCGTGATCGGCACGCTGGTGCTGCGGATGGGCGACAAGGCCGCGAAGGGCATGGAGAGCAAGCGCACCCGGCGCGGCCCGCGTTCGGGTGACGCGATGGCGGCGGCGTTCAAGGCGCCGCTGCACCTGCCCGGCGCGCTCTTCATGACGCTGCTGCTGGCGTCGCTGGCGAGCCTGGCCGGGCTGGTCCTGCTCGGGGTGCTGATGGCCGCCGACCCCGGCATGTCGGCCTCGCGGGCGATCGCGTACTCGGCGATGGCGGTGATCGTGCTGCTGTGCCTGGCGCCCGGCAGCGGCGCGCCGCGCCGCCAGCTCGCCAGGGTGTGGGGCGCGGTCCTGCCGAACGGAGGCGCGGCGGCGGGCGCCGCCCTGGTCCTCGGGATCTTCGCGGCGGTGCTGGTCGCGCTGTCGCAGCAGCAGCCGCCCGACACCACCCCCTTGGACGGCGCGGGCCAGGACCTGGAGGAGCTGCGGTCCGACATCCGCGACCTGGTCGGCGGGGACCTCATCCCGTACGTGAGCTTCTGAACCGCGCCCGGCCGGTCCGCTCCGTGCCCCGGGCGCGGTTTGGACGGTTGGCTACCGCCGGGTAACATTTGGCCCCACGGCCGAAACAGGGACCCGGTCACGGCGGCGGGAGCGGGTGTTTGGCAGGCTGTGGAGGCCAAGGTGCATTTGAGTACCGCGTCTCAGTACCGCGTCGGCCCGCCCGGGGCGGCGCCCCTCCGCCGCTCCCCCAAGCGGCCCGAAGAGTGCAGGGAGGTCGGCCACCGGCCATGAACATCGTCGTCCTGGTGAAGCAGGTTCCCGACACCGAGAGCCCGCGCAGGCTCAAGTCCGACGACAGCACGCTCGACCGTGCCGCCGCGGACGGTGTCATCAACGAGCTCGACGAGTACGCCATCGAGGAGGCGCTGCGCGTCAAGGAGGCCCACGGCGGCGAGGTCACCGTCGTCACGATGGGCCCCGACAAGGCGACCGACTCGATCCGCAAGGCACTGGCGATGGGCGCCGACAAGGCCGTCCACCTCGTCGACGACGCCCTGAGCGGCTCCGACGCGCTGCAGACCTCGTACGCCATCCAGCAGGTGCTCGGCCGCACCGGGTTCGACCTGGTGATCCTGGGCTCGGAGTCCACCGACGCGCGCACCGGCGTGCTGGCCGCGATGCTGGCCGAGCGGCTGGGCGTCCCGCAGCTCTCGCTGGCCAACAAGGTCGAGATCGACGGCACCGCCATCAGGATCCAGCGGCAGACCGACTACGGCTTCGACCGCGTCGAGGCGAGCCTGCCCGCGGTGGTCAGCGTCGTGGAGAAGATCAACGAGCCGCGCTACCCGTCCTTCAAGGGGATCATGGCGGCCAAGAAGAAGCCGGTCGAGACGCTGTCGGTCGCCGACGCCGGGATCGACGCGGGTCGGGTCGGCCTGGCGGCGGCCGCGACCACGGTGGTCGACTTCGCCGAGGCGCCGCCGCGCGAGCAGGGGCAGATCGTCACCGACGAGGGCGACGGCGGCGTGAAGATCGCCGAGTTCCTCGCGTCGAAGAAGTTCGTCTGAGCGGGGAAGGGAAGCACGGACAATGGCTGAGATCCTCGTGCTCGTCGACCAGGTCGACGGTGAGGTCAAGAAGGTCACCCTCGAGCTGCTGACGCTGGCCGGCCGGCTCGGCGAGCCGGCGGCGGTGTGGGTCGGTCCCGGCTACGAGGGCGCCAAGGACAGGCTGGCCGAGCACGGCGCCGCCAAGGTGTACGTGGCCGCCGACGAGGAGCTGAACTCCTACGTCGTCGCGCCCAAGGCGGCGCTGCTGGCGCAGTTGGTGAACGAGAAGTCCCCCGCCGCGGTGCTCGTGCCGGCCACCCCGGAGGGCAAGGAGGTCGCCGGGCGGCTCGCGGTCAGGACCGGCTCGGGCGTGCTCACCGACGTCGTGGACGTCGCCGAGGGCTTCGTCGCCGAGCACTCCATCTTCGGCGGCGGCGTCATCGCGCACGCCAAGGTGACGACCGGCACGCCGATCATCGCGGTGCGGCCGAACTCGGTGGCGCCCGAGGCCAACCCGGTGACGCCCGCGGAGGAGCAGGTCTCGGTCGCGCTGTCCGACGCCGACCGGGCCGCGAAGATCGTGGAGCGGGTCGTGCAGGAGAAGGGCGAGCGCCCGGACCTGACCGAGGCCGCGATCGTGGTCTCCGGCGGCCGCGGGGTCGGGGGCGCGGAGAACTTCTCCATCATCGAGGCCCTGGCCGACTCGCTCGGCGGCGCGGTCGGCGCGTCCCGCGCCGCGACCGACGCCGGCTGGTACCCGCACCAGTTCCAGGTGGGCCAGACGGGCAAGACCGTGTCGCCGCAGCTCTACATCGCGGTCGGGATCTCCGGCGCGATCCAGCACCGGGCCGGCATGCAGACCTCCAAGACGATCGTCGCCATCAACAAGGACCCCGAGGCGCCGATCTTCGAGCTGGTCGACTTCGGTGTGGTCGGCGACCTTTTCCAGGTCGCGCCGCAGCTCACCGAGGAGATCACCAAGCGGAAGTGACCGACTCCGGGTGAAGCCGGGCGAAACGGCCGGGATGCATGACCATCCCGGCCGTTAGTCTTTCCTGCGATCCGGGGGTTTTTAGGTGGTTTTTCGTTCCCGCTGGGAAGACTGCGATCGGCGGTGCCGGTCGGCCGTCGGAATGGCATGTTCCACGCCATATCCGGCACCGCGGTTGGAACAGTGCGGCGCCTCACCGGCGTTGTGAGTGCGAGCGGTGGACCGCCGGACCCCAAGGGAGCCATGGAAGCCATTCCCGAGCACAACGGACACTCTCGTACCGCGCCGCACGGGCGGCTGTCGCCGGCGCCGAGGCCGAGGCCGATCACCCCGCGCGAGCGGGTCCCGCTGACGGTGGACGAGGTCGCCGCTCTGGGCGACAGACTGCGCGCCGGAATCCTCGGCGCGGTACGGATGCCCGCCGAGGTCTTAGAGATCGTCCTGGCCACCGTGCTGGCCGGGGGCCATCTGCTGGTGGAGGATTACCCGGGCGTCGGCAAGACGCAGCTCGCCCGCAGCCTGGCGCGTACCCTCGACGGCCGGTTCACCCGCGTGCAGGCCACCGTCGACCTGCTGCCCGCCGACATCGTCGGCGCGAACGTGTGGCGCGCCGACCTCGGCGAGTTCGAGTTCCGTCCCGGCCCGGTGTTCGCCAACGTCGTGCTGGTGGACGAGATCAACCGGGCCACCCCCAAGACCCAGTCGGGGCTGCTGGAGGCGATGGAGGAGCGGCAGGTCACCGTGGACGGCGAGAGCCGACCGCTGCCGTCCCCCATGGTGTTGATCGCCACGCAGAACCCGGCCGCCGGGTACGACGGCACCTATCCGCTGCCGCCCGCGCAGCTCGACCGCTTCCTGTCACTGATCTCCCTGGGCTACCCGTCCGCCGAGCAGGAGATGGAGTTGCTGCGCGCGGGCCCCGAGCCGGCCGCCGAGGCGGTGACCGACCCCGAGCGGCTGCTGGCCGCGCAGGAGTGCGTCGCCGCCGTGCACGCCGCCGACCCGCTGCTGCGTTACATCGTCGACCTGCTGACCGCGACCCGCGAGCATCCGCTCGCCGAGGTCGGCGCCAGTCCCCGCGCCGGGCTGCTCCTGCTGGCGGCGGCGCGGGCGCGCGCCGCGCTCAACGGCCGCTCCTTCGTGCTGCCCGACGACGTCCAGGCCCTCGCGGTGCCCGTCCTCGCGCACCGGCTGCAACGCACCGCCGCCGCCCCGGCCACCGCGGCACTGGAGATCGTCGAGGACGCCGTCCGGCGGGTCCGCGCCCGATGACGGTCGCGCGGGAGGGGGCCCGCCGGTGGTTACCGCGGTGGCGGTCCGCGCGTGTGTCGGGGCACTGGGCGCTGTGGCTGGTGGCGGCGGGGACCCTGGCCACGCTCGCGGGCGCGCTGCCCTCGCTGACGCTGTTCACCCTGGCCGCCGGGCTCGTCCTGACCGTGGTGGGCGCCTGCGCCATCACCGTCGCGGCGGCGCTGCGGCTGTCGATCTCGCGTTCGGTCCCGGCGCGGGAGGCGAACGAGGGCGAGCCGGTCAGGCTGCACTTCACCGTCCGGCTGCCGCGCTGGGTACCCGCCCGGGTGGAGGTGCTGACCGCGCCCGGCGGCTGGGTTCCGCTGGCCGAGGACGGCGGCACCGTCGAGCTGTTCGTCGAGCGGCGCGGCGCGCATCTGCTCGAGCCGTCCAAGGTCCGGGTGGGCGACCCGTTCGGCGTCGTGCGCTGGCGGCTGTCGGCGGGCGTTCCCGAGCCGGTGCTGATCCTGCCCGAGATCGGGGTGGACCTGCCGATCACCCCGCCGCTCGGCGCCCGCGCCGACGACCTGGAACCGGACGGGCTGCGCCCCTACGTCCCCGGCAGCCCGACCAGCCGGATCCACTGGGCGTCTCTGGCGCGCGGCGGTGAGCTCCAGGAACGGCGGATGATCACACCGCCGACCGGGCTGCCGCTGGTGATCGTCGACACCTCGGGCGGCGCCGACCCGCGCGCCGTCGACTGGGTGGCGCGCGCCGCCGCCGGGTGCGTGCTGTCGCTGGCCCGCGGCGGCGGCTGCGAGGTGCTGCTGCCCGGCGTGCCGCACCCGATGGCCGCGGTGGACGAGCCGTCCTGGCGCGCCGTGCACCGCCGGCTGGCGCTCCTGGACGCCGACCGGTCCGGGCCCGTGCCCGTCCCGCCCGCCGGCCGGGTGTCCTCGGTCATCCGGGTGCCGGCCGGGCTGGACCTGGGCCCGCCGCTTCCCGCTCCGCCTCCCGGCGTCGTCCCGATGCCGCCGTCCGCCGCCGAGGAGCTGGTCGAGGCCCTGAGCGGGCGGCCGAGCAGAAGGGAGCATCTGGTCGCATGAGAGCGTTGGCGCTGCTCCTGGCGGCGGGGGTGACGCTGGCGGCGTGGATGCCGCTGCTCGGCTCGCGCGTGCTGTGGGCCGCGCCGCTCGTCGCGCTCGTGGCCGCCTGCCTCGCGGTACGGCGCTTCCCCGGCCGGCTCGGCCTCGGCGCCCTCGCGGTGTGGGTGCCGGCGGCCCCGCTCGCGGGCGGCGCCCCGGCGGGCTGGCTGTGGCCCCGCTCATGGGACACTTTGGTGTTCGCGCTGTCGGACGGCGTGCGCGAGCTGGGCCTGCTCGTCCCGGGCGAACGGGCCGGCGACACCGGCACCCGTTCGGTGTGGCTGCTCGGCGCGGGCGCCATCTACCTGGGCGTCGCCGCGCTCGCCGCTCCCCGCGAGGCGGGACGGCTGCGGTCCGGCACGGCGTTCGCGATGCTGGCCGTCCCCTGGGTGGTGGCCGCCGCGATCCGGCAGACCGACGAGTCCACCTGGCCCGGCGCGGTGCTGCTGGTGGCGGGCATGTTGTGGTTCGCGCCGCGCCGCGCGGTCATCCCCGTGCTGTCCCTGGGCACGTCCGCGGCGGTGGTCGCCTCGTTCGTCGCGCAGTCGTTCGGCCCGCGCTCGCAGTGGCTGGACTTCGACGACATGGTCGGGCGCGAGGAGCAGTTCTCCACCCTCAACACCCGCCAGTCCTACGGCCCGATCACCGACCGCCGCACCGGCGCCACCATGCTGGAGATCACCTCGCCGCGTCCCGCGCTGTGGCGGATGCAGGTGCTGGAGCGGTACGGATTCCGCGGCTGGGAGGCGGGCGGCGGCGTCATCCGTCCCAGACTGCCCGAGCCCGCCGCCGAGCCGGTCGACATCGAGGTGCGGGTGCGCGGGCTGCGCGACTCCCAGGTGGTATCCCCTGGACGCGTCCGCAAGGTGGAGGCGCGGGGCCGGGTCGACTCGATGGCCGGGGAGTCGCTGCGGATCATCCCGCAGCCCAGGCAGGACGACGTGTACCGGGTGCAGGCGGACATGGTCCGCGCCGACCCGGCGGAGCTGCGGGCCGCGCCGCCGCCCACCGATCCGCGGCTGGAGGCGTACACCAACCTGTGGTACCGGTGGGGCGGCGAGCGGCTCGCCGGGCGCCTGGGCCAGTACGGCATGGCGCCCGACACCTCGCCGGGCGTGGACCGGTTCCTGCGGCGCGTCCCGGAGATGCAGCAGGTGATCGACATCGCCCGGCAGCTGTCCGCGGGCGCGACCTCGCAGTACGAGGTGGTGCGGCGCGTCGAGGACTACCTGACCAAGGGCGGGCGCTTCACGTACTCCACCGACGTGGAGCACACCATCGGGTTCCCGCTCGTGGAATTCCTGCTGGAGTCGCGCACCGGCTACTGCCAGCACTTCGCCGGCGCCGCCGCGCTGCTGCTGCGGCTGGCGGGCGTCCCGACGCGGGTGGTCGCGGGCTTCGCCACCGGCAAGCCGGAGGACGGGCTCTACAAGGTCCGCGACACCGACGCGCACGCCTGGATCGAGGTGTACTTCCAGGACATCGGGTGGGTGCCGTTCGACCCCACCCCGGCCGCGGACGCCCAGGTGGCGCCCGAGGTGGACCCGCTGTCGCCGCCCCCGGCCAAGGGGCCGGGCCGCATGGCGCTGGCCGGTCCCTCCGTCGCCCTCTCGCTGGTCCTGGCGGCCGCGATCGGCATCGTGTTGCGGCGGCGCTCACGGCGTTCCCGCGGGCACGGCGACGAACTGCTGGAACGCCTCGTCCTGCGAACGGGCGGCACGGTCACGCCCGCCACCACGCTGGGCGAGCTGAGCGTCCAGCTCCGCCGGATCGGTCCGCACGTCGCGCAGATCGCGGCCGACGCCGAACGGTCCCGGTACGCGCAGGACGCGCCGCCGGGGCATACCCGGAGGCGCGTCGTCGGCGCGTTGATCGCCGATGTCGGGACGCCGCGGGCCTTGACGCTTCTGGCCACGTCCGCCATGCCCAGGGCCGGCACGGGTCCGGCGGGGCTAGGCCGCGGCGGGCTCGGGCTCCTCGGCGGCGGGCTCGGCCACCGGGACGGTGACGTCCCGCGCCGGTCCGAGCGGGACGTACCGGGAGCCCAGCGCGATGAGCAGCGCCAGCACGACGGTCACGCCGACGCCCACGCGCAGTGACGTGGCGTCCGCCAGGAAGCCGATCACGACGGGGCCGAGCAGCAGCCCGCCGTACCCCATGGCGCCCACCTGGGCGATCGCGGCCGAGGAGCGTCCCGGCGCGGCGGTCCCGGCGAGCGAGATCATGGTCGGGACGACGGTGCAGACGACCAGCCCGGTCACGAAGAACCCGGCGAGGGCCGGCGGCGCCGCCGGTGCCAGCACCACCGCGGCCATGCTCACCGCGGTGCCGATCCCGGCGGCGGTGAGCAGGCGGCGGGTGCCGATCCTGGCCCGTACGTGGTCGCCCCCCAGCCGGCCGATCAGCATCGCCAGCTCGAACATCGGGTAGCCGAGCGCGGCCAGCGCGTGGGAGGCGCCCAGCTCCTCATGCAGCAGCAGGCCGCTCCAGTCCGCGATCGAGCCCTCCAGCATGAACGCGATGAGCGCGAGCACGCCGACCAGGTACACCGCGGCCGGGAGGCGGGCGGCGCGGCGGCCGTTCCCCGGCGGCGTGGCGGCGGCGGGCTCGGGCAGGAAGGTCGGGCCGAGCGCCACCCCGGCGGGCAGCGTCAGCAGCCCCACGGACAGCACCGTCGCGGTGAAGCCGAGCCCCGCGGCGGCGGTGGCGACGCCGAGCAGGCCGCCGGCCATCGCGCCGACGCACCACCCCGCGTGCATCCCGTTCAGGACGGGCCGCCGGTACGCCTGCTCGACCACGCTGCCCTGCGCGTTCATCGCGATGTCGGTGATCCCGAAGGCCATGCCGAACAGCGCGACGGCCACCAGCAGCGACCAGTAGGACGGGGCCACCGCGACCAGCGCGAAGGAGAGGGAGGTGAGCGGCAGCGCGGCCGTCAGGGAGGCGCGGCTGCCGGCCCGCGCCATCACCGAGCGCAGCCCCCGCATGGCGACGATCGCGCCGAGGCCCCA
This sequence comes from Actinomadura sp. NBRC 104412, assembly GCF_030269515.1. Classification (GTDB taxonomy): domain Bacteria; phylum Actinomycetota; class Actinomycetes; order Streptosporangiales; family Streptosporangiaceae; genus Spirillospora. Next base: position 83,898 of record NZ_BSTM01000009.1, on the reverse strand, counting down.
GACGAGGACGACGATGCCGATCTCGCTCTCGCCCGCGTCGAACTTGGCGGCCAGCGCCGGCATGCGGGCCACCCACACCCCGGTGAGCAACCCCGCCAGGGCGAAGGTCAGGAACGTTCCGAGACGGGCGCGGAACAGCAACGGTTCACCTCTTTCTCGCTCTTCGGTGGTGCCGGGCACGTCGGCCCGAGGGGCTGTGAACCCGCGGGGGGACGCGGGGGACGCGGGGACGCCGCCAGGGGCCGTCAGCGCCGGGACAGTGCCAGCAGCCGTTGTTTCAGGGCGTCGAGCTGCGCGGCGTCGTACAGCTCGGGCGCGTGGCTCACCACTTCCCAGAGCCCTTCCGCCGCCAGCCGGACGACCATCGCGGTCACCGGGTCGGGTTCGTCCCCGGGCGGGCTCGCGTGCCAGCGCCTCATCGCCTCGTTCAGCGGCGCCGCGACCTCGGGATCGGTCGCCGCGGCCGTGATGGCGGACCATCGCCGGTAGGCGCGCGCCTCCCCGGTGAGGATCTCGAAGGTCGCCTCCACATAGGCCCGCGCGTACGAGCCGGGCGTGCCGTCGTCGTAACCGGCGACCAGCGCGTCGAATTCCTCGATCACCCGCGCGACCAGACCCTTGATCAGGGCCTCCTTGGTCGGGAAGTGGTAGAGCAGCCCTCCCTTGCTGACGCCGGCGCGGTCCGCGACCGCGGTGAGCGTCAGCGCCTGCGTGCCCTGCTCCGACAGCAGGGCCTCCGCGGCGTCGAGGAGGGCGTCCTTCTTCACCCGCTTACTGTACCGGCCGGACGGTACAGTAAGCAAACCTCGGCGCCCGCGCGACCTCCCGCGCCCGAAGCCCCGGGCGGCGCGATATACCGTTGAGCGCGTGGTGACTTACCTCGATCACGCGGCGACCACCCCGATGCTGCCGGAGGCCATCGAGGCGATGACGGCGGAGCTGGGGGTGCTCGGGAACCCCTCCTCGCTGCACGCCATGGGCCGGCGGGCCCGCAGGGTGGTGGAGGAGTCCCGTGAGATCATCGCCGACGCGTTCGGCGCCAGGCCCAGCGAGGTGGTGTTCACCTCCGGCGGCACGGAGGCGGACAACCTGGCGATCAAGGGCGTGTACTGGGCGCGGCGCGCCGCCGACCCGTCCAGGACCCGGATCCTGGCCGGCGCGGCCGAGCACCACGCCGTCCTGGACACGGTGGCGTGGCTGGCCGAGCACGAGGGCGCCCGAGTCGACTGGATCCCGGTGGACGGGCTGGGCCGGGTCGAGCCGGACGCGCTGCGCGAGCTGATCGGGCCGGACGTGGCGTTGGTCACGGTGATGTGGGCCAACAACGAGGTCGGGACCGTGCAGCCGATCGCCGACCTGGCCGCGATCGCCCGCGAGCACGGCGTCCCGTTCCACACCGACGCCGTGCAGGCGGCGGGCCACCTGCCGGTCGGGCTGCACTCCAGCGGCGCGGACGCGGTCACCCTGAGCGGGCACAAGCTCGGCGGGCCGCTCGGCGTGGGGGCGCTGCTGCTGGGCAAGGGCGTCGACCCCGTCCCGGTCCTGCACGGCGGCGGGCAGGAGCGGGACGTGCGCTCCGGCACGCTGGACACGCCCGCCATCGCGGGGTTCGCCGCCGCCGTCCAGGCCGCCGTCGCGCGCCAGGAGCCGGAGGCGGAGCGGCTGGCGGGGCTGCGCGACCGGCTGATCGAGGCCGTGCTGGCGAGCGTGCCGGACGCGATCCTGAACGGCGACCCGTCCCGTCGGCTGCCGGGCAACGCCCACTTCTCGTTCCCCGGCTGCGAGGGCGACGCGCTGCTGATGCTGCTGGACGCGCGCGGCATCGCCTGCTCCACCGGCTCGGCCTGCTCCGCGGGGGTGTCCCAGCCGAGCCACGTCCTGCTCGCGATGGGCGCCGATCCGGCGCGTGCCCGGGGCTCGCTCCGCTTCAGCCTCGGCCACACCTCCACCGACGACGATGTGAAGGCCCTGGCCCAGGCCATCGGCCCCGTGGTCGAACGGGGCCGCCGCGCGGGCCTGTCCTAGCGCGTCACGGCCGGTAGTACCGCGTCACGGCCGGTAGTACTTCAGGGCTGGTCTGGTAGTACCTCAGGGCTGGTAGGGGGCGAGCGCGCGCCAGCCCGGGTCGCTGGTGGAGGCGACCTTGGCCTTGCCCTCGCCCCAGCTCGCGGCGAGCTGGTCCAGCTCGGCGATCACCCCGGAGTCCGGGTCGGCGTACAGGTGGAACACCCGCAGCCCGTCGCCGGTCTCGCGTACCGCGAGCACCGCGCGGTCGCCCAGCGCGGCCAGCTTCTTCTCGAACGTGCGCAGCGCGGACGACGAGGGGTCGACCGGCAGCCGGTCGGGGTTGCTGTGCCGGTACGGGACGGAGATCGCCACGTGCAGGTCGCACAGCGGGTAGTCCTGGCGGTGCAGCGGGAACCGCGCGCCCAGCCGCGCCGGGTGCCCGCGCGGGGTGCGTCCCTCGCCGGTCAGCCAGGTCGGCTCCTCGAACGGCTCGGCGATCTGCTCCACCACCGCGCGCAGCATCGCGGGCGGCAGCGCGTCCACCGGCGCCTCCGTCGCGATCGTGACCTCGCCGATCCAGCGCGCCACGTCGTCCTCGCCCATGGACCAGTCCAGCACGTGCCGCGCGACCTGGAGCTGCTGCTCCTCCGACACGAACAGGAAGTCCGGGTGGTAGGCGGAGATGTGCACGCGGGCCCGCGCGGTGTCGGCGCGCATGCCGAGCTTGACGTAGTCGAGGTCGAACTCGTGGTCGCCCAGGACCAGCTTGTGCTCCAGCATCTCCGGGTCGGGCTGCCGCGCCGGGTGGAACCGCCACCCGTGCGCCGCGTCGCCGCTCGGCGCCGCCCGCACCCAGCGCTCGGTCAGCCCGCGCAGCTCGGGGTCGCCGCCACCGGTGAGCGTCAGGACGGCGCCGTCGCCGTCCCCGCCACCGATCTCCCACTGCAACGCCGGGTGGATCCTGTGGACCCGGTGCGTCAGCTCCTCCACGATCGGGGCGGGCAGCCCGTCGGCGTGGTGCTCGCCCTCCGCGGCGGGACCGGCGCCCGCCTCCGGGGCGTTGATCGACGCTTCGATGTCGGGGCGCCTTCGCTCCCACCACTCCCAGAAGTCGCTGATCGACGCGGGCGTGGCGGCGGACGCCTCTCGGGGACGGCGGAAGATTCCCATAGCGGGCTCATCGTACGCGGAGACCGGCCGGAAACAGCGCAGCGACCGGTCACTTCCAACGCCTACAGTTGAGAACGTTATGTCTTTGCGCGTTCTGGCCGCCATGTCGGGCGGCGTCGACTCCGCCGTGGCCGCCGCCCGCGCCGCCGAGGCCGGTCACGAGGTGACCGGCGTGCACATGGCGCTGTCCAGCAACCCCCAGTCGTACCGGACGGGCGCCCGCGGCTGCTGCACCCTTGAGGACTCCAGGGACGCCCGCCGCGCCGCCGACGTGATCGGGATCCCCTTCTACGTGTGGGACCTGGCCGAACGGTTCGACCGCGACGTGGTGCAGGACTTCGTGGCCGAGTACGCGGCGGGCCGCACCCCCAACCCGTGCCTGCGCTGCAACGAGAAGATCAAGTTCGCGGCGCTGCTGGACCGGGCGCTGGCGCTGGGCTTCGACGCGGTCTGCACCGGCCACTACGCGCGGCTCGACCCGTCCACCGGGGTCCTGCGCCGCGGCGTGGACGAGGCCAAGGACCAGTCCTACGTGCTGGCCGTGTGCACCCCCGAGCAGCTCTCGCACGCGCTGTTCCCGCTCGGCGACACCACCAAGGCCGACATCCGGGCCGAGGCGGAGCGGCGCGGGCTCCAGGTGGCCGACAAGCCCGACAGCCACGACATCTGCTTCATCTCCGACGGCGACACCCGCGCGTTCCTGGCCGACCGCCTCGGCACCGTGCCCGGCCCGATCGTCGACCTGGACGGCAACCAGGTGGGGGAGCACGAGGGCGCCTACGCCTACACGGTGGGCCAGCGCAAGGGCCTGCGCATCGGCCGTCCCGCGCCCGATGGCCGTCCCCGGTACGTCCTGGACATCTCCCCGGTGACCAACACCGTGACCGTCGGGCCGCGCGAGGCACTGGACGTCCACGAGATCGTGGGTGAGCGTCCCGTGTGGCTCTCACCCGAGCCCGAGGGACCGTTCGGCTGCCGCGTGCAGCTACGCGCGCACGGCGAGGTGTACGACTGCACGGTGGATCCTGGGCGCGAGCGGATCCGCATCCGCCTGTCCACGCCCGCCCGTGGCGTGGCACCCGGGCAGGCCGCCGTCCTGTACGAGGGCGACCGCGTCCTGGGGTCCGCCACCATCGCCGAGGCGGCCCGCGTTCCCGCGTAGCGCCTCCCCGCGTACGCCGTAACGTGAAAGATCGTTTCGGGGGCACAGGCAGAGGTTCGGTGTTCGACGTGAGGAGAAGTCTGTGAAGTTCGGCGTTTCGACATTCGTGACCGACGACGGCATCGGCCCTGCCCAGCTCGGCCGGGCCCTGGAGGAGCGCGGTTTCGGATCCCTCTACGTGGCCGAGCACACCCATATCCCGGTCAAGCGGGAGTCGCCCTGGCCGGGCGGCGGCGAGCTGCCCCGCCGCTACTACCGGACGCTGGACCCGTTCGTGCTCCTCACCGCCGCGGCGGCGGTGACCGAACGCCTGGAGGTGGGCACCGGGATCGCGCTGATCACGCAGCGGGACCCGATCGTGCTGGCCAAGGAGGTCGCCTCGCTCGACCTGGTCTCCGGCGGGCGCGCGGTGCTGGGCGTCGGCGCGGGCTGGAACCGCGAGGAGATGCGCAACCACGGCACCGACCCCAGGACCCGGATGCGGCTGCTCGTCGAGCGGGTCGAGGCGGTCAAGGCCCTCTGGACGCAGGAGGAGGCCGAGTACCACGGCGAGTTCGTCGACTTCGACCCCGTGTACTCCTACCCCAAGCCGGTGCGGAGCCCGCATCCGCCGGTGATGATCGGCGGGAGCGGGCCGACCACGTTCGACCGGGTGGTGCGGGTCGGCGACGGCTGGCTGCCGATCTACGGCCGGGGGACCGACGACCTGCCCGCGCAGATCGCCGAGCTGCGCGAGCGGGCGGGACGGCGCGTCGCGGTGACGGTGTTCGGCGTACCTGGTAAGCCCGAGACCGTGGAATGGCTACGAGAGGCGGGCGCCGACCAGATCCTCTTCAACCTCGAGACGCTGCCCGAGGCCGACACCCTGCGCACGCTCGACCGGCTGGCCGGCCTGCTGTGAGCGAACCCGACCTTCCCTGGGGTCCCGGGACCGCCACGGGCGTCGGCTCGTACCCGGGCGTGGACCCGGAGGAGACGCTGCGGATCGTCCTGGGCGAGCTGTCCGAGCTTCCGCACCTGCCGGAGCTGCCGGACCGCGGTCCGGGCGCCGACATGATCGGGCGCACCGCGGGGCTGCTGGTGGACCTGGCGGTACGGGTGGAGCCGTCCGGGTGGCGGTTCTCCGACCGTCCGGGACGCGACACCCGGCGCGCGCTCGACCATCTGGCGCGCGACCTGGACGTCCTGGAGGAACTGGCGGGCGGGCACGACGGCCCCTTCAAGATCCAGGTGACCGGGCCGTGGACACTGGCGTCCGGGATCGAGCTGCGGCACGGCGACCGCACCCTCAAGGACCCCGGCGCGGTCCGCGACCTGATCGCGTCGCTGGCCGAGGGCGTGGCCGGGCATGTGGCGGACGTGCGGCGGCGCCTGCCGAGGGCGCGGATCCTGCTGCAGCTCGACGAGCCGGCGCTTCCCGCGGTGCTGGCGGGCGGCGTCCCGACCGCCAGCGGCTTCTCCCGGCTGCCGGCCGTGGAGGAGCCCATCGCCGAGGACGGGCTGCGCCAGGTGATCGACGCCGTCGGGGACGCGGCGTTCCCGATCGTGCACTGCTGCGCGCGGCGCGTCCCGTACGGGCTGCTGCGCTCGGCCGGCGCCGCCGCCATTTCGGTCGACCTGAAAATGGTGCCGGAGCGAGATGACGACGCGCTGGGCGAGGCCATCGACGCGGGCGTGGGACTCCTCCTGGGCGTGGTGCCGGGGACGGACACGGCGCTGCCGTCCCTGGAGGCCACCGCGGCCCCCGTACGGGAGCTGTGGCGGCGGCTCGGGTTCCCCGCGCCGCGGCTGGCCAGGCAGGTCGTGGTCACACCCGCGTGCGGCCTGGCCGGTGCCACGCCCCGATACGTACGGGCGGCGCTCGCGCGCTGCCGCGACACCGCCCTGATGCTGTACGAGGCCGCCGAATAGTGTCCTGACGTGGGAATGTCGGTGGCGCGCGCCACAATGGGGTCATGACCGCGAGCAACGGTGTACCGGCCGAGGCGGCTCGGCGCCATTTCGAGCTGAGCCAGGAGATCGACGAGGCCAACTACCGCTACTACGTGCTCGACAGCCCGACGCTGAGCGACGCCGAATACGACAGGCTGATGCGCGAGCTCAGGGCGCTGGAGGACGAGTATCCGGAACTGGTCACGCCCGACTCGCCGACGCAGCGGGTCGGGGCGGCGCTGATCACCGAGTTCGCCACCGTCCCGCACCTGGAGCGCATGCAGAGCCTCGACAACGCGATGAACGTCGAGGACCTGCTGGCCTGGGACGAGCGGGTGGTCAAGGAGGTCGGCAAGGTCGCCGCCTACCTCTGCGAGCCCAAGATCGACGGACTGGCGATCGCGCTGGTGTACGAGGACGGCCGGCTGGTGCGCGGTGTGACCAGGGGCGACGGCCGCACCGGCGAGGACGTGACGCTCAACGTCCGCACCATCGACTCCGTCCCGACCAGGCTCAAGGGCGAGGGCTGGCCCGAGGTGCTGGAGGTGCGCGGCGAGGTCTTCCTGACCGTCGAGGGGTTCCGGCAGGTCAACGAGGCCCAGGCGGAGGCGGGCAAGCCGCCGTTCGCCAACCCGCGCAACGCCGCGGCCGGGTCGCTGCGCCAGAAGGACCCGCGGGTCACCGCGCGGCGCCCCCTCGACATGCTGGTCCACGGGTTCGGCGCCTGGCGCGGCGGCAAGCGGCCCGACAGCCAGTCCGGGTCGTACGAGCTGATGCGCGGGTGGGGGCTGCCCGTCAGCGACCGCTACCGGGTCGTCGAGACGATGGACGAGGTCCGCGCGTACATCGAGCACTACGGCGAGCACCGGCACGACACCGCCTACGAGATCGACGGCGTGGTGGTGAAGGTCGACCAGTTCCCCTTGCAGCGGCGGCTCGGGTCCACCTCGCGCGCGCCGCGCTGGGCGATCGCCTGGAAGTACCCGCCCGAAGAGGTCAACACCAAGCTGCTCGACATCAAGGTCGGCGTCGGGCGCACCGGGCGGATCACCCCCTACGGGGTGATGCAGCCGGTCGAGGTGGCCGGGTCCGTGGTGGCCTACGCGACCCTGCACAACGAGCGCGAGGTCAAGCGCAAGGGCGTGCTCATCGGCGACACCGTGGTGCTGCGCAAGGCCGGCGACGTGATCCCCGAGATCGTGGCGCCGGTGCCGGGGATGCGCGACGGGTCCGAACGCGAGTTCTCCATGCCCACGCACTGCCCCGAGTGCGGCACCAAGCTGGAGCGCGAGAAGGAGAGCGACGTCGACATCCGCTGCCCCAACGCGCGGCGGTGCCCGGCGCAGCTACGCGAGCGGCTGTTCTTCGTCGCGGGCCGCAGCGCCTTCGACATCGACGCCCTGGGCTATGTCGGCGCGACCGCGCTCACCCAGCCGCTGGAGCCCAGCGAGCCGCCGGTCGAGAACGAGGGCGACCTGTTCGACCTCACAGTGGAGCGGCTGCTGCCGATCAAGACGGTGGTGCGCGACCAGCGCACCGGCCTGCCGAGGATCGACGACAAGACCGGCGAGCCCAAGGTCGTGACGTTCTTCGCCAACAAGGAGGGCAAGCCCAAGAAGATCGTCGACAAGCTGCTCCAGGAACTGGAGGAGGCCAAGGAGCAGCCGCTGTGGCGGGTGCTCGTGGCGCTGTCCATCCGGCACGTCGGCCCGTCCGTCGCGCAGGACCTCGCCCGCGAGATGCGCTCGATGGACGCCATCCGCAACGCCTCGGAGGAGGAACTGGCCGCGGTCGAAGGGGTGGGGCCGACCATCGCCAGGTCCATCAAGGACTGGTTCGCGGTCGACTGGCACCGCGAGATCGTGGACAAATGGGCCGCCGCCGGTGTGCGGATGGAGGACGAGACGACCGCGGGCCCGCGTCCCCTGGAGGGCGTCAGCGTGGTCATCACCGGCTCGCTGGAGGAGTTCAGCCGCGACTCGGCCACCGAGGCGGTGCAGGAGCGCGGCGGCAGGGTCAGCGGATCGGTGTCCAAGAAGACCGATTTCGTGGTGGTGGGGGAGAGCCCCGGGTCCAAGTACGACAAGGCCGTCAAGCTCGGCGTCCCCGTGCTGGACGAGGCCGGGTTCCGGGTCCTGCTGAACGAAGGGCCGGAAGCGGCCAAAAATGTAACCCAGAGCGGGGACGCATGACCGGCCCGTGGCGGTCGCGCCGATAACCAGGCGGGCGTTACCCAAAGGCATGGTCCGGCTACACTGAGCCGGTGCGCTGGTGCACAATGGGCATAACGGAACGTACCCAATCGGTTTCGCGAGGTGGGTAAAGGTCGTACCCTCCCTGACATCACGACCCACCTGCGGGCGACCGCGCCCCGCCGGGGGACGCCCCCCGCAATCCCCCCGAGGAAGTGATGAAGGACCCGAACAACACGCGGAACACGGTGCCGCGCCGGGGGTCACCGCTCTGGACCTACTTCCTGGTGACCACCCTGGCGGGCATCGCCGCGTGCGTCGCCGCGCTCACCACGCTGACCGGCGCGGACGTCGACGCCCTCGTGGGCAACCCCCTGTTCTGGATCCTGGGCTGCTTCATCATCTTCGGCGAGCTGCGCCCGATCATCACGCCCGGCTCCACCGAGAACAACGGCGCCACCACCTCCACCACGTTCTCGTTCGCGGCCCTCCTGTACGCGGGCCTGCCCATCGCCGCGCTCCTCCAAGCCGTCGCCGCCACCACCTGCGGCGTCCTGCGTGGCCGCAGCCCCCACCGCATCGCCTTCAACGCCGCCCAGTACACCCTCAGCCTGGGCGCCGCCCACCTGGTGCTGGTCCTCTACGGAGTGCAGGCCGGCCCCACGTCCCTGTGGGTACCCCAAGGATCCGACCTGCCCGCCATCGCGCTGGCCGGCGCGGTCTACTTCGCCGGCAACGTCACCCTCGTCGGCACCGCCGTCGCGCTGCACGAACGCGTCCCACTGATCAAGGCGCTCCGCTGGGACCTCGGCTACCAGGTGCTCGTGCACCTCGCACTGCTCGGCCTGGCCCCCCTCATGGTCGTGGCCATGCACCGCTCCGCCGCGTTCGTCCCGCTGATCGTGCTGCCGTTCATCGCGGTCTACCTCAACGCCTCGGTCTCGGTACGGCGCGAACACCAGGCCCTGCACGACGGCCTCACCGGGCTGCCCAACCGCAAACTGCTGATCGTCCGCACCGAACAGGCCCTGGCCGACGTGCGCGCCGCCGGCGGCCCCGGCCCCTCCCTGCTGACCGGCCGCCGCAGGCAGGGCACCGAGCAGGACCGCCGCGCCGGGCTCTTCCTGCTCGACCTCGACCGCTTCAAAGAGGTCAACGACACCCTCGGGCACGCCACGGGCGACCGGCTGCTCCAGCTCGTCGCGCACCGCCTCACCCACAGCGTCCGCCCCGGCGACCTGGTCGCCAGGCTCGGCGGCGACGAGTTCGCCGTGCTGCTCCCCACCGTCCGCGACGCCGCCGCCGCCCGCGAGGTCGCCGCCCGGCTCCGCGCCGCCCTCAGCGAACCCGTGCGCATGGACGGCATGTCCTTCGACCTGGAGGCCAGCGTCGGCATCGCGCTGTTCCCCGACCACGCCCCCGACTTCGAGCTGCTCCTCCAGCGCGCCGACGTGGCCATGTACAACGCCAAAGGCAGCCGCAGCGGCGTCGAGGTCTACTCACCCGCCAACGACCGCAACTCCCCGGCCCGCCTCACCATGCTCGGCGACCTCCGCCGCGCCGTCGACCGGGGCGAACTCGAGCTGTACTACCAGCCCAAGGTGTCCCTGCACGACGGCCAGCTCGTCGGGATGGAAGCCCTCGTCCGCTGGCGCCACCCCGACCAGGGCGTGCTGGAACCCGACCACTTCCTGCCGGTCGCCGAACAGACCTACCTCATGCGCTCGATCACCCGCCACGTCGTCGAGGCGGCCCTCGCCCAAGCCGCCGACTGGTGGCGGGAAGACCTCACCGTCCAGGTCGCCGTGAACGCCTCCGGACGCGACCTGCTCGACACCGGCCTCACCGAGACCATCGAGAACGGCCTGCTACGCCGCGGCCTCCCCGCCGCCGCCCTCCAACTGGAGATCACCGAGCGCATCCTCATGAACGAGGCCGCCTACGCCTCCGACACCGTCACCGCGCTCGCCGCCCTCGGCATCCCCCTCAGCCTCGACGACTTCGGCACCGGCTACTCCTCCCTCGTCCGCCTGAAACGAATGCCCGTCGAAGAAATCAAGATCGACGCCTCGTTCGTCACCCGCATCACCACCTCCGCCGACGACGCCGTGATCGTCCGCTCCATCGTCGACCTCGTCCGCACCCTCGGCCTACGCTCCGTCGCCGAAGGCGTCGAAGACCCCCAAACCGCCGTCGCCCTCCGCGAAATGGGCTGCGACGCCGCCCAAGGCTGGCACTTCGGCCGCCCCATGGACGCCGCCACCGCCACCGACTGGCTCCGCCGCCGAATGCAACGCGCCCCAGAACCCGCCGCGTAGTGTTTATTGGCGGTGCCTGCGGCGTCGGGCGCTGGGCGCCCTCCTTCTCCGGCACCGCGTGCGATCGCTGCATCGCTCCGACTCGCCCAGGGGCTCGCTTCGCGATCAGGTTCCTCGCAAGCTCGGAACCTGCCTTCGGACGCGATCGCAGCGCTTGAGCGACCGTTCGGGGCTGGGGTTGGGGGTTGGGGTGGGTGCGAGAGGTGTTTATTGCAGGTGCGAGCTGCACTTCTCGCCTGGCGGCTTGTCGCTGGTCGCGGCTGCGTGCGATCGCTGGCGTTGTTTCGACTCGCCTAGAGGCTGGCTGTGCGATCGGGTTTCTCGCAGGTTCGGAACCTGCCTTCGGTCGCGATCGCGACGGGTGCCGTTCGGGGCCGGGGTGAGGGGGTTGAGGTTGTTGCGGTCTGTTGCAGGCGCGGGCTGCGCTTCTCGCCTGGTGGCATGTCGTTGGTCGTGCTTGCGGCGATCGCTAGCGGATGTTCGGGTTGGGTTGCGGGCTGAGGTGGTTGGTTAACGGGTTGGGTGTGCTGGTTCGTGACGACGAGCGTCGGCGGGAGAGGGTTCCTGTCTCCGCTGTGGTGGTCGAGCGGTGCGGGGGTCCCAGGGCGATGTGTCCGGGGTGATGGTTGTGCGGGTTTCTTTGTGGGGGCGATAATTGGGTTTTTGGTGTTGCTTTTATGTTGTTATTTCCGGGGGTTGGGGGTTTGTCCTTAGTGGGGGTGGCGGCGGTCTGGGGGGACGTCCTGGTAGGTGTCGTCGTAGTAGCGTCCGTCGCCTCCCGGGGGTGGGCGGCGGCGGGCGCTGGCCATGCGGATGATGCCGATGATCAGCCCGGCCAGTCCGCCGATCATCAGGATGATGCCGACCACGCGGATGTCCAGGCCGCTGATCTCGACCTCGACGGCGTAGGTCAGGATCGCGCCGATGATGATCAGCGTGAGCCCGGCTCCGATGGTCACGGTCTCTCCTCTCGTCCCTGATGGGCGTTCCCCGCATATCCGTACGAAACCGTGATATTGGTGCCGGTCCGCTAGAGTATGCGCGTGAACGAACTGCGCGCCGTGATCTTTGTACTTGCGCTGATCGGTCTGGGCATCTTCTTTCTCGCCGCAACCTCAGAGGTCGACAGCCAGGACCAGGACAGCACCAAGGCCCTCCTGATGGCGGGATTCGGCATGATCTCCTGCGCGATCATCGCCGCGGGTGCGCTCGCAGGGCTGGGCAGGCCGTCCGCGCCGCGGGCGAACAGGGTGTCCTTCGGAGGGCGGGGCGAGGTACTGCCGCCTCCGCCGTACGGGCAGCCCTACGCGCCCGTGCCTCCGCAGCCGGGGCAGGCTCCTCCCCAATAGGCGGCCGTAACGGACCTCCCACCGGCGGGTAAATGGTGTCGGGCGGGCGGGGTGCGGCCCCTAGGATGGGCGGCGAACCCCATCGATCGCAGGAACGGTTGTCACATGTCCGCCATCACCCGTGACGAGGTGGCTCACCTCGCCCGGCTGTCCCGGCTGGCGCTGGCCGACGATGAGCTCGACCATCTCGCCGCCCAGCTCGACCAGATCATCTCCGCGGTCGCGCGGGTCCAGGAGGTCGCGGCGGAGGACATCCCGCCGACCTCGCACCCGCTGCCGCTGACCAACGTCTACCGGCCGGACGAGAACGTGCCCTGCCTGACGCCCGAGCAGGCGCTGGCCGAGGCTCCCGCGGCCGAGGAGCAGCGTTTCCGCGTCCCGCGGATCCTGGACGAGGAGGCGTGACGGTGAGCGACGATCTGGTCAGGCGGACCGCGGCCGAGCTGGGCGAGCTGATCGCGTCCGGTCAGACGTCGGCGGCGGAGGTGGCCCGCGCCCACCTGGACCGCGTGCAGGCGGTGGACGGCCGGGTACGCGCGTTCCTCCACGTGGACGAGGAGACGGTGCTGGCCCAGGCCCGCCGGGTCGACGAACGGCTCGCCGCGGGCGAGGAGCTGGGCCCGCTGGCGGGAGTGCCGATCGCGCACAAGGACGTGTTCACCACCACCGACATGCCCACCACCGCCGGGTCCAGGATCCTGGAGGGCTGGCGGCCGCCGTACGACGCCACCGTGACCGCGCGGCTGCGCGAGGCGGGGCTGATCATCCTCGGCAAGACCAACATGGACGAGTTCGCGATGGGCTCGTCCACCGAGAACAGCGCCTACGGCAACACGCACAACCCCTGGGACCTGACCCGGATCCCCGGCGGCTCGTCCGGCGGCTCGTCGGCGGCGGTCGCCGCGTACGAGGCGCCGCTGGCCACCGGCACCGACACCGGCGGCTCGATCCGGCAGCCCGCGGCGGTCACCGGGATCGTGGGCACCAAGCCCACCTACGGCGGCTCGTCCCGGTACGGGGTGATCGCGTTCGCCTCGTCCCTGGACACGCCGGGTCCCTTCGCCCGCAACGTCCTGGACGCGGCGCTCCTTCACCAGGCGTTCTCCGGTCACGACAGGATGGACTCCACCTCGATCGACCAGCCCGTGCCGCCGGTCGTTGAGGCCGCGCGCCGCGCCGACGTGACCGGCATGACCGTCGGCGTGGTCAGGGAACTGGCCGGCGACGGCTCCCAGCCGGGCGTGCGCGCCCGCTTCCAGGAGGCCGTCGACCTCCTGGAGTCGCTGGGCGCCAAGGTCGTCGAGGTGTCCTGCCCCAACTTCACCTACGCGCTGCCCGCCTACTACCTGATCGCCCCCTCGGAATGCTCGTCCAACCTGGCGCGTTTCGACGCGATGAGGTACGGGCTGCGGGTCGGGGACGACGGGACGCGCAGCGCCGAGGAGGTCATGGCGCTCACCCGCGCCAAGGGCTTCGGCGCGGAGGTCAAGCGGCGGATCATGCTGGGCACCTACGCGCTGTCCTCGGGCTACTACGACGCCTACTACGGCAAGGCGCAGCAGGTCCGCACGCTGATCAAGCGTGACTTCGACGCCGCGTTCGGCCAGGTGGACGTGCTGCTGTCGCCCACCACCCCGACCACGGCCTTCCCGCTCGGCGAGCGCGCGGACGACCCGATGGCGATGTACCTGGCCGACCTCTACACCATCCCGTCCAACCTGGCGGGGAACGCCGCCATCTCGGTCCCCTGCGGCCTCGCCGATGAGGACGGCCTCCCGGTCGGTCTCCAAATCATGGCGCCGGCCCTGGCCGACCACCGCGTCTACCAGGCCGCCGCCGCGGTGGAGCGCGCCTTGCAGGACACCTGGAACGGCCCGCTCCTGGCCAAGGCCCCGGAGCTCTGAGGGCGGCGGGCGCCGCCGAGACGACTACGTCGAATCCCTCGGACAGGTTCCCGCGTACGCGGGCACGGTCCGAGGGGCGCTGAAGGGATGGGGAGAGAAGTGACCGCTCCGACGCTGCTGCCGTATGAGCAGGCGCTGGCCAAGTATGAGCCGGTCCTGGGAATCGAGACGCATATCGAGCTTGGCACGCGGTCGAAGATGTTCTGCGGCTGCCCGACCACGTTCGGGGCCGAGCCCAACACCCAGGTCTGCCCGGTCTGCCTCGGGCTGCCCGGAAGCCTTCCCGTGACCAACCAGGCCGCGATCGAGGGCATTATCAAGATCGGCCTGGCGCTCGGCTGCGAGATCGTCGAATGGTGCAGGTTCGCCCGGAAGAACTACTTCTACCCGGACATGCCGAAGAACTTTCAGATCTCCCAGTACGACGAGCCTCTGTGCGTGAACGGCCACCTCGACGTCGAGGTGGAGGGCGAGACGTACCGGATCGGGATCGAGCGCGTCCACATGGAGGAGGACACCGGCAAGTCGCTGCACCGGGGCGGCGCCACCGGGCGCATCCACGGCGCGGACCACTCGCTGGTCGACTACAACCGGGCCGGGATCCCGCTGGTGGAGATCGTGACCAAGCCGATCACCGCGACCGGCGACAAGGCGCCCCTCGTGGCCCGCGCCTACGCGACCGAGCTGCGGGAACTCGTCCGTGCCCTGGGGGTCTCGGACGTCCGCATGGAGCAGGGCTCGATGCGCTGCGACGTCAACGTCTCCCTCATGCCGCGCGGCGCCTCCGAGTGGGGAACCCGCACCGAGACCAAGAACGTCAACTCGCTGCGTTCCGTGGAACGCGCGGTCCGTTCCGAGATCGAGCGGCAGGCGGGCGTCCTGGACGCGGGCGGCCGCGTGATCCAGGAGACCCGGCACTTCAACGAGGAGACCGGCACCACCAGCAGCGGCCGGAGCAAGGAGGAGGCGCAGGACTACCGCTACTTCCCCGAGCCCGACCTGGTGCCGATGGCACCGTCCCGGGACTGGGTGGAGGAGCTGCGCGCGTCCCTGCCGGAGCTGCCCGCCGCCCGCCGGGCCCGCGTCCAGAGGGAATGGAACCTCTCCGACCTGGAGCTGCGGGACGTGGTCAACGCCGGCGCCCTCGACCTGATCGAGGAGACGGTCAAGGCGGGCACCGACCCCGCGGCGGCCCGCAAGTGGTGGATGAACGAGCTGTCCCGCCGCGCCACCGAGCAGGGCCTGGAGCTCGCGGACCTGCCCATCACGCCCGCCCAGGTGGCCCGCGTCCAGGAGATGGTCACGGCCGGCGAGCTGAACGACAAGCTGGCCCGCCAGGTCTTCACCGGCGTCCTCGCGGGCGAGGGCACCCCGGACGAGGTGGTCGCCGCCCGCGGCCTCAAGATCGTCCGCGATGAGGGCGAGCTGGCCGCCATCATCGACCAGGTGATCGCGGACAACCCGGAGGTCGCCGACAAGGTCCGCGGCGGCAAGGTCAACGCGGTCGGCGCCCTGATCGGTCCCATCATGAAGGCCACCAAGGGCCAGGCGGACGCGGGCCGCGCCCGCCGGCTCATCCTGGAGAAGCTGGGCGTCTCCTGACGGACGTCACCGGAGGGGGATGACGAGGATCCTGTCGTCCCCCTCCCGGGGATCCCCACGGCCGTCATGGTTGCTGGTCGTGACCCACAGCGACCGCCCGTCGGGCGCCGCGACGACGGCACGCAGCCGCCCGTACCGCCCGTCGAAGTGCGCGACCGGACGGCCCACGCCCCCCTTACCGTCCAAAGGCACCTGCCAGAGCCGCTCGCCCCGCAGCGCCGCCGCCCACAGCGACCCGCCCGCGATCGCCAGCCCCGAAGGCGACGCCTCGGCCGTGCTCCACGTCAGCAGCGGATCGGTGAAGGGACGCCGGTTCCCCACGCCCTCCACCTCGGGCCACCCGTAGTTGCGCCCCCGCTCGATCCTGTTGATCTCGTCGAAGGTGTTCTGGCCGAACTCGGTGGCGAACAGCCGCCGCTCCTGATCCCAGGCGAGCCCCTGCACGTTGCGGTGCCCGTACGACCACACCCGCGTCCCGAAGGGGTTGCCGGGCGCCGGGCGCCCGTCCCCGGTCACCCGCAGGATCTTCCCGCCGAGCGACTCCCGGTTCTGCGCAAGCTCCACCTGCCCCGCCTCCCCGGTGGAGACGTACAGGTACCCATCGGGCCCGAACGCGAGCCGGCCCCCGTCATGGTTCCCGGCCTTGGGAATCCCCGTCACGATCGGACGGAACTGCCCGAGCTCCCCGTCGTACCGCGCCCGCACCACCCGGTTGTCCTCGGCCGCCGTGTAGTACAGGTAGATCGTCCGATCCTGCTCGTACCGCGGCGAGACGGCCACACCCAGCAACCCGGCCTCGCCCCCGGGCTGAACCCCGGGAACCCTCCCGACCCGGCTGACCTGCCCCTGCGGCGTCACACGCACCAGGTCCCCGCTGTCGCGTTCAGTGACCAGCGCGTCCCCGCCGGGCAGGAAGGCCACCGCCCACGGCACTTCGAGCCCGGTGGCCAACGTCCGAGGCTGCCCGAGCCGCGCCGTCCCGGTCGCACCAGAACTGGGAACCGGCGCGGGCGTCCGAGCACCCCCCGTCCCCGACGGCCCCGCCTGCCCGGACCCGCCGTCCGAACACCCCGCCAGCAGAACAGCGGCGGCCCCCGCCGCCAGAATCACACGCTTCCCCAGAAAAGTCATCGGCCGCCTCTCGGTCACGTCACTCTTACTACGGATCCGAAGGCCATCCCGTTCCGAAACACCGAAACCCGCAACCCGCCCCCTCCGGGAGCGCCCCCACAACACCCCGAGCCCCCGTGATCTTGACCACCAGCCCACGTCATTCACCAACGCCGCCCAGGGACCAAGGGGCCGAAGCCCCCAAAAAGGGGCAAGGGGCAAAGCCCCAACGGGGGTGTCGGGGGCGGAGCCCCTGACCGGGGCGCGGGGCGGAGCCCCGCCCGGGGTCAGTGGCCGCCGCCGCGAGCCGTCAAGGCGAGTGGCGGTGGTCGCTGACCCCGTATCGGGGGGTGTGGGGGGTCGCCCCCCACAGTGAACAGAGATACTCCCTCAATCCTGTTGTGACCTACGGAACGTACATTGGGCGACACGGTGATCCCGCATGCAGCAACGTCGCTGACCTACCGTCGGCGGAGCGGATACGCTCGCCGAGGTCCCGGCGCTCACCCCCGCGCGGGGGCACGATTGGCGGCGCGCCGGGCGTTGCACTGGATGATCGGCGCGGTTCGATGACGACACTCCCCGGGCGCGTGGTGGCGCGGTTTTCGCGTCGCCGGGCGCCCTGACGGCAGGAGGGGGCACGGCGCGATGAGCGGCGACAGGACCTGGTGGTCGCCGCGGCGGGTTCCGCCGCGGGCGCTGCCGGTCGGCATGGTCGCGGTCGCGGGTGTGCTGTACGTCGTGGGTTCCCTGCTGGGCTGGGGCGGCGCGGCGTTCGTCTCGTGGGGGGAGGCGGCGGCCTCGGCGGTGGCGGCGGTGGTGTTGATCCGCGCGTACCGGGTGGCGCCGCAGGACGGTTCGGGATGGCGGTGGTTCGGGGTCGCGGCGGCTTCGTGGTTCGTGGCCGCGGTGGGTTCGGCGTTGTGGTCGGGCGCGGCGACGCGCAGTGCCCTGTCGTTGTCGATCAGCGACTTGTTCTATCTGATCGCGGTGGGGTCGTTGGCGGCGGGGCTGGTGGCGCCGGCGCGGCTGCCCCGGGACGGTTACGCATGGGTCCGGTACGCGGCGGACGTGTACTTGTTCGTGGCGGCGCTTTTCGTGCTGGGCTGGGTGACGCAGTTCGGGGATCTGTATCACCGGTCGGGGGAGACTCCGTCGGAGTTCCTGCTGGAGCTGCTGTATCCGCTGATCGATGTCGTGGTGTTGTGCGCCGCGCTGCCGTTCGCCGTGGGCGCGTCGCGTGCGTACCGGGTGCGGGCGTGGGCGGGGTACGGGGCGCTGGCGGCGTTCGCCGCGGCCGACGTGGTGACGATGATCGCACGGCTGCGCGGCGGCGGGGTCGAGGGTGACCCGGCGGATGTGCTGCGGGTGGCGGGGCTGGTGCTGCTGGTGCTGATGCCGCTGGTCGTGCCGGTGCCCGCGGTCGAGGCCGATCAGGACGGGACGTGGCGCCTGGGCCGGGTCGGGGTCGTTCCGGCGGTGGTGGCGGCCGTGGCGGCGCTGGTGGTGACGTTGCACGCGCTGGTGTCGGGCGGGGTGGATCCGGTGGTGCCGCTGGTGGCGGGGACGGCGGCGCTGGTGGTGCTGGCGCGCCTGGCGGGGTTGCTGCGGGAGAACGAGCGGCTGCGGCGCGCGGTCGACTCGGGCGAGGATCATTTCCGCGCGCTGTCGGAGAGCATCAACGACGCGGTGCTGATCTGCGACCTGAAGGCGGTCGTCCAGTACGCGAGCGCGGGCGCCCTGCGGATGTACCGGTACGCGCCGCAGGAGCTGCTGGACAGGCCCCTGCACGAGATCATCCACCCCGAGGACCTGCCCCGGGTGCGGGCGGTGTTCGCGGAGCTCCTGGCCGGTGAGGAGGAGTGGGAGGCCGAGGAGGCGGTGGACGACCCGGACGTCGACGACCTGCCGGAGGGCGTCGTGCCGGACGGGTCCGGGTCGGCGGTGGCCGCCGAGGGGGCGGAGGCCGCGGGGAACGGCGCGTTCCGGCTGGCGTTCCGGATCCGGGCGTCGGACGGGACGTGGCTGCCCACCGAGTCGACGGTGTCGCGGTACAGCGGCACGGGCGAGGCGCGGGGCCGGTTGCTGATCACGACCCGGGATCTCAGCGAGGAGGCGGCGCTGCGCCGCCAGGTGACCCATCTGACCTTCCACGACGGTCTGACGGGCCTGCCGAACCGGGCGTTCTTCGAGGAGCGCACGCGGGAGCTGCTGTCGCGGCAGCCCCGGGAGGGGGAGGACGGGTGCAGGGTCGCCGTCCTGTTCGTCGATCTGGACGGTTTCACGGCGGTGAACGACTCGGCCGGGCACGCGGCGGGCGACCAGGTGCTGGCGCAGGCGGCGCGGCGGCTGCGCGGCACCGTCCAGGCCGATGACACGGTGTGCCGGTGGGGCGGGGACGAGTACGCCGTCCTGGTGCAGCTTCCCGCGGACGCCTCGCGCGGCACGGCGGGCGGTGGCCCCAGCCGCGCGGAGACGCGGGCGGCGGTCGATCTCGCGGAGCGGATGCTGCGCGTGCTGACGCTGGAGCCGTACCGGGTGGGGGGCCGGGGGATCGCGCTGACGGCCAGCATCGGCATCGCGTTCGCGGGCGACGAGGAGGGCGCGGCGGACGCGCCGAAGGGGAAGGCCACGGCCGCTCCGCAGCCGAGGGACGCGGGACGCAGGCTGCGGCGCAGCGCCGCCGACCTGATCCGCAACGGCGACCTGGCGATGGCCAGGGCCAAGGAGCTGGGCGGCGGCCGGGTGGAGGTGTTCGCCCCGCACATGCACGCGGACGTGGTGCGGAGGCTGGAGCTGGGCACGGATCTGCGGAAGGCGCTGGCCGAGGAGCAGTTCGCCCTGGAGTTCCAGCCGGTGGTGGAGCTGGCCACGTCCCGGGTGACGGGGGTGGAGGCGCTGCTGCGCTGGTGGCGTGGCAACGAGTCGGTGCCGCCCGAGGAGTTCATCGGCCCGGCCGAGGAGTCGGGCCTGATGGTGCCGCTGGGGGAGTGGGCGCTGCGGGAGGCGTGCCGTGAGGTGGCGCGCTGGCGCGGCGGTTCGTGGGACATCGGCCTGTCGGTGAACTTCACGGCACGGCAGATCCAGGCGCCGCGGTTCGTGGAGTCGGTCGCGGCGGCGCTGGAGGACACGGGGCTGTCGCCGGAGGCGCTGACCGTGGAGGTCCGCGAGGAGGTGCTGGTCGAGGACGCGGGGCAGAGCGTGGCGCGGCTGTCGGAGCTGCGCCGGCTCGGGGTGCGGCTGGCGATCGACGACTTCGGCACCGGGTACGCGTCGCTGGCCTACCTGGGGCAGCTCCCGGTGGACGTGCTGAAGATCGACCCGTCGTTCGTGGCGGCGCTGGGCACGGACGAGACCGGCACACTGCTGACCCGCGCGATCGTCGGGCTGGGCGCCGAGCTGGGGCTGACGGTGGTGGCCGAGGGCATCGAGCGTCCCGAGCAGCTGGAGCTGCTGCGGGCGATGCGGTGCCCGGCCGGTCAGGGGTTCCTGGTGGCGAGGCCGATGGCGGCGCGCAGGGTGGAGTCGCTGGTCCGCACGAACCTGGAGGCGCAGGCCCTACCAGGCGAAATACCGCTGCCGCTGGACGACGAGCCGCCGCTGTCCCACCCGGTGGGATGAGCCACTCGTCTCACTGGGTGAGATAATCCGTCCAAGGATTTGACGGTGGCCGGGAAGTCGGCGAAAGTAAGGCCCGTGCAGAGTGGTTCCCTGATCCTCGTAGTACTTGGTCGGCGCGCAGGCTGACCAAGCACCTCGTCCTGCGCGCGCCCTCGACCGCCAGCCGGCGGCGGGGGTTTTTTGTTGGCCTCACACCGCCCGCCGGGTGGGGCCCGCGGACACCGAGCCACGGCGATCACCCGGCACTCCACCAGAACCTCACAAGGAACGCAGACCATGACGACCGAACAGATGACCGGAGCCCAGGCGCTGGTCCGCGCCCTGGAGAACGTCGGCGTCGACACCGTGTTCGGCATTCCGGGGGGTGCGATCCTCCCGGCCTACGACCCCCTCTTCGACTCCAGGAAGGTGCGCCACATCCTGGTCCGGCACGAGCAGGGGGCGGGGCACGCCGCCCAGGGGTACGCGATGGTGACCGGCAAGGTGGGCGTGTGCATGGCCACCAGCGGGCCGGGCGCCACCAACCTGGTCACCGCCATCTCCGACGCGTACATGGACTCGGTGCCGCTGGTGGCGATCACCGGGCAGGTGCCCAGCAAGCAGATCGGCACCGACGCCTTCCAGGAGGCGGACATCGCTGGCATCACCATGCCGATCACCAAGCACAACTTCCTGGTGACCAAGGCCGAGGACATCGCCCGCACCATCGCCGAGGCGTTCCACATCGCCTCGACCGGGCGTCCCGGCCCCGTCCTCGTGGACATCGCCAAGGACGCGATGCAGGCCACCTGCACGTTCGAGTGGCCCGTCACCATGCAGCTCCCCGGCTACCGCCCGGTCACCCGGCCGCACTCCAAGCAGGTGCGTGAGGCGGCACGGCTGATCGTGGAGGCCGAGCGCCCGGTGCTGTACGTCGGCGGCGGCGTCCTGAAGGCCGGCGCGTCCGCGGAGCTGAAGGTGCTGGCGGAACTGGCCGGGGCGCCGGTCGTCACCACCCTGATGGCCAAGGGCGCGCTGCCCGACAGCCACCCGCTGCACATGGGGATGCCGGGCATGCACGGCAGCGTCGGCGCGGTCGGCGCGCTGCAGAAGGCCGACCTGCTCGTCGCCCTCGGCGCCCGCTTCGACGACCGGGTCACCGGCAAGCTGGACGGGTTCGCCCCGTACGCCAAGGTCGTGCACGCCGACATCGACCCCGCGGAGATCTCCAAGAACCGGCACGCCGACGTCCCGATCGTGGGCGACGCCCGGGAGGTCATCGCGGACCTGATCGTCGCGTTGCAGGCCGAGCACGAGGCCGGCCGCAAGGGCGACTACACGGCCTGGTGGCGGCAGCTCGACGCGTGGCGCACCACCTACCCGCTCGGCTACGACCAGCCCGAGGACGGCTCCCTGGCGCCGCAGTACGTGATCGAGCGGATCGGCGCGCTGGCCGGGCCCGACGCGTACTACGTCGCGGGCGTCGGCCAGCACCAGATGTGGGCGGCGCAGTTCATCAAGTACGAGCGGCCCGGCGCCTTCCTCAACTCCGGCGGCGCGGGCACCATGGGGTACGCCGTCCCGGCCGCGATGGGCGCCAAGGTCGGCGCGCCGGACGCCCAGGTGTGGGCGATCGACGGCGACGGCTGCTTCCAGATGACCAACCAGGAGCTGGCGACCTGCGCGATCGAGGGCATCCCCGTCAAGATCGCCGTGATCAACAACGGCAACCTGGGGATGGTGCGGCAGTGGCAGACGCTGTTCTACAACGAGCGCTACTCCAACACCGACCTGCGGCGCCCCGCCGGCGAGCGGCCCCGGTTCATCCCCGACTTCGTCAAGCTGGCCGAGGCGCACGGGTGCGTCGGGCTGCGCTGCGACAAGACCGAGGACGTCGACGACGTGATCGCCAAGGCGATGGAGATCAACGACAGCCCGGTGGTCATCGACTTCGTCGTCCACCAGGACGCGATGGTGTGGCCGATGGTCGCCGCGGGCACCGCCAACGACGACATCAAGATCGCCCGCGATCTGGCGCCCGACTGGGAGAACGGAGACTGACCCCGATGAGCCTGCACACCCTCTCCGTCCTCGTGGAGAACAAGCCCGGCATCCTCGCCAGGGTCGCCGCGCTGTTCTCCCGGCGCGGGTTCAACATCGAATCGCTCGCCGTCGGCGTCACCGAGCACCCCGAGATCTCCCGGATGACGATCGTGGTGAACGTGGCCGACCTGCCGCTGGAACAGGTCACCAAGCAGCTCAACAAGCTGGTCAACGTGCTCAAGATCGTCGAGCTGGATCCGTCCGCCTCCGTCCAGCGCGAACTCGTGCTGGTCAAGGTCCGGGCGGACGCCGAGACCCGGTCCCAGGTGCTGGAGACCGTCCAGTTGTTCCGGGCCAAGGTCGTCGACGTGGCGCCGGACGCCGTCACCATCGAAGCCACCGGCAACCGCGACAAACTGGACGCGCTGATCCGGGTGCTGGAGCCGTTCGGCATCAAGGAACTCGTCCAATCCGGCATGGTGGCCATCGGCCGCGGCGCGCGCTCCATCACCGACCGCTCGCTGCGCGCCATCGAACGCAGCGCCTAGACCCGCAACCAACAGAAACGAAAGGCAGCAGCACAGTGGCTGAGATGTTCTACGACAACGACGCCGACCTGAGCGTCATCCAGGGCCGGCACGTGGCCATCATCGGGTACGGCAGCCAGGGCCACGCGCACGCGCTCTCACTGCGCGACTCGGGCGTGGACGTCCGCGTCGGTCTCAGGGAAGGCTCGCCCAGCCGCGAGAAGGCCGAAGCGGAAGGGCTGCGCGTGGTCACGCCCGCCGAAGCGGCCGAGGAAGCCGACCTGATCATGCTGCTGGCCCCCGACCACCACCACCGCGAGATCTTCGAGAAGGACATCAAGCCGGCACTGGTCGAAGGGGACGCGCTGTTCTTCGGCCACGGCTTCAGCATCCGCTACGGCCTCGTACAGCCGCCCGAAGGCGTCGACGTCTGCATGGTCGCCCCCAAGGGCCCCGGCCACCTGGTGCGCCGCCAGTTCACCGCCGGACGCGGCGTACCCGTCATCGTCGCCGTGGAGAAGGACTTCTCCGGCAACGGCTGGCCCCTCGCCCTCTCCTACGCCAAGGCGATCGGCGGCCTCCGCGCCGGCGGCATCAAGACCACCTTCACCGAAGAGACCGAAACCGACCTGTTCGGCGAGCAGGTCGTCCTGTGCGGCGGGCTCTCCGAGCTGATCAAGAACGGGTTCGAGGTGCTGACCGAAGCCGGCTACCAGCCCGAAGTCGCCTACTTCGAGACCCTCCACGAGGTCAAGCTCATCGTCGACCTCATCTACGAGGGCGGCATCTCCAAGATGTACTGGTCGGTCTCCGACAACGCCGAGTACGGCGGCTACAGCCGCGGCCCCCGGATCATCACCTCCGACACCAAGGCGGAGATGAAGAAGATCCTCGCCGAGGTCCAGTCCGGCGAGTACGCCAAGGAACTCGTCGCCGAGTTCGAAGGCGGCCAGGCCCAGTTCGGCAAGTACCGGGAAGAACTCGCCGAACACCCGATCGAGAAGACCGGCGCCAAACTCCGCCCCATGATGAGCTGGCTCAACGACTGAGTTTATTGGCAAGCACGAGCTGCGCTGTGTTTATTGCAAGCACGAGCTGCGCTGTGTTTATTGCAAGCGCGAGCTGCGCTCCTCGCCTGGGGGCTCGTCGCTTGTCGTGCTTGCGGCGATCGCTGCATCGCTTCGACTCGCCCAGGGGCTCGCTCCGCGATCAGGGTCTCGCTGGCGCTCGCCCCTGCCTTCGGTCGCGATCGCAGCGCTTGGGCGACCGTTCGGGGCTGGGGTGACGGGCTGAGGTCGTTGCGAGAGGGGTTTCTTGCAGGCGCGAGCTGCGCTCCTCGCCTGGCGGCTCGTCGCTTGTCGTGCTTGCGGCGATCGCTGCATCGCTTCGACTCGCCTGGGGGCTCGCTTCGCGATCAGGTCCTCGCAGGCTCGGACCTGCCTTCGGTCGCGATCGCAGCGCGTGTTTATTGGCGGTGCCTGCGGCGTCGGGCGCTGAACGCCCTCCTTCTCCGGCACCGCGCGCGATCGCTGCATCGCTTCGACTCGCCTGGGGGCTCGCTTCGCGATCAGGTCCTCGCAGGCTCGGACCTGCCTTCGGACGCGATCGCAGCGCTTGAGCGACCGTTCGGGGCTGGGGTTGCGGGCTGGGGTAGGTGCGAGAGGTGGTTATTGCGGGCGCGAGCGGCCCTTCTCGCCTGGGGGCTCGCGGCGCTTGGGTGACCGTTTGGGTCGGTTGATGGAATGGGTGTGGCGTCGGGCATCGTGATCAGGGGTTGGGGGGCGTGGTGGCCTCCGTTGGTTGGAGGGGGCTTCTGGGGCCATTGGTCTTGGAAGTCCCCTCCGCTTTTGGCGGCTGCGGTGTCTGGTTGGGGGTGTGGGGGCGGCTTCGGAGGCGGGGGAGCAGGCGGCGTCGTAGACGGGTCAGGGGGTGGATGGGCGGCTCGTCCTGTTCGACCAGGACTGCTAGGCGGTCGCCGGTCGTGAAGTGGATGGTGGCCTCGGTGTCGGGGGCGATGGCGCGGCGTTGCGGGTCGGTCTTCACTCGGGGGCCGCGGACCGGGCCCAGCGGGGCCTCGCGGCTGACGCCCAGTGTGGACGCGATCACATGGACCTCCCAGATGCCGGGTTCCTGGACGGGCTGCTCGGCGTCGAAGGAGCCGTCCGGTGTCACGCCCGCCACCACGCGGTGTTCGGTCAGCGTCGCCGCGTTCCGCAGGACGATCTCGACGCGGGTCTCGCGGGTCTCGATCTGTTCGAGCACCGCGCGGCCCCGCACCCGCAGTCGCGGTCCGTGCCAGCCCGCCGCGTCAAGCCGGTGCGCCACCCCCACTTCGGATGTGATGTCGACGTCATCGCGTGGGACGCCGCGCAGGTACGGGTACATCGCGTACACCCGTCCGCCCACCACCACCGCTCCGGGCGGACGGCCCTCGGCCTCGTCGCGGATCAGACGCTCCAGCTCATCGCGCAGTCCGTACCGGAGGCAGAACAGCCGCAGCCGGTAGGACGAGGGCAGCGCGGCGCGGGCGGCGTCGCCGAACTCCTCCTCGCCGAGGGCCCGCCGCGTCCCCTCGATCAGCCGTTCGCGGCGCCGCTCGTCCAGTTCAAGGAAACGGTGGTCGTACACGCGCAGGAGATCCTGCAGCACACTGATCGCGCACTCGGTCGTCTCGGCGGTCAACGATGTTCTCCTGTCCCCCCGGGTAATCACCGCCACAGTAAGCCTTCATAAGATCACCAAGAGTGAACCTCGCCCGCGTGTCGGCTTCCCGGAACACCTGGGCACCGGGGCGCTGGTAGCGTCTTGGCACGTGGCGGAGGCAGTACGGGAGGGGCGGGACCCCGCCGTCGCACGGCACCCGGCGGAGCCCGCGGGCCGCCGGGACGTCCGGATCCTCGCCGCGCTCGTCGGCGCGTCGGCCCTGGTGTACGCGGTGTCGTCGCTGCTGCGGCTGCGCGACTTCCGGGCCGGCACCTACGATCTGGTGATCTTCGATCAGGCGTTGCGCTCCTACAGCCGGTTCGGCGCGCCCGTCGCGATGGTCAAGGGCGTCCACAACGGCTTCGGGCCCGACTTCTCGGTGCTCGGCGACCATTTCTCGCCGATCCTGGCGGTGCTGGCGCCGCTGTATCTGGTCCATGATGGGCCGCGGACCCTGCTGGTCGCGCAGGCGGTGCTGTTCGCGCTGGCCATCGTGCCGATCTGGCGGTACGCGGCGCGGCGCCTCGGACGGCCGTCGGCCTACCTTTTCGCCGGCGCGTACGCCCTGTCATGGCCGATCGCCGAGGCGGTGGCCTTCGACTTCCACGAGGTGGCGTTCGTCCCGCTGCTGTCGGCGCTGCTGGTCGAACGGTACGACGCCGGTCGGCGCGGGCAGGCCGCCCTCGCCGCGTTCGCGCTCCTCCTGGTGAAGGAGGACATGGGCCTGCTGTTGGCGGGGTTCGGGCTCGTCCTGCTGACCCGCGCGGGTGAGCGGCGGGCCGGCCTGGCCTACCTGGCCTGCGGGACGGCCGCGACCTGGGCGGCCTCGCGCGTGCTGATCACGCTGTTCGGCGGCGACAACGACTACTACTGGGCGTACGGCTCGCTGGGGGAGGACATGCCGGACGCCGTCCTGTACGTCCTGACCCATCCGTGGGCCGTGCCGGACGCCCTGTCCTCGCCACCGGTGAAGTTGCTCACAATGGCGCTGCTCGTCCTGCCGCTGGCGCTGCTTCCCCTCCGGTCGCCGCTCGTCCTTGCCGCCGTGCCACCGCTCGCGGAACGGATGATGGCCGACCGGTTCGGCAACTGGTGGGAGCCCCGCTACCACTACAGCGCCTTCCTCATCGCCATCCTGGTCATGGCGGCCGCGGACGGCGCGTACCGGCTGCCCGGGATTCCGCGGTTGCGCCTTCCACGGCGGCATCTGCCCGCGGCCGCGGCCCTGGCGGCGACCGTGGCGGCGCTGCCCTTCTTCGCCTTCGCCGACCTCGCCGACCCCGGCCTCTACCGGCGGGACGCGCGGGACCGTGCCGCCGCCACGGCCGTCGCCAGGGTCCCTGACGGCGCCCTCGTGGAGACCTCCAACAATCTCGGCCCCGCCCTCTCCGCCCGCGCCCGCGTCCTGCTGTGGGACCGCGAGCCCCGTCACGCGCCCTGGGTCGTGGCCGACACCGGGAGGCGCACCTTCCCCTTCCGTTCCGTCGAGGAACAGCGGCAGCGGGTCGGCGCTTTGATCGACGCGGGTTATCGGACGGTGTTCGACGCCGCCGGATACGTCGTCCTGACCCGCGAAACTCCCGGCCGGGGGTGACCCATAGCGGGGAACGCTGTCAAAAACCCCGTGAAGTGAGCCGATCGGCCGTGGGAGCTATCAATTCCGTCTGCTTTGCCGGATACTTGTGCTAGGTCGCCGCGGGATCCGGCAACCACTCGTACACCTGCGCGAACACGGTTGGTCCCCGGGCGCTCGCGGCGGCGGGCGCGAGCGAGGGTGGTGCGGCGATGCCTTTACCGGATCGCGGAAATCCACCGTCGTTTACCGAAAAGTCGAGAGGGCTGCATTTCCGTCCGGCGGTCCGGTGCGGCCGGAACGGGAATCGGTGTCGAGGAGTCGTGACGTGGTGGCGGCGGAACGGTCCGTCCAGCGCTGGGAGACCTGCGGGGAGGCGTGGATCGCGATGCTGCGCCACGTCTGGTCGGCCGGCGAGGCGGGCCTGGAGGACCAGGGACCGATCATCGAGGGACCCCCGGTGCTGTTCGAGATCGCCTCGCTCAGCTGGGAGGACCCGCTGCTGCGCGAGCACGGCGACCGCGGCCTGCTGGTGCGGGAGGCGCACGAGCGCACCCGGGGCGCCGCCCGTCCCGGGCCGGGGCCACGGCCGCGCGGCGCGCACGGCGCCGACCGGCTCCGCTGGGTGATCGACCTACTGAGGGCCCGGCCCTGGACCACCAGTGCCTGGATTCCCTTCGCCGCCGCCCCGCCGTCCGATGCCGAACCGCGGGCCGCGGCAGGAGATCCGCCCGACCTGGTGCCGCGCGTCGTCGCCCTGTCGTTCCGGATCCGCGGCTACCGGCTGATCATGACGGCGATGTTCCGGTCGCAGGACGTGATCCGCTGCTACCTGTCCTACATCCCGCTGCGGGACGTCCAGGTCGAGGTCGCCGAGGAGCTGGGGCTGCCACCGGGACCGCTGCGGATCTTCATCGACGTCCCGCACGTCCGGGTCGCCGACGCCGACCATGTGGCGGGCATCCTCGCGGCGGTCCCGGAGCACAACGCCGCCTGACCCCGGACGGCCGGTGGGTCGGGCGCCCTTACGGGGACGTATGGCGCGAGGGTACATTTCGCCTGGCAAATGGGGTGTTCGGCCGGGTGTGCCCCCGGGCCGTAAGAGCCGCGTACGGTGGGCGATAGACTCGGGAAACCGAGGCGAGGGCACACCGTGGTGACTCGCGTGCAGATTCGCCCGGGGGCCCGAGCCCCCTGGACCCCGCAGTTCATCCCACATCCCATTCCAAAGGAACCTTCCTTGAGCAAGCCTGTCGTCCTCGTCGCAGAAGAACTCTCACCGGCCGGCATCGCGGTGCTCGAAGCCGACTTCGAGGTCCGCCATGCCGACGGCGCCGACCGCCAGACGCTGCTGTCCGCCGTCGCCGACGTCGACGCGCTGGTCGTCCGCAGCGCCACCAAGGTCACCGCCGAGGTCTTCCAGCACGCCAGGAAGCTGCGCGTCGTCGCCCGCGCGGGCGTGGGCCTGGACAACGTCGACGTCGAGGCCGCCACCAAGGCCGGTGTCATGGTGGTCAACGCCCCCACGTCCAACATCGTCACCGCCGCCGAGCACGCCATCGCGCTGCTGATGGCGACCGCCCGCAACGTGCCCCAGGCCCACGCGGCGCTCAAGCGCGGCGAATGGAAGCGCTCCAAGTACACGGGCGTGGAGCTTCAGGGCAAGACCGTCGGCGTGCTCGGCCTCGGCCGCATCGGCGTGCTCGTCGCCCAGCGGCTCGCGGCCTTCGACATGAACGTGATCGCCTACGACCCGTACGTGCAGGCCGCCCGGGCCGCCCAGCTCGGCGTCCGGCTCGTCACCCTGGACGAGCTGCTGGCCGAGAGCGACTTCATCACCGTCCACCTGCCCAAGACGCCCGAGACGCTCGGCCTCATCGGCGACCGCGAACTGCACAAGGTCAAGCCGAGCGTGCGCATCGTCAACGCCGCCCGCGGCGGCATCGTCGACGAGGAGGCGCTGGACCTGGCGCTCAAGGACGGCAGGGTGGCCGGCGCCGGCATCGACGTGTTCAGCACCGAGCCGATGACCGACAGCCCCCTGTTCCACCACGACAACGTCGTGGTCACCCCGCACCTCGGCGCCAGCACCCACGAGGCGCAGGAGAAGGCCGGCACCCAGGTCGCCCGCTCGGTGAAACTGGCGCTGTCCGGCGAATTCGTCCCGGACGCGGTGAACGTCCAAGGCGGCGCCGTCGCCGAGGACGTCAAGCCCGGCCTGCCCCTCGCCGAGAAGCTGGGCCGCATCTTCACCGCCCTCGCCGGCGGCGTCCCCGTCCGGCTCGACGTGGTCGTACGCGGCGAGATCGCCGCACACGACGTCAAGGTGCTCGAACTGGCCGCGCTCAAGGGCGTGTTCGTGGACGTGACCGAAGACTCGGTGACCTTCGTCAACGCCCCGCTGCTGGCCCGCGACCGCGGCGTCGAAGTCACCCTCAGCACCACCGAGGACAGCCCCGACTGGCGCAACGTCGTCCAGGTGCGCGGCACCATGGCCGACGGCACCGTGGTGTCGGTCTCCGGCACCCTGACCGGCCCCAAGCACATCGAGCGGATCATCGAGATCAGCGGCTACGACATGGAGCTGGTCCCCACCGAGCACATGGCGTTCTTCACCTACGTCGACCGCCCCGGGATCGTCGGAGTGGTCGGCCGGCTCCTCGGCGACGCCGGCGTGAACATCGCCAGCATGCAGGTCGGCCGTGCCAGCAAGGGCGGCAAGGCGCTGATCGCGCTCACCGTGGACTCGGCCATCCCCACCCAGCTCGTCGACGTGATCACCACCGAGATCGGCGCCGACAGCGGCCGCCGCGTCGACCTTGGGTAGTAGGTGCTTGTTTATTGCAAGCGAGAGCTGCGCTGTGTTCATTGGCGGTGCCTGCGGCGTCGGGCGCTGGGCGCCCTCCTTCTCCGGCACCGCGTGCGATCGCTGCATCGCTCCGACTCGCCTGGGGGCTCGCTTCGCGATCAGATTCTTGCTTCGCTCGAATCTGCCTTCGGTCGCGATCGCAGCGCTTGGGCGCCGTCCTGGGCTGGGGTGACGGGTTGAGGTCGTCGGGCAACGGACTGGCGTGACGCTGGGCGGCTCGTGGCAAAGGGGCTTCTGGGGTCATGGCCTTGGGAGCCCCCTTTGCTGTGCGATCAGCTTGGTGCGCTTGTGTCTCGGTATTTGGGATTGGTGACCGGCGGTCAAGACAGGGAGTTGGGTGGCGGGTAACCTGGAAGCATCATGCGGCGCTTCGTAGTGATCCTTCGCCGCCGCGACGGGGCCTGCTAGGCGGGCCAACCCCGTCGCGGAGCCGAGCGCTGGCCGTAAGCCCCATCGATCCTTCGCCGCTTCTTCGCAAGCTACGGAGCATTCTCATGAACACCACCTTGAACGCTGCCGCGTCCACCCCGCGTCCCGACGACGCCGAAGAGGAGGCCGCGCGCGCCCTGCAGAAGGCCCTGGACCGCAGGGACAACGGCGGTCGGAGCTGACGTCACCCCCGGCCCGGATGCGATCATGGGGGAATGAGGGCTGAGACCGCTGCGGTGCTGGCCGAGGCCGCGGCCCTCGGGCCGTTCTTCGAGATCGTCACCGACGAGTCCGAAGCGGTCGACCCGACCTGGCGGGCACTGCCGGAACGTGACACCGCGCGGCTGCTCGGCCTGACGGACCTGTACGCCGAGCGGCTTGGCACGGCCGAACGCCGGGTCGCGGCCTCGATCCTCTTCCAGGGCCTCGCCTCGCGGCTGTGGTCGCCCACGGTCACGGCCGCGGCACTCGGAATCGTCCCGGACCTGTCCCGCCTGCACTGGCGGTGGGCCCCGGGGGCGCCGATCGCCCTTTGGCTGGCCGAGCCCACGGGCCGGCCGGTCCACGACCCCGTGGAGGCGGCCGAGCTCATCCATCACGAGGTCGTGGAACGGCACCTACGTCCGCTGCGTGACGCGATGCGCGCCTTCGCGCGGTTGGCGGACGGCCTTTTCTGGGGCAACGCCGCATCGGCCCTCGCCGGGACGCTGCGCGCCGGTTCGCTGCGTCCCGGACTGGCCGCGCCGGTACGTGCCCTGGTGGACGAGCTGCTCACCCGCGAGCCGCTCGCCGGGACAGGGACGTTCAACCAGGGTGGGTTCGTTCGGCGTAGCTGCTGCCTGTACTACCGGGTGCCGCCAGGCGGGGAGATGTGCGGAGACTGCGCCCTGCTCCGCCGCTAGCCCGTTCGGTCAGGTACCCGAAAAGCAACCCCAATGTGGCCCACAGGGCGAGCTGCGTGCCCAGTGAGGCGATGCGGAAGTCCCACAGCACCGTCCCCGGGAACCCCTCGGGGATCGCGTCCGGACGTGGTGTCAGGCGGAACACGCCCGCGACCACGACCGCGAACCCCACTGCCGCGACCGTGGCCGCGTTCCAGGCGCCCAGGCGCGGCAGCAGCCGCCCGTACACGATCACCGCGGCGACCGTGCCGAGCACGCCCAGCGCCACCATGCCGAAATAGAGGGACGTACGCTCGCCGATGGTGCCCGGATCACCCACGGCCGGGGGAGTGGGCGGGTACTTCAAAGCCGGAACCAGCACCACAGCCACGAACCCCAGCGAAGCCACCAGCGCGGCGGTGGCGCGGGCGCCCAGCGGGCCCGAGGCCGAAGCGAGCCGCCCCTGGGCGAACGCGAACACGATCGAGAACAGCCCGCCGATCGCCGCCCCGTACACCGCCATGGCCGTGACCAGCCCGGCCGTCCGCTGCACCGTCCGGCTCACCACCTCCTCGCCGTGCTCGTGGGCCGCGGCATGCGACTCCTCGAACGCGATCGCGTGGGCGACCTGCGGCTCACCGTAGATCCAGGCGACGAGCAGGCCGACGGCCGCGGCGACCAGCCCAGTGACCATGCCGCGGATCAGCAGCGCCCTCATCAGTGGCAGGGGAAGCCGAGCAGATGACGGCCGTCGTGCGTGAACTCGTGCACCCAGGTGCCGCCGAACAGCGACGTGGCGCCCTGCTCGGCGCCCACGAAGTACAGCAACGCGGCCCCTACGACCAGGGCGAACACTGCCCACGGCAGAATCTCGCGAACGGGGATGCTCTGCGGCGCCGCGGTGGAACGCGCCTGCGGCGAAACGACGGGCTGGGCCATGAAGATCTCCTCACGGGGTGCACTCGCCCCGGTGACGGGAGGACGACGGGTCAGTCTCCTGACTCCCAGATCATCGCCGCCCTCCGACCTTCCCGCCGGAACATCCGGCCGTGGTCGCATGCGGGGGAGGCTCCCTGGTCACAGTGGCGGGACCGTCCTGGAATCGCACCAGAGTTCCTGCGCACCGTCGCCTCGGTGTGAACTTGTCGTCCCGAGCGTCCCCTTTGACCACGCCGCCCGTCAAGAGCCCGCGCACGGGCGGAACCGAGGTGAAGATCACGGACGTCCCTTCCGCTGGAACTTGAGTAAGGGCTACTCATGTGCCGTCCCGGTCCCATCGGCCACCCTCTATACCCAGGGAGCCTCTCCGGTAGCCAGCCAGCCCACCGGACAGGCCAACGGCACCGGCGCCGGTCGGCCGAATCGCCGACGCCGGATCGGGAGGGGGCACCGTCCGTATCTCCAGCGGGGGGAGATACGAACGGTGTCCCCTTGCTGTGTTTATTTGCAGGTGCGAGCTGCGCTCCTCGCCTGGCGGCTCGTCGCTTGTCGCACCTGCGGCGATCGCTGGCATCGCTTCGACTCGCCCAGGGGCTCGCTGCGCGATCAGGGTCTCGCTGGCGCTCGCCCCTGCCTTCGGTCGCGATCGCAGCGCTTGGGCGTCGTTCGGGGTTGGGGTTGTGGGCTGGGGTGGGTGCGAGAGGTGTTTGTTGCATGCGCGAGGTGCGCTCCTGGCCTGGCGGCTCGTCGTTTGTTGCACCTGCGGCGATCGCTGGCATCGCTTCGACTCGCCCAGGGGCTCGCTGCGCGATCAGGGTCTCGCTGGCGCTCGCCCCTGCCTTCGGTCGCGATTGCAGCGCTTGGGCGGCCGTTCGGGGGTTGAGGTCGTTGCGGTGTGTTTATTGCTTCAGCTTCTTGCCTTGGCGGATCGTTGTGTGATCAGGGGTTTCGCTTCCGTTTGAAGCCTGTCTTTGGTTGTGGTCGCAGTGCTTGGGGTTGTGGGCTGGGGTGGGTGTCGTGGTTTTCGTGGCTTGCTTTGGGATCGGGTGGTTCCGCTATGCGGGACAATCTGGCGTCGTACGATCCTGGTGTGCGTACCTCTTGGCCTTTTACCGGGCGTACGTCGACGCTGGACGAGGTGGACTCGCTGCTGCGCACGGGGGGCGCGCAGGGTGTCGTGGTGGCGGGGGCCGCCGGGGTGGGGAAGACGCGGCTGGTTCGGGAGGCGCTGGACCGGTTGGAGCCGGGGCTCTTCACGGTTCTGCAGGTTGGTGGGACCGCTGCGGACGCGGGGATACCGTTCGGGGCGTTCGGGCATGTGCTGCCGGTCGAGGGCGTGGCGGGTTCGGTGGTGAATCCGTTGCGGTGGGCCAGTGAGGCGTTGCGGTCGGTTTCCGGGGACGGGCTGCTGGTGGCGGTGGACGACGCGCACCTGCTCGATCCGAACTCGGCCGCGCTGGTGCACCATCTGGTGTTGCACCGGGAGGCGCAGGTGCTGGCGACGGTGCGTACCGGGGCGGCGGCGCCCGATCCGGTGACGGCGTTGTGGAAGGACGACCTGGCCCGCCGGGTCGACCTCGTGCCGTTGACGAAGGCGGAGAGCCAGGCGGTGGTGGAGGCGGCCTTGGGCGGGCAGCTCGCCGAGGCGACGGCCCGGCGGCTGTACCACAGCACTCAGGGGAACCTGCTGTTCCTGCGTGAGCTGGTCCTGGCGGGGCTGGCCGAGGGGCGGCTGGCGCAGGTCCGCGGTGTCTGGCAGTGGGACGGGGACCTGCCGCTCAGTCCCAAGATCATGGAGCTGATCGAGGCGCGGCTGGGGACGGTCGGGCCCGCTGAGAGGGAGGTCCTGGAGTACGTGGCGCTCGGTGAGCCGCTGGGCGCCGCGCAACTGGTGGACCTGACCTCCGAGGAGGCGGTGGAGCGCGCGGAGGCGCGGAACCTGATCGCCTCGGCCGCCACGGGACGCCGCATCCAGGTCCGGCCCGCGCACCCCTTGTACGGGGAGGCGGCCCGGGTCCAGGCAGGGGCGGAGCGTGTCAGAGGGCGCCTCGCGGATCTGGCCGCCGCGATGGAGAAGACCGGGATGCGCCGCCACGGCGATCTGCTGCGGGTCGCCACCTGGCATCTGGACAGCGGTACGGCGGCCGCTCCACAGCTCTTGCTGGCGGCGTGCCGGCAGGCGTGGACGCTGCACGACATGGACCTTGCGCTGCGGTGCGGGCGGGCCGCGCTGGACGCGGGCGTGGATGTCGCGGCGACGATCTGGCTGGCGTCCGTCCTGCTTCTGGCGGGGCATCCGCGCGAGGCCGAGGAGCATCTGGCGCGGATCGCGGACGAGCCGATGGACGAGGCGACCCGGGTGAGCCATGCCACGGTGCGGGCGTTCACGCTGGGGCTCGGCATGGGACGTGCCGCGCAGGCAGAGCGGTTGCTCGGCGGGACGTTGGAACGGACGACCGATCCGGCGCTGCGCCGGGAGGTCGTGGCGCACCAGGCCATCGGTGAGGTGTACGCGGGGCGGCTCGGCGAGGCCGTGGAGAAGGTCGCCATGGTGCGCACGCCGGGCTTGGTGACGCCGCGGGCGGCGGTGCTCGCGGACGCGGTGGACTCACTGGCGGCCATGCTGACCGGTGAGTTCGACCGTGCCGTGCCGCTCGCGTCCAAGGCGCTGGACGAGCAGGACGGCTGGATCCAGGAGCTCCCCACCCTCGTCGCCACGTTCAACGACGCCCGCGCGGCCTCCGCGTTGTTCGCGGGGGACCTGGACATCGCCGACTCCTACATCACCTATGGCGAGAAGCGGTTCGCCGAGGAGCACCTGTCGCATGTGCCGGCGGCGACGTCCCGTTACCTGCGCGTGCACTACTGCATGCTGCGCGGGGAGATCCGGCCCGCGGTGCGCTGGGCGCACGAGGCCGCCGCGCACGGGGCCAAGGCGATCAGCGCGCTGTCCGGCCATGGGTACGAGGTGCTCGCCTACGCCGCTGCCGCCGCCGGGGACGCCGACACCGCGTCCGCCGCGCTCGACCAGGCCGAGCGGCGCCGCGTCCCCACCGGGCGGATCTTCCATTTCCCCGGGGACGTGGCCCGCGCCTGGATCAGGGCCTCGACCGGCGACCTCGACGGCGCCGCACGCATCGCGCTGGAGGCCGCCGACCGCTACGCCGAACACGCGCTGCGTCCGTACGTCATGGTCGCCCTGCACGACGCGGTGCGCCTGGGCGCCGCCGAGCCCGCCCGTGCGGGACTGGCACGCCTGGCGGGGGAGATGGACGGCGCGCTGGCCGGCATCTGCGCCCGCCACGCCGCCGCTGCCGCCGACCGCGACGCGGAGGGCCTGGACGAGGTGTCACGGGCGTTCGCCGACCGCGGCATGGCGCTGTTCGCCGCGGAGGCGGCGGCGCAGGCATCCCGCGCGTACGGGACGTCCGGCCGCACCCGCGAGGCGAACGCCGCCGCGACCCATGCCCGCCTGCTGGCGGCACGCTGCCCGGACGCCCGCACCCCGGCGCTGACCCGGCTGGACGCGCCCGAACTGACCGCGCGTCAGCTCGAGATCGCCCGGCTCGCCGCGGACGGCCTGAGCAACCGGGAGATCGCGGACCGGCTGGTGCTGTCGGTGCGCACCGTCGCCAACCACCTCCAGGCCGTCTACGACAGGCTCGGCGTCCGCGACCGCGACGGCCTGCGCGGCGTCATCGGCTAGCCGGGAGGGGCGCCCGCGAGCAGCTCGGCCAGTTCGCCGCGCCCGCTGACGCCCAGCCGCTCGTAGACGGTGGCCAGGTGGTTGCCGACCGTGCGCACGGAGATCTCCAGCCGGTCCGCGATCTCCCGGTCGGTGAGGTCCTGCGCGGCGAGCTGCGCGATCTGCCGCTGGCGGTCGGTGAGCCTCGGGACGGACAGGTGCGCGAGCGCCGGGGTGCGCGGGCCGTCGCAGCGCGCGGCGAGCGCGCGGGCCCGGGCCGTCGCCGCGGACGCGCGCCTGCCGTCCCCCGCGGCCTCGTGGACCCCGGCGGCCTGGGCGGCGGCCTCCGCCGCGTAGAGGATCAGCCCGCGGCCCTCGAACTCCTGCGCCACCCGCATCAGGCCGTCCGCGTCGGCGTTCACGGCGGCGCGGGCATGCCGTGCGCACAAGGGGGCCAGCGCGCCCTCCATCCGCCGCGCCACGGCCTCCAGCCGTTCCGCCGCGACGGCGACCGACGCGTCCCCCGCCTCCCGCAGGCGCACCGCGTCGTGCAGCGCGAACATCGCGTACCCCAGCAGGCCGTGCTCCTCGGCGTCGTCGGCCGCGACCAGCGCGACGTCCACGCCGGTGGACGTGTCGCCGCGCGCCGCCAGCACCCAGGGACGGGCCAGCAGGATGGAGAACTCGACCCCGTGCCAGGCGGGCCGGGACAGGTCGGCCGCCCGGTCCAGCGCCCACTCGGCCTCGTCCACCCGTCCGAGCTGCGCCGTGGCGCACGCCAGCTCGCCGTAGCACAGCCCCGCGTACATGGCCGAGCGGTCACCGAGGCGGGCCGTGCCGTTCCGGGACCAGCGCATCGCCTCGCCCAGCTCGCCGCGCAGCCGGTGAAGCTGGGCGCGCCAGCCGCTGAACGAGGCGGCGACCCGGTCCCACTCGCCGAACTCGCGCACCAGTCCCAGCCCGCGCGCGGCGCCGTCCAGGCCCTTAGCGGTCTCCCCGGCGAACAGGTGCGCCACGGTACGCGCCTGCGTGAAGTAGGTCATCGCGATGGGGATCTCGTCCCGCCACTTCGCGATGTCGTTCATCGCCGCTTCGGCCACCGCTATCGCGCGGTACGAGCGGCCGCCGTAGGCGTGCAGGAGCGCGTCGGCGGCCTCGGTCGCGGCGACGACCGGCGGGCCCGCCGGGACGAGGGCACGGGACCGCTCCACCGCCCCGGCCCCCTCGGCGAGCCTGCCCGCCGTCACGTGGATCCAGGCGGACAGGGACAGCAGGTGCCGCCGCGACTCCGGCTTGGTGACGGTCTTGGCCGCCTCGTCCAGCACCCTCTGCCCGGCACGGTCGTCGGCCAGCCCCAGGGCCAGCACCAGCGCGCGGGCACCGGCGTGCAGCGCGCGCTCCCGGTCGTCGCGGAGCCGCCCCGCGACCTCGCTCAGCGCGACCTCCGCCTCCCGGTCGCGGTCCGCGAAGTGCAGCACGGTCGCCAGCAGCGCCGCGGCCATGCCCGCGCCGCCGGGACGCCTCCCCGGCCGCGCCAGGTAGCCGTTCAGCGCCGCCGACGCCAGCCGCGCCGCCAGCTCCAGGTCGAACCCCGACCAGGCGATCCGGGCGGCGCGCAGCAGCAGCCGGGGATCGGTGTCGCCGCCGGAGTCCAGCCGCCAGGTCGCCAGTCTCAGCACGTCCTCGCGCCGGTGCGTGCCGGCGTCCTCCACCGCCTCTGCCAGGCGGCGCAGCCGGGCACGCGCCGCCAGCGGGCCCATCCCGGCACGGACCGCCTCCGCGTACAGGGCGTGGGAGAGCCGGAGCAGCCGCCCGCCCGCCTCGTCCGGGATGGCCGTGACGAGCTGCCGAGCGGTCACCCGGCCGACCGCGTCCGCGCCGGCGAGCCGCCGCAGCAGCGCCTCGTCCAGCGGCTCGCCCAAGGCCAGGTACTCCAGTGCGCGGCGCTCCTCGTCGTCGATCGCGCCGATGCGGGCCTCGATCAGCTCGCGCAGCCTCGGGCTGAGGGTCGGACCGGCGGCGCACCGCCACACCCCGCCGCTCTCGGTCAGCATCCCGGCCAGCACCAGCTCGCGCAGGAACAGCGGGTTGCCCCCGGCGATCCGCCACATCCGGCGGGCGCCCGCGTCGTCCACCTGGCCGCCGACCACCGTCTCCAGCAGCAGGGCGGTCTGCGCGTGCGACAGCGGCCCCAGCTCCAGCCGGTGCAGCGCGCCGTCGCGGTACAGCCTGTCCAGCGGCGCGGGGATCTCCGCCCCGGTACGGGCCGCCGCCAGCAGCCGGGCGTCGCCGCGGCCGAGCACGTCCACGATCAGCGCCGTGGACGCCGGATCGAGGTTGTGCACATCGTCCACCGACAGCACGAGCCGGCGTCCCGGACCCGCCACCGCCTCCGGATCCAGCCGCGGCCCCTCCCCGGGCGCCGGATCCGCGGGCAGCAGGTGCGCGAGCGCCCCGTACGGGATCCGCGCCGCCGCCTCCGTCGCCTTGGCCCGCACCACCAGGTTGCGGCGCGGGTCGAGATTGGCGGCCACCTTGCCGGTCAGCCAGGTCTTGCCGACCCCCGCGTCCCCCGCCACGATCACACCGGACGCCCGAGGGTCCAGCAGCGCCGAGCGCACCGCCGCGAGCTCCGTGGTCCGGCCGACGAACGGCCAGGAACCCTCGGCGGACGGGGGGTGGGTGGGACGCCATGCGGCCACGCGCCGAGTCTATGGAGCGACGGGCCGCTCCACACCCTCTCAGACGGGGGCGCCTACATAACCCGACACCCGATGGACCACGGCGCGATCGGGGCCGGTCAGCAGCGCCGGGTTCTCGCCTGGGAGCAGCTCCGTGGAGTTGACCGCCTTCTCCGCCCGCGCCAGCGCCTCCAGCGACACCGCCAGGGTGACCACCGCGCCGTCCCGCTGGTCGGGCGACCACAGCGCGAAACCGCCGATCATGCCCGGGACCTGCCGCATCACCGGGACGATCCGCTTGTCGTGGGCGTACCGGGCCGAGGCGATCCAGTCGTCGTCGTGCGCGCCGTCGAAGTAGACGATCACGGCGGCGCCGGGCGGCCGTGCCGCGTCCGGCCCCTCGAACCGCCCCTCGACCTCGTAGATCCGGTCGCTGAACAGGGAGACCGGCCGCGGGCCGGGCCGCTTCTCCTGGGTGCGGGCGGCGGCCAGCCTGGCGTCCTCCTCCGTGCGCCACAGCGTCAGGAGCGCGCCGCCCGCGGTGTCCTCGACCGCCTCCATCAGCCACAGCCCCGCGAAGCCCGGATGGCGCGAGACGATCTCCATCAGCCCGCGCTCCGCGATCTCCCCCTCGTCGCGGTCCTGGATCACGCTGACCGTCTGCAGCCTGGCGTACAACATGATCGGCTTCCCTCCAACGGAAGCCGTGTCGCCTCCGTGTACGAGAATGCTCCTGCGCGGCCGCCCTCCGCCTGAGTAAGCCCTACTCAACCACGGGCACGCCTGGGATGCCCGTCTCGGGTAGTGAGAGGAATGCCCAAGCCCTGAGACGTTTGCAGTAGAGTGCGCCCATGGCTTCGCGCAGCATTCACCTGGCCGTCATCCCCGGTGACGGGATCGGCCCCGAGGTGGTCGCCGAAGGGCTGAAGGTCCTCGACGCCGTCGCGCCCTCGACCGGGCTGACGTTCGAGCGGACCTCCTACGACCTCGGCGCCGCCCGCTGGCACCGTACCGGAGAGACCCTGCCCGACTCCGTCCTGGACGAGCTGCGCGGCCAGGACGCCATCCTGCTCGGCGCGGTCGGCGACCCCACCGTCCCGAGCGGCGTGCTGGAGCGGGGGCTGCTGCTGCGGGCGAGGTTCGAACTCGACCAGTACGTGAACCTGCGCCCGGTGAAGCTGTTCCCCGGCGTGGCCACGCCGCTGGCCGGGGTGACCACCGGCGACATCGACATGGTCGTCGTCCGCGAGGGCACCGAGGGCCCGTACGCGGGCGTCGGCGGCGTCATGCGCAAGGGCACCCCGCACGAGATCGCCACGCAGGAGAGCGTCAACACCGCCCACGGGGTGGAGCGGGTCGTCCGCTACGCGTTCGAGCAGGCCGCGAACCGGCCCCGGCGCAAGCTGACCCTCGTCCACAAGGACAACGTGCTGACCTTCGCCGGTGACCTCTACCAGCGCGTCCTCAAGCGTGTCGGCGAGGAGTACCCGCAGGTCACCACCGACTACTGCCATGTCGACGCGGCCACCATGTTCTTCGTGAACGACCCCGGCCGGTTCGACGTGATCGTCACCGACAACCTGTTCGGCGACATCATCACCGACATCGGCGCCGCCATCGCCGGGGGCATCGGCCTGGCCGCCTCCGGCAACGTCAACCCCGAGCGCACCGCCCCGTCCATGTTCGAGCCGGTGCACGGCTCCGCCCCCGACATCGCCGGGCAGGGCAAGGCCGACCCGACCGCCACCATCCTGTCGGTGGTCATGCTGCTGGACCACCTCGGCGCCGCCGACGCCGCCCGCCGGGTCGAGCGCGCCGTCGCCGAGGACCTGGCCGAGCGCGCGGGCCAGGGCGCGCGTTCCACCGCCCAGGTCGGCGACGCCATCGCGAAGCGAGTATCCGGCTAGCGGCGCGTCCGCTCATGACCGGGCGCGCCTCCTACGGGCGCGCCCGGTTTTCGCGTGTGCGCGTCGCGATAGGAGGAGTGAGCTGGATGAAGCACGACAATATGGACTAGTAAGGAGTGCCGCGCGGCGATGGGGCCGCGGTCGGCGATCCGGGAGAGGACCCACGATGACCACCCAGGACTTCCAGATCACGCTCAATGAGCGATCCGCGACGGCCGAAGAGCGCGAACGCGTCCTCGCCGATCCGGGCTGGGGCCTGCACTTCACCGACCACATGGTCACCATCCGGTACAAGGAGGGCAAGGGCTGGTACGACGCCCGGCTCGAACCGTACGGCCCGATCCCCATGGACCCGGCGAGCCAGGTCTTCCACTACTCCCAGGAGCTGTTCGAGGGCCTGAAGGCGTACCGGCAGGCCGACGGCACCATCGTGACGTTCCGGCCGTACGCCAACGCCGCCCGGATGAACCGCTCGGCCCGGCGGATGGCCATGCCCGAGATTCCCGAGCAGCTCTTCGTGGACTCCCTGGAGATACTGGTCAGCACCGACAGGGAGTGGGTCCCCACCCGTGAGGGCCAGAGCCTTTACCTGCGTCCCTTCATGTTCGCCACCACCCGGGCCCTGGGCGTCAACCAGCCCGCCGACGAGTACATGTTCGTGGTGATCGCGTCCCCCTCCGGGAACTACTACGCCCGCGGCATCAAGCCCGTCTCGGTGTGGCTGTCGCGCGACTACACCCGCGCCGCCCCCGGCGGCACCGGCGAGGCCAAGACCGGCGGCAACTACGCCGCCTCGTTCGCCGGGCAGGCCCAGGCCGTGGAGCACGGCTGCGACCAGGTCGTCTGGCTCGACGCGGTGGAGCGCCGCTGGGTCGAGGAGGTCGGCTCGATGAACCTGTTCTTCGTGTACGGGACCGACGCCGAGCACGGCGGCCAGGGCGCGCGCCTGCGCACGCCCGCGCTCACCGGCACGCTGCTGCCCGGCATCACCCGCGACTCGATGCTCAAGCTGGCCCCCGACCTGGGCATCCCCGTCGAGGAGGGCAGGATCAGCGTCCAGGAGTGGCGGGAAGGCTGCGAGTCCGGCGAGATCACCGAGGTGTTCGGCTGCGGTACCGCCGCCGTGATCAGCCCGGTCGGCCATGTCAAGGCCCCGGACATGGAGTTCACGATCCGCGGCGGCGAGACCGGCCCCATCGCGATGCGCCTGCGCGAGGAACTGATCGGCATCCAGTACGGCACCCGCCCCGACCCCTACGGCTGGGTCCACAAGATCGTCTGAACCCCCGACGCCGATCCGCAGCGTGTCCGCCTACGGTTATCCACAATCCGGGGTCGCGCTTTCTCTCTCCGGAGGGCGGATGCGCTGCGGGTTGAGGTTGCGTCTCGCATTGTGAGACGCGTGTCCCAAGTGTGGTGGCGCATGTGGCAGACTGTGCTCATCATGCGTCGCAGCCTCGTGATTATCGGCTGG
The DNA here is from genome assembly GCF_030269515.1 of Actinomadura sp. NBRC 104412. Taxonomy (GTDB): domain Bacteria; phylum Actinomycetota; class Actinomycetes; order Streptosporangiales; family Streptosporangiaceae; genus Spirillospora. The sequence goes on along the minus strand of NZ_BSTM01000009.1, from coordinate 41,841 downwards.
CGCGCCGGCTGACTACGGGACAACCGCCGGCGCGCAGACCTCTCACGTCCGTGAGGGGTCTTTTTGCTTTCCAGGTTCCGGGACCGGTGAAGGGCGCGACGGCCAGAACCCTGAGGGGGACCAACGACATGCAGGGTGACGCCTTCCACGTCTACGACACCACGCTGCGGGACGGCTCGCAGCAGGAGGGGCTCAACCTCTCCGTGGCCGACAAGCTCGCCGTCGCGCGGCACCTGGACGACCTGGGCGTCGGGTTCATCGAGGGCGGCTGGCCCGGCGCCAACCCCAAGGACACCGAGTTCTTCAGGCGGGCCCGTACCGAGCTCGACCTGAGGCACGCGCAGCTCACCGCGTTCGGCGCGACCCGCCGGGCCGGGATGAAGGCCGCCGACGACCCCCTGGTGGCCGCCCTGCGCGAATCCGGCGCGCCGGTCGTGACGCTCGTCGCCAAGAGCCACGACCGGCAGGTCGAGCTGGCCCTCCGCACGACCCTGGAGGAGAACCTCGCGATGATCCGCGACACGGTCTCCCACCTGCGCGCGGAGGGCCAACGCGTCTTCCTGGACGCCGAGCACTTCTTCGACGGCTACAAGGCCAACCCCGCCTACGCGCTGGAGGTCGTCCGCACCGCCGCCGAGGCGGGCGCGGACGTGGTCGCGCTGTGCGACACCAACGGCGGGATGCTGCCCGACGAGCTCGCCGACATCGTCCACGAGGTGGTCTCGGCGGGCGCCCGCGTCGGCATCCACTGCCACGACGACTCCGGCTGCGCGGTCGCCAACACCCTGGCCGCGGTGAAGGCCGGCGCCACCCACGTCCAGGGCTGCGCCAACGGGTACGGCGAGCGCAGCGGCAACGCCAACCTGTTCACCGTCATCGGGAACCTCCAGCTCAAGCGGGGCATGCGGCTGGTCGGCGACGACCAGCTCGCCGAGATGACCCGGATCGCCCACGCGATCTCCGAGGTCACCAACCTCACCCCCAGCTCCCAGCAGCCGTACGTCGGGCTGTCGGCGTTCGCGCACAAGGCGGGCCTGCACGCCTCGGCGGTCAAGGTCGATCCCAACCTCTACCAGCACATCGACCCGGCGGCGGTCGGCAACGACATGCGGATGCTGGTCTCCAGCATGGCCGGGCGCGCCTCCGTCGAGCTCAAGGGACGCGAGCTGGGCTACGACCTGTCCGGGGACAAGGCCAAGGTCGTCGTCGACCGGGTCAAGGAGCTGGAGTCCACCGGCTACACCTTCGAGGCCGCCGACGCCTCCTTCGAGCTGCTGCTGCGCGAGGAGCTGACCGGCGTACGGCAGCGGCACTTCGAGGTCGAGTCGTGGCGCGCCATCGTCGAGCGCCGCCCGGACGGGTCGATGGTCAGCGAGGCCACCGTCAAGCTGCACGCCAAGGGCGAGCGGATCATCGCGACCGGGGAGGGCAACGGGCCGGTCAACGCCCTCGACAACGCCCTGCGCGTCGCCCTCGGCCGCCTCTACCCCGAGCTGGCCCGGCTGGAGCTGGTCGACTACAAGGTGCGGATACTGGAGGGGACGCACGGCACCGGCGCCCGTACCCGCGTCCTCATCGAGTCCAGCGACGGCGAGCGCGAGTGGGGCACGGTCGGCGTCGAGGACAACGTCATCGCCGCGTCCTGGCAGGCCCTGGAGGAGGCCGTCACCTACTGCCTGCTGCACGCGGGCTACGAGGCGAGCTGAGGCGCCGGCTCGGGGGTTCCGCGGGCGCGCGGAATTCCTCGGGGGCGGCGAGCATTACCCCGGCATGAGCGAAGACGTGATCGACAACCCCCAGGCGAGCCGCTACGAGATCCATGTGGACGGCAAGCTGGCCGGGTTCGCCGAGTACGGGAACCGTCCCGGAAAGATCGTTTTCACCCACACCGAAGTGGGCGCCGAGTACGAGGGCAAGGGTGTCGGCAGCGCGCTGGCCAGGGGCGCGCTGGACGACGTCCGGGCGCGCGGCCTGGCGGTCGTGCCCAGGTGCCCGTTCATCAAGGGATGGATCTCCCGGCACCCCGACTACGAAGATCTCGTCGCGAGCTGACCGGACAACCGGCAGGAATTCCACGAATACCGGGGAAACCGGTGGCGGGCGGGCGGGGTCACCGCCATGATGTTGTGCGCTCGCGGACGCGGCAGTCCCCGGTGCCACGTCGTCCCCTCATGTCCGAGTTCTTGGTTCTTGTTCCCGATTCCGTTCCGGAGTGATCGCATGTCCGTCCGTCCCTGGCAGTCCGAGCGCGCGGGGTGCTCCACCGGCGAAGGGTCCTGGGCCGACGTCTCCTACGGGCTCGGGGTGCTCTACGAGCAGGAGGACGACCTGGAGCGCGCCGCCCGGTGGTTCCGGCAGGCCGCCGAGTGCGGCCGGCCCGGCGCCGCGATCCGGCTCAGCGCCGTGCTGGGACGGCTCGCCGACGAACGTGCCGCCGGACCGGCCAGGCCGCTGCTGGCCGAGGCCACCCGCTGGCTCAGCGAGGGCATGGACACCACCCGTCCCGACGCCATCGGCATGATCACCGACATGCTGGACCGGCACCAGCGGGCCGCCGCGCGCAGCGCGCTGGAACCGGCGGGGGCGCGCTGAGGCGAACCTGACCGGCGCCCCGGTCGTCGGAGTTCATGAGCCGACGCAGGGTCGACGCATGGGAAGGTGACCGAGTTGAGCGGCGAGGAGCCCGGGTACGTCCCCCCGGACCACAAGGACACCACCGAGTTCAAGATCCCGAAGCTTCAGGACGCGTACGCCGGTCCCGTCCAGGACGACGACGCGAACGGCCCCGGGAGCGTCGCCGACGACACCCTGGTGGACCGGACGGCCGGTTCCGGCTTCGCGGACACGACCATGCAGGACTTCCCGGCCGACGATCCTCCGGAGGAGGCGGGCGCGGCCGGCGCCACGCTGGTGGACGACGACCGCGGGTCCGAGGCGCCCTCGACGGTGACCGACTTCCAGGCCGAGGCCGTCCCGGCGCCCGACGACGATGACCCCACGCCTCCCGTCCAGGGCGTCCCCCTGCCCCCTTACGCGCTGGTGCAGGACGAGGCGGGGACCACCGCGGTGGACGAGCCCAAGCCGACCCTGACCGACGCCGTACGGCCCGAGCCGGAGGAGATCCCGGCCGAGGCGAGCCCCGCCGAGACGGCCTCGGCCGAAGCGGCGCCCGCTGAGGCGGCACCCATCGCGACGGCCCCCGAGGCCGCGCCCGACTCCGTGCGGGTGGCGCCCATCCCGCCCGCCACCCCCGAGGTTCCGGCGGGGCCGTGGACGGAGCAGTTCGGCGCCGAGGAGGCCACCGGGCGGCAGCAGGCCGCGTTCGAGCAGGGAGCACCGGTGGCGCCCGCCCCGGCGCCCGTTCCCGAGACGCCCGCCGGTCCCACCGAGCCGCACCAGGCGGCGTCCCCGATGCCGTCGCCCCCTCTTGCCGCTCCCGTCCCGCCCTCCGCCGGTCCCACCGCGCCCGAGGCAGCGTTCTCGCAGGCGCCTCCTCCGCCTCCGCAGGCACCGCTCGTCCCGGGGATGTCGCCGCCCACCGGACCCGTCGCGGGGACCGGGAACGGACGCTCGGGGCGCAGGCCCCTCCTCCTCATCGGGGCCGTCGTGGTCCTGCTGGCCCTGGGCGGCGCCGCCGTCGCCTTCCTCATGGCCGATGGCGACAACCCGCGGGGACCCGTCTCGCAGTCGTCCCCGCCCGCGGCACCGACGTCCCCCGCGGCCACCGCACCGGCACCCGGCGGCGGCCCCGGGCCGACCGGAAGCCCGGCACCCGGCGGCGCTCCGGACGACGCTCCCGGCGGAGCCCCCGGCTCGCAGGCTCCCGACGGCGGCGTCCCCGAGCCCACCGCGCCTCCCGCCGGGCCGGTCGTGAACGGTGAGGGGATCACCTACCAGCTCGTCCAGAGGGACCCCGGCTACTTCGAGGGCAAGCTGGTCATCACCAACCGGAGCCGCGAGCCGATGCGCACCTGGCGGATCACCTTCACCGTGCCCGACGCCAACGTGAAGAACATCTGGGGCGCCCGGCTGGTCCGCAAGGGCGAGCAGGTGGAGATCGGCAACCTGGAGAACGCCCCGGCCATCCAGCCGGGCGCCACCTGGGAGATCCAGTACGGCGCGGAGGGCTCACCCGTCCAGCCGCAGAAGTGCCGGCTCAACGGCAAGCCCTGCGGGTTCTGACGGGCGCGGGCCGGCCGTAAGGCGGCCCGCACCTACCGGCCGGTTCTCACCTGCCGCCGGGCGCGGGCCGCGCCGACGCTACCCTCGTGGCCATGCGTATCGCGAGGTTCACCACCGACGAAGGCGTGTCCTTCGGGGTGGTGGAGGAGAACACCGTCGCCGCCATCGCGGCCCACCCCTTCGGAGAGCTCACCTTCACCGGCCTGCGCTACCCCATGGCCGACGTCCGGCTGCTGGCGCCCATCCTGCCCAGCAAGGTGATCGCGATCGGCAGGAACTACGCCGAGCACGCCCGCGAGATGGGCGGCGAGGTGCCCGACGAGCCGGTGATCTTCGGCAAGCCGTCCACCGCGGTGATCGGCCCCGGAGAGGCCATCGCGTACCCCGGCAAGCTCAGCGAGCGCGTCGACTACGAGGGCGAGCTGGCCGTGGTGATCGGCCGGCTGTGCCGGGAGGTGCCCGCCGCCCGCGCCGGCGAGGTCATCCTCGGCTACACCTGCGCCAACGACGTCACCGCCCGCGACCTGCAACGCAAGGACGGGCAGTGGACCCGGGCCAAGGGCTTCGACACCTTCTGCCCGCTCGGGCCGTGGATCGAGACCGAGGCAGACCCGTCCGACCTGGCCGTCAGGACCACCGTCAACGGCGTCACCAAGCAGGACGCCCGCACCTCCCTGCTGCTGCACGACGTGCCCACCCTCGTCGAGTACGTCAGCCAGGTGATGACGCTGCTGCCCGGCGACGTCATCCTGACCGGCACGCCCGCGGGCGTCGGCCCCCTGGAGATCGGGGACGAGGTCACCGTGAGCATCGAGGGCATCGGCGAGCTCACCAACCGGGTCATCGCCCGCGAATAGGCGTACACCCCGGCGGCGCGCGCCGGTGACCGTCTCAGGACCCGCCCGGCCTCCCGCGCTGAACGCCCGTGCGCACGGGCCAATCGTTTTGGTCCAAGCCTCCGGGGTCCTGTATTCTCTTCGAGGCGCGAGCGGCCCCAACGGGGGCCGTTTACCGCACTGGGGTATGGTGTAATCGGCAGCACGACTGATTCTGGTTCAGTTAGTCTAGGTTCGAGTCCTGGTACCCCAGCCAGCGAACTACCTGCGGCGGGAGCCTCACAGAGGCCCCGCCTGCATCGTCTCTGAGGTTCCTTGGGAACACATGGGGAACCATCGGGACTGAAGGCCCTCCCGCCCCCAGAGCGAGCAAGCGCCCCTCCTCCTCGCAGCGTCCTTGTTGAGGAGCGCTGCGGATCCTTTGGTCAGGGTCCCCGGTTCACCTGACGTGGACCCACCACAGGAGCCTGAAACCTCTGGTCAGTCCTGACCCGAGTTGCTGGCGCAGACCTCGCCCTCGACCTCCGTGCTGGCTAGGCGTGGGGGTGAGGACACTTGGTCCGGCCACCTCAGATCCAGCGGACGCCAGCGCAGCGGGTAGCGTGCCAAGCATGACGGGACACGGACCAGCTGCCGCCAAGCAGGGCGAGACGGAATCCTTCACCCGAGAGAACACCGCCCGCATACTTCGGCTGGCCTGTGAAGCGGCAGGGCAGGACCCACATGGCGCGTGGCTCCTGCGTCTGGGGTCGAACGCGGTCTACCGCCTCCAGGTGCCTGTGGTGGTCCGGATCGCTCGGAGCCCGGAAGACCTTCCTGAGGCAAGGCGTGGCGTCGAGGTTGCGCGCTGGCTTGAGTCGGTCGACTATCCGGCCGTGCGTGCCCTCGACGTCGAACAGCCGGTCATCGTCGAAGGGCTGCCGGTCACCTTCTGGGCGGCGGTATCCGATGATGGAGATGATTGGGCGTCTACCGCAGAAATCGCGCACGTAATTCGCAGGCTTCACCTGCTCGAATCTCCGTCTGGCCTCGACCTTCCCGCCCTCGACCCGTTCAGCCGCGCAGAAGATCGCATCCGTTCGGCTACCCGTCTGGTTGAGGATGATCGGAACTTTCTGACGGTGCGGCTCGCGAGGTTGAAAGCTCAATGGAAAGAATTGAAGCCAGTCCTGCCCCGTGGCGTGATCCATGGTGATGCCAGCGTGGGAAATGTGCTGCGTGATAGAGGCGGCATCCCAACCCTGATGGACCTGGACGGGTTTGCGATCGGACCTCGGGAGTGGGATCTGGTTTTGACTGCTCTCTACTATGAGCATTTTGGCTGGCATACGCAACAGGAGTATGCAACATTCGCGCGGGAGTACGGCTTTGACGTGATGGCGTGGGAGGGTTATCCCGTCATGCGAGACACCAGAGAACTTCTTATGGTGACGTGGCTGGCCCAGAAAGCAGGGGAGAACGCTCAAGTGGCATCGGAGGTCTGGAAGCGCATCGGCACTCTCCGAGATGGCGGGAGCCGCAAGGATTGGAAGCCTTGGTGAACTTCACCGCTGGCCGGACGAAGAGGCTATGCGCCAAAGACGCGACGCTCGGGCTTGCTCGTTGAAGGATGCGATTGCAGGGGACATGCCAATTGCCTGGAGGCGTTCACGGAACTCCCGAAGGTAACTCACGCAACGGGCCGACCTGAGTTGTTCACCTAGCTTCAACGCTTCGAGCGCCACCATGCATGCGCGCTCCGGCTCGCCCGCGTTGAGGTGAGAATCGGCAAGCACCATCGTTGCGAAGAAGTCGCTTCGCAGATAGACCCCATCATCGATCGTCCCAAGGCATTGGTCCGCGTACCTGGATGCATCTACCGGGCGGCCGAGGTCGCGGAAGCAATGCCCGAACTCCGCGGCAAGTTCAGCATCATCGAAGTAGCGGATCCACTCGGGATCGTCTTCGGGGTTCCTCCGCTCGAATTCTTTGACAGCCTCAGACAAGGCGAGATCGCAAGCTCGTGCGTCGCCGAGTCTCGCAAGGGCTCGCGCTTCCATGGCTGAGAAGTGGGCGGACAGGGTTGGTGTGGCAATCCCCTGGGTTCCGGCCTTGGCCGCGCGTGCGAGATTTGCCGCGTCTCGGAAGCGTCCTACGAACGTTGCCTGGTGGCTCATCGCGTCGAGGATGCTGGCTGCAAGTAGGCGGTCGTCGCCAGCCTGGGCCAAGCCCAGCGCCTGAATGAAGTATCGCTGTGCCAAGCTATGGAGACCGCTGTCATACGACATCCATGCGGCAAGAAGCGTTGCCTCAGCAACTGATGAAAAGACGTTGCGTCTTACTGAGTCCGTATAACGACCCCTAAGAAGACGCTCGCCATCGGTCGCAAGGTACTGGACGAGAGACTGACGGGCATGGCCGCCACCAAACCTGTTGTCCAACTGGGAGAACAGGCCAACTGTGGTCCGGAAGCGCATGACGTCGGATTCGCCGATGTTCGCCCCGTGAGTAGATAGATTTCCGGAGACGCTTGGATTAACCAGCCACCGTAGCGAGACGGACTCCCATGCACTGGGATCGACTTGTGGTCTCAGGACAAGTGAGGAATCGTCCAAGTCTGCGCGCCATAGTCGCGCCACGTTCTCGGCGCCATCGTTCAATGATTCGGGATACTCCAGGCCGAGGGTAAGCGGTGGGGCTTCGCCTGCGGTCGCCATTCCGATCTCTGAAAGAGCGACGCGCCTGCCGAGTCTTCGCCCCAGAGCCGCGGCAATGAACATGGGGGTTTTGCCGCGGGGACTCATGCCATCCAGCCATCGAGCCACGTATGTGTGATCGCACCGTCGAAGAGGCTCGCCCGCCCGTTGCGACTCGTCCAGGACGGCCCGGGCGAAAGCCTTGTGCGAGTCGAAGCCAGCATCGGCCATCAGCCGGGCGAGACGATCATTGGGGGTCCTGGCAGCCATGTCCTGCCCTGAGTGCACATCTGCGCCCCCCAGTGCGTCCTGTCGACCTCACTGGAGAGCGGCGAAGCTCTGGTCTGTGCCCAAGGCTAACGAGGTAGGCGAACCCCCGTCGATGATCCGCGCAAGGACTCACTCATTGAGCGGCGTCTTGCGGGGGAAGCCGGTCAAGGAGGTCCTGCACAGCTTGTTCGGCGCTGGCAAGTTCAGATCGTGCCTGGTCGATCCTCTCGCGAACCTTGACCAGCTCGACCCGAAGGTCTCGTTCGCTCGCTTTACGCACGGATGGATCCCGGACATAGGCGCCGCTGGCCTTCCGGACCTCGACGAGTCCTTCCTTCGCCAGCAGCTGAACGGCGGTGGCCGCGGTATTCAGGGCAACGCTGTGATCGGCCGCAAGCTGGCGAAGTCCGGGCAGCCGACTTCCTGCCGGATACCGGTCCCCGTGCTCGATCTCTGCCCGCAACAGGGCAGCCAGGCGCCGACTCGGCAACTGCTCATCCCGCTTCGCCACAGATCACACCCTAACTGAACCGTCTTGAGACGGAGGCTTGACAGCCCCTCCACTCGTCCCTACTGTTCCAATACAGAGCGACCGTACTAAGACGGTCGATCGGAGGTAGCAGACATGTTCCCCGAGCGTACGAGCAAGATTCCGCAGTACCTCGCGGTTGTCGCGATCGCGATTTACGCGGTCAACAACCCGCAGTCGGCCGCTGAGCTGGTCAACAAGATCGTTGGCGCGATCATCACGTTCTCCAACTCGCTGGGTGGCTGACCTGCGATGTTGCCGTCTCGCTCTCGTCCGGCACCGGCGCACAAGCCGCCAAGCGCGCCGCCGGTGCCGGGCTTCCAACCGATCACGGACCTCAAGGAGATCGCGATGGGCACTCGCCCTTCGGACCTGCCGTTGACCGTCCTGCTGTCGCAGGTGGCCGAGCGTGCGGAGTGCCGGCATGACCCGGACTTGCACACCGGCCCGGACAGCTTCGAGGTCGAGCCGCCCGCAGAGCGGCTGGCGCGGTTGGACGCGGCGCGTGAGGTGTGCCGCTCGTGCCCGGTGTGGGACCTGTGCCTGGACTACGCGGTGCGGGCGCGCCCGGCGCATGGGGTGTGGGCCGGTCTGCTGCCGCGTGAGCTGGCCGGGCTGCGCCGTGCGGTGCGGCGGCCGGAAGCGGCGTGATGCCGCGCTGATTGTCCGATGCCCCGGGACGCCTCACCTACCACAGATCGACGTCCCGGGGTCCCTCTCAAAGGAAGGAACCTCCAACGATGGCCGATGACCCGACCAAGGGCAAGTCCTCTGACTGGCCGAACGGCGAGCCCAAGTCTGTGCGGGACGCCTACGACAAGCAGCAGTCCGGCAAGTCCGGCGGCAAGTAGCCGGCGCCGCGTCCGGGCGGTCCCGCCCCAGCCCCCATGGGGGTGGGGCCGTCTCACCCGGCGCCAGACCTTGCCGGATCCCCGAGACCCTGTGAGAGGCCCTTGTGTTGTTCATCTTCGATGACGCCACCGATCGTGACCTGGCGTCCGATGGCGTGTCCCGGTACGGCGCCTACCTGCGGTTGCACCACTCCGAGTTCCGTTGCTGGGAGGACGACCCGATCACCGGTGATCCGGCCGAATTCGCGCGTGCCGCGTGGGAGGTGGCCCGGTCCCCGATCATGTCGCCGCCGTATGTCACGTGGACGTCCGAGCGGGTGCAGTCGGTGACCTTCGCCGTCAGCGGCTACGACGGCCGTTCGTTGATCGCCCGGGTGCAGATGGCCGTTCCGTGCCCCCAGGCGCTGGTCGAGGTGCGCGGGTTCGACGGGTGGACCCGGCCGCGGTGGAGCACCAGCTACGAGCCGCCCGAGGATGCCGCTCTGGCCGAGCGCCCGGCGATGCTGACCACCACGCACCTGCTGTGGAGTATCCCGCCCGAGCAGCTGCACACCCCGGCTGATGCGCCCGCAGAGCTGACCGTGGCCGACGCCAAGGCCGCCGTGAAACGGCTCGGCCGACTGCTGGACGAGCGGCTGGCGCCGGTGCTGGCCGCGCTGGGGGAGTGAGGACGCGATGATCCCGAGCACCCCAGAGCAGCGCCCGCTGTCGCGATGCTGCCGGGCCCCAGTGCTGGCGACGCTGCGCGGCGTCCGCTGTTCCCAGTGCACCCGTTCGCTGCCCCCGCATCTGATCGTGGCGGAGGTGCTGTGATGGGCCGCCGTCGTAGCCCTGCCCGGTTCTTCGATCCGACCGGCGCCCGGTACGGGTCGCCCACGTGGCCGTGGCGGATGGCGCCGCCGCACCTGCTGACCCGGCGGCAGTTGGCTGCTCAGGGTTTGCGTCCGGGCGGTCAGCCGGTCGCCGGTCAGGTGCTGTGGTACTCGCGCCGCTACCCCTCGCGTCATCGGTCGGGTGTGCGGGCGGCCTACCTGTACGACGTGCGGTTGGCGCTGCCCAAGCGCGCGCCGACCGATGCCCAGCGCGCGGCGCTGGCCAAGGCGCTCAAGGCGCGCCGCACCTGCCCCGAGTGCGGGACCGATGCCGGGTTCGTGCTGCCCGCGCACTGGGAGTCCTGCCCTTACTGCCCTGGATGGGAGGCCGCAGCATGAACGCCGTCCCGCTGACTCCGCTGGCTCTGGCCGAGGTCGAGCGTCGCGTTTTGCCGGAGTCACGCGACGCGTCGGCCCCAGCTGCTGGAGGCGATGCGTCGTCTGAGGCCCTGCACGACGCGTCGGGTCCGGCCGCGCTTGCAGAGCATGACACCTCTGGTCCGCAGGGCCGTCCCAAGTCCGAGGTCCGGTCGTCCAGGCGTCGCCGTCGGCAGATGACGCCCGCGGAGCGGGTGGCCGCGCTGAGGGAGCGGTTGGAGCGCAAGGAAGGCCGCGCTCGGGTCCGTGCGGAGGCGCGTACCCGCAAGGCCGAGCGGGTGTCCAGGCAGCGGCTGGCTGATCTGCGTCAGCGTTCGGTGCTGGCCGGGGAACGCGCTCGGGTGCGTCATCAGGTGGCGCAGTCGGCCGAGGCTCGCGCGTTGCGGGTGGAGCGCACCCGGACGCTGGCGCTGGCGGTCCTGCTGCCGGTGATGGCCGCGTTCGGTGCGTGGTCTGCGGCCGGTGTCCAGGCGGGCATGGTGACCCTGCTGGGCCTGGACACCGACGCGCCCGCCGCGGTGCTGGCCTGGCTGGTTGAGCCCGCGCTGCTGGGCGTGGTGGCCGGAGTGATCCTTATCCGGGCGCGGCTGCGCAGTGCGGGTGGTGATCTGGACGAGCGCGCCACCTGGATCGAATCGGGTGCGCTGCTGACCAGCGTCCTGCTGAACATGGCCGGCCACTGGCCCGAGCATCTTGACGGCGCAGGGCTGGCGACCCTGGCAGGACACACCCTGGGACCGGTCGGCGCAGCGAGCACCGCCTTTTTGATCAGCGTGGTGGAAGACGGTGTTTCGCGTGCCACCCCGTGGCTGCTGGCCAACGGGGAGCCCGCCCCCACCCTCAACGGTCCCGGCGATGAGGCGGCCCCGTCGCCGAGCCGTACCCGCGAGCCCGCCGAAGCGGCGGCGCCGCGTGTGCCTGCCCCGGCGCGCGTACCTGCCGCTGAGAACCCTGTACCCGACCGTGTACCCGTACCTGACCGGCCGCGCCAGCGACCTCACCTGGATGGTGAGCCGCTTCGGGTACGCGCTGCCGAGGTGTTCGCCACCGAGATGTCCGCCGGTGAGGTGCCCTCGATCCGCCGTATCAAGGCCGCGCTGCGCTGTGGCCAGGCCAAGGCCGCCGACATCCAGGCGTACCTGTCGGCCGAAGTTTCCGCCCGTGTACCTGCTTCGTCTGTCCCTGCCGTGAGGGAGGCCCGTTCATGAGTGCCCCGTCCCGTACCCGCCGCGCATCCCGTATTCGCCCGTCCCGCCGCCCGGCGCGCCGTACCCGGCGGGGACGGTTCCGGCTGGCGTTCATTGACCGGTTCATGCTGGCGGGGATCGCCGGTGGGTCGGTGTACCTGGTGTTGCTGCACCTGCTGGGGGTGGCCCCGAGGCCGGCCGCGGCCTTCGGGCTGGTGGTGTTCGGGTTCGCTCTGGGGGTGTTGGCCCGGATGCGGTACCTGCCCCGGCCGCGGCTGCGGATCACCTGGCGGAGCCGGTGATGGCCCTGGCGACGTCCCGCCCGCCGGTCGGCGACCGTAGCGGGCGCGGCCCCGGCGCGTGGGCGCTGGGGGTGCTGCGTGGCCTGCTGGCGGTGGGCTGCCTGCTGGCCCGCGCGGTTGCGGCGCTGCTGGGCGCGGCGCTGGCGGTCCCGCCCGACCTGTGGACGCGGATCGGGCACGCGATCGCCGATGAGTACCGCGCCGGCCGCGTGGGCGCGATAGACGCCGAAGTCCTGGACGATCCCGACCCTCAGCCCGGTGAAGGTTCGGCTGGTCATGACCCTTTCGACATGGAGGTGTGCAGGTGAGCGCACGCAAACGCATCCCGGAGCTGTCGAACATCCCGTTCACCGGCGCCAAGTCGATCACGCAGTACTCGCAGGCGTCCCGGGGCATCTGCCGGGACCTGGCGACCGAGTTCGACATGGCCGCCGACGAGGTGTACGGCGCGCTGATCGCCTCGCAGAAGGGCAACCCGCTGCTGTTGGGGGTGGATGTCAAGTTGCGCGCCCGCCGGGTGCGCAACCGGCTACGGCGCGCCTCTGAGCACGCCAAGGGCGCGGCGGTGGAGTCGGTGAAGTTCCACTCCCAGTTCCGCAAGGAGTTCGCCGACGTGCTCAACCCCCCCAAGCCGAAGAAGCCCAAGTTCGACTTCAAGGACGAGTAGCAGGGGAGCATCATGGCTGCTAGGAACACGCAGGTCGCGACCGTGGAGGAATCCTCCTGGGAGCGGGTCAAAGCCGCTCAGGCGTCCAAGCTGGCCACGCTGGCGCCGCCGTGGCTGATCTGGCCCATCGTCGCCGGGATGGGTCACACCGCGCACACTCTGTGGGGCCAGGCCGGTGGGCAGACCGCCGCGTGGTCGGCGATCGGACTGACGCTGGGCACCGGGGTGCTGTCCGGGGTGACATGGCTGGTCTCCCACACCCGCGGCATCCTGGGCCGCGGATCGGCGACCGTCACCACCTTCGCCACCGGCATGTGGGTCACCTCGTGCTCGGTGGCGGGCATCGGCCAGCCGGTGATCGGCTGGTTCCTGCTGGCCGGTGGCGTGGTGACCTGCGCGGGCTGGAACATCCGCACCGTCATCCGCAGCAAGCACGGTGTCTCCGGGGTGGTTGACCCGCTGGCGTTCCTGTTCGACCAGGGCAAGGGCAAGGCCGGTCTGGACGGCGCCCGGATGGCCACGATCAAGGCCGGTGAACGCAAGATCGAGGCCGCCATGGCGCTGCCCGCCGGTCAAAAGACCGTCGCGGACGTGCAGAAGAAGACCGAGCACATCGAGGGCGCCATGGGCCTGCCGCCCGGCACCCTCACCGTGTCCCCCGACACCGACCGCGCCGACCGCGCCAAGGCCACCCTGTCGGACCCGCGCATCATGCGCGAGCCGATCCCCTGGCCCGGCCCGTCCCGGCCCGGCGGCTCGATCGCCGAACCGCTGCGGCCCGGCGTCTGGCAGGACGGTGACGATGTCGAGTACGTCATCGTCGGACATCACCGCCAGGACATGGGCAAGACCGGCGCGGGCAAGTCCATCGGCGCCACCTGGAACATGCTGGCCGAGATCGTGACCCGCACCGATGTGGCGGTGTTCGCCGCCGACATCACCAAGGGAGAGCAGACGCTCGGCCCGCTGCGCCCCGCGTTGCACCGCTTCGAGACCACCAAGCAAGGCGTCCGATCCCTGATCAACGACATCCACGCCCAGCTCAAGCCCCGAACCGACTGGCTGTCGGCCCGCGGCTACGTCAACTGGGAGCCCGGATGCGGCCTGACCTACTGGGTCCTGCACCTGGAGGAGTTCCCCGACATCGGCGAGGCCCTGGGCGATGCGGGCATGGAAACGTTGCTCAAGCTGCTCAAGGCCATCCGCTCGGCCGGCGGCAGCGTGGTCATGTCGTTGCAGCGCAGCGACTGGACGCAGATGCCCACCATCGCCCGCGGCCAGCTGGCCAACATGTGCTTCGGGGTCGCCAACTCCCACGACGCCGCATTCGGGCTGTCAGAGGCTCAGGAGGACGCTGGAGCGCGCCCAGAGCTGTGGGGGTCCAACCAGCCCGGCATGGCCTACCTGGACGCCCCAGGCATCGACCCGGCCCGCATCGCGATGCCGCTGCGCACCTTCGCCTGGCTCGACGAGCACGGCAAGCCCGACACCGCCGCGATCGCCGCGCACGCCGCCGCCTGGCCCGCCGAAGCCAAGACGGTGGACGAGTTCACCGCCGCCATCGCACGCAACACCACCCCCGCCCTGACCGCCGTCCACGACGCCCCCGGCAGCTCCTCTGCCGAGGACCAGGACAGCGAGGAGTGGAGCCCGGAGGACGACCTGAGCACGCCCGACCCGGACCCATCCCTGACCGCCGACATCGATGACCCGATCGAAGACGACCCGGACGACCAAGAATGGGAGTTCACCCCTCCCGACCCCACCATGACCGCCGCTGAGGCACGCCAGACGCTACGCGAGCGACTGGCCGAGTGGCTCGACGAAGGACGCCAAGACTTCACCACCGCCGACCTGTCAGACCTGTGGACCGCCGCCGGCCTGTCCCGCTCCTGGGCCCGCAAACAGATCGGCCAACTCCGGGAAGAGGGCGTCTTGGCCTACGACGACACGACCCAACGACACCTGCTGATCTCCCGACCGAAAGCCGCCTGAGCGCCCGCGCGTGTGCGCGCGCACGGCTGCGCGTGGGCTGCGCGCACACACATGTTGATCATGCTGGCACAGGTGGCACACGCAGGTGGCACCCCCGGGTGGCACGCCCTGGCACCCCCGGGTGGCACGCCGAGGTGGCACCCCCGCTCACCAGTAACCCAACCCCCAAACCCCCGCCAGGCCGCCACGCCGGGTGGCACCCCTGCCCGACCCGCACCCCTAGGGGGAGCGCGATGAACCGTCCGCCTCGCCGACTGCGCGGCGGCTGAGCGCAACGGGCGGTCCGACGCACAGCCACCAAGCACGCCGCCGGACCGCCCTACCCCAACCGATCACGGACCCCAACGGAGACCCGCAAGCCACCGCCGAGCCCTGGAAAGAGGCACCCACCATCATGACTCACAACCGGCCACCTGTCCCGCCCGCCGAGCAATGGCCCCTGCTGACCGGCCCGGACTGCCCGCGCTGCGACCGACCCACCGACGTGGAATGGATCGGCTCGGCCACCTCCTTGGACGGCACCGAGGTCAGCGTGTGGCACTGCCACGCCTGCCCCGCCGACTGGACCATCCGCACCACGCTGTGGCCCGTCCTGGACGGCCCCGACTGCCCCACCTGCGACCGCCCCGGCACCGTATGGGCCGCGCTCGACCCGGACGAGGGCGGGGACCTGTGGATCTGCCCGGACGGGCACGAGTTCACCCTCACCCCCGAGGGCCTGATCATCCTGCCTGGTGAGGGGGCGGCATGACCGGCCTGACACTGGGTTCGCTGTGCTCGGGCTACGGCGGGCTCGACCTGGCCGCCGCGCGCGTGTTCGGCGCCCGCACCGCGTGGGTGGCCGACCCCGACCCCGGCGCCGCCGCCGTCCTGGCCCACCGCTTCCCCCAGGTGCCCAACCTCGGGGACCTGGCCGCCGTCGACTTCACCGCCGTGCCGCGCGTGGACGTGCTGTGCGCGGGTTTCCCCTGCCAAGACCTGTCATACGCCGGCCAGGGCGCCGGTATCCGGAAAGGGACCCGTAGTGGACTCTGGCACCACATCGCCGACGCCGTGGGCGTTCTACGACCCCGCTACCTCGTCCTGGAGAACGTCGCAGCCATCGTTGCCCGGCGTCCCGGACTTGACGTCGTGCTCGCCGACCTTGCCGCCCTCGGGCTTGATGCTCGATGGGCATGTGTACGCGCGTCCGACATCGGCGCCCCACACCGCCGGGACCGCTGGTTTCTCGTTGCTGCCGACCCCGCGCACCTCCGACACCAACGGCCCCGGCACCCATGGGCAGGGCGGCCCGGACCTGCGCACCGCCGTGATGCTGCTGCCCACGCCCCGCGCGACGGACGGCACCAAGGGCGGCCCCAACCAGCGCGGCAGCAAGGGCGACCTGATGTTGCCCTCGGCCGTGACGCTGCTGCCCACACCGACCGCCAGGGACGGCAAGGGTACCGACCTGCCGACCCGGACCGGCGGCCCGTCCCTGCCGACGTTGCTCGCTGGGGACGCTACGCGCCCGCCATCGCCCGATGGGAGCACATCACCGGCCGGACAGCTCCAGATCCCACTGAACCCGGACGAGCCGGACGGCCCCGGCTAGCCCCCCGGTTCGTCGAGTGGCTGATGGGCCTGCCGGACGGGTGGGTCACCGCCGTGCCCGGCCTGTCCCGCAACCGGCAACTCACCCTGCTGGGCAACGGCGTGGTGCCCCAGCAGGGCGCCGCAGCCCTGGCTGCCCTGCTGGCCGACGCTCACGCCACCACCGGGCACGGTGATGCGGCATGACGCGGCCGATGACCACGGCCGAGGCCGCCCGCGCCGCCGAGCACGCCGCCCAGTTCGTCACCGGCCACGCCGAGCAAGACGAGTCGGCTACCGATGGCGGGACGCGACGGGTGTGCGCCTGGTGCCAGGGACCGATCCCAGTGACCATGCGGCGGGACGCGGTGTGCTGCTCGACCCGGTGCCGCCAAGCCCGGCACCGCTTCACCCGCACCATCGGCACTCACGAGGGGGGAGCCGTCGCGGGCGGCCGTCCGCTACGGCTGGCCTACGCCGACCCGCCCTATCCGGGGAATGCCCGGCTGTACCGCGGCCACCGCGACTACGCCGGGGAAGTCGACCACGCCGCGCTCATCGCCCGGTTGGCCACCTATGACGGGTGGGCGTTGTCGACCTCGGCCGCCGCGCTGCCCGCCGTGCTGGCGCTGTGCCCGCCCGGGGTCCGCGTGGCCGCCTGGCACAAGGGCGAGCGCCCCACCCCCGCACGGTGGCCGCTCAACGCCTGGGAACCGGTCATCTACTCAGGTGGCCGCCCATCGGATGTGTCGCGTCCACCGGCGGACGCGACACGTCGGGTGGACTCCCTCGTGCACGGGGTCGCGCCGATGACGACCCTGCCGGGCAGGGTGATCGGCGCCAAACCCGCCGCGTTCTGCCGCTGGGTCTTCGACCTGCTGGGCGCCGCCCCCGGCGACACCCTGGACGACCTGTTCCCCGGCTCGGGCGCCGTGACCCGCGCCTGGGCCATCTTCACCGGCCGCCCCGACCCGTCGCTCCCAGCTGGAGACGACGCGTCGTCTGAGGCCCCGTACGACGCGTCGTGTTCCACCACGGCGAAACCCGAGGGGGTCGCGTGAGGACGACCTACCTGGAAGCCGGCCGCCCGGTCACCGTCCTGGCCCGCTGGCGGCCCCCGTCCAAGACCGACCCGGCCCCGGCCTGCCCGCCCTGGCTGCACTGGCACGGCCCGTCCGGCACCGCGCCCCGCAACGTCGCCATACGCCGCGCGGACGGGTCGGCTGCCGTCCGCCCCTTCCGAGGACTGAGGAAACCCACATGACCACCCCCACGCCCGCCAGTGGTCTGGACTGGCGCGATGCGCAGCACTTCGGCGGAGGGCACCGCCTGCCCTGCATCCGCTGCGGGCGCGGCGCGTTCTGCCTCGACGAGTCCGGCCGACCCTCCCACAAGACGTGCGCCGAGGCCGCCGCACGCGCAGCGTCGGGCACCCGGCCAGGTGCCGACGCCCAGACGGCGCAACTCGTCAATGACCCCGCCGCGCCCGCGCAGGACCGTGATGGGGACCTGTTGGCCGCCGCGCTGGCGTGCGCCGAGCGGGGATGGCGCGTCTTCCCCATCCGCCCCCGGGTCAAAAAGCCGCCGGCGGTGGCCGACTGGGAGGGCCGCGCCACCGCCGACCGCGCCCGCATCCAACGGTGCTGGCAGCACCGACCCTCCCTCAACGTCGGGATCGCGTGCGGCCCCTCCGGGCTGGTCGTGATCGACCTCGACCGGCCCAAGCCCGGCCAGAGCCCGCCGCCCGAATGGGCCGGCGCCGCCGACGGCGCCCAGGTGCTCGCCGCGCTCGCCGACCGGCACGGCCAGCCCTACCCCGCCGACACCTTCACCGTTCGAACGGCCACGGGAGGCACCCACCTGTACTTCACCGCACCGCCCGGCGCCGAGCTGCGCAACACCACCGGACGGCACCGCACCGGCCTGGGCTGGCTGATCGACACCCGCGCCGCCGGCGGCTACGTCGTGGCACCCGGAAGCGTGGTGAACCTGCCCGACGGCACCGGCGCCTACCAGGTCGTCAACGACCGGCCGCCGGCGCCGCTACCGCCCTGGCTAGCCGACCTGCTGACCACCGCACGCACCCCGCCACCCCCTCCCTTGAGTGCCCCCACCGGCCGCGCGCAGGTGGCCGACCTGCCCGCCTACGTCCAAGCGGCACTCAAGGGGGAGTTGGCACGGGTGACCGGCGCCGTGACCGGTGGCCGCAACCACGCCCTCAACAAAGCCGCCTACAACCTCGGCCGCCTGGTCGGCGCCGGCGTGCTCCCCGAAGAGGCCGCCAACGACGCGCTATGGAACGCCGCCGCCGTCCACTTCTGCACCGGCCCCAACGCCTTCACACCCGCCGACGCCCGCGCCACCATCCGGTCCGCGCTCGCCGCCGGCACCCGCAACCCGCGCACCATCACCAGGGGGAACGCAGCATGACCCACACTCACCCCGCCGACCGGCAGCCGATCGACGGTGCCGCCCTGCTGGACAAGCTCCGCGTCGCCCTCACCCGGTATGTGATCCTGCCCAGCAGCTACGCCGCCGATGCGGTCACGCTGTGGATCGCCGCCACGCACGCGCAACCGGCCTGGCCGCACGCCCCGCGGCTGGTGATCCGGGCACCGGAGAAGCGGTGCGGCAAGTCCCGCCTTCTGGACATGGTGGAGGCCACGTGTCACGAGCCGTTCATCACGGTCAACAGCAGTCCGGCCGCGGTCTACCGGTCCATCACCGCCGACCCGCCCACCCTGCTCGTGGACGAGGCCGACACCATCTTTGGCGCCAAGGCCGAGGGCAACGAGGATCTGCGCGGGCTGCTCAACGCCGGACACCAGCGCAACCGCCCGGCCAAGCGCTACGACGCCAACCGCAACACCGTCGAATCCATCCCCACCTTCGCCATGGCCGCGCTCGCCGGCATCGGCGCCATGCCCGACACCATCGAAGACCGCGCCGTCGTCATCCGCATGCGCCGCCGCGCCCCCGGCGAGGCCGTCGCCCCCTTCCGGCACCGCCGCGACCGCCCACCGCTGCGCAACCTGGCCGACGAGCTTAACCGCTGGCTCCGCGGCAACCTGGCTGCCCTGGAGGTCGCCGAACCTCCCATGCCGGTCGAGGACCGCGCCGCCGACACGTGGGAGCCCCTCGTGGCTGTTGCCGACCTCGCCGGCGGGCGCTGGCCCGAACGCGCCCGCGCCGCCGTCCTGGCCCTCACCGCCGAGGCCGACGACAACGGCCAACCCTCACCCCGGCTCCGCCTGCTGGCCGACTGCCGCGCCGCGTTCGGCGCCGACAACGCCCTTCCCACATCGGTGCTTCTGGAGCGGCTCAAGGCCGACCCGGAAGCGCCCTGGGCCGACTACGGCCCCAACGGGCTGACCGCCATGCGGCTCGGCGCGCTGTTGCGCGAATACGACATCCGATCCGCCAACATCCGCTTCCCCGGTGGAGGCCAGGCCAAGGGCTACCAGCGCGCCGACTTCCTCGACGCATGGGCGCGCTACTGCCCCGCCGACGACCCCGCCGACGACAACGCCGCACCGGCCACCGTGCTCACCCTCCCAGGGGTAGGCGTCCCACCCGTCCCAGCCGTCCCGCCCCAGGTCAGCCCCGGGACGGCTTCACCCCCTGGGACGGCTTGAGCCGTCCCACCGGACGTCCCTGGGACGGCTCAAGCCGTCCCACCCGAAAAGCCGTCCCAGGGCTGACCAGCGAAAACGACCCTGGGACGGCTGGGACGGCTACCCCTGGCCCGCCTCGACCCGGCGCCGGCGCACACGCCACCAAGCACGCCGTCGGCGACGGCAACCCCGCAGCAACTCCGACCGCCTCCTCAGAAGCGAGGACGCCCGTGAAGAAGACGGTAATTCGTTCCAACGAGAAACTCACACTGGCCGAGGTATGCGCAGAGATTAAGATCTCACGATCGACGTTCTACGAGTGGCGGGCTAAGGGCATCGCGCCGCCCTGCTACAAAATCGGCAACGGCGAGCTGCGCGTCAGCCGGGACGACCTTGACCGCTGGTGGGAAGAGCGCAAGGTGGACGCCTGATGGCCGACACGAGTTACAACGTCAGCGTTTACGCCATAGAGGCGCGTAAGAACGCCGCCGGTAAGGTCACCTCGTATCGCGTCGGCTGGAAGGTGGGAACGCAAACCTTTCGCGAGCCTTTCAAGAAGTCCGCTCAAGCGGATAGCTTCCGGTCTGACCTAGTGTCGGCTGCACGTAAAGGGGAGGCTTTTAGCCTTAGCACCGGCCGCCCTGTCTCCTGGCAGCGGGCAACGAACCGCATGAGTTGGTACGAGTTCGCCTGTGCGTTCGCGGACAGGAAGTGGAAGGACGCTTCCGCCAAGCATCGTGCGGACATCGCCCGTGTGCTCATGCTGGCGACGGTGGCTCTGCTCAAGGCCGACCGCGGGCGCCCGGACGACAAGGCGATACGTCACGCGCTCAGCAGATGGGCGTACAACACGAAACAGCGCCCGCACGCACCGGAACACGTCATTTCCGTTCTCAAGTGGGTTTCTCAGAACTTGCCCAACGTTGATGTCCTGGCCGACCCCGAGGTACTGGAGTCCGTTCTAGATGCCATCACCACACGGCAGGATGGCAAGCGGATGGCAGCCGTGACAGTGAAGAAGTATCGCGGCATCCTGCATAACGCGCTCGAATACGCGGTTCTGCGTAAAGCGCTGCTGGCGAACCCGTTGACAGGCCGGAAGTGGATTACCGTCAGAGCATCGAGCGAAGTGGACCGCCGTTCGGTCATCAACCCGGCGCAAGGACGCGCGTTCCTGGCCGCCGTCGAAAAGCAGGACCCGAGCGGTCGGCGACTCGTGGCGCTGTTCGGGGCAATGCTCTACTGCGGTCTGCGCCCCGAGGAAGCGGTGGAGATTGCGGAGCACAATCTCATCCTGCCGACGCGCGTCCTGAATCCGGCCACGGGGACGTACGAGGACCCGTCGGAAGAAGAGGACTGGGGAGAGCTGTACGTCGGCCCCGTCGCGCCGGAGGTGGCGCGTGATTGGACGGACAGCGGCGAACGGCGGGATAGCCGCGAGATGCCCAAGCACCGCGCCGAGGGGGAGACCCGCGGTCCCATCCCCATACCGCCGGTCCAGGTCCGGCTGTTCCGTCGCCACCTGGAGGAGTTCGGGACGGGCAAGGAGGGCCGGCTGTTCCGTGGGGTCCGGGCCGATGTCGTCCCCGGCGAGACCATCCGCAAGGTGTTCGGCCGTGCCCGGGAGAAGGTGCTCACGGCCAAAGAACAGGACTCACCGCTCATGAAGCGGCCCTACGACCTGCGGCACACGTGCCTGTCGACGTGGCTCAACGCGGGCATCCCGCCCAAGCAGGTGGCCGAGTGGGCAGGCAACAGCGTAGACGTGCTGCTCAAGACGTACGCCAAGTGCATGGTTGGGCAGGATGCCGCCGCTCGCCGGCGGATCGCCGAAGCGCTCAAGGGCGGGTAGCGGCTCCACTGGGAACGGATGGGGAACGGTGGCCCAGTGACGCCCGTTGACCACCGGACACGGCCGGACATCGCGCCAGACCGCTTCCAGCCGGGCGACGCTGGTTGGAAGCGGTTTGGTGCGGTCACGACTTACCGCTAGAGTAGGGCTCGCTGGACGCCAGTTCGGATTCTGGTTCAGTTAGTCTAGGTTCGAGTCCTGGTACCCCAGCGTCTTCGGTCCAGGCTGTTCGTTGCTCCGCAACCGTATCGCCGGCCGCTGGCAATGGTTAGTTCCGGCCCCCGTCGTCTAGTGGCCTAGGACGCCGCCCTCTCAAGGCGGTAACGGCGGTTCGAATCCGCTCGGGGGTACGACCGGGGTCGTTGTGCTCGTCGTCTTTGGGTGACGCGCCGGTGACCTTGGTGTCGGCCCAGGAGATGTCCCTGGAACCCCCCGGATGTTCGGGCTCCGCCCTCGTGTCGCAAGATCGCGTTGGGTGGAATCGGGTTGTTCGGGTGGTGTTCTTACGGGCATCATGGCTGTGGTCGTTGTTCTGGCCCCCGTCGTCTAGTGGCCTAGGACGCCGCCCTCTCAAGGCGGTAACGGCGGTTCGAATCCGCTCGGGGGTACCACACGAGCGCGTAGAGGTTTCCTTCAGCCGAGCAGTCCCCGTTCGATGGCGAGGTCCAGGGCGGCTTGGGCGGCGGGTGCCAGAAGGTCCCGCTCCGACGGTGACACGTAGAGATACTCGTCGACCTCCGCGGTCGCCGTGATCTCGCCGCGGTAGGCGGCGGTGAAGCAGGCCATCCTGACCTTGGTGTCGGCCGGCTGGTCGTGGGCGGTGGTGTGGACGACGCCCAGCTCGCGGAAGGTGGGACGGTCCAAGGTCACCGACAGCTCCTCGCGCACCTCGCGGGAGAGGGCCGTCCAGTCGTCCTCGCCGGGTTCGCGCTTGCCGCCCGGAAGGTAGAGCAGGTCGCGGCCGCGGGCGCGCACCGCAAGCATCCTGCCGTGGGCGGCATGCACCCAGGCGACCACATCGAGGTCGGGCATGTCGATCATTGTGCCCGGCGCAGGGTCACGACGTCCCCGCCGCCCAGACCGAAACGCTCGGCGGCCGATCCCTGGTTCACCGCGACGCCCAGCAGCCCGGACGAGTCCTCCCAGACCAGGGGATGGTTCTTCGGCACCGTTCCGTAGGTCGCCGCGTACGGGACGGGCGCCCCGTCAACGGACAACTGCGTGCCGTGGGGCGTCGGGCCGAGGGCCGCCTCCAGGTCGGCGGTGGTGGCGTTGAGGATGAGGCTCCCGAAGCGGTCGACGTAGAGGATCGGGGCTCGCAGTTCCCCGTTGCCGATCGCGGGCGCGGGCAGGTCCAGCGGCAGCGGGTCGGTGATCTCGGGGCCGAGGTCGGCGAGGTCCGTGCCCTTGGCGATGTGCGCGGCCGCCGGGGCGAAGACGTCGCGGCCGTGGAAGGACGCCGACACGCTCGGCAGCCGGAAGGAGGGGTTCTCGATCACATGCGCCCGCACCGGCCCGCCCAGCTTCTCGGCGGCCGGGACCAGCAGGCCGTTGTCGGGGCCGATCAGCACGTCCCCGCGCCCGGTGACGATCGCGATCGGACGGCGGGCCGTGCCCACGCCCGGGTCGACGATGCCCACGTGGACACCCTCGGGCAGGTACGGGAGCGCCTGCCGGAGGAGCATCGCGCCCTCGACGATCCCGTACGCGGGGACCTCGTCGGAGAGCGTGAGCACGGTCGCGCCCGGCGCGATCGTGTAGATGACGCCCGCGCAGGTCGCGGTGTAGGCGTGGCCGAAGTCGGTGGTCAGGCTGATGAACGGCACCCGACCGAGGGTAGTCGTCAGGCCCCGAGCGCGAAGAGCAGCCCCATGACGGCGAACAGGACGGTGACGGCGGTCGCGAGCAGCACGGACACCGGATCGGCCAGGTGGCGGGGCGTACGGCGCGGGTGGCGCTTGAGGGCGCGGCGGAGCTGGAGGGAGACCGCGCCGCAGACCGCGGCGGCGGCGAGGACGGCGCCGGGCGTGGACGGGGCCAGGCGTACGCAGAGCAGCCCGGCGGCGGCCAGGGCGAGGGTGGTGCGATACCAGGCGAGGGCGGTGCGTTCGGGCTGGGCTCCGCGGTCCCGCAGCACGCTCATCGGGTCACGAGGAGGGCGACGAGCAGGACCGTCGCGCACAGGGCCAGGCCGTAGGACATGATCGGCGCCAGTGCCGGGGGAGGCAGGGTCTCGGAGCGGCGCAGGGCGCGTTCGGTGCGGAGCCAGCGGCGGAACGCCATGCCGGCGATGAGCGCCCCGGTGAGGGAGAAGGCGATCGACAGGCCCTGCCGGAGGGGCGCCGCGAGCATGTCGCCGGTCAGGGCCACGCCCACGCCGCCCGCGATCACGGCGAGGGCGGTGCGGATCCAGGCCAGGAAGGTGCGCTCGTTGGCGAGGGTGAAGCGGGGATCGGGATCGCTTCCCTCGGCGAGCAGCCGATCGGTCCAGCGGTCCATGCACGTCATCGTAGCGATCTTTCACACGGTGCCGTCCGGCGGAGAGGGCCGCGCGGCCTAGCGGATCTCCGTGTCGAGCCGTAGGTCGGCGATGGAGCGGCCGATGTCCAGCCGGTACGGGCCGGTCAGACGCTCGTCCAGGGACACGGTGACGGTGACCGTCTCGCCCGGAGCGGCGTCCGCGACGGCGAAGCCCGCCAGGCGGAGGGGCAGGGACGGCGCCGAGGCGTAGCACTGGACGACCTCACGGCCCGCCCGGTCGCCGGTGTTGCGCACGGTGACCTCGGCCGTGCCGCCCGGCCCGGACGCGGTCACCGACTCGTACTCCCAGGTGGTGTAACCGAGGCCGTGGCCGAACGGGTACGCCACGTCCTCCGGGGCGTAGTACCGGTAGCCGATCGCGGTGCCCTCGGCGTACTCGAGGGTGCCGTCGGGCCCCGGCACCGGGGACAGGACGCCCGTCTCCGTGACCGGGAAGGTGGTGGGGAGCCGCCCACCCGGCTCGGCCAGCCCCGTGAGCACGTCGGCGATGGCGTCGCCGCCCTCCTGCCCCGGCAACCAGGACCAGAGGATGGCGGCGACCTCGTTCCGCCACGGCATCAGGACGGGCGCGCCCGCGTTGACCACCACCACGGTACGGGGGTTGACGGCGGCGACGGCCGAGACCAGGTCGTCCTGGCGGCCGGGCAGGACCAGGGTCGTACGGTCGTAGCCCTCGCTCTCGACCTCGTCGTTCGTCCCGACGACCACGATGGCGGCGTCGGCGGAGCGGGCGGCCTCGACGGCGGCGGCCAGCTCGGCGTCCTCGCCCAGGTGGGGCTCCCGGTAGCCGATGCCGAACGTCAGGACGAGCGGCGGGTAGGTGAAGGTGTGCCGGAGCTCGACGGGGACGGGCAGCCCGGCGGGCAGCTCGGCGGTCACGCGGTGCTCGGGCGGCTTCATCAGGGACTCGACGGCGTCCTCGCCCTCGGGGACGAGGGTGAGCGACGTCACGTCCGTCCCGACGCGGAGCTCGAAGTCGCCGATGCCGGTGACGGCGAAGGTGTGAACGCCGCCGCGGTCGGGGGTGAACCGGGCGCGCAGCACGATCTGCCTGGTCGCCTCGGGGGCGCCTGCGCCGAGGAAGCGCAGCGTGGCGGCGCGGCGGTGCTCCGACAGCAGCAGCCCGCCGTCGGCGTCCAGGTAGTCGGCCCGCGCGCCCGGCTCGCCGGTTTCGGGGTCGGTCATGAGCGCGAGCGGCGGCGGCGCCGGCCGCCCGTGCGGGTGGACGCCGGCGTGGACGGTGATCTCCGCGTCCCCGCCCAGGGCGCGCCGCAGCCCTTCGGCCGGCGTCACCACGTGCGCGGGCTCGACATGCGCGCTGCCTCCGCCCTGCGCGGCGAACCGCACCGCGTTCGGGCCGATCAGCGCGACCGTGGTCGCCGCGCGCAGCGGCAGCGTGCCGTCGTTGCGCAGCAGGACCATGCCCAGGGACGCCAGGTCGCGGAGCCGGCGCCGCGCGTCGGGCGGCGTGGTGACCGGGGGCGGGCCCGGCAGCCCGTCCAGCGCGCCGACGCGGGCGGCGAGCCGCAGCAGGCGCAGCACCTTGTCGTCGATCAGCTCCTCGGCGACCTCGCCTTCGCGGACGGCCCGCACCAGGTTCTCCCGCCAGGGGGACGTGGGGAGCCCCGGCATCTCCAGGTCCATCCCGGCCTCGGCGGCGGGCACGGTGGAACGCAGCGCCGTCCAGTCCGAGACGACCACGCCGTCGAACCCCCACTCGCCCTTCAGCAGGCCGGTGATCAGCTCCCGGTGCTCGGTCATCGTGACGCCGTTGACCCGGTTGTAGGCGGCCATCACCGCCCAGGCCCCGGCGCGGCGGACCGTCTCCTCGAACGGGCGCAGGTACAGGTCGCGGAGGGTGCGGTCGTCGATGATCGCGTCGTACGACATCCGCGCCGTCTCGGAGTCGTTGCCGACGAAGTGCTTGACCGTCGCCGCCACCCCCGCGGACTGCACGCCCCGCACGAAACCGGCCGCGATCCGCGAGGTGAGCAGCGGGTCCTCGGAGTAGTTCTCGAAGTGGCGGCCGCCCAGCGGGGTGCGGTGCAGGTTGACCGTCGGGGCGAGCTGGACGTGGACGCCCTTGTCGCGGGCCTGCGCGCCGTTCAGCCGTCCCGCCTCGAAGGCGGCGTCCGGGTCCCAGGTGGCGGCGAGCGCGGTGGGGCAGGGGAACAGCAGGCTGTGGTCGCGCTCGTCCCAGGTGGTGCCGCGCACGCCGCTGGGGCCGTCCGACAGCACGAGCGGGGCCAGGCCGATCTTCTCCGCCGGGCGCAGCGTCCAGAAGCCCGCCCCGGTCAGCAGCCCGACCTTCTCCTCCAGGGACAGCCGTTCCAGGCGTCGCCGCAGCTCGGCCTCGTGATCGGTCATGCGCCCTCCCAACCCGGATGGTAGGGCAGGACCGCGCCGCGTCCCATGAGGCCGCGTCCCATGTAGTCGCGTCCTATGAGGTCCCGTCTATGAGGCCGCGTCCTACGAAGGTGTGCGGCGCATCGACGCGGAGATCTTCTCGGCGGCGGCCACGACGGGACCGGCGTGCAGGCGGCCGGGGGAGCGGGTGAGGCGTTCCAGCGGTCCGGACACCGAGACGGCCGCGATCACCCGTCCGGCGGCGCCGCGGACGGGGGCGGAGACGGAGCCGACGCCCTGCTCGCGCTCGCCCACGCTCTGCGCCCAGCCGCGGCGGCGTACCGCGGCCAGTGTGGCGGCCTCGAACTTGGCGCCGCGCAGTCCCCGGTGCAGCCGGTCGGGCTCCTCCCACGCCAGCAGGATCTGCGCCGCCGACCCCGCGGTCATCGGCAGCGCCGCGCCGACCGGGATGGTGTCGCGCAGGCCGCTGCTGCGCTCGGCCGCCGCCACGCAGATCCGGACGTCGCCCTGGCGCCGGAAAAGGGACGCGCTCTCTCCCGTGTGGTCCCGCAGTTGCGCCAGGATGGGCTGGGCGACGGCCAGCAGCCGGTCCTCCCCGGCCGCCACCGCCAGCTCGGCCAGCCGCGGGCCCAGGATGAACCGGCCCTGGGTGTCGCGGTGGACGAGGCGGTGGTACTCCAGCGCGACGGCGAGCCGGTGGGCGGTCGGGCGGGCCAGCCCGGTGCTCTGCACGAGCTGCGCCAGCGAGGCGGGGCCGGCTTCGAGGGCGTTCAGGACGAGAACGGCTTTGTCAAGTACGCCGACTCCGCTAGAGTTGTCCATGTCTTGATATTGCCGTCTCGTAATATGAGATGCAACCCGGCGGGAGAGCCCGCGAGCAAGGTACCGATCAGGTGAGGTGGAATCGATGGGCCGCACACTGGCCGAGAAGGTCTACGACGCGCACGTGGTGCGACGAGCCGAGGGCGAGCCGGACCTGCTCTACATCGACCTGCACCTCGTCCACGAGGTCACCAGCCCGCAGGCGTTCGACGGCCTGCGCATGGCCGGGCGCAAGGTGCGCCGCCCCGAGCTGACGATCGCCACCGAGGACCACAACGTCCCCACCAAGGACCTGCTGGCGCCCATCGCCGACCCGGTGTCGCGCACCCAGGTCGAGACGCTCCGCAAGAACTGCGCCGACTTCGGCATCCGGCTGCACCCCATGGGGGACGACGGCCAGGGCATCGTCCACGTCATCGGCCCCCAGCTCGGCCTGACCCAGCCCGGCATGACCGTGGTGTGCGGCGACTCCCACACCTCCACGCACGGCGCGTTCGGCGCCCTCGCGTTCGGCATCGGCACCAGCGAGGTCGAGCACGTCCTGGCGACCCAGACCCTGCCGCAGATCAAGCCCAAGACCATGGCCGTGACCGTGAACGGCACGCTGCCCGAGGGCGTCACCGCCAAGGACCTCATCCTCGCGGTGATCTCCCGGATCGGCACCGGCGGCGGCCAGGGCCACATCATCGAGTACCGCGGCGAGGCGATCAGGTCGCTGTCGATGGAGGGCCGGATGACGGTCTGCAACATGTCCATCGAGGCCGGCGCCCGCGCCGGGATGATCGCCCCGGACGAGACCACCTTCGCCTACCTGAAGGGCCGCCCGCACGCGCCGGCCGGCGCCGTTGCCGGGGGGTCTGGGGGGTCGTCCCCTCAGAATGAGAGCGACTGGGACCGGGCCGTCGAGTACTGGACGTCCCTGCGCACCGACGACGACGCGACCTTCGACAAGGAGGTCGTGATCGACGCCTCCGAGCTCACCCCGTTCGTCACCTGGGGCACCAACCCCGGCCAGGGGCTGCCGCTGGCCGAGTCCGTGCCCGACCCGGCGTCCTTCGACGACCCGGTGCAGCGGCAGGCCGCCGAGCGGGCCCTGGAATACATGGGGCTGACCCCGGGCACCCCGCTGCGCGCGATCGAGGTCGACACCGTCTTCGTCGGGTCCTGCACCAACGGCCGCATCGAGGACCTGCGCGCCGTCGCCGGCGTCCTGGAGGGACGCAAGGTGGCCGACGGCGTCCGCATGCTGGTCGTCCCCGGCTCCATGCGGGTCAAGAAGCAGGCCGAGGAGGAGGGGCTCGACGCGGTCATCTCCGCCGCCGGGGCCGAATGGCGCGAGGCCGGCTGCTCGATGTGCCTGGGCATGAACCCCGACCAGCTCACGCCCGGCCAGCGCAGCGCGTCCACGTCCAACCGCAACTTCGAGGGCCGGCAGGGGCCCGGAGGCCGCACCCACCTGGTGTCGCCCGCCGTCGCGGCCGCGACGGCCGTCACCGGTCGCCTCACCGCCCCCGCCGACCTCTAGACAAGGAAGCCCACGACATGGAAGCGTTCACCATCCACACCGGCCGGGGCGTGCCGCTGCGCCGCAGCAACGTCGACACCGACCAGATCATCCCGGCCGTCTGGCTCAAGCAGGTCAGCCGCACCGGCTTCGAGAAGGGCCTGTTCGCCGCCTGGCGCGAGGACCCGGAGTTCGTGCTCAACCAGCCCCAGTACGAGGGCGGCAGCATCCTGGTCGCCGGGCCGGACTTCGGGACGGGCTCGTCCCGCGAGCACGCGGTCTGGGCCTTGCAGCAGTACGGGTTCCGGGTCGTCATCGCGCCCCGCTTCGGCGACATCTTCCGCAACAACTCGACCAAGATGGGCCTGCTGCCGGTGGTCCTGCCGGGCGCGACCGTGGAGGCGCTGCAGGACCGGATCGAGAGCGACCCGTCCACCGAGATCACCGTCGATTTGGACGCCCGCGAAGTGCGCGCCGGGGACCTCACGGCCTCCTTCGAGATCGACGACTACACCCGCTGGCGGCTGATGGAGGGCCTGGACGACATCGGCCTGACCCTGCGCCACGCCGACGACATCGCCGCCTTCGAGGAGCGGCGCGCCCCCTGGATGCCCGTCACGGCCTAGCGCGGTTCCTGTTCCGGATCGCCATCACGGCCGGTGGGACGACGAGGGCTCCGATGAGCACGAGTGCCGGTAGCGGGCCGAGGCCGGGAACGCCGGGCCCGTTGAACCCGACGGGCTTGGCGTTCTGCTGCCGGCCGGAGCCGCCCGCGACCGTCCCCAGGCCGGCACCCGCACCGGAGCCGCTGCCGGCGGTCGCGCTCGCGCTCGGCCCGGCCGAGTTCCGCCCGCCGCTGGTGGCCCCGTCCACGCCGCCGGGCAGGTTCTCGAACGGGTCGCGCGGCGGGCCGGCGCCGGCGCCGAGGCTGCCGTGGAACCTCGGGTTGGCGCAGTTGCCCGGTGTGAGCCGCCGCGGGCGTTCACCGGTCATCCGGGCGACGGAGTTCTCCATCTCCTGGGAGAGGTTCGTCGGGAGCGGCGAGTAGCCGATCCGCGCCATCTTCACCTGGCCGTCGCAGGCGACGTAACGCATGAACTGCGCCAGCGTGGACTGCTTGCCACCGTCGCTGTACGGGCCCGCGCACGTCTGGCGCCCGCGTCCGGGCAGGCACTGGGTCATCATGTAGCTGTAGGCGGAGATCGGGTAGGCCAGGGGATTCTTGGAGGTGTAGACCCCGGAGAGCTCCTGTGAGAGGTCGGGCCGCAGCGTCGCGTCCCTCAGCGCTTCGGAGATGTTCAGGGCATACGGCTTCGTCCACTTCCCGGCGCCGTTCTTCACCCAGGCGACATCGACGCCGTGCTTGATGGCGTAGCCGAACTCGTCGTAGCCGATGCTCCATGCCGAGCTGCCGACGAACTGGGCCATCTCGTCGGAGCCGCCCCTGCCCACGATGTTGGGCGCGAACTGGCCGCCGACGTCGTTGGGCGTGTCGGGCAGCGAGGTGATGCGGCGGTCGGGCAGGTTGTGCTTCGACCGGAACCTGTCGTAGACGTCGCGGGCGGCCTCGCGCACGAAGTCGTAGAACAGTGCCGTCGTCCCGGACGACCCCGTCCGGAACACGACCCTGATGGGCTGGTCGGGCAGCGCCACGCCGCCGTTGGTCCTGGTGATGTCGGGGTGCGACCAGTTCGAGATCTCCCCGGTGAAGATCCGTGAGATGGTGCGCTGGTCCAGGTGCAGCTTGTCGTACCTGTTGCCGCCCCGATCCCGGACGTTGTACATGATCGCGATCGCGCCGGCGACGTCCGGCACGTACTGGAAGCCGCGCGGCAGGGTGTTGCGGCCGCCGTAGAGGGACTTCACCTCGGCCTCGGTGCCGGCGTAGTCGGTCTGCCTGGCGTCGTACTGCCCCACGCCGGTCGGCGACCCGACGCCGGTGTAGTTGACCTTGATTCCCCGCGCGTCGGCGGAGCGCGTCCACTCGTCCATGGCCAGCTCGACATACGTCGAGCCCGAGCCGTTGACGAGCGTGGCCGCCCGCGCCTCGGGCGCGGCGACCCCGGCGCCCAGCGAGCAGACCGCGAGCAGGATGACCGTGGCGAGGCCGGTGCGCATGGCACGATGCCGGGTTTGGGCCATGGAGAACATGGAGATGACGCCTCTCGTCGGGTCCGGCGGCCGTCAGCCGAAGCGGCCGCTGACGTAGTCGAGCGTGCGGGGGTCGTCGGGGGAGGAGAACATCCGGTCGGTAGGCCCGTGCTCGACGATGCGGCCGGGCTCGTTCTCGGCGGCGAGGAAGAACGCGCAGTGGTCGGACACCCGCTGCGCCTGCTGCATGTTGTGCGTGACGATCACGACGGTGACCTCGTGCCCGATCTCGGCGATGGTCTCCTCGATCCGGCGGGTGGAGGTCGGGTCGAGCGCCGAGCAGGGTTCGTCCATGAGCAGGACGTTGGGCCGTACGGCGAGGGACCGCGCGATGCACAGCCGCTGCTGCTGGCCGCCGGAGAGCTCGCCGCCGAGGGCGGAGAGCCGGTCCCTGACCTCGCGCCACAGCCCGGCCCTGGTCAGGCTCTGCTCGACCAGGGCGGTCTTGTCGTCGCACTTGATGCCTGCCAGCTTGAGCCCGGCCAGCACGTTGTCGCGGATGGTCATCGCCGGGAACGGGTTCGGCTTCTGGAACACCATCCCGATCCGCATCCGCACCTCCTGGGCGCGCCGCGCGGCCGAGTAGATGTCCTCGCCGTCGAGCAGCACCTCGCCCGCCAGCGAGGCACCGGGCACCAGCTCGTGCATCCGGTTGAGGATGCGCAGGAAGGTGGACTTGCCGCAGCCGGACGGGCCGATCAGCGCGGTCACCCGCCGTGGGGCCATCCGCAGGTTCACCCGGTCGAGGACGAGGCGGTCGCCGAACCAGGCGCACACGTCCTTGGCCAGCAGCTCGGCGGCGCCCGGCGGGGGACCGCCGGTCAGCGTGATCTCACGCCTTGCCGTGGTGCCCGGGTCGGGCGCCGGTCCTGAGTCCTTGACGGGGACGGTGGAGGTCACTGGGTTCCTTTCTGTGGCTTCGCGGGCCGTCGCATTCCGCGGGGCCGTCCGCCGGAACGGCGGCCCCGGCCGATGAAGCGGGCGACGGCGAACAGGGCGAGGACGACGGTGATCAGGACCAGCGCGCCGGTGAACCCGCGTTGCGCGGCGGTCTCCGAGGGTTTCTGCACGTTCGAGTACACGAAGAGCGGCAGGCTTTCCTGCGGGTCCTTGAGCGGGTTGGCGTTGAGGAGGTCGAGCCCGAACGAGGTGAACAGCAGCGGGGCGGTCTCGCCGACGGTGCGGGCGATGCCGAGCACCACCGCCGTGGTCACGCCGCTGCGCGCCGTGGGCAGCACGACCGACCACACGGTCCGCGCCCGGGACGCGCCCAGCGCGAGCGATGCCTCGCGCAGTCCGTTGGGCACCAGCCGGAGCACGACCTCCACGGTCCGGGTGACGGTCGGGATCATGACGATGCTCAGCGCGATACCGGCGGAGAACCCGTTGAACCCGGTGCCCAGCGGGATGATGAGCGCCGCGTAGACGAACAGTCCCGCCACGATCGACGGCACGCCGCTCATGGCGTCCACCAGGATGCGCAGTGGGCGCCGGAACCGGGACCGGGTCTCGTTGAGGAAGATCGCGGTGAGCACGCTCAGCGGCACCGTCCACAGCAGCGCGAGGGTGAGCTGCTCCAGGGTGCCGACGATCGCGTGCAGGCCGCCGCCGGCCGAGGCGGGCATCTCGGGGGTGACGCCGCTCAGATCGTCGGTGAAGAAGCCGGGGCGCAGCGCGGGCAGCCCCTCCACGAGCACGTACACCAGCAGGAAGCCCAGCGGGAGGATCAGCGTCAGGATGCCGGTGCGGATGATCGTGGCGGCCACCCGGTCGGCGGCGGCCTTGCGACCGAGGGTGTCCCAGGTGACGACGTAGACCATGGCGAGGAAGACGGCGTACCAGGCCACCAGCCAGCCAAGCCGGCCGATCCCGTCGGTCAGCCTGGCGAGGATCAGCCAGACGAACAGAAAGGACGAGAGGCCGCACCCGCCGAGCACCGCGAGCTCGCCGCGGGTGAGGCCGGACATCCGGCGGCGGGGCGGCCGACCTGCTCCGCCCGCGGCCCCGGCGGATCCGGGCCGTGCGGCGGCCCCCTCCGTCCGTGGCGCGTCCGAGGTCGTGGTCATCAGGGGGCCTCCACATCCGCTCCGGACCGGCTCCGCGCGATGATCGCCGCGGCCGCGAGGTTGATCACGATGGTGAAGACGAACAGCACGAGGCCGCAGGCCAGCAGCTCCTCCGCCAGGTCCGGGGTGCCGGCGTTGGCGGCGATGAACCCGGCGATGGTCGAGCCGCCGTCCTGCATGATGTCGGCGGACAGGATGGGGACCTGCGGCAGCAGCAGCTTCACCGCGATCGTCTCGCCCAGCGCGCGGCCGAGGCCGAGCATCGAGCCGCCGATGACCCCGCCGCGGCCGAACGGCAGCACGACGCTGCGGATCATGCCCCACCGGGTGCCGCCGAGGGCGAGCGCCGCCTCCTTCTCGCCCGGCGGGGTCTGCGCGAAGACCTCCCGCATGATGGACGTGGTGATCGGCATCACCATCAGCGAGACGACCAGGCCCGCGATGAACATCGACCCGGTCAGCTCCGCCTCCGGCGCGGTGTCGAAGATCGGGATCCAGCCGAGGTTGTCGCCGATCCAGCGCGACAGCGGGACGATCCGCTCGTTCAGGAACGTCATCCCCCACAGCCCGTACAGGAGGCTGGGGATCGCGGCGAGCAGATCGACCACCCCGGTCAGCGTGGTGCGCAGCCGGGGACTCGCGTACTCGGTGATGAACAGCGCGGCCAGGACGCTCACCGGAAGCGCGAACACGCACGCGATGGTCCCGACGATCACCGTCCCGGACAGCATGCCCAGCACCCCGAAGACCGGCGGGTCGGCGTTGAGCTGCCAGTTGACGGTGGTGAAGAAGCCCCAGCCCGCCGTCTCCAGCGCCGGTGCGGCACGCAGGAGCAGGAAGAAGCCGATGAGGAAGAGCAACGCGAACATCGCTCCGGCGGCGGCCGTGGTGACCCTGCTGAACAGGCGGTCGGGCCGGGTGGGGCGATCCACCACCGGCCGGGGCCTGGGCGGCGGGGCGGGCGGCCCCGCCGCCGGTGCTTCGTCGGCGAGAGTGGGCATCGCGTGTGGTCCTCGCAGTGCTGGTTCCGTGGGCGGGCGCGCAGGCGGGTGCGTGCGGCGTGCGCGGGCACGGAAGGGCGGCCGTGCCCCCGTACCCGGCGGTACGGCATGAGTGTGCGCCGCCGGGTCGCCTGCGCGGGTGGCTCGCCGGTTAACGCCCGACGGGTCCGAGATGAAGCGGTCCGGGGCCGCGCCGACCGGGGGTTGACCGGGTACGACGCGGCCGCTGACGCTGACCCGGGGGTCGCCGCGGGCGGCTCCGCCATGTCGACATGAGCCCGTGCGGCCCGTGAAGGAGAGGAAACCGGTGACCGAGGCGATCTCCACCGAGTCCGCGCCGGACTCCCCTCCGGACGGGGCTTCGCACCGTCCGCGCGAGGAACGACCCGGCACCACCCGGCGGCCGGCGCCGTGGCATCCGCGCAGGATCGGCGTGGTGGCGGGTGTCTGGCTGCTGGTCACGGTGATGTGCGCCGGGCTGCTCGCCTACGGGCTCGGCCCGCTGCTGGAAAGCCGGCAACAGCGGGCGCTGCTCGGTGACTTCCGCGCCCGGATCGCCGAGGTCGTCGGCCAGCGGCAGTCGCTGTTCGGCAGGGTGGACAAGCCACGTGCCGCCGAGCTCGGCGAACCGGTGGCGATCATCCAGATCCCGCGCATGAGACTGCAACAGGTCGTGGTGGAAGGCGCCGACTCCGAGCGCACGCAGGCCGGGCCCGGTCACGTCCCGGGGACGGCCGGTCCCGGGCAGCCGGGCAACTCGGCCGTTGTGGGGCGCCGCCACGGCTTCGGCGCGCCGTTCCGCACGCTGGACACCCTGCGTCCGGGGGACGACATCATCGTCACCACCACGCAGGGCCAGACGCTGTACAAGGTGCTGTCGGTCGGCCGCGCGAACCTGGCCGTCCGGGACGTCTACGCGAGCAGCACCGACGACCGGCTGACCCTGGTGAGCTCCTGGACGTGGACCCCGTGGGAGCGGCACCGGTCCCTGGTCGTGGTGGCGAAGGCGACGGGGCTGCCCTTCCCTCCCACTCCCCAGGGCGCGCGCTCGCGTCACCAGGACGGACGGCACGGCGACCCCTCGGCCGTCCCGCTGATGGTCCTTTACGGGGTGCTCTTCGCGGGCAGCGCCGTCGCGTCCGTGCTGCTGTACCGGTGGTGGCTGACGCTGTCGACCTACGTGCTCACGACACCGGTCATGGTGGCCCTCATCGTCCTCGCCGCCGAGGCCGGCACCCGCCTGCTGCCGGCGTGGATCTGACCTCGCGACCCCCACCCCGTCCCGTCACGGCACGGGTGTCGCGGTGATGAACGCCCGACGGAACCGCGATGAAGCGGGACGTGAGGGCGTTGACCGGCGGCTCGGCCGCCGCCGAGCCTGACAGAGGATCACAGGGGTGCAAGGAGCATCGATGAGAACACGGCGGACGGGCCTGATGCGGCGGTCATCGCGCGTGGTGGCCTTCGTGTCGGTCCTGTTGTGCTGCGCGGCGGCGCTGTCGCTGGGCCCGGGAGCGGTGGGCGGTGCCGGCGCGCGGGCGGCGGCGGGCGAGTACGAGATCGCCCAGGCGACCCTGGCCGACTTCGCCGACGGCGTCCAGCCGGGCGACCGGGTGCACGTGGCGATCCAGGCCAAGGTCTCCGGCACGGTGTACGTCAACGGCGTCGCCATCTGCGGCGTTCCCGAGCCGACCAAGGGCTGCCGGAGCCCCGGCGGCCTGCCCCCGAGGTTCAGCGGCTTCATCCCGAACACCGCGACTCCCGACGAGAACGGCTGGATCGAGTTCTCGGTGATCATCCCTCCCGAGGACGAGGCCACCTTCACCACGGGCGGGGCGAACTTCTCCTGCACCCCCGGTGACCGGTGCACGATCAGGTTCACCTTCAACGCGCCGGCGGGCATCATCACCGACACGACCTCGCTGGAGTTCACGGTCAAGGAGTCGGACGAGATCGAGGGCTGCGGCGCTCCGGAGGAGGGCGAGTACGTCGACGCCGTGGGCGCCCCCCGGTTCGAGGGCACGCAGATGGCGCTCGCGCAGCGCCGGTGCCAGGGCGGTAAGAAGCAGGATCTGGACTTCACGGCGGTGCCCGAGCTGACCGCGCGGGACCAGTTCCGCACAGGGGTCGGCGATGTGTTCCCCGATGTGTTCTTCGCCGCCGGCGGCGCGACGGTGGGCGAGGATCCGGCGGCCGCGGGCCAGCGCAGGTCGGTTCCGGTGCCGGTCGCGCTGAACGCCGAGGTCCTGGCCATCGTCGGCGGGTACTTCAAGAAGGCGTGGCCGAGCAACTCGTGCGCCGCCTCGCGCTGCCTCCGGTCGACACAGCTCGACGACATCAGGCTCACGGCCGACCAGCTCGCCAGGACCCTGGAGCAGCCGGGGACCGCCTTCCAGGGCGACCCGGCCACCAACCCGGTGCTGGCCGCCAACCCCCAGCTTGCGAGCACCCTGCCGGGCGTGCCCGGCAGTTTCAGGTCGATTCCGCCCACCGGGCGGAGCTTCGGCGTGGCCGTCGTGGGGTACGCGCCTCCCCAGGTGGGGCACTGGGTCCTGTCGCGCTACCTGGCGCGTCACGCCCCGGACGCCTGGAGGTACTCCACCGCCCGCAACGGCCACGCGGCCGGTGAGCCGGTCGGCGAGATCTGGCAGCTCGGCCCGCTGAGCAGGCAGGTCGGCACCGACCTGGAGTCGCATCCGCTGAAGGCGGACCGGGCCAACCTCGACAAGCAGGTGGCGACGGAGATCACCGACTGCTCCACCGCCGTCAACGGCAACGCCTCCGGGGCCTGCCTGAACTTCGTGCTCACCGACCTCGCGACCGCCCAGGCGCTGAACCTGCCGGTGGCGAAGGTACAGAACGCGGCGGGCGAGTACGTGGCGCCGACGGCGGAGAGCCTGAACGCCGCCGTCGACGACATGACCGCGTTGCCGGACGGCAGTCTCGTCCCGGACCTGGACAAGACCGACCCCCGCGCCTATCCGTTCACCTTCGTCGAATACGCCAACGCCGCCACGCAACTGGGCGACGCCTGCAAGGCGAAACTCGTCCGCGACGTGCTGGGCGACCTGGTCAGCGCGGACGGTGGCCAGAGACAGCTCAGCCCGGGTCTCGTCCCGTTGCCGGGCGAGCTGCGTACGCAGGCGACGGAAAGGCTGGGCCAGATCGGCCCGAACACGGCCTGCCCGGCCGGCGCCGACCCCGACGGCGAGGACGATGACGACGGTGGCGGCGGGTCCGGCGGCGACGACCTCGCCGGTTCCGCCCTGCCGGACGGCGGCACCGGCAGCGGTACGGGCGACACGAGCGCCGGAGCCGCAGGCCGCCATCCGACCCGGCCGGTGACCCCCGGCGGCCAGCAGCAGGCGCTCAAGGCGGCCAACGACGCCTCCATCCCGCTCTTCGCCGGCATGGCCGCGCTCGTGCTGCTCGTCCCGCTTTCGGCGCTGGCCCTGACCAACGGGCTCACCTCGGGCACCGCGTACGGCTCGGCGGGCCGGCGGCCACCGCCCCGCGTGGCGTACGCGCTGGCGCTGATCGCCACGCCGCTGCGCCGCGCCGCGGTCTTCCTCGCCCGGCGACGCTGAGGCACCTGTTTCCTCGAAACGCGATTATCGAGAAGGGCCGTGCCCGGAGGCTTTCACCGGGCACGGCCCTTTTTCTGTTCCTTTCTGTTCGCGAATCTGACCGGGAGTCACGCCGTCGGGCCTGAAGGTGGGAGCCGTCGGTTGTCCACCGGATGGAAGGCCGGGCTTAACGGGCGGGCCGCTGAATGAGGTCGCACCGGGCAACAGGGCCCGGAGCGTCTCGCGGAAAGGACACCATGTCTTCCATCAAGACCCGCGTGCTGGCGGCAGGCGCGCTGGCGCTGGCGCTGGTGGGGGTCACGACGGCTCCCGCTTACGCGGCGCCCGCGGCCGACGGCGTACCGCAAAGGCTGACGATCGCCGGCTCCGACACCACCGAGGACGTGATGAGCGACCTCGCCGCCGCCTGGAACGCCGCCAACGCGGCGAACCCCGACCCCGACACGGCCCACAACGTCCCGGTGCAGGCGAACGCCGCCGACCCGGCGTTCACCGTGCCCGCTGACGGCACGTGCACGTCACCGAGCGGCGGGCGCAGCTACGTGAACAAGGGCGTGGCGGACGGGATCAACACCTTCCCCGCCCCGAACGGATCCACCGACGGCAGGAACGCGCTCGCCGGCACCGGGAACGCGAGGCCGGGACTGCCCTGGCCGACCGACAACCCCACCACCGGGTGCATCGACATCGCCCGGTCCTCCTCGCCCCCGAGCGGCAGCGACCCGGCCGGCTTCCAGTACTACGCGTTCGCGCTCGACGCGGTCACCTGGGCGGCCTTCGACGGCGCCGCGCCGGACTCGCGTTCGCTGACGGTCGACCAGCTCCGCGACATCTACGACTGCGACATCACCAACTGGAACGAGGTGGGCGGCTCGGACCAGCAGATCCAGCGCTATCTGCCGCAGAACGGTTCCGGCACCCTGTCGTTCTTCACCGGCACCGTCCTGGGCTTCAACCCCATCACCAGCCAGGACATCATCGACAAGTGCAACGCCGCGGAAGCTCCCCCGGTCATCCAGATCCAGGAGCACGACCTGGACGGCATCGACGACGAGGCGAAGGACGCGGCGATCTCGCCGTTCTCGGTGGCCCAGTGGGTCGCGCAGGGCAACGGCAAGGAGACCGACAAGCGCAACGGCGCCTTCCTGGGCCTCCAGGCGGGCATGAACCCGGTCACCGGGACCGACGGCGGCCTCGCCCCCAACCCCGACGTCATCGTCGAGCCCCCGTTCAACTCGTTCGAGGGCGTCCGTTTCGTCTACAACGTCATCGACACCGCGCAGGCCCATGACGGGCAGGCGCTGCGCATGGTCGGCTTCGACAACACCGGCCCCGGCTGGCTCTGCGACCCCGACAGCGCCGGCGTGACCGACATCATCAACCAGCAGGGCTTCATGCGCCTCGAGGACGCCGGCTTCCCGAACCACCACTGCCGGGGCGAGTCCATCTAGCAGCGACGGCTTGCGACCTCACGCCCCTTTCGCGCACGACCGCGGGGCCCGGGACCAGCCATCCCGGGCCCCGCCGGAAAAGCCGGTGACTCATGGTTCGCGGCGCGTCCAACCAATGGAGGGCTCCCCGCGCTCACCGGACCCGAATCGCTCGGTCCCTCAATTCACGCAGAGCAGAGAAAGGACGGAGCGGCGCCTCGCCACCGGCAGGAGAAAACGGGGCCGGGCGCCGCGAAACCCATGACCCGTAATGTGACGATCGCCGCAACCTCGATCATCGTGGCAGGATGCGTACTCGCCGGCGGTGTCCCCGCACACGCCGGGACGCCGGCCGCCGGGCAGCAGAGCCGGCAGGTGCAGACGGCCCTCCAGACCACCATCACCCTCCCGAACGGCTGGCGGCCCGACGGCATCGCCATCGGATCGGGCCCCTACGCGTACTTCGGATCGCTCGGCAACGGCTCGATCTACCGTGCCGACCTGCGCACCGGTCAGGGCGCCGTCCTCAGCCAGGGGCCCGGCACCCCCGCGGCGGGGCTCAAGCTCGACAGGCGCGGCCGGCTCTTCGTCGCCGGCGGCTCGGCCGGAAGCGCGCGCGTCCTCAACGCCCGCACCGGCGAGGTGCTGGCGACCTACACCCTCGCCACAGGTGTGAGCAACATCAACGACGTGGTCCTCGCGAACGGGGCGGCCTGGTTCACCAACTCGTCCGAGGCCGCGCTCTACAAGCTTCCCTTCGGGGCGGACGGGGCGCTCCCCGAGCAGCCCGTGCGCCTCCCGCTCACCGGTGACCTGGTGACCGGTCCCGGGGAGAACGCCAACGGCATCGTCCCGACACCGGACGGCAAGGGCCTGCTGGTCGTCCAGACCAACACCGGCCGCCTGTTCCGGGTCGACCCGTCCACCGGGGCGACCCAGGCGGTCGACCTCGGCGGCGAGACCCTCACCAACGGCGACGGCCTGCTGCTGCGGGACTGCGCCCTCTACGTCGTGCAGAACAGGCTCAACACCGTCTCCGTACTGAAGATCAACAAGGCGGGCACCTCGGCCCGCGTCGCGCGCCGCATCACCGACCCCGGATTCGACACGCCGACCACGGCGGCCGCCTACCACAACCGGCTCTACCTGCCCAACGCCCGGCTGACCACCCGCCCGACCCTGACGACGCCCTACACCGCGGTCGCGATCAAGCCCTGAACCACGCGCCCCGCCGATCCCCGCCCACCGCGACGGCGGGACCGGTCCCGACCCGGATGTACGGACCGGTCCCCGCACAGAGCACAATTTCAGGAGTGGCGCCCGCCCTCCGCGGTGGGCGAGGATCGCAAGGGGGCTTGCACCTTGACCGAACCGGAGACGCCGGTCCCGTGGACCGGTCCCGAGTGGGACGACCCGGCGCTGACGCGGCTCGCAGAGCGGCTGCGGGACGCCCACCGCCGGGTCGCGCCGCTGCCCGCCGAGACCCGGCGGCGGCTGATCCGGCACCTCCTGGTCATCACCGACCTGGCCAAACGCGACCCCGAGCTGGCCGCCAGGAAGCTCGAAGTGTTCCTCTCCGATTTCCATCGGGCACCCGACGCCCGCTAGCGTGCGAGGTGGCCGGCAACGGTCCGGCGCCTGGCGAGACGGGGGCGAGACCGACCAAAACGCCTGCGACACGGGAACTCTTGCTTGCAGGTGATTGTGTCGATGCTATGGGTCCTTTAGTTTCGTTCGGGCAAGGGGGGAACTAGAGGAGTAACCCATGAACAAGCGTGAGCTGGTCGACGCCATCTCTGACCGGCTGGGCAGCAAGAAGGCCGCAGCCGAGGCCGTCGACGCGATCCTGGAGGCGATCCAGACCGCGGTCGCCAAGGGCGACAAGGTCGCGATCACGGGGTTCGGTTCGTTCGAGAAGGCCGACCGGCCGGCCCGTACGGCCCGGAACCCGGCAACGGGCAAGACCATCGAGGTTCCCGCGACGTCCGTGCCCAAGTTCAGGGCGGGCGCCGACTTCAAGAACCTGGTGGCCGGAAAGAAGTAACTCTCGATCACGACAGCAGCCCAAGGCCGTGTAACCACGGCCTTGGGCTGCTGTCGTGTCATTGTGGGGGGGCGGGTCATTGTGGGGGGGCGACCCCCCACACCCCCCGGTGCGGGGTCAGCGACCCCCGCCGCTCGCCTGGCGGCTCGCGGCGGCGGCGACTCATTGTGGGGGGGCGACCCCCCACGCCCCCCGGTGCCGGGGCCAGCGACCACCGCCGCTCGCCTTGACGGCTCGCGGCGGTGGCCACTGACCCCGGGCGGGGCTCTGCCCCGCGCCCCGGTCAGGGGCTTCGCCCCCGACACCCCCTTGGGGCTTTGCCCCTTGCCCCCTAACGGGGGTTTGGCGCTTGCGCCTGGTCGGTGCCTGCCGCAGCGTTTGTGGCAGGGTGGGGGTGGCCGGGATGCAGGCCGGTCAGGCGGCCGCGTCCAGGCGGGTGGT
Organism: Actinomadura sp. NBRC 104412; assembly: GCF_030269515.1. GTDB lineage: Bacteria > Actinomycetota > Actinomycetes > Streptosporangiales > Streptosporangiaceae > Spirillospora. The sequence goes on along the minus strand of NZ_BSTM01000009.1, from coordinate 105 downwards.
GTATGAGAAGGCCACCTCGCGATCTATTGATTAGTTAAGCACTGATTGCCTCAATTGTCACATCAGCATCATTGGTGTCGCTTTCGTGGCCGACTTTCTGGCAGG
>NZ_BSTM01000008.1 GCF_030269515.1 Actinomadura sp. NBRC 104412 | reverse complement strand
CGACATCCGCGACTGGATCAAGACCTGGAACAGAGACCCCAGGCCCTTCACCTGGACCAAGACCGCCGACGAGATCCTCGAACGCCTCGCCTCATATCTTGAACGGATTCCTGGCGCAGGACACTAGGCACGCGCTCCAGAACGCTCAGCGGGTCGGCGAGGAGCGGGGCGAACCCCAGCTCCGCGCCGCCCGCGAGCGAGGAGTCGTACCCGAGGGCGGCGGTGCGCAGCTCGACCCGTTCCCAGGAGACGGGCAGGACGCTGGCGGCCACCCGTGCCCGCACCCGTTCCGCCGCGCCCCGGTAGATCTCCTGCAGCATGCCGCCGAACACCACGACGCCCGGGTTGAACAGGTTGATCAGGTTGGCCACGCCGATCCCGAGCCAGTCGCCGACCCGGTCCAGCGCCCGCCGGGCGGCCTCGTCGCCGCTCGCGGCAGCGTCCACGACCGCCCGCACCCCGTCCCGGCCGACCGGCCCGCCCGCGCGCCCGGCCGCCTCCAGCAGCGCGCTCTCGCCGACCTCCGCCTCCAGGCAGCCGCGCGAGCCGCAGTTGCAGGGACGCCCGTCCACCGGGTTGACGATCATGTGCCCGAGCTCGGCGCCGTAGCCGTCGTCGCCGTCCAGCAGCCGGCCGCCGACGATGATGCCGCCGCCCACGCCGACATCGCCGTGCAGGTAGACCAGGTTCCGGCTGGCGACGCCCGCGCCGCGCTCGTACTCGGCCAGCGCGCCCAGATGGGCCTCGTTGCCCACGGCCACGGGCAGCCCGAGCCCCAGCCCGCGTCCCAGGGCGGGGCCGAAGTCGAGGTCGGTCCACCCCATGTTCGGCGCCAGCCGCACCATCCCGTCGGCGGCCCTGACCAGGCCGCAGAAGGACGCGCCGACGCCCACGCACCGGGCCTCGGGCGGAGCCGCGTCCACCAGCGCCGTGCCGAACCCGGACAGGACGCGGACCACCTCGTCGAGATCGGGGTACCGGCGGCGGCGCACCGCCTCCAGCCGCTGCTGCACCCGGCCGCCCAGCCCGACCCTGGCGGCGACCAGGCGGTCCACCGCGACATCGAAGGCCAGCACGTACACCAGGTCGCTCTCGGCGCGCACCATCAGCGAGGGGCGGCCCGCCCGTCCCGTCGCCACCGAGCTCTCCTCGCGCACCAGGCCGGCCGCCGCGAGCTTCGCGGTCAGCGCCATGACCGTGCTCCGGTTCACCGCCATCCGGCCGGCGAGCTCGGCGCGCGACACGGCGCCCTTCCGGTGCACCTCCCGCAGCAGGACGCCGAGCCTGCCGCCCCGCGCCGCCTCCCGCACCTGCCGCGCGGTGATGGTGGTGCCCGCAAGGAGAGAAGACGACATCGCTCCTCCTCACAACCGATGCCGCCAAGTTATCCAACGAGAGCGGGGCGGCAACGCCGCCATGGCGGTTATCTCATATTCGAGATATCGTGAAAGGCATGAGCGAGGGGCCCGACGACGATCTCCCGATCCTGCCGGGGTTCCGGGAGATGGCGCTGCGCCACCGCGCCCGGATGCGGGAACGGCGGCAGCGGATGATCGCCGAGCTGGTCGAGCTCCGGAAGGCGAGCGGACTGTCGCAGACCGAGGTGGCCGCCCGGATGGGCACCTCGCAGTCCGCCGTGGCCCGGCTGGAGGCCGGCCACGGCGACGTGCGCGCCTCGACGCTCGAACGGTACGCCGCCGCCATCGACCGCACGATCGGCTGGAGGGTGGACCCATGAGCTTCCCGTACCCCGACCGTCCCGGACCGCGCCGCCACGACCCGCTCATCCCCGGGTTCCGGCCGTGGGAGCCGGAGCCCGATCCGCCGCGCCGGGATCCGCTGCCGCCGTCCCGGATCCTGGCCTTCGAGACGGACCGGCTGGTCGAGATGCGCGTGGTCATGGCGCACGGGCACCTGGACGGCGAGCGGGCCGCCGAACTGTGCTCGCGGCTCATGACGCTGGACGCGCTGGGCGAGGGACGGCCGATCACCCTGCACCTGCGGCTGGAGAGCGCCGGGCTTGAGGCGGCCTTCTCCGTCCTCGACACGATGGACGTGCTGACCTGCCCCGTCCACGCCCTCGTCGTGGGACGGCTGGGCGGCGCGGCGCTGCTCGTGCTCGCCGGGGCCCGGCGGCGGGAGATCACCCCGAACGCGATGATCCGCATGGTCGAGCCGGCCGAGCGGTTCGACGGGACGGCGGCGGAGATGGCGCTGTTCGAGGAGCAGCACCGCCGCCAGGTCGAGGTCTTCTACGACCGGCTGGCACGGCTCACCGGGCGGCCGGCCGAGGAGATCCGCGACGACGCCCGGCGCGGCCGTGTCCTCGGGGCCGAGCAGGCCCGCGCGTACGGCTTCGTCCACGACATCACCGGCACCGCCCCGCCCGGCCTGGCCTAGCGGACCGGCGTCCTGCGTCTTCCGGCCGACCCGGGCCGGCCGTTCCGCGCCGGTACGGATCGCGTCGGCGAAGGCGGACCAGGTCAGCGGCGGGGCATCCGGCCGAGCAGCCGTTCGATGCTCCGGCGCTCGCGCTTGGTCGGGCGGCCGGCGCCACGGGGGCGGACGGCCACCGGGGCGCGCTGCTCGCGCGGCGGGGGCGGCGGGCTCTTGTCGACATAGCACTCGGCGGCCACGGGAGCGCCCACCCGCTTGCTGATGACCCGGGAGACGATCACGATGCGCTCGTGGCCCTCGCGGCGGATCCGGATCTCGTCGCCGACGCTCACCGCATGCGAGGGCTTGACCGGCCTCCCGTTGACCCTGACATGGCCGCCACGGCAGGCGGTGGACGCCATCGAGCGGGTCTTGGCCAGCCGTACCGACCAGATCCACACGTCCACCCGTGCGCTGTCTCGCTCACCCGCCATGGCGCCACCCTAATCGACGTTTTGAACGCGGGCTCGCTCCCTCCACGTACCTCGCAGTGCCGAGGGATTGGCAGGAAGGAGGGTTACGCGCGGTCCAGCGCCTATTCGCTGGAGACGCTGATCTCCTACGTGGAGCGGTACGGCGACGACCGGCTGGTGCTGATCCTCCTGGGCGATCACCAGCCGCTGCCGGTCGTCACCGGGCACGGCGCGGGCCGGGACGTGCCGATCAGCATCGTCGCCCGCGACCGGTCCGTCCTGGACCGGATCTCCGTGTGGGGCTGGCAGGACGGGCTGCGGCCCGGACCGGCGGCGCCGGTCTGGCCGATGAGCGTGTTCCGGGACCGTTTCCTGACGGCCTACGGCCCGCGGCAGCAGTGATCGTCCGGGGCGTCCGCGACGTAGACTCCTGAGCATGCGGCGGCTGAGCAGCACTGTGGTCGTGGTGGCGGGGCAGGGGGCGGACAAGGTCGTGGCCGGTCTCGGGGGCCTGCACAACGTGCGCGCCGTCGTGGCCGGGGAGCGCGATCCCGCCGATCTCAGCGCGCTGGCGGCCCACTCGTCCTCGACCTACGTCGTGCACGACGGCGACCCGCTGGCCGGGGTCCGGGACGCCTGGGTGGACTTCTTCGACCGGGCCGCGCCGCCGGGCGGGCTGGAGGTGGCGATCGAGTCGGCGCTGGCCGACCTGCGCGCCGAGCGGGCGCTGCTGCCCGACTACTACGTCGTCCTGGATCCCGAGGAGATGCCGGAGACGCTGCGTCACTGGTGGCTCGGCGTCCTGGCGGGGGCCGCGCCCGCGCGCGTGGTGCCCGCGCCGGCGTCCACCTCGGCGGTACGGGACGTGCTGTCGCATCTGACGGCGGGCCGCTGGTGGCCGTCCGACCTGGACGGCTGGCTGCGCGCCCTGCCCAAGGTCGTCCCCGACCAGGCGGGCGTGCGTCCCTGAGCGCTCACCCCCCGGCCAGCAGGCGTTGCAGGCCGGAGAGGGCGGGCCCGGCCACGAGCCGTCCCAGCGGGCCGGAGGCGCGGAGGGCCGCGCGGGCGGCGTTGGCGCCGCACGCGCCGTGCACACCGCCGCCGGGATGCGCGGACGCGGACGCCAGGTACAGCCGGGCCACCGGCGTCTCCGGACGTCCCGTGCCGGGAACGGGCCGGAACACCAACTGCTGGTGGAGGACGCTCGTGCCGCCGTTCAGGGCCCCGTTCACAAGGCTGGCGTTGTGCTCCTGGAACGTGGGCGGCGCGAGGACGCGGCGGCCGAGGATCCGGTCCCGGAAGCCGGGCGCGAAGCGTTCGACGACGCTCTCGATCCGGTCGGCCATGGCCGTCTGGTCGCGCTCGTCCCAGGCCCCGGTGATCCCGTCGTCCCCCGCGTCCCCGGTGACGCGCTGGGGCACGTGGGTGTACGCCCAGGCCGACTCCGTGCCGGACGGCGACCGGGACGGGTCCGCGGTGGTCATCTGCCCCACCAGCAGGAACGGGTCGGCGGGCACGCCGCCGGTGGCGAGCTGGGCGTTGTAGGCGGTCATGGCGTCGATCCCGGAGGCCAGGTGCACCACGCCCGACCGCGCGGCCTCGGAGGCGGCCCACGGGACCGGCCCCGACAGCGCCCAGTCGACCTTGAAGGTGGCGTGGTCCCAGGTGAAGCGGCGCATGTCGTCCCGCAGCGTGCCCGGCAGATGCTCCCAGCCGACCAGCCCGCCGTACAGGGCCGGGGCCGGGACGTCGGCGAGCACGGCCCTGGTGGCGCGGACCGCCTCCCCGGAGGCGGTGCGGACGCCGAGCGCCCGCCCGTCCCGGACGACCACCGACGTCACCGGCGTGCCGCACCGCACCCGCCCGCCGCGCGACTCCAGCCTGCGTACGAGCGCCACCGTCAGCTCGGCGGCGCCTCCTTCGGGCACCGGCCAGCCGTGGCTCTGGCCGAGCATCGCCAGCAGCCACGCGAAGGCGGTGCCGCCGGACGACTCGGGGAACAGGTCGGCGTGCATCGCCGAGCCCGCCAGCAGCAGCGGCCCGCCGGGTCCGGTGAACTCCTCCTCGCCGAGGCGGCGGACGGGCAGCAGCAGGAAGCGCAGCAGCCGCAGCAGCTCCGCCGGTCCCGCCCTGGCCGCCAGGGTGGCGCCCGCGCGGACCGGCGGGAACGGGCCGAGCAGGGCGTCCAGCAGCGGTCCCCCCAGCTCTTCCCATTTCCCGTAGAGCCGCGTCCACGCCTCGCCGTCACCGGCGCCGAACCGCTCCAGCCCCTCGGCGGTGCGCCGGACGTCCCGTTCCAGGACGGCGCACCGCCCGTCCGGCAGCGGATGGGCGAGCACGGCGGGGGCGTGCCGCCAGCGCAGCCCGTGCCGCTCCAGCCCCAGGGACCGCATCACGGGCGATCCCACCCCGAGCGGGTAGAACGAGCTGCACACGTCGCTGACGAAGTCCGGGCGCACGCCGCGGTCGCTGCGCACTCCCCCGCCGGGTTCGGGCTGGGCCTCCAGCACCTCCACCGCCCAGCCCGCGTCGGCCAGCAGGTTGGCCGCGACGAGCCCGTTGGGTCCCGCGCCGACCACGACGGCATCGCTCATGCCCCACATCTACCAGAGCGGCACGGCTGCACCGCCGCATGATCTGCGCGGCATCCGTTAGACCCGATCACCGCCGGGTAGCCGTCCCCTACGACCAGGACGAGGGGGATGACGGAGATGAGCAGGCCCGAGGAGAACGCTCCGAAGACCGGGAAGACCGACCAGACCGTGATGCGGCCCGGCGGCGATCCGGACCGGCGCGCGGACGCCGAGCCGCGGCACCAGCCCGACGACCGGCCCGCGGTCGGCGCCGCGCTGGAGGACGCGCTGGAGGAGTCCGGGCGGAACCGCGACGACCTCACGGGAGAGTGAGGTCGTGACGGAAAGGGACGACAGGCACGCCCGCGAGCTCGCCGATGAGCTGGCCCGGCATCCGGACGATCCGCGGTTCCGCGGCCGGCGGCCCGGGGTGCGCGCGCCCCGGAAGGTGTCGCGCGAGGACGCCGACGCCGACACGGCCGGGATCGTGGGCGGCACGGGCACCAGCGGCGGTGGGGGGCCGCACGCCGGTGCGGACTTCGGCCGTACGGAGGGACGGCCGCCGCCGGACACGCCGCCCGATGACGACCTGGACGACACGGTGTTCGGCTCCGAGCCCGGCCCGCCCGAACGCTAGGGCCGCTCGCGCAGCGGACGGTACGGGGCGACGAAGAACTTCGAGGCGGCCAGCCGCAGGCTGAGCTTGCGGACGGCCGGGTGCAGTTTGCGGAGCTTGTCGCGGTGGTGCGTCTGGTCCTGGACCCAGGAGACGCGCGGCGAGCGCCGCTCGCGGTAGGCGGTCAGCGCCTCGTCGACGGGACGGTTGCTGATCAGGTCGGCGAGGACCAGCGCGTCCTCCACCGCCATCGCGGCGCCCTGGGCGAGGTTGGGCGAGCTGGCGTGCGCGGCGTCCCCGATGAGGACGACGCGGCCCGCCGACCACACCGGCGGCGACACCTCCTCGATCAGGCCGGGCAGCGCGTCGCCGCCCTGGTCGAGCAGGGCGGGGATCGGGTCGGCGAAGTCGCGGAACCTCGCCCGCCAGTTCTCGTTGAGCGACGGGTCGAGGCTTTCGCCCATGAGGTCGGCGTAGCAGTAGACCCGGTCGCCGCCGATCCCGACCGTGAGGAAGGCGCGGCCGGGGCCGGTGTAGAGCGTCCAGTCGCGGATGCCGGGGAAGCCCTCGGCGACGAAACGCCAGCACACCTGCCCGACGGGACGTGCCGCGCGGGCGCCGAAGACGAGCCCGCGGACCGACGAGTGCACGCCGTCCGCCCCGATCACCAGGTCGTACACGCCCGCCGACCCGTCGGAGAACGTGGCCTTCACCTGGTCGTCGCCCGCCAGTCCCGTGAGGACGGCACCGAGCCGCACGGGCAGGTCCCTGGTCGCGTCCAGCAGGATCCGGTGCAGGTCGGCGCGGTGGACGGCGAGGCATCGGCCCGAACCCCAGATGTCGTCCACGTCCATCCCGGCGATGGAACGGCCGCGGTGGTCGACGACGCGCTGCCGCCGCACCCGGGCCCCGCGTTCCTCCACGGCGTCGGCCAGGCCCAGCTCGTCCAGTGCGCGGACGGCGTTGGCGGGCAGGTACATGCCGGTCCCCTCGGCGCGCCACTCCCCCACGCGTTCCACGATGTCGGCGACGATCCCGTGCCGCGCCAGCGCCCGCCCGGCCGCCAGCCCGGCGATCCCCGCGCCGACGATCAGCACCCGCGGTCCCGTCATGGTCATGCCCCCTCGATGGTCCTGTGGCCGTCTGGCCACACGACGCTAGGACGGGGACCTTCCGGAATCCTTACTCTCGCAGAGGCTGTGCCATGCCGCGGCCGCCGCCGTCATCGCCCGGCCCTGCCGCCTGGCCCGCTCGTAGGAGGGGACGTCCAGCGCGTCCCTGGCCATGGCGTCCGCCGCCTCCCGCCACTCCTGGGCGAGCGGGGTCGGCGCGACGCCGATGCGGTCGAGCAGCGCCTCGCACCCGGCGAGCCGCGTGACGGCCGTGCCGTGGTCGCCGCGCGCCCCGGCCAGCAGCCCGGCCAGCAGCACGCAGATGGACAGGCCCCACAGATGGCCGAGGTCCTGGAAGCCGCGCGCGCCGTCCCCGAGCAGGCGCGCCGCCATGGCCTGATCGCCGGTGTGCCAGGCGGCCATGGCGTGCAGGGTCCGCGCCCAGGCCAGGCCCTCGGTGTCGCCGACCGGCCGCAGCACCGCCTCGGCGTCGGCGAGCCGCCGTACGGCGCCCGCGGCCTCGCCGGTGGACAGCGCGGCCAGCGCCAGGAACACCAGCACCCTGCCTTCCAGCCACCGGTTGCCGGCGGCGCGGGCGTTGCCGAGCGCCTCCTCCAGCGGCGGCGCCGCGCGTTCGGCCTCGCCCGCGTTGATGGCGGTGACACCGAGCTGGAGCAGCGCATCGGCCAGCCCGGCGGGATAGCCGGCCCGCCTGCTGAGCGCGGCGGCCCGCTCGGAGGCCGCGACGGCGCGCGGCAGATCACCCCGGATGGCGGCGAACGCCGCCGCCGCGTTCAGGGCGCGCGCGGTGTCCGCCGGGGACGCCCTGCCCTTCATGGCCAGCACCCGTTCGCACCAGTCACCGCCCTCGCGGTAGTGGCCCTGCTGGTCCCACCACTTGTAGAGGGCGCCGACGAGCCGCGTCGCGGTGCGGGCGTCGCCGGTCCCGATCGACCAGTCCAGCGCGGCCCTGATGTTGCCGCGCTCGTCCTCCAGGCGCCGCCCCCACTCGGCCTGCCGTGCGTCGCGCAGCGCCGCCCGCGCCGAGCCGACCATGGACAGGACGTAGGCGGCATGCCGGTCGCGCACCGCGTCCGCGTCGCCGGACTGCGCGAGCCGTTCGGTGCCGTAGGCGCGCAGCGTCTCCAGCATCCGGTAGCGCGGCGTGCCCTCGTCGCCGTGGTCGGCGGCGACCATCGAGGTGTCGACCAGGCGCGCCAGCCGCGCGGCCGTCCCCCCGCCGTCGGCCGATCCGCCGCAGACCGCCTCGGCCGCGTCGAGGGTGAAGCCGCCGACGAACACCGACAGCCGGTCGAACAGCCGGCGTTCGGCCTCGTCCAGCAGGTCGTAGCCCCAGTCCACCACGGCCCGCAGCGTCCGGTGCCGCCGTGGCCCGGCCCGGTCGCCGCGGGTCGGCAGCCGGAACCTGTCGTCCAGGCGCTCGGCGAGCTGCGCCGGGCCGAAGGCGTTGGCGCTGGACGCGACCAGCTCGATCGCCAGCGGCAGCCCGTCGAGCCGCCGGCAGATCTCGGCGATGGGCGCGGCCGTGGCGCCGGTCAGCGCGAACCCGGGCCGTACCGCAGCCGCCCGCGCCAGCAGCAGCCGGACGGCCTCCGCGCGGCCGACCGACTCCGGGTCCCGATCGTCCGGCGGCGGCACGTCCAGGCCCTCGACCGGCCGCAGCACCTCGCCCGCCAGCCCGAGCCGTTCCCGGCCCGTGGCCAGGATCCGCAGCCCGGGGCACGCGCCCAGGAGGCGGCCCGCGGCCTCCGCGGCCTCCTCGACCAGGTGCTCGCAGTTGTCCAGGACGATCAGCGTCGCGGCGGACCGCAGATGGGCGGCGAGCACGTCGGCGAGCGGCCGCCGCGGGTGCTCCCGGACGCCCAGCGCGGCGGCGACGGCGGGCACCACCAGGCCGGGCCGGGTCACGGCGGCCAGGTCCACCAGCCACACCCCGCCGGGGAACTCCGCCTGGAGGCCCGCCGCCGCCTCGACGGCGAGACGGGTCTTCCCCACGCCTCCGACGCCGGTCAGCGTGACCAGCCGGTTCTCGCGGACCAGCGCGCGGACCTCGGCGATGTCACGATGCCTGCCGATGAAACCGGCGAGCCGCGCGGGCAGGTTCCCCGGTACGGCGGCGTGCGCGTTGAGGGAGGCGTCCTGCCGCAGGATCGCGGCGTGGACGCGGCGCAGGTCCGCGCCCGGCTCGATGCCGAGCTCGTCCTGGAGACGACGGCGCGCGGTGTGGAAGGCGGCCAGCGCCTCGCCCTGGCGGCCCGTCCGGTACAGGGCGAGCAGGTACTGGCACCAGAACCGTTCATGGAGCGGGTGCTCGCCGACCAGTGACTTCAGTTCGCCCACCAGGTCGCCGTGCCGTCCCAGTGCCAGGTCGGCCTCCAGCCGGCTTTCCAGGACGCGCAGTCTCAGCGCGTCGAGCCGGGCCGCCTCGGCACGCGCGAACGGCTGGTCGGCGAACTCGGCCAGCGCCGGTCCCCGCCACAGCGCCAGGGCGTCGCCGAGCAGCGCCGCGGCTCGGACGTGGTCCTCCTCGGCGAGCGCACCCGTCCCCTCTGCGGCGAGCCGCTCGAACCTGCGGAAGTCCAGCTCGTCGGCGCCCGCCCGCAGGACGTAGCCGCCGTCGCGGTTCAGCAGGCCCGCGTGCGGCTCGGGACGCCCCGCGCGCAGAGCCGCCCTCAGCTCGCACACCCGCACGTACAGCATTTCCGGGGCGCTCTTGGGAGGGTCGTCGCCCCACAACGCCTCGACCAGCCGTCCTTTGGAGACCGTCGCACCGGCGTTGAGCAGCAGAACGGCCAGCAGCCTGCGGTGGCGAGGGCCGCCCAGCGCGAGCGAGGCCCCCGCGTGGACGACCTCCAGGCCGCCCAGGATCCGGAACTCCACTGGGCCCCTCCCCGTCGCGCGGAGCCCGCCCTGGCCGATGTGCCGCTCATGCTACCCGCCCGCCAGGGCGGCGATCATGCGTCGCGGACCGCGAAGGCCGTGACACCGAGCGCCAGCGCGACCCCGGCGTAACCGGCCAGTACGGCCAGGCCCGCCCAGGGGCCGATCGGCTGCGCGTCCAGGCCCACGGTGACCTGGACCTTGAGACCGGCCGTCATGGGGGCCAGCTTCTCGCTCCACTCCCGCCACCGCGGGTCGTTCATGAGCGTGACGACGGTCGCCGGGGTGAACAGCAGGGCGAGCACGGCGGTGAGGGCGCCCGGGGTGTGCCGGACGGCCGCCGCCACGCCCAGGCCGAGCAGCGCCACCAGCCACAGGTACAGGACGGTCCCGAGGTACGCGCGGAGGGTCGGCTCGTCGGCGGGCGACAGCGGCGGATATCCGGCGGACGGGACGAAGCCGTGCCCGGGAAGGAGGGCGCGCGCCGCGAGCAGCGAGCCGAGGACGCCCAGCAGCCCGGCGCCGAGCACCAGCGCGCTGACCACGGCGGCCTTGGCGGCGAAGACATGCCGGCGGCGCGGGCAGGTGGCCAGCGTCGTGCGTACCAGCCCGGCCCCGTACTCGCCGGACATGGCCAGCACCCCCAGCACCACGACGGCGACCTGGCCGAGGTACACCCCGGCCAGGCTCAGCCGGACGACGTCCTGCACACAACCCGGCTCGTCCGCCGGGCAGTTGCGGACATCGGCCGACCACGACACCAGCGCGCCCGCCCCGGCCGTGCAGACCACGGCCGCCAGGACCAGCCAGCCGGTGCTGCGCACGGTGCGCAGCTTGGTCCACTCCATGAGCACCGCGCGTGCCATCGCGGGCCTCACACGTCCCGGCGCCGCAGCGACCACAGCGCCGCCGCCAGGACGACCACGACGTACGCGCACAGGACGGCGACGCCGGGCAGCGGGTCGATGGCGGTGTCGAACCGTTCCCTGGTCCGCTGGACGGCGAGCCCGGCCAGCGGGGTCACCCTGGTCACCCACCGGCCCGTCTCGATCGGCACCAGGCCCGACGCGATCGCCGGGACCAGGATCAGCCCGAGGATCAGCGCGATCGCACCGGCCGAGCGGCGCAGGATCGTACCGGCCCCGAGGGCGATCAGCGCCATCAGCGCCAGGAAGAGCGCGGTGCCCGCGACGGCCCGCAGCACCGGCCCGTCCGTCGGCGACGGATGCGGGTAGCCGGGCGGCTCGTACCCCCTGCTCCGCAGCAACGGCTGCGACAGCAGGAACGCGGCGAGCGACGCGACCAGACCGGCGGCGAAGACCGCCCCCGCGAGCACGATGCCCTTGGCCGCCAGCACCCGTCCCCGCCGCGGGCTCGCCGCGAACGTCGTGCGGACCAGGCCCGTCTTGTACTCGGACGTCGCGAACAGCACGCCGAGCGCGACGACCGCGATGAGGCCGATGTAGACGCCCGCGAGGGAGTTGGCGACGATGTCGTCGTCGCCGCCCTCGCCCGGCCGCAGCGCGCGCAGGTCACCCGTCCCGCGCACGGTGAAGCCCGTCCCGGCCTGGGCCGAGCCGCCGCGGACGATCGTGCCGTCCACGTTCTGGGCGGGGCCTCCCACGTCCGTGCTCTTCCAGGAGCCCGTCTGGGGACGGTTCCCCGCCGTCGCGCTCACCTCGGTGAACGTGGCCACGCCGGGGACCCACACCGTTCCGGTCGAGGTGCCCCGCCGTTCCATCCGGTCGCTCGGCGAGGTGACGAACAGACCGGACTCGGCGCGGGACGGCAGCGCGGGCACCGAGACCGTCCCCACCGTGGCCCAGGTCCGGCCGTCGGCCGAGTGCTGCCCGGTGATCGAGGAGCCGGAGCGGACGAGCCGCAGCCAGCGCGGCGCCCCGGCCGTCCCGCCGGACAGCTCCGTGCTGAAGCCGGTCTGCATCCGCACGCCGTGGTCCCTGGTCACCATGATCGCCGCGTACGGCGACCCCGGCCGGGTGTCCCGCTTGATCAGCAGGCCCGCCCTGGCCCAGGGGTCGATGGCGCGCAGCCCCGTCACCCGCGCGGTGAGGACGCCGTCGCCGGTGAGCGGCCGGTGGACGAAATGGAACCGGTCCTGGTAGCGGGGGGTCTCGTTGACGTTGGTGCTGCTGCCCGCCGCGCCCAGCATCGACAGCAGCGTGGTCAGCACGACCGTGAGCAGCAGGCACCAGGCGGTGCTGCGCACCGACCGGAACTTGGTCCACTCGGCGCGCAGCACATGCCCGAAGCCGTCCCGTGCGGGCGGCTCTGTCTCCGCGGGCCTCTCCTCGCCGAGCGCCGTGGTCATGACGGCTCCCCGGCGTCGGCGACGCGGTCGCCTGCGCTGTACTCGACCGATTCGCGGGTGAGCTCCATGTACGCCTCTTCGAGTGAGGCGCGGTGCGGGGTCAGCTCGGTGAAGCCCAGCCCCGCCTCGGTGAGCAGCGCGGCGATGCGCTCGGCGGTGGGGCCGGTGACGGTCAGCTCGTCCGCGCCGATGACCGCCACGGTCGCGCCCGCGTTGGCCAGCACGGTCATCGCCTCGGACCGGTGCGGGGTGCGGAGCCTGACCCGGTCGCCGGACGCGGTGGCCAGCAGCTCCCGCACGCTGGTGTCGGCGACCAGGCGGCCCCGGCCGATCACGACCAGATGGTCGGCGCTGTCCTGGAGCTCGCTCATCAGGTGGCTGGACACCAGCACGGCCCTGCCCTCGGCGGCCAGCCGGCGCAGCAGCCCCCTGATCCACTGGATGCCCTCGATGTCCAGGCCGTTGATGGGCTCGTCGAACATCAGCACCGGCGGGTCGCCCAGCAGGGCGCCCGCGATGCCGAGCCGCTGCCGCATGCCCAGCGAGAACCCGCCGGTGCGGCGGCGCGCCACCGAGGAAAGGCCGACCTCGTCCAGCACCTCGTCCACCCGGCGCCGGGGTATGCCGCTGTAGTGCGCCATCCAGAGCAGGTGGTCGCGGGCGCGCCGGCCGGGGTGGAGGGCGCCCGCGTCCAGCAGGGCGCCCACCTGGCGCAGCGGGGCGCGCAGGGTGCGGTAGGGCCTGCCGTTCACCAGCGCGGTCCCCTCATCGGGCGCGTCCAGTCCGAGGATCATCCGCATCGTCGTCGACTTGCCCGCCCCGTTGGGGCCGACGAAGCCGGTCACCTGGCCCGGCGCGACGGTGAACGACAGCCCGTCCACCGCGACCGTCCGGCCGTAGCGTTTGCGCAGCCCGCGCAGCTCGATGCTCGCTTCCATGCCTCTGGACGCTACGGATCCGCGGCGTCCGGGTCATCACGCCGCCGAGCCGTCCCCGCGACCCCTGACAAGGGTGACCTACGACTTGGGTACGTCCCTCCTACGAGTGACGCAGAGGCCGCGCAGCGCGCGGACAATACCTACGTGAACCGCACGTACGCGCCCTGGGCACACGTTCTGCCGGGACGGTGGAAGGCTTGCGCGCGGGACGCACTCGGCACTCCCGGCCTCCCCCTGACCGCCGCGGCGCTGCTGGCGCTGGCCGCGATGGTCGAGGTGACGGCGCGGCTGCCGGACGAGACGGCGAGGGTGGGTCACACCCCGGACGCCTCCGCGGTCCTGCTGCCCGCCCTCGGCACGACGCTGCCGCTGTCCCTCGTCCGCACTCACCCCCTGGGCGCGGCGATGGCGGTCACGGCCGGAGGCTTGCTTGCACTCGTCAGCGACCACCGGCCTGTGGTCACCGGGCTGGTGGCGCAAGGCGCGGCGCTCCTGCTGCTCGGGCTGCTCCGCCCGCCGCTGCACGCGCTGCCCGTGGCGTTGCCGTTCGCCGCCTTCGCCGTGCTCGCCGCGCCGGGAGACCGCGCGCTGCTGGTGCCGATGCTGGTGGTGACCGGTGCCGCGCTGCTCACCGGCGCCGCGGTACGGGCACGCCGCCAGACCGCTCGGCGCGACGCGTCCCGCCGGGCAATGGCCGACACCCTGGTCGAGCACGTGGCGCGGGGCGAGCGGGCACGCATCGCGCGGGAGCTGCACGACGTGGTGGCGCACCACATCTCGATGATCGCGGTGCAGGCGGAGACGGCACGGCTGGCCACTCCCGGCATGCCCGCCGAGGGCGAGAAGCGGCTGCTGGAGATCGGCGACACGGCACGGTCGGCGCTGGCCGAGATGCGGCGGGTGCTGGGCGTGCTGAGGGCCGACGCCGGGGAGGACGACCGGCGGCCCCAGCCGGGACTGCAACAGCTCATCGAGCTGGTCGACGAGGCCAGGGACTCCGCCGGCACCAGCACCCGGCTGATCGTCCGGGGCAGGGTGGCGCGGCTCGACCCCGGGCTGGAGCTCACCGCGTACCGCATCGTCCAGGAGGCGCTCACCAACGCCCGCCGGCACGCGCCGGGCGCGGCCGTGGACGTCGAGCTGGACTACGCCGCCGACCGGCTGCGGCTGCGCGTCCGCGACAACGGCCCCGGCCTCCAGGCGGCGGGCGGGGACGCGGGCGGGCACGGGCTGACCGGCATGCGGGAACGCGCCGCGATGGTCAACGGCACCCTGACGATCGGCTCCACCCCCGCGGGCGGCCTGGTCGTCGAGGCCGACCTGCCGATGGAGGGGCCGCCGCCATGAGCATCCGCATCGTCGTGGCCGACGACCAGGACGTGGTGCGCGCCGGGTTCGCCGCGCTGCTCGGCACGCAGGACGACTTCACCGTGGTCGGCGACGCGCCCGACGGCGCCGAGGCGCTGCGGCTGTGCCGCGCCGAGCGCCCCGACATCGTGCTGATGGACGTGCGGATGCCGGTGATGGACGGCATCGAGGCCACCCGCAGGATCGTGGCCGAGAGCGACGGCGACCGGCCCCGCGTCATCATGCTGACCACCTTCGACCTCGACGAGCACGTCTACGACGCGCTGGCCGCCGGCGCCAGCGGGTTCCTCCTCAAGGAGATGAACGCCGAGCGGCTGTTCGAGGCGGTCCGGGTGGTCGACGCGGGGCAGGCGCTGCTCGCGCCCACGGTGACACGCCGGCTCATCACCGAGTTCGCCAGGCTCCGGCCCGTCCGCCGTCCCGCGCCGCTGGACGTGCTGACGCCCCGCGAGGCCGAGGTGCTGCGGCTGCTGGCCGACGGCCTGTCCAACATCGAGATCGCCGACCGGCTGGTGGTCACCGAGGAGACGGTGAAGACCCATGTCAGCCGGCTGCTGGCCAAGCTCGGGCTGCGCGACCGCACCCAGGCGGTCGTGCACGCCTACGAGTCCGGGCTCGTCGTCCCTCGCGGCGGCAGGTGAGCCGGGACGGCGTCCCGGTAGCGGTCGGAGAGTTCGCGGAGGAGGTCGACCAGTTCGGGCGGTTCGGTGACGGTGAAGGGCGTGCCCAGCAGCCCGAGATGGACGGCCAGGCTGTCCAGGGTGTCGGCTCCGGTGTGCAGAACGCAGGTGTGCTCGTCGATCGCCTCCACCGTCCCGACCGCGGGGTTGATGTGGTCGATGATCTGCTCCGCCGGAGCGTGCACGGTGACGCTGGCACGGTGCCGCCAGGCCGCCGACGAGACACCGCGCATGACACGCTCGATCGCGTCCTCGGGCGGCTCGGCCGGGGTGAACCGGGGGCCGGTGGGAAGGCACGGGACGATCCGGTCGACACGGAAGGTCCGCCAATCCGAGCGGCCGGTGTCCCAGGCGACCAGGTACCAGCGGCGCCCCCAGTTGACCAGCCGGTACGGCTCGACGACGCGGCGGCTCTCGGTGCCGTCGTGGCCTCGGTAGTCGAAGCGCAGCCGCTCGTGGTCGCGGCACGCGAAGGTCAGCACGGCGAGCGTCTCGGCGTCCACCTGCGGGACGGGCGAGGTCGCCGGCACCCGGACGGTGTAGGTCTGGAGTGCGTTGACCCTGCGCCGCAACCTGTCGGGAAGCACCTGTTCCAGCTTGGCCAGCGCGCGCTGGGAGGTCTCCTCCACACCGGCGATCGTCCCGCCGGCCGCGGTGCGCAGGCCGACGGCGACGGCCACCGCCTCTTCGTCGTCCAGCAGGAGCGGTGGCAGGCGCGCACCCGCCCCGAGTCTGTATCCGCCTGCCGAACCGCGGGTCCCGTGCACGGGGTAGCCGAGGGTACGCAGCCGCTCCACGTCGTTGCGGACGGTCCGGGTGCTCACGCCCAGGCGTTCGGCCAGTTCCGTGCCCGTCCACTCGCGGGGGTTCTGGAGCAGGGAAAGCAGCCGCAACAGCCGGCTCGAAGTCTCCAACATTCTTCGAGTATGGCGCGCCATTAGGAACGTACTGTTCCTAATGGCCTCCTAGCGTGAGCACCATGAGCGCATCGACGCAGATCAAGCCGTTCCGCATCGAGATCCCGCAGGCCGATCTGGACGATCTGGCCGACCGTCTCGCCCGCACCCGCTGGGCCGACGAGCTGCCCGAGGACGAGGTCACCGACGGCGTCCAGAAGGGCCCGATCCAGCCGGGCTGGGAGTACGGGGTGCCGGTCTCGTTCGTCCGGGACCTGGTGGCGCGGTGGCGCGACGGCTACGACTGGCGCGCGTGGGAGGCCAGGATCAACGCCTACCCGCAGTTCACCACCGAAATCGACGGGCAGACGATCCACTTCCTGCACGTGCGGTCGCAGGAGCCGGGCGCGACCCCGCTGATCCTCACCCACGGCTGGCCCAACACCTTCGTCGAGTACCTGGACATGATCGGCCCGCTCACCGACCCCGCCGCGCACGGCGGCGACCCGGAGGACGCCTTCCACGTCGTGATCCCGGACATCCCCGGCTTCGGATTCTCCGGGCCCACCCGCACCAAGGGCTGGAACGCCGCCCGCATGGCCGACGCCTGGGCCGAGCTGATGAGCCGTCTCGGCTACGAGAAGTTCGGCGCGCACGGCAACGACGGCGGCGCCGTCATCAGCCCGCAGATCGGCCGCCGCCACCCCGACCGGGTCACCGGCGTGCACGTCAACCAGATCTTCTCGTTCCCGTCCGGGGACCCGTCCGAGTTCGAGGGGCTGACCCCGGACGAGATGAAGTACCTGGAGTTCCTCCAGCAGTTCGTCGGCCACTCCGTCCACGACAAGGCGCAGCAGGCCCAGCCGCAGACCCTCGCGCACGCGCTGGCCGACTCCCCCGCCGGCCAGCTCGCCTGGATCGGGCAGCTACTGGCCGGCATCCCGGACCCGGACGTGATCCTCACCATCGCCACCATCTACTGGCTGACCAACACCGCCGCCTCGTCGGCCCGGTACTACTACGAGGAGGCCCGCGCGCCGAAGCCGGAGGAGCCGACCACGTTCCCGATCGGGCTGGCCTCGTTCGCCAACGACTTCCGCCCGCTGCGCCGCTTCGCCGAACGCGACCACAAGAACATCGTGTCCTGGAACGAGTACGACCGCGGCGGCCACTGGGCCGCGCACGACGCCCCCGACCTGCTTCTCGACGACATCCGCGGCTTCTTCCGCCGCTTCCGCTGACGACCGACACCCCGGCCGCCGGGCCGTCGACTCCGTCGGCGGCCCGGCGGCGGTGCGGCGGCCCGGACCCCGCGATGTAAAGAACACTAGACATGATGTCTGGTTTGTTTTACATTTCCGGCATGGCGCTCGAAGAGAAACGCGCGTGGATCCTGGCGGTCGTGGCCGCCGGCGCCTACGCGTTCTACCTCACCCTCGTCCTCCCGCGGCTGCTGGACGCCCCCGCCGCCGACGTCCCGTACGCGGCGGCGCTGCTGTGGACGGCCGGGACCGCGGTCGGCACGACGATCGCGCTGCACGTCGCGGTCAGGATGGCCGCGCCGCGCGACGACGGCCGGCGGGACGAGCGGGACCGGGAGATCGGGGTGTTCGGCGAGCACGTCGGGCACTCGTTCGTCGTCCTCGGCGCCGTCGCCGCCCTGCTGCTCGCGCTGGCCGAGGCCGACCACTTCTGGATCGCGAACGCGCTCTACCTGGCGTTCGCGCTGTCGGCGATCACCGAGTCCATCTCCAAGATCGCCGCCTACCGGCGGGGCGTCCCCCGGTGGTGAGGCCCACCAGGGTCACCAACTCCATCAGGGCGCTGCGGTTCGCGCGGGGACGGATGACCCAGGCCGAACTCGCCGACCGCGTCGGCGTGACCCGCCAGACCATCATCGCGATCGAGCAGGGCCGCTATTCGCCGTCCCTGGAGATGGCGTTCCAGATCGCGCACGCGCTCGGCGCCACGCTCGACGAGGTGTTCCAGTACCCCACGAACAAGGGAGACCCACCATGAAAGCCATCGTCCAGGACGTCTACGGCGGCGCCCTGGAACTTCGCGATCTCGACCGTCCCGCGCCACGCGACGACGAGGTGCTCGTCCGGGTCCACGCGGCCGCCGTCGACTGGGGCGTCTGGCACGTCTCGACGGGCCGCCCGTACCTGTTCCGCCTCATCGCCGGACTCCGCGGCCCCCGCCAGAAGATCCAGGGCACCGACCTGGCGGGAACCGTGGAGCGAACGGGTTCGAAGGTGACCGCGTTCGCACCCGGCGACGAGGTCTTCGGCTCGTCCCCCGGCGCCTTCGCCGAGTACGTGTGCGTCAAGGAGCGCAGGCTCGCCCCCAAACCGCACGGCCTCACCTTCGAGGAGGCCGCCGCTTCGCCCATCTCCGGCGCCGTGGCCATCCAAGCCCTCCGCGGCAAGGCGAAGGCCCGTCCCGGCCAGAAGATCCTGATCATCGGCGCGTCCGGCGGCATCGGCACCTTCGCGGTCCAGCTCGCCGCCGCCGACGGCCTGGAGGTCACCGGCGTCTGCGGCCCCGGCAAGGACGACCTGCTCCGCTCCCTGGGCGCCTCGCAGATCATCGACTACACCAAGCAGGATCTTACGGACACCTCTGAGCGTTACGACATCATCCTCGACATCGCGGGCAACCGCCCCCTCAACCACCTCCGCCGCGCCCTGGCCCCCAACGGCGTCCTTATCATGGCGGGCGGCGAGGACGGCGGCGCCGTCCTGGGCGGGTTGGAGCGCCAGTTCCGCGCCCTCCTCCTCACCCCGTTCATCCGCCAGAGGCTCCGCAGCCTCCTGACCCTGGTCCGCAAGGACGACCTGCTCACCCTCACCGAACTGGCCGGAAAAGGCGCCCTCAAACCGGTCATCGACCGCACCTACCCCCTGGCCGAGGCCGCCACCGCCCTCCACCACCTGGAAACAGGCCACCCAAGGGGAAAACTGGTCCTCACGATCTGATCCCGCCACCGAAGGCAGGGATCGCGCCCGTCCCCCATGCCCAGCGGACGTGCCCGGTCGAAGATCAGCAGCGCGGACAGCAGCCCGATGGCGGCGACCATGATGATCGACCATGATGATGAGGAGGAGGACCGGGGCGCGGGGTTTCGCGTTCACGCGGCACAGGCCAGGGCGGGTCGAGCGGGCGGCGGCACCTACCGGAGTCGGGGGTTGGCGGGGCTGCCGCTCCGGGACGGGGTGGAGGGCGGGGTCCAGGGGATGACGCGGCGCGGGCCGGGCAGGGCGGGGAGCCGGACGGTGAACGCCGCTCCCGCTCCGGGGCGTCCGGTCGCGGTGACGGTGCCGCCGTGGGCCTCCATGATCTCGCGGACGAGGGCCAGGCCGAGCCCCGAGCCCTCGCCGATGTGCCGGGCGAAGAGCCGTTCGGCGGTCGCGGGGTCGAGACCGGTGCCGTCGTCGCGGACGGACAGCTCGACCGTCCCGCCGGGCCCCCGGCACAGGGTCACCCGGATGTGCCCGCCCGTTCGCGTATGGCATAGGGCGTTGTCGAGGAGGGCGGAGATCACCCGGCGAAGGGCGGGCGCCGCGCCGCACACCATGTGGTCGCCCCTGTCGAGCCTGCTGACCTCGACGGCCACACCGCACGCGCGAGCGCGGGCCGACTCGGCCTCGGCCTGTTCCTCGGCGAGGGCGGCCAGGTCGACGGGGACGGCGGGACGGCGCCGCCCGGCGAGCTGTTCCGAGCGCAGCACGTCCTCGACCACCTCGCTGAGCCGCCCGGTGCCGGCGACGAGCCGGTCCATCTCCTCGGGCACGTCCCCGGGGACAAGCGCGCCCTGCCGGAGCCGCTGGGAGAGCAGTTGCGCGCGGACGTGCAGCCGGGTCAGCGGCGCGCGCAACTCGTGGCTCGCCTCCGCCACCAGGCGCCGCCGCCGTTCCAGCGCATCGGACAGCGGGGCCACGGCCCGCCGCGCGACCGAACGGCCGACCGCCAGCGCGGCCGGGCAACCCGCCAGCTCGGCGAGGACGGTCGCGCGCAGCAGCCGGTCGAGGTCGCCGCCGACGACGGTGTGCAGCAGGATCGCGGTCAGGGCGATGGCCAGGCAGGCCGCTCCGGTGATCTGCAGGGCGATCGTGCGCCGGACCCGGGCCAGCACAGGCGCCGTTCCGGGGACGGCAGGTCGTGCTCGTTCACAGTTCGCCCACGCGGTAGCCGACGCCGCGCACGGTGCGGACGACGCCCGCGCCCAGCTTGTTGCGGAGGTAGTAGACGTAGGTGTCGACGATCGACTCGGTGCGGGCGTCCTCGAAGACGCCCCGGCGCAGCGCGGCACGGGTGTGCACGTGCCGGGGGCGGGTCGCGAGGGTGCGCAGCAGCCGGCACTCCCGCCCGGACAGGGGGACGTCCTCGCCGGACGGCAGCCGCACCACCCGGGCCTCGGCGTCGAACCAGGCGTCGCCCAGCGGCAGCAGCGAGGCCCGGTCGAGGTGGCGGCGGTGCAGCGCGCGGACCCTGGCCAGCAGTTCCTCCACCGCGAACGGCTTGACCAGGTAGTCGTCGGCGCCCGCGTCCAGCGCGGTGACCCGGTCGGCCACCTCGTCGAATGCCGTCAGGACCAGCGCCGGGGCGGTGACCGCGCGGCCGCGCAGCCGGCGCAGCAGCTCGACGCCGTCAAGGACGGGAAGCGCCCGGTCGACGATCATCGCGTCGTAGTCTCGGGTCAGGGCCAGGTGCAGGCCGCGCTGCCCCTCCTCGGCCAGGTCGACCGCGTAACCCTGCTCGGCGAACAGTCCGCGCAGCATCCCGGCCAGTTCGCGATCGTCCTCGATGATCAGGAGCCGGCGGGAGGGCTGGTCGAGCGCTGGCGGTGACGCGGCCACGGTCTCACGGTGGCACCGCCGACCGGGCATCGCTACCGTTCGGGCAATTGTGGACAATTCCGGGTGGTCTTGAACCGGTCCGCCACCTGGTACGTCTTGCACCCTTCAGCCGACGGTCTCCATTTCCTGCGCGGCCGCCCGGCGGGCCGCCTCCTCCGCCCGCTCGCGCTCGTACCGCTCGGGCAGGGCCAGCCGGTAGAGCGGCAGCGCCCCGGCCGTGGTGATCACGGCGACCAGCACCAGCATGGCGAACAGCTGCTGCGTGATCATGCCCTGCGCCAGCCCGATGTTGATGAAGATCAGGATCATCAGGCCGCGCGCGTTCATCAGCCCGCCGACCGCGTACGACTCGCGCCGGTCGAAGCCGAGCCCGCGCATGGCCAGCGCGCAGCCGAGGTACTTCCCGATGAAGCCGGCCAGCATGATCGCGGCGAAGGCGAGCAGCATGGTGCCGCCCGCGATGCCCTGCAGGTCGGTGTTGAGCCCGGAGAAGGTGAAGAACACCGGCAGCAGCAGCGTGCTGACGACCGCCATCATCCGGCCGTGCAGCGCCTCACGGAACTTCGCATCGCGCGGCATCACCAGGCCGGCGACGAAGCCGCCGAACACCGAGTAGATGCCGATCCAGTCGGTCAGCCAGCCCGCCGTGAGCGGCACGAGCACCACGACGTACATCGCGTTGGGCCCCAGGACGCCCGTACGCGCGAACTCCCGGCCCAGCGGCCGCAGCGCCCGCTTCACCAGCGTCAGCATGACCGCCGCGAACACCGCCGACAGGACGATGGTGCGCAGCGCGCCGTCCACGCCCGAGCCCAGGTGCAGCGCGGTCAGCAGGGCGAGCAGGCACCAGGCCGCGGCGTCGTCGATGGACGCGGCCATGAGCGACAGCCGTCCCAGCTTGGTGTTCTCCAGGCCCCGCTCGTACAGGATCCTGGCCAGCATGGGGAACGCGGTCAGCGACAGCGCGCCGCCGAGGAACAGCGCGAACTGCCAGCGCGGGATGTCGGGACGCGACACCGTGCCCCAGAAGGCCAGGCCGACGACGAAGCCGAGGAGCAGCGAGGGCAGGATCCCGGAGACGGCCAGCACCGACGCCCGGCGGGCCTCACCCGGCGAGCGCGCTGTGGTCGAGCCCGGCGCCGACCAGGAACATGTAGAGCGTCAGCCCGATCGTGCTCAGCACGTACAGGACGGGCCTGACCTCCTGCGGGAACAGCGCCGCCTGCGCGTCGGGGAACAGGGCGCCGAACAGCGTCGGGCCGAGCAGGACGCCCGCGACCATTTCGCCGAGCACCCTCGGCTGCATCACCATCAGCGCGAGACGCCCGCAGGCCCACGCGACGGCCAGGATCACGACGAGGGCCGGGAACACCCTGAGCATGAGCTGGAGGTTGGGATCGGACGGGGGCGCGGCCAGGGTGGTGGTGGCGTGGGCGGTCGCGGCGACCTCGGACCAGGTGGGCATGCCGTTTCACCTGCGTTCTCACATGAGCGGGCGGTCCGCTCTCACGGACGCGAAATGGCGTTGGCACAGGCGCAGCCGCCGCGCGTCCCAGACCATGTAGGTGCCGAGCGCGAGCTGGACGAGGCTGCGCCCGACGTCCTCCCATCGGTCCCGGACCCGCATGAACAGCAGCGGCACCGCCGTGCTGGACGGGACGCCGCGCCCGGTCAGCAGGCACGGGCCCCGGTTGGGCAGGGAACGGGTGTGCGAGGCGGCGGTGGCCAGTTCGCAGCGGCGCAGGATCTCCAGCGCCGCCACCCGCATCGTGAGGGGCGCGAGCCGCCAGGCCGGGCAGGGCCGGTTGGCGGCGACGCCGAACGGGATGTGATGGGCGTTCCTGGCCGCGCCGGGCCGCGCCCAGCGGTCCGGGTCGAACCGGTCTGGGTCGGCGTGGCCGGAACGGTGGTACTCGGGGTAGTTGAAGCACAGCACCGAACCCGACGGAATCTTGGTGCCGGGGTCGAGTTCGATGACGTCGGTGGTGATGCGGTGCGCGATGCCGAACAGCGGGTAGAGACGCTGCGTCTCGGCGAGCACGCGGTCGAGGTAGCGGGCGTCCCCTTCGCGCGCCCTGTCCTGGACGCGGGGATGCTGCGCGAAGACCATCAGCAGATGCGCCATGGCCTCCGACATCTGCACGACGGCGGTGTTGAAGAAGGTCCCTTGCAGGTAGTACGCTTGCTCCTGCGGTGACAGGCACTCGGGCAGGGGGTGGCGGACGTCGGGGAGCCGCCCGAGCAGGTAGCGGGTCAGGCGGTGGCGCCGGTCCATGTGGCGGAGCCCGCAGCATTTGAGGGCGGTGACCACGTCGTCGGCGTTTCCGACGATGAGGTCGCGGGCCGCGGGCGGGCAGGGCTCACCGAAGACGACCTCGTAGTAGAACGCGGCCCACACCGGCATCATCAGGTCGCGCAGCCGTACCCATGTGCGCTCGCCGGGCTCCTCGGGCAGCTTGCCGGTCAGCTCGCGGGCGACGCAGCGGCGGGTCAGCTCCTCGGCCTCGGCGCGGGGCACGGCGAGGAAGGCGCGTGTGGCGCGTGCGACCGCCTCGTACCGCTCCCCCGCTTCCAGGTGTTCCTGGTGGACCTCGGGGCCGGGCGACAGCCAGTACCAGAACAGGTCCGACAGGGCCGCGCCGTCGCTGCGGCCACCGGCCGCCGGATGCGAGTAGACCTCCTTGAACCGGTCGACGCCCACCAGGTCGCCGGGCACCGGGATCGCCTCGTTGCCGTTGACCCGCGCGAAGACCCATACCCGTAGCGCCACCACCCGTCCGGGCAGCCACCAGGGCAGGCTCACCCCCAGCGCGGCCAGGGCGAGCACCGTCACGATCAGCATGCCCGCCGCACCATGCCCGGATCGAGGTCGGCGACGGACGCGCAGCCCAGCAGGGTGAGCGCGTGCGCGATCTCCGCGTGCAGCAGGCCGAGCACGTGGGCGACGCCGCGCTCGCCCGCCGCCGCCAGCCCCCAGATCACCGGACGGCCGACGCCGACCGCCGACGCTCCCAGCGCCAGGGCCTTGACCACGTCGGTGCCGCGCCGGATCCCGCCGTCGAGCAGCACGGGGACGGCCCCGTCCACGGCCGCCACGATCTCCGGCAGCATCTCCACCGTGGCCGGGACGGTGTCGAGCTGGCGCCCGCCGTGGTTGGACACCAGCACCGCCGCGGCGCCGTGCGCGACCGCGAGTCGCGCGTCCGCCGGATGCAGGATCCCCTTCAGGACGATCGGCAGCGCCGTGATCCGCCGCAGCCGGTCGAGATGCTCCCAGGAGATCTCCGGGGACGTCTCGATGGGCCTGACCCGTCCGGTGCCGTCCCGCAGGTTCTCGCAGCACAGCCCCTCGGGCAGGTCGTCGAAGCCGTGCCGCACGTCCCGTCCGTGCACGCCGCGTGCGGGCGAGTCCACCGTGACGACCAGGGCCTCGCACCCGGCCGCCTCGGCGCGACGCACGATCGACTCGGTGAACGCCGCGTCCGGCTGGACATAGAGCTGGAACCACAGGCGCGCCCCCGGCGCCGCCGCGGCGACGTCCTCGATCGCGACCGTGGCGGCCATGCTCACGATCATGATGGTGCCGGTGGCGGCGGCGGCCCCGGCGGTGGCGCGCTCGCCGTCCGGATCGGCGAGCCGGTGGAACGCGGTCGGCGCCACCAGCACCGGCGGGGACGCGCGGCCACCGAGGAGGGACACCTCGATCCCCGGGTTCCCGGCGTGGCCGCGCAGCACCCTGGGCAGCAGCGCGAGACGCCCGAACGCGTCCTCGTTGGCGCGCAGGGTGACCTCGTCGCCGGCCCCGCCCGCGAAGTAGTCGTAGTGCGCCGGTTCGAGGCGGTCACGGGCGAGCGCCTCGAACTCGCGCAGCGTGGACGGGAGCCGCGCCCCGGCCACCGTGGCCGGGCGCATCAGACCGTGGCGGGCGCGGTGCGGCGGGCGAAGAACGCGCGGAGCGGCTCGAAATGCACCTCCCGGGAGGTCCACTCGTTCTCCAGGTTCTCGGTGACGTGATGCACCGCGGGCGGTTCCCCGGCGCGGTGGTGCCGCACCACCGGGTGCAGGTAGTGGCCCTCGTCCGCGCGGGAAGGGTCGTTCTGCCTGATGCGGCCGACCGACACGTCGAACGGGTCGACCTTGTCGTGGTCGGGACCGTACTCCAGCGTGATCGTGAAATGGCCGCCGGTCCCGACGGGTTCCAGGGGCTCGGTGAAGTCGACCGGCACTTCCTCCAGGTAACGGGCGCCGTTCCGGCCGTCGAGCACGATGGCGTCCGCCATCAGCGCGAACTGCTGCCACAGCGCCGACGAGCGGTTCACCCGCTTCAGCACGGCCTCGGCCAGCGCCTCCGGGTCGGCGGGCAGCGCCCGCGACGGCCACGGCTCGCCGTGGTACCGGGACTCCAGGACGCGGTGCAGCGCCCGCACCCCGTACCGGAACCCGTGGATGAACCCGCTCGTGCCGCGCTTGAAGTCGCGGGACTGCGTCAGCGTCCCGGCGAAGTACAGGTCCGGGACGTTCACCGACTCGTAGGCGGGGGTCAGCGCCGGGAACCTGTCCGCGATCGTCAGCGCGGGCCGGCATTCCGGGGCGAAGATCGAGGCGTCGAACCGGAAGCCGGTGCAGACGATCACCCGGTCGTAGGGGATGTCCTTGGTGACCTCGTCGGCGCGGGCGAAGGCCACCGTCACCCGGTACGTGCCATCGGCCTGCCGCTCGATGCGCCGGACGTCCCCGTCCAGCAGGGCGTTCTGCGACTTGAGCTGGTAGGTGTCCAGCAGGCCGTTGTTCACCGCCCGCAGGTGCCCCACGAAATGCGTGCGCCAGGCCATCCGCACCGAGTGCGGCCCGGCGACATGGATCACCGCGGCGGTCTCGATCAGGTTGTCGGCGGTCTCGAACGCCGAGTTGCCCTTGCCGATGATGAGCACCCGCTTGTTCACGTAGTCGGCGGGGTCGGTGGAGGCGGTCCCGTACAGTTCGGCGGTCTCCACGCCCGGGATGGGCGGGACGTTGGGACGGGTCACGCCGGTCGCGACGATCACCCGCCGGGCCGAGTACGAGCGGCCCCGCTCGTCGGTCACCCGGAAGGGGCCGCGCTCACCGTCCCTGGTCACGGAGACGACGCGGGACCCGTACACCACGTTGGCCCCGCAGGCGTCGGCGAAGTCCGCCAGGTAGCGCACCATGTCGGCGGCGTCGGGGAAGTACCGTTCGCTGTAACGGGTGAACAGCAGGTCCGGGTCGTCGGACAGCAGCGAGTTCCAGTCCATCCGCAGGTTCAGCTCGGGGTCGTCCCACCCGGTGTACCGCTTGTTGATCGAGATCAGCCTGCGGTGCCGGGGGAAGGTGCGGAAGAACATGCCGGGCGCGGGCCCCGCCTCCAGGATCACGTGGTCCCGTCCCGCCGCGGCCAGGAAGTGGCCGAGTTGCAGCCCCGCGGGGCCGGCGCCGATGACCAGGTCGTCGAGGGTCGCACGGGTGTCGTCCGGCACGGCCGCCTCCGGGAAGCGATGTGGTTGAACGGACAACAGCAGTGTCGGAGCCCAATCTCAGAGAAGGATCAGAGCGCCCCGTGCAAGCCGAGCAGCGCGCGCTTGTCGGGCTTGCCGCCGTCGGTGACGGGAACGCCGGGCACCACGGTGACCGTCCTCGGCACGCTGTCGGCGCCGAGGCGGGCGGCGACCAGCTCCCTCAGCGCGTTCCCGTCGGGCTCGCGTCCCGGCGCCGGGACGACGAACGCGTGCACGGCCTCCCCGACCTCGTCGTCCGGCGCCCCGACCACGTACGCCTCCTCCACGTCCGGATGCTCGGCCAGCACCCGCTCGATCGGACCGGCGTACACCACCATCGCGTTCACCATGATCACGTCACGGGTGCGCCCGGTCAGGTACAGGAAGCCGTCCGGGTCCAGGTGGCCGAGGTCGCGGGTGTTCAGCCACCCGTCCTTGAGCGTGTCGCGCGTCTCCTCGCTCTCCCCCCAGTACCCCGCCATGATGTACGGGCTGCGCACGTGGATCTCTCCGGTCGTGCCCGCCGGCACCGCGCCGCCCTGCTCGTTCCGGATGCTGATCTGGACGCCCGGGTGCGGGCGGCCGACCGACGCCAGCGCCTGGGACGGGCGTTCGGCGATGTCGCGCGGGGTGACCATCGCGATGTTCCCCGCCTCGGTCTGCCCGTACCCGTGGTAGACCACCGGGCCGAGCAGCCCCACCGCCGCGGCCAGGCGGCTCGGGCTGAGCGGCGAACCGGACACCATCAGCGCGCGCAACGAGCTCACGTCGACGGGCTCGCGCCGCAGGATGTCCAGCATCCGGGTCAGCCGGGGCACGGTGATGATCGATCCCGTGATGCCGTGACGCTCGATCGCGTAAGGGAACATCGGCTGCGCGTCATCCTGCGGGATCACCGCCGTACCGCCGCCGAGCACGCACGGGGCCAGGAACTCCAGGACGACCATGCTGGCCAGCGTCCCGAACAGCAGGTAGCGCTCGAACCCGCGGGCCAGCTCGGCCGCCGTCGGCCCCCAGGCGTCCGGCTGCCACGCCCAGTGCTCGCTGAGCGCCCGGTAGGTGATCGCGCAGCCCTTGGGACGTCCCGTGCTGCCGCTGGTGAAGGTCAGCGCGGCCACGTCGTCCGGGCGGGCCGTGACCGTCAGGGGACGGCCGTCATCGGGAACGGCGAGCAGGTCCACCGCGCCCCGGCACGGGCCGAGCGACAGCAACGGGATGGACCCGGCGGCGCGCAGCATCTCCGGTGTCGCGGCCGCGGCGTCCAGGAGCACGGCGTCCGCCCCCATGCCGAGCACGTGCGCGAGCTGGGCTTCCGGATATCCGGGACGGATCACGGTGGAGGGACGACCCCCCACACCCCCCGGCGAAACCATCCGACCCGACCCCCTCCACTCCGCCGGCGCTCCGCTCCGGATACCCACCACTCGGCACCCCAGCGCGTGCGCGGCCATGTGCGCCGCGAACGCCTCCGGCGACACGTCCGTACGGATGGCGAGGCCGCGGCCGGGCCCGAGCCCGGCACCGCGCATCGCCCCGGTCAGCCGCCGGATCAGCTCCAGCAGTTCGCCGCGCGAGACCGTCCGCCCTCCGTGCTCGAACACCGGGGTGCCGGGTGCGTCCCGGAGCGCGTCGAGCAGCGCCTGCGGAAAGACCCCCATCTTCGGCTCCTCCCTCGCGTCCGGACGGGACGGTTGACGGCGGCGGGCTTCGGGCGTAGGACCTGCATGTCGTCTCTCCGCGACGGTAGGCGACGCATATCAGAGCCGGATCAGAGCCGGATCTAACCCGTGGGAGCGCAGTCGTGAAGGTCATCGGTGCGGGCTTCGGGCGGACGGGGACGGCGTCGCTGAAAGCGGCGCTGGAGATGCTGGGCTTCGGCCCCTGCTACCACATGCGAGCGGTCATCGAGCAGCCGTACCGGGTGCGCCAGTGGCTCCTCATCGGCGAGGGCGGCGTCCCGGACTGGGACGCGGTGTTCGACGGCTTCCAGTCGGCGGTGGACTGGCCGTCCGCCGCGTACTGGCGGGAGCTGGCCGGGCACTACCCCGAGGCCAAGGTCGTCCTGACCGTGCGCGACCCGCGGCGCTGGTTCGACAGCGTCAGCGAGACGATCTTCGCCAGCGCGCTGGCCGAGCGCCGCCCGCTGCCCCCGCGCCGCCGGGTGATCCGCAAGCTGGTGGAGTGGCGCTCCCCCGACTTCGCCCTCTACCCGCGGATGGCCAGGGCGACCGTGATGGACCGGATCTTCGACGGGAAGATCGACGACCGCGAGCACTGCGTCAAGGTCTTCGAACGCCACCTCGCCGAGGTGCGGGCGGCGCTCCCGCCCGAGCGGCTGCTGGTGTTCGACGTGCGGGACGGCTGGGAGCCGCTGTGCGCCTTCCTGGGCGTCCCCGTGCCGGACGCGCCGTTCCCGCAGGACAACGAGCGCGCAGCGTTCCGGCGCAAGCGGCCGCGCAGGCTGGCGCGCCTGATCCTGCGCGGCCGCTGAGCCGTCAGGGCCGCTCGGACTCCTGGGCGGCGGGGGTGAACGAGGCGAGGTACGCCTCGGCCTTGTCCGCGTCCATCAGCCAGTTCTCCAGGTCCGGAGGATTGGCGAAGCCATGGGCGAACCGGTAGGCCACCTCCTCGACCTCGTTGGCCGTTCCCAGAATCTTCAGCAGGTGGTCGGGTGGCGGGCCCAGCATGAGGTTCGTGAAGTTCGTCGGGTGGCGCGCGTACTCCCAGTAGGCGTCGAAGGTCCGCCGCATCCAGTCGGTGTCGAACGGCCGGTCGCCGTGCTCGACGATCGCGCGGAAGTAGGTCTCCGCGCAGCGCACCGCGTTGTTGGCGCCCTGGCCGGTCACCGGGTCGTTCGCCACGACCACGTCCCCCATGCCCAGCACCGCGGCCGAGTCCGACAGGCGCGCGACCGGGTGCCGCACGGTCGGCGCGTAGCCTCCGTACAGGACGCAGCGGGCGTCGGTGGGCTCGGCCCCGACGGTCAGCTCGTACTCCCAGGGCGCGTACTGGCGCATCATGTCCAGCGTGCGGGTCAGGTGGTCCTCCGGGGTCGGGTGGTCGGACCAGCAGTCGAACGGCCCGCCCGGCACCGCCTCCCACAGCAGGATGTCGCACGGGCCGGAATTGGTGAGGCCCGGCATGTAGAACAGCTCGCCCACCCCGGGCGTGACGTTGATGCGCACGTGCGGCTCGGGATAGTCCGGGCGGGGTCGCATGCCGTGCACGTAGATGCACGACAGGTGGCGCTGCGGACGGTCGTAGGGCGAGCGGGACGCGTCGCGGTCGAACAGCTCGACCAGCTCCCCCTTGCCCGCGGCGATGAGGGTGAGGTCGTACAACGCCGCCAGGCCCTCCAGGTCGGAGGTCATCACGCCGTGGTAGACCACGGTGCCGCCGCGCGACTCGAACAGTTCGAGCCAGCCCGACATCTTGACCCGCTGGTCGACCGACTGGGCGTAGTCGTCCCACCGCCCGATGAAGTCCAGCGCCTTCTGCCCGGGCGGGCCGGCGACCACCGAGCGCTGCCCGACGATGCGCGGCGCCTGGTCCTCCCACTGATTGAGCCCGCGTTCACGCTCGATGCGGAGCTGCGGCCAGAAGATGCACTGGGTGGACATGATCCGGCCGGTGCGGATCTCCTCGGGGGTACGGGCGGACATCACCGTCACCTCGTAGCCCTCGGATTGCAGGCTCAGCGCGAGCTGGAGGCCGGCCTGTCCGGCGCCGACGATCAGGATCCTGCGCAACGCTTCCTCCTTGCGGCGGCCCACCGGCGGGGGCGGCGGGGGGCCGGGTCGGGGTCAGGGGGTGGTGAGCGCGCCCGGACGCGGGCCCGCGGTGGCGCGCATCGTGTGCGCCAGCGCCTCGGTCAGCACCCGCGCCACCGAGCCGCGGTCGCGGGCGTCGCAACTGGTCAGCGGAATCTCGGGCGGCAGCCGCAGCGCCTCCCGCACGGCCGGCAGCGGATGCGTGCTGATTCCGTCGAACAGGTTGACGGCCACGATGAACGGGACGTCGGAGTCGTTCTCGAAGTAGTTCACGGCGGGGAAGGACACGTCCAGGCGCCGCGTGTCCACCAGCACCACCGCGCCGCTCGCGCCACGGCACAGGTCGTCCCACAACGGCCAGAAGCGCGGCTGGCCGGGCGTCCCGAACAGGTACAGCACCAGGTCGGGCGCCAGCGTGATCCGGCCGAAGTCCATCGCCACGGTGGTGGTGGTCTTGCCGTCGGCCTCGCCCAGCGGGTCGATCGTGCGAGCGGCCTGCGTCATCCACGCCTCGGTGTTGACCGGGGGGATCTCCGAGATCGCGCCGACCAACGTCGTCTTGCCCACGCCGAAGCCACCGGCGACCACGATCTTCGCCGATTCCACCGACCGCGGCGGGAGGGGCCCCGTCCGGGGGTCAGGCGAGCTGCCGTAGACCATCGATCACTCTCTCCAGAAGGCGCGGGTCGTACGGGGAGGTGGTCTCCGGGCCGATCTCGATCCGGTCGCCCGCGGCCAGATCGCTCAGCAGCACCCGGGTGACGCCCAGCGACACCCCGCAGTGGGCGGACAGCTCCGCCACCGACTCGCTCACGGTGTGGACCCTGTCGTACAGCGCCTTGGCCTCGGGCAGAAGCCGGGACGCGAACGCCGGGTCGTACTCGCGTCCCGAGACCAGCGTGTGCACCAGCAACTGGCGGCGACCACTGGTGCGCCCGCCGGTCAGCACGTACGGCCGCACCCAAGGGTGGACGCTCATGATGCTGCCATCCTGCGCAGGTCGTCGCGCATCTGCGGGGTCAGGACGTGCCCGACGCTCTGCACGAGCTGGGTCATTCGGTACGCGACGGCGCCCAGGTTCGCGCCCTCGTTGACCAGCACGGCGAGCCCGGCCAGGCTGCCGATGCTCATGAACAGGAAGTGCCCCGAGGGGAACTTCAGCATCACCTGCTCGCAGCCGCTCTCGCCGACCCTGCGGGCGATGCTGTTGCCCAGGCTGATCATCCCGCTGGTCATCGCCGCCATCGGGTCGGCGAAGTCGGCGGGCATCGAGCCGGAGCCGACCAGCGCCAGCCCGTCCGAGGACACCAGCAGCGCGTGCGCCACCCCCGGCGTGCCGGACGCGAAGTCGTTGAGCAGCCAGCCGAAGTCCTCCGGGCGGCGTGGGCGCCCGCGCTCGGCGTTGACGGTCATGATGCGGATCGTCCTTCCGGGCCTTCTCGGTCTTCCTCGGGGGTGTCGGCGGCGGGTTCGGCGATGTCGCCGCCCTCGCGCGCCTCGCGCTCGCCCTCCGTGAACGCCTCCAGGTCCGCGGCGAACGACCGGGCCGCCTCCACCGGGTCGCGTTCCGTCCCGGCGTCCGGGGCGGGCGGTTCCCCGCCCTCGGCGCGGCGCAGGCTCATGCTCTCCCTGCGCGGCAGTTCGCCCCCATCGCCGGACGGCCGGGACGGTACGGGCTCCAGCGGCCGGTGCGAGGGGCGCTCGGCTCGATGCGCCATGGTCAGGTGCGCCAGCGAGCGGTCGTCCGCGCCGGCCGGGCGCACGGCCCCGTGATCGGACGGCTCGGCGGGGATCTCGCACAGCAGCGCGGGCGGTATGACCACCATCGCGATCGTCCCGGTGTCCGCGCCGCCGACGGACGGGCGGCAGGCCAGTTGGACGCCGATGCCGTGCTTGCGCGCCAGCCGGTGGACGACGGGAAAGCCGGTGTGCCGCCCGGTGTCGGCGTCGACCGGCGGGACGGGACCCGCGAGCAGCGCGTTGATGGCGCGCACGCGCTCGGGATCCATGCCGATGCCCGCGTCCTCGATGCGCAGCATCACCGCGCCGTTGTCGAGCAGGTGGGCGCTGGCCGTCACGGTGGACGGCGAGTAACGGGTGGCGTTGTCGAGGAGCGCCACGACCAGGGACGCCACGTCGTCGGACGCGTACGCCACGACGGCGAGGTGGACGACCTTGCCGATGACGACCTGGGTGTAGCGCTCGATCGAGGACTCGGCCATGCGGAAAACGTCCACCAGCGAGGTGGTGCGGCCGTCCAGTTCCTCGGCGCCGGCACCGCCGAGCACGCGCAGGTCACGGGCGGCCCGGCGCATCCGGGTGACGGCATGGTCGACCTCGTAGAGCAGCCGGAGCCGTTCGGGGTCGTCCTCCTCGGCCTCCAGCTTGTCCATCGCGGGGCGGACGTGCTCGGCCAGCAGCAGCACCTGCTGCGCGAACTGCTCGCAGACGACCGGCCAGGCCGCCGGGTCGTCCCCCGGTGGGGGGTGCGGGGGAGGCAGGGCTTGCGGGGGCAGAAGGGCTTGCGAGGGTACGGCCTGGGCGGCGGGCGGGGACCACGCCGGGGGCGCCGCGGGGGTGGACCTCTTGAACCATCTCACGACGGGTCACCACCACCGCTCGCGCACCACGGAACGTCCCGGCCGCGGGGAGCCCGATCCATGAATCGCGGGTCCTTCCCGATACGGGGTGAGGCACGCAACAGGGTGGCAGAGGGACCCCGCACGGGCAATCCAGGTCGGAAAATCCACGGGGTTTAAGCGATATCGCGTGCTTTATCCCTTTTTCGGGGGCGGCCCCATCCCGGCCCCGCGCGGGGCCGGGATGGGGCCGCACGTCAGCCTCCGGCCGCCCGGATCACCTTGGCGGCCACGGCGTCCGGGACCTCGGCGTAGGAATGGAACCGCATCGTGTAGGAGCCACGGCCGGAGGTCGCGCTTCGCAGCGAACCTATATATCCGAACATTTCCGACAATGGCACGAATGCGTCGATCGTCCTTGCCCCCGACCGTTCCCCGAGCGCCCGGACCTGGCCCCGGCGCGCGTTCACATCGCCGATGACCTCGCCCATGTGCTCGGCCGGAGTGATCACCTCGACGGCCATCACCGGTTCGAGCAGCACCGGCGACGCCTGCGACACGGCCTCCTTGAAGGCCATGGCGCCGGCGGTGCGGAACGCCCACTCCGAGGAGTCCTCGGTGTGGAAGTCGCCGTCGAGCAGGATGACGCGCACGCCCGTCAGCTCGTACCCGGCCAGGACGCCGGACTGCATCGCCTCCTGGCAGCCCGCGTCCACCGAAGGGATGAAGTCCTTCGGGATCCGGCCGCCGGTGACCCGGTTGACGAACTCGTACGCGGCGCCTCCCCCGGCCGGATCGTCCGGTTCGATCGGCTCGACCGCGATGCGCACCTTGGCGTAGTGCCCCTTGCCTCCGTTCTGCTTGCGGAACAGGACCTCGGCCGCCGGGACCGCCCGCCTGATGGTCTCCCGGTAGGCGACCCTCGGACGGCCGACCGCGGCCTCGACCCGGTGCTCCTCCTTCATCCGGTCGATCAGCACCTCCAGGTGGAGCTCGCCCATGCCGCCGATGACGGTC
Source organism: Actinomadura sp. NBRC 104412 (assembly GCF_030269515.1). Taxonomy (GTDB): domain Bacteria; phylum Actinomycetota; class Actinomycetes; order Streptosporangiales; family Streptosporangiaceae; genus Spirillospora. Next base: position 250,987 of record NZ_BSTM01000008.1, on the reverse strand, counting down.
TGGCCGGTCTCCTCGGAGGTGTGCACGCGGAACGACGGGTCCTCCTCGGCCAGCCGCTGGATGGCGGTGGCGAGCCGGTCCTGGTCGCGCCGCGACCTGGGCTCGACCGCGACCTCGATGACCGGCGCCGGGAAGTCCATCGGCTCCAGGACCACCGGGTCGGACGCGGCGCACAGCGTCTCGCCGGTGACGGTCCTCTTCAGGCCCATCACGGCGACGATGTCGCCCGCGCCCGCCGCGCCGATCTCCTCCCGGGACGCGGCGTGCACCCGGTAGATCTTGCCGATCCGCTCCCGGACGCCCTTGACCGGGTTCAGCACCGTGCCGCCCGTCTCCAGCCGTCCGGAGTAGATCCGGACGAAGGCGAGCCGGCCCAGATGCGGATCGGTCACGATCTTGAAGGCCAGCGCCGCCAGCGGCTGGTCGTCCGACGGTCCGCGCCGCACGACCGCGCCCGCACGCGCCCCCGGACCGGCGGGCTCGCCTTCGACCTCCCCCGCGTCCAGAGGCGACGGCAGATACCGCACGATCGCGTCCAGCAGCGGCTGCACGCCCTTGTTCCGGAACGCCGTGCCGCACAGCACCGGTGTGATCGTGACGTCGCCGGACGCGCCGGAGGCGATGGTGAGCGCGCGGATCGCTTCGTGCACCCGCTCCTCGGTCGGCTCGCCGCCGCCCAGGTACAGCTCCATGAACCGCTCGTCGTGCTCGGCGAGCGTGTCCAGCAGCGCGGCGCGCATGCGCGCGGCCTCGTCCGCCATCTCGGCCGGGACGGGGACCACGTCGTACGCCGCGCCCGGCCCGGCCTCGCCCGGCCAGACCAGCGCGCGCATCCCGACCAGGTCGACGACGCCGGTGAAGCCGGCCTCGGAACCGATGGGAAGCTGGACGACCAGCGGCACCGCGCCCAGCCGGTCGGCGATCATCCGGACGCAGCCGGCGAAGTCGGCGCCCGCGCGGTCCAGCTTGTTGACGAAGCAGATCCGCGGCACGCCGTACCGGTCGGCCTGCCGCCACACCGTCTCCGACTGCGGCTCCACCCCGGCGACGCCGTCGAACACGGTCACCGCGCCGTCGAGCACCCGCAGGCAGCGTTCCACCTCGACGGTGAAGTCGACGTGGCCCGGGGTGTCGATGAGCGTGATGGCGTGATCGGCGCCGTCCACCGTCCAATGGCAGGTCGTCGCGGCGGCGGTGATCGTGATGCCGCGCTCGCGCTCCTGCTTGAGGTAGTCCATGACCGCGGCGCCGTCGTGCACCTCACCGATCCGGTACGAGACGCCGGTGTAGTAGAGGATCCGCTCCGTGGTGGTGGTCTTGCCCGCGTCGATGTGGGCCATGACCCCGATGTTGCGGACGGCGGCCAGTCCCAGACGGGTGGCGACCATGACGATCCTCCTTCGGCGCTCGCTGCGGATTCGTTCTGATCAGGGCGAACGGTATCCGTGCGGGGTCGAACGGCACCAAAGGTTTTTCCGGGCATCGCGGACAAGGCCGCGGCTCAGCCCACGCGCTCCCCGTACATCTCGCCCAGCGGGTCGGCCAGCAGTTCGAGCCGGGCGCCGTCGGGGTCGCGGAAGTACAGCGAGACCTCGCTCTCCACCTGGTAGGGGACGCCGGCCGCGTCGAGCTTGCCGCGCAGCCGCTCCCACTGGGCGGGCGCCACGGAGATCGCGATGTGGTGCAGCCCGCCCAGGACCTCCGCGTACGGGCCGAGGTCGAGCCCCGGGAAGTCGAAGAAGGCCAGCAGGTTGCCGTTGCCGACGTCGAAGAAGAAGTGGTTGGAGCCCGGGTAGTCGCGGTTCTCGAAGATCTCGGTCAGCGGGAACTCCAGCAGCTCCTGGTAGAACCGGATCGTCCGCTCGACGTCGCCGGACACCAGGGCCATGTGGTGCAGCCCGCGCGCCGAGCTGGGCGCGCGTTCGGCGGGCTCGGTGAGGTACCGCCGCCGCAGGCGGTCGCGCTCGGCCGCGATCGCGGCAAGGTCGATCATGGGTGCCCCCCATCGTGCCGGGACGTCCACGATAGCCCCGCGGACGGACGCGCGACCGGGATCAGCGCTCGCGGCGCAGGCTCCTCAGGAAGCGGCGCAGCACGGACCGCACCGGTTCCGGTCCCGGGTCCTGCTCGGTGGACTGGGCCTGAGCGTCCGCCTGCGTGGAGGTGTGCGCCGGGGAGACCGGTCCCGGGCCGGAATCGGCCAGCTCGTACCGGACGGGCAGCGAGCGCAGGCCGCGGATCAGCGGGGACGGGCGCCAGGGAAGCTGGTCGGCGGGCAGGGTCAGGGTGAGCGCGGAGCACCGCTCGAACAGCCGGCTGATCGCGATGGTGACGACGGTCGTGGCCAGCTCGCGTCCCAGGCACTCGTGTGCGCCCGCGCCCCAGGCCAGGTGCGCGCGCGTGCTGTAGAGCGCGTCGGAGTCGAGGCCGCCGGCGAACGCGGGGTCGGCGTGCGCGGCGGCGACCGAGAGCATCACCGGCTCGCCCGCGCTGATCGTGAACTCGCCCAGCCGGGTGTCCACCGACGGGCAGCGGAAGCTCAGGTTGTGCATCGGCGGGTTGGTGATCGCCACCCGGTTGATCGTCTCCCGGATCATGCCGACCGACAGCGCCGCCCTGACCCGGGGCCCGCCGCCGATCACCTCGGCCATCGTGTTGCCGATGAGGATGCCGATGTAGTCGCCGATCACGCCCACCAGCATCATCAGCTCGCGGGACAGCTCGTCGATCGTGAAGCCGGGATACGCGGCCAGCATGAGGGAGGGAAGGTCGTCGCCGGGCCTGGCCATCTTCTCCGCGCCCAGCTCGGCCAGCGCGGCCAGCAGGCGGTCGAGCGCCGCGGTGGAGTCGGGCCCGGCGTCCAGCACCCGCCACATGTCCATGAGCACGCCGTCGCCGGCCTCGCCCTCGAAGCCCAGCAGCCGGTCGACCACCATCAGCGGCAGCGGCCTCGCGTACTGGGCGCACAGGTCGGCGAAGCCGGTGGGGCCACCTTCGGTCATCACGTCGATCAGCTCGTCGGCGTAGCGGGTGGCGGCGGCGCGCAGCCTCCGCGCCTGCGGGTGGGAGGCGTCCTGGAACGGCGTCAGCGCCTCGGCATACGCGGCGCGCAGCGCGCGCAGGCGCTCACCTTCCTGGAAGATGACGTGGTTGACCTCGAAGGCGGGACGCAGCGGCCAGTCGGCGGGAACGCGGCCGTCGGCCCACGCGCGCCAGTCGGTCAGCCGCTTGCTCCAGATGCCCCGGTGGTTGCGCAGGACCTCCAGTACCTGCGAATACCCGAGGACGAGCCACACCGGCACGCCGAGCACCTCCACCGGCGCGACCGGCCCGTACCTGGCCCGCAGCCGCTCGAACACCAGGGCGGGCCGCGTGTCGTAGTCCCGGGTCATCAACGGCTCCAGGGCCACGGTCTCCAGGGACTCCCCGTGGCTCGCGGCCCCCAAGGTACGCCGGTAGGCGTCCATGCCTCACCCCTCCCCCTCGGCATATCGGGATCAGCACTGTAGCGAGATCCGGTGTGACATAAACGGAAATTGCGGATGTGCTAAAGGGTGTCGAGCAGCCGGTGAAGAATTCCGGCGCTCGCCTCGGGCGGCGGCGCCTCGTCCATAAGGCCGTTCAGCACGGTCAGGTAGTGCCGGATTACGCCTGGTTCATCCGGGTACAGGGCGTCGGCCGGTCGTTCCAGATAGATCACGTCGGGCTGCGCACGGTCCGGGACGCGCAGCAGGCACACCGGGTCGGGGGCCGCGTCCGCCGTGGCGGGCCGGACCTGGAGCGTCACATAGGGTGCCGCGGACATCTTCAGCAGGTGCTCGATCTGGCCGCGCATCGTCGCCGCGTCGCAGACGTCGGCCCGCAGGGCGCGCTCGTCCACGACCGCCCACAACCGCAGCGGATCCGGGCGGCGGTACACGATCCGCTGGCGGAGCATGCGCAGCTCGACACGGCGCTCGATGCGCTCCGGCGGGTCGCCACCGTGCCAGGCCGCGATCGTCGCGCGCGCGTAGTCCTCGGTCTGCAGCAGCCCCGGGACGTACTCGGGCTCGTAGACGCGGACGAGGCTCGCGGACGGCTCCACCTCCAGATACGTCTCGAACCACCTGGGCACCACATCTCGGTAGGCATGCCACCAGGTGCCGCTCCCCGCACCGCCCGCTCCATCCGCTCGGCCCGCTCCGCCCGTCCCACCGGTGCCGGAGGTCGGCCAGATGCCGCCGGCCCTGCTCAGGTCGTCGATATAGGCGTGCGGGACTCGATCGCGGCCGTTCTCAGACATCACACTGACCCGCCCGATCGTCATGGTCGCCAAGATTCGCGTCCCCGACATGATTCCATCGCGGGCCGAAGGATCGGGCACTCGGCACATTGCGGCCAGTCTCCGATGTACCGGACGCCCGTGATCCGCGTCCCGCCACGACCCGGGACGGGCTCAGGAACGGGTGCGCCCGACGCCCGCGAGCGTGTAGGTGTGCTCGTGCTTGTCGACCTGCTCCTCAGACGGATCGCCGCGCCACTCCGAGGTGTAGGTCAGGCCCGGCTCCACCAGGTCCAGCGGGGCGACGATGCGCTCGATCTCCGCGCGGGACCGCCCCCAGAAATGCGCGGTGCTGGGCTGGAACACGCGGCCGACGTCCTCGCTGGACTCCGGCGCGGGCTCCTGCGTGATGTGGGTGAAGACCACGAACCCGTTCGGCAGCGCCCTGGCCAGCCGCGCAACGGCCGCCACGGCCTCCGCCTCGTCCTTGATGAAGTGCAGCACCCGGTCGAGGATCACCGCCGTGGGACGCTCGAGGTCGAGCAGCCCGCGCACCCGCGGCTCGTCCAGCACCGCATCCGGGCGCGACGGGTCCGACCGTTCCACCAGCGTGTCGACATTGCCGGTCAGCAACGCCCGCGCATGCGCGAGCACCACCGGATCGGAGTCGGCGAACACCACCCGGGCGCCGGGCGCCACCGCGGCCGCGACCTCGTGCGCGTTGCCGCTCGCCGGCAGCTTGGAGCCGATGTCGACGAACTGGCGGACGCCCAGCCCCGCCAGGTACCGCACCGCCCTCCCGATGAACAGGTGGTTCTGCCGCGCGGCCGTCCTCGCCTGGGGAATGATCTCCAGCAGCCGCTCTGCCACCCGCCGGTCGGCCTCGTAGTTGTCCTTGCCGCCGAGCAGATAGTCGTAGATCCGCGCCGTGTTGGGCGTCGCGAGGTCGACGCCCGTCGGTGCCCACTCGCCCGCCGGCATGCCCCCACCTCCGTACTCGCCACGCCTGCTCGTCACGCGGCCGCCACGTTTGCGCCACCGCTCGTACGCGATCCGTGATGACGACCATAACGTCCTGGACGCCCGTGTCACCCTTCAATACCCGTGCTCCTGTGCTGGGCGCCGACCGGCTTGGACTCGGGCGACCCGCGTTGCCGCAGGTAGATCGACAGCACCACCATGGACGCCACGGCCAGGAACTCCGACTGCCAGTTCTGCATCGTCCGGTTCCAGAAGTCCGGCCGGCCGAGGTACCCGAACCAGGAGACGGTGTCCTCCTGCTGCGCGAGCCGGTCGGCGTTGTAGGCGACCCAGCCGGTGACGGAGTGCACCGTCCAGGAGCCGAAGAACACCGCCGCCATGACGAGGCCGAGCGAGTTGGCGAACAGCACGCCGCGCAGACCGGTGGCGCGCGCCGGTCTGGGCGACTCCGGCCCGGCGTACTCGTCCACCTTCTGCATCCTCGCGCTCTCCCTGCCCTCCTTGCCCGGTTCCTTGGACTCGGGCGAGCCGCGCTGCGTGAGCCAGACGGTCACATAGATGAAGAGGAAGAACTGGAGGTACTCCGACTGCCAGTTCTCGGTCACGTCCACCGCGAACCGCGAGCCGGTCAGGTAGTCGGCCATGCCGACCGGAGGCGCCCCCTGCGCGACCTGCTGCTCGTTGAACAGCGCGAGACCGGAGAACGCCTGCCCGGCCAGCGCACCGGCCAGCGCGACCAGGAAGAACAGCGTCAGCGCGTTCTCCCGGAGGAAGGTCCTCATCGGTGCAGCAGCCCGATCGCGGCGAAGTACGCCAGCCCGGTCACGATGATCGTCAGGGTCAGGGCGAAGACCATTCTCATAGGCCGGCCCGCCCTCCTAGGTCGAGACGTCACAGTCGTACGGGCGGTCGTCGCGCGGCTCGCAGCCGACCGCGGTGACGCGCCAGCCGCTCCCCCAGCGTGTGAGGAACACGGTGTCGGTGCCGGCGCGGACGCGGGCCTGGTCCGCCCACACCTCCACGGGGCCGAGCGGCCCGCCCTTCAGCCCGAGCCGTAGGATCTGCTGCTCGCAGCGCGTATCGCCCGTCTCCAGTGTGCTCGCGGCCCGTGGTACGAGGCGGGTGCACGCCGCGTGGCCGTCGCCGTTGCGCACGTCCCGGAACAAAGCGTTCGCCGCAGCGCGCACGCCGTCCTTCTCGGATCCCGTACCGCACCCCGCGCACAGGCCCGCGCACACGACCACCACGGGGAGGGCCATCACGACCAACCGCGAACGCCCACAACACATGCCCACGCCTTACCCGGCGACGCGAAAGGGGAACACGGCGCGACCGCCGCCGGCACGGCACCGCGCGGAAATTGGTGATCACGGCATTGACTCGCGGCACTTCATGATCCACTCTGGGCTCGACCGTACCGGCCGGCGGTCGCCCAGCGTCCTTCGATCCATCACCCCCCACTCCTTGCACAACTGGAGATCGAATGCTCCGACGCCCCTCGGTCGGGCGTACCACCCGCGTGCTGGCCGCCGCGCTGACCTCCGCCGCCCTCGTCGCAGTGCCACTGCACTCCGACGCGGTCGGCGTGGGCAGCGCGGTCACGCGCACGGCACATGGCTCGACCATTCCAGCGCCCAAAGACTTCTTCGGCTTCGCCATGGGGACGACCGGCAGGCTCGCCGGCTTCGACCGGATCAAGCAGTACTTCCGCCTGATCGGCGACCGCTCGGACCGGGTCGACTACAAGGTCGTGGACAAGACGACCCTGAACAACGACTACCCGGTCCTGTTCATCAGCTCACCGCGGAACCTGCGCGACCTGGGCCGGATCGTCAAGGACAACCAGCGCCTGGCCACGCCCGGCATCTCCGAGTCGGAGGCGCGGCGGCTCTCGGAGCGTTCCAAGCCCGTCTACCTGGTCGAGGGCACGCTCCACTCCACCGAGGTCGGCAACACCCAGGCCCTCGTGGACATCGTGCACCGCTTCGCCACCGAGAAGTCGGCCTACACCGACAACGTGCTGGACAACGTGGTGCTGATGGTGATCCCGTCGGGGAACCCCGACGGGCAGCACATGGTCGTGGACCACTTCAACAAGACCGAGGGCACCCCGTACAACCGCGTGTACCCGGACCTGTACCACAAGTACGTCGGGCACGACAACAACCGCGACTGGTTCATGTTCACCCAGCGTGAGACACGGACGCGGGTACGGCTCGAACAGACCTACCGCCCGGTCGCCGGGCACTACATGCACCAGGCGGGGACCGGCAACCCGCGGATCTGGGCGCCGCCCTTCGACGAGCCGCTCGGCAACGGAGTCGACCCCATCACGATCCAGTCGGCCAACTCCCTCGGCCAGTCGGTGGTGCGCGACCTCGTGGCGGGCGACAAGAAAGGCGTCCAGACCGACGACGCCTACGGCATCTTCTGGAACGCCGACGTGTCAGGCTACAACTCCTTCATCGGCACCTCGCTGTTCCTGACCGAGATCGCCTCCGCGCGGGACCTGGCACTGCCGTTCAAGAGCTCCGACGGCAGGCCGCTGGGCTCGCAGACCAAGTCGATGCGGAACTTCCTGCCCTACGACAGCGACACCTGGACGCTGGAGCAGATCGTCGACTACGCCAAAACGGCGGCCTACGCGGGCATGAAGTACATCGCGGACAACCACGAGTCGTGGCTGTACAACAACCTGTACCGGACGACGAGGAACGCCACGGCGCTGCCGGACATCCAGCCGGGCACGCCCGAGGCGTACGTGATCCCGGCCGGGCAGCGCGACCCCTTCGCCGTGTACGAGATGCTGAAGGTCTTCGAGTTCGGCCTGGTGGACATCCAGCAGGCCAGGAAGGCGTTCACCGCGGGCGGCAAGACCTACCCGGCGGGCTCGTACGTGCTGCGCACCCGGCAGCCGCTGGGCCGCTGGATCCACCAGTTGCTCCAGGCCGACGACTACCCCGAGCAGTCGGCGCGCAAGTGCGCGGACTGCCCGCTGATCATGCCGTACAGCGAGACCACCGACAATCTGGGGATGCTGCTGGGCGTCGACGTCGAGCCGATCGACAAGCCGTTCACGGCCTCGCTGCAGAAGGTGACGAAGGTCGTGCCGCAGCCGGTGACGATGCCGGCGAACCCGCGCGGCGCGTACCTGGTGGCGCCCGAGTCGTACGGTGTGGCGCACGTGCTGGCCCGGCTGCAGAAGGCCGGCGTGCCGGTGTTCCGCTCCGGTGAGAAGTTCACGGCGGCGGGACGGACGTTCGCGCCCGGCACCGTCGTCGTCCCGCCCACGCACGCCGCGCGCCAGGCGCTCCAGTCGGTCGCGGCCGGCACCGGCATCCCGGTGTACGGCACGGACACGATGCCGAAGGTGGACGGCTTCACCCTCAAGCCGGGCACCCGCGTCGGGCTGATCCGCGGCGCCAACAACATGCCCGGCGGCTGGATGACGTGGATGTTCGACCAGTACGGCGTCAACTACAAGGTCGTGGGCGCCGACGACTACACCGACCTGCGCGGGAAGTACGACACGATCGTGCTGGCGGACGGCGTGTCCCGGAACACCATCGTCAACGGGCTCGACCCGGCCAAGAACCCGCCGCAGTTCGCGTGGGCGCGCGGCGTCGGCGAGGAGGGCTGGACCAAGCTGGGCGAGTTCGTGTCCGGCGGCGGCAACCTCGTCGCGATCGGCAGCGGCTCGGAGACCGCGCGGCAGCTCCTGAACCTGCCGGTGCAGAACGCCACGCCCACCGACCGGTCCAGGTTCAGCGCGCCCGGCGCGCTGCTGCGCGCCTCCTACAAGCCGGACGTCCCGGCCGCGTGGGGCATGCCGGAGAACTGGCCGGTCTGGTTCAACCAGGACGCCGCCTACCGCGTCACGGGCGAGGCTACGGTCGCGTCCACCTACCCCGGTGACGGCGACCTGCTCGCCAGCGGGTACGCCCACGGGACCGAGGCGCTGGGCGGCCTGGCCAACGTGGTGAGCTTCGATGTCGGCAAGGGCCACGCGACCCTGGCCGGCAGCGAGATCACCTTCCGCTCCTGGCCGCGGGTGAGCTGGCCCATCGTGATCAACTCGATCTACCACGGCCCGTCGAAGGAGGGCCGCCCGGACGCCCTCGGCTGAGCACGGCACACCCACGGCGCCCCGTCCCGTGTCTTGGGACGGGGCGCCGTGCGCGTGTCTGGAAGGATGGGGCGCATGGGTCAGGTCACGGCTACCGCAGAGAAGACCGTCGGCGCAGGAGCGGACAGGGCGTTCGAGGCGCTGAGCGATTACCAGGGCACCCGGTCGAGGATCCTGACCGGGCATTTCAGCGAGTACGAGGTCCGCGAGGGCGGCCAGGGCGAGGGCACCGTCGTGCACTGGAAGCTGGCCGCGACCAGCAAGCGGGTGCGCGACTGCCTGATGACGGTGACCGTTCCCGAGGAGCGCACGCTGGTGGAGCGGGACACCAACTCCTCGATGGTCACGACCTGGTCGGTCTCCCCCGCGGGCGAGGGCGCGCGGGTTCGGGTGACGACCACGTGGAACGGCGCGAGCGGCGTCGGCGGCTTCTTCGAGCGGACGTTCGCGCCGCGCGGCCTCCGGCGCATCTACGACGAGCAACTGGTCAAGCTCGACTCCGAGCTGACAGGGTGAGCCTTCGCTTCCTTCGCGGGGAGGGGTACAAGCGCCGCTCGGCGCGGGTGCTGCTCCTGGACGGTGAGGACCGGCTGCTGCTGTTCCGGTTCGCCGAGCGGCACACGCCCGGGGTCGACCACTGCTGGCTCACGCCGGGCGGCGGCGTCGGCAAGGGCGAGGGGCTGGCCGAGGCGGCGGCGCGCGAGCTGCGCGAGGAGACCGGCCTCGCGGTCGAACCGGCGGAGCTGGGCGCCCCGGTCGCGGTCACGTCCGGCTACGCCGATCTCGGCTGGATCCGCGGGACGCTGCGGGACGACTTCTTCCTGTATCGCACGCACGCGCACGAGGTCGACACCGCCGGCCAGGAGGACTTCGAACGCTCGCAGCTCACCGGTCACCGCTGGTGGACGGTGGACGAGCTGGCCACCACGCAGGACCTCGTCTACCCGCTGGGGCTCGTCCCGCTCCTGAGGGAGCTCCTGGCCGGGCGCGTCCCCGCGGAGCCGGTCGAGCTTCCCTGGCACCACTAGTCACCGGCCAGTCCCCGGCCAGCCCCCGTCTAGTGCGGCGCGGGCGCGTTCGACCTCGGGCGGCAGACGGCGGCGGTCGCGGGCGACGCTCGGCCAGGTGCGGGCGGCGTCGGCGAGAGCGCCCCTGCCGTCCGGTGTCGCGAGCGCCGCGAGCACCTCCTTGCCGAACGCGGGCAGCGGGCGGCGCAGCCACGCGGTGAGCAGCCGGTTGCGGAGCTGCCTGCGCAGCCTGAGCGCGGGGTCGGGCCGTTGCGATGACGGATGGTGGTGGACGACCAGCTCGGGCAGGTAGGCCAGGCCCCAGCCGGCGGAGGCCAGGTCGAGCGCCAGCAGTTCCTCCTCGCCGCCGAAGTGCAGCGTGCCGGAGAAGCCGCCGGCGTCCAGGAACGCGTCCCGGCGGACCAGCGCGGCGCAGGCCAGGAAGCCGAGCACGGCGCGTCCCGGCAGGTGCTCGGGCTGCCCGAGCGGCGAGCGGGCCATCTCCTCCGACACCGGTTCGAGCCGCTCGTCCTCGCCGACCAGCACCCGCGCCGTCACCAGGGCGGTCCGCGGGTAGGCGTCCATGGTGCGGGCGGCGCGGCGCAACGCTCCGGGCGCCCACCAGGAGTCGTCGTCGGCGAAGGCGACATAGGGCGTGTCGGCCTCGCGGACGCCGATGTTGCGGGCGGCGGCGCCCCGGTTCTCCGGGAGCCGGATCAGCCGCGCCCCGGCCTGCCGCGCCACGTCCGCGGTGTCGTCCGTGGAGCCGTTGTCCACCACGATCACCGGCGCCTCGTGCCGGGTCAGGCTGTGGCGCAGCTCGCCGGCCCGGTCACGGGTCATGACCACGACGGTGACGTCGTCCTCCATGGCGGTGTCCTCCGGGACTCGCGGGTCTGGCCGTCCAGCCGTCTAGCTGACGTAGCGGCGGGCGCGGGAGCGCCGCTGGGGCTCGTCCAGGGTCCGCAGGCGGGCCTCGACCGCGGGCGGCACCGGACGGCGCTCGCGGATCACCCACGGGACGCCCCGTGCCGCCCGGAGCAGCGCGGCGGCCGTGACCCGGTCGCGGGGCACGCGGCGCAGCAGCCCGCCGGTGCGCCGCACCGCGCTGGGCAGCGGCCTGCGCAGCCAGGTGGTCCACAGGGCGTTGCGGACGCCGTCCATCCGGCGCCGGTGCGGTTCGCGCAGCCGCGAGGGCCGGTGGTGGACGACGACGTCCTCGGCGTAGCAGAGGTGCCAGCCGAGGGCGAGCAGGTCGGCGCTGAGCAGTTCCTCCTCCCCGCCGAGCCACAGGCGCGGCGAGAACCCGCCGGCCTCGCGGAACGCCTCGGCGCGCAGCATCGAGGCGCCCGCCAGGAACGAGCCGAGCGCGGGGCCGGGCAGCCAGCGGGGGCCCGGCATCGGCGAGTCGCGCAGCTCGGGGACGATCGGGTCCTCCCGTCCGCCGGGCTCGACGAGGATGCGCCCGGTCACGACGGCCAGGCGCGGATGGGCGTCCAGCAGGTCGGCGGCGCGGTCCAGCGCGCCCGGCTCCCACCAGGTGTCGTCGTCGCAGAAGGCCACGTAGGGCGTGCGGACGTGGTCGAGGGCGGCGTTGCGCCCGACCGCGCCCAGGTTGTCGTCCGCGCGGATCAGCCGGACCTGCGGGAACCGCTCGGCGACGGCGTCGGCGGTGCCGTCGGTCGAGGCGTTGTCGACCACGATGACCGGCGGCCGCCCCGGCAGTTCGGCCAGCCGGGACAGGACGTCCAGCAGCGACCGCCGCCGGTCGCGGCTGATCACTGCGACGGTGCAGCGCATGGCGGCGCCCTACCCCGGTGAGGCGGGGCCTACCGCCCGTCCGGCGGCGCGCCGCTGTGACTCAGATCACAGAAAATTTGTCTGGGTTCTCCAGTTTGCTCCGCTTCTAGCCGGTGAGGTCCAGAAGTGAATGACTTATGGGTGATTAGGCGCAGACACTAGTAAAAATCTGAAACCGAGTGCTAGGTCCATATTTTAGCGAGCTTCTGATCGAAGCCGAAGTCCAAGCAGACGTCAGAGCAGATGTCGAAGCAGATGCCAAGGACGCGGGCATCCGCTTTCCGCATACGGGCTGAGCTTCGAGCCCGTACCGAAGGGGCCGACACCCCGAAAGCACATCAACAGACGGTGCCGAGCAACGGCCGCCGCAACCCTGCGTGCCGACCTGCCGATCGGAGCCTGCCCAATGCGCATCCTGGGAATCAACGCCATATTCCACGACCCCTCCGCCGCGCTCATCGTGGACGGCCGGATCGTGGGCGCCGCGGAGGAGGAGCGGTTCAGCCGGCGCAAGCACGGCAAGCGTCCCGTCCCGTTCTCGGCCTGGGAGCTGCCCGAACGCGCGGCGCGCTGGTGCCTGGACGAGGCCGGGCTGGAACCGGGCGACCTGGACGCCGTCGCCTACTCCTACGATCCCGCGCTCGCGGAACCCGGTATGTGCGGTCACGACGGGCACTGGGAGGAATTGCGCACCCGATACGCGACACGCGCCCCGTATTTCCTTGCCACGGCTTTGCCCGGCCTCGATCCCGGCATTGTCCGTTTCGTCCCGCACCATCTGGCTCATGCCGCCTCGACCGCGCTCGCCGCGCCCGATCCCGGGCGCGGCGACGTCCTTGTCATCGACGGGCGCGGTGAGGCCCATTCGCACCTCGCCGGAACGTACGACGACCGCGACGGCGGTTTCACCACGTTCGCCGCGCAATGCCTGCCGCACTCGCTGGGCCTCATGTACGAAGAATTGACCGAGCATCTTGGTTTCCTCCGGTCCAGCGACGAGTACAAAGTGATGGCGCTCGCCTCGTACGGAGAACCCCGCTTCCTCAAGGAAATGAGGGAACGGATCCGCACGACCGGCGACGGCGGATTCGCGGTGGCGCCGATCGACTGGACGGCGCTGGCCAAGGCCCGCTCCCCCGCCGACGGCGAGGACCGGTGGACCGCCGACCACGCCGATCTCGCAGCGAGCGCTCAGGCCCGGCTGGAGGAGGTCCTGCTGGAACTGGCCTTGTGGACGCACCGCCGCGGCGGCTCGGACCGGCTGACGCTGGCGGGCGGGGTCGCGCTGAACTGCGTGGCCAACTCCAGGCTGGCCGAGGAAGGACCGTACAAGGAGATCTGGGTGCAGCCCGCCGCGGGCGACGCGGGCACCGCCCTGGGCGCCGCGCTGCACCTGGCCTGGGCGGCCGGTGAGCGGCCCGCCGCGATGCCCGGCGCCGACCTGGGACGGCGGTGGACGGACGAGGAACTGGCCGCCCGGCTGGAGACCGCCCGTGTCCCGTACGAGCGGCCCGCCGACCTGGCCGGGACCGTCGCCGACGCGCTGGCCCGCGACCAGATCGTCGCCTGGTTCCAGGGGCGCGCCGAGTTCGGCCCGCGCGCGCTGGGGCATCGCTCGCTGCTCGCCCATCCCGGCAACGCCGCCAACCTGGAACGGCTCAACGCGGTCAAGGGCCGCGAGCAGTTCCGCCCGATCGCGCCGATGGTCGCCCTCGACCGGGCCGCCGAGATCTTCGAGGGGCCGCTGCCCAGCCCGTACATGCTGTTCGTCCATCGGGTGAGTCCCGAGTGGCGCGACCGGATCCCGGCCGTCGTGCACGTGGACGGGACCGCGCGGATCCAGACGGTCGACAACCAGGCCGAGCCGCTGGTCGCGGGCCTGCTGAAGGCGTTCGAGGCCCGCACGGGCCTGCCGGTCGTCGTCAACACCAGCCTCAACACCGCGGGGAGGCCCATGGTGGACGACCCGCGCGACGTGCTGGAGTGCTTCGGCTCCGCGCCCGTGGACCTGCTCGCCATCGGGCCCTACGTCGTCCGGCGCGCGGAGGTGTTCGCCAGGTGACGTCCCGCGTCTCGTACAGCATCGTCGTCCCGACCACGGGACGGCCCAGCCTGCGCATGCTGCTGGACGCGCTGCTCGGCCGGCTCGGCGGGCCGGACGCTCCCGCGCCCGAGGCGATCGTGATCGTGGACGACCGGCCGCGCCCCGGCGCCCCGCTGCCCCTGCCCCCGTCCGTGGACGGGACCGGCGACCTGGTGAGGGTGATCAGGTCCGGCGGGCGCGGACCGGCCGCCGCGCGCAACGCGGGCTGGCGCACGACGACCACCGAGTGGGTGGTGTTCCTGGACGACGACGTGGTCCTCTCGCCCGGATGGGCCCGCGATCTGGCCGCCGACCTCGAGACAACGGCGTCCGAGGCCGGCGGCTGCCAGGGGATCGTCACCGTGCCGCTCCCCGCCTCCCGCGCCGCGACCGACTGGGAGCGCAACACCGCCGGGCTGGAGTCGGCGCTGTGGATCACCGCGGACATGGCGTACCGCCGGGACGTGCTCGCCGAATGCGGGGGCTTCGACGAGCGGTTCCAGCACGCCTACCGCGAGGACGCCGACCTCGCGCTGCGCGTCATGGACAATGATCACCGGCTGGTGCGCGGCACGCGGCGGGTGACCCATCCCGTCCGCCCGGCGGGGTTCTGGGTCTCGGTCAGGGCGCAGGCGGGCAACGCCGACGACGTGCTGATGCGGCGCCTGCACGGCCGCGGCTGGAGGGAACGAGCGGGCGAGGGGTCCGGCCGCTTCCCCCGTCACGTGGCCACCACGGGCGCGGGCCTGCTGGCCGTGGCCGCTTTCGCGGCCGGAGCACGCCGCACCGCCCTGGCCGCGGGCGCGGCCTGGGCGGGACTGAGCGCCGAGTTCGTCGCGGCGCGCATCCCCAGGATCTGGGACAGGGCGCCGGCGGAGCTCAGTGAGCGGTGCCGGACGGATCTCTTGGAGGGCTTGGGGGGTCGCTTCCGGGCGACGCGGCTCGGAGCGCCTTGGCCGGGTGAGGTCGTCAAGATGCTGGTGACCAGCCTGGTCATCCCGCCGGCCGCCGTCCTGTACCGGCTGCGCGGGCTGGTCGAGCACCGCGGGGCGGGGCCGTGGCCGTCGCGCCAGGTGGTGCTGTTCGATCGGGACGACACGCTGATCCGGGACGTCCCGTACAACGGGGATCCCACGACCGTCGAGCCCATGCCCGGCGCCGCCGAGGCACTGGAGCGCCTGAGGCGGCAGGGAGTGCGCATCGGCGTGGTGTCCAACCAGTCGGGCGTGGCCAAGGGCTACATCACCGCCGACGACGTGCGCCGCGTCAACGCGCGCGTGGAGGAGCTGGTCGGCCCCATCGACGTGTGGGAGATCTGCCCGCACGACCGCGACGACGACTGCGACTGCCGCAAGCCGCTGCCGGCGCTGGTGGAACGTGCCGCCGGGCGCCTGGGCGTGCTCCCCTCCGACTGCGTCGTCATCGGCGACATCGGCGGGGACGTGGAGGCGGCCGTGGCGGCGGGCGCCCGGGGCATCCTCGTCCCCACCGGCAGGACGCGGCTGGAGGAGATCGCCGCCGCGAGCGAGGTGGCGCCCGACCTGAACAGCGCCGTCGACCTGGTCCTCGGCGACGACCGCGGCGGGCGGAAACGGGAGCGCGTCCCCGCCGAGCGGGGGGTGCGATGAGGGTCCTCGTCGCGCGCCTGGACAACCTGGGCGACGTCCTGCTGTCCGGCCCGGCGGTCCGGGCGGTCGCGGACGTCGCCGAGCGGGTCACCCTGCTGTGCGGGCCGCGCGGGCGGGCCGCCGCCGACCTGCTGCCCGGCGTCGACGACGTCATCGAGTGGCGCGCCCCCTGGATCGACCCCGAGCCCGTCCCGGCGGACGGCGCCCTGCTGGCCGCCATGCTGGACGTCCTGGCGCGCCGGTTGCGCGCGGGCCGCTTCGACCGCGCGCTGATCTTCACCTCGTTCCACCAGTCGCCGCTGCCGCTGGCGCTGCAACTGCGGCTGGCGGGGGTCCCGTGGATCGGCGGGATCAGCGAGGACTATCCGGGCTCGCTGCTGGACCTGCGGCACCGTCCCGACACCGACGTCCCGGAGACCGAGCGGATGCTGGCGCTGGCCGCCGACGCCGGTTTCCCCGCCCCCGCCGACACCCGGCTGCGGATCCGCGGGCCGCTGCCCGAGGTGTGGCCGTTCACCGGCGGCCCCGGGTACGTGGTCGTCCACCCGGGCACGTCCGTCCCGGCGCGGGCGTGGCCGCCCGAGCGCTGCGCCGAGGCGGTGCGGCTGCTGGACGCCGCCGGATACCGCGTCGTGGTCACCGGTCACCGCGACGAGAAGGACCTCACCGCCCGCGTCGCCGGTGACTGCGGGCTCGACCTGGGCGGGCGCACGTCCCTTGAGGAGCTGGCGGGCATCCTGGCCGAGGCCCGGGCCGTCGTCGCCGGCAACACCGGCCCGGCGCACCTGGCCGCCGCCGTCGGCACCCCGGTCGTGTCGTTGTTCGCGCCGACTGTGCCCGCGGCGCGCTGGGCGCCGTACGGGGTGCGTCACATCCTGCTGGGCGACCAGGACGCCCCTTGCAAGGACACCCGGGCGCGGGTGTGCCCCATCCCCGGGCATCCTTGCCTGTCCTCCGTCACCGCGGAGCGCGTCGTGGACGCCGTCCAGGAGGTGATCAGAGAATGAGGGTGCTGCTCTGGCAGGTGCACGGCTCCTGGGCCACCTCCTTCGTGTACGGGCCGCAGACGACGCTCGTCCCCGTCGTCCCCGGGCGCGGACCGGACGGCAAGGGCCGCCCGGACACCTACGCGTGGCCGGACCGGGCGATCGAGGTCCCGCACGACCGGCTGCGCGAGGAGCGCGTCGACGCGGTCGTCCTGCAACGCCCGCACGAGATCGAGCTGTGCGAGCGGTGGCTCGGCCGGACACCCGGCCAGGACGTCCCGGCCGTGTACGTCGAGCACGACACGCCGCGCCGCACCCCCGCGGACGCGAGCCTGCCCGAGGAGGTCGTCCCCGACAGCCGGCACTTCCTGCACGACCGCACCGACATCCCGATCGTGCACGTCACCCACTTCAACCAGCTCTTCTGGAACTGCGGCAACGCTCCGACGACGGTGATCGAGCACGGTGTCGTCGATCCCGGCTACCGGTTCCACGGCGACATGCCGCGCGCCGCGGTGGTCATCAACGACCCGCTGCGCCGCGGCCGGGTGGCGGGCACCGACATGCTCCCCGCGCTGGCCGCCTCCGTCCCCCTGGACCTGTTCGGCATGAACGTCAGCGGCGTGCCGCGCAAGCTCGGCATCCCGCACGAGTCGCTGTGGACGTACGAGGACCTTCCGCAGGCGCGGATGCACGAGGAACTGGCCCGGCGCCGCGTCTACGTCCACCCGTACCGATGGACCTCGCTCGGTCTCGCGCTGATCGAGGCGATGATGCTCGGCCTCCCCGTGGTGGCGCTGGCGACCACCGAGGCGGTCGAGGCCGTACCCCCCGAGGCCGGGGTGCTGTCGACGCGTGTCGACACCCTCGCCGAGGCGGCGCGGTCCCTCGCCGCCGACGCCCCGCACGCCCGGCGGATGGGGAAGGAGGCGCGGGCGTTCGCGAGCGAACGCTACGGGCTGCCGCGTTTCCTGCGGGACTGGCGGCACATGCTCTGGCAGCTGACCGAGAGGTGACCCGATGAACCCGAAGCAGATAGCCATGGTCTCCGAGCACGCGAGCCCGCTCGCCATCCGGACGGGGCTCGGGGGCCCGGACGGCGGCGGCCAGAACGTGTTCGTGGCCGACCTCGCGACCGAGATGGGCCGCCAGGGGCACCATGTCACCGTCTACACCCGCCGGGACTCGCCCGACCTGCCCGACCGGGTGAGGCTGGCCCCGGGGGTCACGGTGGAGCACGTCCCGGTGGGACCCGCCACGGCCCTGCCGAAGGACGAGCTGCTCCACTTGATGCCCGACTTCGGGCGCTATCTGGAGAAGCGCTGGGCACAGTCGCCGCCGTACGTGGCGCACGCGCACTTCTGGATGAGCGGGCTCGCGGCGCTGCGGGCCGCCGACGCGCTGGGCGGGCGTATCCCGGTGGTGCAGACCTTCCACGCGCTGGGCTCGGTGAAGCGCCGCCACCAGGGCGGCAAGGACACCAGCCCGATCGAACGGCTCCGGCTGGAGCCCGCGATCGGCCGCACCGTCCAGGCCGTTATCGCGACCTGCACGGACGAGACCAGGGAACTGCTGCGGATGGGCGTGCCGCGCGAGCGCATCAGGGTCGTCCCGTGCGGGGTGGACCTGGAGCGCTTCTGCCCGGACGGTCCCGTGGACCGGTCCGGCGCGGCCGAGCTGGAGGCCCCCGGCTGGCCGCAGACGCGGCTGGTGGCGCTGTCGCGGCTGGTGGAGCGCAAGGGCGTGGACACCGCCATCGAGGCGCTGGCCCAGATCCCCGGCGCGGAACTGGTCGTGGCGGGCGGTCCGCCCTTCGCGGACCTGGACGACGACGAGGAGGTGGGGCGGCTGCGGCAGGTCGCGCGGGAGATC
Organism: Actinomadura sp. NBRC 104412; assembly: GCF_030269515.1. Classification (GTDB taxonomy): domain Bacteria; phylum Actinomycetota; class Actinomycetes; order Streptosporangiales; family Streptosporangiaceae; genus Spirillospora. The sequence continues at coordinate 232,243 of NZ_BSTM01000008.1, read as the reverse complement.
GGGGTGCACGGCCGCGTCTCGTTCCTGGGGCGGGTCGCCCGCGACCAGGTGCCCGCGCTGCTGCGCTCGGCCGACCTGGTCGTGACGCTGCCCTGGTACGAGCCGTTCGGCATGGTGCCGCTGGAGGCGATGGCCTGCGGCAGGCCGGTGGTCGCCACCGGCGTCGGCGGGCACCTGGACAGCATCGTCAACGGCGTCACCGGCGTGTGGGTGCCGCCGCGCCGGCCCGGCGAGGCGGCCCGGCGGATCCGGAGCCTGCTCGCCGACGGGACCCGCGCCACCGCCATGGGCTTCGCCGCCGCGGACCGGGCGCGTTCCCGCTACTCCTGGGCGCGCATCGCCCAGGAGACGCTGGCCGTCTACGAACAGGCCGCGGCCAGGAACGAGGTGGCGGCATGACCCCGCAGCGGGGCGGGGTGACCGCGGCTCCCACCACCACGCCCACGGCGGGCACCGGCGCGGTCGCCCGCGAGGACCGTCTGGAGGCGCTGGCGGACGCGGCGCTGAGGTTCCGCGCCCAGGCCCCGGTCATCACGGCGTGGGGACGCCGCCTGGGCCAGGTCCTCGGCTCCGGGGGACGGCTGCTGGCGTGCGGGAACGGGGGCAGCGCCGCCGAGGCACAGCATCTGACCGCCGAGCTGGTCGGCCGGTACGAGGACGAGCGGCCTCCGCTGGCGGCGATCCCGCTGCACGGCGACAGCTCCACGGTCACCGCGATCGGCAACGACTACGGCGCGGCGGACGCCTTCGCCCGGCAGGTGCGCGCGCACGGCCGTCCGGGCGACGTGCTGATCTGCCTGTCCACCAGCGGGCGGAGCCCGAACGTGATCGCGGCGGCGCGTATCGCGCGGCGGCTCGGGCTGACCGCGTGGGCGATCACCGGCCCGGGTCCCAACCCGCTCATCGAGGCGTGCGACGACGCCATCGCGGTGGACGCCCACAGCACCTCGACCGTGCAGGAGATCCACCTGGCCGCGATCCACCTCCTGTGCGGGGTGATCGACCAGAGCCTGGGAGCGCCGGATGACCGCCGGTGAGGGCGCCCGGCGCGTCCGGGGCGCCGCGCCGGGGGGCCGCTCGGACGGGCCCCTGGTCGTGGTCGGCGACGTGCTCCTGGACATCGACATCGTGGGCGCCGCGTCCCGGCTGTGCCCGGACGCGCCCGTCCCGGTGATCGACCATGCCGACGAGCGGCCCCGTCCGGGCGGGGCGGGCCTGGCGGCGCTGCTGGCGGCGGCCGAGGGCCGGGAGGTGGTGCTGGTGACGGCGCTCGCCGACGACGAGCCCGGTCACCGCCTGCGCGCGCTGCTGGAGCCGCACCTGGAGGTGGCCGCCTTCCACCTGCACGGCGGCACGCCCTGCAAGCTGCGGATCCAGGCCGAGGGACGGTCCGTCGCCCGGCTGGACGTCGGGGACGGCAGGGCCCAGGACGGGCCGATCGGCCCGAGCGTCACCGCGGCCCTGTCCCGTGCGGGGGCGGTGCTGGTCTCCGACTACGGCCGCGGCGTCACCGGCCACGCCGCGATCCGCAGCCTGCTGGAGGGCCTGGCGGGACGGGTCCCGGTGGTGTGGGACCCGCATCCCCGGGGCGAGCCGCCCGTCCACGGCACCCGGCTGATGACGCCCAACGAGGACGAGGCGGCCAGGCTCGCCGCCGCCCACGGCGCCGAGATCACGGGCACCGGCCTGGCCCCCTCCACCCGCCGCGCCCGGCACCTGGCCGAGGCGTGGGGCCTGGAGGCGGTCGCGGTCACCCTCGGGTCGGACGGCGCGCTGCTCTGCGATGGGACGTGCACCCCCTACCTGGCTCCGGCCGAGTCGGTCCCGCCGTACGGCACGCCGGACTGCTGCGGAGCGGGCGACAGCTTCGCCGCACGCGCCACCGAGGTCCTGGCCGACGGCGGCGGTCTGGCCGAGGCGGTCGGCGAAGGCGTGCGCCGGGCGTCCGCGTTCGTGCACGGGGGCGCGGCCGGGGCGGTGGCGTCGCGGCTGGCCGACACCGGCTCGCCGGAGATGCGCCCGCCCAGCGAGGTCGCCGACGCCTGGGACGTGGTGGAGCGCACCCGCCGCACGGGCGGCACCGTGGTCGCCACCGGCGGCTGCTTCGACCTGCTGCACGCCGGGCACGTCGCCCTGTTCCAGCAGGCACGGCGCCTGGGCGACTGCCTGATCGTCTGCGTCAACTCCGACCGCTCGGTGCGCCGCCGCAAGGGCCCGGGACGTCCGGTCACCCCGGCGGAGGACCGGGTGCGGGTGCTGCGCGCCCTCACGGACGTGGACGCCACGCTGGTGTTCGACGAGGACACCCCCGAGCCGCTGCTGGACCGGCTGCGGCCCGACATCTGGGTCAAGGGCGCCGACTATTCGGGCGCCGCCCTGCCCGAGGCCGGCACCGTCCGCGCCAACGGCGGCGAGATCGTGCTGCTGCCGTTCATGGAGGGACGGTCCACCACCCGCATGCTCAAGGAGGAATCATCATGAAGGTGCTCATCACCGGGGGTGCCTCCGGCTTGGGCGCGGCCATCGCCCGGCGGGTCGCCGACGACGGCGGCACGCCGCTGATCGTCGACCGGCATCCGCCCAAGAACGAGGACGGCACCCACAACGGCGACATCCCGCACATGCAGGCCGACCTGGCCGACCGGCAGACCGCCGAGCGGGCCGTGCACGGCCTGGCCCGGGAGGCGGGCGGCCTGGACGCGGTGGTCACCGCCGCCGGGATCGACTCCTGCGGCCGGCTGGGCGACGTCCCGGCCGAGGACTGGGACCGGGTCGTGCAGGTCAACCTGCTCGGCACCGCCGCGGTCGTGCGGGCCGCCCTTCCCTACCTGGAGCACGCGCCGAACGGCCGCATCGTCACCTGCGCGTCCACGCTGGGGCTGAGGGCGCTGAGCGACGCGACCGCGTACTGCGCGTCCAAGTTCGGCGTGGTCGGGTTCAGCCGCGCGCTGGCCGCCGAACTGGCCGGGCACATCGGCGTCACGACGCTGGTCCCCGGCGGCATGGACACCGCGTTCTTCGACGGCCGCGACGAGCAGTACAGGCCCGGCCCGGACGCCCGGCTCAACAAGCCGTCGGACGTGGCGGCGGCCGTGGCGTTCGCGCTGTCGCAGCCGCCCGGCTGCGAGGTGCGCGAGCTGGTGGTGTGCCCGTCGACGGAGCCGTCATGGCCGTGACGGGGACGGGCGGCGCCGAACGGCCGCCCCGCGCGCTCGTCCTGCGCGCGCTGGGCCTGGGCGACCTGCTGACCGCGCTGCCCGCGCTGCGGGGGCTGCGCCGCGGCCTGCCCGGCTGGCGGCTGACCCTGGCCGCGCCGCGCAGGGTCGCGCCGATCGCCCTGCTCAGCGGGGCCGTGGACGACGTGTTCCCCGCGTCCGGGCTGGCCCCGCTGCCGCCCCCGGACGGGCCGGTCGACCTGGCCGTCAACCTGCACGGGTGCGGGCCGCAGAGCCACCGGCTGCTGCGCTCGCTGCGTCCCGGCCAGCTCATCGCCTTCGCCAACGGCGACGTGGACGGCTGCGACGGCCCGGCCTGGCACTGCGCCGAGCACGAGGTGGCGCGGTGGTGCCGGCTGGTCGAGGCGCACGGCTTCGACACCGACCCGGGCGAGCTGGACCTGCCCCGTCCCCCGCTGGGGTCGGCGGCGCCCGGCGCGATCGTGATCCACCCGGGCGCGGGGTACCCGGCCCGGCAGTGGCCCGCCGAACGGTACGGCGCCGTCGCGGAGGCCCTGCGCGCCCGCGGCGAACGGGTCGTGATCACCGGCTCCCGGGGCGAGACCGCACTGGCGCGGCGCGTCGCGATGCTGGGCGGGCTCGGCCCCGAGGCGGAGCTGTCCGGCCGCACCGGGCCGCTCGAACTGGCCATCCTCATCGCGCGGGCCCGGCTGGTGATCTGCGGCGACACCGGCACCGCGCATCTGGCCACCGCGTACGGCACCCCGTCGGTGCTGCTGTTCGGCCCGACCCCGCCCGAGCTGTGGGGCCCGCCGCCCGAGCGCACCCAGCACACGGTGCTGTGGACGGGGCACCGCGGCGACCCGCGCGGCGGGCGGCCCGACCCGGGCCTGCTGGAGATCTCCGTGGACCGTGTCGTCGAGGCGGCGACGCGGGTCCTGGAACGCCCCAACATCAAGGAGGGAGCACGGCATGACGGAGCGGTATCCGCGCGCGGTCGTGGCGGGGGGCGCGGGATTCCTCGGTTCGCATCTGTGCGAGAGGCTGCTGGACCGCGGCATATCGGTGGTGTGCCTGGATAACCTGCTGACCGGGTCCACCCGTACCATCGCGCGCCTGCTGCCGCGTGAGGACTTCGTCTTCCTGCGGCGCGACCTCACCCGCCCGCTGGCCGTGGAGGGACCGCTCGGGTACGTCTTCCATCTCGCCTCGGCCGCCTCGCCCGCCGACTACCTGCGCTGGCCCGTCCAGACGCTGGAGGTCGGCAGCCAGGGCACCCGCGTCGCGCTCGACCTGGCCGAGCGCGAGGACGCCCGGTTCGTCCTGGCGTCCACCTCGGAGGTGTACGGGGACCCGCTGGAACACCCGCAGCGCGAGTCGTACTGGGGGAACGTCAACCCGGTGGGGCCGCGCAGCGTGTACGACGAGGCCAAGCGGTTCGCCGAGGCGCTGACCTCGGCGTTCCGGCACTCCCGCGGGCTGGACGCCGGCATCGTGCGGATCTTCAACAGCTACGGCCCGCGGATGCGGCCCGACGACGGCCGGGCGATCCCGACGTTCCTGCGGCAGGCGCTGCGCGGGGAGCCGCTGACCGTGACCGGCGACGGCTCGCAGACCCGCTCGATCTGCTTCGTGGACGACACCGTGCGCGGCATCCTGGAGTTCGCGCTGTCCGGTCATCCCGGGCCGATGAACATCGGCAGCCCGTACGAGACCTCGATGCTCGACCTGGCCAGGCTCGTCATCGAGCTGACCGGGTCGCGCTCGACGATCCGCTTCGTGGAGCGCCCGGTGGACGACCCGGGCGTGCGCCGTCCCGACACCACGCTGGCGCGGGAGTCGCTGGGCTGGGAGCCCGAGGTGACGGTCGAGACCGGCCTGCGCTCCACCATCGAATGGTTCGAGCGGGAACTGGCCCTGGAACGGCCCGCCTGACTAGCCCCTCGTCCTGACCCTCGTCCGGGCGAGCGCGGCCGGGTCGAACCGGATCCCGTGCCCGCCGTGGTCCCCGGGGCGCAGCACGCCGCCGTCGATGCGGACCGGGTACGGCTCGGCGAGCAGGCCCAGGTCGGCGAACGAGGCGTCCTCCACGTCCTCCACCATCGGCGGCATCGGCAGGCAGCAGGCGAGCTGCCCGGAGATGTCGGGCAGCAGGTGCGGGAACGCGGGGACGTCATGGGCGCGGGCCAGCTCGGCGATCCTCAGGAACGGGGTGATCCCGCCGACCCGCACCACGTTCGGCTGGACGATGTCGCACGCCCCCGCCGCGAGCAGGTCACGGAACTCGTAGGTGGTGTAGGTGTTCTCGCCCAGCGCGATCGGCACGTCCACGCTCGCCCGCAACCGGGCGTAGGCGTGCACGTCGGCGGATGGAAGCGGCTCCTCGATCCAGTACGGGTCGTACGGGCGTAACGCCTCGGCGGCGCGGATGGCGCGCGGCAGGTCCCAGAGCTGGTTGGCGTCCACCATCAGCAGGGCGTCGGGGCCGAGCGTCTCGCGGACGGCCGCGACCCGTTCCACGTCCTCCGCCAGGTCGTCCAGCCCCACCTTGATCTTCGCGGCGGTCAGGCCGCGCGCCTTCCACCGTTCGGCCTGCGCGACCAGTTCCTTGAGGGTGTAGTGCCGGTTGACGCCGCTGCCGTACACCGTGACGGAGTCGCGGCGCCGCCCGAGCAGGTCCACGAGTCCGGTGCCGGCGGCGCGCAGGTCCCACAGCGCCAGGTCGACGGCGGCGAGCGCGATGGTGACCAGGCCGCCCCGGCCCGCCTCGTGCAGCCGCCACCACAGATGGTCGAACACCACCTCGGGATGCGCGGGCAGCCCCGTCGCCAGCGCGCGGATGTCGGACTCCAGCAGCGCGTGCACCGCCGCTCCCCCGACCCACGGTGTCCAGGAGAAGCCCGTACCGGTGCGCCCGTCGGCGGTGGTCAGTTCGGTCACGATGACGTGGATGTGCGTCATCTCCGGGCTCCACGGCCGCGTCATCGGCACGCGATGCAGCGTGCTCTTCACCTTCGTGATCGTCATGGGAGGGCGCCGCGCCCGGCCTTGACGATGTCGGCCAGCTCCCGCAGGTGGTCGGGCCCGGGGTCGGTGAGCGGCGGCCGGACGGAACCCACGTCCAGTCCCTCCATGCGCACCGCCGCCTTGACCAGCGACACCGCGTAGCCGGGCACCGTGGCGCGCAGCTCCACCAGCGGCGCGTAGAACCGGCTGATCAGGCGTCGCACGCCCGCGTCGTCGCCCTCGTCCAGCGCGGCGCGGAACGCCGTCGCCACCTCGGGGACGAAGCAGAACGCGGCCGAGGAGTACAGGTCCACGCCGATCCCCCGGTACGCGGGGGCGGTCAGCTCCGCGGTCGGCAGCCCGTTGAAGAAGGTGAAGTCCGGCCCGACCTCGCGGCGGACGGCGTTCACGATCCGCGCCATCCGGTCGATGTCGCCGCCGCCGTCCTTCAGCCCCACCACGCCGGGGATACGGGCGAGCGCGACGGCCTCCGCCGGGTCCAGCGCGACCCCGCCCCGCTGGTAGAGGATCAAGGGGATCCCGGCGGCCTCGGCGATCCGGGTCACGTAGGCGTGCAGCCCGTTCGCGGGGCCCTGCGCCAGGTAGGGCGGCATCAGCAGAAGGCCGTCCGCCCCGGCCGCCGCCGCCCGCGCCGCCTGCCGCACCGCCGCGCCCAGCGGGCCGCCCGCCCCGGCGATCACCGGAACCCGCCCGGCCACCTCGCCCACGGCGGTACGGACCGCCAGCTCGTGCTCGTCCTCCGACAGGGACGGGAACTCACCCGTGCCGCACGCGACGAACACCCCGCCGGGACCGTGTGCCATGCCCCGCCGCACATGCTCGGCCAGCACGTCCGCCGCGACCCCGCCGTCGCTCCCGAACGGGGTCACCGGGAAGAACAGGACACCCTCAAGCTTCACGCCGTCTCCCTCCTGGGCGCTCCCCTGGACCGCTGCCGCTCATCTCTGCTGCTCCTGGGACGGGTCGGTACGCAGCCGCGCGTGCAGGCCGCCGTCCACGCGCACGACATGGCCGTTGATCTGGGACGCGGCACCGGACGCGAGGAACAGCGCCGCGTCCGCCACCTGGTCGGGCGAGGTGGTGCGGCCCGAGGGGATGTCGGTCGTGGGACGGACGTCCCCGACCACGCTGGCCGGGGCGATGCAGTTGGCACGGATGCCGAGGCCGCCGAGCTCCACGGCGATCGCCCGCGCCAGCGCCTCCAGGCCGGCCTTGGTGACGTCATAGGCGCTCTGGTCCTCGTGGGCGCGCGCCCCGCCCGGCGAGGACATGTTGATGACCACCCCGCCGCGTCCCCCGTCCCGCCAGCGGCGCACCGCGCGCACCGACAGCAGGTACGCCGAACGCAGGTTGGCGCCCATCACCGCGTCCCAGGTCGCGGTGTCGAGGTCGATGAACGGGGTCCGGTACTCGGTGAGGGCGGCGTTGTTGACCAGGACGTCCAGGCCGCCCGCCGCGTCCACCCACGCGAAGACCCGCTCGGCCGACTCCTCCTCGGCCAGGTCGGCGGTCAGGGTGGCGACGCTCCCCGGACCGGGGAACCGCCGGTCGGCGAACACCTTCAGCCCGTCGGCGTCCCGATCCACGGCGAGCACCGTGGCCCCGGCCTCGGCGAACCGGACCACCAGCGCCCGCCCGATCAGCCCGGCCGCCCCGGTCACCACCACCCGCTCGCCGGAGAAGTCGAACCGCGCATCACTCACGTGTCTGCTCCCTGACCTGTGCGACGATCTGCGTGGGATTGACGAACATCAGCGCGATGACCAGCAGCAGCGCCGACAGCGACATGTAGATCACGGCCATCGCGTCGATGGCCTGGGCGGCCCGGATGCCGGGGGTGAACGCCGCGCTGTACAGCGCCACGATCAGCGTCTGGCTGTCGGCGTCGGCGACCAGGAAGGTCAGCTCGAACATCGCCACCGTCCGCACCAGCACCAGGATCCCCGCGGCCAGGATGCCCGGCAGCAGCAGCGGCACCAGCACCCTGGAGAAGACCTGGCGTGTCTTGGCGCCGCACATGCGCGCCGCCGACTCCACGTTCGCGTCGATCTGCTCCACGAACGGGGTCATCACCAGCACCACGAACGGCAGCGCCGGGACCAGGTTGGCCGCGACCACACCGGTCATCGTCCCGGCCAGGTGCACTTTGTAGAGGACCGTCGCCAGCGGGATGCCGTAGGTGATCGGCGGCAGCACGACCGGCAGCAGCAGGAGCAGCATCACCAGCCGCTTGCCGGGGAAGTCGCGGCGGGCCAGCGCGTACGCGGCGGGCACGCCCAGCAGCAGGGACAGCGCCACCACCGCCAGCGTCACGCTCAACGTCACCTGGAGCACCTCGCCCAGCGCGAACTCGCTCCAGGCGTCGGAGTACCAGGCGGTGGTGAAGCCCTGCGGCAGCCAGCCGGTGAACCAGGCCGTCCCGAAGGAGTTCACCACCACCGACAGGATCAGCGCCAACAGGTTGACGAGGAAGAACGCGACGCAGCCCCACACGATCCAGCCGGTCAGGCCGCGGCGCGGCAGCCGCCGGAACGTCGACGGGACGGGAACGGCCGTCATGATCCCTTCCCTCCCATCGCGGGGCCCGCGTACAGCCGTCCGCGCAGCAGCAGCGTGAACGAGATGACCAGCAGCTCGAACACCCCCATCAGGACGGCGATGGTGGAGGCCATCGAGTAGTCGTACTTCTCGAACGCCGCCTGGTACGCCGCGATCGCCATCACCCGGGTCTCCCCAGCGGGCTCGCCGACCAGGTTCGCGGACGGGAACACCGAGAACGCCAGCACGAACGCCAGCACGAACGTGGTGGCCAGGCCCGGCGCCAGCAGCGGCAGCGTGACCCGCCGCATCCGCTGCCAGGGACCGGCGCCCAGCGTCGCCGCGGCCCGCTCCAGGTTCGGGTCGATGCCCGACAGGTAGGCCAGCACCAGCAGGAACGCGAACGGGAACCCGGTGATGACCAGCGACAGCAGAACGCCCCAGTAGTTGTAGATCAGCCGGATCGGCTGGTCGATCAGCCCGATGTCCAGCAGCAGCCGGTTCAGCCAGCCGCGCGGGCCCAGGTAGCGCAGGATGCCGTCCGCCACCAGCACCGTGCCCAGCGTCACCGGCAGCACCAGCACCGCCGTGAGCAGCCGCCGCCCGCGGAACCGTCCGCGCAGGCGGTAGGCGATCGGCACCGACACCGCCACGTTGAACAGCGCGGCGGGCAGCGCCAGCCGCAGCGTCTTGGTGATCGTGCCGCGCTGGTAGGCGTCGCTGAAGAACGCCTGATAGTTGGCGAACATCCCGCCGCCGCTCTTGGGCTGCACGGACAGCCCCACCCCGTACATCATCGGGTAGAGGAACAGCACGCCCACCACGAGCACGGCCGGGACCAGCAGGAGCAGGACCCGGTCCACGCCCCGCTCCGCCAGCCGGTGCCGCAGCCCGCCGCGCACCCGCTCGGGCGGCGGCTTCCCGTGCTTCCCGCGTTTCCCCGGTGGGCGTGCGGGGGGCGCCTCGACGGCCATCAGTCCTCCTCCGGCCCGGGGGACTCACCGAAGACCAGCACCCGCTCCTCCGGCACCGTCAGCTCCACCCGCGAGCCGGGCGCGACCCGTTCGGGCAGCCGGAAGTGGACGACGTGCCCGTCCCCGGTGACGCCCTCCGCCGCCACCTCCCGGCCGTGGAACTCCGACACCTCCACCCGCACCGTCAGCAGGTTCCGCTTCTCGGACGTCCCGTCCGCGAGACGGAAGTCCTCCGGGCGCACGGCCGCGACCGCGTGCGCCCCGGTGATCTTCTCCTGGGGGACGCCGGTGAGCCGCAGCTCGCGGTCGGCGATCGTCACCCGCCCGCCGTCCTTCGACACCACGGGCATCTCCAGCAGGTTCCGGTACCCCATGAACCCGGCGATGTAGGTGCTGGACGGGTAGGTGTACACCTCCTCGGGCGTGCCGGACTGCTCGATGCGCCCGTCCCGCAGCACCACCACCCGGTCGGCGAGGGCGAGGGCCTCCTCCTGGTCGTGCGTCACGTACACGGTGGTGAGCCCGAGGTCCTGATGCATCCGCCGGATCTCGGTGCGCATCTGGACGCGCAGCTTGGCGTCGAGGTTCGACAGCGGCTCGTCCATCAGCACCAGCCGCGGCCGCAGCACCACCGCACGGGCGATCGCGACCCGCTGCTGCTGCCCGCCGGACAGCTGACCGGGCAGCTTGTGCGCGTGCTCGGTCAGCTCCACCAGCCGCAGGGCGTCGTCCACGCGCCGGGCGGTCTCGGCCTTGCCCATCCGGCGCACCGCGAGCCCGAACGCCACGTTCTTGCGGACGGACAGGTGGGGGAACAGCGCGTAGTTCTGGAACACCATCCCGAACTCGCGGCGTTCCGGCGGCAGCCCGTCGATGCGCTCCTCGTCCAGCCAGATCTCCCCCGCCGACAGCGGCAGCAACCCGGCCAGGCAGTTCAACGCGGTGGACTTGCCGCACCCGGAGGGGCCGAGCAGCGCCAGGAACTCGCCGCCCTTGATCCGCAGATCGATCCGGTCCAGCGCCACCGCCGGCCCGAACCGCCGCGTCACCCCCTCCATCCGCAACTCCGAGAACCGCACCCGGTTCTCCTCGATGGCGACCGTCACGACTTCTTCACCTTCTGGCCGCCGATCTCACGGTCCCACTTGTCGAACGCGGCGACCATCGCCTTGGCGTCCAGCGGCGGCGCCTTGGGGTTGTCGGCGATGAGGCTCTCGTACTCGGGACGCCCGAACTCCTGGAGGACCTTCCGGCTTTCCGGCGGAGCCATGCCGAGCGTGACGCCGTTCACGGCCGGCCCTGGGTAGAAGTACCCCTTGTCGTAGGTGATGGCCTGCTGCTGGGGTGTGAGCGCGAACTTCATCATGTCCGTCAGCACGTGCAGCTTCTCGCCGGAGATGCCCTTCGGGACGACCATGTAGTGGGCGTCGGTGACCCAGGTGAAGCCGTTGAGCGCGCCGACCTTGACGTCCTTGGGCACCTGCCCGAGAACGCGCGGGTTGATGTCCCAGCCGGTGGTGCTGAGGATGATGTCGCGGGTGCCCTCGCCCAGTTCCTTCATGGTCTGGGTGGTGCCGCTGGGGTAGTACTCTATGTACTTGTCGAGTTCCTTGAGGTAGGCCCACGTCTTGGTCCAGCCGTTGACCGGGTCCATCGGGTCGGAGTCCTTGAGGATGTAGGGCAGGCCCATGATCCAGGTGCGTCCCGGGCCGGAGTTGGCGGGCCGCGCGTACATCAGCTTCTTCGGATGGGCCTTCGCCCACGACAGCAGCTCGTCGGCGGTCTTGGGCGGGTTCGGGACGGTCTTGGGGTCGTACTCGATGAGCGGCCCGGACGGGTAGTACGTCACGGTGACGCCCCTGTTCTTGGCGAGCGCCTGCATCTTGGCGGCGGGCTCCAGGTAGATGGAGTTCAGGTTCGGCAGCTTGCTGGAGTACTTGCCGACCAGGTCCACCCACAGGTTCTGCTCAAGCCCGGCCGAGAGCCCGTCCGTGCCGGTCAGCACCAGATCGATGTCCAGCCGGCCGGCGTCCTGCTGAGCCTTCACCTTGCCCGCCAGTTCGGGCGAGGTGAGCTTGGTGTAGGTGATCCGCTCGACCAGCTTGGGGTTGGCGGCCTTGTAGTTGTCGAAGATCTTCTGGGTGAGCTGGAGGTTGCCGGCGACATCGACGATGTTCAGCGTGACCGGGTCGGACGGCGCCTTGACGTCGGCGAGCGCGGGTTCGCCGGCCGAGCCCGTCCCGCTCTCGGGCGCCCCGCAGGCGGACAGCCAGGCGATCATGGACGCGGCCAGCATGACGGCGGAGGTTCGCAGCGGAGTTCTCATGGGGGGTGGTCCTCCTGGAAGGGTCCGGGCTAGGTCGGCCCGGTGGTGCTCCGGATGAGCAGTCGGGTCTCCAGCTCCGGCGCCGGCGGGCGTGGCGGCGGCGCGACCCTCCCTCCGTCGGGGTGGGCCGCCCTGAGTTCGGCGAGGAGCATGGCGGACGCGGCGCGCGCCAGCGCCGGGATCGGCACGGCCACGGTGGTCAGAGGCGGTGACACCATCGAGGCGGTGGGCACGTCGTCGAAGCCGACGATGCTCAGGTCGTCCGGCACCCGTACGCCACGGGCGTGCAGCCGGGACAGCACGCCCAGCGCCACCAGGTCGTTGTAGGCGAAGACGGCGCTGACCCCCGTGGCCAGCGCCTCGTCGGCCGCCCGATACCCGCCGGTGAACTTCGGCTCGTACGGGCCCAGCTCGATCAGCTCGATGCCCCGTTCGGCGCACCCGGCCGTCAGGAACTTGCGCCGCTGCCTGTTGGACCAGGAGTCACGCGGCCCCGCCAGGAAGGCGATCCGCCGGTGCCCGAGCGCGTTCAGATGGGACAGCGCCTGCGCGATGCCCGGCCCGAAGTCCAGCGCGATGGACGGGACGGTGCGGCTGAGCCGGTTGGCCAGCACAACCGTGGTCTTGGCGGCGATGGCCCGTACCCGCATCCCCGACATACGGGGCGCGCAGAGGATCAGGCCGTCGGCGCGCTCGACCATGGCCTCGGCCAGCCGCACCTCGGTCGCGGCGTCCTCGTCGGTGTCGGCGAGGAAGACCGCGTAGTCGGTGTCCCGGAAATACGCCTCGACACCCTTGATGAACGGGGCGAACACCGGGTTGGCGATGTCGGGCACGATCAGCCCGACATTGGACGTCCGTCCCAGGACCAGCGACCGGGCGGCCCGGTTCGGCCGGTAGCCCAACCGGTCCGCGCACTCCAGCACCCGCCGCCGGGTCTCGGCGTTGACCAGCTCGGGATTGTTGATCGCCCGCGACACGGTCGACACCGACACCCCCGCGGCCAGCGCGACCGCCCGGATCGAGGTCATGCCGACGAGTATGAAAACGTTTGTGGAACACGTCAAGAAGCGAACCGCCTCGACGAGAAAGGCCGTCGGCCGCCCGCTGGGGCGGCCGACGGCGAACTCCTCACCTCTTACCGGAATGCCGCGACGTTGCGGCGAGCCCACTCGGCGAAGGGGCGGGGCGGGCGGCCGAGCACCCGCTCGACGTCCGGGCTGAGCCGCAGTTCGGCCGCGTTGGGCTCGCCCAGGACGGCCAGTGTGGTCTCCACGACCGGCTCAGGCATGAACGCGGCCATCCGCGCGTGCGCCTCGGCCCGGGTGAGCTCCACGAACCGCACCGTCTCACCGAGGGCCGCGCCGATCGCCTCGGCCTGCTGCCGGGGCGTGACGGCCGCCGGTCCGGTCAGCTCGTAGACGTGGCCCGTGTGTTCGTCCTTGCGCAGGGCCACGGCCGCGACCTCCGCGATGTCCGCCGGATCGATCAGCGGGAGCCCCACATCACCGAACGGCGCGGCGACGGTCCGCTCCGCGCGTACCGACTCCGCCCAGGCGAAGGCGTTGGACGCGAAGCCGCCGGGCCGCAGGATCGTCCAGGGCAGGCCCGACTCGCGCACCGCCTCCTCGATCACCCGCACGTGCGAGGGCGACTTCGGCCTGGTCACCACGCCCTGCGAGGAGAGCATCACCACCCGCTGGACACCTGCGCCTATGGCCACGTCCAGGATGGCTCGCGGGTCGAGTCCATGGCCCCCTTGTCCACCGTCGTGCAAGAACAACGCTTCGGCACCGTCGAAGGCCGGCCGCAGCGTCCGCGGCGCGGACAGGTCAGCCCGCGCATGCCCGGCCCCGCTCGGCAGGTCCACCGGGGCCAGGCCCCGCGACACCGCCGTCACCCGCTCCCCGGCCTCCGTCAAGGCCCGCACCAGCGACCGTCCGACGTTCCCGGTCGCACCCGTCACCACAATCATGATCACTCCCGTACCGTCGCGATGACAGGCGACGTTAACAGCCTCGGTATAGTAGGTACCTAGAGGAAAGTGACTACCTCAGAGGGGTGGAAAACCCATGGCGACCGAAATGAATTGGTCGGCGGCCGGCGCCATGACCGACCCCGAACAGGCATGCCCGATCTCTCCGGTCGTCGACATCGTGTTCAGCCGGTGGACCACGCCGATCCTCTGGTCACTCCACACCTTCGGCCGCCAGCGGTTCGTCGAGCTGGAGCGGCGCGTCAAGAACATCACCCCCAAGGTGCTCACCCAGCGCCTCCGCCAACTGGAGCGCGACGGCCTGGTCATCCGCACCTACCACCCCGAGGTGCCGCCCCGCGTCGAATACGAGATCAGCGATCTCGGCCGCAGCCTCGCCCCTCTCTTCGCCCACCTCACCGAATGGGCCGCCACCAACCTCCAGCACGTCGAACAGGCCCGGCAACGCTACGACGAGGCCGGATCACCGCGCGGCTAACCCGTACCGCGGCCTGGTTCCATGGGCCGCGTCGTGGACCGGCCGTCTGAACCACAACAGACCGGGCTCTCGTACCGGGGAATGACAGAAACCCCTATCTGCCAGGACCCCGTGCCCTAGGGTTCTCATAGGGGTTCTGACTCACTAGCCTGACCCTCGTGCCACCTGAGGCGGCCACAACCCCGCCGTGATCGAGCCGACCTCGCCCCCCGACAGCGGAGGACCCGATGTCGCTCGAACGCACCGATCGCGGCACCACCCTGGAACCCACCAACGGCGACCAGCCAAAGGACCAGGCCCCCTCCAACGACACCCCAGGAGCCCCGGGCTACCCGTCCCGCCTGGAAAGCCGAGCCAGAGCCCGAGGCGAAACCTCCCAAACAACCACGGAGCAAGACCCCTCCACTGACAAACAGTCCGGCGAGCAGGACAGCCGAAAGGAACGGCAAGACAAGACCAACTCGTCCGAAGCCGCCGACGCGGACCGCTCCCGCCGCCCAGAGCCGTCCACGACAGGATCAGGGGAATCCTTGACCCCCCGGCTGGACTCGCGCCGCGCCTACACCGAGTTCTTCCAACAACCCGCAGCTCGGGAGAACTCCGAGGCACCACAGGCGGACCAGGACCGCTCCCCCATTCCCGACCGCGACGCCAAGGACGAGCGCGCTGACGAACGAGACCAGCGTCCCGGCGAAGATCATGAATTGCGCGAGCCCGAGGCGCGCGGGGACAAGCGCGAGACCACCGAACCACAGGGCGAACTCACCAGGCTCCCCGAGACCAGCGACGGCGCGCCCCGTCTCGGCCGAGAGCATCCCGCACCAGAACAGGACGCGCGTGAACTGCCCGCCTCGTCCACCAAACCCGAGCCGACGCCAGAAGGAACACGCGGAACCGACGGAAGCTGGAACACCCCACAAGAACCAGCAGAAGTCACCGACGAACGCGAACCCCGCATCCCAGAGCAGCGGCCGGACCGTGAGACCGCGCCACCAGTTGAACCCGCCATCGAGCGGCAAGCCGAATCGTCAGCCCCGCAACAGGCCGAGAACACCGATCAGCCTCAGCAACCCGCACCCGACGAACACACACCTGCAACGGACGAGCCACCGCAGGAACACACCGGCCAGTCCGATCAGCCCGAACCCGTCGATGACGGCGCGGTCCCCGGCCGCGAACACAGGGAGCCGTCCACCGAGGTCGCCGAACCCCAAGAACCCGCCATCCGCGACGACTCACCCTTCCGCGCCCAGGCGTACGTGGGAGAGGACGGCGAGGTCAAATGGGTCCTCATGCCCGACCTCGAACTCGAGGGCCCAGGCTACGAAGGCCCCCGCTCCGCCGACCGCGGCGACCCCCTCCAACCAGTCGACGAAGAGACGGATTTGGGACGGGACCCAGAGAAGCCCAAGCGACTGGGAGACCTTCTACGAAGTACATATAATAATCCCGACGACGCCCAAAAGTTCGGCAACAAGGCAATGCCTGGGCTGAACGATATTTTCAAGGGAAAACCTCCGGAAGGGCATCCGGGCACCGTCAAGGACACACGCCCCACCATGCAGTCACCCCAAGACCAAACTCATTACGGGGACGCGGGCTTCGCCATGCTCGCCGGAGTTGTCGTGATCGGCGCCCTCTGGAACTGGACACGAGACAAAATAAGGGATAGGACAACTGATGACGGTAACTGACAGGGCGGTCGCGACACTGCGAACGCTACTCAAAGGAGAACTCGAAGAACACGAGCGCCTGTTGAACGCAATGGACGAGAACGAGGCCAATATCGGATACTCGGCACTGGTCAACGCCGCATTTTTCGAGGCTGCGCGGCGACGCTTTCTCAAGGACGGCAAGCCTGCAAGCGATGCAGAAGTCATCGACTATGTCGCCTATGCGAGGTCGTGGAGCGACAGAGTCGCCGAAGACATCGACCCTTCGATCGCCGAAACAGTCATCAACATGGCGATCGAAAAAATTCCTGCAAACGCAAATAAGGAGCTCGACAACAACGCCGCTTATACCAACAAACTCATGCTACTGGCCGTGCTCACACGGGACGCCAATTACTCCGAAGGCGAGCTCGAAGAATTCATGGAGCAAACACAGGAGTTGGCCGCAGAGATCGTCTCGTGAATTCTGGCCACTCGACATAGAGTCCGGAGCATCTGCACAGCCGCAGTCGCACCGGTTCCCCAAACAGTTTTTAAACGTGGCGATGACAGTGACAGACGAGGCGGCGGCAACTCTGCATGACCTGCTGTCGCGCCGCTTCGATGAGCACTCGCGGCGGCTCCATCAACTGAGCAAGAGCGAGGTGGACCACTTCACTGCGATGATCAACGCTGCGTTCTTCGAGGCAGCCCGGAGCCGCTTCATCAAGGACGGCAAGCCCGCCAGTGATGCCAAGGTTATCGACTACGTCGCGTACGCAAGGTCGTGGGACGAGGGATCGGCCGAGGAGATCGACCCAGACGCCGGCGAGCGACTGATTAACGTCGTTATCGAGAAGCTTCCCTTGGACGCCCTCGACGATCTCGACAACAATGTCGTCTTCAACAGCAAGCTTATGCTCCTGGCGTCCTTCGTCCGCGAGGCGAACTACACTGAAGAAGAACTACTAGCGAAGTTAATCCAACAGGCGCGCAACACAGCAGAGGAAATGTTGTCGTGAATCCCGACGTCCTCGAGTTCGACATTCGGGACGAGCATCTCGCGCCGCTGCGGCTGTTCCTTTCCGGCGATCCGGATGGTTTGGACCCCTTTGAGAAGGATCCGGATACCCCCGCCGTGAAGGCGGAGCGGTGGGTGTTCTCCATGGGTGTGTCGGTGGCCGTGAAGTGGCGGTTCGGTGACTCGTTCACGCGTCAGGAGATCATTCGATTCGTGGCTGAACTGCGTAAGTCCACGGGCGAGCACGCCGGCGACGTCAATCCTCGTGTCGCCGAGGAACTTATACGCATGGCGCTCAACGACGTCCAGCCAGGCGATGTCGATCTCACCAATAGAGACCTCGAACTGGACTTGATGGCCAGCATCGCCATCCTCGACCGGCTGCGGGAAGAGAACGTCGTCGACGAGGGCAATATGGACGAGTTCCTCCGGCAGACGAAGCAGTATGCCCAGCAGATGCTGGAGACCCAGCGCGCCCTGGCCGCCGGCGAAATCAGCCTTGGACCCTAACCACGCTTCAACACATCGGCCAAGCGACTGAAGTTCTGTCGACTCAGGACACGCTTAGGGCCCTTTGGATCCTTGCTGTCACGGACGGCCACCACGTGAGCGATTGACGCGACTTCAACACACTGGTCACCATCTTCATGACTGCGAGACGCCTTACGCCAGACCACCTTGCCCAGCTCCATCGACCCTCCCGTCACCGCACTCGACTGGACCGCGTCATGTGTTCTACCAGACATCTATGAGTCTGGCGGCTCAAGAACGCCTTGGGACCGCCAGGGTTCTCGTTGTCACGGATCGCTGCAGGGCTGGAGATGGCAGCCACTTGACACAGCTGTCAGCCTGAGCAGCACAGCAGGATGCCTTGCGCCACGCGACATGGGTCATGCTTGTCTCGTACCCACTTGCCTACTCAGGTGTTCTTCAAGGCGTCAGCCAGGCGACTGAACTGCCGTCGACTCAGGATGAGCGTGGGGCCGTTGGGGGCCTTGCTGTCACGGAGGGCGACGACGTTGGCGACGCAAGCCAACTCGACACACATATCACCCTGCTCGCCGCTACGAGAAGACTTGCGCCATTGGGCTACCGTGATGTCCATTCTTGTCATCGTTGATGTCCTTAGGGCGTGTCCTACGTGGATTTAGGTGTCCAGCGGGGATGGTCTCGGACTGTGGTGTTATCAGGGCTGGCGCGTCGGCTGATTGTGGACGAGTTGTGGGAGTTGGCTGCTGCGTTGATCCCGCGGTTGGCGCCTGGCCCGAGTCCGGCCGACGCCTGGGACGGCACCGGTGGACGATCGAGCGCACCATCACCTGGCTGCTGTGCTATCGCCGTCTGGGCGTTGGCTGGGAGCGTCACGGGCACCTGTTTGCCGCCTTCCTCACTTTGGCCGCCGACCTGATCTACTTCAAAAACTCACTCAAATCACCACGTAGGACGCGCTCTAAGTGTTCTTCAGAGCATCGGCCAGGCGGCTGAACTGTCGACGGCTCAGGGTGGGCATGGGGCCGTTGGGGGCCTTGCTGTCGCGGATGGCGATGGCGTCGGCAACGGCAGTCAACTCGATACGCATATCTCCTTGATCACTGCTACGAGAAGACTTGCGCCACATCACTTCTGCCAGATCCAACTTTCCACCGCAACCTCGGCTATCGGAGATCGTGTATCTCTGCGGGACGAGGATGGCATCCCATCCGACGGATAGCCAATCTTGAATGAGACCATGGCATTCGCGCGGCAGATGCCGGTAACCCAGCGCGCCCTGACCGCCGGTGAGATCAGCCCTTGACCTTAACCGCGCTCGTGTGCATTGGCCAGGCGGCTGAAGTCCGTCCGCCTAGCCTATGCAGTCATGTGTTCTTCAGCGCCTCAGTGAAGCGTCGGAAGTCCTGACGGCTCATGACAAGCATGGGGCCATTGGGGTCCTTGCTGTCTCGAACCGCTACGGAGCTCGGGATGGCGGCCACTTCAACACAGCTGTCGGCCTGCGCAGTACTGCGCGACGCTTTGCGCCACTCCACCTGAGTCGGGTTCATCTTTCGCCCCTCACTTCCCTGATCAGAGCTCGGGTGTCTCGAACGTTGAGCGCCTCTGCTTGCAGACTAGCGAAGGAGTGGTTCAGGTTGGCAAGATCGTTTGGGTCGGCGGTGGTGATGCCTCCCGTCGCGTTGACGATGTAGGCTGCCTCGCTTCGGTCGGCCTGGGTTGCGATGTTGAAGGCTGCCCGTGCCTCCTCGACGTAGACGGTCGGGAGAACCTGGAGTCGGATGCCGTCGCGCTGGGACAGCTCAAGCAGATGCTCGAGCTGTTCCCGCATGATGTCTGGGGTGCCGACCTGTCGGTGGAGAACGCTCTCCTCCAGCACGACGAAGATCTTCGGCGTTGGATGTGCCAGGACGGCCTTCTGCCTGTTCATCCGGGTGATGAACTCATCCTCGTCCTTGAGAATTCTCCTCGCGTACGCCTCCGTCTGGAACAGGCCGTTGACGATGTGCGTCTCGTAGACGCGGACCAGGGTCGCGGTCGACTCCGCTTTCGGGAAGCTGACGAAGTATTTCGCGTACTTGATGGATCTGATCGACTCCAGCAGGTCGTTCCATGCCTGGATGAGCTCGCCGTTGGCCCGCAACGCTACATCGAGGCGCTGGGCGAAGTCCGAACGGCATCGGGTCTTGCCGCGTTCGACGTGGCTGATGTAGGCGCGCGAAACGTTCACGAGCCGGCCCAGGTCCTCCTGGTGGAGTCCCGCCGCCTCACGCAACCGCCGGACCTCGGCGCCGAACGACCGCAGTTCGGGGTTCGCCTTGGCGTTGGCATCGGTCTCGGCCATCCCGATCCCCCTCAAGCGCGTAAACGCCTCGCTAACTCATGCAACTGAGATGTGGGTGATTCCAAGGTCACGCAGTAACCTACCCCACTTTGTGGCTGGATGGTGTTCGTTCGACCACACAGAGTAAATGGATCTTCGTTCGATTCGCCGGCTCGAACCTCGTTCAAGATCACCATCCTTTACAGCCATGGGATCCAGTCATGTCAGCAGTAGGTCTTGCGCCCGAGGTGCCGGTGCTTGTTCTGGCGCCGTCGGAGCGGGCTCCGGCGTTGGCGCGCCGGTTCATCGCCGAGCGGTTCCGGGAGCTGGAGATCGCCGACGACTACGTCGGGCGGCTCGTGGTCACCGAGCTGGTCACCAACGCCTGTCAGCACGTGGGAATCGGCTTCATCGTGGTCCGGATCGTGCCCGGGCACGACGGCCGCGTTCTCGTCGAGGTCTGGGACGAGGGGACGGAGCTGCCCGTCCTCAAAGCCGGTGACGCCGAGGCGACGTCCGGGCGCGGGCTGATGTTGATGGCCGAGCTCGTCGACGACTGGGGCGTCCGTCCCCTCAACGAGCCCGGCAAGATCGTCTGGGCGTCCTGCGCGCTCGGGAAGGCCCGCTCATGAGCCGGCCCGAAGGGCTGCCGCCGGTCGATCGGCGGTTCTTCATGCCCGAGAGGTGTGGGCGCAACGGGGCGGGGAGCAGGTGCCCATCTCACGCCAGAAGGATCCCGCCGCGTGGCAGCAGGCGGTGGATGCGGACGATTTCGTCCTGTCCCGGGTCACCGGCGGCGGCGCGCCGATCGCGTCCTCCACCGCGCGTCCGATGATGGCGCAGATGATCGCGGCGTTGCGGGTTGAGGCCGGGATGCGCGTCCTGGAAGTGGGCACGGGCATCGGCTACAACGCGGCCTGTCTGGCGGCGCTCGGCGCCCAGGTGGTGACGGTCGAGATCGACCGGGTCGCGGCCGACCACGCCCGTGCCGCCCTGCGGGCGGCGGGCTACCCCGGCGTGGTGGTGATCACCGGGGACGGGGAGGCGGGTGCGCCCGCACATGCCCCCTTTGATCGTGTGATCATCACGGCGGCCGCTCACACTGTCCCCTATGCCTGGGTCGAACAGACCAGGCCGGGCGGGCTCATCGTCGTGCCGTGGGCTCCCACCATCCATCCGGACGGGGCACTGGCCATCCTCACCGTCGGGGACGACGGCACCGCCCAGGGGCGGTTCACCGCCCCGCGACGCGCCACACCACCGCTTCACGGCCAGCGACTGTCATGGGACGCGGTCTACAGCGCCTACCGGCTTTGGAGGGCATGGGGCGAACCCGACCGCAGCCGGTACGGGGTCACCGTCACGCCGGAGGGGCAGGACGTCTGGCTCGACTCTCCCACCCACCCGGTCACCTTCGACCTGGACGCACCGGAGCAGTGAACACGCCCCGTGCGGACACCCGTCGTCCAGATGGACGTTGTCAGACCTCATTGGGCGGGTGCGGTGCAGGAGGCGCTACGTGGTGGCTTCCAGACAGTCAACCTCGGCCTCCTGGCGACCAGCGCGCCAGCCGTGTCGACGCGGGACGGCGCTTCGGGCGGGCGGCGCCGGGCTCTGAGGTGGTGCTCACGCCGTCCACGGACGGCGGCAGGGGGGGTCGGCCACGCTGGCGATGGCGATCGGCTTCTTCGTTCCGCTGGCCCTCTTCGGCAAGCCACTGCGCGGCAAGTCACCCTCTCAGGCGCCGCGTTTGCGCTGGGCTCCTCCGTGGGGACGGTCAGCGGACGACGCGGTAGCGGAGGTGGGTCACGCCGTCGCCCTGGATGACGGTGATGGGGCCTTCCAGGGTGGCCGGGGTGTTCTCCAGGTTGTCTAGGAGGCGGACGCCGTCGCCCAGTACGACCGGGACCAGGTCGAACCACACCTCGTCCAGCAGTCCTTGGTTGAGAGCCTGGCCGGCCAGGTTGCCGCCGGTGACGCTGACGTTCTTGCCGTCGGCGGCGGCCTTGGCGAGTTCGATGGCTCGGGCCACGCCGCCTTCGGTGACGAAGGTGAACGGCACCTCCGTCTCGCGGTCCTTCCAGCTTTCGGGGGCGCTGTGGGTGACGACGAAGCAGGGGTGGCCGCCGGGTGTACGGCCGCCCCAGCCGTCGGTGAGGTCGAACAGCCTGCGGCCGATGACGCCCGCGCCGGTGGTGGCCATCATGTCGCGCCAGTGCAGCGCGCTGGGCTCGGACAGGTGCATCGTCCAGTCGAACAGCGGGACGGGGACGTCACCGGATTCGTGCCAGCGGAACAGCCGGTCGAAGCCGCTTTCCCCGGGGCCGGAGATGTAGCCGTCCAGGGACATGGTCGCTGAGGTGTAGACCTTGGCCATCGTGCTCCCTTCGTCGGTCAGTTTGGACCGCGTCCGTCCCCGGAAATCATCGCCCCATGCCGTTGTTCTACAGAACCTTGACGAGGTTGTGTGCAGATGTAGAGGATTGGGCCGAGCAGAAGCTTCCGGAGAGAGGCGGCCGCTGTGACAGAGCTGTTCAACGCCGCGGACTACCTGGTCGACCGGCATGTGCGCGCCGGGGACGGCGATCGCGCGGCCGTCCTGTCCCCGGGCCGGGCACTCACCTACGAGCAGCTGTCGGTGGAGGTGCGGCGCGTTGCGGCGGGCCTGCGCGCGCTGGGTGTCCGGCCCGAGGAGCGGGTGCTGCTGTGCATGGTGGACGACGTCGAGATGTTCTCCGCCCTGCTCGCCATCATGTATCTGGGTGCCGTGGCCGTTCCCTGCTCGACCATGCTGACCGGTCCTGAGCTGGGGACGCTTGTGGCCGACTCCCGTGCGCGGGTCGTCCTGGGTTCCAGTGCGTTCGGCCAGGCGGTGCGGGGCGCGCTTCAGCACGCGCCCGAGGTGCGGCACGTCGTCCTTACCGGGGACGACATCTCCGGCCTGCCGTCCCATGTCGAGGGCCGTACGTGGCAGCGGTTCCTGGAGGCGGGCGAGGGGACGGACGTCGCCCACGCCTATGCGTCCTGGCCCGAGTCCCCCGCGCTCTGGCTCTACACGTCCGGTACGACGGGCAAGCCCAAGGCCGCGATGCACCGGCATATCGACATCAAGATGGTGGCGGAGCTGTATGGGCAGCAGGTGCTGGGTATCCGCCCAGGCGACCGCTGTCTTTCCGTGGCGAAGCTGTTCTTCGCCTACGGCATCGGCAATTCGATGTTCTTCCCCTTGTCGGTGGGGGCGACGGCGTTGCTGGAGCCGTCCCGTCCGTCGCCCGACCTGTTCGCGCGGCGCGCCACGGCCGACCAGGCGACGCTGCTGTTCGGCACGCCCAGCTTCTGGGGCCCGCTGCTCGCCTCGGACGTACCGGACGACGCGTTCGCCACGGTACGGCAGGGCGTGTCGGCGGGTGAGGCGCTGCCGCCCAGGATGTACCACGGCATGCTCGACCGGTTCGGCGTGGAGGTGCTGGACGGCATCGGGTCTACGGAGATGCTGCACATCTTCATCTCCAACCGGCCCGGCAAGGTGCACCCCGGTTCGTCCGGGACGCCCGTGCCCGGGTACGACATCGAGTTGCGCGACCCCGACGGCGGCGGCCTCATCGAGGGCGTCGGCGAGCCCGGCGAGCTGTACGTGCGGGGCGAGTCGGCCGCCGTTGGCTACTGGTGCCGCGCGGAGACCTCGCGCAAGGTCTTCCTGGGCGACTGGTGCCGTACGGGCGACACCTACGTCCGCAACGACGACGGCACCTACACGTGCATGGGCCGCACCAACGACCTGCTCAAGGCGGGCGGCATCTGGGTGTCCCCCACCGAGGTGGAGGAACGGCTGCTCGCCCATCCCGACGTGGCCGAGGTGGCGGTCGTGGGGGTCCCGGACGCCGACGACCTGGACAAGCCGGTGGCGTGCGTGGTGCCCAAGCCGGGTGGCAAGGTGGAGCCGGACGAGCTCATCGCGTGGTGCAGGGAGGGGCTGGCCTCGTTCAAGCGGCCCAGGGCCGTGGTGGCGCTGGAGGAGCTGCCCAAGACCGCGACCGGCAAGATCCGGCGCAACGTGCTGCGCGACCTGGCCCGCTCCGAGGTTCGGCCGGCGTCCTCCGATATGGAGATCAAGTGATCGACGATCTGGTGGTCGTGGACGCGCACATGCACGTACCGCGGCTGTCGACGCTCAGGCCGGCGTGGCTTGAGTGGGCGGACCGGTACTCCGGCCCGCATCCCTGGCGGGACGCCTATGACGGGCAGGGCGATCCGGTGCCCGAACGGCTGGACGCCCTGCTGGAGGCCGAGGGGGTCGACCGGGCGCTGCTGTTCTGCGAGTACAGCCCCCGGGCCACCGGCATCCAGCCCATCGAAGACGTGCTGCCCATCGTCGAGTTCAACCCGGTGCGGTTCCGGCTCGTGGCCAACGTCAACCCGCACCTGCACCATCCCGTCGCGTCCGAGGCCGAACGGCAGCTCGACTTGGGCGCGGTCGCGGTCAAGTTGCATCCCGTGCACGGCGGCTTCTCCCCGGCCGAGCCCGAGCTGTACCGGGTGTACGGGCTGTGCGCCGAACGCGGCGTCCCCGTCATCCTGCATTCGGGCACGTCCACCTTCCCGGGGTCGCGCACCCGGTTTGGCGACCCGCAGCTGATGCTGAACGTGATCGAGGACTTCCCCGACGTGCACTTCGTGTTCGCGCACGGCGGCCGGGGCTGGTGGTACGACACCGCCGCCTTCCTGGCGCTGTCCAAGCCGAACGTGTGGCTCGACCTGGCCGGGCTGCCGCCCAAGCGGCTGCCGGAGTACTACTCCCGCTTCGGCCTGTCCCGGCTCGCCGAACGGTGGATCTTCGGGACGGACTGGCCGGGCGTGCCCGGCGCGTCCCGCAACGTGGCGGCGCTCGGCGATCTCGGCCTGCCCGAGGCGACGCTGCGCGCCGTCCTGTCCGGCAACGCCGCCCGGATCTTCCCCGGCCTCGGTCTCTGACCCGGCCTTCGGCGTTCTGTCGTACCCGCCCGCTACGTTCAGTCCTCGTGGATGAACAGCTCGTACACCTGCCGGACGCGTGGCGGTCGCGGGTCCACCCCCGCCGTGGCGGCCGCCATCTGCCCTCAGCCGAGGTCGCGGCCGGCTCGAAACGGCCGCCCGACTTGACCGCGCACGACTCGCACCACCTGGAGCGGTCGCTGGCCAGGCACGGCGACTCCGGCCTCGTCAAGAGCGCCCGCCGCTTCCTGCGGGGCGAGCCCGACCCGTTGGGCGCCGCAATGGTCTCCCGTGTCGTCTCCACGGGCCCCACGTCCCGGGACTGGGCGATGCCGGAAGGGCAGGCGGCCGCGTGGGCCGCCCAGCACGGCCTCGCGTTCGCCGTGTGCGCGACCGTTGAAGCGGACGCGCTCATCGTCAACTTGCGTACCGGGCTCCCCGAGCACCCGCCCGTGTACCCCGACTTCGTTCCCTCACACGGCGACGCCTGCTTGCGCAGCGCACGCACCCTCCTGGCGGTCGCGGCCGACGACGAGTACCGCGCGGCCGTCGAAAGGCTGGAAGAGCACCGCACGACGTACGCGCACCGGCTCGCGACGGCCTATCTGGTGCCGGCGAGGCACGACTGGGTGGAGGACTGCTGCACCGATCCGGAGTACGCCGACCGGCAGTGGCACAGGCACCTCTGGAGGCTGCGCTGCGCGCTGGACACTCCTGGCCACGCCGACCTGTTCTTAACCCACATCCAGCGGCCTTGGCGTCATCACGAAGGCGACGATGTCATCGCCACCCTGGTGGACGGGCTCGGCTCCGCCGTCCTCCCTCTGCTGACGGCGTGGCTGCACGACAGCGACGTCGAATCAGGCAGGACCCTCTACAAGGCCCTTGCCCTCCTGCCTGAGGACACGGCGTTCGACGTCCTGGCCGAGCGGGCGGGCGACAAGCACGTCCAGCCCATCCTGCTCGACGCCATGGAACGCTTTCCCGTCCGCGCCCTGCGGCTCCTCGGCCCCCGCGCCGCCGGGACGTCCCGTACCGCCCAGACCATCACCGACCTGCTGCGCGGCCACGTGCGCGCCCATCCCGACCTCGCCGCGTCCGCGCTGCCCGGCCTGCCGGAGCAGGCGCGTAAGGTCGTCGGGACACTACTGGACGCGGTCACCGCCCAGGTCCCCGACGCGCCCGCCGACGCCCTTCCGCGCCTGCTGGTCGAGCCCCCGTGGAAGGCCCGGCGGAAGAAGGCCAAGCCGGTCGTTCTCCCGGACCTGACCGTCCCGGACCGCCGGTCGATCACGTGGGCGACCGGTGAACGGGAGCGGTGGCTGAACCAGCGGACGGGCCTGTACCGAAGTGCCGAGCCGGACGACTGGACCGAGGCGGTCGAAGACTTCCCCCGCCTGGCGCAGGTGCGGCAGGCGCACATGCTCGCGTTCGGGCCAGAGCAGGTGGTGCGTCCGCTTGTAACCGGTTGGACGCCCGACTATGAGCATCCGTCCCTCAACCCCTACTGGGCCGCGCCGCAGCGCATCCTGGCGAGGTTCCAACTGGACGCGTTCGAGCTGTTCCTTGGCATCCACCAAGTGAACACGTACCACTGCGATCAGCTGATCCAGCCATTCCTGTGCGCGGAGGCGGCCGGCACGGTGGCGTACTGGCTGGTCCGCGTGCCGCGTCGGCGTGCGGCGGCGACGGCCTGGCTGGAACGGCACGGGCTGAACGCCGTCCCGTTCCTGGTCCCTCCGGCCTTGGGCAGGCAGGGCGCGCGGCGCAGGGAGGCCGAGGCGGCGCTGCGCCTCCTGGCGACCACGCACGGCGCCGAAGAGACCGCCGAGGCGGGGGCGGAGCACGGGCGGCCTGCGGCCGACGCCATCGCGACCCTGCTGGCCACCGATCCGCTGGAGACCTTCCCCGCCCGGCTGCCGAAGCTTGGAGCGTGGGCCGATCCGCGGCTTCTCCCTCAGGTGCTTGTGCGCGAACGCGGCCTCGCCCTGCCCGCGGACACCATCGGGCATGTGCTCACCATGCTGTCGATCTCGACGCCCGACCAGGTGTACCCGGGCGTGGAAATCGTCCGCGAGGCGTGCGACCCGGAGTCGCTGGCCCGGTTCTCCTGGGACGTGTTTCGCCGCTGGGACACCCACGGCGCTCAGCCCAGCGACAACTGGGCGCTCTACCAGCTCGGCTGGCTCGGCGACGACGAGACGGCACGCCGCCTCGCCCCGTTGCTGCGGTCCTGGGCGGCGGAGAAGCGCAACCCGCGCGTGGCCACGGGACTGGACGTTCTGGCGGCGATCGGCTCCGACGTGGCGATGGTGCATCTGAACGGTATCGCCCTGTCGGCACGGTCGGCCCCGCTGCGGAGGAAGGCGCGGGAGAGGCTGGAGCAGGTGGCCGCCGACAGGGGGCTGAGCCCCGAGCAGCTCGCCGACCGGCTGGCTCCGATTTTCGGCCTGGAGGCGGACGGCGGCATGACGCTCGACTACGGGCCCCGGCGGTTCCGGGTCGGCTTCGACGAGCGGCTCAAGCCCTATGTGATCGACGAGGACGGCAAGGTGCGAACCACCCTGCCCCGGCCGTCGGCCGACGACGACTCCGACCTGGCTCCCGCCGCCTTCCGGCGGTTCGCCGCGTTGAAGAAGGACGTGGCGAAGGTCGCCGCCGATCAGCTGCGCCGCCTGGAGCGGGCGATGGCCGACCGGCGCCGGTGGCCGGTGGCCGAGTTCCGCGCCTTCCTGGTGGACCACCCGCTGATCTGGCACATCGCGCGCCGCCTGATCTGGACGGCCGAGACCGGCGGGGAGTCCACCCACTTCCGCATCGCCGAAGACCGCACCTTCGCCGACGTCCGCGACGATGCGCTGAACCTGCCCGACTCGGCCCAGATCACGATCGCGCACCCGGTACGCCTGGGCGCCCAGTTAGGCGCGTGGGCGGAGCTGTTCGCTGACTACGAGATCCTTCAACCCTTCCCGCAACTGGCTCGTCCCGTCCACACCCTGACGAAGGAGGAGGCGGCCGGCGACCGCCTCGCACGGTTCGAGGGCCTGCACGCACCGGCCAGAAGGCTGCTGGCGCTACGTAGCGGCCTCTGGGACGCGGCCGAACCGGCGTATGGAGGCATCACGGAGATAGCACGCAACGTGGGCAGCGACCGCCAGGTGCTCATCGCCCTCAACTATGGGCTCCGCCCGGAACTCGTCGGCCAGGAAGACGACCGCGAGATCACCCGCGTCTCGCTCATCGACCGCACGGGCGACACACCCGGACCCGTGTTCGCCGACCTCCCCCCGGAGACGATCTCCGAAATCCTCCTCGACCTCAACCACCTCACCACCCCATGACCACCACACCCCCGCCGATCAACCCGCCCCGCAACCGACGGCCTCAATCAGGTCATCGAACATCGACCCGAACGGCCACACCGCCTCATGACGCCGCCCCGCTCACGGGTCAGCTCGTTACGGTGCGGGCAGCGCCGGTCGGATCGCCGGCGACATCAACTTTGAACCGCCACACCGCATCACGACCACCACCCCACCCGCCCGTCAACCCGCCCCGGTACGGACGATCTCAACCGGACCCGCAGGTCAGCCCGACCCGGCGCGAACAGCGCCAGTCAGGCCGTCGACATCAGCCTGAGCGGGCTCAACACACCATGACCACCACGCCGCTCATCGGGCCAGGTTGTCTCGGCGCGAGCGGCTACGGTCAGACCGTCGACACCGACCCGAAGCGCCTCACCGCACCATGGACCACCACACCACCCGCAGGTCAGGCCGACCCGGCGCGGGCGGCGTCGGTCAGGTCGTTGGCGATGGCGGAGGCCGTGCGCCGCAGGGAACCGACCCAGAAGGGGATGCGGTCGCGGTCGAAGCGGGCCGAGGGCATCGCCACGGAGATCGCCGCCGCGGGGAGGCCGTCGCGTGGCCAGGGGACCGGGACGCCCAGCGCGCTGAGGCCCGTCTCGGTCAGGCCCTCGTTGATCGCGAAGCCGCGGCGGCGGACCAGCGCCAGTTCGCGCCGCAGACGGGCGAGGTCGACTCCGGCGGCGGCCGGGTCGGGGTAGCGGCGGTCCAGTTCGTCCGGTGGGAGCGCGGCCAGCAGCACCTTGCCGCTGGAGCTGAGGTGGGCGGGCAGGACCCGGCCGGAGCGGTCGCCGACTCTCAGGATCTGGTCGCACTCCACCGTGTCCAGGAAGCGGACCTCGCTCCCGGCGAGCACCTGGAGGTTCACCGTTTCCCGTACGCGTTCGACCAGCGCCCGCATGTGCGCGGGCGCGATCTCGTGCAGGAGCCGGACCGGGGCCGGGGTGGCGTCGGCGGGACGGAGCGCGGGCCCGGCCCGGTAACGGCGGTCGGCGTCCTGTTCGGCGAAGTCGCGGTAGACCAGCATCGCCAGCAGCCGGTGCGCCGTGGAGCGGGAGACGCCGAGCCGCTCCGCCGCCACCGACACCCCCATCGGCCCCTCCTGTTGCAGGAGCGTCGCCAGGCGCAGGGCGTGGTCGACCGAGTCGATGGCGTACTGGGGTCTGTTCTTCACACCAGAATAGTAGATCCCTTCTGCCAGAACCGCCCTACGGTGAGCCCATGACCGTCTCCATCACCCCAGGTGAGGGTCCGGGCCGGCCCGAGCCCTCGCCCGAACTGGACGCGCTCTACCGCGGCTTCGAGCAGGAGCTGCTGATCCCCCTGTGGACCGAGATCGGCGACCTGATGCCGCCCGAGCCCCGCCCGGCCGCCGTGCCGCACGCCTGGCGGTGGAAGTCGCTGCTGCCGCTGGCCGAACGGGCGGGCGAGCTGGTCCCGGTGGGCCGGGGCGGCGAGCGCCGCGCCATCGCGCTGGCCAACCCGGGCCTGGGCGGGCGCCCGTTCGCGACGCCGACGCTGTGGGCCGCCATCCAGTACCTCGGACCGCGCGAGAACGCCCCCGAGCACCGCCACACCCAGCACGCCTTCCGCTTCGTCGTGGAGGGCGAGGGCGTGTGGACGGTCGTGAACGGCGACCCGGTCGCGATGCGGCGCGGCGACTTCCTCCTCACGCCCGGCTGGCACTTCCACGGCCACCACAACGTGAGCGACGAGCCGATGGCGTGGCTGGACGGACTGGACATCCCGTTCTCCCACTACGTCGGCTCCACGTTCTTCGAGTTCGGTCCGGACGAGGTCAGCGACACCTCCGCCCCCGACAGGTCGCGTTCGGAGCGGCTGTGGGCGCACCCGGGGCTGCGGCCCGTCTCCAGCACCGGGCCGCTGCCCAGCTCTCCGATCGCCGCGTACCGGTGGGAGCACACCGACGCCGCGCTCGCCGACCAGCTCGCTCTGGAGGACGAGGGCCACCCAGGTGTCCTGGAGCCCGGGCACGCCGCGGTGCGGTTCACCAACCCCTCGACCGGCGGCGACGTCATGCCCACGATCCGGGCCGAGTTCCACCGGCTGCGCGCGGGCACGACCACCGCGACCCGGCGGGAGGTCGGGTCGTCGGTGTGGCAGGTGTTCCAGGGCACCGGCACGGTCCGGGTCGGCGACCATGAGTGGCGTGCCGAGCAGGGCGACCTGATCGTCGTGCCGTCCTGGGCACCGCTCACCCTGACCGCGAACGAGACCGAGCTGGACCTGTTCCGCTTCGGCGACGCTCCCATCTTCGAACGGCTCCACGCCGATCGCGTACACGTGGAAGGACGGCACCAGTGAGGCTCGCGACGATCCGGACGGCGGACGGCACCCAGGCGGTACGGGTCGACGGCGACCGCTACGCGCCCCTCGGCGCGCCCGACGTGGGCGCGGTGCTGGCGTCCCCGGACTGGTCCCGCACGGCCGCCGCGGCGGGTCCGGCCGAGACGCCGCTGGACGGGGTGGAGTACGCGCCGCTCGTCCCCGGCCCCGGAAAGATCATCTGCGTGGGGCTCAACTACCGCGCGCACATCCTGGAGATGGGACGCGAGCTGCCGCAGGCCCCGACGCTGTTCGCCAAGTACGCCGAGTCGCTGATCGGCGCCGCCGACCCGATCGCGCTGCCCCCGGAGACCGAGGGCATGGACTGGGAGGCGGAGCTGGCCGTGGTGGTCGGGGCCACGGTGCGGCGCGCGTCCCACGATGAGGCCGCGTCGGCCATCGCCGGGTTCACCGTCCTCAACGACGTCACCATGCGCGACTGGCAGAACCGCACCAAGCAGTGGCTCCAGGGCAAGACGTTCGAGGGCACCACCCCGCTCGGGCCCGTCCTGGTCACCCCGGACGAGCTGCCCGGCGGCACCGCCCCGGCCCTGGAACTGAGCTGCACGGTGGACGGCGAGCAGGTCCAGAAGGCCGCCACGGACGACCTGGTGTTCGGCCCGGTGGAGCTGGTCCGCTACATCTCCACCATCCTCACGCTCAAGCCCGGGGACGTGATCGCCACCGGCACCCCCGGCGGGGTCGGCCACGCCCGCAAGCCACCGCGCTACCTGGCCGACGGCTCCCGGGTGGTCACCGAGATCTCCGGCATCGGCCGCCTGGACAACGCGGTGCGGGCCGAGTCATGACGGGCCGGGAGCACGGCGACTCGCTCGCCTGGATGGAGGAGGGGACGCGGGTCCTGCTGGGCGTCCTGGACGACCTGCCCGACGACGCCCTGGACGCGGCGACGGAGCTGCCGTCCTGGTCCCGGCGGCATGTGGTCGCGCACGTCCACTACAACGCCGAGGCGCTGCGCCGCCTGGCGAGCTGGGCCCGCACCGGGACGCCCAGCCCGATGTACGCGAGCCGGGAGCAGCGGGACGAGGAGATCGAGGCGGGCTCGCGGCTGCCCGCCGCCGAGCTGCGCGCGCTCGTCCACGGGTCCGCCGAGGCGCTGGCCGGGGACCTGCGCGAGCTGCCCGACGACGCCTGGACGAACGAGGTCGTCACCGCGCAGGGACGCACCGTCCCCGCCACGGAGATCCCGTGGATGCGCACCCGCGAGGTCTGGATCCACGCCATCGACCTCAACGCGGGCGTCGGCTTCGACGACCTGCCGCCCGGACTGGTCCAGGCGCTCATCGACGACATCGTCGCCAAGCGGGTCGCCTCGGGGCAGGGACCGGAGCTCGTGCGCTGGCTGGCCGGGCGCGCCGGCTCCGCTCCGGACCTCGGCCCCTGGCTCTGAACGCGGGACCCGTCCGGCGTGGCGGGTCCCCCGTTCCAGGGGTCCCCCCGGTTCCAGGGGTTCAGACGGGTTCGGGCTCTGGTTCGGGCGTGGGAGGACCCGGCCGCGGCATCGGTGAGGGCGGCACCAGCGGACCGGGCTGGGGCGGTTCGGGCTGCGGGCCGGGCTTCGGCGCGGGCTGGGGGGCGGGGTTGGGAGCGGGCGGCGGGTGCACCGAGCCGGTGACCGCGTCCGCCGGCGGGTCGTGCCTCATGGCACCTCCTGTGTCGGTCATCTGGGTGTCGGTCCTCTGGATGTGGTACGTGGCGGCGCGCGCCTCGGCGGCCGAGGTGCCTTGATACCCACGGGTCACCCCGGTCATTCGGACGGGCCAGGCCGCGGACGGACCGATTCCCGGGCGGAATGACGGTGTTGGGCGCTATGCTCCTGCGCTTGCAGGGCCGTAGCGCAGAGGTCGTCGCGCCTAAGCACCAAGCTGGAGGACGCCGGTTCGAATCCGGCCGGTCCTGCCTCCCGCACTCCCCGGCCGAAACGGATGGCAGATTGTCGGACCTGCCCGATATCGTGCCGACCAACGGGGCCATAGCGCAGGGGCCATCGCACTCCACCGACCGGACGATGCCGGTCGGGACGCGGCCAATCCCGACACGGCCGATCCCGACACGGCCGGTCTCAGGCGCGGCCGCCGCTATGCCGACGGGGCCGAGGGAGCGGGAGTGCCGATGACACCGGTCGATCACGACACGCCCATCGACCCTGCCGACATCGACGCCTGCCTCCGCGTCCTGGCCCGCCTTCCCTCACCCGACGAGCAGGACGGTCAGAACGCCGCCGATCCGCGGCTGCGGGAGGTGTGGCAGGCCGTCGAACGGGCGCACCGCGAGTTCAAGAAGGCCCGCAAGACCGCGCGCCGCGCCGACCGGCGCCACCACGACCGCGAGGCCACCGCCGCCACCACCCGGTTCCGCGACCAGGACCCCGCCCCCACCCCGGCCGAACCGGCCGCCCCCGCCGCGAACGGAGAAGCGCGACCACGCACGACCGTCGTCCTGGGCGGCGAGCGGTCGTGCTACGTGTGCAAGGCGCGCTACCGGGAGCTCCACCCCGAGTACCACCTGCTCTGCCCGCCGTGCGCCGAGGAGAACCTGGCCCGCAGGTTCGCGCGCTGCGATCTGCGCGGGCGCCGGGCGCTGGTCACCGGCGGCCGGGTGAAGATCGGGTTCCAGGTGGCGCTCAAGCTGCTGCGGGACGGGGCCGAGGTGCTGGTCACCACCCGGTTCCCGCGCGACGCCGCCCGCCGGTTCGCGGCGGTGCCGGACGCCGGGGACTGGCTCGACCGGCTGCACGTCCACGGCGTGGACCTGCTCGACCTGCCCGCGGTGGCCGGGCTGCTGCGCGCCGCGCACGAGCGCTTCGACCATCTCGACATCCTGATCAACAACGCGGCGCAGACGATCCGGCGGCCCGCCGCCTACTACCGCGAGGTCCGCGCCGCCGAGGCCGAGGCGCTGACCGGCCCCGCCGCCCGGATCGACCTGGTGGACGCCGTCCCGCCCGCACGGGAACTGGAGAGCGGCGGCGCGCTCGCCGTCGCGCGGCCCGACCCAGAGGCGCTGGAGGCGCTGTTCCCCGCGGGCCGCACCGACGAGACGGGACAGCCGCTCGACCTGCGCGACCACAACAGCTGGACGCTGCGGCTGCACGAGGTCGACCCCGGCGAGTGGATGGAGGTGCAGCTGGTCAACGCGTTCGCGCCGTTCCTGCTCACCTCGCGGCTGCGCGGCCTGCTGGAGGCGTCGCCATGGCCGGACCGGTACGTGGTGCAGGTGTCGGCGATGGAGGGCAGCTTCTCCCGCAAGAGCAAGACCGTCCGCCACCCGCACACGAACATGGCAAAAGCGTCGCTCAACATGCTGACCCGCACGGCCGCCGCCGACTACGCGGCGTCCGGCATCCACATGAACAGCGTCGACACCGGATGGGTGACCGACGAGCGCCCGCATCCCGGCAAGCAGGCGCAGCGGGCGGTCGGCTTCCGCCCGCCGCTGGACGTCATCGACGGGGCGGCGCGCGTGTACGACCCGGTGGTGCGCGGTGTGCGCGGCGAGCGGCTGTCCGGATTGTTCCTGAAGGACTACCGACCGGTGGAGTGGTGAGATTGGCAGAACCGACGCCCGTACGCTGCCCGGCGATCGAGCACCCCGACGTGCCCGCCGCCGACCTGACCGACCTGGTGCCGCTGCTCGACCGGCTGGCCGAGCCCGCCGCGGTGGACGGCGACGAGACCTTCCCGCTCGGGACGCTGCGTCCCGACGGCCGGGTCGACCTGTGCAAGCAGGGGCTGGGCGCCGAGGGCGCGGCCCGGCTGCTGCCCGTCGCCGCCGGCTCGCCGCACGCCCGGCACGTGCTCCTCGGCACGAACGCCATCGGCGACGACGGCGCCCGCGCCGTGGCGGACGCGCTGCGTCCCGGGCACGGACTGGAGACCGTCTACCTCGGCTGCAACCGGATCGGTCCGGACGGCGCGGCGGCCCTGGCGGGGTCGCTGGCCGGCGACGGCACCGTCAAGGCGCTCTGGCTCAAGCGCAACCCGGTCGGCGACGCGGGCGCGCGTGCGCTGGCGGAGATGCTGCGGACCAACCGGACGATTCGCACGCTCGACCTGGTCAACACCGGTCTGGGCGCCGAGGGCCTGCGGGCGCTGCTGGACGCCCTGGCCGAGCGCCCGCAGCCGCTGGAACGGCTGTTCCTGGGCGGCAACGGGCTGAGCGCCGCCGAGGCCGGCCTGCTGGCCGCGCTGATCCGTGACGCGGGCGTCCGGGAGCTGTACCTGGCGGCCAACCACCTGGGCGACGAGGGCGCGGCGGTGCTGGCGGGCGCGTCCTCCGGCTCCGGGCGGTCCCGTCCGGTACGGCTCGGGCTGGGCGGCAACGGCATCGGCCCGGACGGCGCACGCGCGCTCGCCGGCGCCCTCGGCGGGATCGAGTCGCTCGACCTGGCCCGGCCGCCGTCCGAGCGGGCTCTGGGCGCGCCTCCCAACGCCACCGGCGACGAGGGCGCGGCCGTGCTCGCCGAGGCGCTGCCCGGCACCCCGCTGCGCCGCCTCGACCTGCGCCGCACCGGCATCACCGGGCGCGGCGCCAAGACGCTGCTGGCCCACGTCCCCGAAGACACGCGCCTGGAGTACGTGGGGCTGGGACCGGGCGTCCCGCGGCGGGTGAAGCGGGCGCTGGCGCCGCGGCTGCGCCCGGCCGCCCGTCCCCACCCCGACATGCGGGCGATCGCAAGCCTCTACCGGTGACCGGTATCCCAGAACGGGTGGCGCCATGATCGACCGACATGCCCAGTACCTGGCCGACTGGCGGAGGATCCGCCGGTACGCGGTGCCCCGCTGGATGATCGAGCGGGCCGCCGAGCGCCGTCTGGCGGGAGACTGGGCGGGGGCCTGCGCCGCGGCCCGTGTGCGGGTCGGCTTCGACCTGGCGTCCGTGGCGCGGGAGTACGGCGCCGCGATCGCCCGCGCGCTTGAGAAGGATCTGCTGCACCTGGTCCCCGACCTGCTGCGCTGGCATCTGCCGAGGCTGGGCGAGGGACGCAGCACCCTGGCCACCCACCAGAAGATCATCCTGGCGCGGCACCGCGCGGGAACGCTGTGGGCCGCCACCCCCACCATGGCCGACGGGTCCCAGCATCTGAACCTGCGGTTCGGCGCGATCCCGCGTACCCCTGACGACTTCTGGGGGCCGCGACCGCAGGATTGGACCTCCGCACGTCACCTCTGGGACTCCCGGCACACGGCGGAACTGTTCGAGCGCCACGGCGACGGGAAACGGGTCCCCTTCTTCCACCCCGACGGCACCCCGGTGGCCGACGGGGAGCTGGGCGACACCCGTACCCCGGTGGGACTGGCCGAGCACATCACGCTGCTCCAGGACCGGGGGGAGATCAAGGCCGCGTTCGAGGCGGCCGGGATCGACCTGGAACTCCAGAACCTCGACCTGCCCGTCCGCTATCGCGCCGACCACACGAGGCTCATGGTGGGGCTGCCGATCGCACCGTCCCGGCTCGTCGAGGAGGCCGAACGGCTCGGCCGGCGTTACCGCCGCTTCTGGATCCAGACCCGCTGGCCGACCTCCCTGGTGGTCTCGCTCGGCCGGCGCCCGCGGGCGGCGCTGGTCTCCAACAGCAAGGTCGCGGACGGGCTTCCGGTGCTGCCCGATCCCGCGTGGCGGCGTCTGCCCGACCTCGACCTGCTGCGCGCCGGGCTCATCACGCCGGAGGAACTGCACCCGCTGGTGCGGTCGGCGCTGTTCCCCGCGCGTCCGCCCGCCGAAGGCCCCGTCGGACCGCCCGATCCGCCGCCGTTGACGCCGTTGCGGGTGCGCTGCCGCGGCGACTGGCACCTCGTCCACGTCCGGGACGGTGACCTGCGGACCCCGCACACCGCGGAGGAGGAGCAGCGGGAGGCGGCGATGCGTGCGCTCGGCGGCAAGGTCACCGGCTGCTTCGCCGTCCGGCACACCTGGCACGGCGGCGACGGGCGGCTGCCGCGCGACCTGCGCGCCCAGCGCCGGGAGATCTTCCTCCGCACCCAGCACGGCGACGCCCCGGGCATCCTGCGCCTGCTCGACGCCGGCGCCGACCCTTTCGTACGGGACGGACGCAAGCGCACGCTGCTGCACTACATCCATATGCTCGACCACGAGGAACTGTTCCCCCGCCTTCTGGAGGCCGGGCTCGATTTGGAGGCCAGGGAGCAGGGCGACCGCACGCCCCTGCACATGGCGGTCGGCGACTACGGCTCGGAGCCGGTGATCCGGGCCCTGATCGACGCCGGCGCCCGTATCGACACCGTCGACGGGTGGGGCATGGGGCTGGTCGACCTCATCAAGCGCACGAAGCGCACCGACCTGGCCTGGCTCCGCGAGCGCCTGGAGAAGGAGCACCCCAATGTCGGTGGCATGTGGTGGGGTCCTGAGGACGAGGAATGAACGGCGCACGCGCATGCGGGCGCCCGCACGGAAGCTGGGGGTAGACGAGCGTTGGAACCGCAGTCATCCGGGCCGCTGGCCGCCGCGGACGAGCTGAACGCGCGGGTGCGCGCGTGGCGGACCGAGCCGTCGGAGAGCCCGCAGCTGGAGGCGCTGGCGCTGGCGGTGACGGCGAACCTGCCGGTGCTGCTGTGGGGTGAGCCCGGTATCGGCAAGTCGGCGGGCATGGAGCAGCTCGCCGCCGGGCTGGACCTGCCGCTGGAGACGGTGATCGCCAGCGTGCACGAGCCGTCCGACTTCGCCGGTCTGCCGATCATCGGGGACGACCCGGCCTCGACCGGCGTGCCGATGGCGCCGCCGGACTGGGCGGTGCGGCTCGCCTCGGCGGGGCGCGGGCTGGTGTTCTTCGACGAGCTGTCGTCCGCGCCGCCCGCGGTGCAGGCCGCGCTGCTGCGGGTCGTCCTGGAACGGCGGGTGGGGAGCCTGGCGCTGCCCGAGCCGGTACGGGTGGTGGCGGCGGCCAACCCGCCGTCCAGCGCCGCCGACGGCTGGCATCTGAGCCCGCCGCTGGCCAACCGGTTCGTCCACCTGCGCTGGACGCACGAGCCCCGGACGGTGGCGCGCGGCATGGCGGGCACCTGGCCGTCGGTGTCGATCCCCGTGGTCGATCCGGCGAAGGCGACCGGCGCGGTGGCCCGCGCCCGCGGCGCGATCTCCGGGTTCCTCACCGCGCGGCCCGGCCTGGCGCACCACCTGCCCGCCGACGCCGAGGCCAGGGGCGGGCCGTGGCCGTCCCCGCGCACCTGGGAGATGGCGCTGCGGCTGCTGGCCGTCGGGTACGCCACGGACGCGAGCCCCGAGGGCCTGTCGGCGGCGATCGTCGGGGCGATCGGCGACGGCGCCGGGATCGAGCTGCTGTCGTACCTGGAGGCGCTGGACCTGCCCGACCCCAACCGGGTTTTGGCGAACCCGGACGCGTTCAAGCTGCCCAAGCGCGGCGACCGGCAGCTCGCGTTCCTCACCTCCGTGGTCGCGGCGGTGCAGGGCGATGTCACCAGGCGGCGCTGGGAGGCCGGCTGGGAGGTGCTGGCGAAGGCCGTGGACGCCGGCGTCCCGGACGTCGCGGCGCGGGCCGCCGCCGACCTGGCCGCGCTGCGCGACACCGACTGGCCGGTGCCGGCCGGCATCGACGGGTTCGTCGACATCCTGCGGCTGTCGGGGGCCCTGCCGGGCGGTGGGTGAGATGGGCGGCGGGCTCGACCGGACCAAGCTGCTGGCCGCCCGGTACCGGGCCGCGACCGACCGGCCCTACCTGGCGTCGGCCCTGTACTCGCTGTCGGTCGTCGAGTCCTCCGGGGTGCCGACGATGGGCGTGGACCGGCACTGGCGCTGCTACGTCTCCCCGGCGTTCGTGGAGACGACGCCCGTCCAGGAGCTGGCGGCGGTGTGGATCCACGAGGTCTCGCACCTGCTGCGCGACCACCACGGCCGCGCCGACCGGCTGCCGGCGGCCGACCAGCGCGACCGGACCCGGGTCAACATCGCGCAGGACTGCGAGATCAACGACGATCTGATCGACGACCGGCTGCCGCTGCCGGAGGGGCGCATGGAGCCCCGCCTGTTCGGCCTGGACAAAGGGAAGCTGTTCGAGCAGTACCTGCCCGGCATCCCGCCCCAGGAGCTCCACCTGGACTGCGGGTCGGGAGCGCACGGCGTGCCCTCGCCCTGGGAGAGCGACGGTCCCGGCGCGCCGAAGGTCAGTACCGTGGAGGCGGAGTCGCTGCGGCGGGCCACGGCCGAGGCGATCCGCGCGCACGAACGGGCCCGCGGCACCGTCCCCGCCGGGTGGAGGCGCTGGGCCGAGCAGGTGCTGGAGCCCACGGTCGACTGGCGCCGGATGCTGGCGGGCGCGGTGCGCGAGGCGGTCGCCTGGGCGGGCGGCGCGGTCGACTACACCTACCAGCGGCCGTCCCGGCGCACCGCCGCGATCCGCGGGGTCGTGCTGCCGACGCTGCGCCGCCCGCTGCCGCGCGTCGCGATCGTCGTCGACACCTCGGGGTCGATGGGCGAGGACGACCTGGCGGCGGCCATGGCCGAGGTGACCGGGGTGCTGCGCGAGGTCGGCGTGCGCGGCAACCGGGTCAGCGTGCTGGCCTGCGACGCCGACGTGCGCGCGGTGTCCCGGGTGACGAAGGCCGAGCAGGTGGAGCTGGGCGGGGGCGGCGGCACCGACATGCGGGTCGGCATCGACCGCGCGTTGCAGGGCGGGGACCGGCCGAACGTGATCATCGTGCTCACCGACGGGTACACACCGTGGCCGGAGGAGCCGGTGACGTGCCGGATCATCGCGGCGCTCGTGGGCACGCAGCCGCCGGACCCGCCGGGGTGGGTGGAGAGCGTCCGCATCGGGGAGGCCGCGGCCTAGCGCGGTGTCAGTGGCCGGTGACCGTGATCCATTCGGCGTGCCTCACGACGTAGCGGAAGTCGGTCCTCAGCGCGTCGACGACCGCCGTCATGTGCGCGGCGCCCCACACCACGGCGACCTTGACGGGCTCGTGGTGGCGTTCGCGGTGGATCGTCCCGAGCGTCCGCACCAGCCTGCGGTCCCGCTCCGCCAGGATCTTCCGTTCCAGGAAACCGCCGATCCCGCCTTCGGGCACCCACCGGTCGTGCATGTCGACCTGGTCGACGCCGGGGTGGTCGCGCGGATCGCCGTACCGGCCCAGCGCCCGCAGCCCGAGCGCGAACGCCGAGTCCACCGCGGTCTCCAGGATCCGGTCACGGGTGGAGCGCGCCTCGCGGTCGCGCGCCCGCTCCTCGGCCGGACGCGTGTCGCCGCCCTCCCAGATGATGGGCACGCCGAGCGACTCCAGGTCGAGCGCGTTGAGCTGGTCCACCTGGTCGTCCCAGCGCAGCCGCGCCATCCGGGCCTGCGCGGGAGGCGCGTCCGGACCGCCCTCGGCCACGATCAGGTCGCAGGCCGACGCGCGGGACGCGACCTCGTCGTAGAACGACCGGCGCCCCACATGGACCATGGGGAACAGCACGAACGTCAGCGGAGTGCTCCGGCGGCCCAGCGTGATCACTGCCGAGCGGACGCCCATCGCGGTGGACTCGATGAACTGCATGAGGCGACCCCCTCGCCTGGTTGGACCCCTGGGAACCGCCTCCGGTTGCCATCGCCTCAGCGCAGTTCGACGGCGGTCGTGAGCCGGATCTGGGCGTCCGCCCAGGCCGTGACCGTCCGCCGCGGGTCGTCACCGTCGAGGGCCGCGGCGAGGGCGTCCAGCAGCGCCGCCGTGGATGCGAGCCCGGTGGCGCGCAGCCCGTCCGCGACACGGCCGACGCGGGCGCGGACACCGCGCGGAAGGTGACGCAGCCCCCGGTGGGCGGCCTCGGCGCAGACCGCGAGGCCGTCGGACAGCGCCCGGCTGAGCGGATCGGCCTCCTCGGCGCCGCGCGGGTCGAGCGCGGCGCCGCCGTCGCCCGGCGCCAGGTCGGGAACGACGACGCCCTCGGCGGTCAGGACCGCGATCGGGTCGACGATCAGCGTGCCGCGGGCGCGCCGCACCGCCCCGCTGATGTAACGGGGTCCCTCGCTCAGCGCCTCGGCCAGGGCGTCCAGCGCCCCCGGGCTGTACGGCGAGTACGCGGCGGACACCACGGCGGTGCTGCCCTCCGCGTCGGCGACCGTCGCCCGCAGGATCTGCGCGCCCGCGTGGTAGCCGATGTTCCGGACGTCCGCGACCTCCATGACGCGGACGGCCTCGGCCTCCACCCGCGGCCGGACGAGCCGGGGCGGCTGCGCGGCCAGCTCCTCCTCCAGCGCCCGCAGGTCGCGGGCCAGCACCGTGCCGGGAAGGTCGCCCCAGGACGTGCCGACCGGCGTCACCGTCGTCTTGGACACCCGTCCGGTGCCCAGGCGCACCACACGGCTCGGGCTGCGCGTCGCGTTCTCCGAGACCACGTTGGCGGCCGAGAGCGCGCGCAGCGCCGCGCCCGCGATCCTGCGCCCCGCCAGGTCGTGGCCGGTCAGGGGCTGGTCCTCGGCCACCTCCCAGCGCCGCTTCAGCACCAGCACGATGCCGGTGTCCGTATGGGCCAGGTACACGTCGGCGGTGCGTTCGGAGTCGTCGCCGCCCACCCGGCAGCCCAGCGCGGTGAGCCGGACCCTGCGCAGCGGGGTCTCGGCGGACTCGTCCGTGCCGAGCACCTGCGAGCGCGGGCTGCCGCCCTGGGCGAGCGCGGCGCGATGCCTGGCGTGGATTTCGGCGAGCAGCGCGGCGAGGCGCTCCGGCTCGTGGTGGGCGCCGCGTTCACGGTACGCGGCCAGTTGCGCGGCCAGGTCGTCGAACGCGGCGGCGGGCCAGTGCAGGCCCTTGGCGGTGAGCTCGCGGGACGCGCGGTGCAGCGCGGTGCCCAGGACGGGACCGGCGTGCATGGCCCCCTCCAGGAGCACCTGATCGGCCAGGTCCAGCACCTGTTCCAGGCCGGAGGCGGTGACCGTGCCCTCCCCGGCGTTCTTGCCGCCGACGTCCACGCGGACGTCGGGGCCCGGCAGTCCTCGCTCGTCGGCGGCACGGAACGCCCAGACCGCGAGCACGACGACCTCGCCGCGCATCGCCGCGACCGCGTCGGTGTGGACGTAGCCCAGCTCCCCCGGCACCAGGAACCGCACCGTGCACGTCGGCAGCTCCACCGACGCGACCGGATCGGCGGCCGTGGGGCGGTGGACGCGCGCCGCGTAGCCCGTCCGGTACGTGCGGCGCGCCGCCGTGAGGGCGCGTTCGCCCAGGACGCGGGCCAGCGCCTCGTCGTCGTACGTCCCGGGCGACCAGTCCTCGAACGCCTCGGGCGTGTCCGCGGCCGGCTCCTCGGGCGTCTCGGCCGCCTGCCGCTGGTAGGCGAGGACGAGGCCGATCTGATGACGGCACACGCCCGTGGCCGCGCACGTGCACGACGCGCCTTCCAGCCCGCCGCCCCCGGGAAGCGTGGTGCGTGTGCCGTCGGGGAACACCCCCTCCACGGACCCGTCGCCGGCCACGCTCACGTCCGGGACGGTGCCCGCGTCCAGGTCCTTGGCCGCCCGCTTGACCAGGCCCCGGTTGGCGAGCGCGGCCAGCGAGTCGGGCGTGAGGGCGAGCAGGTCGGCGCGGGTCATCGGCCGATCCGTTCCGCCACGAACCCGGCCAGCTCGCCCGGTGTCATCGCGCCGACATGAGCCCCCACGTTCGCCAGGCGCTGCGCGAGCTCGCGGTCGTAGGACGGGTTGGCCTCCTCGTCCAGCGCCGCCAGGCCCAGCACGTGCGTGCCCTGCTCCACCAACCGCTTCACCGTGCGGACCAGCCGGTACGGGTCACCGCCCTCGTAGAAGTCGGTGACCACGGCGAGGATGGCGCGGCGCGGGTTCTCGATCAGCCCGGCGCCGTACTCCACCGCGCGCCCGATGTCGGTGCCGCCGCCGAGCTGCACCTTCATCAGCAGTTCCACGGGATCGGTGACATCGGAGGTCAGATCGACCACGCTGGTGTCGAAGGCGATCAGATGGGTCTTCAGTCCCGGCAGCCCCCACAGGCAGGCGGCGGTCACCGCCGAGTGGATCACCGAGCCGACCATCGAGCCCGACTGGTCCACGATCAGGATCATCTGCCACCGGTCGACCTGCCGCTTCGTGCGGGACACGAAGTGCGGATGCTCGATGTAGAGCCGCCCCTCCTCCGGCCGGTAGTGCCCCAGGTTGGCGCGGATGGTGGTGTGGAAGTCGAAGTTGCGGGCCTGCTTCCACCGGCTCGGACGCCGCGACCTGGTGCCGTGGAACGCCTGCCGCACCTGCGTGGCCATCTTCCGCATCAGCTCCTGGACGACCTGCTCGACGATGCGCCGCGCCAGCGCCAGCACCTCGGGGTTCATCAGGTGCTTGGTGCGCAGGACGGCGCGCAGCAGGGTCGGGTTGGGTTCGATGCGTTCCAGCACGGCCGGGTCGGTGACCACCTCGTGGATCTCGTAGCGTTCGACCGCGTCGCGCTCCAGCCGCTCGATGGTCTCCTTGGGGAACAGCCGGTGGACGTCGTCGAGCCAGTCGACGGTGGTGAGCACGGACGGCCCGTCCCCGCCTGCCCTCTCGCCGGCGGGCTTGTTCCCGCCTCGGCGCACGCCCCGCCGCTCCAGGTCGGGGTCGCGCCCGTACAGCCAGCCGAGCGCCTGATCGCGTCCGGCCGCGTCACCGCCGAGCGCGCCGCAGGACTCCTCCGCCGGCGCGCCCAGCACCAGCCGCCAGCGCTCCAGGGACGGGTCGGGCTGGGGGTTCATTCCGTTTCCTTTCGCACCTCGGCCCCGGAGGAGGCCAGGCCCTCGGCTGCGAGCAGCGCGTCCACCCTCTCCTCCAGGGCGCGCGCCTCGGCCAGCACCAACGGGTCACGCCCGGTGCGCAGCAGTGAGCGGGCCGAGCCGCGCACGCCACGCCTCTCCAGCAGCCGCCGCGCGATCGTCTCGCGCTCGCGCGGAGGAAAGAACTCGAACGCCTGCCGCAGCGCGGGCAGCGCGATCAGGAAGTCGTGCTCGGACAGCCCGCCGATCAGCTCGTCCAGGACGGCCAGGACGCTGCGCTCCCCCGGCCCCGCCGACGCGTCCTCGGCGGCCAGGACCTCGTCCCGGGCCAGGGCGAACAGCCCAGCCAGCCAGTCGCCGACGATCCGCGGGCTCGCCGCGCCCAGCACCGCGCGTACCGGATCGGCGGCGGCGCCCAGCGACCAGCCCAGGCCGAACGCGGCGCCGCGCAGGTCGGGCGGCGCCTCGGCGCAGACGCTGACCCGTTCCGCGACCGCGAGCGCCGCGTCCCGGTCGAGGTCAAGGGTCCCGGACGCGTGCAGCAGCGCGTCGCGGGTCGCCGCGAGCGCGCGCAGCCGGGCCGGTTCCGCCGGGGCGGGGCCGCCGCGCATCCCCTCCACCAGCCACAGCACCCGGGTGACACAGCTCTCGACGACCGTGCCGAACAGCGGGCTGCCCGCCGTGCCGAGCAGCCGGTCGTGCCGCCACAGGCCCAGCGTGGTGCCGAGGACGTCCCCGAGCCCGCCCAGTTCGGTCGCGGCGGCGATGGCGGGTGTGATCGTCCCGGCGATCCGGTCCGAGATGTCGGTGCAGCCGCACAGCGCGGCGTCGAACAGGACGACGGCCAGGCGCCCGATCTCCGTGCCCGCGTCCTGGGCACGTTGCTCCAGGACGGTCGCGGCGGCGTCCCGCAGCGTCGCGCCGTACGCGCCCGCCTCGATCAGCGCGGGCAGCCGGTGCTCGCCGGGCTCCAGCGTCCAGCGCTCCTCCAGCACCGGCTCCGCTCCCGTGGCCGGACCCGACTCGCGGGTGAAGCCCGGGATCCCCAACACCCTCAGGCGGTGCAGGACGCGGCTGCGGCGCAACCCCCTGTCGTCGGACAGCTTCAGGTTCACCGCGCCCCAGCCGTCCAGCTTGAGCCGTTCGAGCTCGGCGTTCACATCGTGCAGCAGCGGCGGCGCGGGCGTTCCCGGACGCAGCGCGCCGACCCGGTCGCCGCTCAGCGCCGCGACCATCTCGGCCACCGCGGGATGCGCGCCCGGCTCCAGCGGGCCACGGGACGTCCACGGCAGCCGCTGGTCGAGGTCGTCGGTGACCAGCGCGGCGACCAGCCCGTCCAGCAGGTCGGTACGGGACGGGTGGCGGTGCCCGCGCAGCCGCGCCAGCCCCTCGGTGAGCGTCCGCGCGGCGATCAGGTCGGCGGTCGACACCCGCTGGCGGCGCTTGCGCAGCCGCGCCACCACGACCTCGGTCAGCCCGGCCGCCGCGGCCTCCGGCCCGCCCTCCCACAGGCGCTGGTAGTACTCCGGTGACGGCATCCCCGACTGGTAGCCGGTGAACGCGTCCAGCCGCTTGAAGG
Source organism: Actinomadura sp. NBRC 104412 (assembly GCF_030269515.1). Classification (GTDB taxonomy): domain Bacteria; phylum Actinomycetota; class Actinomycetes; order Streptosporangiales; family Streptosporangiaceae; genus Spirillospora. The sequence goes on along the minus strand of NZ_BSTM01000008.1, from coordinate 187,250 downwards.
AGTACGGCACCAGGTAGCTGCCGCCCAGCGCGCCCTCCGGCGGCATCGGCACGTCCGGCCAGCCGGTCTCCTTGTCGTCGCCGCCTTGGACGAGGCGGCGGATGGCGGCCCGGTGGAAGCCGCCGGTGACCACCACGACCGGGCGTCCGTCCGCGTCGGCCACCGCCGCGCGCACCCAGCGCGCCATGTACGCCTCGCGCGCGGTGTCGTCCTCCCCGGCGTCGGACTCCCCCCGGACGAGGTCGAAGTAGGCGGCGAGGCGTTCGCCCAGGTCGCCGTTGTCGTCGTCGCCCTCGAACATGTGGTCCCAGAGGGCGTCGATGTTGTCCACCGCGAACGCCGCGCAGAGCCGTTCGATGACCTCGGCGTAGCGCTCGTCGGCGTCGGCGTACCGGTTGCGCCGGCCGGCGAACGCCGGGTGCCAGGCGGGCAGGTCGATGAACCGCACCTCCGCGCCGCACGCTCGGCCCTCGCCGATCGCCACCCATTCGGGCGAGTACTCGCAGAACGGCGACCAGGACGCGTGCGTCCGCCGCTCGTCCCGGTAATGGCTGAAGATCGCGATCGGCAGGTCATGGCCGAGCAGCAGCTCGTCCAGCCGCCCGCTGAAGTCGGCAGGCCCCTCCACCAGCACGTGCGCGGGACGCAGCCGCCTGATCGTGTCGCGGACCAGACGCGCGCAGGCGGGGCTGTGATGCCGCACCCCGATGTAGGTGACCCCGTCCTCCCCCTCGGGCGGACTCTGCGGGGCCGCCGCGCCCAGAGGCGACTCGTGCACCGCGGCCATCAGCCCGGGAGACGGTGGCGGGCGGCGTGCAGGGCCTTCCACTGCCGGCCGCTGCGGCGCGCGGCCTGCTGCTCCAGGTAGCGGCGCAGTGCGGCCAGGTCGTCGGGGTTGTCCTTGGCGGCCGTCCCGGCCAGGCACTCCACGATGTCCTCCGGCGTGCCCTCCTCTCCGCGCAGGAACCAGCCGCGGATGCCGACCGCGTGCGCGACCGACACCGCCTCGGCCGTGCTCATGACCGTCGACAGCCGGTCCATGGACTGGCCGTCGGCCGCCTTGCCGGAGCGCAGCTCGCGGAACGTGGTGACCAGCACCTCCAGCACGTCCCGCCGAGGCGGCACCCCCACCCCCGACTGTTCCAGGAGCCGGGACGCCTCCGACTCCACCAGGTCGAGCTCGGTGGCGAAGTCCGCGATCGGGAACACCGTCTCGAAGTTGAACCGCCGCTTGAGCGCCGCGCTCATCTCGTTGACGCCGCGGTCACGGGTGTTGGCGGTCGCGATGACGTTGAACCCCTCGCGGGCGAACACCATCGCGTCGGGACCGGTCAGCTCGGGAATGGCCAGCACCCGGTCCGACAGCGGCGACAGCAGCGAGTCCTGCACCTCCAGCGGGCAGCGGGTGATCTCCTCGAACCGCACCACCTTGCCCTCGGCCATCCCGCGCAGCAGCGGCGCCGGCACCAGCGACCGGGTGGACGGGCCCTCCGACACCAGCAGCGCGTAGTTCCACGAGTACTTGATCTGGTCCTCGGTGGTGGCGGCGCCGCCCTGGATGGTGAGGGTGGAGTCGCCGCTGACGGCCGCCGCGATCAGCTCCGACAGCAGCGACTTGGCGGTGCCGGGCTCGCCCACCAGCATCAGCCCGCGGCTGGTGGCCAGGGCGACCAGGGCGCGGTCGATCAGCGACGGGTCGCCGACGAACTTGCGCCGCACGCCCCGGCCGGGATCGCCGACGATGAAGCGGCGCGCCGCCTCCAGGCTCAGCGCCCAGCCGGGCGGGCGCGGGGCGGTGTCGTCCTCCCGCAGCCTGGCCAGCTCGTCGGCGAACCGCAGCTCCGCCGGGGGACGCTGCAGCCGGTCTTCCTCTTCACGTGCCTGTGCGGTCATGCTCTCTTCTCATCCGCGGATCGTCTGCGTGGGTCGTCGTTCTCGGGGGGTTTCTCGGGGGGTCAGAGCGCGGATCCGGCCAGCCAGGTCAGGTCGGCCAGCACCTCGGACGCGGTGACCGGGTCGAGCTCGCCGAAGGTGTGCCGGAGGTCCCCGCCGGCCCAGAAGTCGTCGGGCCGGTCGTTGATCCAGACCGCGTTGAGGGTCTGGTCCTCGCTCTCCGCGATGTAGCCGACGCTGATGCCCCCGTCCAGGTCGATCACCACGTGCAGGCCGCCGGGCACGGGCTTGGAGATCCACCGCTCGATGCCGGCGTCCAGCGGCATGCCGCGCTCCCAGCCGCGCCGCACCAGCCCCAGCACGGTGTGCACCGGGACCGTGATCCCCTCGAAGCGGGCCAGCCGCTCGGACGCGCGCTCCTCGTCGGTCAGCACGTGGGTCTCCCGGCCAAGCTGCGGGAACGGCTGGAGGATCTCGTAGTCGGCGAACACCTCCGACCAGGCCGCCGTCCCCTCGTCCCCGAGGTCGAGGGGATGCGCGATGCCGATCGACGCCTTGTCGGGGAGAGTGAAGGCATCGTCGTCCACGTCCGCGAGGGTGCGGTCCTCGGCCAGGCGGAAGGGCAGCGCCGCGCCGCCCCCGTCCTCCGCCAGCCAGACCAGGCGGCGGGCGATGTGCCAGATCAGCGGGTGCTCGACGAACAGGGTCCGGAACTCCTCCGGCGTCCAGCGGCGCCGCGCCACCATCGCCGACTCCAGCCGGGCGACCTGGTCGGCGGCGACCGTCCGCACGTCCTTCTTCAGGTTCGCGAACCTCTTGTACGCGGCGGGCGCGAGCTCCTGGTCGTCCTTGGCGCCCGGCTTGGGCAGCGCCTTGCGGCGCTTGCCGTCCTCGTCGGTGACGTACGGCTTGAGCTGCTCGTCGAAGCCCACGGTGAAGCGGCGCGGTCCGTAGTCGAGGGTCATGCTGCCGTCGGCGTCCAGCCCGAAGTCGGGAACCAGCCGGTCGGCCAGCCGCACCGGGCTCAGCCCGAGCCTCATCGCCACCTCGGCGATCTTCTCCTGCGCCCGTGTCCTCAGGCCCTTGAACTTCACCTTCTGCGCGATGCCGTGCAGGTGCAGCAGCGCCACGTCCGTGCCGATCTCGGCGAGCACGTCCAGCCCGGTGACCGCCTTCTGATGCCCGTCCTCACCCGGCCAGGCGCGGATCACCGGGGTGAGGCGGCGCACCGTCTCGTCGTCGCCGAACCACGCCAGCTGATGCAGCGCCCAGCGGTCCTTGGACGGGGCGCCGTTGCGCTGCCACTCCTCGAACACTTCCCAGGAGAACGCGGCCAGGGAGTCGGGGTCGCACGTCTCCTTCACCACGTCCAGGCCCGCGTACACCTCGCCGGGCTTGGACATCGCCAGCATGGTGATCAGATGCCGGGTCGCCGTGATCGGCAGCGCCCGCTCGTCCCCGCGCAGCAGCACTTGCGGCAGCCTGGCGGGATCGGCCCACTCCGTGGCCTCGGGCATCCTGGCCGGGAGGCGGTCCAGCGGGTCGGTGGCCAGCATCGCGCCGATCACTTCGGCGGCCCGGTCGCCGTGCTCGCGCGCGGCCTCCACGATCGGCTCGCGCCCGGTACGGGAGGCGATCAGCACCAGCGCGCCCTCGGCCTGGCGGCGGACCTTCCCGGCCTTGCCCAGCGCGGCCGGGATCAGCATGCGCGCGGCCCCCGTCCCGTGCCGGTCGAACCAGGCCAACGCCGCGTTACGCGCCGTCTTCACCCGTTCGTACCAGGCGGCCATCTGCGCGGCGACCTGCGCGTTCAGGTAGGGCAGGAGCAACTTGGCGCATGAGCCGGGGTTGTTCCTGGCCGCCTTCAGCGCCACCGGCAGCGCGTCCAAGCCGTAGCGGCCGACGATGGACATCAGGTAGGGCACATCGTCGACGTCGCAGTAGCCGGGGCCTCCCCATGCCGAGAGAAGGGGGCGGACCACATCCTCCGGGCCCTGCGCCATCAGGTGTGACTCCTGGTAACCCAGCAGCCCCCCTTGCCTGAACTCTTCGGCCAACGCCTTCCAGTCGGTGTCCGCTGGGACCCGGCCCCGTGGCGGCAAGGCGGGCACCGCCCACGCGTCCTGCTCGCCCTCGGCCCACACCATGTCCGCGCCGTCCGGTACGGGAAGGCCCGCGATGACGACGGGCTTCTCGGCCTTGCGAGGACGCGTCCAGGGCGGCTCGGCCAGCAGGGAGGGCAGCGCCTCCGCCGGCGCCTCCGGCACCCGTACGGTGGCCGCGGCGAGGGCCGCCACCACCGCCTGGCCTTCCTCGGTCAGCCCCGGGCGGGCGGCGTCGGCCGCGTCCGCGTGGGTCAGCATGTGGCCTGCCAGCAGGTCCTTGACACGACCTGCGGCCTTGGCGTCCCCCTTGGCCTGTAGCTTCGGGACGGCGTTGGCGAGCATGCGCGTTGCGCGTACGGGATACCGGTTCGCCATCGCCAGTAGCGCGGGCTGCACATGCTTCTGGCCGAGCCTGTCGAGCAGCGCCTGGAACGCCTCGTCGGTCGGCAGCACGCTTATCGCGTCCAGGATCCGCTGGCGATCGGCGCTGTCGAGGTAGGAGTTGTCGAGGGACTCGGTAAGGATGGGCAGGACGTCTTCGCCAAGGCCGTCGACCAGGGTCGTCACGACCTCGGCCGTGCACTCCGACCACCACAGCACGCCGTCTCCGCCCAGGGCGGTCACATGGTCGGCGGTTCCCAGGGACTGGAAGAGCAGGACGCGCGGGTTCCCGTCGCCGTACGGGCGTCTGCCGCCAGCCTCGACACAGCATTCCGCGACCCAGTCATGCCGGGTCGGGACCAGGTACGACACGATGAGTCTGCGGTACTTCTCGTCACGTAGTGCCGCGAGGCGCTCCACGGCCTGCTCGTACTCGGCGTCATCGGCTGCGGCCAGCAACGCCCGCATCCTGCGCGCGCACGCCCGCGCCGCGGTCGAGCCGAGCGCGTATTCTCTGCGGACGGCCCCCTGCTTGCGCTTGTCCACGGACCTGGTGCCGTGAACGGCCCGGATCGACCCGAGCTCCACCACCGCGCACGCCGTGAAGGCGGCGCCATGCTCGATCATCCAGGCGTCGAGGAAGACCTTCAGCACCGTCGCGTGGTTGGCGCTCCCCTGCCGCGCCGCCGCGATATGCGCGACGACCGCCGCGCCCTGCGGATCGGCCTGCCCTTCCAGATACAGCCGCGCCTGAACGGCGAGCCCGGCGTCCCCTACCTCCCCGGTGAGCTCGTCAAGGTAGTCCTGGCACTGCTCCACATAGCCCTGGGCCTTCTTGACCGACCCCTTGGCCACCTTGGCCGGCACCAAGGCCACCCCGCCGCGGCGTGGATGGATGGACCGGTGCCACGCCTCGGGAATGACCAGGGTGTCCTCGTTCATGGGCGGGTTCCTTGGTGTTCGGCGGTGAGGTTCGTCAGGTCGGTGAGGATCTCGGAGACCGCTATGGCGGGCAGGTCGCCGAAGCGCGGCTGCGCGGTCCCCGTCGTGTGGTCGGCGCGGGTGCGGCCCAGCGCGACGACGGTAAGTTTCTGGTTTTCGAACATTTCGACGTAACCCGCGGAGATGCCGGGGTCGAGCGTTATGGAGACGTACAGGCCGGGGGCGATCTCGCGGGTGATCCAGCTCTCGATGCCGGCGTCCTGCGGCTCGCCGCGTTCCCAGCCCCGCCGTTGCAGCCCCAGCACCTTCCCGGTCGGGACGGTGATGCCCTCGAAGCGGGTCAGCCTGCCGGAATCGCGCTCGGACTCGAGGAGCGTGTGGACGGGACGTCCGAGCTGGGCGAAGGGCTGCAGAATCTCGTAGTCGGCGAAGATCTCCGACCAGGCCGTCACGGTCCCGCCCAGCTCGATGGGGTGCGGGATGCCGACGGTCGCCTTCTCCGGGAGGTCGATGGCGTCGTCCCCGGCGTCGGCGTACGTGCGGTCCTCGGCGATCCGGAAGAAGGTGGTGCCGCCGTCGTACTCGGCCGACAGGACCAGGCGGCGGACGATGTGCCAGACGAGGGGGTGGCCGACGAACAGCTTCTGGAACTCCGCGAGCGGCCAGCGGCGGCCCTTCAGCATCGCGGTCTCCAGCCGCTGGATCTGGTCGGCCGCGACCGTCCGGACGTCCTTCTTGAGCTGGGAGAAGCGTTTGTAGGCCGCGGGCGCGAGCTCCTGGTCGTCCTTGGCGCCCGGCTTGGGCAGCGCCTTGCGGCGCTTGCCGTCCCCGTCCAGGACGTACGGCTTGAGCTGCTCGTCGAAGCCCACGGTGAAGCGGCGCGGACCGTAGTCGAGGGTCATGCTGCCGTCGGCGTCCAGCCCGAAGTCGGGAACCAGCCGGTCGGCGAGCTGCTCGGGGGTGAGCCTCAGCTCCGCGGCGACCTGCTCGATCTTCTCCTGCGCGCGGGTGCGGAGCGCCTTGAACTTCACCTTCTGCGCGATGCCGTACAGGTGCAGCAACGCGACGTCCGTGCCGATGGCGGCGAGCACGTCCAGGCCCTGCACGGCCCGGGCGTGGCCGCCGTCCCCCGGCCAGGCGCGGATCATCGGGGCGAGCCCGCGCACGGCGTCGTCGTCGCCGAGCAGCCCGAGCTGGGTGAGCGCCCAGCCGTCCTTGGACGGCGAGCCGTTTGCCTGCCAGCGCCTGAACACCGCCCAGGAGAACGCGGCCAGCGACGCCGGGTCACAGGTCTCCCGGACGATGTCGATCCCTGGATAGGTCTCGTCGGGCGTCGAGAAGGCCAGCATCGTCAGCAGGTGCTCGGTGGCCGCCCGGGGCAGGCTGCGTTCGCGATCGCGCAGCAGAACCTGGGGAAGGGCGAGCGGGTCGGCCCACTGGGGGACCTTGGGGATCCGCGCCGGAAGGACCTCCAGCGGATCGGTGGCCAGCAGCGCGGCGACCGCCTCGGCGGCCTCGGCCCGGTAACGACCGGCGACCTCGACGACCGCCTCGTCGCCGTGGCGGGTGGCGAGGTGGCGCAGCGCGACCTCGGCGTTGCGCCGGGCGGCCCCGGCCTTGCCGACGGCGTCGGGGACGAGCATCATCGCCGCTTCGAGACCGTGCCGGTCGAACCAGGCGACGGCGTGCTTGCGGGCCGACTTCAGCCGCGCGAGCCAGCTCGCCTGGAGCGCGGCGACCCGCCGGTCGAAGAAGGGCAGCAGCGCCCCGCCCCAGTTCCCGGGCCCCGCCTTGGCGAGGCGCAGCGCGATGGGCAGCGCGTCCAGACCGTACCGACCGACGAACCCACGCAGCCTCCAGCCCAGATACCAGTTCTCCTTGGGTACCCAGTCCTGGAGCAGCGGCAGGACGGCCTCCCTGGGGCCGTGCAGGACCACGTACACCTGGTCTATGGCGCGCAGCTCGTCGAACTTGCGGACCATCTCGTCCAGGTCCCGCCAGTGTTGGGACGGCCCGGAATCGGCCTTCCACCTCTCGCGCTCGCCCGGCGCCCAGGACACCGAGCTCAGGTCGGGCGGTTCGAGCCCGGCGACGGTCAACTTCTTCGCGGCCTTGCGGCGTGTGCTCCACGGGGGCGCGACCAGCACCGGCGGCAGTTCCTCCGCCGGTGCCTCGGGACGCCGTGCCGTGGAGGCGAGGACGGCCTCCAGGGCCGTCCTGTCCTGGGCGGGCAGGTCGGGCAGCAGGCTCTGCGCCGGCTCCCGGTGGGCCGGGACGTGCGCCTTCAGCAGGTCGGCCGCCAACGACGAGGTCTTGGACATGCCACGTGACGCGGACGTGAGCAAACGCAGCGCGCGCATGGGGAATCGCGCGGCGGCCCCGGCCAACGCGGCTTCCGTGTAGGGGCGGTCCAGGCGGTCCAGCATGAGCTGGAACGCCTCGTCGGTGGGCAGCATCGCGAGGGTGCGGAGGGCCAGCCTGCGCTGGTCGGCGTCCAGGGAATTGCTGTCGAGGGACACGGCGAGTGCCGGCGCGATCGCCGTGCCGACGCCCTCGATGATGGTGGCGAGAACGTCGGCCTGCACTTCGCTGTGCCCCAGCGGCAGTTGTGTGGCCAGCACCTCGGCGTGGTCCGGGGAGCTCAACGAGCACCAGAGCAGCCAGCCGCCGAAATGCAGTCGGGCGGCCGGCAGCACGGCGACGCATTCCTCCACCCAGTCGGTCCGGGTCGGTATCAGGTAGGTGGCCATCGCCTGCTGTGCCGGCATGGCGCGGTGGTCGGCCAGGTGCTTGACCGCGTCCTCGTACGCCTCGTCGTCCGTGGTGGCGAGCAGGGCGCGTACCTTGCGGGGGATGTGCCGTGCGGCGAAAAGGCCGTGGATCACATGCCCGGGGTCCGCGAACCTGACCGCCCACTGGTCTCTCCCGATATGGCGGTAGGGGGCCGTCACGCCCGCGAACTCGGTGAGAGCGCAGGCGGCGAACGTGAGCCCGTGCTCGCGGATCCACGTGTCCACAAACAGTCCGAGCACGTGTCCGTACCCCCCGTGCCGGTACGCCAGGACGGCGGCGACCGCCCCCGCGCCCAGCGGGTTCGGGTCACCGTCCAGGTGGCGGCGGAGGGCGCCGACCACGGCGCGCTCGCTGTCGGGCGACCGCAGCGCCGCCTCGACCGTCTCCATCCCGTCGGCCAGCATCTCGGCGGCCTTCGCGGCGGTGGAGCCGTCGACCGTGACCTCCGGGACGGCGCCTCCGCCGCGCCGCGGATGCAGCAGGTCCCGCCAGTCGGCGGGGAAAACGAGTTCCCGCTCGTCTCGTGGCCTGCCGTCTTCTGGCTTGCCGTCTTCCGGCTGGTCGGGGCTGTCGGCGGCGGGGCGGTCGGTGGCGGATCGGTCGCTCATGTCGCCACACGGTAGGGCAGCCCGCCGACAATTATCGCCCGGTTGCAGCGAGATTCACTGATTAGAGTCGGTCAGTACTGATCAACCCGGTCAGAGGGATATCGACCGCACGGAGGTTCGAGTGGGCACGGGGTTCACGCATCGGGTGAAGGTTCGTTACGGCGACTGCGATATGCAAGGCGTGGTGTACAACCCGAACTACTTCGTCTACCTGGATGACGCGATGGACACATGGATCCAGAGCGAGCTGGGGCCGGACTACCTGGGGCGGTTCGATTACGTCGTCAAGAAGGCGTCCCTGGAGTGGGAGGCGCCCGCGAGGTGGCGTGACGTGGTCGAGATGAGGCCCGAGGTCACCCGGTGGGGACGGACGTCGTTCGACGTGTCGGTGGCCCTGTCGGTGGACGGGCGTCGCATCGGCGTGGCCGAGTTCGTCTTCATCAGTGTCGAACCGGGCTCGCATGAGCCGAAGCCGGTGCCGATACCGGAAGAGGTACGCAACGCGCTGAGCGCATAACGCTCGGGTGAGCTCCGCTGACTCTACGATGCCGTTACCTCGCCTTCGTCCTTGGAACCGTCCTGCGGCGTTGGAACCGTCCTGCGTCGTTCGGGCCGTCCTCAAGACCCCGGTTGGAGCGTCACCGTGAACCAGTACGACGGAACCGCCGCCCTACAGCCTCGCCTCGACGACGCCGAACGGGAGCGGCGGCGCGAGCGTGCCGCCGCGCTGGCCGCGGAACCGCCCGTCAAGGACGTGACGGCGGTCGCGATGACCTGGGTGGACACCAGCGGCATCACCAGGACCAAGGCCGTGCCGTTCAGCCGGCTGGAGCACGCCGCCGCCTGGGGAGTGGGCATGTCGCCGGTGTTCGACGCCTTCCTGCTGGACGACTCCATCACCCAGGGCCGGTACGCGGGCGGCCCGGTCGGGGATTTGCGGCTGCACCCCGTCCTGGACCGCCTGGTGCCGCTGGCGGGGATGCCGGGGTGGGCGTGGGCGCCGGCCGAACGGTTCACCCAGGACGGCACGCCCCACCCGATCGACGCGCGATGGCTGCTGCACCGGGAGGTCGAGCGGCTGGCCGCCCAGGGCCTGTCGGTCCGCACCGCCTTCGAGGTTGAGTGGGCGGTGTCGGACGGGGACGGGGAGGACTTCGTCCCTGCGTGCAACGGCCCCGCCTATGGGATGACCCGGGTGGCGGAGCTGTCGGACTACCTGCGTGACCTGCTGCGTGCGCTGGAGGCGAGCGGGGTCGAGGTGGTGCAGATCCACCCCGAGTACGCGGCGGGCCAGATGGAGTTGTCCGTGGCGGCCGAGGACCCGATCGGCGCGGCCGACACGCTGGTGCTGGTACGCGAGACGATCCGGTCGGTGTCCTTCACCCACGATCTGGTGGCCTCGTTCTCCCCCAAGGTCGCCCCCGATTCGGTCGGCAACGGCTGCCACATCCACCTGAGCCTGTGGCAGGACGATCCCGCCGAGGACGCCTTCAACACGATGGCCGGGGGCGACGGCCCGTGCGGCATGCAGGCCACCGGTGAGGCGTTCGCCGCGGGGATTCTCGCACGACTGCCCGCGCTGTTGGCGATCGGCGCTCCCTCGGTGGCGAGCTATCTGCGGCTCGTACCGTCGCATTGGGCGGGTGCGTTCGCGTGCTGGGGCCTGGAGAACCGGGAGGCCGCGTTGCGCTTCGTCACCGGGCCCCTGGGCAATCGCAGCCATACGGCGAACTTCGAGGTCAAGTGCTTCGACGGCGCCGCCAACCCCTATCTCACCCTGGCCGCCGTGCTTGCGGCCGGGCGCGCGGGCGTGAACGACGAGTCCACCCTGCCCGAACCGGTCGACGGCGACCCGGCCGGGCTCGACCCCGCCGAACGCCAACGGCGCGGCATCCACGCGCTGCCCTCCTCCCTGGAGGAGTCGCTGGCGGCGTTCGAGCGTGACACGGTGCTGCGCGACGCCCTCGGCGAGGCCCTGGTCGACACCGTCGCGGTGGTGCGGCGCGGCGAGCTGGCCCTGTTCCAGGACGCCACTCCCGACGAGATCACCGCCGCCACCCGCTGGCGTCACTGACGCCTGCGGGTGGCGGCGGCCCCGTGCGAGCCCGGTCCCGTCCGGTCCCGTCCGGGGTCGGCACGTGGGATCGGAACGTGGGTCAGAACGTCACGAGCGGGTCGCCGACGAAGTCGGCGATGAAGTTGACGAAGAAGAACCCGAAGAACAGGAAGTTCAGGACCAGGATCACGTAGTGCCACGGGCGCGGCCGCGCGGGGCGCGGCAGCCTGCTGTTGAGGTACATCAGCATGAACGGGTAGATCAGCGCGCCCAGGTTGGACATGTTCGCCGACCACTGCACCAGGCTGACCGGCAGCGCGAAGTGCAGGATGATCCCGATGATGACCAGCAGCACCAGCATGAACGGGTAGTAGAAGCGGCGCGGGTCGCCCTCCAGCAGCGCCCGCAACCGAGGGCTGCTGGCGTGCGCGGCATCGGTGGTCACCCGCACCATCGCCTCGAATATTCCAAGCTGGGTGCTGAACAGGACGAGCACGCCCATGAGCAGCGCGATGTAGAACAGCCAGCGGCCGTACTCGGCGTCCAGCGCGCTGGCCACGAAGGTCGGCACGTTCGCCTGCGTGACCTCCTGACCGGAGATCTCGACCGCGCGGGCCATCAGGATCGTCGGCAGCAGCATGCCGACCATGGCGCCGACGAAGAAGACGCCCCACATGTCGGTGAGCAGCAGCCGGTACCAGCGCTTCCACAGCGCCCGGTTCTTGGCGTCGTCGGGGAAGGTCACGCCGCTGGCCAGTACCTGGACGCGGGTCCCGCGCATACCGGAGAGGAACCCGGCCTTGTGGCCCATGCCGTAGCCCTTGTCCCGGTAGTGGCCCATCACGTACCAGTTGAGGCCGGACGCCAGAGCGGTGAACCCGGCGAGCCCGCCGAGCTGGGTGGCGGTGATGCCATCGGGCGGCGCGGCGGGGGTGACGAAGCCCTTGATGCCGTCCCACCAGATCCCGAACGGGACGATGAACAGGCACATCAGCAGCAGGCCCACCAGGATCGTACCGACCATGATCCAGTTGGCCAGCTCCAGCGCCCGGGAGATCCGGCGCGCCGCCGCGGTGATCAGGAACACCACGACCAGCAGCGCGATCGCCCACAGCCGTGGCTCCTCGGCGCCGTCCGGCGCGGTCTCGGCATGCACCAGCGCGTACAGGCCCTGTCCCGCGGAGGCGGCCCATCCGCCGACGATGAACGAGAAGATGACGATGAGCACCGACAGCGGCACCCACAGCATCCAGCCGGGCGGGACGCGGCCCCACCCCACGACGGGCACCTCCCCGGTCGCCACCACGTACCGGGAGCACTCGATGTTGTAGAAGGTCTGCAGGACCGCGGAGACGACGATGACCCAGCCGACGCCCTCGAAGCCGAACTGCCCGACGGCCTGCGGGCCCAGCAGCCACTCGCCGCTGCCGATGGAGATGCCGAGCGCGATCAGGCTCGGGCCGACGGCGTACTTGAACAGCTCCTTGGGGCCGATCCGGCGTACGCCGAAGACCTCCTCGGGGGTGGGCAGGTCGGTGACGGGCAGGTCGGGTCGGCTGACGCCGAGCCGGAGGCTCTTGTCGGTGGAGACGGGCGACGATGGCGGTTCGTCGGGAACGCTCTTTGTCGGGTCGGGGGTGTCAGGCATGGGGCGCCTCCCGGTGGTGGAACGCTCGGCCCCCGACTTCCTCGGTGACTGCATGATCCGCCCGCGAGGCGTTTCCGGCAAGAGCCCCGGGGGCGTCTCTTCAGGACGCGCCCTGCCGGCCCTTCAGGACGCGCCCGGAAGGCGTCCGGTGGTCACCACCCGTCCGGTCTCGAACGCCTGCACGCGGATCTGGACGGCGCCGCAGGCGCACCTGGTATAGGTCACCACGCCCTCGGACGTCAGATGCCGGGAGATGACCTCGTAGACGTCGGACTGAGGCCATCCGCAGCGCGGGCACTCGTTCACATGGATCCCGTTCCCACCGGCCGCCTCGCGGAGCCGTCGCCTCGCTTCGTCCGCGCGCCCGCCGTGTAAGGGTTATCTTTATAATGACGTTTACACCATGATGGCAGAGAGCGGGAGCCCCGGCAATGCGGATCAGCGGGTACAGCGGATACAAGAGCCACGGGGTGTCCGCCGCGGTCGCACTGGTGAACGCCGTGACCAGCCGGGACGGCGACGACTCCGAGGACGCCCTGCGGGGGCTGCTGCGCGACCACGGATTCTTCTGGCGGCAGTTCGAGCCGGGGCACGCCGAGGCGTTCCGTGAATGGGGACGCATCCTGCGGCGGTTCTTCGAGGCGACCGACCTGGAGACGGCCGTGGACCTGCTCAACGAGCAACTGCTGAGCATCCCGATGCACCCGCACCTGGCCGACCACGGAGACCCGGCGGGGCTGCACATCCACTACGCGCCGCCGTCCGCCGTGCTGCCGCACAGGTTCCGGGCGACGACGCTGATGAACCTGTCCGAACTGGTCTGCGAGTACGGGCTGAACCGGACGGGCGTGTGCGCGGCCGAGGGCTGCGACCGCGTCTACGCCGACACCTCACGCTCAGGACGGCGCCGCTTCTGCTCGGAGTCGTGCGCCAACCGCACCAACGTCGCCGCCTTCCGCGCCCGCAGGCGCCGTGCCTGAACGCGCTGGGAGCCTGCGGGCTCAGCCGGTGGAGGAATCGCGGGGCAGGCTCGGGCCGCGCGGCGGGATCTTGTCGGCCTCGGCCGGGTCGATGCCGTCCAGCGCACCGGTCGCGGCGGCGTACGCCAGGTCGACCATGGTGATGTAGGCCGTGCGGATCTGGAAGTTCTGCCGTTCGGGCGGCAGGTTGCTCAGCTCCACCAGCAGTGACGCGCTGCCCAGCAGGCCGTAGGCGTTGCGCGCGATCCCCTGGTACGTGCCGCCCGGGTACTGGGACACGACCGCCCCCGCCTTGGTGAACGCCCCGTACACCCGCACGCCCACCTGCTTGGACGCGTTGAGCGCGGCGTCGGACACGCCCGTGGCGTTCGGCCAGAAGATGGACGCCGTGATCTCGCGGCCGTCCGGCGGCGGGAACGCGTACCGGCCCTGCATGTGGTAGTCGACCATGATGGAGGGGCGGAACGCCTCGTACTGGCGGCGGATCGCGGCCGCCTCCGGCACGGGGTTGTCCTCGGGCTTCACCGCGGGATCGTGGTAGCGGTTGATGTCGTAGCCCTGTCCCGGCTCGCCGAACTCCGGGTTCGCGTCCGGGTCGTAGTTGTAGCGCCACTCGTGCACATGGCCGTCCGGGTTGGCTCGGACGACGATGCCCAGCGTGATCCTGGAACGCAGCTTCCTGGACGCGCGGTCGTTGCCCAACCCGAGCTTGCGCAGTGCCAGGAGGGCCGATTCGGTGCCCAGCGGTTCGTCACCGTGTTGCTGCGTCACGTACATCAGCCGTTCGGGGCCGGTCCCAAGGGTGGCGAACCACAGCGGGCGCCCCTCGTTGGTCCTGCCGATGCTGCGGACCTTCACACGCCCGTGGCTGGCGCGTTGCAGGTTCTTCAGGGCGCGCGCCAGCTCGGCATTGGTGTGCAGTCGTGCCCCTTGGCCGGAGCCGCCCTGGTGCCGGACGTCCTGCCCGGCGTTGGGACGGTACGACGGGGCGGCGTTGGCGGGGGGAGCCAGCAGGCCCGCCGTGAGGGCGGCTACGGACAGGCCGGCGACGAAGGGCCGGAGGAGACGGACACGCCGAACAGATCGCACGGATCGCAAGGGTTGCGTAGGTCGCACGGGTCGCGTTGGTCGCACGAGGGGAGCCTCCTGTTGCTCGTGACGAACGGGCTGCGCCCCCGAACGGCCCGCATCCTGATGGAGTCCGGTCAGCGGAAGGTGGGCTTGACGACGTCGATGCCGCGCCGATGGTCGGCGATGTAGACGTAACCGCCGTGGTAGTAGGCCGCCCACACCTGGGCGTTCTCCGGTCGGAAGTAGGCGATCTGGCGGGGGTTGGTGGGGTCGCGCACGTCGATGAACCGGGTGCCCTGCGAGTAGAAGGCCATCGCCAGGACGCCGTTCTCGACGTCGAAGTAGTGGGCCGAGCAGTCCTCGGTCTGGGATTCGGGGAGGCTGCCCTCCTGCCCCGCCACGCTCCACGTACCGAGCGTCTGGAGCCGGAACGGCTTCTGCGGGGTGGAACGCCACCCCTGGCCGCCGTACGAGCCCTTCAGCGAGGCGAGCACCAGCAGGCCGTCGTTCACGCAGCCCGGATTGAAGGTCTCCTCGGTCACGATGAGCGTCTGCCCGTCACCCCACTTGCGCGGGTCGGGACCCTGGTCCCGGGTCTTGCCCACGGCGCGGTAGCTGTTGTGCATGAACGAGGAGAAGGTGGTGGCCTCGTCGATACCGCCGCCCGCGTAGGGGATGGGGTTCCATGGGGTGGCGACGCGGTAGCGCTTTTTCACAGGGTCGTAGTGGCGTCCGCTGGTGCGGTAGCCGCGTACCCCGCCTCGCCCGGACGACCAGGCGATCCCGGCGGAGTCGACCTGGATGTCGTGGGAGTAGTCGGTCACGCCGTCGTTGCGCCCGGTGTCGATGGGGTCCTTGAACACCTTGGGCTTGCGCGGGTTGCGCACGTCGGTGACCCAGATCGGGCGCCCGCCCCAGTCCGCCGGCATCCACGACGCCTTGGCGGGCCCGCCCGTCCACAGGTACTTGCAGTCGTTGACGCACGAGGTGGTGTGCCCGGCAGGGACCTGCGTGTAGGCGATCTGCGTCGGCCTCTCGGGCCGGGACACGTCGATGACGTAGATGCCCGACTCGCCGGTGTCGGTGGTGCCGCCGAACGCCCGCGGGTCCCGCGACAGGTAGATGATCTTGCGCTTGTGGTCGGCCTCGGTGTCCTCGCCCTGCCAGTACCCCGGCAGGTCGAACGAGCCCACCAGCCTGGGGGCGCGGGGGTCGGCGCTGATGTCGTACGCCTTCAGTCCGAACCGGCCCGTCACGTACATGATGGTGCGCTTGGTTCTGCCCTTGCCGTAGTCCATGAAGACCAGGGATGTGGCCTCCTTGGGCTCGGGCACGTTGCCCACGTGCTGGACGCCCTTCTGAGCACCCGGCGCGGCGGCGGATTTCGTGCTCGTGGCCGCATCGCGCCGTACGTGGCCCGCGTGCGCCCCAAGGCTGCGGCCTTCGCCCTGGGCCTGCGAGGTGGCCGTCTGCTGGTTGCCCGGCTCCGGTGGGCAGGCCCATGCGGTGCCCGCCGCCAGCACCGCCACCGCACTGACCGCGCCCGCGCTGAACAGGACACTCCGGGAACCTCGGTGAAGCCGCATCGTGCCCCCACGCACCTTGAGCGGACTGAGTGGACGTGTCGCGGGCGCCCGGTGCGGGCGTCGCCGAGCCAAGTCTCGTCCGGCCCCCGTTCATGATCAATAGGCGATACCTCCCAAAATGGTTGCCGTCCTGCTGTGAGTCAGCGCCCAACCTCCCGTGGAGCGTCCACCCGCCCGCATACCCCACCTGCGGCTTCCGGATCCGGCGCGGACGTGAGGTGCGCCTTCCCTAACGGGCGCGCCTTCCGGAGGGTGAACCGGGTGCCGTACGCTCACCCGCGTCGCCATCGCCTGCACGGGAGCCGCGTTTGAACAGCGTCACGCGTACCGCCGCGCTGGTCGTGGGAGCGGTGGGGATGCTGGTGGCGCCGCTGGGCGTCATGAAGGTGCTGAGCGGTCCCGGCGATCCGCGGCTGTCGGTCGGCGCCGCCCCGCCCGCCACGCTCGTCCCCGGCGACGTCAGGGACGCCACCGGACGCATGGTCGCGGGCGCGGTCTGGACGGGCCTGACCGCCTACGATCCCCGCACCGGCTCCACCACCCTGGCCGCCGCCGAGTCCATCACGTCCCCGGACCGGAAGGTCTGGACGGTACGGCTGAAGGCGGGAGGGCGCTTCCACGACGGGTCCCCGGTGACCGCACGCTCCTTCACGGGCGCGTGGATGGCCGTGCTGCGCGAGGGCTGGTCCGGGGCCCGGCTGTTCACGGACGTGGCCCGCCTCAAGGGCGCCGCCCCGCGGAAGGACGGCGCCGAAGGTCTCAAGGTGAAGGACGACCTCACCTTCGAAATCACCCTGGATCGCCCCCTGAACGGCTTTCCCTCCTTAGTGGCCGCGCCTGCCTTCATGCCCATGCCTGAGAGCGTGCTGCGATCCCGGGATTGGGCCTCGTACGGACGGCGCCCCATAGGAAACGGCACGTTCCGCGTCGCCGCTCATGGCCCGCGCGAGACCGTCCTCGAACGCCCCAATGCCCGCACGGTCGTCGTCAAGGCGATGCCGGATCCCGCCAGGCAGTACGCGGCCGTGGAAGCCGGCGACCTGGACGTCGCGACCGAAGTGCCGCCGGACAGGCACGAGTCGATGGACACCGAATTCCGCAACCGGCATCTCACCCTGCCCGGCCTGGCGACGACCTACCTGGCCTTCCCTGCGTGGGAAGAACGCTTCACCCCCGGCGTACGCCAGGCACTGTCCATCGCGATCGACCGCAACGCCATAACCGAGGGCGCCCTCGGCTACCAGGCCACGGCGGCCAATTCCCTGGTGCCGCCGGGCATACTCCCGGGGCACCGCGAGGGCCAATGCAGGCTCTGCCTGCACGACCCGCGCGCCGCCACCGCCGCGCTGACCGACGCGGGCGGTTTCATGGGCACGCTCACGATCTGGCATGAGAAGGCCGACACCGAATGGGTCGAGGACATCGCCGAGCAACTCCGCAAGGGCCTGACCATCGACGTCCAGCCGCGCGAGACCACCGCGGCCGAGTTACGCAAGGCCCTTGTCGAACGCACGGTGGACGGGCCGTTCGTCCTGCACTCGACCGCTCCCTACCCCGCCCCTGTGTCGGCCCTCCGTCCCCTGCTGGAAGCGCCTACCGGCTATGACGAAGCCCGCGTCACCGATCTGGTCGGACAGGCCGAGGCCGCGTCCACTCCCGAACAGGGCGTCACACCCGCACGACTGGCGGAGTCCGCGTTGCTCAGGGACATGCCGGTGATTCCCCTGTGGACGACCCACGAGCATTTCGTGTGGTCGGAACGCACCCGGACCGTGACGGCCGACCCCTTCACCGGCCTGCGCCTGGATCGGCTCTCCCTCAACGACTGATGCGGTGGGTCAGCGCCGTATGGCGGCGTCCCGCACCGGCCGTGCGTACCGCCGCGGCCAGCGCGCGGCGCGACCCGACCAGGACGACCAGCTTCTTCGCCCGCGTGATACCGGTGTAGAGCAGATTGCGCCGGAGCATCATCCATGAACTGGTCGTGAGGGGGATCACCACGGCCGGGTACTCACTGCCCTGCGAACGGTGGATGGTGACGGCGTAGGCATGCGCGAGCTCGTCCAGCTCATCGAAGGAATAGTCGATGTCCTCGTCCTCGTCGGTGCGGACGGTCAGCAGATGCTCCTCCAACGACACCGACGTGACCACGCCCACGGTGCCGTTGAACACACCCGCCTCACCCTTGTCGTAGTTGTTGCGCAACTGGGTGACCTTGTCGCCGACCCGGAACACACGCCCGCCGTACCGCCGTTCCGGCCGGCCCTCGTCGTGCGGGGTCAGCGCCTCCTGCAACAGACCGTTGAGCGCGCCCGCGCCCGCCGCGCCCCGATGCATCGGCGCAAGAACCTGGACGTCCCTGCGCGGGTCGAGGCCGAACTTGCGCGGTATGCGGTTGGCGACGACGTCCACGGTCAGTTCCGCAGCGGCGTCGGGCTCCTCGCAGGGGAACAGGAAGAAATCCGGGAAGCCTTGCGTCTGGGGGTGCTGCCCGGAGTTCACCCGGTGGGCGTTGACGACGATCCCTGACCGCTGTGCCTGCCGGAAGATCTTCGTGAGCCGTACCCTCGGCACGGCCTCGGCCGCCAGCAGATCGGCCAGGACCTCCCCGGCGCCGACCGAGGGCAGTTGGTCCACGTCCCCCACCAGCAGCAGGTGCGCGCCGCGCGGCACCGCCTTGACCAGCTTGTTCGCCAGGATCAGGTCCACCATGGAGCACTCGTCGACCACCACCAGGTCGGCGTCCAGGGGATTGTCCTGGTCGAACTTGGCGTCACCGCCCGGCTGCAACCCGAGCAGCCGGTGCACGGTCGCGGCCTCGTGCCCCGTCAGCTCGGCCAGGCGTTTGGCGGCCCGTCCCGTAGGCGCGGCCAGGACGATCGTGGCCTTCTTGGCGGCGGCCAACTCCACGATGGAGCGAACGGTGAAGCTCTTGCCGCAACCCGGTCCCCCGGTCAGCACCGACACCTTGGACGTGAGCGCGAGCCGCACCGCCTCCTCCTGCTCGGGGGCCAACTCCGACCCCGTCTTCGTGCGCAGCCACGCGAGGGCCTTGCTCCAGTCCACGTCGGTGAACGACTTCAGCCTGTCGAGCCCCGCGTCCAGCAACTCGCGCAACCCGTTCGCCAGTGAACGCTCCGCCCGATGGAACGGCACAAGGTACACCGCCGGGATCGTGACGCCCTCCTCACCGGCCCCAGGGATCGCCTCCCGCACGACCCCCTCCTCCTGCACGAGGTCGTCCAGGGCGGGCCCGATCAGGTCACGCGGTACGCCGAGCACCTTCTCCGCGGCCGTGACGAGATTGGGCTCGGGCAGGAAGCAGTGGCCGTCGTCGGCGGCCTCCGACAGCGTGTACCGCAGGCCCGCCTTGATGCGTTCAGGACTGTCGTGCGGGATGCCCACCGCCTGCGCGATCGTGTCCGCGGTCTTGAAGCCGATGCCCCACACGTCCGCGGCCAACCGGTACGGCTCGCGCCGCACGGTGTCGATGGACGCGTCCCCGTACTGCTTGTAGATGCGCACCGCGAGGGACGTGGACACCCCGACCCCCTGGAGGAAGACCATCACCTCCTTGATGGCCTTCTGCTCCTCCCACGCGTCCGCGATCCGCTTGGTGCGTTTGGGGCCCAGCCCGGGGACCTCCACCAGCCGCTCCGGCTCCTCCTCGATGACCCGGAGGATGTCGGTGCCGAAGTGGGACACCATGCGGTCGGCCATCACCGGCCCGATCCCTTTGATCATCCCTGAGCCGAGGTAGCGCCGGATCCCCTGCACGGTCGCCGGCAGCACGGTGGTGTAGGACTCCACCTCGAACTGCCGGCCGTACTTGGGATGGGACCGCCACCGCCCGGTCAGCCGCAGGCTCTCGCCCACCTGCGCGCCCAGCAACGCCCCCACCACCGTCAGCAGCTCACTGCCCGTCCGCTCCGTGGCCACGCGCGCCACGGTGTAGCCGGTGTCGTCGTTGGCGTAGGTGACGCGTTCGAGCACCGCCTCCAGGACCACCGGCCGCGGCCGCGCCGGTACCGATGCGCTCGTCACGGACCTCATGATGGCGGATCCGGCCGACAGCTCCCGCCCTCATCCCGCAAGAACCGGCGAAACCGCAGGCCAGGCGAGAAAAGTGACGTTGGCAAGTGTTGATCTGGACGGGCGGGTGATCGGGGCATACGGTCCGGGCCTGGTACCGCATGTGCTGGAGGCCCATCGTGTTCCGCTCCCGAACCACGGCCCTGGCGGCGCTGGCAGTACTCGGCGCTTCCGCCGTCACACTGGCCACCATCTCCCCCGCCACCGCCGCACGCCCTGAATCCGACCCCATCGCCGGTTTCACCGACCAGAACGGCGAATGGCAACGGCGATACGAGAAACTCTTCGGCGCCATCCCGTCCGCCAGGGAAGGCCGCGCCCTGGACGCCGAACTAGCCGCCAGACCCGGGCTCGCCACCACGACCGGTGACCGCGAACGCGTCGAACGCATCGTGGCGAAACTGCGCTCCTACGGCCTGCGTCCTGAGGTCAAGACCTACTACTCGTACATCTCCATGCCCAAACGGGTGTCCGTCAAGATGACAGCACCCGAATCCAGGACCCTGCCGGTGAAGGAAAAGCGGCACCCCTGGCAGAAGCACTGGGACGAAGTGATTCCTGGACACAACGGCATGTCGCCGTCCGGGAACGTCAAAGGCGAAGTCGTCTACGCCAACTACGGGCGGCCCGAGGACTTCAAGCTCCTCGCGGACAGAGGCATCTCCGTCAAGGGGAAGATAGCCCTCATCCGCTACGGGCAGAACTTCCGCGGCATCAAGCCACGCGAGGCGGCCCGCGCTGGCGCCAAGGGCGTTCTCATCTACTCCGACCCCGCCGACGACGGGTTCAAGCGGGGCGAGGTCTATCCGCACGGCCCCTGGCGCGCCTCGGACGGCATCCAGCGCGGCAGCGTCGCGCAGATCCAGCTCGCCGCAGGCGACCCCCTGACGCCCGGCTGGGCCTCCGTGAAGGGCGCACGGCGCATCAAGCCGTCCGAGGCGCCGATGCTGCGCGGGCTCATCCCGACCACGCCCATCTCCTACGGGGCCGCCGAACCGCTCCTCAAGGCGCTCAAAGGCCCGCAAGTCCCCGAGGAATGGCAGGGCGGGCTGCCCTTCCCGTACAAGTTCGGCCCGGGTGGCACGAAGGTGCACCTCGACCTGCAGAACGAGTTCTCCGTACGTCCCCTGTGGAACGTGACCGTCCGGATCCCCGGAAGTCGGCATCCCGACCAGGAGGTCATCCTCGGCGCGCACCACGACGCGTGGACGTACGGAAGCGTCGACAACCTGTCCGGCACCGAGAACATCCTGCAGATCGGCCGCGCCCTGGGCACGCTCCTCAAGAAGGGGTGGCGGCCCAAGCGCACCATCACGCTCGCCACCTGGGACGGCGAAGAGTACGGTCTCTTCGGCTCCACCGAGTACGCCGAGGACCGTGCACGCCAGCTCCGCAACGCCGTCGCCTACATCAACATGGACGGCGCCGGTGGATCGCATTTCGGCGCCGCGGCGACGCCCGCGCTCGACCGGTTCATCATCGATGCCTCCAAGGAAGTGCGGTGGCCGTCCACCGGCGGAACCCTTTACGAGGCATGGAAGGCGCAGAACGACGGGGAGACCCCGATCGACCGCATCGGCGGCGGCTCCGACTTCCAGGCGTTCTTCGAACGCTACGGCGTGCCCGCCATGGACCTGGGTTCCTCCACGCCCGGCTCCTCGGGCAGCTACCACTGCGCCTGCGACGACTTCTACTGGCAGTCCCGCTTCGGCGACCCCGGCTTCGAGTACCACGCGGCCATGTCCCGCCTCGCCGGCATCGCCGCACTACGAATGGCCAACGCGGACATCGTGCCCATCGGCTACGCCCCGTACGCCCGGGAGGTCGCCGGTGACCTCGCCGACTTCACCAGGGCACAACAAGACCGCCTCGGCGAAGTCGTCGTGGACGTAACACGCACTATCGAACAGGCCAACGCCTGGCGGCATGCCGCGGAATCCCTGCAAGCACGCGCCGACAAAGCCCTGCGCCAGGGGAACACGGCCCTGTTCAACCAACTCAACAACCGCATCATGCAGGCCGAGCGCGACCTGCTGACCCAAGACGGCCTCCCAGGCCGCCCCTGGTACAGGCACCAGCTCTACGCACCGGGCATCGACACCGGCTACGCCACGCAACGTCTGCCCGCCCTGTACGACGCGCTGTTCACCAACAACGACCCCGAAACCGCCAAGGCATACGAAGCGCGCCTCTATGGAAGCCTGCGCGCCGCGACAGAAACCCTGACCGCCTAATAACCCGCCGGGCTCCGGATCACCGGAGCCCGGCAAGTTATCCACAATCCCGCGCCCACCTTCCGCCCCACCCCACTCGATCCGACCATGAGTTCCAAGGATTCGAGAGGGGAAACACCATGCACGGCGGAATCGGGCTCAGCACCCTGATTTATGCACTTGTCGGACTTGTCCTGATCACCGCTCGCGTGCTGGGAAACCGGCGATGAAGGTCTCCATCATCGTCCCGGCGCACAACGAGGAGCAGGGCCTTCCGGCCACCCTGGCGTCCCTGCTCGCCCAGAGGCAACCCGCCCACCAGATCATCGTCGTCGACGACGGCTCCACCGACCGCACCGGCGACGTCGCCCGCTCCTACGGCGTCACCGTCCTGTGCCCGCCGCACAACCTCGGCAGCAAGGCCAAGGCCCAGAACCACGCCCTCCCCCACTGCGAAGGCGACATCGTCCTGGCCGTGGACGCCGACACCATCCTCGCCCCCGACTACATCGAGAAGCTCACCCCCGCGTTCGACGACCCCGCCGTCGCCATCGCCGCGGGCAACGTCCAGACCCGCTTCACCCGCACCCTCTGGGAACGCGGCCGCTCGACCGAATACCTCTTCGGCTTTCACTTCCACCGTCCCATCCAGGCCGCCGCCCACAGCCCCATGGTGTGCTCCGGCTGCTGCTCCGCCTTCCGCCGCGACGCCCTCCTCGCCCACGGCGGCTTCCCCGAACGCACCATCGTCGAAGACATGGACCTGACCTGGTCCCTCCAACTGGCCGGCCGCAAAGCCGCCTACGTCGGCGACGCCGTAGCCTGGGCCGCCGACCCCGAGACCCTGCCCTACCTCCGCAAACAAGTCCGCCGCTGGATGGCCGGCTTCTTCCAGAACGTCCGCCTCCACCTCCCGCGCCTGCTGACCCGCAAACCCATGCTCGCCCTCTGGGTCTGCCTGGCCATCCTCGAAATCGTTATAGCTCCCTTCTGGTGGACGACCCCGGCCCTCCTCACCTTCCTCTGGCACGTCCCCGCCGCCCACGCCCTCGCCTGGTGGTCGGGCACGGAATTCCTCCTCATCACCCCACCCCTCCTCTACGCCGCCAGACGCCGCCGACTGCCCTTCCGCCACGTCCTGACCAACCTCCCCTGCGTCTACGCGACAAGAGCCGTCAACACCTACTACGCCTGGAAAGCCCTGATCACCGAACTCCTCCTCGTCCCCCTGAACCTGGCCCAACCCCTGACCACTTACGAAAAAGGCCGATCCAACACTCCCACCTACCAACCCCGCCACGCCCGCCCCCGCAAACAAACCCCCAACAACCCCCATCACCAACGATTGCGCACCCCGAACAACCAACCAATAATCCACTCCAACACAAACACTCCAAACACCAACGACCGCACACCCATAACAACCGAATCCAGCGACCGAAGCGAACCAATCAAAGCACCCAACGGCCCTCAACCGTGTCTGAGACGCAGCCCGCCCTAACCACCCTGCAGGCCCACGCACACCCTGATCGGCTAGCAGACAACGCGGACTCCACCAGCGCGCCGCCGGATACGAGGCAACCCACTACCGCCCGACCAACACACCAGCGCCAACCGATGCCAGATAGACCGGGCTTCATCAAACCCGGGGCACCTCAGTGGTTCGGCTTTGATGGGTCAGGGTGGGTCGCGGGCGTGTCGCCTGCTGAGACTTCGAGGACGCCGGTCTCGGTGACCAGGGCGGTCACCAGGCGGGCGGGGGTGACGTCGAACGCCGGATTGAAGGCATCGGCGGCATCGGGCGCGATGGAGGCACCACTCCACGCGAGGACCTCGCCGGGCGCGCGTTCCTCGATCGGGATCTGCCCGCCGGACGGCATCGCGAGGTCGATGGTGCTGCGCGGAGCGGCGACCACGAACGGGATCCCGGCATCGGCGCAGGCCAGGGCCACCGCCAAAGAGCCGATCTTGTTGGCGGTGTCGCCGTTCGCCGCGATCCGGTCGGCACCGATGACGGCCACGTCCACCAGGCCGCGCAGGATGGTGCTCGCGGCGGCCCCGTCTACCTGGACGCGATAAGGGATGCCCGCCTGTTCCAGCTCCCAGGCCGTGAGCCGCGAGCCTTGAAGCAGTGGACGAGTCTCGTCCGCGTACACGAGCTGAAGCCGGCCCCGCTCGTGCAATTCGCGGATGACGCCCAGTGCGGTCCCCCAACCGGCAGTGGCGAGCGCGCCTGCGTTGCAATGAGTGAGGACCCTCAGCGGCCGGTCCCCGCTACGAGCAAGGATCCAGTCCGCCCCGGCGCGTCCGATCGCCCGGTTGCCGCGCACGTCCTCCTCCAGGAGTGCCTGGGCCTCCGCGATGACGGCATCGACGCCTTTGGGGATCAGCGGCACCACCCGGTCGACCCCCGCCGCCAGGTTCACGGCGGTCGGACGGGCCGAGCGCACCCGCTCGATCGCCTCATCGCGCTCGGTCTCGTCCCAACCTTTCCGCTCCGCCTCCGCCATGGCGATCGCCACTCCGAACGCACCCGCGACCCCCAGCGCGGGCGCACCGCGCACGACCAGCCGCCGAATCGCGTCGACCAGCGAAGCGGTGTCCCGGACCTCACAATGCTCGAACCGACCGGGCAGCACGGTCTGGTCGATGAGCCGCAGCCCATCTCCCGTCCACGTCACAGCCCGGATATCGCTTCCCATGCCCACAACTCCACGCATTTCCGAAGGAAGACCATGTTCCCACCCTCGGGGCACCCGGTCGACGACACCCGCAAGCGGGCACTCCTCGCCTTCGCGAACGGGCCGCGCCCGCACCACCCCTTCACAATCTGAGCGACCCCACCGAACGGCGGCCGAACGTTCACCACCGGCCGCATCGGAGCCGCGCCCGTCCAGCAAGGTGCAAGGCGACCCACCAGGTCACCGACGAGGCCCTCCGCACGGCTGTCTTCTCGTCCACGCCGCGCCCTCGGTTGACGCCGTGCTGACGGCGGCCGCGATCGGGTCAACGCCGCCGCGTTCGGCGGTAGGCGATGGTGTACCTGCCTACTTGTTGAGCAGGGGCGGCGGCTTGTTGTGTCGGCGCGATGAGTTTGGGTTTGCGGCTTGGTCATATTCGCCGTAGGTGCATCGAGGTGGGAGGACAGGGCAGCTATGGCTACGCGCGAGGAAGAGATCCGCGCGCTGATCGAGCGCTGGGCCGAGGCGGTTCATGGCGGCGATATGGAGGGAGTCATCGCCGACCATGCGGATGACATCGTGATGTTCGACGTACCGCCGCCTTACCAGGGCGTACGGGGGCTGGACGCCTATCGCGAGACATGGCCGCCCTTCTTCGAGTGGCAGGCGGGAGGCGCCGTCTTCGAGATCGAGTCTCTTGAGGTCGTGGCCGGTGACGATGTCGCGTTCGCCTACGCGCTGCTCCGGTGCGGCACCGAGCGGGAGTTCCGCGACAACCCTGACAACCGGCTCCGGCTGACGCTCGGGTTGCGCAGGGAAGGGGGACGGTGGGTGGTCGCCCACGAGCACCACTCCTTTCCGCTCACCGAGGCGAGTACGGCATCAGCCGAAGACGGCTGATCTCGCGGCGGACGGCCACTTTCTGTGTGCGCTGCGGTGGACGGGCTCTTCCGTGAGCCCCCGGCGTGGGACGCATGAGATGTCGGGCCGGGCGCCGGAAGGCCCTGGGGTGCCGATGAGCACGAGGCTGTTGGCCCGAGGATGCGGCTGTGCGCGTCGCCCAGTAGTCATGGCCCGACCGTCGCGTCGTCCGGCACGAGCCACACCCGACTCCCGACTCGGCCCCGCCTGGCGAGGTCCACAGATGTCATATGAGGGTGCACGACGAGCGGCGGTGGCTGGGCTCATGCCGGGAGTTGGCTTGCGGCGGAACGCAACCAAGTGCTTCGGGCATCACTGACACCATGGACGGGAGCCGGTGAAACGCGTTGGCGGACGGCCGCGTTCCAAGTGTGTGCGCTGCGGTGGACGGGCTCTTCGGTGAGCCCTCGGCGTGCGATGTATGACCTGATGGGCTGGGCTCCGTAAGCCCCCAGGGGGTTCGGGGCTGAGTCGGGAGTCGGGTGTGGCTTGTGGCGGAGGGTGCCGCGGTCGGCTGGCCGCTGGAGGACGCAGATGGCTGCATCCTGGGGGAACGCAAAGAGTTCTCAATGGCCTAGGCGAGGGCGGCATTCGAGTCACCCAGGTTCGGACCAGCGGGGCACCGCCTACTTTGAACCGGTTCTCTCGGACGTTCGGGCAACACCGCACCTGCGACGCTGCTCTGGCGCCATGCCATGGCCGCACGCGGGTACCTGTCCTGGACGCTGGCATCGGACGGGGGTCTTGCGACCTGTCCGTGAAGGGTTCTCGATGGCCTGGGCGAGGGCGGCTTGCGGGGTTATCCATCCAGTGGGGCGCCTCAGTCTTGCCGAACGTTGGGGCAACGCCGCGGCTGCGTTCCTGATTGGGGGTGATGTGGGGATTGCGCGCGGTTACTTGTCGTGCGGTTGGTATCGGGCGGGCGGTCGGCGGTTCTTGAGGTTTGGGGGTTGGTCCGGCGGGGTGGTGTGAGCCGGTGTCGGGGGGCGCGGGTTGGGGTGGATCACGGGTTGACCTGCGGAAACTTGACATCTTTCGAATTTGTGTTCGATGATGTGGCCGCGCAGGTGGGGAGGTGATGCGTGGCGGACGCGGCACGGGATCCGCTCCGGCTCGAGGCCCCGGCTCAGAGGGACCTTGTGACCGTGCTTCCTCCCTTGCGTTCGGTGATACCAGGCGGAGGTCTGCGGCCGGGTTCGGTCCTGGGGTTGGACGGTCCCGGTGCGGGGTCGTTGGGTGCCGCCCTTGTGGCCGGGGTGGCCGGGGCCGAGGACGGCGGTTGGTGCGGCGTGGTGGGTCTGCCCGAGTTCGGTGTCGTCGCGGCTGTGGGGATGGGGGCGGATCCCGAGCGGCTGTTGCTGGTGGACGAACCGGGCGGGCGGTGGCCCGACGTGGTGGCCGCTCTGGTCGAGGCCGTTGACCTTGTGCTGCTCCGCCTGCCGGAGCGTCCGCCGGCCACGGCCGTGCGGCGGCTCTCCGCGCTGGCCCGTAAGCACGGTTGCGTTCTGACGCTCACGGGAGCGTACGCGCGGGACTGGCCGGGCACCCGGTTGCGGTTGCGTATGGACGACGCCGCCTGGGAAGGGCTCGGGGACGGTCATGGTGTCCTGCGGGGCCGTCGCGTCCGGGTGACCGCGGAGGGGCGGGACGCTCCGGGACGGGGGCGCCAGGCGTTCGTCTGGCTGCCCGGCCCGGACGGGAAGGTGGCCCCTGCCGACATGGTGTCCAGGCGTCCGGTTCTGGAGGTGCTGCCGGGAAGCGGCTCTCTCCGTGCCGTGCGGGGCGGCTCCGCCGGCGGAGGGGAAGGGGCGGCGTGAGCCGGGTTCTGGTGGTGTGGTGCCCCGACTGGCCGGTCACCGCGGTCGGGGTGGACGCGGCGACGCCGGGGGCGGTGGTGGTCGACGGGCAGGTGGCGGCGTGTACGGCGGCGGCGCGGGCGCAGGGCGTGCGGCGGGGGCAGCGGATACGGGACGCGCAGCGCCGGTGTCCGGACCTCGTCGTCAAGGAGCGGGACACCGACGAGGAGGGGCGCCTCTTCGAGGCCGTGGCGAACGCCGTTGCCGAGCTGACGCCCAAGGTGGAGGTGGTGCGTCCAGGGCTGTGCGCGGTGCCGGCACGTGGGCCTGCTCGCTTCTACGGGGGTGAAGAGGCTCTGCGCGTGCTCGTGCAGGACGCGGTGGTGGAGGCGGGCTTCGACTGCGGGACGGGCATAGCGGACGGGCTTTTCGTGGCCGAGTTGGCGGCAAGGCGTGGTGGGGGCGTTGTGGTGGAGCCGGGCGGGGCGGCGGCGTTCCTGGCCCCTTACCCGCTGTCGGTGCTGGACAGGCCGGAGCTGGCGGACCTGCTCAGGCGGCTGGGCATCAGGACGCTGGGCGACTTCGCGGCGCTGCCGTCCGGGCATGTGGCGGGGCGGTTCGGACCCGACGGGGCCTTGGCGCACCGGTTGGCGCGCGGGGAGGAGCCACGGCCGGTGGCGCCCGCGCCGGCGACCGCGGATCTGTCCGTGCGGAGTGAGTTCGATCCTCCGGCGGAGCAGGCCGAGCAGGTGGTGTTCGCGGGCAAGCGGCTCGCGGCGGACCTGCACGAGGGGCTTGCCGCGGGCGGTATGACGTGTGTCCGGCTCGCGGTGGAGATCGGGTTCGCGGACGGGCATGTGCTGCGGCGGCTGTGGCGCCATGACGGGAGGCTGTCGGCGACGGCGGTGGCGGAGCGCGTCCGGTGGCAACTGTCGGCGTGGCAGGGTGAGCGTCCCACGGCGGGCACCGATGAGGACGGGCCGCAGCAGGACACCGCGGTCTGGGGCGGTGTCGTGTGGCTGGGGATGGCGCCGGACCAGCTCGTCCCCGATCACGGCAGGCAGGAGTCGCTGTGGGGGCGGGCGGCGGTGACCGAGCGGATCGCCCGCGCCGCCGACCGGATCCAGGGCCTGCTGGGGCATCGGGCGATCACGCGTCCCGTGCTGACGGGCGGGCGCGGGCCGGGCGAGCGGGTGACCAAGGTGCCGTTCGGTGACCTGCCGCCCGCCGACCGCCCCGACGGGCCGTGGCCGGGACGGGTGCCGGTGCCCGCGCCCGCGGTCGTCCCGCGCAGGCCGTGGCCCGCCGAGGTCGTGGACGCGGAGGGCGCCCCGGTGACGGTGTCGGCGCGTTGCGCGGTGTCCGCGCCGCCCGCGCGTCTGGAGGTGGACGGAAGGCCGCCCGCCGCCATCACCGCCTGGACCGGTCCCTGGCCGGTCATCGAACGCTGGTGGGATCCGCGGCAGGCGCGCCGCCGCGCCCGGTTCCAGGTGGTGACCGACGAGGGGGCCGCGTTCCTGCTCGCCGTCGAGGGACGCCGCTGGCACGTGGAGGCCGCCTATGACTGAGCGAGGCGGGAGGGCCGATGGGCTGGCATAACCCGTCCGTGCCGTGGCGGGAGTTCGAGAAGCGGCTGTCCTGGGGGACGTCCCGTGGCGGCGATCGCCCACCAGGTGGCGACCCACCTCACGTACCGGAATGCAAGAAGGATGGACGCCGGGACACGGAGGTGGCTTGGGCGGAGCTGCACTGCCACTCCTCGTTCAGTTTCCTGGACGGGGCCAGCGACCCGCGCGGACTGGTGGAGGAGGCGGCCCGGCTCGGGGTGGAGACGATGGCCATCACCGACCACGACGGGATGTACGGGGCGGTGCAGTTCGCCCAGGCCGCCGGTGACGCCGGTATCCGGACCGTGTTCGGGGCGGAGCTGAGCCTGGGTCTTCCCGGGCCGCAGACGGGCGAGCCCGATCCGGCGGGCCAGCACCTGCTCGTGCTGGCGAGGGGGCCGCAGGGGTACGCGCGGTTGTGCTCGTCCATCACGGCGGCGCAACTGGCTGGGGGTGAGAAGGGGCGTCCCGTGTACGACCTGGATGCGCTGGCGGATGCGCACGACGGCCATTGGGCGGTACTGACGGGCTGCCGCAAAGGCCCGGTTCCGGCCGCGCTGGAGGCGGGTGGCCTGGACGCGGCGGAACGGGAGTTGCGCCGGATGGTGGAGCTGTTCGGCCGTGACAACGTGTTCGTGGAGCTGATCGACCATGACCAGCCCGATGACGATCCCCGTAACGACGCGCTGTTCGCGTTGGCCGCGCGCACGGGGTTGGGCGTGGTGGCGTCCAACAACGTGCATTTCGCGGCGCCGGGACCGGACGCGCGGCTGGCGCAGGCGCTGGCGGCGGTGCGGTCGCGGCGCAGCCTGGACGAGATGGTGGGGTGGCTTCCGGCGGGCGGCACCGCCCATATCCGTGACGGCGCGGAGATGGCGGCGCGGCTGGCGCGGTTCCCCGGCGTGCGGGAGCGGACGGTGGCGCTGGCGCGCGAGTGCGCGTTCGACTTCCAGGTGATGGCGCCGCGGCTGCCCGACTGGCCCGTCCCGGAGGGGCACACCGAGGCGACCTGGCTGCGCCACCTGGTCGCTGAGGGCGCGCGGCTTCGCTACGGGCCGCCGGGCCAGGAGAAGACGCCCGGCGCCTACGCGCAGATCGCCCGGGAACTGGACGTGATCGAGAGCCTGGGCTTCCCCGGTTACTTCCTGATCGTGCACGACATCGTGGAGTTCTGCAGGAGGGAGAACATCCTGTGCCAGGGGCGCGGGTCGGCGGCCAATTCGGCGGTCTGCTACGCGCTGGGCATCACCGGGGTGGACGCGGTGCGGCACGGCCTGCTGTTCGAGCGGTTCCTGTCGCCGGGGCGGGACGGGCCGCCGGACATCGACCTGGACATCGAGCACCGGCGCCGTGAGGAGGCCATCCAGTACGTCTACGAGAAGTACGGGCGGGAGTGCACGGCCCAGGTTGCCAACGTCATCTCCTACCGGCCGCGGATGGCGGTACGGGACGCGGCGCGCGCGCTCGGCTTCTCTCCCGGCCAGCAGGACGCGTGGTCGCGTGACGTGGACGCGCGCGCCGTGAGCGCCCATGGCCACGCCTCGCCGCAAATGGCCGACGCGGAGTCGGGCATCCCCGGCTCCGTGCTGGACCTCGCCAACCGGATGCTGGCTCTGCCACGGCATCTGGGGATCCACTCCGGGGGGATGGTGATAGCGGACCGGCCGGTCGGGGAGATCTGCCCCATCGAGTGGGCGCGGATGCCGGGGCGCAGCGTCCTGCAATGGGACAAGGACGACTGCGCCGCCGCGGGCCTGGTGAAGTTCGACCTTCTGGGGCTGGGCATGCTGGCGGCGCTGCACGACTGCTTCGACCTTGTGGAGGAGCACCACGGCGTCCGGTACGACCTCCAGTCGATCCCGCCGGACGACGCGAAGGTGTACGAGATGCTGTGCGACGCCGACACCGTGGGGGTATTCCAGGTGGAGTCGCGTGCGCAGATGGCCACGCTGCCCCGGTTGAGGCCGCGCGAGTTCTACGACCTGGTGGTGGAGGTGGCGCTCATACGGCCAGGCCCCATCCAGGGCGGGTCCGTCCACCCGTACCTGCGGCGCCGCAAGGGTGAGGAGGCCGCCACCTGCCCGCACCCGCTGATGGAGAGCGCGCTCGCCAGAACGCTGGGCGTCCCGCTGTTCCAGGAGCAGATGATGCAGCTCGCCGTGGACTGCGCGGGCTTCTCCCCGGCCGAGTCCGACGAGCTGAGGCAGGCGATGGGCGCCAAGCGCGCGCCGGAACGGGTCGAACGGCTCAGGCAGCGTCTCCTGGACGGCATGGCCGAACGCGGGATCCCCGCCGACATCGCCGAGGACGTGTACGAGAAGATCCTGGGTTTCACGGGATTCGGCTTCCCCGAGTCGCACGCGCAGAGCTTTGCCCATCTGGTCTATGCCAGCGCGTACCTCAAACGGCACTATCCGGCCGCGTTCACGGCGGCGCTCGTGCGCAACCAGCCCATGGGGTTCTACTCACCCCAGAGCCTCCTGGCCGACGCACGCCACCATGGGGTGGTGGTACGGGGCGTGGACATCAACGCGAGTGACGTCCACCCCACCCTGGAGGAGAAGCTCCCCGTCGAGTCCGACCACCCGCACGCACCGCTCAAGCCACAGCCCGCGATACGGCTGGGCTTGAACGGCATCCGCAACCTGGGCGAGGAGACCGCCAAGGCGATCGCGGCGGGCCGCCCGTACACGAGCATGGAAGACCTCGCACGGCGCGTGCGGATCTCGTCGGCGGCCTTGGAGGCCCTTGCCACCGCCGGCGCGTTCGGCTCCATCCCCGTGAGGCACGGCGCCGCCACCCGTACCGGCGAGGTGCTGACCCGCAGAGAGGCGCTGTGGGCCGCGGGCGCCCTGGCAGGGACGGGGCCGGGGCAGCTCGAAGGCATCACACCGGGCGCCACCGCACCCGCGTTGCCCGCCATGTCCCCGATGGAGGAGACCTTGGCCGACCTGTGGGCGACGGGCGTCTCCCACACCCACCCGATGGCCCACGTACGGGAAGCGCTCGACGAACTGGGAGCGGTCCCGTCCCGTGGGCTGCCCGGGGTTCCGGGCGACACCAACCTCGTCGTCGCGGGGCTCGTCACCCACCGCCAGCGTCCACCGACCGCCGGCGGCATCGTGTTCATGACCTTGGAGGACGAGACCGGCATCGTCAACGTGATCTGCCCGCCCCAGGTCTTCCAGCGCCACCGGGCCCTGGCCGTGGACTCGCAGGCCCTGCTGGTCAACGGACGGCTGGAACGGGCCGACGGCGTGACCAACATCCGTGCCACCCGCCTGCGCCGCCTCCCCGTCCCGGGCCGGGTCCGTTCCCGCGACTTCCGCTGAGCCCGGCCCGCCTGCGCGTGGCGTACCGCCGACGGGCATCAGGACCAGGTGGGGTGGCCGATCGTTCCGTTGGTGGGGCCGAACGGGCGGTCGCCCGTGCCGTCGACGCGGATCGTACGGACGGACGGCGTTTCGACGGGGCCGCTCACGTAGCAGATCCACTTGCCGTCCCTGGACCAGGCCGGGTCCATCTCGTGGCCGCCGCCCGAGGTGACCCGCCTGGCGCCCGAGCCGTCGGCGTTCATCACCCAGATGTCCCCGTTGGGACGATCACCACGGGTGTAGGCGATCTTCGTCCCGTCGGGTGACCACTCAGGGTCGTTGGCGGTGACCTCGTCGCGGGTGAGCTTCGTCCAGGGGGCCTCGGGGTTCCTCGGGTCGAGGGTGTAAAGCTGCTGGGCCCCGTCCCGCCTGCTCCAGAACACGATCTTGCCGGTGACCGACCACATGGGGTCGTCCTTGAGCGCCGGGTCGTCGGTGAGGCGCCGCGGCTCGCGCTGCCCGATCGTGATCGCGAAGAGCTGGAGGGCGCGGCCGTCCCTGCCCGTGAACGCGAGCTGCGTCCCGTCCGGTGACCAGGTGACCCTGCTGCCGGGCGCGAGCCGGTCGGTGACCATGCGGGCGCCGCTGCCGTCGGCGTTCATCACCCACGCCTCGCCATGGTCGGCGAACCTCCGGGTGAAGGCCACCTTGTTGCGGTCGGCGGGGGACCGTTCCGGCAGCATGTCGCACGTGTCGCCCCGCAGGATCGGGACGGGGGCCGCCTGCCCGGGGGTGTAGGTGCCGATGTCGGCATGGCACTTCTGGGGCCAGCCCGCCGCGGTGTCGATCCGCACGAACATCGGCTCTTTCGGGGGACCGCCCGGCGTGGCCGGCGGCTGGGCCTGTGCCGGGTCGCCGGAATCATCACCGAGCTGCGCCACCAGATAGGTGCCCCCGGCCAGCAGCGCGGCCGTCGCCAGCGCGGCTCCCGCTACGAGGAACCCCTTGCGGCGTGTCGCGCGGCGCTGCCCGTCCTGTACGCCGCCTGGCGCGAACCCGGGTGAGGGACTCGGCACAGGGCTGGGGGGAGGCATGGGCGGTGGCGGCACGGGCGAAGAAGGCCCGTACGAGGGTCCCGTGGCGGTCTCCCCCACGGGCTCGGTGCTCCACTCCGCGTACCCCGGCCGGCCGTGCTGCGGCTGCGGCGGGGACTGCGGGTGCGCGTTGCCCTGCGCCACTTCGGGGTTGGGACGGGTCTCGGCGGGCGAGGGGGTGTTCACCCGGGTGGGCTCGGACGTCCAGGACTCGCCCAGAGTGGTGGTCACCGCGGCCTCGTTGGCGCCGCCGACCAGGCTGAGCAGAAGGTCGCGCGAGGTGGGACGGGACTCGGGGTCCTTGCGCAGCGCGGCCCGGACCAGACCGGCCAGGGGCTCGGGAAGGTCGCCCAGCTCGGGCTCGGCGTGCAGGGCACGGCCGACCATGACCTGAAGGGATCCCTGGCCGAAGGGGTTGCGGCCGTTGGCGGCGTACGCGACCAGGCAGCCCCAGGCGAAGACGTCGATGGCCGGGGTGACCTGCTGGGTGAGGATCTGCTCGGGCGCGATGTAGCCGGGGGTCCCGACGACCGCGCCGGTCGCAGTGTGGGACGTGGCCATGTCGAGGGCGCGCGCGATGCCGAAGTCGATGACGCGGGGTCCCGAGATGGACAGCAGCACGTTGCTCGGCTTGAGGTCGCGGTGGACGAGCCCGGCGGAGTGGATCGCCACCAGCGCCGCGGCGACGCCGACCGCGACACCGTGCAGGAGACCGGGCGACAGCGTCCCGTTCTCACGGATGTGCTGGAGCAGGGACGGGCCCT
This sequence comes from Actinomadura sp. NBRC 104412, assembly GCF_030269515.1. GTDB lineage: Bacteria > Actinomycetota > Actinomycetes > Streptosporangiales > Streptosporangiaceae > Spirillospora. The sequence goes on along the minus strand of NZ_BSTM01000008.1, from coordinate 152,705 downwards.
CGATGTACTCGGTCACCATGTAGGCGAGCCCGAGGTCCTGGCCGTGGTCGAGCACCTGCGCGGTGCAGAACGAGGCGACGCGCTCGGCGTTGCGGCACTCGTCGTTGAAGCGCGCCAGGAACGCCCGGTCACCGGCCAGCTCGGGCCGTACCACCTTCACCGCGACGGGACGCTCGTCCTGGCCGCGGCCGAGGTAGACCGCGCCCATCCCGCCCTCGCCGATCTTGGCCTCGATCCGGTACGGGCCCACCCGGGTCGGGTCGTCGGCGCTCAGCTCGCCCAGCACCGCGCCCACCCGGCCAGGTCGGCTCTCCATCGACGTTCACCTCTCGCCGCCCGGGTCCGCGACGGGACGGCCGCCGCCACCGGTCGGCTCGCCGGACCCACCCCTGACCTCACGATGACAGAGGTCGGCCCCGGATGGGAGCCGCCGACCCGTGTCCGATCAGGCCGGTTAAGGTCATATTTCGTCCGAACCCGGCGCGCGCCGGCGGCGTCCCGCGCTCGTGCCGCCGCCACGGGCATCGATACCGGCATCGGTACGGACATCAGTTGGCGAGCATGTCGAGCCGGCGGAGGATGACGCCCTCGCGCAGCGCCCAAGGGCAGACCTCGAGCCGCGACACGCCGAACAGGTCCATGGCGGCGTCCGCGACGATCGCCCCGGCGGGCAGTTGCGGGACGCGGCGCTCGGAGACGCCGGGCAGCCTGGCACGTTCCTCGGGGGCGAGCCCGCCCAGCTTCTCGGCCCATTCGGTGACGTCCTCGTGCCGGAGCTGGCGCCGCACGTACGGGCCTTCGGACGACGGCGCGGCCCCCGCGATCCGGGCGAGCTGCCGCAGCGTCTTGGACGTGGCCACCGCCTGGTCGGGCGGCCCGTACCTGGCGACCTCGCCGACATGGCGCGCGATCTCCGCGCGGACGTGCCGGCGCAGCTTGCGCACCTCGTCGGCGGGCACCGGATCGGCGGTGAACCAGTCCCTGGTGAGCCGGACGGCGCCCAGGGGCAGCGAGATCGCCACGTCCGGCTCCTCGTCGATCCCGGACGCAATCTCCAGTGAGCCGCCGCCGATGTCGATCACCAGCAGCCGGCCCGAGGACCAGCCGAACCAGCGCCGCACCGCCAGGAAGGTCAGCCGCGCCTCGTCCTCGCCCGCCAGCACCTTGATGTCGACCTGCGCGGTCTCCCTGATCCTGTCGAGGATCTCCTCGCCGTTCGCGGCGTCCCGGACGGCGGAGGTGGCGAAGGCGACCAGGTCCTCCACGCCCTTGTCCTCGGCGACCTGGAGCGCCTCCTGGACGAAGGCGCGCAGCTTGGTCTCGCCCTGCTTCGACAGCCGGTCGCCGTCCTCCAGGTGGGCGGCCAGCCGCAGCTCCGCCTTGTGAGAGAACGCGGGGAGGGGGCGCGCGCCACGGTGCGCGTCCACCACCAGCAGATGCACCGTGTTCGAGCCCACGTCCAGCACACCGAGTCGCATGGGACGACGCTACCGAACGGCTCCGGCGGGACTTTCCGCGGATCGCGATTTATCGGGCAAGATCCACCCCCCGCGGCCGGTCCGCCATGCAGAATGATCGGTGCCTGACCGCCGGAGAGTCCACCGGAAACAGCTCCCCCTCCCGGAGACGTCGATGAGTGCCGATCCGATCGATTCCGCGCCCGGTGCCGCAATGGTCCGGCGCGCCGCGGCCTGGGCGATCGACTTCGCCCTGGCGCTGACCGTGGCCGTGATCCTGGGCGGCTGGACCTGGACGCGGATCAGCACGCTGGTGAAGGACGTTCCCGGGCTGGCACGGCAGGGCGCCTGGGAGGTGATCAGCTCGGGTGGCGACATCAAGGCGGCCTCCGCCGACTTCGGGTCGTCGCTGTGGGACTCGGCGTCCGGCTATGTGATGCAGGCGTTCGCCGCCCTCGTCCTGATCGTGTTCGTGTACCACTTCGTCGGGCTCGCCTGGAAGGGACGGACGCTCGGCAAGCTGGTCCTCGACCTGCGTGTGGAGGCGCCCGGCCGCGCGCGGCTGGGAAAGCGGCAAGCCTGCGCGAGGGCGATGTCCACGACGGTGTGCGACGTCGGGCTGTTCGCGGTGGCGTGCTGTGTGCTCCTCCAGGGCGCGTTCCTGCTGTCGGTGGTGTGCTGGCTGCTCGCCGTGACCGTGTTCTGGGTGAACGTGCTGCCCGCCGTGTTCCCTCGCCGCCTCACCGTGTCGGATCGTGTCCTCGGCACTCGCGTGGCACGCGCGCACCTGATCCGCGCCGTGGCGGGACAGGCCGTCCAGGGCGGGCGGGCCGCGTGGCAAGGGGTGCAGCGGATGGCCGAGCAGGACCGTGTCCAGAACCTGGGGCGCGGGGCGGTGGCGAAGGGGTGGGGCGCCTTGGAGAGGGGCAAGCAGGCGTATGCGGATCGCCGGTCCGGCCATGCGCCGCCGCCCGCTCCGCCTGCGCTGCCTCCTCCCGCGCCGCCCTATCAGGCGCCTCCCGTCCCGTATCAGCCTCCTGAGGTCCCCTCTCAGCAGCAGCGGCCGGGCGAGCGGATCCCCCGTCCCGAGGAGCAATAGCCCCGTCCGGCTACCGTGAACCCTGTGGACGAGGGGAACGGCGACGAGGGGAACGGCGCCGAGCGTCGCTGGCGGGTGCCGCTCGCTCAGCCGGTCGTCAAGGCGGTCACCGCCGTCGCCTTCGCGGTGGTCGCGGCGTCGTCGCTGGACGACCCGCCGTTCCTGCTGCTCGCGTTGGTGGCCGCGGGCGGGCTCGCCGCGCTGGCCCTCCGCGACGCCATCGCCCCCGTACGGGTCGCGGCCGACGACGACGCCGTGACCGTCGTCTCCGGCTACGCCGGACGCCGCCGCGTCCCGTGGCCCTCGGTACGGGAGATCCGGGTGGACGAGCGGCGTCGGCTGCTGCACCGGACCCGGCTGCTGGAGATCGAGACCGACGACGACCTGTACCTGTTCAGCGCGTTCGACCTCGGCGCCGACGTGCGGGACGCCGCCGGTGAGCTGGAGCGGCTCCGCGCCCGCGCCGACCGCTGACCGCAGACCGCTGACCGTCGCTCGTCAGCCGGGCAGGGGGTCGCGCTCGTACGGGTAGGAGCTCTGGGCGCCCGGTGCCCGCACGGCCGCGGCGCCCACGCGGACGGCGTGGCGGGCGGCGTCGGCCAGCGCGTCGCCCCTGGCCAGGCGGAGGCAGAGCGCGGCGGTGAACGCGTCACCGGCGCCGGTGGTGTCCACCGCCTCGACGCGGGGAGCGGGGACGGACGCCGTCCCGGACGCGTCGGCGGCCAGGGCACCGTCCCCGCCCAGCGTGATCACGACGGAGCGGGGGCCGCGGGCCAGGAGCCGCTCGGCGAGGCCCGCGGGCCCGTCCCCCCGGCCCTGCCGTCCCAGCAGGAAGGCGGCCTCGTGTTCGTTCACGACCAGCGGGTCGCACAGCGCGAGCAGGTCGTCCGGGAGCGGCGCCGGCGGCGACAGGTTGAGCACCACCCGCGCCCCGGCGTCCGCCGCCGTGCGGGCGGCGGCGTGAACGGTCTCAAGCGGGATCTCGAGCTGGAACGAGACCACCGAGGCCCCTTCGAGCAGCGGCCGCGCGGGCGGGACGTCGGAGGGGAGCAGCCGCCGGTTCGCTCCCGGCGAGACGATGATGCTGTTGTCGCCGTCCGGGTCCACGGTGATGAGGGCGACGCCGCTGGGACCGGGCGTGCGGAGGAGATGACCGAGATCGACCCCGGCGTCGGCGAGGGCCGAGCGGAGCAGTGCCCCGTTGCCGTCGTCCCCGATCCGGGCGAGGATCGCGACCCGCCCGCCGAGCCGTGCGGCGGCCACGGCCTGGTTGGCGCCCTTGCCGCCCGGGTAGACGGCCAGGTCGGAGCCCAGCACGGTCTCGCCGGGGCCGGGGCGGCGCTCCACCCCGATCACCAGATCCGCGTTGACGGAGCCGACGACCACGACCTCATGGCGCGCGTCCCCCGCTGCGGGCACCGGCCCCTCCCCTCTCACGAACCGTCAATGATCGCACAAGCGAAGCACACGCCTACACGACCGTTCGCGCATCCCGCAACCCCTCGCGGCGTCCCGCGGCGGGGTCAGCACGGGGTCAGCACGGGGTGAGGGTCGCGAGATCGACGACCTCGGCGAGCTCGGTCACCGTCGTGTAGTAGCCGCGGCCGACCACCCCACCACCGTCCGTCACCAGGAACGCGGCGTCCACGTCCGGAGGGATCCCCAGGAAGTCCGCCCAGACGCGGTGCGTGCCCGACAGGCGGACCGCCACGACCCTCAGCCGTCCCGGACCGGCCCAGCAGGTGTCCCCGTCCGTCTCCCGGCTGGGGTCCCCGTTGTCCCCTCCGACCGTCCCCACAAGATCATAATTACTCAGAGTGATCGGTCGAAAACGTGTCGGTGGCGGGCGCTACCGTGGTCGGCTGTGAGCGAGGTGCACGAGACCCGGCTGGCCCGCCGGGTCGCCCAGGCCGCGGCCACGCAGGTGCGGCGGTCGCGTTCGGTGTCGGCGATCGAGGTGTTCCAGCGGCTCGGCTGGCTGCCGCCCCTCCGGGTGACCGAGTGGCGCCAGGGACGGCTCGACCCGCTCGAAGCCGCCCTGACCGTCCGTTCCGACAAGATCGACACCGCGTTGCGGGCGCTGCGCGACTGGGCCGCGGAGCGGGGCCTGGAACCGGTGGAGGCCGCCTATGTCGCCGCCACCCGTGACCGCCGTCCGCTGCGGTTCGCCGCGCGCACCGGTACGCCCGCCGACCGTGCCGACGAGATCGAGCGCGCCTACCGCACCCACTGGCTCTCCCCCGGCCTGTCGCCCGCCCGGCGCGAGAGCATCGCCGCCCGCCAAAGCAAGGCGCCCGATCTCATGGCGATCCAGCCCTCGCGCACCGGCTGGACCTGCGCGTCCTGCCACCGCGACGGCGGCGAGTTCATGGTCGTGGAGGACGCCGAACCGCTCTGCCTGACCTGCGCCGACATGGACCACCTGGTGTTCCTGCCCGCCGGGAACGCCGCGCTCAGCCGGCGCGCCAAGAAGGAGAGCGGGCTGTCGGCGATCGTCGTCCAGCCCAACCGCAGGCGCAAACGGTACGAGCGGCGCGGCGTGCTGGTCGAGGAGGAGGCACTGGCACGGGCGGAGGAACAGTGCCTGGCCGACGAGGACGCGCGGGCCCGGCGCCGTGAACGCGACCGGCGGCGCCGGGCGCGGCAGGACGAGGAGTTCCAGGCCCGGATGGCCGAGGGGATCCGCCGCCTGTTCCCCGGCTGCCCGCCCGAGCGCGCGCAAGCGATCGCGTCGCACGCGAGCCTGCGCGGCAGCGGGCGGGTCGGGCGCTCGGCCGCGGGACGCGAGCTGGACGAGGACGCGCTGCACCTCGCCGTCGCCGCGTCCGTCAGGCACCAGGACACCGACTACGACGCGCTGCTGATGGCGGGCGTCTCCCGGCGGGACGCCCGCGACCGGATCCGCGCCACCGTCGAGGCCGTGCTGGACTCCTGGCGGCGCGAGCCCGGCTGAGCGCCGCCACGGCCCGACCGGCCGTGACGGCGCCCCTCGGCGAAAGCGGCCCGAAAGCGGTCGAAGGCGGCTACTTCTTGGCGGCGAGGGAGCGCGCCAGGACGGCGGTGTCGGGGTTGTCGGAGAACACCGCGTCGATGCCCGTCCTGTAGAAGAGCTCATACTCCCTCAGCGCCTGCCCGTAGTCGCTGGGCACGGTGCCGTTGCGCAGGTCGACCGGCAGGAACTGGTTCTCGTTGCGGAACGTGTACGGCGCGAGCTTGAGCCCGGCGCCGTGCGCGTCCCGTACCAGCGTGGTCGGGGTGCCGATCGTGCCGTCCGGCTTGTTCGGGATGATCAGGCTCTTCTCCGGCCCGATCCAGTCGGCGTAGGTGCTGATCTCCTTCAGGCCCCGCGGAGTGACCATGTCGGCGTAGGTCGGCCCGTGGCCGTTGTCGATCGTGTCGAACGGGGCGCCGGTGGCGGAGATGAGCTGGGCGACCTGGACGCGCAGCGCCTTGTCCAGCATGCGGGCGCTGGTGGGCTCGAAGGACTGGAGGATCACGCGGCCGTCGGGCCGGTCCAGCCCGTTGCGCTTGATGATCTCGATGACCCGGGGTTCCAGCGGCAGTCCCGCGCTCTTGCGGAAATAGGTCGGGTGCTTGGTCTCCGGGATGATCGCGATGGTGCGGCGATGCTCCCGGCTCAGGCGCTTGGCCAGATCGATGACCTCCTGCAGCGTCGGCACCTGGAAGAGCCCGTTGTAAAGGGTGTTGCGCTGGCGGACGGCCGGGATCCGCTCGACCGCGCGCAGCGTCCTGAGCTCGGCGAGCGTGAAGTCCTCGGTGAACCAGCCGGTGACGCGCACACCGTCGATGGTCTTGGTGGTGCGGCGGTTCGCGTACTCGGGATGGTTCGCCACGTCGGTCGTCCCGCCGATCTCGTTCTCGTGCCTGGCGACCAGTTGCCCGTCCTTGGTCGGGACGAGGTCGGGCTCGATGACGTCGGCGCCCATCCGCACGGCCAGCTCGTAGGCGGCCAGGGTGTGCTCGGGACGGTATCCGGAGGCTCCGCGGTGGCCGACGACCAGCGGCCGTGCCCTGCCGCGCTCCTTCGCCGTGAACGCCGCGGTCGCCCCCGGGGACGCCGCGTCGGCCGGGCCCGCCACCGTCAGCAGCGGCAGCAGGACGGCGCCCGCCCCCAGCAGAGCCGCTCCGCGCCATGTCCGTCGTGTCGTCCTCGTGCTCCGACCGGCCATGTCGGCTCCTTTCCAGCGGGGTCTCTCGGACGACCCTCGCCCGGGAGATCACCGCGCGCCCGCAACGTACCGAGCGGTGGACGGCGGAACCAGGACATGCGCGATGACGGCACGGCCAACCTTGATCGTCCCCACGGTGAACGCGGCCGTCCGAGGTCGGGCCTTGAGGGGATCCGCCCGACCGTCGCACGGCCACGGCGTTCAGGAGCGTGGACAGACGAGCAGCGGCCCCAGCGCCGGCAACTGGTACTGGCCGCCCTCCGACCCCTCGAGGAGAACAGGATGCGCGCGTTCAGCCAGGCGACCAGAGGGGGCCACGATGACGGCCGACCCGTTCCACGCCGCCGGCGGTGGCCACGCCGCCCAGCACGGCGATGGTGATGTGCGGGCAGGGCCATGCCGTTGCCGACCGTCCCGACGTCCGGGCGGACGCGAACTGGGCGACGGTCACGATCGGGCCCACCAACAGGTCGATCCCGCCGCGGACGACGAGCGTCAGGTCCGCTGCGCGCGACCCCCGCCAGGTCCGTGGACACCACCACGACCGCGGTGCCCTCCTCCGCGGACCCCAGGATCAGGCCATGAATCTCCTCTGGGCGCCGACGTCCATACCCTGCGTCGGCTCCTCCAGCACCAGCCGCGGGGCCGTTCGACCAGTTGCCGCGCCAGGACCGCCTTCTGCTGTTTGTCGCCGGACAGCGCACCCAGGACGGTGGACGGGCCGGAGGCCAAGAGGGGTTTCACGATGCCGGAGTCCCCGGCCGACGGGCCGGGGACTCCGGAACGTGACCGGGGATAACGCCCCGATCAGAAGATCAGATCGAAGGTCTCGGGATCCTCGCCGACACGGGCACCCCTGTCCATCGTGCGGATGGCCGCCATGTCGTCGTCGGCCAGCTCGAACCCGAACACGTCGCAGTTCTCGGCGATCCGGGACGGCGTCACCGACTTCGGGATCACGATGTTCCCGAGCTGTATATGCCACCGCAACGCTATCTGCGCCGGTGTCCGGTCGTACTTCTCGGCCAGGGACGTCAGCACCGGGTCGCGCAGCAGCTTCCCGCCGTGCCCCAGCGGGCTGTACGCCTCGGTGCGCACGTCGTGCTCGCTGTTCACGGCGCGCATGTCGGCCTGCTGGAAGTACGGGTGCAGCTCGATCTGGTTGACCGCCGGCACCACGTCCCCCTCATCGATGACCCGGCGCAGCGTCCCGGCGGTGAAGTTGGACACGCCGATGGACCGCACCCGCCCGCCCTCCAGCAGCTTCTCGAACGCGCGCCAGGTGTCCATGTAGGTGTCCCGGGACGGCATCGGCCAATGGATCAGGTACAGGTCCAGGTAGTCCAGTCCGAGGAGGCGCATGCTGGTGTCGAAGGCGCGCAACGTCGAGTCGTACCCCTGGTCGCCGTTCCGCAGCTTCGTGGTGACGAACAGTTCCTCGCGCGGTATCCCGGACGCCCGCAGGGCACGCCCGGTGCCCTCCTCGTTCTCGTACGCCGAGGCGGTGTCGATGCTCCGGTAACCGATGTCCAGCGCCGTCCGCACCACGTTCTCGGTGTCCTCCTCTGGCACCAGCCACACGCCCAATCCGAGCTGCGGCATGGTGATCCCGTTGTTGAGCTTGACGCCAGGAACGGCCACGGTCCCTCCTGTGGGAACACATCCAAGATCATTTCAAGCCCGCCTCCCCGCGTTCCGAGACGGGGTCGCCCGCCCCATACCCAGCCGTCGCCCAAGCACGCGCCGCGCCATCCGCTTCCGCCGCGCGTGACCGACCCCGTACGCTGCCGCGCATGACAGCCTCAGACGACATCGCGGAACTGGAGCGGGCGGCACAGCGGCTACTGGACGGACGCGTGGCGGCGATCCGCGAGCTGGCCGTGGCCAAGCAGGCACGCGACCGGCTCAGAGCCGAACTGGACGAGGCGGAACGCCGATACGGCACCCTGTACGCCGAGGCGGAGCGTGCCGGATGGCAGGAGTCCGAACTGAGGGAACTGGACTTCCCCGACCCAGAACGACGCCCCCGGGGACGCCCCCGCCAGTCGTCCCCCCGCCGCAAGAAGTCAACCGGCGGCACCCCACCACGCAACGCCCCAGCGGCGCAGCCAGAACCCCCCGCCGACCAAGCACCACCCCCCAACGGACAACCCCACGACCCCCAACCCTGGACCCCGCACCACCCCAACTAGCCACTCCCCCAAGCCGCCCAGCCAGCGTGCTTTCGAGGTGGCCCCGTTCCCGAGCCAAGTAATACGGCCGTCCGGCTGCTGGGCAGGCGCGGCCAGGAGGTCGACTTCCCCGAAGCGCAGACCCGTTACTGCCAGATGCACCTCAACGCCGAATACCGCTCCCAGGCCGCGCCCCTGGGCGCGCGGCTTCGCCGAGGCATTCCTCGGGGTACGGCACGGTCGTGACCCCGTCGGCGTCCTGCGGCACGAGGTCCGCAACCAGCATCCCAAGCTCATCAACGGGCCAACGCCCGATGAGGGAGAGCGGGATATCGGGGATCGCCCAGCCCAGACGGTACGAACGGCGTCTTGGTCGGGTGGTCCCAGGCCAGCACAATCGGCCCGCCGGGTAGCTGCTGGTGGGCGGCCGTGCAGCAGGCGCTCGTACCCGACCAGGGGTGAGGTCCACCTAGCCGGTGCCGATCACGGCGCAGCCGAGACCGCCGCATGGGGCCGGCAGCGAACACCCCGGCGACCGGCCTCGGCCGCCGCCGCGCATTTGCAACTGCGGCCAACGCCACGGCCAGAACACCGGGTCGGCGACCTGCTGAAAGCCGACGCATCCCTCCGCGCAAGGAGTGCCGCCCGGCTCGCTTCTAGCCCTATGCGGCCTCCTCGTCGGCCGCGGTGAGAAACAGAAGGATCTCGACGAACGCCCGACGCCGGTGGACAGCACCCGCCGAGCCGCAACGCGCTCAGCTTGCTCATGGGCCAGGCGCCGCCGTCCCCCGGCTCTCCTGCGGTCACGGTGAGGCGAGGTTGGCGCGAACGGACTCGAAGCCGCACTCCCATGCCAGGCGGGCAGGCTCCCGTGGTGCGAGGGACGCCGGTCGTTGAAGAACGCGTGCCCGGCCCGGGAGATCCGGAGCGTTCAGGAAGCGGGAGCGGGCTCGACCGGCGTGTTCTGACCGGCCACGATCTTCCAGCCGCTCCCGCGTCGGGCGATCACGTAGAGGGCCGCTCCCTCGGTGTCCTGGATGGGCGAGCCTGCGCTGTCGGTGGGTGCCTGCCTCACGTTCACCGCGATCACGTCGGGCGCTACCTCCAGCAGCTTGACCACGTCGTAGCGAGCGTAGGAGTCCCGCAGAAAGCCCTTCATCGCGGGAGCGCCGGACTCGGCGATCGCCTGGCGGTCGTCCAGGCGCACGCCCCTGGCGTTGGACCAGGACGTCTCTTCCGCGTACTGCTCGCTGAGAGCAATGGGGTCCTTCGCGTTGAACGCCTTCTCCAGTGCCTTGACCACTCCGGTGACCGCTGCCTGCGTCTCCGGCGGGATCTCCCCCACCACGAGAACGTCGTTCGCCATAGCCCTGCCTCCCGGTTGCCGAAGTCCCCTCGAACCGGCGATGAACGCCAAAAACGATTCAACAACCTGAAGTCATCTTGAGGTCAAGCAAGATCTCGCCCGAACACCGCCTGCCGCCGTGTCGGTGCACGCGGCACCATGCGCCGGGACGGCTTCCGCGATGCGCGTGGAACCAGGTACTCCGTCACGGCGCGGCACTCTCGATGACGCGGACTGAGAGACCCCGTGAGTGGACGGATGGCAGAGCCCCCTGGGCGACCAGGGTCTCTCAGTTGATACGGAAGACGGGAATGCCGGGGGCGGCGTCACGCAGTTGCTCGTCGGTCGGGTTCTTGGGCAGGTCTTCAAAGAAACGACCGACCTCCCAGCCCCAGCGCTCGAGGTAGGCGCGCAGCATCGGCAGCTTGTCGGCGTCCGGAAGTTCGGTGACCGTGATCGGCTCGACCTTCCGGCCCAGGCGCAGCTCGCCCTCGCCCGAGACGCGGATGTTGCGGACCCAGTGAGTGTGGCCGCGCGGGGACACCAGGTAGCGCGTCCCATCCAGGGTGAGCAGGTTGATCGGGTTGGTGCGCCACTTCCCGCTGGTGCGCCCTCGCACGGCGAGGATGCGCGTGCCCATGAGGCTGATCCCGTGCCGGGTCAGGAAGGCGACGGCCTTGTTGAAGTACACCTCGAAACCGGTGGCCTGGACGTGGCGATTGGCGTTGGTCATGAGCCCTTCTCCAAGTGTGAGCACTGCTCTCTGTTGAGATCAGTGTGCACCATCCCCGCCCCATTTTGCAAGAGCAGTGCTCTCTCTTTTGTTCGGCGCTCTTGTTTCTGGCAGACTGACCGCATGAACGCCGGCCGTACCGCCAGGGAACGAGCCCGTGCCGAGCTGACACGGGTGATCAAGGAGGAGGCCCGTCGCCAGCTACGGGCCTCGGGCCCCAACGGCCTGTCGCTGCGCGCGGTGGCGCGCGAGCTCGGCATGGTCTCTTCGGCGCTGTACCGCTACTTCCCCAGCAGGGACGATCTGCTCACAGCCCTGATCATCGACGCCTACAACGCCTTGGCCGACCGGCTCGAGGCCGCGTCGGCGTCCGCCGAGACCACCGAGTTCCGGGACTTCCGCCAGCGCTGGCGCGCCTGCTGCGTCGCCATCCGGGAGTGGGCACGCGAGCACCCGCACGAGTACGCGCTCATCTACGGCTCACCCGTCCCCGGTTACCGGGCCCCCGAGGACACCATCGCCCCGGCGGCCCGTATACCCATCGCCCTCGCCGCCCCCCTGCGCGACGCCTTGAAGGCCGGCGTCCTGACCCTGCCCCAGGACGATCTCTCACCCGAACTCACCGGGCAGGCGGCCAAGGCCGCCTCGCTGGTCGCACCTGAGCTTCCACCGCCCGCGATGGTCCGGTTCGGCGTCGCCTGGACCCAGGTCTTCGGCCTGATCACCTTCGAGCTGTTCGGCCATTTCGCCAACAGCTTCGACCCCGCCGAGCCGATCTTCACCCACGCCACCGACCTGATCGCCGACTTCCTCGGCCTCCCCGCCTGACCCGGAAGACGGATCTCCGCACCCCGCCCCACCGACCACGGCCGGGGACCCAGATCAGTGACCCTTTTTCATCCTCGGGTGACCTCGTAGTTCTGTAGGACGGCGATGGCCTTGACGAGGTGACCGGCCTTGCAGGGGCTGCAGCGGAGCTTGCGGAGCAGCTTCCACGACTTCAGCTGGGCGTTTGCGCGTTCGCCGGGTCCGCGGAGCTTGGCGTGCGAGCGGTTGGCCTGCTTGTGGGACGCGGGCTTGTTCCGTCCCTTGTACGGGGTGATGACGACTGAAGCCTCGGCGCCTTGATAGCCCTTATCGGCCGGTGTGATGATCCCGGTCTCCTCCAACTGACGCGGAATCCCCCACATGCGGGCGGTGGTCAGGTCGTGCGTGCGGCCGGGCAGCGCCCCCGAGGTCCACAGGATCGTCCCGTCAGGGCCGGCGATGACCTGCACGTTCATTCCATGGCAGCGGTGCTTGGCCGTGTAGTACGGCCGGTCGGCCCGCACCCGGTCGGTGGCGATGAGCGTCCCGTCCAGCACCAGCAGGTGCAGCCCGTCCTTGGTGGCCTTCCGCAACGCCGCCGTCGGCTTCGGCGACCTCGCCGACAGCAGCGCCACCGCCTCCTGGACGTACCGCCAGGCCGTACTCGTCGACACCTGGAACCCGGCCGCGAGCTCGGCGAACGTCTCGCCCTTGCGCAGGTGGACCAGCACCGGCAGGGCCTGCTGCCCGGCCTTGAGCAGCCGCCAGGCCGACCCGATCGCCTTGCGGCGCCGACGGATCAGTCTGGCCAGGTAGTTCAGCGTTGCACGCGACAAATCGACGGCGGCGCGATAGAACAGCATGCAGAGCCCCTGGTTCGGACGCGGTGGTTGTGGTGATCAACCCGTCTACCAGGGGTTTCTTCACCTCACCCGCCGAACGCCCGCATCGCGATCATGCTGTGATCAGCGTCCGCCCGGACGGATGAAAAAGGGTCAGTGAATCCTGATGGTCGCGTCGGTCAGGGTGAAAATGCTCGGGGCGATGGTGGCGGCCACGTGGGGCTGCAAGCCGCTCTCTTCCAGATCGAGTCGGTCTTTCACATTGTGTTGACCGCTTCGATCAGTTGTCGGCCCCTCGTGAGCGGTGCGGCACTGTCTCGCAGGCCACTATCACGTGCGGATTGAACGGCTTGGCAGTCGTCGTCCGGGCACAGTTGCGAGGCCGGTTTGCACCGGAGCCACGCCGCGTTATGGCGGGGCTGCCGAGGTTGGGGCGGGTGTTAGGCGGGCTGGATGTTGGCCGTTCTGGTTGGCTGTGAGGCGTTCGAGACTTGTGGGGTTGGGGTGCTGGTGGCAGGACGTGGCTCGTTTACGGGGTGGATGGAGCCCTGGTTGAGAGGGTGCGGGCGGGCGGCGGGGTAGTGTCGGCGTATGGCATGCCGTATCACGGAGCTGGTGTTGGATTGCCGCGAGCCGGAGAAACTTGCGGGTTTTTGGTGTGAGGTCTTGGGTTATGTCGTGCTGGAAAAGGAGGGGGACGATATCGCGATCGGACCTCAAGAGGGGTTCGGTGGTCTTCAGCCCATCCTTGTGCTCAGCCGGACCGACGAGCCCAAGAACGGCAAGTTGCCCCTGCACATCGATGTCAACGCCACCGACCGCGACCAGGATGCCGAGCTTGAACGCCTTCTCGCTGCGGGGGCGCGGCACGCCGACATCGGCCAGACCGGCGAGGAGCCCTGGTATGTGCTCGCCGACCCGGAGGGGAATGAGTTCTGCCTGCTTCGGTCACGTGTCTCTTGAGGGCGTCGATGCCAGTGGTGCGGATACGGGCCGGAGTTCGTGCGGCTGGAAGCGCTTGGTGAAAGCCCTGGCACAGCGTTCAGGAGTTCGTCCGGACGCATGCGCTGGAACGTAGACGCCCTGGTGCGCCCGGTCGGCGCGTTGGGGTTGAAGAGGATCGACGGGCGATGTTCTGGGAATGCCGTGGAGTGCCAGTAGAAATCGCTGTGGCCGACATGGGTGAAAGACGCAGCCTCGGCCAGGGGCGGAAGGTGAACGTCCGAGTCGATGCCGTCTCGCTCAAGTCGTACGGCCGGCTCCTTTGCCAGGTGCTCATCGCGTGCGCTCCCTTGACCGCCCCTTGTCCTCGGCCGGACGGTGTTCGTCCGGCCGAGGCGCGGGTTTCAGGCGTGGCTGGCGATCATGATGAGGTTGCCGCAGGTGTCGTCGAGTACCGCGGTGGTCAGCGGGCCCATCTGGGTGGGCTCCTGGGTGAAGCGCACGCCGAGTCCGCGTAGGCGCTCGTATTCCTTGTGGACGTCGTCGACGGCGAAAGAGGTGAAGGGGATGCCGTCGCCGGCCAGGGCCTCCTTGAAGGGCTTGGCGGCGGGATGCCCGTCGGGTTCGAGGACCAGCTCGACGCCGTCGGGCTCTTCGGGGGACACCACCGTCAGCCAGCGGGACTCGCCCGCCGGCAGGTCGTTCTTCTTCTGGAAGCCGAGCGTCTCGGTGTAGAAGCGGAGCGCCTTCTCCTGGTCGTCGACGAGGACGCTGGTCACGTTGATCCTCATGTGCTTCTCCGTCCGTTGGGGGTGAGCCACCGCGTGACGATCGGTTCGAGCGGGCCGACGTTGATGTGATGGAACTTGTACCGGCCCTCCCGCCGGGTCTCGATCAGTCCCGCGTCCTCCAGCACCGCGAGATGCTGCGAGATCGCCTGCCGGGACGAACCGAGCCCGTGTTTGTTGATGAGCCGGGTGCAGATCTCGAACAGCGTCTGCCCGTCCCGTTCGGTCAGCTCGTCAAGGATCGCCCTGCGGGTGGGGTCCGCCAGTGCTTTGAAGACGTCACCCACTCACCGAACGTTAGGCAAGCAACGACTTGCCTGTCAATCCATGCGCCACGGATGGTCGAACCGTTCGGGAGGGACGCCCCATTCGCCAAGCAGGGTCGTCAGCTCGCCTCACCGGCGGACGTCGCCTGCCGGACCGGGACGGCGCTCAGGTCGTAGTCGTCTCCGTCCAGGTAGTCCCAGTGCCCCATGCGGAAGACGCGGACCTTTTCCCGGCTTTTGGTCGGCTGGATGAGAACGCTCGACGAAGGGCCGGGGGACGGTACCTCGGCCAGCAGGCGCCCGTCGAGCCGTAAGGCGCTCAGCTTGTGGGCCAGGCGGTGCCGTCCCCCGGCGCGGTCACCCCGCGAGGTTGGCGCGGAGGAATTCCAAGGTGCGGTCCCACGCCAGGCGGGCGGACTCCTCGTGGTACGAGGGACGCTGGTCGTTGAAGAAGGCGTGCCCGGCCGGGTAGATGTGGAAGGTCGGGGTGATCCCGGAGTCGCGCTCGATGGCGGCCTTGAGGTCGGGCAGCGAATCCACGGGGATGGATTGGTCCTTCTCCCCGTAGTGCCCCATGATCTGCGCCTTGAGGTTGCCGAAGTCGGGGCTCTCCCCGGCGCCGCCGTAGAACGGGACGGCCGCGGCGATCTTCTCTCCGGCGCGTGCGGCCAGGGTCAGGACGAACGCGCCGCCCATGCAGAACCCGACGGCCCCCACGCGGTCGCCGGTGACCTCGTCCATCGCGAGCAGGTGGTCGACCGCGCTGGACAGCAGGTCGACGGCCTCCCCTACGGGCAGTTCACGCGCCAGCCTGGCGGCGTCGCTGGTCTCGTGCACGACCCGGCCGCCGTACAGGTCGGGGGCGAGCGCCACGAACCCCTCGGCGGCGAAGCGGTCGGTGACATCGGCGATATGGTCGTCGAGCCCCCACCATTCCTGGATCACGATCAGCCCGGGGCCGCGCCCGGAGGGAGGCATGGCCAGGTAGCCGTGTCCGTTGTCGAAGCTCATGTTCTGTCGGGAAGCCATGTACCGATCTTGGCCCCCGCCGGGACGCGCTTCAAGGGCGGCCCGGCGGGGGCGCACGCCGAAGGCCCTAGCGGACCGACGACGTGAAGACCCACCTCCCGGGCCCGACGTTCCGGACGTCGCCTCCCGGAACGTGGACCTCGGCCGTGCTGCCCGGTGGAACGGTCACGGTCAGCTCGACCCGGTCGCCCTTCCTCGTCCAGGCGGAGCGGGCCTCGCCGTACGGGGTGACGCGGGTGCCGGAGGCGTGGGTGAGGTCGCCGACCACCGACGGCTTGATCAGGAGCCTGCGGAACCCGACCGAGTCCGGCGCCTGGTCGATGCCGGCGAGCCTGGAGGTGAACCAGGAGTCGATCGAGCCGAGCATGAAGTGGTTCTGGGACTGGCCGTTGCCGCCGTCCCACGACTCGCCGAGCGCGGTGTTGCCGTGGACGACCTGGTAGCCGTAGCTGGGGCTGTCGGTCTGCGTGGCGATCTTGTAGATGACGTCGTCGCGGCCCGCGGCCGACAGCACCCGGAACGCCGAGGGCAGCGAGATCTCGCCGAGCAGCAGGTGCCAGCCCGCCGACTCGATCGAGGAGATCAGGTGGTCGAGCAGCCGCGAACGCTGGTCGGCGGGAACGGCGCCCATGTCCAGGGCGATCGCCTCGGCGCCCATGCCGCCTCCCCCGAACGTGCCGGTCGCGGGGTCGTACAGCCGGTCGGACAGGGCTTTGGCCGACAGGTCGGCCTTGGCCTTGAACGCTGCGGCGTCGTCCGCGCGCCCCAGCGTGGCGGCGATCTTGGCGAGGGTGTCGTTGACCCGCCACCAGCCGTAGGTCCCGGAGACCAGCTTGGGGAACGTCCGGTCGGGGGTGAACCAGTCGCCCAGGGAGTAGTCGGTGAGCCCGCCGGTGACCCGCTTCTCCAGGTGCGCGGCGTACCGCTTCATCGCCTCGTAGTGGGTGCTCATGGTCTCGGTGTCGCCGTACGCGCGGTAGAGCTGCCATGGGACGACGATGAACGCGCCGCCCCAGTTGGAGTCGTCGCGGTAGGACCCGGACAGCACCGTGTAGTCGGGCACCGTGGACGGGATCAGCCCGGTCTCGGTCTGCGCGTCCGCCATGTCCTGGACGACCTTGCGCAACTGGGCGTGCACGTCGTAGTTGGCGGCGAGGGTGTCGCCGACCAGGTGGTCCTGCTCCAGCCAGCCCAGCTTCTCCCGGCTGGGGCAGTCGGTGAAGATGCTCATCATGTTGCCCTCGATGGCGCGCCGGACCAGCCCGTGGATGCCGTTGATCAGCGCGTTGGACGAGGTGAACGTCCCGGCGGAGGCGTTGTCGGCGTGCAGGACCTGCCCGCGCACCTTGAGTGACGCGCCCTTGGGCAGCCCGCGCACCTCCAGGTAGCGGAAGCCGTGGTAGGAGAACCGCGGGTGCCAGGTCTCGGCGCCGGGCCCGCCCCGGGTGGTGTACTCGTCCCAGATGGGCGCGCCGACGTTGCTGATGGACTGGTAGGGGCGGCCGTCGCGCAGGCTCTCGGCCATGACGATCCGCACGGTGGTCCCGGCGGGCGCGTCGATGGTGATCTCGGGACGTCCGGCGATGTTGCGGCCGATGTCGTACACCCGGTACCCGTCGCCGGAGCCGATCTCCTTCCCGGCCAGGCTCTCGATGACCCGGACCGGCTCGGCGGAGCGCCCGCTGAGCACGGTGGACGGGCCGGGCGGCGCGACGGGCACGGCGGCGTCCCAGCCCGCGCGGGACGCGCCGGGCCGGTCCCAGCCGGGACGTTCGCGGCGGGCGTCGTGGTCCTCGCCGCCGTACCAGTGGGAGAAGGTGACCGGGCCGAGCACGGTGCGCCAGGAGCCGTCGCTGGCGACGCGCCGCACACTGCCGTCGGCCAGCGTGACCTCGAGCTGCGCGATCAGTTTGGGGTCGCTGATCGTCCCGGCGAACTTGCGGTAGCGGTCGGGTGTGGAGATGACGTTGGCGGCGCCGTTGCCGAGTTCCATGCCGAGGGTGTTGCCGCCGGGACGGAGCAGGCCGGTGACGTCGTAGGTGGCGTAGGTGGTGCGCTTGGCGAAGCCGGTGTTGCCGGGTTCGAGTTCGGCGTCGCCGACGCGGATGCCGTTGAGGCGCGCCTCGTACACGCCGAGGCCGCTGACGTACAGGCGGGCGGAGCGGACGCCGCGCGGCAGCGAGAAGTCCTTGGCGAAGACGGGCAGCGCCTCGGGGACGGGCGAGTCGGGCGGTTCCTGCCCGGTGATCCGCGCCTTCGTCTCGTAGGGGCCGTCGACGGAGTCACCGGTGCTCACCGTGAAGTCGACGGGCGCGTAGGGGACCTTGCCGCTGTCCTCGGCGGGCTGGTCGGTGCGCGGGTAGAGCAGCACCTGGTCGAAGGTCTTGGCCTCCTTGAGATCGACCGTCAGGACGATCGGCTGGTCGGAGACGTCCGCGCCGGTGTGCGCGGAGCTGGACCATCCGGCGAACTCCTGGTTGGTGGTCTGTGTCCCGTCGGTGAGGTAGCGCGGCAGCCATTTGCGGTTGACCTCGCCGCCGGTGTCGGACGAGGTGACGGTGCGGCCCGCGGCCAGGTTGGTGCCGGGGTCGGCGGAGTCGCGGACCTCCAGCTCGGCGAGCTGCAGCCGCCATGTGCGGTCGGGCAGGTTCTCGACGAGGGGCAGGCCCAGTTCGGTCACGTCCAGACGCACGTACCTCGCCGTGGTCCTGGGCAGCCTCACCACGATCGGGGTGGGCTTCTTCTGCGACACCTGCCAGTCCTCGTGGCCGATCCAGCGGCCGGTCCAGTCGGAGGCGGAGGTCAGTCCGGTCTCGAACCACGCGGGGGACGACCAGTTCGACTCCTTGCCGCCCGTCCACACCTTGACACGCCAGTACACGCGGGCGCGGCTGCCGAGCCGGCGGCCCGCGTAGTCGACGCGCTGCGCGGCCGATCCGACGCGTCCGGTGTCCCACAGGTCGGCGTGGCCGGAACGCAGCCGGCTCTCGCTGGTGGCGGCCTGGATCCGGTACGCGGTCTGGGCCGTTCCCCGGCCGCCGGTGGTGAGGCGCCAGGTGAGGGCCGGGGTGGTGTCGTCGATGCCCAGCGCCTTGGAGAGGTCGGCGGCGCGGAGGCCGGTGGCGCCGGTCCTGGGGTCGGCGTACGCCGACGGGACGGTGATCGCGGTCAGGGGGAGTGCGGCGGTGAGAGCTGCGGCCGCGAGGCCGCGCCAGGTCATGCGCAAGGGGGACTCCAAAAGGGATCAGCGACCGCGCTGGTGCAGGGCGGCCACGTCGGCGGCCGTCAGCGCGTGGTTGTAGAGGCGGAAGTCGGCGGCCTGGCCGTGCATGGCCGGGTGCCGGGTGTCCTGGGAGCGGCCGACGAAGTTCTTCGAGGTGGCGCCCAGGGCGAGCGGGCTCATGAGGAGCCCGTCCTTGCGCCCCGCCTCGGCGCCGTCGATGTACAGAACGGCCGAGCCGCCGCCCTCACCGGTGACGGTGACCGCGACGTGGGTCCACGCCCCGGTGGGCAGCGCGGCGGGGGCGTCGGCGAAGTCCTCGCCCTCCATCCCGCCGAGCTTCATCGAGAACCGCGCCCGTCCCGACCCGGTGCGCGCGTTGACGTAGAAGAAGGTCTGCCTGTTGAAGCCCAGGTCGAAGACCCGGACGTTGTTGGCGACCGTCTCCAGCCGGACCCACAGCGCGACGGTGAGCGCGTCCAGCCCGGCGAGCAGGCCGGGCGGTAGGACGACGTGCCCTCCGGCGCCGTCCATCGACACCGTCCCGTCGGCCCAGGCCGCCGAGCCGGTGAGGGTGGCCGCGGGCCACTTCCCCGTGGCGTCGGCCGTGCTGCCGTCCTTGAGGGGGTAGTGGGCGATGAGCGCGGGGCGGCGGCGCGGCGCCGGAGTGGCCCAGTAGACGGTGTAGCGCTGGTGGTGGACTTCGGCGAACGGCATCAGCCGCACCTCGGCTCCGTCCGCCCGTGCCGTGTAGTGGAGCGGCCTTCCTCGTACCGGCGTCAGTGAACGCGGGTCGATGGCGGGAAAGGTGTTGAGCGCGCGGTCCCCGTACGCTCCCGCCAGGACGACGGGCCCGTGGCTGACCGCCTGCACGCACGGGTTGTCGGGTGCCTTGCGCCACACCGGCTCCATCGGCATGGCGAGTTCGACCACGTCGCCCGCGCGCCACCGCCGTTCGATCGTGGCGTACGCGCCGGGCCGGACGTCGTTGCCGAGGCCGCCGGCGGCCCTGCCGTTCACGCGGAGGCGGGCGCGCCGGCCGCGCGCGTCCAGCCATCCGGGGATCCGGATCTTGAGGGCGAAGCGGGCGTCACCCTCGACGATCGTGAGCCGGGTCGTCTCCTCGTACGGGTAGCGGGTCTCCTGCCGGACGCGCACGCCTCGTTCCGCCCACCGCACCTCGGACGGGACGAACAGGTTGACGTAGAGGGCGTCGCGCGACCGGAAGTAGATGCTGTCGCCGAACTTGGTGTGGGTCTCCAGGCCCGTCCCGTGGTCGCAGGAGAAGTTGTCGTAGTCGCCGCTGTAGCTACCGGGCGCCGCGCCCAGTCCGCCTTTGGGCTTGCGTTCCGAGCCGGGGAACAGGCCCGTGTAGTAGGTGACGAACCCGTGCTCGGACTGCGGGTCCTGCTCGCCGAGCATCTGGTTCAGCAGCGCCCACTCGTAGTAGTCCATGTACTGGGCCGAGCGCGGGTCGTTGAGGAACAGCAGCCGCGAGAGCTTGAGCATGTTGTAGGTGTTGCAGTTCTCGCAGGTGTCCTCGCTGAGACGGCTGGCCAGCTCGCGGGGAGGGCCGAAGAACTCCTGGTTGCTGTTGCCGCCGATCACGTAGGTGTGGTCGCGGACGACGGTGTCCCAGAAGAACGCGGCCAGGTCGCGGTAGCGCCGCTCCCCCGTCGCCTCGTACTCGCGGACGGCCCCGACCACCTTGGGGATCTGGGTGTTGGCGTGCTGCCCGTCGAGCGCGTCGCGGCGCTCCGACAGCGGGACGTACAGCTCGTCGTGGTCGAACCGGCGGGCCGTGGCCAGATGCCGAGGGTCCCTGGTCACCAGGTAGAGCTCGGCCAGGACGTCGTTCATGCCGCCGAACTCGACCCGCAGGAGCGCCTGCATCCGCTCGCGCGGCAGCTTGGCGGTACGCGCGTCCACCCAGGCGGCCATGCCCTTCAGCACGTCCAGCGCCTGCCGGTTGCCGCTCAGCCGGTACTGGTCGAGCAGGCCCGCCATGATCTTGTGGATCGTGTAGTACGGCGCCCAGGGCTTGCCGCCCGCCTCCAGGTCGTCGAAGACCTCCTCGCCGAACGCCGACAGGTAGCCGCGGGAGAACCCGGCGGCGGGCGAGGCGGCCTGGCATGTCGCCAGCTCGGCGACGATATGGCGGCCCTTGGCGGCGTAGGCGTCGTCGCCGGTGCCGGCGTGCGCCTGCGCGAGCGCCGTCAGCAGGTGGCCCGTGGTGTGGCCGCGCAACTGGACGTCCGGGGCCTCCCAGCCGCCGCACGGCTCGGCGGACGAGGGCAGCCCCACGTTCAGCCGGAAGGTGTGCAGGAGCCGGTCGGCGTCGATGAACCTGAGGTAGGCGCAGGTCCGGCTCATGTTGTCGCGGAAAGGCCCGTCCAAGAGCGTGACGGCCGACAGCGGGAACGGCGACACCCGCGCCGGCCGGGCTGGCGAGGCCGCGGCGGGGGCGGGGACGGCGGCGCCGATCGCGGTCGCCGTCGCCGTCACCCCCGCCGTGCCGATGAACGCGCGCCGGCTGACGTTCACGAGCGCCCCACCGGCTTGCTCTCGATGTCGTGGTCGCCACGCAGGCCGTTCACGTAGACGTACTCGCCGTCGGTGTACGCGTGGTGAGGCCCGCGTGCCTTGCCCTTCTTCCCGTCCCAGACCAGGCGGCCGTCGACGTAGACGTTGACGCGTGAGCCGAAGGTCGGCACGCCCGCGCGTCCCTCGGTGCCACGAGGAGCCTCCAGCGAGGCGCGGTAGGTCCCCTTGGTGACCTTCCAGGACGCGTTCACCGGGCCGTAGGTGGTGGTGATGTTGCCCTGGGCGAAGGACAGGTCGGCGGTGTGGGGCACGAAGTCGAACGTCCGGCCCGCGGTGCCGGTGGGGTTGAGGCCCAGCACGTAGAAGGTGAGCGCGGGGGTGGGGCCGGTCGCCCAGGAGTGCGCCATGCTCGTGTAGGAGCTACAGGTGGCGCAGCCGTCCTCGGGGTTGCGGAACGACTCCCAGAACGTGCTCTTGGTGCCCTCGGGGTGGTCGAGCATGTAGCCCCACTGGCGCCGGATGATCTCCACGCCGGCCTTGTCGGCGGCCTGGCCGCCCGCCTGGAAGTGGGCGTTGACCTCCATCGAGCCGGAGAACACGCCCGGGTTGCCCTTGTTCTCCGGGGCGGTGGTGCCGATGGAGTCCCAGTTGCCGGTCAGGTAGTGGCTGATGCGGCGGGCCTTGGCGCGGTCGGCGAGGCCGTACCAGGCGGCGAGGGAGTTGCCGTCCTGGGGGTGGATGGTGGAGTCGGGGTAGAACCTGTACGCCCCGGCGGCCTCGTCCCACAGGTGGGTGTTCACGGCGGTGCGCAATGCCGCGGCCCGGTCGGCGTACGACTTGGCCAGCGCCTTGTCGCCCTGCACGGCGGCCAGGCGCGAACCGGCGTCCAGCACGCGCCACAGCAGCACGTTGGCGATGAGGTTCTCGCCCTTCTCCAGGATGCGCACCGAGTCGGACGTGCCGGTGATGGACAGCAGCCCCCGGTCGCCGACCTTGGCCGTGCTGTAGTCGACGCCGCGCTTGTAGCCGTCCCACACCTGGGCCAGCCATCGCCGGTCGCCGGTGTAGTTGTAGTAGTCCCAGGTGGTGGCCAGCGTCCACAGGTGGTAGGTGTCCGAGCCGTACTTGTTCATCATCGGCCCCGAGTAGGGCAGCTCACCGGTGTCCCGCTGGTGCTGGTAGAGGGTGGTGAGCGCGTTGCGGGCCGACTCGGTGTCGTCGAACGCCGCGTACGCCGCCGGGATCTCGATGCCCAGGTCGCCCGGCCACACGGTGCGGTCGCGCTTGGCGCCGTCCACCAAAATCGTGTCGCCGACACCGACGGTGCCGCCGTTGTCCCACAGCTCGGCGGGCGGCTCCCAGACCCGGCCGGTCTTGGGGGCGATGGTGTTGAGCTGGACGGTGTAGGCGCCCGCGTACCAGATGCGGTTGAGCAGGTGGTCGCTCGAATAGAAGTGGTTGGCGTAGCGGGCCGGGTTCTTCATCTTGGGGGCGGCGGTGAAGTGGAGGGAGACCCCGTCCAGCTCCACCCGGCCCGCCGACTCCAAAAAGATCGTCAGGTAGCGGTAGCCGCCGCGCAGGTACCGGGCCGGGGTCGTGTACGTGGTGCGGCCGTCGACGCCGGTGGTCAGCGCGCCGTCCCGGCTGCGCGGCCCGCCGGTGGAGGCGTCGCTGGTGGGGAAGCCCGCGTACCGGGACGACTCGGCGAAGGCCAGCCCGACCGTCTGGGGTCCGTCCGACCCGGCGAAGCTCACCGTGGTCAGGCCGCTGACCTCCTTGCCGAAGTCCAGGGTGAGGGACGCCCCGGCACCGCTGAGCGTGGTGCGGCGTCCTTTGAGCACGGCCTGCGGATCGGCCACCTCGCCCTGGGTGGCGAAGACCGCGACCGGGCGGACCGTGCGGGTGGACGGGGACAGGTTGTAGGCGTCCCAGGGCTTGGCGTGGCGCGGCCCTTCGGCCGTCGCCGCCGGAGCGCTGATCAGGAGGGGGACGGTGACGGCCGCCAGGCCCAGCGTGAGGGCGGTTCTCCCCCGCAGCCGGTTGACTACGCTGTTGGTCATGGATTCCTCGTGTTCCGGTTCGTGACAGGACGGGATGGGGAGTTCGCGTGTGGGAGGGCGTTGCCGCGCCCTCCCACACTTGTGCCGGCTCAGAAGTGCTTGATCACCGCTTCGCCGTACGGGACCAGCCGGACCGGGCCGAGCAGCCCGTAGTTCTGCCGGGACGCCCCGCCGTAGACGGCGGCGTCGGCCACCCGCAGCCGGTTGATCAGGGTGGTGGCGATCTCGACCTCGATCGTGTTGGTGCCGCGCCGCAGGTACGGGCCGACGTCCACGACCGGGTTGAGCAGGTCCACGCCGGGCAGCCGGTGCCCGTTGACCGTGACCCTGCACGTGTCGAACACCTCACCGAGCTCCAGGTAGGCGCCCGGCCAGCCGCCCTTGCCCAGGTCGACCGTCGCGGTGTAGCGGCCGACCCCGGACACGTCGGCCAGCTCCGGGATCTGCGGCCACGGCTTGAGCTCGTCCAGGACGAGGTCGTGCCGGGTGGTCACGGTCTCGGTCGGGGTGCGTCCCGGCTGGAAGTCCTCGACCTGGAGCCGCCACTTCGACAGGGTCAGCGCGGCGGGCAGTTCCCCGATCGTGGCGCGGACGGTGCGGCCGCCCTCCAGGGTCGTGGTGTACGTCCCCGGCCGGGTGTCGCGGATCGCGAGCCGGTTCTTCGAGGCGACACGGACCTCGGCCGCCTCGCTGGCGGTCGCGTACGGGGTCGCGTGTCCCTTGGGACGGGCCAGGACGAACACCGTGGCCTCGCCCGGCCGCAGCGCCACCCGCAGCGTGACCGTGTCGCCGTCCGCCCGGTAGAGGGCGACCGGCTCGATCCCGCCCGTCCACAGGTCGAGCCGGTACGGCACGGCCTTCCGGTCGGTGCGGGTGAGGGTGACCTCGTGGTCGATGGGCGCGATCGGCGGCTTCGGCGTCTCGTTGTGCCGCCCGTTGACCAGGTAGTAGTAGTCCACGCTTCCGTCCACCCGCCGGGCGTGCAGGAGGGTGGAGGTCTGGTGGGTGACGTCCCGCCGCACGCCGAGGGCTTCGAGGGCGCCGGGCACCTCGGGCTCGGTCGCGACGACCTTCACCGTCGGCTGGTCGAACAGTTGCCGCAGGACCGCCCGCAGCCGCTCGTTCTCGCCGTCCTTGGCGACGCCCGGGACGGTGGCGGCGCTCCAGTCGCCCATGAACACCACCGGCAGTCCCTTGCGGGTGAGCGCGAGGATCCGCTCGGCCGCGGACACGGTGAGGGTGCTCTTCTTCCCGGCGAAGCGGTCGCCCTCGACGAACAGCGCCTTGTAGGCGGGGCCGTCCGGCGCCAGCCGCCCGCCGGAGACGGTGGCGCTGGGCAGCGACAGGATCGGCTCGCTGGCGAACGAGTGGGTCCAGCCGATCGGGATGCCGTTGGCGGTGAACCAGCCGGCCCCGATGCCGGTCTTGCTGTAGCCCTTCTGCCGGAACACGGCCACGTCGATCCGGTTCTCGCCGGCCTGCGTGATGCCGTGGACCCGCGCGAAGTAGTCGGCGACGTCCGGGACGTGCCGCCAGGTGGGCTGGCGCGGGCCCCACGACTCGGCGTACCCGATGCCGCCGTTGTAGGGGGTGAACCCGGCGAACCCCGGCCAGTTGACGCCGGGCGCCGTCGCGTACGAGAAGCCGTGCAGGGTCGTCTGGTTGAGCCCGGCGGCGTACGCGCCGCCCATGGTGAGCAGCAGCTTCTTCCAGGTGGTGCTGTAGGCGCCGCCCTGGTAGGCCCCGGCCTCGCAGGACAGCACCTTGCGCCCGCCCATGTCCCGGCCGCCCATCAGGGCGCGGTAGTCGTCGAGGTTCTTGAACCCCAGCGACTCGCCCTCCGGCCTGTCCAGGGTCGCCGACATCCGGATCGAGTCGGTCTGGAGCCCGTACGGCTGGCCGCTCAGCTCCAGGCCGATCGAGTGCGCCCAGTCGGCCAGCGGCTTGAAGTGGTTGTCGTGGAACAGGTCGGAGACCGTCAGCCAGAAGTCGTGCCGGGCGTGCTCGGTGGTCTCGGCGTCGTAGGCGAACACCGGGTCCTCGTCGTTCAGGAGGACGACCGGCAGGTAGGGGCCCAGGTCGTAGCCGCGCCGCCTGCGGAACTCGGCGGCCAGGCCGGGCGTCCAGTTCAGCGCCTCGGTCTCCAGCTCGATCGAGTCCTCGAACAGCGCGCCGCCCGCCTGCCGGAGCAGCTTGCGGATCTTCGGGGTGAGCAGCCGCTTCTCCCAGAAGTCGATGACAGCCTGCGTCCCGGCGCGGCCGAAGTGGTCCACGACCGCCGCGTCCGGGGCGCTGTGCGGGCCCGACTCGGGACGCTGCCCGCTGCCGCGCCGCCAGTACGACAGCAGCACCCACTCGCCGTCGTCCGGCGCCGTCCAGGTGATCCGGCCGTTCCGGACGCGGGAGGTGAGGTCCTGCCAGGAGTCGCGGGCGAGGCCGATCACGTCATCGTCGTCGTGGGCGGGGTCCTTGCGGACGGCGTGGACGGCCTCCAGGTGCCGCTGGGTCACCCCGGGCTGGGGCGCGACGACGGGGTCGGGTACGGGGCCGTCGTGGGTCGCTCCCCCGGCCAGCGTGACCACGCCGTACGCCAGTTCCTGCACGGCGGCGGGGCTGTCGGGCGTGATGGACGGCACGGCCGCGGGCCAGGCGGGGCCGATGGTGAGGTCCACGGTGATGCCGCGCCTGCGGGCCTGGTCCAGCGCGGCCTCGACGCCCGCGTTCCAGGCCGGGGTGCCCCAGCCGTGGTGTACGGGGTCGAGGACGGACTTGTCCCGGATGCTGTGGTGCAGCGCGACGATCTCGGCGCCGCCGAAACCGGCGTCGGCGATCTGGTCGATCTCCCGCCGGATCTCGGCGGGGGTGACGTGCGCGTCGGGCCACCACCAGCGGAACCGCGGCCGTATCTCCGCCCGGGGACGGGCGAAGTGGGCGGCGGCGGGGAACGGCGCGGCGTCCGCCGCGGCGGTGCCCGGCCGTACCGAAAGGGGCAGTGCCGCGACGGCGCCCGCCGCGAGCCCTGCCTGCATCACCCGGCGCCTGCTCAGCGGCCGGGCGAATCCGTGTTGATCCATGGGTTTTCCTTGCGTGTTATCGGTGACCGGGGTCGGAGAGGTCGTCAGCGGCGGGACACCTCGAAGGCCCACGTGCCGGAGCCGACCTCGAAGATCCCGCGCCCGTTCTGGACGCCGGCCCAGCGGGCGCCCTTGGTGGCGTCGGGACGTCTGGTGCCGCCCAGGAGCGGGACCTCCACGCGGGCGGTGGCGCCCGGCGGGACGGTCACGTCCAGGCGGAGGGTGGTGCCGGTCCGGCGCCAGGAGCTGGACGCCTTGCCGAAGGGGGTCTGGTAGTAGGCGCCCGCGGAGGTCAGGTCCCCCACCACCGCCGGGCGGACCAGCAGTTTCCGGTACGCGACCGAGTCGTCCGCCTGCCCCAGCCCGGCCAGCCCGGCGGCGAACCACTCGTCGATCGCGCCGAGCATGAAGTGGTTCTGGGAGTTGCCGGAGGTCGGGCCGTCCCAGTTCTCGGTGAGGGAGGTGGCGCCGTGCACCACCTGGTAGCCGTAGCTGGGGCTGGTGGTCTGCGTGGCGACCGCGTACACGATGTCGTCGCGGCCCGCCGCCGACAGCACGCGGAACACCGACGGCAGGGCGATCTCCCCGACGGTGAGGTGGTAGCCCTTGTCGCGGATGCTCCCGATCAGGTGGTCGAGGACGGCCTGGCGCCGGTCGGCCGGCACGATCCCCATGTCCAGGGCCAGGGCGTCGCATGCCTGGCTGCCGGACCCGTAGGTGTTCTCCTTGAGGTACTTGGCGTTGAACGCGTCGCCGATGCGGGCGGCCAGCGCGGTGTAGCGGGCGGCGTCCGCGTCCTCGCCGATGACCTCGGCGATCTGCGCGAGCGCCGTGGCGGCGCGGTGGTAGCCGAAGGTGGCGGTGACGCCGACCGGAGTGCTCGGGTCGAAGGTGATCCAGTCCCCCAGCCCGTAGTCGAGCAGGTCGCCCTCGGCCTTGCCGGACAGGTAGTCCAGGTACCGCCGCATGTGGCCGTAGTAGGTGCGCAGCGTGGCGGTGTCTCCGTAGGCGCGGTACATCTGCCACGGCGCGAAGATGATGACGTTGCCCCAGTTGGGGTCGTCGCGGAACCCGCCGCTGAACACCGTGTACTCCGGCGCGATGTCCGGGACGAGACCGTCGGCGGTCTGCGCCTCGGCGATGTTGCGCACGATCTCCGCGTAGTAGGCGGCCACGTCGTAGTTGCGGGCGACCGCGGGGAAGACCAGGTTGGCCTGCTCCAGCCAGCCCAGCTTCTCCCGGTGCGGGCAGTCGGTCAGGACCGAGTACATGTTGCCCTGCACCGCCCGGTCGATGATCTTGTGGATGTCGTTGATCAGGGGGTGCGAGCTGGTGAAGCCGCCCGCGCGCTCGTTGGCGGTGCGGAGCACCATCCCCGAGACGGTGTCCTCGTCCGGCGCCGACGGCAGCCCTTCCAGTTGCACGTAGCGGAAGCCGTGGTAGACGAAACGCGGATGCCAGGTCTCCACGCCCTTGCCGGACAGAATGTAGGTGTCCCAGATCGGCGAGCCGGTGGTGTGCTGGCTGACCGTGCCATCGGCGGCGAGCAGCTCGCCGGGCCGCATCGTCACCCTCGTCCCGGCCGGGCCGCTGACGCGCAGCACCGGCCAGCCCGCGATGTTGGTGCCGAGGTCGACCACGTACACCCCGTCCCGGGGCTGGGTGATCTTCTTGGTGCGGACGGTCTCCACGTGCTCGATCGGCGGCGCCGCCCGCGCGGTCAGCCGCGCGGTGGGCGGGTCGCGGCGGACGGCGGCGACCCAGTCGTCGGGGACGCGCCGCGCGTCGTGGTCCTCGCCGCCGTACCAGCCGCTGAACATGGTGGCGCCCAGCGCGGTGCGCCAGCTCGGGTCGCTGCCGATCACGGCACGGCGGCCGTCGCTGTAGGTGATCTCCATCTGGAGGAGGAAGGCGGGGGCGCCGTCGCTGCGGGTGAGCTTCTGGTACCGGCCGGGGGTGGCGGGCACGTGCGCCATGCCATTGCCCAGTTCCACGCGCAGCTCGTTCGCGCCACGGTGGAGCAGCCCGGTGACGTCGTAGGTGGAATAGACCAGCCGTTCCTTGTGGTCGGTGTTCGGCGGTTCCAGGACGGCCCTGCTCACCGGGCGCCCGTTGACGGTGAGGTCGAGGACGCCCAGCGCGGTGGCGTAGAGCCGCGCGCTCCGGATCCGCTTGCCCACGTCGACCCGCTTGGTGAAGACCGGCAGCGCCGACGGAGCGCGGCGCAGCGGTGGCGGCGCCTCCTGCCCTTCGACGGTCGCGGCCGTGTCGAAGGACGCCCCGTCCGAGGAGGTCTGCACCTTGAAGTCCTCGGGGAAGTTGGCCGTCTTCCCGTCGTCGGTCAGCGTGTCGGTGCGGGGGTAGAGGACGACCCGGTCGAAGCGGCGTGCGGCGCCGAGGTCCACCTGTACCCAGATGGGCGTGGCGAGGTCCTGTTCCCGGTGTTCCAGGCTGGTGTAGCCGAACGGGGCGCTCTCGCTGGTGAGCGATCCGTCGGTGGCCGCCCTCGGTTCCCACTGGCCCGGCGCCGTGTAGGTCTCGGAGGCGGTGACGGTGGCGTGCAGGGCCAGGTTCTCGCCCGCGTCGCCGTCCGCCACGACGATCTCGGCGAGTTGCAGCCGGGACACCTTGTACGGCCAGCCCTCCTTGAGGGGCAGGCCGAGCCGGGACACCTCCAGCCGGACGTAGCGGGCGGTGCGCGCCGGGAAGCTGATCGTGACGGGGTTGGGCTCGGGCTCGTTCCAGTCCGGGTGGCCGATCCAGGACGCCGTCCAGTCGTCGGCGTCCAGAAGGCCCATCTCCCAGGACGACGGCTCGCTCCACGGCGACGGGCGGCCCTGCGCGTCCCACACACGGACCCGCCAGGAGACGCGCTGCCGGGACCGCAGGGGACGCCCCGCGTACACGGCCGATACCGCGGAGCCGCGGACCTTCCCGGAGTCCCAGAGCAGACCGTCGCCGGTCACCTTGATCTGGTACGCGGTCGGCGCCTGATCGCGTGGACCCGGGGCGAACCGCCAGCTCAGCGTCGGCGTGGTGTCGTCGATCCCCAGTGGCGAACGCAGGTGGTCGACCCGCAGGTCAATGGGACGAAGGCCGGGTGTGGCGGGAGCGGCCTCGGCCGTCGCCGGCGCGATCGTTCCGGCGGCGCCCACGGCCGCCGCGGTGATGCCGCCCGCCTGGACGAAGCGGCGGCGGGAGATCGGGTCCGTCATGTCAGGCCCCTGCCTTTCCGGAGATGAAATCGACGCGTCCCGAGCCGACCTCGTACACGGCGTGGCCGTCGCGCATGCCGACGAAGCGGGCGTGGCCCTTCACCCGTACCGAAGCGGGCGAGGCGGCCGGGACGTGGACCTCGGCGCGCATGTTCACCGGGATCTCGACCGACATGGAGAAGCCGTGGCCGCCGCGGCGCCAGTCCACCGCCACGTCGCCGCGTTGCAGCGGGATGGTTCCGGACGCGCGGTCCACACCAGAACCGGGCGGACGCACCCGTACCGTCGCGCCCGCAGGCGAGGTGACGGTGACGCCCAGGAGGGTCTGGTGGATGTCGAGCAGCGCGGTGGCGCCCCAGGGGTGGGAGTGGCTTTGCCCCGTCTCGGGCGCGTCCCAGGACTCCCAGGTGAACGTGCCGCCGCGGGCGAGGATGTTGCCCCAGCCGTGGCCTTCCTTGTCGGTGAGGCGGGTGACGAACGGCTCCGGCCGCTCACCCAGGGCCTGCATCAGGCGATGCACCGTGAACGGGCCCATCTGCATGCCGAGGCTTGTGACGTAGTCCAGGATGCGGGCACGGTCGGGTGCCACGCCGTACGCGAGGGCGAAGGCGTTGGCGATCTGGGAGGCGTGGGTGCTCTGCGAGCCGTCCGCCTTGAGCCCGTCGATGTAGACGCCGTCGGAGGCGCGGCGCAGCTTGGCGTTGATGGCCGTCGTCAGGGTCTGCGCTTCGCGGCGGAACGCGGCGGCCTCGTCCGCCTTGCCCAGGGCCTCGGCGGTACGGGCGGAGGCGTTGAACACGTCCACCGCCAGGATGTTGATGACCGTGCGGGCGGCGGTGTCCATGTCGTGGCCGTAGCGCATGGTCGCGGGCCAGTCGATGATGCCGAACCGGTAGTCGCCGGAACCCCCGGTCAGGTCGGTGACCAGCCCGGTATCGGCGTTGATGTGCCGCCGCACGTAGCCGGCGACGGCGTTCATCACCGGGTACGCGCGGGCGAGCGTGGCGGCGTCGCCCGACTGCTCGTAGTAGTCCCACACCCAGCCGGGGAACATCTCGGTGTAGTCGGGGATGTCGCGGCCCCCGTCACCGTTGGGGTAGACGGCGTTGAGCCGGCCGTCCGGCCAGTAGCGGGCCTGGGAGGCGATGAACTCGCCGATCGCCTGCCGGGTGAGCCTCCGTTCCCCGTACGCGGCCATCGTGGCCAGGGAGACGTCCACGGCGTCACCGAGGAACTGGCCCTTCTCCCGGGTCGGGGTGTCGAGGAACTGGGTCTGCGCCCCGTACAGGGCCGACCGCCGCATCAGGTCGTAGGCGGCGTCCACGCCGGGGTTGGACGTGCGCAGCCGGGCCGTCCGCGACAGGTCCACGTCGGTGTGCTGGACGACGGCGGAGATGTCCTCGGGCCTCACGCCCGTGCCCGGAGGGATCTCGAAGTAACGCCAGCCCACGTAGGTGAAGGGCCGGTACGTCTGGTCGCCGTCGCGCTGGGTGTAGCCGAAGCTGAGGTCGGTGTTCTGGTTGTCGCGGCTGGAACGTGACACCGAGCCGTCGGCGGTGAGCACGTACCCCGCCTCCATGGCCACGTGCCGTCCCGCCTCCCCGTCGCGGAACCGCACCACCGGGACGGCCGGGATGACGGTGCCGAAGTCGGCGACCAGGGCGCCGGAGCCGAGCCGCGTGACCTTCTTGGGGCGGACGGTCCGGAAGGTCAGCCCGGCCTCCTGTCCCTGGAGCCGCTTGAACACCGGGGTGGGGTGGGCGCCGATGACCTCGGCCGCCTCCCAGCCGGAGGCGTCGAAGCCGGGACGGTCCCAGCCGTCCAGGGCCTGCTGCGCGGGACCGTCGATCTCCTCGATGTAGTCGCCGCCGTCGCCGTTGCGGCGCGGCGCCTGCTTCCACGGGCCGCGCGTCACCCGCCAGGTCCCGTCGGTGACGACGACCTGGCGGCTGCCGTCGGCGTGGTCGATGACCAGGCGCACCAGCAGCCCGCGCTCGCTCCTGGGACGGCCCTGCCCCGAGCCGTACCAGTGGTAGAGCGCTCCAATCGTGGCCTGCCGTCCCGCCCGCAGCTTGTCGGTGACGTCGACGGTCCTGTAGAAGCCCTCGTCGGGGTAGGAGAACGCCGGGCCGCGGTCGATGACCTCGCCGTTCAGGTGCAACGCGTACTGGTGGCTCGCCGTCACGTACACGCGCGCCCGCACGACACGGGACGCGCCCACGGTGATGTCCTTGCGCGCCAGGGTGTAGTCGTCGGCCTCCGTGGTGGCGCGGCGGATCCAGTACGCCTGCCAGTCCTCGTCCCGCAGGCCGATGTCGAAGGACGCGGGCCGCGACCAGGAGGACTTCTTCCCGGTCTTGTCCCAGGTGCGGACCTTCCATGTGTAGGACGCGCCATGCTCAAGGGCGGGGCCTGCGTACGGCACGTACTCCTGCCGGGACGATGTCACCTTGCCGCTGTCCCAGACGGTCTTGGCGCGCCCGGTGGGAGGGTCGGTGTGGACGACGATCTGGTAGGCCGACTGGACCTCACCTGGGTCGGCGTCACGGGGGCGCCAGCCGAACAAAGGGGTTCCCTGCACGTTCAGCGGTTCGGCGCGGTCGCCAACGGTGAGCTCCACCGGCGCCTTGGGCGCATGCCCGGCGGCGAACACGGCCGCGTTGGACGTACCGGGCATCGCCACGACGGGAACGAGCAGCGATGCGGCGGAGACGGAGGCGAGAAGGGCACGACGGGTTCGAGGAAGGGACACGGGTCTGTCTCCTCAGGCGGGGGGTGGGGTGGGTGGGGAGATGGGGCGGCGGGAGAGCGGGCAGGGGACGCCCTCCCGCCGCGTGAGGACCGGCCGGCGGGTCAGCCCGTGCCGGACGACCTCGCCGAGAAGTGGTAGGTGCCGGAGCCGACGGTGAAGACCGCGGCCCCGTCCTGCATGCGGAGGAACCTGGCGCCGCTCTGCGACACCTCCGCCGCCGACCGGGCCGGAACCCAGACCTCGGCGGTGGTGTTCACGGGAACGGACACGGTGAGGTGGAACCGGCCGCCCTTGGCCCACCAGCTCGTCTCGATCGGGCCGTAGACCGAGTCATAGCGGCCGCTCGCCCGGTTCACGTCGCCGCCGGGGCGCGGGCGGATCACCGTGCGCCGGTAGCCGGGCTCGCCCGCGCTGATGCCGGTGATGTTCTCGTACATCCATTCGCCCACGGCACCGTAGGCGTAGTGGTTGAAGGAGTTCATCCCGGCGTCCTGGAACGACCCGTCCGGCCTGATGGAGTCCCAGCGCTCCCACATCGTGGTCGCGCCACGGTCGATCTGGTAGCCCCAGGACGGGAAGGTGCGCTGGTGCAGCAGCCGGTACGCCACGTCGGTGTGCCCGGTGGCGGTCAGCACGGGCAGCAACTGCGGCGTCCCCAGGAACCCGGTGGACAGGTGCCAGTCGCGCGCCTCGATCAACTGCACCAGACGGTCGGCGGCGGGCTTGCGCGCCGCCTCGGGCAGCAGGTTCATCGACAGCGCCAGCACGTAGGCGGTCTGGGTGTCGCCCTTGATACGGCCCTCGGTCACGTACGCCTTGTTGAACGCCTCGCGCACGCGCCCGGCGAGGTCGTCGTACTGCGCGGCCTCGTCCTTCTTGCCCAGGACGCGGGCGATGTCGGCGACCAGGTCGGTGACGTAGGCGAAGTAGGCCGTGCTGATGACGTCCTTGGGCGTCTCGTCGTTGATGTTGAGCCAGTCGCCGTACCCGGCGGCCGGTCGCAGCAGCCCGTTGCTGTTGTTTTCCAGGTAGGCGATCCACTTGCGCATCGCCGGGTAGTTCTGCTCCAGCACCCGCCGGTCCCCGTACGCCCGGTACAGGTTCCACGGCACGGTCACCCCGGCATCGCCCCAGCCGGCGACGCCCTCGCCGAGCCCGCCGATGCGGGGCGCGACGTCGGGGAAGGCGCCGTTGCTCCCCTGGGTGTCGCGCATGTCCTGCATCCACTTGCTCAGGAACCGCGCCGACTCCATGTTGTAGGTGGCGGTACGGGAGAACACGTTGATGTCGCCCGTCCAGCCCAGCCGCTCGTCCCTGGCCGGGGTGTCGGTCGGGACGGACAGGAAGTTGCCGCGCTGGCCCCAGGTGATGTTGCTGTGGAGCTGGTTGAGCATGCCGTCGTTGGTCTTGAAGTCCATCGTGAACGGCGCGGCCGTGTGCATCACCCGCCCGGTGACCGTGCCCGTGGACGGGGCGCCGGGCAGGCCGGTGACCTCGACGTACCGGAAGCCGTGGAAGGTGAACTCCGGCTCGTACACCTCGGTCCCGCCGCCGCGCAGCACATAGGTGTCGGTGGCCTTGGCGGTGCGCAGGTTGGCGGTGTAGATGGTGCCGTCCTTGTTGAGCACCTCCGCGTGCCGGATCCTGACCTTCTGCCCCGCCGTGCCGGAGACCTTGAGCCGGACGGTGCCGACCATGTTCTGGCCGAGGTCGAACACGTGCACGCCGGGCCTGGGCTGAGTGATCTTCACCGGGGTCAGCTCGCGCTCCACCCGGATCGGCGCGTCGATCTGGGCGGTCGGCCGCGCGGTGATGCCGGTGCCGGGCGACACCGGCCGCCACGCGGCGTCGTCGAACCCGGGCTTGGACCAGCCGCGCTGTTCGAGGCGGGCGTCATAGGACTCGCCCATGAGCAGGTCGGCGCTGGTGACGGGGCCCGGCGACCAGCGCCAGCCGTCGCCGGTGGCGATCGTGTCGGTGGTGCCGTCGGTGTAGCGCACTTCCAGCTGGGCGCGCAGCCACGGCTGGTCGCCGTACTGCCGGGGGCCGAACATGCCCACCGACCCCGAGTACCAGCCGGGGGCGAGCGCGACGCCGATGGCGTTGTCGCCGCGCCGCAGCAGGCCGGTCACGTCGTAGGTCTGGTACTGGACGCGGGTGCCGTAGTCGGTCCAGCCGGGGGCCAGGACGTCCTCGCCCACCCGGTGGCCGTTGATCTCGGCCTCGTAGAGGCCGAGGGCGGTGGAGTAGAGGCGTGCCTGCGCGACGCGCTTGCCGCGGAGGCGGAACTCGCGGCGCAGCAGCGACGCCCCGGGCGGTTCGGGCTCGGCCTGGACGCTGCCCCAGGGACCCGAGCCCCAGGGGGCGAGGACCTTGGCGGCCTGCCAGGAGGAGTCGTCGTAACCGATGGCCTGCCAGTCACCGGACGGCTCGTCCTTCACCGTGCGCCAGTCACCGGAGGTGTCGATGGTACGCACGCCCTCGGCCGTGGTGACCTCCAGCCGTCCCAGCAGGCCCGCCGGGCTCGGCCTGTTGACCGCGATGTTGGTGGCCTTCACCGCGATCGTGTTGCGGCCCTGCCTCAGCTTGCCCGTCACGTCCACGAAGACCGGACGGCGCCACGCGTCGTTGCCCGGCTCCACGTCGGCGACCTGCTCGCCGTTGATCCAGGCGGTGAAGCCGTCGTCGGCCGTCATCACCAGACGGCCCTTCTGCGCGACGGCCGTCAGGTCGAACGACCCGCGGAAGTACCGCGTCCCTTCGGGGGCGTCGGCGGCGGGGTCGCCCTCGGGGTACCAGACCCATGACGCGCCGCTGAAGCTCGGCGGGGCGGTCGGGTCGGCGGGCTGGGGACGTCCCCAGGGACCCGAGCCCCAGGCGGCGGCGACCTTGGCGGCCTGCCAGGAGGAGTCGTCGTAACCGATGGCCTGCCAGTCACCGGACGGCTCGTCCTTCACCGTGCGCCAGTCGCCGGAGGTGTCGATGGTACGGACACCCTCGGCGGTGGTGACCTCCAGCCGTCCCAGCAGGCCCGCCGGGCTGGCGGAGGCGTTGGTGGCCTTCACCGCGATGGTGTTGCGGCCCTGCCTCAGCTTGCCCGTCACATCGACGAGGACGGGGCGCCGCCAGTTGTCGTTGCCCGCCTCGACGTCGGCGACCTGCTCGCCGTTGACCCAGGCGGTGAAGCCGTCGTCGGCCGTCATCACCAGACGGCCCCTCTGCACGGCACCCGACAGGTCGAACGACCCGCGGAAGTAGCGGCTTCCGGCCGGTGCGCCGGCGGCCGGGTCGCCTTCGGGATACCAGATCCACGAGGTGCCGTTCAGCGCCGGAGGCTTGTCGGGGTCGGCGGACGCGCCGATCCAGCCGCCCTTCCATTCGGCCGGGTCCAGCAGACCGGTCTCCCACCAGGACGGCTTGCTCCAGGACGAGGCCCGGCCGTGGGCGTCCCAGACACGGACCGTCCAGTGGTAGCGGGTGCGCGGCTTGAGCGCCGGCCCACGGTACGGGACCAGCACGGACTGGCCGGAGGCGACCTTGCCGCTGTCCCACACGTCCCCCTTGGCGAGCTTGGCCGGGCTGGACGCGACGTGGATCTCGTACGCGGACTGCGACTGGTTCCGTTCCGGGGAGCCGAGCCGCCAGCTCAGCCGCGGAGCCGGGTCGTCGAGCCCGAGCGGGCGCTCGCCGTACTCGGTGGTGGTGCTCAGCACCCGGACGCCTCCGCCCTTGGGCGCCGCCAGCGCGGCGCCTCCCGACGTGACGACCAGGACGAGGGCTGCGGGGAGGATGAGGAGTGTGGATCGAAACCGTTCTCGGTGCTGCGTCGGCCGCTGCGGCGTTCGCACGGGCTTTCCTCCAGGGTTTTCGGGCACGGCGAACCAGGCCCTCGGCCATGCGGGCGCGCACGCGCCACGGCACGGCCGGGGGCCGGTTCCCCGCGGCCAGGGTGGGATCCCCCGATCACACTTGCGTTGAGGAGCGGAAAGGTCGCCGGCTACGCGCCGGGTATCAAGGACGGACCTCCGTGAACTCCAGGTCCATCAGGTCGGCAAGGGCCTTGAGGTCGGCGACGCGGTGGCCGGTGCCCAGCGCCCAGTGGTGGGAGATGCCGGTGGCGCTCCACTCGTCCACCCACTCGCCCGGGTCGCAGCCGAAGTCGACCCGCGAGGTGGTGTTGCCGATCTGCAGCAGCGGGCCGTCCACGGTCTCGCCCTCGGACGCCACGAACCCGAACCGGCCGTCCCTGCGCTGGATGATCCCGAACGCGGTGACCGGGCCGTGCTTGACGTCGAACTCGACCGACACGCCGTACCCGCGCTTGCCGTGGTAGACGCCGAGCCCGCGCAGCAGCGGCTTGCGCGCGCTGATGGCCAGGTGGGCGGGGCCGTCATGGCCCATCTCCACATGGCCGCGGTGGAAGTCCAGCGCCTGCAGCTCGGTGAACGAGCCGCCCGCGCCGAGCCGGTCGGCGATCAGCATGGCCAGCGAGGTGCGCAGCTCGTACTCCCCCGCCGCCGGGATGCCGCGCGCCGTGAGCAGCGACGCGCCCAGGATCATCCCGGCGCCGAGCCGCTCGTGGATCTCGCCGTCCAGGCCCCGGTGGTAGTAGGCCAGGCTGTCCAGGCCGAAGTCCTCCACCAGGCGGTCCAGGCCGACGGAGACGCGGGCGGCCCAGCCCAGGTCGTCCTCGTTCACCGAGTCGGCCAGCTCGAAGATGTCGCGGGCCTCGTCCACCTTGGCCTTGGCCTCGGTGTCGGTGACCTTCTCCACCCGCACCCGCAGGTCGTCGAACTCCAGCACCTCGACGTGCCCGCCGAAGTTGGCGCTGACCAGGGTGAGGTCGGTCGACACGTCCAGCATGCCGGGGTACAGGTGCCCCATCAGGCCGTGCCGGCCCCGGCGCAGCGCGGCCCGGACGCCCGCGGCCCGGACCCAGCGCCCGATCTTCGCCCAGGCGCGCTCGTCCTCCACGTACCCCGACACCGACCGGAACGGGATCCCGCAGCGCTGGAACGCGTTGGCCATCTCCGGCAGCGGGCAGGCCCCGCAGTAGGCCAGCCACTGGCCGGTGTCGAAGGTCGCGTGGTCCATCGACTCGGTC
Source organism: Actinomadura sp. NBRC 104412 (assembly GCF_030269515.1). Lineage (GTDB taxonomy): Bacteria > Actinomycetota > Actinomycetes > Streptosporangiales > Streptosporangiaceae > Spirillospora. The sequence goes on along the minus strand of NZ_BSTM01000008.1, from coordinate 115,067 downwards.
GGCTGCAGGTTGATCAGCAGGACGGGCGCGCCGGACCGCTGGGCGATCGGCACCAGCATGGTGGCGGTCATGTAGGTGGTGAGGAAGCCGACGATGAGGTCGCACCCGGCGACCCGCAGCTTCTCCGCCGCCGCGGCTCCCTCCTCCGCGTCGGAGATGAACCCGACGTCCACGACCTCGACCTCGGCGCCCAGGTCGCGCATCCGTTCCGACACGCGTGCGGCGGAGCGCTTGAGCTGGGGCAGCAGATCGGGGAACTGGGGCCAGTAGGCGCCCAGCCCACCGGCCACCAGCCCCACTCGTACCGTGTTCGTGGCCATGTCTCGCTCCAATCGGTCGTCTGCGTCGGTGGTCGTCGGTTCGGCGGTCGCCGGTCAGCGCAGGAAGGCCGCGGCGACCCCCGCGTCCACGGGGATGTGCAGGCCGGTGGTGTGGGTGAGGTCCCCGCCGGTGAGGGCGAAGACGGCGGCGGCGACATGCTCGGGCAGCACCTCCCGCTTCAGGAGCGTGCGCTGCGCGTAGAACTCGCCGAGCTTCTCCTCCTCCACCCCGTAGACCGCGGCGCGCTGCGCGCCCCAGCCCCCGGCGAAGATCCCCGAGCCGCGGACGACGCCGTCGGGGTTGATGCCGTTGACGCGGATGCCGTGCTCGCCCAGCTCCGCGGCCAGCAGCCGCACCTGGTGCGCCTGGTCGGCCTTGGTGGCGCCGTAGGCGACGTTGTTGGGCCCGGCGAACACCGCGTTCTTGGACGAGATGTAGACGATGTCGCCGCCCAGGTTCTGGTCGATCATGACGCGGGCGGTCTCCCGGGAGACCAGGAACGAGCCCCGCGCCATCACGTCGTGCTGGAGGTCCCAGTCGGCCGCCGTGGTCTCCAGCAGCGGCTTGGAGATCGACAGCCCGGCGTTGTTGACGACCAGGTCGATCCCGCCGAAGGCCAGCACCGCCTCCCGGACGGCGCGGGCGATCTGGTCCTCGTCGGTGACGTCCACGGCCACCGCGATCGCCACGTCCTCCTGCCGCGACGCGCCCGCGCCGATCTCCGCCGCGACCTTCTCGGCCCCGGCGAGGTCGCGGTCGGCGACCACCACGCAGGCGCCCTCGGCCGCCAGCCGCCGCGCCGTGGCCGCGCCGATGCCCGAGCCGCCGCCCGTGACCAGCGCGACGCGGGTCGCCAGCGGCTTGGGCCTGGGCATCCGGCGGAGCTTGGCCTCCTCCAGTTCCCAGTACTCGATCCGGAACTTCTCCGACTCGGGGATGGGCGCGTACGTGGACAGCGCCTCGGCGCCCCGCATCACGTTGATCGCGTTGACGTAGAACTCGCCCGCGACCCGCGCGGTCTGCTTGTTGGCGCCGAAGCTGAACATGCCGACGCCGGGCACCAGCACGATCGCCGGGTCGGCACCGCGCATCGGCGGGGAGTCGGGCGTCGCGTTCCGCGCGTAGTAGGCCGCGTACTCCTCGCGGTAGGCGGCGTGCAGCTCGCGCAGCCTGGCGGTCACCCGGTCGAGCGGCGCGTCCGGCGGCAGGTCCAGGACCAGCGGCGCGACCTTGGTGCGCAGGAAGTGGTCCGGGCACGAGGTGCCGAGCGCGGCGAGACGCGGGTGCTCGGCGCGGGAGACGAAGTCGAGCACCTCGGGGCTGTCGGTGTAGTGCCCCACCTGCGGCCTGTCAGTGGACGCCAGGCCGCGCAGCAGCGGGAACAGCGCGGCGGCGCGCTCGTGCCGCTCCGCCTCCGGCAGCGTCTCGTACACCACCGCGCCGAACGGATCGGACCGGCCGTGCTCGGCGATGTACGCCTCGGCGGTACGGATGATCTCCAGCGAGTTGGCCTGGCACTCCTCGCTGGTGTCGCCCCACGCGGTGATGCCGTGCCCGCCCAGCACCACCCCGATCGCCTGCGGGTTGTCCTTCTTGATCGCCGCGATGTCCAGGCCGAGCTGGAACCCGGGGCGCCGCCACGGCACCCACAGCACCCGGTCGCCGAAGATCCGCCGGGTCAGCTCCTCGCCGTCGGCGGCCGTCGCGATCGCGATGCCCGAGTCCGGGTGCAGGTGGTCGACGTGCGCGGCCTCCACCAGGCCGTGCATGGCGGTGTCGATGGACGGGGCCGCGCCGCCCTTGCCGTGCAGGCAGTAGTCGAACGCGGCCACCATCTCGTCCTCGCGCTCGACACCGGGGTAGACGTCCACGAGCGCGCGCATGCGGTCGAGGCGGAGCACCGCGAGCCCCGCCTCGGTGAGCGTGCCGAGGTCGCCGCCGGAGCCCTTGACCCACATCAGCTCGACGTCCTGCGCGGTCACCGGGTCGGTGACGGTGCCTTTGGCCGAGGCGTTGCCGCCCGCGTAGTTGGTGTTGCGCGGGTCCGAGCCCAGGGTGTGCGCCCGCTCCAGCAGTTGCTCCACCTGGGGCGGAGTGGCGGTCATCGGAAGGTCTCCTTATAGATGTGCGATAGGTGTGCGTAGCTTCGCGTGCGTGTGCGTAGGTGTGCGTAGGCTCGTCGAGCCGAGGCCGATGACGCCGGTCCGGGCCGGGCCGGTCAGGCCCCCCACCCGGCGGCCTGCCCGTCCTTGCGCTCGGCCACCACCTTCTCGTAGTAGCCGGACGCCTTGTACGCGGCGATCGGGTCGGGGTCCAGGCCCATGTCCTCGCGGACCTCGGCCAGCAGCGGGCGGACGTCGGTGTTGTAGGCGTCCATGAACACCGCGTTGGCGCCCAGCACGTCACCGGCGTCCTGCGCGGCGTGCAGCGCGTCCCGGTCCACCAGCAGGGCCTTGGCGGTGGCCTCCTGCACGTTCATCACCGACCGGATCTGCCCCTGGATCTTGGGCTCGATGTTGTGGCACTGGTCGAGCATGAACGCCACGCCGGCCTCCGGCTCGTACCCGCCGCCGCGCACCACCTCGTACATGATCCGGAAAAGCTGGAACGGGTCGGCGGCGCCCACCATCAGGTCGTCGTCGGCGTAGAAGCGGGAGTTGAAGTCGAACGCGCCCAGCTTGTCCTCGCGCAGCAGGAACGCCACGATGAACTCGATGTTGGTGCCCGGCGCATGGTGGCCGGTGTCCACGCACACCTTCGCCTTGTCGCCGAGCTTGACGCAGTGCGCGTACGAGGTGCCCCAGTCCGGCACGTCGGTGGTGTAGAAGGCAGGCTCGAACAGCTTGTACTCCAGCAGGAACCGCTGGTCGTCGCCGAGCCTGTCGTAGACGGCGGCCAGCGCCTCGGCCAGCCGGTCCTGGCGGGCGCGGATGTCGTCCTGGCCCGGGTAGTTGGTCCCGTCGGAGAACCACAGCTTCAGGTCGCGCGACCCGGTCTGGTCCATGATGTCGACGCATTCCAGCAGGTGGTCCAGCGCCTTGCGGCGCACCGCCGGGTCCGGGTTGGTGACGCTGCCCAGCATGTAGTCGTCGTCCTGGAAGACGTTGCTGTTGATCGCCCCGATCGCCACGCCCTGGTCCTTGGCGTGCGCGGCGAGCGCGGCGTAGTCGTCCACCCTGTCCCACGGGATGTGCAGGGCGACGCTGGGCGCCACGCCGGTGAACCTGTGCACCTGCGCGGCGTCGTCGATCTTCTCCTGCGGAGTGCGCGGCACACCCTGCTGCGCGAACACCTTGAACCGGGTGCCGGAGTTGCCGTACGCCCACGAGGGAGTCTCGATGTGCTGGCGGCGAAGAGCGTCCTTCACCGCGCTCCTGTCGGTCACGGGGTTACCTCTCCCTTCAGCGGCTTGGAGGGTGTCTCAGTCCAGGTGGAAGACCTCGGTGAGCGGCCGCATGCCCTCGTCGGGACGGCCGTCCAGGTCCTCGAAGAACGGCGCCATCTCGGCCTGCCAGCGCGCGTTGACCTCGGTGCGCGCCATGCCCTCCTGCGCCTTCTCGAAGTCCTCGGTCTCCAGGTAGCCGACCAGCAGCCCGTCCTCGCGCAGGAAGAGCGAGTAGTTGTGCCAGCCGGTGTCGCGCAGAGCGGCCAGCATGTCCGGCCACACGTGCGCGTGCCGTTCCCGGTACTCCTCCAGCCGGTCCTGCTTGACCTTCAGCAGGAAGCAGACGCGTTTCACGAGGCCCCTCCTGGATTCCCGTCCCGCCGCGGCCTGATGAGGGAGCGCCGCGGCGGGACGGGACGAATGGGGATCAGAAGTCGTACTGATCGATGTTGTTCTTGTCGAAGACCGTGGGCGGCCCGAGGATCACCTCGCCGTCGGCGCCGATGGTGCGCGAGCCGAGCTTGCCGGCCTTGAAGGTCTCACCCTGCTTGCCGGTGATCTGGCCGGACGCCAGCGCGGCCGCCGCGTAGGACGCCAGGTAGCCCAGGTTCTTGGGGTCCCAGAGCGCGAACTTCTGGACGGTGCCGTCCTTGACGAACTGGCGCATCTGGTTCGGGGTGCCCAGGCCGGTCAGCGTGACCTTGCCCTTGTACTTGGAGCCGCTGATGTAGCGCGCCGCGGCGGCGATGCCGACCGTGGTCGGGGAGATGATGCCCTTGAGGTTCGGGTACGCCTGGAGCAGGCCCTGGGTCTGCTGGAACGACTTCTGGTCGTCGTCGTCACCGTAGGCGATCTTGACGAGCTTCAGCCCGGAGTACTCCGGCTTCTTCAGCTCGTCCTGCATGAAGCGGATCCAGGTGTTCTGGTTGGTGGCGTTGGCGGTGGCGGACAGGATCGCGATCTCGCCCTTGCCACCGATCATGTCGCTGAGCAGCTTGACCTGGCTGCGCCCGATCTCCTCGGAGCTGGCCTGGTTGATGAACAGGTTCCGGCAGTCCTTGGCGGTGTCGGAGTCGTAGGACACCACCTTGATGTTGCGGGACATGGCCTGCTTGAGCGGGCCGCACACCGCGTTCTCGTCGTTGGCGGCGATCAGGATCGCGTCGTGCCGCTGCTGCACCAGCGTGTTGATGTAGGACACCTGCGAGGACGCCGAGGCGTCGGACGGGCCGACCTCCTTGGCCTCGCCGCCGTACTCCTTGGCGGCCTCGATGCCGGCCTTGTCGACGATCGTCTCGTAGGGGTTGTTGACCTGCTTGGGCAGGAAGGCGATCTTCAGGCCCTTCTTGATGGGCGCGTTGGGGTTGGCCGAGGCCGCCCCGCCACCGGCGGCGCCGCCTTCGGACGAGGACGACTCCTTGGTCGTGCCACCGCAAGCGGCCAGCGAAAGGGCCAGAACGCTCACGCTCGCGATCGCCGCGAGACGGCGCGGAGCGCGCAGACGGACGGTCATGGTCGTTGCCTTTCAGGGTGGGTCAGGTGGGGGGTGGTCAGAGGGACAGGGTCATGAGGTCGCCGCGGGGGCGGGGGCCTCGGGTCGAGGCCCCCGCGGTCGTCCCCGCGTTTCCCGCACCACGGCGATCAGCCGTGGTGTGAGGACCGACACGATCAGCAGCAGCCCGGTGACGATCGACTGGATCTCGGTCGAGACGTCGTTGAGCATCAGCAGGTTGCGCAGCAGCCCGATGAGCAGCACCGCGGCGATCACGCCGCCGAGGGTGCCCTTGCCGCCGTCGAAGTCGATCCCGCCGAGCAGCACCGCGGCGATCACGGTGAGCTCCAGGCCGAGACCGTTGTCGGCACGGGCGCTGCCGTACCGAAGGGTGTAGACGATCCCGGCGAAGCCCGCGACCAGGCCGGAGATCACGAACAGCACCAGCTTGATCCGCTTGACCCGGATGCCGGCGAAGTAGGCGGCGTCCTCCTGCGATCCGATCGCGAACATCGACCGGCCGATCCCGGTGGCGTGCAGCGCCACGCCGGTGACCAGCGCGAGCAGGGCGAACAGCGCCATCGGGTACGGGACGGGGGTGCCGGGGACCGACTGGGTGGCCAGGTCGGCGTACCGCTGCGGGAACTGGGAGATGGCCTCGGTGCCGAGCACGACGTAGGCCAGGCCCCGGTAGAGGGTCATCGTGCCGATGGTGACCGCCAGCGACGGCAGCCCGAGCCTGGTGACCAGCCAGCCGTTGATCAGCCCGCAGACCAGGCCGACCACCAGCACCACCACGAAGATCGTCTCCAGTGCCCAGCCGGCGTCCCACAGGGCGCCGGTGAGCGCGCTGCACAGGCCCAGCACGGAGGCGACCGACAGGTCCACCTGGCCGCAGACCACCAGCAGGGTCATCGGCAGCGCGATCAGCGCGATCTCGCTGAGGTCGCCGAGCGCGAAGGACAGGTTGTCGGAGTTGGCGAAGTCCGGGGAGATCCCGGCGCCGCCGAAGAACACCACCACCAGCAGCAGGATGACGGCGCTCTCCCAGCGGAGCAGGCCGCGCGGATCAAACCTCATCGCGAGCGCTCCCTTCCTTGGTCGCCGGGGACGGCGGGGCGGCCTCGGCCCGCCCGGCGCGGTGCGCGCCGCCGTTGCCGTTGAGCCAGCGGCGTCCCCGCCTGGTCCTGGACCTGACGCGCAGGGCGCGGGTGACGCGCAGCGCCAGCAGCCGGTCCACGCTGATGGCCAGCAGGAGCAGCACGCCGGTGATGGCGTCCTGCCAGAACGAGTTGACCTTGAGCACCACCAGCACGCTGCCGATGGTGGTGATCAGCAGGGCGCCCAGGGCCGCGCCGTACACGGTGCCGGTGCCGCCGACGATGGCCACGCCGCCGACCACGACCGCGCTGACCACCTTCAGCTCCCAGCCGTTGGCGGCGTCGGCCACCACCGTGCCGAACCGGGCCAGCCACAGCACCCCGGCGAGGCCGGCGAGCAGGCCGCTGACCAGGTAGGCGGTCAGCACCCTGCGCCGGATCGGGACGCCGGCGAGCCGGGCCGCCTCGGGGTTGGACCCGATCGCGTAGAACTCCCGGCCCGAGGAGTAGGACCGCAGGTAGTAGCCCATGGCCAGCATGACCGCCACGGTGATGATCGGCAGGTAGGGAACGCCCAGCACGGCGTCGTTGCCCAGCGACAGCACCGAGGACGGCAGGTCGGACGCGCTGATCTGCTCGCCGTGCGCGAGGTAGTAGTCGATGCCCTGGATCACGTACAGCGTGCCCAGGGTGACCACCAGCGCGGGGACCCGGCAGAAGCTGACCAGCAGCCCGTTCACCAGGCCGCACAGGGTGCCGATGGCCATGCCGACCACCAGGACCAGCAGCACGTTGCGGTCGGTGCCCGAGGCGAAGTCGCCGGTGACGAACGCGACCAGCCCGACGACCGAGCCGACCGACAGGTCGATGTTGCGGGTGACCACGACCATGGTCTGGCCGACCGCGAGCAGCACCAGGATGGAGGCGTTGAGGAAGATGTCCTCGACGCCCTGCGCGGACAGGAACTGCGGGTTGGCGATGGTGGTGATGACCACCAGCAGGATCAGGGCCGCGGCGATGCTCAGTTCGCGGGCCCGCAGCACCAGGTCGACCAGCCGGCCGCCGGTCTGGGCGGGGGCGTCGGCGGGGGGCCTGGTCGGGGTCTCGGTGAGCGTGGTCATCAGGCCGCCTTCCCGTTCCCGTCGCCGGCGCGGCCGGTCGCGGCGGCCATGACCGTCTCCTCGGTGGCGTCGGCCCGCGCGATCTCGGCGGCCAGCCGCCCCTCGTGCATGACCAGCACCCGGTCGGCCATGCCGAGCACCTCGGGCAGGTCGGAGGAGATCATCAGCACCGCCAGGTCCTGCGAGGCCAGTTCCGACAGCAGCCGGTGCACCTCGGCCTTGGTGCCGACGTCGATGCCGCGGGTGGGCTCGTCCACGATCAGCACGGTGGGCTCGGTGGCCAGCCACTTGGCCAGCACGACCTTCTGCTGGTTGCCGCCCGACAGGACGCCGACGACGTCGCTCAGCCGGGCGTACTTGAGCTGGAGCCGCAGCGCCCAGTCGGCGGCGCGGTCCCGCTCCACCCTGCGGGAGATCAGCGGCCCGCGCCGGGTGGCGCGGCGCAGCGCGCGGAGCTGGGTGAGGCCCATGTTGCGCTCGATGGACATGTCCATGACCAGGCCCTGCTGGCGGCGGTCCTCGGGGACCAGCGCCAGCCCGACCGACATGGCGGCGGTCGGGCTCGCGGGCGGCAGCCTCCGCCCGGCCACCTCGACGCTTCCGGCGTCCCAGCGGTCCACGCCGAAGATCGCGCGGGCGACCTCGCTGCGGCCCGCGCCGACCAGCCCGGCCAGCGCGACGATCTCGCCGCGCCGCACCTCGAAGGAGATGTCGGTGAAGGCGCCCTCGCGGGTGAGCCTGGACACCTTCAGCGCCACCTCGCCCGGCGTGACGTCCTGCTTGGGGTAGAGCTGGCCGAGCTCGCGGCCGACCATCCGCTGCACCAGGTCGTCGGGGGTGAGGCCGTCCACCGGCTCGGTGCCGATGTAGGTGCCGTCGCGCAGGGTGGTGACCCGCTGGCAGAGCTCGAAGATCTCCTCCAGCCGGTGCGAGATGAACAGGATCGCGCAGCCCTGCTCCTGGAGGGTCCTGGTGACCGTGAACAGCCGGGCCACCTCCTGGCCGGTCAGCGCGGCGGTCGGCTCGTCCATGATCAGCACCCGGGCGTCCCGGGAGATGGCCTTGGCGATCTCGACGACCTGCTGGTCGGCGATGGACAGACCGCGGGCGGGTTGCTGGGGGTCCAGCGCGACACCCAGCCGGGCGAACAGCTCGGAGGTGCGCTCGTGCATGGCCCGGCGGTCGATCCTGCCCAGCCCGGCGCGGGGCTGGCGGCCCATGAAGATGTTCTCGGCGACCGACAGGTCGGGGAACAGCGTGGGCTCCTGGTAGATGACCGCGACCCCGGCCTGCTGGGCGTCGCCGGGCCCGTGGAACTCCACCGGCCGCCCGTCGACGCGGACCTCGCCCGCGTCGGGACGGTGCACGCCTGCGAACGTTTTTACCACTGTGGACTTACCGGCGCCGTTCTCGCCGGCGAGGGCATGCACCTCACCGGCGTACAGCTCCAGGGTGACGTCCTGCAGTGCCCGCACGGCGCCGAACGACTTGCTCACGTTGACCAGTGCCAATGTCGGCGGCGCCGACCGCGCGGGTGCGCTCACGGCCACCCTCCTCACTGGTGTTGCTCGTAGTGCCACGTAACCTTGCTATGAAAAACGTTTTAAATCTATGTTGCCCAGGACGGTAGATGTGGACGCAACCGCTCGTCAAGAGGCCGTTCTCCGCTCGTTGCCATCGGGGCCCGTGGCCGCCTGGTGAGCAAACGGCACCTCACAGTAGGGTTGACACGTTTTAAAGGATGACCCAAAGTGAGCGCGGCATCTGGCAGCGGTGGAGGAGACCGGGGGGCGCGAGTTGGGCACCGTGGGGATCAAGCAGGTCGCCGAGCATGCCGGGGTCTCCCCCGGTACGGTCTCCAACGTGCTCAACCGTCCAGAACGGGTCGCCGCCGCGACCCGTGCCAGGGTGGAGAGATCGATCCGCGAGCTGGGGTTCGTCCGCAACGGGTCGGCGTCCACGCTGCGCGCCGGGCACAGCAGCACGATCGGCCTGATGGTGCTCGACCTGGCCAACCCGTTCTTCACCGACGTGGCCCGCGGGGTCGAGGACGTGGCGAGCGAACGCGGCTACGCCGTCCTGCTGTCCTCCTCGGCCGAGTCGGGCGAGCGCGAGCAGCGCAACCTCCGGGTCCTGGCGGAGCAGCGGGTCCGGGGCGTCCTGGTCACCCCGGTCGGGGACGACGGGCAGAACGCCGACCTGCTGCGCGACCGGGGCGTCCCGGTCGTCCTGCTGGACCACCCGACCCCCCGCGCCAACCAGTGCTCGGTCGCGGTGGACGACATGGCGGGCGGGGAACTGGCGGTCGGGCACCTGCTCGACCGGGGCGCCCGCAGCATCGCGTTCGTCACCGGCCCCTCCGCCCTGCGGCAGTGCACCGACCGCCGCAAGGGCGCGCTGCGCGCCCTGCGCGCCGCCGGGCTGGGACGGAACGCCATGACCGAGCTGACCGTCCCCGCGATGAACGCCCGCAACGGCCAGGAGGCGGCCCACCGCCTGCTGGAGGCCGAGACGCTGCCCGACGCCGTCTTCTGCGCGAACGACCTGCTCGCGCTGGGCGTGCTGCGGGTGCTGCTGCGCGCGGGCGTGAAGGTGCCCGCGGACGTGGCCGTGATCGGGTACGACGACATCGAGTTCAGCGCGGCGGCCGCGGTCCCGCTCAGCTCGGTGCGCCAGCCCACCTACCAACTGGGACGGATCGCCACCGAGCTGCTCCTGGAGGAGTGCGACGACACCGAGACCCACGCCCACCAGCAGGTCATGTTCCAGCCGGAGCTGGTCGTCCGCGACTCGACGGAACGGAGCCCGCGATGAAGGTCGCCCTGTTCATCACCTGCCTCAACGACACCCTCTTCCCGGGCACGGGCAAGGCGGTCGTCCGGTTGCTGCGCAGGCTCGGCCAGGAGGTCGACTTCCCCGAAGCGCAGACCTGCTGCGGCCAGATGCACTTCAACACCGGATACCGCTCCCAGGCCGCGCCCCTGGCACGGGGCTTCGCCGAGGCGTTCGCGGGGTACGACGCGGTCGTGACCCCGTCGGCGTCCTGCGGCGCGATGGTCCGCGACTGGCATCCCAGGCTCCACGACGGGCCGGTGCCCAAGGTCTACGAGCTGTCGGAGTTCCTGGTGGACGTGCTCGGCGTGACCGATGTGGGCGCCTACTTCCCCCACCGCGTCACCTACCATCCGACCTGCCACTCGCTGCGGATGCTGCACGTGGGCGACCGGCCGCTGCGGCTGCTGCGCGAGGTGCGCGGCATCGACCTGGTCGAGCTGCCCGAGGCCACCGAGTGCTGCGGCTTCGGCGGGACGTTCGCGCTGAAGAACTCCGAGGTGTCGGCCGCGATGTGCGCCGACAAGGTCACCAACGTGCGGCGCACGGGGGCCGAGGCGCTGTGCGCGGCCGACAACTCCTGCCTGATGCACATCGGCGGCGCGCTGACCCGCACCCGCTCGGGCGTCCGGACCGTCCACCTGGCCGAGATCCTGGCCTCCACGGAGGAGACCGCCCGATGAACGGCCGCGCGAAGCATGACGGAGCGATGCCCACCTACGTCGGGATGCCCTCGTTCCCCGACGCGGCCAGGAAGGCGGTCGCCGACACCCGGCTGCGCCGCAACCTGGCGCACGCCACCACGACGATCCGCGGCCGCCGCGCCGCCGCCGTCGCGGAGCTGGACGACTGGGCGGCGCTGCGCGAGGCCGGCAAACAGATCAAGGACCACGTCCTGGCCAACCTCGGCCACTACCTGCGGCGGCTTGAGGAGAAGGTCACGGAGGCCGGCGGCACCGTGCACTGGGCCAGGGACGCGGCCGAGGCCAACCGGATCGTCGCCGGCCTGGTCAAGGCCACCGGCGAGCGGGAGGTCGTCAAGGTCAAGTCGATGGCCACCCAGGAGATCGGGCTGAACGAGGCGCTGGCCGAGGAGGGCATCACCGCCTACGAGACCGACCTGGCCGAGCTGATCGTCCAGCTCGGGCACGACCGGCCCTCGCACATCCTCGTCCCGGCGATCCACCGCAACCGATCCGACATCCGCGACATCTTCCGCCGCGAGATGCCGGACGCACCGCCCGGCCTGTCGGACTCCCCCACCGAGCTGACCGCCGCGGCCCGCGCCCATCTGCGCGCCAAGTTCCTGTCGGCCAAGGTCGGGATCTCGGGCGCCAACTTCGCGGTCGCCGACACCGGGACGCTGGTGGTGGTGGAGTCGGAGGGCAACGGCCGGATGTGCCTCACCCTCCCCGAGACGCTGATCTCGGTGATGGGCGTGGAGAAGATCGTTCCGAGCTGGCGCGACCTGGAGGTGTTCCTCCAACTGCTGCCCCGCTCGTCCACCGCCGAGCGGATGAACCCCTACACCTCCACCTGGACGGGCACGTCCGAGGGCGACGGGCCCCGCGACTTCCACCTCGTCCTGCTGGACAACGGCCGCGTCGACACGCTGGAGGACGAGGTCGGGCGGCAGGCGCTGCGCTGCATCCGCTGCTCGGCCTGCCTGAACGTGTGCCCGGTGTACTCGCGCGCGGGCGGCCACGCCTACGGCTCTCCCTACCCGGGGCCGATCGGCGCGATCCTGTCGCCGCAGATCCGCGGGATCGGGTCGGAGGTGGACGCCTCCCTGCCGTACGCGTCGTCGCTGTGCGGGGCCTGCTTCGAGGCGTGCCCCGTCGCCATCGACATCCCCGAGGTGCTGGTGCATCTGCGCGCCCGCGCCGTGGAGGGGTCGCACAAGCACCCGATCGAGCGGGCCACGATGGGCGTCGCCGCCTGGACGCTGCGTTCCCCGGCCAGGCTGGGCCTGGCGCAGCGCGCGGCGTCGGCGAGCCGCTGGGTCGTCGGCCGCAACGGGCGCATCCGCCGCCTCCCCGGCCCGCTGAAAGGCTGGACCGACACCCGGGACGCGCCCGCCCCGCCGAAGGAGTCGTTCCGAGCCTGGTGGTCGCGCACCGGCGGAGGGACCAAGTGAGCGCACGGGACGAGATCCTGCGGCGGATCGACCGGATCGCCCCGGCCCGGCCCGCGGCCGAGGTCGCCAAGTCCTACGCCGAGATCGACCGCTCCTACCTGCGACGGCACCACGGCGACGGCATTCTCGACCTGTTCGCCGAACGGGTCGCGCACTACCGCGCCACGGTCCGCGCGGTCACCGCCGCGGAACTGCCGGGCGCGGTCGCGGAGGCGCTGGCGTCCCGCCCCGGGTTGTACGGGGTGCCGGGCGGGCTGCCCGGCGCATGGGTCGCGGAGGTCGAGGAAGGGTGGCTGGTGCGCGACCCGGCCGTCGCCGACCTGGACGGGCTGGCCGGCGCGATCACCGCCTGCGCGGCCGGGATCGCCGAGACCGGCACGATCGTCCTGGACCACGGCCCGGCGCAGGGACCGCGGGCGCTGTCGCTCGTCCCCGACTACCACCTGATCGTCGTCACCGCCGACCAGGTCGCCGCCGACGTCCCCGAGGCCCTGGAACGGCTCGACCCGGCACGCCCGCTGACCTTCGTGTCCGGCCCCTCGGCCACCAGCGACATCGAGCTGTCCCGGGTCGAGGGGGTCCACGGCCCGCGCACGCTCGACGTCCTGCTCCTGCACTGAAACCGAATGGCACGTTCAATGACCACCCCTCTGTTCGCGGCCGTCGACCTCGGCGCCTCCAGCGGACGCGTGATGACCGCCCGGATCGGCGACGGGACGCTCGACCTCACCGAGGTCCACCGCTTCCCCAACCGCCCCGTCCGGGTCAACGGCACCCTGCACTGGGACATCCTCGACCTGTACCGCAACGTCCTGGACGGGCTGAGAGACGCCGCCCGGGACGGGCTCGTGTCCGTCGGCATCGACTCGTGGGCCGTCGACTACGGTCTGCTCGACGAGGACGGCGCGCTGCTGGGCAACCCGGTCCACTACCGCGACTCCCGTACCGCCGGGGTCATGGAACGGGTCCGCGCCGAGGTGGGGGACGAGCTGCTCTACCAGGTGTCGGGCCTGCAATTCCTGCCGTTCAACACCGTCTTCCAGCTCGTCGCCGCCGGCGCGGGGCTGGAACGGGCGAGCAGGCTGCTGCTGATCCCCGACCTGCTGGCGTTCTGGCTGACCGGCGAGGCGGGCGCCGAGCGCACCAACGCCTCCACCACCGGGCTGCTGGACGTCCGGACCGGCGAGTGGTCGCGGACGCTGCTCGGCAAGCTCGGGCTGCCCGCCCGCCTCCTGCCGGACCTGCGCGACCCCGGCGCCGTGATCGGGACGCCGCGGCCGGATGTGGCCGGGGACGCCGGTCTCCCGCGCGACCTGGCCGTCACGGCGGTCGCGTCGCACGACACCGCGTCGGCCGTGGCCGCCGTCCCGGCCACCGCCGGGGAACGGTTCGGCTTCATCTCCTGCGGCACCTGGTCGCTGGCCGGGGTGGAACTGGACGCGCCGGTGCTGTCGGGCGAGAGCCGCGCGGCCAACTTCACCAACGAGGGCGGCATCGACGGGACGATCCGCTATCTGCGCAACATCATGGGCATGTGGCTGCTCCAGGAGTCGCTGCGCACCTGGGGCTCCCCGGACCTGCCCGCCCTGCTCGCCGAGGCCGAGCAGGTGCCGGCACGGCGCTTCCTCATCGACCCGGACGACCCGGAGTTCCTGCCGCCCGGCGACATGCCGGCCAGGATCGCCGCGCACTGCGTGCGGCGCGGTTTCCCCGAGCCCCGCACCCGCGCGGAGATCGTCCGGTGCGTCCTGGACAGCCTCGCCCTGGCCCACCGGGCCACCCTCCGGGAGGCGGTGCGGCTGTCGGGACGGGAGATCGACGTCGTCCACATGGTCGGCGGCGGCAGCCGCAACGAGCTGCTGTGCCGGCTGACCGCCGACGCCTGCGGCCTCCCCGTGGTCGCCGGCCCGGTCGAGGCCACCGCGCTCGGCAACGTGCTCGTCCAGGCCCGCGCCCACGGCCTGGTCAGCGATCTGGCGGAGATCCGCTCCCTGGTCGCCGCCACCCAGCCGGTGCGCCGGTACGACCCCACCGGCGACATCCGTCCCTGGGAGGAGGCCGCCGCACGGCTCGCCTCCGCCTAGTTTGGTACCACCCGGTGTCGCGGGGGCGCCGGCGGACGAGAGGGTGGTCATGGGGCGGGACGGTGACGCGGAGCACGGCATCGGCGAGGCACAGAGCCCCGGCACGGAAGGGCGGACGGAAGGGCGGACGGAAGGGCAGGGAGGCCGGCCCCGCAGTGCCAAGGTCCGTGCCCTGCGCGCGCTGGGGGTGGCCGCGCTCGGCGGGGTGATCGGCTACGGGGTCGTGTTCGCGGTGGTGAGCCTGGTCATCCTGGGGATGAGCGCCGCCGCGCGGGGCGCCGACCGGACGGCCATGCACCGGGTCGGCGGGCCTTCCTCGGTACGCGGGGTCCAGAACTTCGAACGGGTCGACGACCACCTGTGGCGGGGCTCGGCGCCCAGCGCGGACGGGTATCGCCACCTGGCCCGGCTCGGTGTCCGCACGGTGGTCGACCTGAGGGCCGAGCGGCTGCCCGCGTCCGCGCTCGCGATCCCCCGGCGGGCCGGGCTGACGGTCGTGCGGCTGCCCCTCAGGGACGGGCAGGCGCCCACACCCGCCCAGGTCGACCGGTTCATGACCACCGTCCGGTCGGCGAAGGGCACGGTGTTCGTGCACTGCGGGGCCGGAGTCGGGCGCGCGGGCACGATGGCGGCGGCCTACCTCGTCCACACCGGGCAGGCCGACGCCGCCACCGCCACCCGGCGCAGCCTCGCGGTCGGCCCGCCGACGCTGGAGCAGCTCGCGTTCATGCGGAGGCTGGAGCGAGGCAAAACCGCGCGTCCCCCGGCGGCCCTGGTCGTCCTCAGCCGGATCGCCGATTCTCCGCGCAGATCGTGGTCGCGGCTGCGAGGATAGGCCCACGACGACTATTCGACAGACCGTCACTATTGACACCGGGGCGGCGATGACGGTTGATAGCACATGACCGGTGGTCCGGAAGGTCCTCCGGCGCGCTCGCCTGAACCGGAAGAGGGGGGACGCGGCCCACACCGGCCAGAACACGGGCGGGGCACGCGCCCGGTGCGAATCACCCGTTCCCCGGAGATC
Organism: Actinomadura sp. NBRC 104412; assembly: GCF_030269515.1. Classification (GTDB taxonomy): domain Bacteria; phylum Actinomycetota; class Actinomycetes; order Streptosporangiales; family Streptosporangiaceae; genus Spirillospora. The sequence continues at coordinate 99,568 of NZ_BSTM01000008.1, read as the reverse complement.
AGTAATATGACCGGTGCGATACCCGGTAGTCGTACAAGTGGCACGATCACGGCGCATCGACCGCCTGTCACTGTTGGGGTGTGGACATGGGAGGTCGCGCGGACCGGAACGCGGGTCACGGCACCAGGGATCCCGCGGGGACGCCCCTGGTCGGGCGGCGGGACGCGTTGCGCGTCCTGGACGGTGCGCTGGACTCGGTGGCCGGGGGTTCCTTCCGCTTCCTCGCGCTGTCGGGCGACCCCGGCGCGGGCAAGACCCGGCTGCTGGGCGAGCTCGCCGAGGCCGGGGCCTCGCGCGGGCTGAGGGTGCTGGCCGGGCGCGCCGCCGAGTTCGAGCAGCAGATGCCGTTCGGCGCGCTGGTGGACGCCCTGGACGACCAGCTCGAAGAGCGCCGCCCCGACCTGGACCCCGCCACCACCCGGCTGCTGTCCACGGTGTTCCCCGCGCTGACGGGGACGGCCGGTGGCGGCGCGCCCGCCATGGCCCCGGCAGGCGCGCTCAGCGCCATGACCGCGGGTGGCCACGGCACGTCCTCCTCCAACGGCGACACCACCGTCCTGCCCGCGCACGAGCACCGGCCCGACCCGGCGCCGGAGACGCTCGGCGTCGCGCGCTACCAGTTGCACCGCGCGGTGCGGCACCTGCTGGAGGAGCTGGCCTACGACGACGGCCTGGTGTTGCTGCTCGACGACGTCCACTGGGCCGACGACGCCTCCATCGAGCTGCTGGGCTACCTGGTGCGCCACCCTCCGCGCGCCAAGGTGCTGATCGGGGTCGCCTACCGTCCCGCGCAGGCCCCGCCCCGGCTGGCGGGCCTGGTGGACGTGGCAGGCGAGCACGGCGTCAGCGTCACCGCCGACCCGTTCACCATCGAGGAGGTCGAGGAGTTCCTCGGCCCGGGCACGAGCCGGTCCCGCTGCCAGTCGTTGTACGAGGCCAGCGGCGGCAACCCCTTCTACCTGGAGGCGCTGGCCCGCAAGGACGGCGCCGACCGTCCGGCGGCCGCCGACCCCGAGGTCTGGGGCACGCTGCCCGACCTGGGCGACATCACCGAGCTGCCGCCCGCCGTCCGCACCGCGTTGCAACTGGAGCTGAGCGGCCTGGACGCGACCGTCCTGCTGATCGCGCAGGCCGCCGCGGTCGCCGCCGACGAGTTCGAGCCCGCGCTGGCCGCCGCCGGCGCACAGCGGCCCGACGCGGAGGCGCTGGCCGCCCTCGACGAGCTGGCGGCGCGCGACGTGGTGCGGCCCGCGTCCGCCGGGCGGTTCCGGTTCCGCCATCCGCTGGTCCGGCACGTGGTGTACGGGTCGGCCGCGGCGGGCTGGCGGCTGGGCGCGCACGCGCGGATCGCCCGTTACCTCGCCGACCTCGGCGCCCCCGCCACGCTCCGCGCCCACCACGTGGAGCGTTCGGCCACCTACGGCGACCGGTCGGCGATCGCGACGCTGGTGGAGGCGGCCCGCGCCGTCGCGCCGCAGGCCCCGGCGACGGCGGCGCACTGGCTGAAGGCCGCGCTGCGCCTCATGCCGGAGGACTCCGACCAGGCCGACGCCGACGGGGAGCCCCCGCGCGTGCGGCTGCTGGTGGAGCTCGCGCACGCGCAGACCGTCAGCGGGCAGCTCGTGGAGGGCCGGGAGACCGCCCGCACGCTGCTGCGGCTGCTGCCGCCCGACGACCACGACCGCCGGGCCCGCGCCGTGCAGATGTGCGCGGTGATGGAGCGGCAGCTCAACCGCCACCAGGAGGCCCGCGCGCTGGTCCTGGACGAGCTGCATCGCATTCCCGACCCGCAGGCGCCCGCCGCCGTGCTGCTCCGCACCCGGCTGGTGGCCGACCGGCTGATGCGGGTGGACGTGCGGGGCGCGCAGGCCGTCCTGGACCGGATGCCGGAGAACGCCCCGGGCTGGGCGCCCGGCCTGCGGGTCGCGGTCGCCTCGCTGCGGGTGATGCCCGCCTACGCCGGCGGGCGGGTGGACGACGCGATCGCCTACTCCGAGGCCGCCGACGCCGTGTACGCCGAGGCTCCCGACAGCCACATCGCCGAGGCGCTCGACCACGTCCCGTGGCTGTGCTGGGCGGAGGTCATGCTGGGCCGGTACGAGCCCGCGCTGCGCCGCCTCGAACGGTGCGTGGCCATCGCGCGCGCCACCGGCCAGGCCGCCTACATCACCTTCCTGCTGAACGCGCAGGCCAGGGCGTACACCCTGCTGGGGCGGCTGGCCGAGGCCGCCGACGCCGCCGAGGAGGCCACCGAGACCTCGCGGATGGTGCGGTCCGCCGAAACGGTCGTGTTCGGCCTCACCCAGCAGTGCCTGGTCGCCGCCTGGTCCGGTGAGCACGAGCGGGCGCTGCGGCTGGGCGAGGAGGCCGTGGCGGGCGACGCGGGCGCCGGCGAGTGGTGGGGCGCGATGGCCCGGTACGCCCGGGGCGTCGCGCTGGTCAACGCCGGCCGGCTGGAGGAGGGCGCGGTCGCGATCGTCGAGGCGTGCGGCGACCCCGGCTCGCCCAAGCTGGACCCGTCCACCCTGATGAGCTGCGCGGAGCTGCTGGCCTACTGCGAGTCGCACCGCGAGAAGGACGGCGACCCCGGCAAGTGGGCCGGCATCGCCGAGATGCTCGGCGGCATCGGCGTGCCCGCCGACGCCGGCCTGGTGCGGCTCGCCCGCGCGCACGCCACCCGTACGTCCGACCCGGCGGCCTCCGCCGCCCTGGCGGCCGAGGCCGCGCGGATGCTGGACGGGGCGGGACGGCGCCTGGAGGCGGGCAGGGCCGAGCTGGCCTCGGGCCTGGCCTATCAGGCGGCCGGCGACCGCGACCGGGCCAGGGAGCGGCTGCGCGCCGCCGTGACGATCTTCGAGGAGTGCGGCGCCCGCGCGCTGGCCGACCAGACGGTGCGCGAGCAGCGTCGCCTCGGCGTCAGGGTGCCGGGGCCGCGCCGCGGCCGGAAGGGCGACGAGCCGTTCGGCCTGTCCCCCCGCGAGTACGAGATCGCGACGCTGGTCGCGCAGGGCTGCACCAACCAGCAGGTCGCCGAGAAGCTGTTCCTCAGCGTCCGGACGGTCGAGACGCATCTGTCCCGGGTGTTCGCCAAGCTCGGGGTGAGCTCCCGTGTCGGCGTCGCCACCGCGCTCAACGCCCTGCCCGGCAGCGACCGCGCCTGAGTCCTTCGTCCGCCCGTCTCACGCGCAACGCCCCGAAATACGGACAAGCACGAACCGATACCGTCAAACCGGACTCTTACTGTCACACGGATCCCACCACGTACGTCCCGGCTCCGATTACGGGTTTTCCACGATGCCGCCGGTTCGTACGGGACTGACAGGGTTGGCACCGATGTTGAGCCGGGAGGGCGGACAGATGGCACGGCGAATCCGACGATTCTCGGCCGACGGCGTGAAGGACGCCGAGCGGTCGCTGCATCCGGTCGTCACCGAGGACGATCTGCTCCTCACGCTGTCGCGCTTCCACCGGGAGGACTGCGACGACGTCGTGCTGCTGCTGCACGGGCTGACCTCCTCCAGCGACCTGTTCACCATGCCGGAGATCTACAACATGGTGAGCTACCTGCTCGACAACGGGTTCGGGGACGTGTGGGCGCTGGACTTCCGGATGAGCAACCGGCTCCCCTACAACACCAACCTGCGCCGCTACTCGCTCGACGACATCGCGCTGTTCGACTACCCGGCGGCGATGGCCGAGCTGCGCCGCCACATCGGCGACCGGCGGGTGCACGTGTTCGCGCACTGCCTGGGCGCGCTGTCGTTCAGCATGAGCCTGTTCGGCGGCGCCATCGAGGACGACCTGGCCAGCCTGGTGGTCAACAGCGTGTCGCTGACGCCGCGCGTGCCCGGCTGGTCGAAGGTGAAGATGGCGGTGGGCCCGGCGTTCGCCGACTACATCCTGGGCTCCCCCGTCATCGACCCCCGGTTCAGCCAGGCGCCCAAGCCGACCGCCCGGTGGCTGCTGTCCAAGGTGATCTCCGCGTTCCACCCGGAGTGCAAGGAGTCGGCCTGCCACATGCAGAGCTTCATGTGGGCGTCCGGGCGGCCCGGGTTCTTCATGCACGAGAACCTCGCGCCCGAGACCCACGTCCACGACCGGCTGGCCGACCTCAACGGCGCCTCGGACGTCCACTACTACCGGCACATCCGCAGGATGGTGAGAGCCGGCAAGGCGGTGCGGTTCGATCCGAAGGATCCCAAGCTGAAGGCGCTGCCCACGGACTTCCTGGCCAGGGCCGCCGAGATCACCACACCGATCCTGTTCACCACCGGCGACCACAACCGGATCTTCACCGACTCCAACGTGGTGTGCCACGCGCTGCTGTCGAAGATCGTCCCCGGCCGGCACGAGCTGGAGGTGCTGCCCGGATACGGCCACATCGACCCCATCCTCGGCAAGAACGCCCACGAGGACGTCTACCCGAGGATCCTCGCCCACTTCCAGAAGCACGCGCACGACCGAAAGGCCGCCTGAGATGCCCCGGCACATGACCACCGAGCACGTCGACGCGGTCGTCGTCGGCTCGGGGTTCGGCGGCTCGGTCGCCGCCTACCGGCTGGCCGAGGCCGGACGGTCGGTCGTGCTGCTGGAACGCGGCCAGAAGTACGCGCCCGGCTCGTTCCCGCGCTCCCCCGCCGAGCTGGGGCGGGCGTTCTGGGACCCCGCCGAGGGCCTGTACGGCATGTTCGACGTGTGGAGCTTCAAGGGCTGCGACTCCGTGGTGTCCTCGGGGCTGGGCGGCGGCTCCCTCATCTACGCCAACGTGCTGCTGCGCAAGGACGAGCGCTGGTTCGTCAACGACACGATGGACGGCGGCTACGAGCCCTGGCCGGTGAGCCGCGCCGACCTCGACCCGCACTACGACCAGGTCGAGAAGATGATGGGCGCGACCCCGTACCCGCTCGACCAGGCCGCGTACGCCGACACGCCCAAGACGCACGCGATGCAGGACGCGGCGGCCGAGCTGGGCCTGCACTGGGCGCTTCCGCCGCTCGCGGTGTCCTTCGCTCCTGAGGCCGGTGCCGCGCCCGGCCTGAACCTGCCGATCGCCGAGCCCGCCTACGGCAACCTGCACGGCAAGCCGCGGCGCACGTGCCGGCTGTGCGGCGAGTGCGACATCGGTTGCAACGACGGCGCCAAGAACTCCCTCGACCACAACTACCTGTCCGCCGCCAAGTTCCACGGCGCGGACCTGCGGACGTCCTGCGACGTGAAGGCGATCCGGCCGCGCCCGACCGGCGGGTACGAGGTCGACTACGTCACCTACGAGACCACCCCGGTCGAGGGCGACGGGCGCGGGCCGCGCAAGGCGCGCGACCTGCCGGTCCGCACCATCACCTGCGACCGGCTGATCCTGGGCGCCGGCACGTACGGCACGACCTACCTGCTGCTGAAGTCGGCCCGCGACTTCCCCGGGCTGAGCCCGGCGCTGGGCTCGCGGTTCTGCGGCAACGGCGACCTGCTGACGTTCCTGCTGCGCTCGCGCGACCGCGACCGGGTCCGCCCGCTGGACGCCAGCCGCGGCCCGGTGATCACCAGCGCGATCCGGCTGCCCGACGAGCTGGACGGCCATCCCGGCGCGGGGCGCGGCGCCTACATCGAGGACGGCGGCTACCCCGCCTTCGTCGACTGGATCATCCAGCCGTTCGACCTGGGCGACCAGATCGACCGGGCGGTGAAGTTCCTGTGGGGGCGGTTCACCGAGTTCTTCTCCGGCGCGCCCGACACCAACCTGTCCAAGGAGATCGCCGATCTGATCGGCGACGGGGCGCTGGCGGTGAGCTCACTGCCGCTGCTGGGCATGGGGCGCGACACCCCCGACGGGCGGCTGTCCCTCAAGGACGGCCGGCTCACCGCCGACTGGACGTCGGAGACCAGCACGGCGCACTTCGAGCGGCTGCGCAGCACGATGCAGGGCATCGCGGACGTGCTGGGCGCCGACTACGCCGACAACCCCATGTGGTTCCGCAAGCGGGTCATCACGGTGCATCCCCTGGGCGGCGCGCCCATGGGACGCGACCCGCTGGAAGGCGTGTGCAACGCCTTCGGTGAGGTCTTCGGGTTCCCCGGTCTCTACATCGCCGACGGGGCGGCGATGCCCGGACCGGTGGGCCCGAACCCCTCCCTCACCATCGCCGCGCTGGCCGACCGGATGGCCACCCGGATCCTGGAGGGTGAGTCCCGCCCCGTCGACACGGGGGCCGGGCCGGCGCGGGGAGCCGGCTCGCCCGACGGGGCGGGCGGCAAGGCGTACGGCCCGTCCGAGGGGACGCGGGGTGGCGTCCCCGTTCAGGGACGCGGCGGTGAATCGGGGACACTCGCGGGGGCCGGGGGTACGCCCCCCGAGGGTCCGGGCCGTACGTCGTTGTCGTTCACGGAGGAGATGAAGGGGTTCGTCACCTACGGGACGTCCGATCCGCGGGCGGGCGAGCTGGACGACCGGCGCGAGCGGTTCTCGTTCCGGCTCACCATCACCGCCGACGACGTGCACCGGTTCCTGGAGGAGCCCGAGCACACCGCGCGGGCCGAGGGATGGGTGGACGCACCCGGTCACGGGGGACGGCGGCCGGTGCAGCGGGGCTGGTTCAACCTGTTCGCGCCGGGGGGCGCGGAGGACCGCAGGCTGATGAAGTACCGCCTGCACTTCGCCGACGACCAGGGCCGGCACCGCACCCTCACCGGCCGGAAGAACGTCCTGCACGGCCCTCCCACCCGGATCTGGCCGGACACCTCGACCCTGTACGTCCGCATCCTGGACGGGCATGTCGAGGAGGGCGGGGACGAGGAGGCGGAGGTGCTGGCCGCGGGCGTGCTCCAGATCAAGCTGACCGACTTCGCCCGGCAGCTCACCACGTTCCGCACCTCGGGACCGGGCGGTCCGCTGGCGCTGGTGTCCTTCGGGCGGTTCTTCGCCGGCGAGCTATGGGAGGTCTACGGCCCCGACCTCGACTGACAGGGGCCGTCACAGGCGCGTGGAGCGGAAAGAGCTGCGGGGTGCTTTCCGCTCCACGCTTCTTCTCACATGCCGAGCAGGGTGCGCTTGGCGACGGTGAACTCCTCGTCGGTCAGGACGCCCTCGCGGTGCAGCTCGCCCAGTTCGCGCAGGCGGCGCAGCATCGCGTCCGGATCGTCCTGCGCGCTCGTGTTCGCGCCGGCGGGGGCCGGTTCCGGGACGGCGGGGGCGGAAGGGTGCGGAAGGCGCGCGAGCACGGCCGCGGCAAGCAGCGCCGTCGTCCCGCCCTCCTTTTGGATGCCCCAGGACAGGGCGCGCGGGTCCTCTTCCGGGGAGCGCTCGGGCGCGGGCGTGCGGAGCCTGAACCGCAGGTACCCGTAGCCCATGCCGACCTGGCGGCCCCATTCGACGCCGACCACGTCCTTCAGCTCGAACGTCTGCGGTCCCGCCGCCGTCTTCGCCCCGCTGGCCAGCCAGTTCCACTCCAGCCGCACCCGCTCGCCGTCGAAGGAGGCGGAACCGTCCCCCGCGGCGGCGGTCAGCGGCACGCCGGGACCCGGCATCAGGTAGCGGTCGCAGGGGCCTTCCGGCACTTCCCACACTTGCAGGGAGTTGCGCACGTCGTCGACGAAGAACTCGGCGGCGCCGGTGCGGTCGGAGCCGACGACCAGCGAGTACGGGTCGGCGGGACCGGGGAGCCCGCCCGCGACCGCCTGCGAGAACGGGTCGGCGCCGTCCCGCAGGCGCAGGCGCAGCCGGCCGCCCTTGCGTCCCGGCTCGTAGGCCACGCCGCGGATGGCCTGCAACGGCACCACGACCTCGCCCAGCGCCTTGCGCAACTTGTGCACCGAGCGATCGTGGCCGGGCACGATCCGCACGGCCTCGCCGTCGAACGTCCACGCACCGTCCCGGGAGGTCACTTCCGCCATAGCTGGATGTTAAGGCGTACGCCCCATGGCCACCGTAAGGAGCAACCTGGGGCGTAGCGCGCGTCTCCGGACGTTCCGCTCATGCGGCGCGGCGCCGCGCCCATGGGGTCCGTCCCCAGGGCTTGTAGATCGAGAGGACCGTCATGAACAGGTAGCAGGTCAGCGAGACGATGGGCGCGAAGAGCAGGCCGCCCGCGGCGTCGGCGGGCGCGACCGCCGACAGCCTGACCTCGTCCGCCGCCTGGCTCAGCCCCGACCGCAGCGCGAAGATGGTCAGGGCCGCGGTGATGACCGTGAGCACCAGCTTGACCAGGACCCAGTGGTAGCGGACCAGGCCCCACTTGGTGCCCAGGCCCAGAAGCACGCCGGTGACCAGCGACAGGATCGCGGCCGGGATGAGGACGGTGGTGCCCAGCACGTTCATGGCCAGATACACCGCCCGTACCGTGGCCGGGTCGTCGCTGGTGAGCCCGGTCAGGCTGAGCGCCAGCAGGCCGACGTCCAGTCCCAGCCAGGTCAGCGAGCCGAGGACGTGCAGCAACAGGACGGCCTTGCGGGTTCGCGGCGAGAACCGCGCCTTGGTGGAGCGCCTCCGCGCGGCCGGCGATACCGCCGGGGGCGCCTCCGGTGTCGTCGGTGTCGTCGGTGTCGTTCTCATGACGCCGACGGTGCCGGTACGGTTCGCGCCGCCACATCGCATGACCGGCGGCTTCCGCCCTACCTCGGGCGTGGTAGCGGGGACCGGTGCCGCTACCACGCCCGGGGTATGTCAGGCCGGGGGCTGCCCGTAGACGCGCGTGACGTGGAGGCGGAGGATCAGGCGTCCCTCGGCGACCATCGCGCGGCGGTAGTCGTCCCAGTCGGGGTGCTCGCCCCTGATGGAGCGGTAGTAGTCGATCAGTTCCTCGACGGCCTCGTCATGCGGGTCGGACGCGACGGCGGACAGCTCGGCATCGCCCTCGGCCACCGCCCACGACCAGCCGTCCTCGGAGCTCACATGGAGGCTGGCGCGGGGATCGCGGCGCAGGTTGCGCGTCTTGGCCCGATCGTCGGTGACCGAGACCCGCACCAGCCGGCGGGCCTCGTCGAAGTGGTAGGTGATGGTGGACATCTGGGGGCGCCCGTCGCGCTTGAGGGTGGCCAGCACCCCCAGGTTCCGCTCGCCCAGCAGCTTGTGCAGCGCCGTCTCGTCAGCCATGCGGGTCTCCCTCCGTCGCCGTACGCCACTCGGCGCAGGACCTGACGCTGGGCACAACCGCGCCGCCGGGGCGTTGCTTCCCGCCCTCGGACCGCCGTCAGGCGATGCCCTGGGCGGCGAGGGACGGGAGGTCCAGCACGCGGGCGCCCGGCGGCCCGGCCGTCCGGTCCCGCCGTTCCCGAGGGCGCGCATTCCGCCGCGCGGCCTCACCGGTGAGGATGTGGCCGCGGAACACGGCGCCCTTGGCGGTGACCTTGATGGCCTGGAACGCCGAGGGCGGCAGCGCGCAGAACCCCGTGCGGACGACGTCCTCGTACAGCGACTCGGAGACCACGTAGGCCAGGTCGCGGCCGGCGTCGTCGGTCAGCAGGCGGCGCAGCGGCGAGGCGTCCAGCAGCCGCTGCACCACGATCGGCGCGTCACCGGCCGGGCCGAACGGGCCCGCGGTCATCGTGCCGTGGTGCAGGGCGAGCCGGATCCGCAGCGCCGGGCCGCCGTCCCGGCCGGTGTTGAGCTCGCGCAGCCCGTCCGCGAGGGCGATGACGAAGTCGCCGGCCACCGGCGCCGGGTCCACGCCCTCGGGCAGGGTGGCCAGCTCGCCGTCGCCCCCGACCTGCTTGTCCCAGAGGGCACGGTCGAGGCCGATGGCGGACGCGGCGTGGTCCAGCGCCCGGCTCAGCAGGTGCTGCGCGCGCAGTTGCTCGACGGTGGTGCGCTTGCTGTAGCCCTGGATGTCCACGGCCAGGAGAAGCCGGTAGACCAGGGGCCCTTCGGTCCTGTTCATTCCGATCGCCTCTCGGTCCTCCGAGCGAATCGGGCCGGATGCCCTCATCCGCTCCACGCTGGAGTGAGTGTTCGCCTCGTGCGGAGGACTCTCGCGATGCGCCCCAAGCCGTCTCCGGGTCGTCTCCGGATCGTCTCCCTCCGTGTCGCCGTCCGATGCACCTCTGCGCACGTCCCCTTGGACGCGCCCCCAAGCCGACAGGACCCGGCGGTAAGAGTCATCTAGCGAACAAGTCAGGTCCGATCCGGATCAATCCGTGCCGCTCCCGTTGAACCGCGTCCCGCGCGCCCCCGTACATCCATCCGACAGGCACCCCGAACCGGAGACCCGGAGGAAGTCGTCCATGGCACTCCAGCGGCGGTCCGCCCCGATGGGCGTCACCGCGGCGGGCCTCGCGTTGGCGGGTCTCGCACTGGCGGGCTGCGAGGCGCCCGCCCTGCCGAGCGGGCTGGACGAGAACGACGGGTACGGCAAGCCCGTGGGCGGAATCGCGCCGTCCACGGTGCCCGGCAACGGCGTCCCCGGTGACGGAACCCCTGTCGCCATCACCAGTCTCAGGATCCTTCCAGCGGGGCCGCTGGGCGACGTCGTCGCGGACGACGCCGGGCGGCTCCTGTACCGCTTCGACCGCGACCGCCCGCGACCGTCGCTCAGCACCTGCGTGGGCGCGTGCGCGCGGAAGTGGCCGCCGGTGCGCTGGAGCCCCCAGATCAGGATCACCGCCGGCATCCCGGAAGGCCGGGTCGGCAGCGTCCGGCGCCCGGACGGAACCCTCCAGCTCACGCTCTCCGGCTGGCCGCTCTACCGCTACGCCGGGGACACCGCCCCGGGCGACGCCAACGGCCAGGGCGTGGACGGCGGCTGGTTCGTCGCCCGCCCCACCGGCGCCAAGGCCGGTTTCGGGGCGGGAACGCCCCCGCCGCCCGGCTACGGCCAGGGCACCGGCGGCGTGGTGATCGGCCAGAAGGAGCCGCGCACCGCCGCGCCGCCGGGCACCGCCGGGGGCGGCCGATCCGCCCCCGGCGGGTGAACCGGTCACCCTGCGCACCGCCGCCGTACCCCCGCATCCCCGCACCCCACAGCCGGAGACTCCTGATGGCGCACAGATCCTCGACCACCGTGCCGGACTCGGAGCGCGCCGCTCCCGCCGGGCCGTGGAGCTGGTTCAGCGGCCCGCGTCCCGCGGCGGTGGACGACCAGATCCTGGTCAACGAGCTGTACCGGGTGTACGGGCGGCCGCTGCTGGCGTTCGTGCTGCGGCTGACCGGCGGCGACCGGCACTGGGCCGAGGACGTGGTGCAGGAGACCATGATCCGCGCCTGGCGCAGCGCGAACCAGCTCGACGCCAACGCCACCTCGCTGCTGCCGTGGCTGGCCACGGTGGCGCGGCGGATCGTGATCGACGACCAGCGCCGTAAGAACGCCCGGCCCCAGGAGGCGGGCGAGGGCCCGCTGGAGAACCTGCGCGCCCCTGACGGGTTGGAGGACCTGCTGCGTTCGGTCGTCGTCTCCGAAGCACTGATGTCGCTGTCGCCGGCGCACCGGGAGATCCTGAACGAGACCTTCTTCCGGGACCGCTCGGTCAACGAGGCCGCCAAGTCCCTCGGCATTCCCGTGGGCACGGTCAAATCCCGCGTCTACTACGCGCTCCGGGCGCTCCGCGTCGCCTTGGAGGAGAGGGGCGTGACGCCATGAAGCCGCCCTGGCGGTCGTCCGGAGGAGGGGGACGTGACCGCCGTGAGGTCCGAGGAGGGGGACACGACGCCATGAGGCCGAAGAAGGAGGAGGTGACGCCGTGAACGCCATGGTGCAGCACACCGATGTGGGCGCGTACGCCCTGGGGCTGCTCGAAGAGCCGGACGCGCGCGCCTTCGAGACGCACCTGGCGTCCTGCCCCTCCTGCCACGAGGAGCTGGGCGCGCTGCGGGGCCTGGCCGCCACGCTGGACGGGCTGCCGCCGATCCCCGAGGAGCCGTTGCCGGCGCCGGTGCCCGACCCGTCCGTCGTGTCGGACCTGCTGCAGCGCCGCCGCAGGCTGAACCGGCGCCGCAGGGTGTCGCAGGCGCTGGTGGGCGTGGCCGCCGGGGTGGTCCTGATGGGCGGCTCGGCCGGGCTGGGGATCACCGTCGGCGCCGACCGGGACGAGGCACCGCCGCCCGTGGAACGTCCCGTCGAGAGCGGGGTGGAGGCGCTGTTCCGCAACTCCCGGCCGGTCTCGGCGACCGACCCGGCCAGCGGGATCAGCGGGACGGTGGCGACGCAGCGCAAGCAGTGGGGCAGCGAGGTCGGGATGCGGCTGAGCAAGGTGCGCGGCCCGCTGCGCTGCGAGCTGGTCGCCTTCGACCGGGCCGGGCGGGAGCACATCGTGTCCGGCTGGTCGGTGCCGGCCAAGGGCTACGGGTTCCCCGACTCGCCCATGCGGCAGCTCACCCTCCAGGGGGCGACGGCCCTGGAGCCGGAGGAGATCACCAAGTTCGAGGTCCGCACGATCGGGACGGGGCGCACGCTGCTCACCCTGCCCAACCGGTGAGGTCCGGGAGGGGCGTTTCATCCGGTCCGGGTGGTCCCCTAGCCTGGAGCGGTGACTGCGATGCCATCCGATGTTTCCGCCGTTCAGGGGCCTCGGCTGACGTTTCCCGGCCTGCGCGAGGTGTACCGGGCGTACGCCCGCGCCGCCGGTGAGCTTCCGGGGCTCCCGGGCGCCCTGCAGGCGGAGGTGTGGACCTCCGCGCAGCTCGGCGCGCTGGAGTCGGCCGCCCCGCACGCCGAGGGGCGGCGGGCCGCGGTGGGCGATCTGATCGCGACGCTGCGGGACGCCGGGACGCCCGGGGCGCGGACGTTCCTGCGGGCGCTGGCGGCGATCGGCCCGACCGGTGCCCGCCGCGCCGCCGGGCGGGCGGCCGGCGAGCTGGCCGCGCAGCCCGAGCCGGAGTGGGCGGGCTCGCTCGGCACCGTCACCCCCGGCCTGGCCTGGCTGATCCAGGAGGGACCGCTGGACGGCGACCGGCTGGTGTGCGAGTTCCGCTACGAGGGCGGCACCGGCCTGCACGCGCTGGCGGTGCGGCTGTCGTACGGGGACACGCCCACCGAGATCGTCATCGTCGGGGACGTCCCGGGGATGATGGCCGCGGCGCGGAAGGCCATGCAGGCGGAGCTGTGCGTCGTCCAGCCGTACGACGCGGCCGCCGTGGGGCCGCGCCTCCGCGCCGCGCTGTACGGCGCGGAGACCTACCCCGAGGACTGCTACCCGGCGCTGGCGCTGGCCAGGCACCGCGCGTCCCTGCTGCCGGGCGGCTGAGACCCCTGGCGCAGCCGTCGCCTGTCGGCCCGCCGCTCGCTCAGGGTCGTCAGCGGCCCATGGCTCGGTAGCGGCGGGCCGACAGCGGGAGGAACACCGCGACGAGCGCCAGCGGCCACACCACCGACAACAGCAACGCGTTCTCGCCCGCCCAGCCGGTGGCGGCGGCGTCGGCGTTGCCGAACAGGTCGCGGCAGGCGGTGACGGTGGCCGACAGCGGGTTCCCTTCGGCGACGGCGCCCAGCCATCCCGGCATGGTGCCGGGCGCCACCAGCGCGCTGGACACGAACCCGACCGGCCAGACGAGGATCTGGACGGCCATCAGTGACTCCGGCCCCTGCGCCAGCAGCCCCAGGTAGACGCCCACCCAGACCAGGGCGAACCGCAGCAGGAGCAGCAGCCCGAACGCGAGCGCGGCCTTGGCGAGGCCGCCGTGCCAGCGCCAGCCGATCAGCAGCCCGCACGCCACCATGACCGCGAGCGAGGCGACCGCGTACAGCATGTCGGCGGCGGCGCGGCCCGCGACCACCGCCGAGGAGGCCATCGGCATCGCCCTGAACCGGTCGGTCACGCCCCTGGCGGCGTCCGTGGCGATCGCGGTGTAGGTGTTCTCGATGCCGAACAGCATGGTCATGGCGAACATCCCGGGCATGATGAACGACCGGTAGGTCTCGCCGCCCGGCACCGTCATCTGGCCGCCGAACAGGTAGCCCATCATCAGGACGATCATCACGGGGAACAGCAGCCCGATCAGCACCTCGTAAGGGCGGCGGGCCCAGTGGGCCAGGGCCCGCCGCGTCAGCGTCCAGGAGTCCCCGAGCGCCCACCGCACCCGGCTCAGGCCGGTGGGCTCGACGACGGGGGTGAGCACGGTCATGCCGGCGCCTCCTCTTTGGCGGTGCTGGACCTGGTGGTGTCCCGGGTCTCCGGGACGGGCCGGTGGCCCGTGAGGCGCAGGAACACCTCGTCGAGCGTGGGGCGGCGCAGGCCGATGTCGGCGACGGCGACGCCCGCGTCGTCCAGCGCGCGGACGGCCCGGGTGAGCGTGCCCACCCGGTCGATGACGGGCGCCCCGACGCGCAGGGCCTCGGGGTCCGTTTCGGCGGGGGTGCCGGTGATCGCGGTGATGATCTGCGCGGTGCGGGGCAGGTCGGCGGCCTCGCGGACGACCACGTCCACCCGGTCGCCGCCCAGCTCGGACTTCAGCTCGCCCGGGGTGCCGGCCGCGATGAGCCGGCCGTGGTCGAGCACCGAGATCCCGTCGGCGAGCCGGTCGGCCTCGTCCAGGTACTGGGTGGTGAGCAGGACGGTGGTGCCGGCGGCGGCGAGCGCCCGCACCGCGTCCCAGACCTCGATCCTGGCCCGCGGGTCGAGACCGGTGGTCGGCTCGTCCAGGAACAGCACCGGCGGCGCGAGGATCATGCCGGCGGCCAGGTCGAGACGGCGCCGCATGCCGCCGGAGTAGGTGGCCACGGGCCGGTCGCCGACCCCGTCGAGGCCGAAGCGCTCCAGCAGTTCGTCCGCCCTGTGCCGGGCCTGGCGGGCGTTCAGGTGGTAGAGGCGCCCGAACATCACCAGGTTCTGCCGCCCGCCGAGGATCTCGTCCACCGCCGCGTGCTGGCCCACCAGGCCGATCCTGGCGCGGACCCGTACCGCCTCGCGCACCACGTCGTGACCGGCGACGCGCGCTCGGCCGGCGTCCGGCCGGGCGAGCGTGGTGAGGATCCGGACCATCGTCGTCTTGCCCGCGCCGTTGGGCCCCAGCAGACCGTGCACCGTCCCCGCGGGCACGGTCAGGTCGACGCCGTCCAGGGCCTTGGTGTCGCCGTAGCGCTTGCGCAGCCCCTCGGCCGCTATCGCCGGCTCGCCCATTCCACCGCTCCCAACTTTGTACGTTGTACGGAGTAAGTTCGGCCAGCATAACGTACGCCGTACGGGATTTCATTCCCGCGCGGCACGGAGGCGTCTGGGAAGATGGGCGGCGTGACACTGCGACCGGCGGCGAACCCATGAGCGCGAGCGGAGCGGCCTCGTGAGCGTCGAGTACAGCGGGGCGGGCGATCCCAAGCGGAGCCTCGAACTGCTGTGGGACGTGCGGGAACGGCCCCGCCGCGGGCCACGGCCCCGCCTGACCGTCGACCGCATCGTCCGCGCGGCCACCGAGATCGCCGACGGCGAGGGGCTGGACGCGCTCTCGATGCGCCGGATCGCCGACACGCTCGGCGTGGCCCCGATGTCGATCTACACCTACGTCCCCGGCAAGTCCGAGCTGATCGACGTCATGATGGACCGCGCGCTCGGCGAGGCGACGCCGCCCGGCGAGGACCTCCCCTGGCGGGACAAGCTGCGGCACATCGCCCGGGAGAACTGGGACCTGTACCACCGGCACCCATGGATGCTGCAGGTCGTCACCGCGCGTCCGCCCCTGGGGCCGAACCTGCTCGACAAGTACGAGTACGAACTGCGCGCCGTGGACGGCCTGGGCCTCACCGATGTGGAGATGGACTCGGTCGTCTCCCTGGTCACCGGGTTCGCCGCCAGCTCGGCGCGGTCGTCGGTCGACGTCGCCCAGGCCGAGCGGCGCACCGGCATCACCGACCGCGAGTGGTGGGAGGCGACCTCGCCCTTCCTGGAGAAGGTCATCGACCCCGGCCGGTACCCGCTGGGCACGCGCGTGGGAGCGGCCGCCGGGGAGGAGTACGACGGCCCGGTCGGCCCCGAGCACGCCTTCGCGTTCGGCTTGGAACGCGTCCTGGACGGCATCGAGGCGCTCATCCGCTCACGCTCTGCCGGGGAGAACGCTTAGCGGCGGGGGTTGGCGCGCCGGGTGGGCGTGGCCTGGGCCGGGTCCTCCGGCCAGGGGTGGCGCGGGTACCGGCCGCGCAGCTCCGCGCGGACGGCCTTGTAGCCCTCGCGCCAGAACGAGGCCAGGTCGGCCGTCACGGCCGCCGGCCGTCACGGCCGCCGGCCGTCACGGCCGCCGGCCGTCCCGCCGGTGACAGCAGGTGCACCACCAGCGGGACCCTCCCGCCGGCCAGCCGGGGCGCCTCGTCCCAGCCGAACAGTTCTTGGAGTTTGACCGCCAGGACGGGACGCTCGCCGGAGTAGTCGACGCGGACGCGCGACCCGGAGGGCACCTCGATCCGCTCGGGCGCCAGCTCGTCCAGGCGGGCGGCGCACTCCCACGGCAGCAGCCCGCGCAGCGCGCCCGCGACGTCGATGCGCGCCAGATCGGCGCGGCGCCGTGCCCCGGAGGCACCGATCCATCCAGCGGCGTGATCCAGCAGCGCGGCGTCGTCCATCGCGGGCCACGGGTCGCCGAGCGCGCGATGGCAGAACGCCAGCCGTTCGCGCAGCGCCGTGGCCGCCGGTGTCCAGGTGAGCAGGCCGAGCCCTTCGGCGCGCAGCCCGTCCGCGAGCGCGGACCGCACCCGGCCCGGGTCGGGACGGGCGATCGGCTCCGCGGACAGCTCGATCGCCCCGAGCCGTTCCACGCGCCGCGCCACCACGTCGCCGTCCCGCCAGGCCACCTCCTCGCCGGAGGCCAGGAGCGGGGCGGCGGCGAACCGCGCCACCTCCTCGCCGATCACGACGGCCTGCCGGACGCGCGCCGAGGCCGACCCGGCGGGACGGTCGGCGATCGCCACCGCCAGCCATTCGGGCCGGGCCGCCGCCAGTGCGGAATCAGCGGCCAGTTCGGCGCCCGTCCCCGACGCCATGAGGTACCCGCCTCCCGGCCGCAGCCGCGCGACCCGTTCGGGGAAGGCGAGGGCGACGACCGTCCCCGCCACGGCGTCGTCGTCCCGCTTCCCGGGGGCGCCGCCATCGCCCTCGCCGGGACGCGGCAGGTCGGTGAGGGCCTTGAGCAGCCGCCGCGACTCGTCGCGCCAGCGGGCGGCGTGGGCGTCCCTGGCGGGGCCGTCGCGGCGCAGGGAACGCCAGGCCGCGGTGAGGTCGTCCCCCGCGCTGCGCGGGGGCGGCTCGGACAGCAGCGCCACGACCTGGGCGGCGGCGCGTTCGCCCACTTCCCGGGAGCCGTCGAGGAGGGCGCGGGCCAGCCGCGGCTCCACGCCCATCCCGGCCAGGCGGCGTCCGCGCTCGGTGACCCGGCCGTCCTCGGTGGCGCCGAGGGCGTGGAGGGTGCCGCGGGCGGCGCGGAGGGCGGCCTCCGGCGGCGGGTCCAGAAGGGCCAGGCCCTCGGCGCCGGGATCGCCCCAGCAGGCGGCCTGGAGGGCGAACGCGGTGAGGTCCGCCAGTTCGATCTCGGGCCTGGGCCGTGCCGGCAGGCGCTCGTGCTCGGCCTCCGTCCAGCAGCGGTAGACGGTGCCGGGCGCCTCGCGTCCCGCGCGTCCGGCGCGCTGGTCGGCCGTCGCCCGCGACGCCCGGACGGTGGTCAGCGCGCCCAGGCCGCGCGCGTGGTCGGTGCGCGGCTCGCGGGCCAGACCCGAGTCGACCACGACCCGTACGCCCGGGACGGTCAGGCTCGACTCGGCGACCGAGGTGGCCAGGACGACCCGGCGCCGTTCTCCCGGCGCGAGCACCGCGTCCTGTACGGCCGCCGGGGCCTGGCCGTGCACCTGGAGGACGTCGACCGGCGCGTCCGTTCCCGCGTCGCGCAGGAGGCCCGCGACCCTGGCGATCTCCCCCGCGCCGGGGAGGAAGCAGAGCACGTCGCCGTCACGCTCGTCCAGCGCCCGCCGGACCGTGGACGCCACGTGCGCGAGGAACGCCGGGTCGACGCGCATGCCGTGCGGCGGCGGCAGGGGACGCGGCGGCGGCACCCACTCGACCGCGACCGGAAAGAGGGCGGCGTCGGTCTCCACCACCGGCGCCGGGTCGTCCCCCTCACCGGCGAGGAGGCGGGCCCAGGGCGCGGTGTCGGTGGTCGCGGACGCGGCGACCAGCCGCAGCCCGGGACGGAGGGCCGCCCGCACGTCCAGCAGGAAGGCCAGCGCGGTGTCGGCGTCCAGATGGCGCTCATGGCACTCGTCGAGGATCACGGCGGCGACGCCGTCGAGCTCCGGCTCACCCTGGAGGCGTCGCAGCAGCACCCCGGTGGTGACCACCTCGATGAGCGCTCCCGGACGGTGCTCGCCGCGGACCGTGACGCCCACCGAGCCGCCGACCCGTTCGCCCAGAAGCCAGGCCATCCGTCGCGCCGCGGCACGGGCCGCCAGCCGCCGCGGCTCCACGACCAGGACCTTCCCCTGATCGGCACCGGGAACGGAGCCTTCGGCGCGATCGGCCCGATGGGCGCGCAGACCCGGGACGCCGGGGACCAGACCGGCGAGCGCGAGCGGGACGAACGTCGTCTTGCCGGTCCCGGGCGGCGCCGCCAGCACGGCCACGCCCCGCCGCTCCAGCGCGGCGGCCAGGGCGGGCACGGCCGCGCGGACCGGCAGGTCGATCGGTCGGGCGGCGGAAGGCACCGCACCAGTCTGCCGCGCGCCCCGGCGGCGCCATCCGGTCCCCCCAATGTGATAAATGCCACGGACCGATTTCCCCGCGAGCCTTGCGGTGATAGTTGCAGTGCGCTTTACACAATTGCGGGCGAACGTTCTTTACCGCACTTCAACAAGCCTCACAGATGCTCCTGCGGCATCGGACACCGGCAATACCTCTTTCATCGCGCATTGCCTTTCCGGTGGACTTTCGTAACCCGGGGTCGCCCGTGGGCCAATGCACCGTGTATCTCCATAATTAGCATCGTCATGCCAGGTGCGAGGAGGTCAAGATGTTCGGCAGCTCCATCTATCTCCGGGGACGGGAGGCGTTCACCGGTGGCTCTCCGCAGGCCGTCTATGAGGAGCTGTGGCAGCGTGACCGAAAGAGCAGATTGCGGAGACGAGCCATTCTGGCCGGGCTGACGCTGTTGTTGTGCGGGGCCCTGGTGAACGCTGTTTTCGGAACCATTGCGGCCCTGATCGTTGCGGGAGCGGACACCTGCATCCACTGGCGCACCTACAACGCATCCAAGGTGTGGCGGCGCGGGCTGCGCGGTGAGGAGCGGATGGGCCGGCTGCTGCGCCTCACGCTGGAACGCCGCGGCCACCGCGTCCTGCACGGCCGGACCGTCCCCGGCCACGGCACCGCCGACCAGCTCGTGGTCGGGCCCGGCGGCATCTGGCTGATCCGCAACGACGCCTGGCATCCCGAGACGGAGATCACCTCGCATGGCGGCCAGCTCTTCGTGGACGGCCGTACCAAGTCGCAGATGGTGCGCGAGCTGGTCGAGGCCGCCGCCACCACCGGCCGCCTCCTCGCCGAGCACGCCGGCATCGAGGTGAAGGTCGTCCCGGTCCTGGCGGTGCACGGCGGCAAGCTCCGCAAGGCCCCGTTCCGCGCCGACGGCATCACCTTCGCCTCGCCGCTGAAGCTGATCCGCTGGATCCACCAGAACCCGGTGGCCGACTTCTCCCCCGCCGACATCGACGCCATCACCCGGGCCGCGGTCCTCGCACTGCCCATCAGCCGCACGATGACCCCTGCCTGAAGGAGCCGGCCCGTAGACCCCGCCTAAGAGACCCCCGCCTGAAAGCAAGGCGGACGACACGACGCCTGAGAGGAGGAAAGGGCGACAACAAGGAGAGGGAGCTTCCTCCAGCGGGGATGCCCACCATACAAGCGCGACCCCAAAACCGGCATCCCCGCCGGAGGCGGCCTCCGGCCCCTGCCGGACGCCTCCGTTCAGGTACGGGACGGAGCCGGGACGGCGCTTCTGCGCAGCCAGTACAGTCCCACGACCGGCAGCACCAGCGGGATGAAGCCGTACCCGCGCCCGTACACCGACCAGACCGTCGCGTCCGGGAACGCCGCCGGATCCGCGATGCTCAGCGTCCCCACGATCAGCACACCGGCCAGCTCGATCGACAGCGAGATCAGCGCCACCCGGCGCGAGGTCCGCCCTCCCATGGCCAGCGCGACCGTGGCCAGGACGTAGACCACGGCGGCGAACGCCGACAGGGCGTAGGCCACCGGCGCCTCGGAGAAGCGCGTGGCGATCTGAACGCCCGCCCGCGCCCCGGCCGCCAGCGCGAAGACCGCGTACACCGCCACCAGCAGCCGTCCCGGACCGCTCCGCGTCGCCTCCCCCTGATCTTCGCCGTTCACGGAGCCGTTCACGGACGGGGGCGGGGGCGAGGGTGATGGCGCGGTGTCCGGCGCCACCGCCGGGGCGTCGTTCCGCTCGCGCTCAGCCAACGGTGCCCTCCCAGAGCTGCCGCGTCCGCACCACCATCACCGCGACCGAGAGGCACGCCACTACGATCACGCCGGGACCCCAGCGGCTGCGTTCCAGCATCCCCCAGCCCGCCCCGGCGAGCGGGATGAGCAGGATCCCGACCAGGTAGCCGATGAAGGTGGCCGGCTCGGCGGGACCCTCGTCGCCGCCCAGCTTGACGAAGCCCACCACGGCCTGCGCGATCAGCAGCACCTCCAGCACGGCCAGCGAGCCGAGATGCCACAGGTCCATGGGACGGTCCCGCAGGGAGCCCACCAGGGCGTACACGGCCGCCAGCAGCGACACGGCGATGATCATCGTCGACAGGACGCTCGACATAGGACTCCGAGCCTACTACTACACCCTGTAGAGGACGCATCGGGTCAAGTGGCGCGCGGACATGGGATCATGGCTCGCGTGAACGCGCTCCAATCGCTGACCCTGGTCCGGCACGGCGAGAGCATCGGCAACATCGCCTACCAGGCGGTGCTGGGGACCGACGCCGAGGAGGTCGGGATCGTCGAGCGCGACGCCGACATCCCGCTCTCCGAGCTGGGACGGGTCCAGGCGACGGCGCTGGGCCGCTGGCTCCGGGCGCTGCCCGCCGACGAGCGTCCGACGCGGGTGCTGTCGTCCCCGTACCTGCGTACCGCCGAGACCGCGCGCATCGCGCTGGAGGAGGCGTCCCTCGACGCCGAGATCCAGGTGGACGAGCGGCTGCGCGACCGCGAGCAGGGCGTCCTGGAGGGTCTGACGGTGCTGGGAGTGCACCGCCGCCATCCTGAAGAGGCCACGCGGATGAAACGTCTCGGCAAGTTCTACTACCGCCCGCCCGGCGGGGAGTCCTGGGCGGACCTCGCGTTGCGCCTGCGCAGCCTGTACCGGGATGTGGAACAGGACATGCCGGGCGAGCGGGTCCTGGTGGCGACGCACGACGCGATCGTGGTGATGACCCGGTACCTGGTGGAGGGCCTGTCCGAGGGCGAGATCATGAAGATCGAGAAGACACCGGTGGCCAACTGCTCGGTGAGCCGGTGGCGCCGCGACGGGGAACGCCTGCGGCCGGTGTCGTACAACGAGACCGGCCACCTCTCCGGCATCCGCACCGCCCGGACCTGATCGCCGGCGCCCGCCGATTCGGGGATTGCCGGAGAAGCCGGCCGACTTCCGTCGTTCACAAAACGTCATCACACCATCGCATTGAGCGTGCACGATCGGCCGGGCGCGGTGAGCGGGCTCCGGATATGGAGGATGCACGATAGCAAGGATGCGCGATAGGCAGGATGCGCGATAGGCAGGATGCACGCCGCCCCGACGTGCTTGACTTGACCAGGGTCGGCGCAGCCGCTCGCGGCGGGGCCGGTCGCCCCGGCGGCGGGAACGCGCACCCGGCGCGATGACGCGGCGACGGCGTCCCCGGCGAAGTCCGCAGTGACCTGGCGGGATCTGGCGCGCAACACCTGCGAAACATTCGCGGGGACATTCTCTGTTCGATTGGAATTCGCCTAAAGTTTAGGGGGCAGCCACCCAGCGTCTCGCCTCGAGGAGCCCTTCATGACCGTGCTGTTCCCGGTTCTGATCCGCCGCGCCGCCGCCGAGGCCGAGCGACGCTTGCGGGCGGGCGCCGGCCTGCTCGCCGCGATCGCGGGAGAACCGGACCGCACGGACCGTGACGCCCTCCGGCGGCTGCTCGCCCAGGAGGCCAGGATCGACCGGCTCGAACGGCGCGCCGACGAGCACGACCGCGAGCTGCGGGCCCTGCGCGCCGACCTCGACTCGCTGATCGCCCAGCTCAACGAGCGGCTGCTGCCCCGGCTCGACGAGCGCATCCACGAGGCCGAGCGCGATCTCACCACGCTCGCCACGGGCCTGGTCCGGACCGGGCGGGAGACCGCGGCCCAGCGCTCCGGACTGGAGACCGTCGAGAACCGTTTGTCCGAACTGCGCGGGAAGCTCACCCGCATGGAGCAGCGCGCCGGGCTCTGGCGCGACCTTCAGGCCAACATCGCCCGCATGGGCGACGACATCGACAGCCTTCGCTCCCGCCTTCCGGCCCGCCACCCCTCCGCGCCGCCCGCCGGACCCGCCGCGATCGGCGACCCGCAGCCGTTGACCGGCACGGACGCCTGAGCCCGGCCGTACGCGGAGGTCCCCGGCGGCACCGGCCGTCCGATCCTCCGCGTGCGACAGAATGAGGGCATGGATGATCGCCTCAACGGTTCCTCCTCGCCCGTCCGCGGCTTCGCCAGCGACAACCACGCCGGTGTCCACCCGGAGGTCCTGACCGCGCTGGCCGCGGCCAACGAGGGGCACCAGCCCGCCTACGGCGACGACCCGCACACCGCCAGGCTCCGCGAGGTGATGCGCCGCCATTTCGGTGAGCAGGCCGAGACGTACCCGGTGTTCAACGGGACGGGCGCGAACGTCGTGGGGCTCCAGGCGATGTCGGAGCGCTGGAGTTCGGTGCTGTGCACCGAGTCGTCCCACATCAACGTGGACGAGTGCGGCGCCGCCGAGAAGGTCGCCGGGCTGAAGCTGACGCCGATCCCGACGCCGGACGGCAAGCTGACCCCCGAACTGGTCGACCGGTACGCGTGGGGCTGGGGCGACCCGCACCATCCCCAGCCCAAGATCGTGTCCATCACGCAGAGCACGGAGCTGGGCACCGTCTACACCGCCGAGGAGGTCGCGGCGCTCGCGTCCTGCGCGCACGAGCGCGGGATGCTGCTGCACATGGACGGCGCCCGCATCTCCAACGCCGCCGCCGCCCTCGACCTGCCGCTCCGGGCGTTCACCACCGACGCCGGGCTGGACGTGCTGTCGTACGGGGGCACCAAGAACGGGCTGATGGTCGCCGAGGCGATCGTCGTCCTGAACCCCGAGGCCGTTCAGGGCATCGAGTTCCTGCGCAAGATGGGGATGCAGCTCGCCTCGAAGATGAGGTTCCTGTCCGCCCAGCTCGTCGCCCTGCTGGACGGCGATCTGTGGCTGCGCAACGCGACGCACGCGAACACGATGGCCCAGCACCTGGCGAACGCGGTGCGCGCCGTGCCGGGCGTCCAGATCACGCAGCCCGTCCAGGCCAACGCGGTCTTCGCGATCATCCCGAAGGACGTCGCGGACCGCCTGCGCAAGCGCTACGCCTTCTCGACCTGGAACCACCGCACCGGCGAGGTCCGGTTCATGTGCTCGTTCGACACCACCGAGGGCGACGTCGCCGCCTTCGCCGCCGCGCTGGCCGACGAGATGACCGCCTGAGGCGGGGCCGCCGGGAGGGACCGAGCGAGCGCTCGATCGGGGCACCGGGTTATCGTGAGACCGAACTCGATTCGGTGCGAGGAGAGGCGGGCTCGATGGCCAACCGCACATTCGTCGTCGGCGTAGGCATGACCAAGTTCGAGAAGCCCGGATCCCGTGACTGGGAGTACCCGGACATGGCCAAGGAGGCGGTCGGCAAGGCCCTGGAGGACGCGGGCATCCCCTACGAGCGCATCGAGCAGGCGTACGCGGGCTCCGCCTACGGTGCGATGGGACAGCGCGCCCTCTACGAGACCGGCATGACCGGCATTCCCGTGATGACCGTCTCCAATGCCTGCGCCACCGGGTCCAGCGCGCTGTTCATGGCCCGGCAGGCGGTCAAGGGCGGGCTGGCCGACTGCGCGCTCGCGTTCGGCATGGAGAAGATGCAGAAGGGCTCCCTGGGCGCCGGGGTGGGCAAGTCCAAGGTCACGATCATCGACCACCATCTGACCTCGATGACCGCCGGGCGCCCGTGGGAGGCCGACAAGGCGCCGATGCCGCAGATGTTCGGCAACGCGGGCCGGGAGCACATCGAGAGGTACGGCTCGGCCCCCGAGCACTACGCCTGGATCGGCTGGAAGAACCACAAGCACTCGGTGAACAACCCCTACGCCCAGTTCCAGGACGAGTACTCGCTCGACGACGTCAAGAACGCCCCGATGATCTACGACCCGCTCACCAAGCTGCAATGCTCGCCCACCTCCGACGGCGCCGCCGCCGCGATCGTGGCGAGCGAGCGGTTCGTGGACGAGCACGACCTGTGGGGTCAGGCCATCGAAATCGCGGGCCACGCCATCGCCACGGACGTCCCCGACAGCTTCGAGGACCACTCGTCCATCCGCGTCGTCGGCTTCGGCTGCTCGCAGCGCGCCGCCCGCACGGCCATGGACGAGGCCCAGGTCGGCATCGACGATGTCGACGTGATCGAACTGCACGACTGCTTCAGCGCCAACGAGCTCATCACCTACGAGGCCCTCGGCATGGCGGCCGTCGGGGAGGGTCACAAGCTGGTGGACGACGAGGCCACCACGTACGGCGGCAAGTGGGTCGTCAACCCGTCCGGCGGGCTCATCTCCAAGGGTCACCCGCTCGGCGCCACCGGAGTCGCCCAGTGCGCCGAGCTCACCTGGCAACTGCGCGGCCAGGCGGGCAAGCGCCAGGTCGAGAACGCCCGCGTCGCGCTCCAGCACAACATCGGCCTGGGCAGCGCGTGCGCCGTGGCCGTCTACAAGCCCGCCGCCTGACCCACGCCTGAGCCCGCCCGCCTGAAGACGGCGGGCGGGCTCACGCACGCTAGACATTAGACAAAAAATGGCTCTTGTCTCATCATCGGAGGAGACGCGCGTCATCAAGGGAGGTGCGATGACCGTCTCCACCACCCCGCCCCGGACGCCGGCGACCGCCCCGCTCGGCCCTGGCTCGCTCCTGTGGTCGTACGCGGGCGACATGCGCTCCCTGCTGCCCGGTGCCGCCGCCGGGCTCATGCAGCTCATGCATCCCGGCATCGGGGCGGGGGTGTCCGAGCACTCGGCCTTCTTCGACGCGCCGTTCGACCGCATCTACCGTTCGGTCCCGCAGATCTGGGCGACCATCTTCGCCCCCGACGCCGACCGCCGCGGACGCGCCATCCGCGACCTGCACCGCGCCATCGGAGGCGTGGACGAGCACCACCGCCGCTACCACGCGCTCGAACCCGAGACCTACTGGTGGGCGCACGCCACGTTCACCTGGGAGATCTTCAAGGCCGTCGACGTCTTCCACCCCGGCACGCTCTCCGCCGAGGACCGCGAACGCCTCTACGCGGAGACGGTCACCTGGTACTCCCGGTACGGCGTCAGCATGCGTCCCGTCCCGCCGGACTACGCCTCGTTCCAGTCCAAGTTCTGGCACATCTGCGCCAAGCGGCTCGAACTCACCCCTGCCGCTGCCCGCGCCCTGGACATCGCCAAGCACGGATCCGACACCGTCTCCCTCATGCCGGTCGGCGGCGCCCGCCTGGAGCGCGCCGGCCGCCTCGTCGCCGAACGCCCGCTCCGCCTGGTCACCTTCGGCTGCCTGCCGTCGATCGTCCGGGACCGGTTCGACATCCCGTGGAGCCCCGCCGACCAGGTCCGGTTCGCCGCGCTCGCCATGGCCAACCGGCAGGGCTACCGCATGGTCCCCACCCGCCTCAACCACTGGACGCTCCGCAGCACACTCCGCTACATAGGCGCGCAGACCCGGCCGTACCGCTACCAGCCCGCCGCCTGACCGATGATCGTTCCGCCGGACGTTGTTCGCCTCGGGGGCGGCGGCCGGTCGCGTACCCTTCAGACAACTGGTCCACAACTGAAGGTGTGGAGACGATCGTCGCCGGCGCCGAACGCGCGGAGGCCGCCGGGCTCGCGACCTCGGGCGGCTGTCCTTACGCGGCGCGGCGGCGGCCACGCATCCGCTGGGCCTTGGCCGGTCTGTTCCCGGTCGCGCTCGCAACAGGACTGCTCGTCCTCTACGGGGACGGCCCGTTACGCGCCGCGTCCATTGCCTTCCAGAACGTGCGCTGGGAGTTCCTTCCCCCGCTCGCGGTCCTCTCCGTCCTGCACTACGTCTTCGCCGCGATCGCGTTACGCGGGGCCGCCGGGCACCGGCTACCGCTGTTCAGGACGACGCTGGCCCAGTTCACCGCCGCCGCGGCCAACCGGGTCACGCCCAGCGGACTCGGCGCGGTCGCCGTCAACACCCGGTACCTGGTCAGCCACGGCATGTCGCTCGGAAGGGCCGCCGTGGCCGTCGCGTCCCTCCAGGTGGCCGGTGCGCCCGCCGACCTGATCCTGCTGGGCCTGCTGCTCCTCATCACGCAGGACTCCCGGATGGCGGAGACCGTGGCCGCGCACGCCGTCAGGCTCGCCGACCGGCTACCGCCCGCCCCGGCCCTGGCCGCCGCGGCGGCGCTCCTGCCGATCACCGCCCTGCTGGCCCGCCGCTGCGTACGGTCCGCCGCGGTCGGGAAGGCGCTCGGCGGCATGACGGAGCTGTGCCGCCGCCCCGGCGACCTGGCCATCACGCTCGCCGCGTCCGCCGCGACGACCTTCGTGCTGGGCGTGGCGTTCGCGCTGAGCGTCCTGGCCGTGCCCGGCACCGCCACGCCCGACGACATCCTCCCACTGCTGGTCGCCTACCTCGTGGGCGCCGCCGCGGGCGCCGCCCTTCCGGCTCCCGGCGGCCTGGGCTCCACCGAGGCCGCGCTGGTCGGCGCCCTCGCCGTGGTCGGCGTCTCCGCGGGGACGGCGGTGCAGGCCGTGCTGCTGTTCCGTGTCGTCACGTACTGGGCGCCCGTTCCGATCGGCCTGCTCACCTGGCGCGCCGTCAGTCCCGCACCAGCTCTTCCAGGAACGTCTGGAACTCCGAACTGATCGACACCTCCAGGGCATCGCCGTTCGCCTCGACCGCGCCCGCCAGCCGCAGCTCCCCGTGCCACCAGTAGACGTTCGGGCTCACCGAGCGCGGCCCCTCCCGATAACCCGCCCAGGCCAGCCGGATCAGCAGGTTCATCGCGGCGGGCACGTCGTCGCCGTTGACCGGGCAGGCATGGATCACCCCCTGCGCCGGCACGGCGACCAGAGCGCCCCTCGTCCCCGTGACCGGATAGTCGCCCGCCCACAACGCGTGCGCGGTGACGTACGCGGTCTCGCCGCCGAGCGAACAGACCCGCACACCATCGAGGGTCCCGTCCTCGACCTCAAGAGGGCCGTCCGCGCGCACATTCTCACGCGCGATCCGGAACAGGTCCTCGACCCCCACCTCCCAGGCCCCGGCCACCTCGACGTTCACGATCATCAGCGAGGTCGGCCTGTCCACCACCAGGATCTCGATCACCCCCGGCGCCACCGCCCGCCGCACCACCTCCAGGTCCGTACGGAAGTCGTCGGCGTACAGGCGGGTCCGGAGCAACGACCGCACGACCGAGAAGTTTTCCAGGTCGAGCACCTCATCGTCCTCGACCTCCGCCGTGGCGATCAGCGACCCCACGAAGTCGGAGACGAAAGCCGGCCACTGCTCCTCAGGCTTCCGCGCGACCCACTGCCGCAGATTGGTCAAGTACATCCGCACCGGCTTCGCCCGCCCCGGCCGCGTCACCGCAAGCTCGTCCTCACCCACAACCGAGTACGCGTACCCGTGGTGCTCCAACACCACCCCCACCAACCCGACCAACGGATCACCACCACGCGACCACGTCACGACAACCCCCACCTCCACCCGACCAGAGCCCCCTCAGCGTAGACGACCCCTCCGACACCCACTCCCCCGCACACCAAGACCACAAAAGCACCATCACCAACAACCACAATCGCCACGATCCATAAATCACAGGCCCGCCCTTACACATCCGTCAAAAGCGAAGCTCGATGGCTCGACCCCAATGGCACGCCTTGAGCCGCGCAACCACACGGTACGCACGTACGCATAACTTCATCCGGCCTACCCCAGCCAATGGTCGCCGATGACGGCCACCCGGGGACGTCTCACGGCCCTGCACGCAAAGCCAAGCTCGACGAAGGACGCGGCCAGGGACCACAACACCGAAGCCAGCAAAGCCAAGCGATCACAACAGGAGAACAGCAAGCCGCACCACACGAGATCAAGACGATGGCACGCGTTGACCGCGCCGTCGTCGGCGCCACCAACCGGCCCGCGAACGACTCGCTCGCGCAGGACCAGAAGTTGGACGCAACCTATCCATCTGCCCCTCGCGCCACCTCGACCAGCCCCTTGCCGACGCAAGGGCATCAATCCGAAAAGTCGCCGTCCATGTCCGCGACTCTCGCCCCATCCCATCTGAAATGACTCGACCCTTAAGGGCGACTCCGCCTATTTCGCGCTTCCCTTCACCTCCTGGACGAGCCAGCCGTTGCCGTCGGGGTCCTCGAACGACAGGAAGGAGGCGTAGTCACGTCGCTTGGGGTCCGCTCCCTGCCGTACCCCGCCCTCGTCGAAGTGGAAGGGTTCGCCGACCTCCACCCCCCGCTCGATGAGCTCCGCACGGGCGGCATCCAGGTCCGTGACGACGAGGTGCATCCCTTGGGCGGAGCCAGGCTTCGCCTTGGCGACCCCTTTGCCGATCGAGATCGAGCACGCCGACCCCGGCGGCGTCAACTGGACGATGCGAAAGTCCTCCCCCGCGCGATAGTCGGTGTCCACCTTGAAACCAAGCTTCTCGACATAAAAGGCCCTGGCGGCGTCGACATCCGAAACAGGCACGACCACCACTTGAAGCTTCCAATCCATTATTTCACCTTCCTTGACCCAGTTGTCTTTCGAACCGGTCACCTTCTCCTGCAATCAACACCAAGCAGCCCGTTACCCCACCGAACAGACTTACACGCCAATCTCGGTACAAACCCGTCTTACGGATACCCGGCATCCCCACACCGATCCGTTCACCCCAGGTTGTCAGCACACCGCACTCCCCTCGACCCCAACGCCCCGTCCCGGGAACCGGCAACCCAACAATGCCGCGCACACGACATCGCAAACCAACGGGCGAGGGGCGGTTGGGTTGTTGGTAGTGGGTTGGGCGGTGGCTTGTCTGTGTGGGTTCTTGGGGGGCGTTCTTAGGTGGTTCGGCGTCTGCGGAGGCGGGTCAGGTGGGTGGTGATGCGGTCGAGCGTTCTGTCGGACGGGTGCCATCCTCGGTGTAGGAGGGTGGTCAGCAGGGCCTCGAGGTAGGGCGCGGGGCGGGATAGGAAGTCCCTGGTGACCGGGATGATCTCCCAGCCCGCCTCTCGTGCGAGCCAGCGGCGCCGGGCCTCGTCTCTGGCTCGGGCTCGGGCGCCGAGGTGGTGGGGTTCGCCGTCGTACTCGACCCCTACCCGGAACCGCTCGTAGCCGAGGTCGATGTAGAAGGGGTCGCCTCTGGGCCCCGGTATGGGGATCTGGGTACGTGGTCGCGGGAAACCGGCTTCGATGATGGCGAAGCGCGTCCTGCTCTCACCCGGTGAGGCCGCGCCCGCGTCCCCCAGGCGCAGCACTTCGCGTAATCGTGAGGAATCGCGGTATCCGGTGAGTTCACCAGCCATGCGCCGGAGGTCCGCCCGTTCGACGCCCGCCCGGAGGAACTGGTCGAGCCCGGCCACCGCTTCGGCGCGCGGGAGCCAGCGGGCGCAGTCGAGGGCCGTCCTGGTCAGGGAGGTCACTTGTATGCCCGACTCCTCAACGACATGGGACGGTGGCACGTTCGCGACGCCGAGGAGGTCGATCTCGGGCCTCGCCGGGCCGGAGCCGGGCGGCAGGAGATCGAAACCCCAGATCCAGGCGGCGGTCCGCCGCGCTACGACCGCGGGAGGGGCGAGGCGTCCGATCAGAGCGGCGCGGGCGGCGGTGGTGGACACCTCGTCGAGGCCGGAGAGGTCGATCGTGAGGCCGGCGAGTCGCCAGCCGATGCTCGTCGTCATGCCCTCGATGCTCCGCGCCCGTCCCGGCTGATCGGAAGAGTCCGACGGAGCTGTGGACAACTCGAACGTCCGGGCCGGGCGGCCGTGCGTCATGGGAGTCCGGTCGTAGATCAAGAGCCGGTAACCTGTTGCCGCCAAAGCGGCGAATTCCGACAAGGCGGGATAGAACGGGGACAGTCATGGCCAGGGACAACGCGCATCCCAGGATGGTCGCCACCGACGACGACCACCGCGTCACCCCTGCGGAGCTCTTCTTCGACCTGGTCTTCGTCTACGCCCTCATCCAGATCACCGCGCTGCTCGCAGAGGACCCGACGCCACTGCGGCTGCTCGGCGGCGCCGTCGTGATCGGCCTGCTGTGGTGGTGCTGGTGCTGTTTCGCCTGGCTGGGCAACGTCATACGCGCGGATACCGGCGCGCTGCTCGGCGTGCTGCTGGTCGTGATGAGCGCGGTCCTGATCGTCTCCATGACGGTCTCGGAGGTGTACGCGGACGCGGAGGGCGGTGTGGACGCGCCGTTGGTGTTCGTCCTGTGTTACGGCCTCCTCCGGACGCTGCACCTGATCGCGTACTGGATCGCACATCCCAACGATCCGCAGCTCCGTGCCGTCCTGCGCCGGACGGCGCTCACCTCGGTGGCGCCGCCGTTCGCGCTGCTGCTGATCGGAAGTGCTTTCAGTGGCGCCACCCAGATACTGATCTGGCTCGGCGCGCTGGTCCTCGACTATGTGGCGATCTATCTCGTCGGCGGGTCCGGCTGGCGGGTGACCTCGCCCGGGCACTTCGCCGAACGCCACGGCCTGATCCTGATCATCGCGCTGGGCGAGTCCATCACGGCGATCGGCGTCGGCGTGCGGGGCTTCCCCATCACCCTTGAGGTGCTGGCCGGGGCGGTGGCGGCGCTGCTGATCGCCGCCGGGCTGTGGCGCTTGTACTTCAAGCGGCTGAGCGCCGATGCCGAGGAACGCCTGACGGCCCTGGACGGCGATGAACGTACCCTGCTGGCCAGCAACGTGTACACGTTCCTGCACCTGCCCTTGGTCGCCGGTGTCGTTCTCACCGCGCTCGGCGTGGAGACGGCGCTTCACCAGGTGGCCGACACCGAACACTACGACCTGTCGGAGCCCCTGCATGGCGTGGAGGGATGGTCACTGGCCGGGGGCGTGGGGCTGTTCCTGTTGGCCGCGGCGGCCATCCGGGTGCGGATCGGTGGCCGACCGCCGATCGTCCTCATAGTGAGTGGCGTACTGGCCTTGTTTGCGGGTCTGGTCGTAGTCCTGATCCCTGCGTTGCTGGCGCTGGTGTTGCTCGCGGCGGCGACAGCGGGTGTGACCGCCTTGCACGGACGCTCAACGCGGTCGTCTGAGCCGAAACCGCAAGAATCGGCGCAATAGGCAGCACGCCCGAGCCGCACTACGTCGTGCGAAGCGATAAGCGTCATCGAGCCATGGGAGGACGTGGCTCAGCGTTGCGCGACGGCCCACTCCCCTATCCGCTTGATGAGGTCGGGTGTGGCCGCCACCTCGGCATGCCCGAAGCCAGGCTCGATCCATAGTTCGCGCGGGTCGCGCGCCGCGCCGTACAGCTGATGGGCATGTTCCAGCGGAAGGAACGGATCCGCATCGCCATGGACGACGAGCAGGGGCACTGGAGCGATGCGGGGCGCCACAACGTACGGTGCCTCGGGCTCTGGATTCCATCCTCTTGAGGCGACGCGCGTACCCCTGGCGAGGCGCACGGCAAGGCGGCCCATGCGACGCTCTATCACCCAGTGGACGCGGCGCATCGGCACCGTGTCGCGGTAGTACCAGCGTGCCGGCGCACTGACCGAGACCACGGCGTCGACACCTCCGTGCAGGGCGGCGTGCCGTACGGCCACGGCACCGCCCAGGGAGAAGCCGGTGACCACCACGCGCTCGTAGCCACGGCGCCGGGCCGCGGCCACGGCGGCGTCGACGTCCAGGATCTCCCGGTCACCCACCGTAGAGTGACCCCCTGAGCGACCGTGACCGCGGAGATCCAGCCCGATCACACCCCCGTGCGAGTTGAGCGCACCGGTGATCCGTCGCAGGATCGGCTGGCGCCAGGAGCAGGTGAAACCATGCGCCACCACGATGCACAACCCGGAGTCACCAGGACTGTGGCCTGCGTCGATACGCACGCCGTCCTGGGTGAACAGGGTCAGCGGCTCGGGATCCCTCACGCCCATATCATCGCGGAATTTCGTGAATGTCCGAATGGCGGGTCGCCGCCGCGAACGGTGATGGTCGACACGACCTGAGTCGTACCCCGGCCATCGGCGACATTCCCGCGACGCCACGGCGAACGCCGCCGGGCGGGCATGGTCACTCTCCGTGAAGGGCAGAAAAATCTTGTCGTGGGGCGTCGGAGGATCGGCGCGCCGTGCGATGGAGGAGTATGGGACGGCCGAGACAGCAGGTGGAGCCGGACCCGGGCCCGGCGCTGCTCGCGCTGTACGACGAGGCGCTGCCCGAGGTCTATGGCTACCTCCTGTCGCGGTGCGGAAAACGAGCCCTGGCCGAGGACCTCACCGCCGAGACGTTCCTCGCCGCGGTCGAGGCCGTCCGCAAGGAATCCCCGCCGGAGATGTCCGTCGCCTGGCTGGTGGGGGTGGCACGGCACAAACTGGCCGACCACTGGCGGCGCGCGGCGCGCGAGGAGCGCGGTCTGCGCGTCATCGACGGCGGGCAGGACGGCGCCGACGACCCATGGGACGAGCGCCTGGACGCGCTGCTGGCCCGGCAGGTCCTCGGCGCGCTGGGGCCGCACCACCGGGCCGCGCTGACGCTGCGCTACCTGGACGGGCTGACGGTTCCGCAGGTCGCCGCGCATCTGGGCCGTACCCTGCACGCCACCGAGGCGCTGCTGGTACGGGCGCGGGCCGCGTTCCGCCGGGCCTATGACGAGTACTGCGCTGGAGAGGGGGGCCGCGATGACTGACCCACTGGAGGCCCTCCGCATGCCGATCACCCCCGTCGATCCCGATCCGGATTTCGCGGCGAGGCTGCGCGAACGGATCCGGCAGGAACTGCTCCAACCTTCAGGAGGCACGACCATGACCACGAGCACCGAAACGACCCCGGACACCGTGCCCGGCACCGTTTCCCCGTTGGAAGCCCACGTCCGTTCACTCACCCCCTACATCTGCGTGGACGACGGCAGGCGCGCCATCGACTGGTACATGCGGGTGCTGGGCGCCCGGCAGCACGCGGAACCCGTGGTGATGGAGGACGGTCGCGTCGGCCACGCCGAACTGGCCATCGGCGACTCCGTGCTGATGCTGGCCGACGAATGGCCGGAACTGGGCCTGCTCGGCCCCAAGGCCCGTGGCGGCCCCAGCCAGTCGATCTACCTTCGCGTCCCGGACGTCGACGCGGTCGTCGCCCGCGCCGTCCGGGAGGGCGCCGAGCTGGCCCGTCCCGTCGCGGACTACCCGCACGGCCGCAACGGTGTGATCAACGACCCGTTCGGCCACCGCTGGATGGTGACCTCGCCGCCCGGGGTTCCGTCACGTCCGCGGCACGGTGACGTCTCCTACGCCTCACTCCGGCTTCCGGACGCCGATCGGGCCGCCGCCTTCTACGGCTCCGTGCTGGACTGGCGCATCGTCCCCGGCGGCATACCGGAGAGCCGCCGGGTCGAGGGACTGCCCACCCAGGACCTCGGCATCTGGGGCGGCCAGGAGCACCCCACCATGTTCCTCTGCTTCGCGGTCGACGACGTCCACCAGGCGGTCCGCCGCGTCCGCGAGGCCGGCGGTGAGGCCGAGGAGCCCAGCGAGGAGCCGTACGGCACCATCTCGATGTGCACCGACGACCAGGGCCTCGCCTTCGCCGTCTGCGAGGACACCACCAGCGCGGGCACCGCCGGCCCGTCCCGTCCCGCCGACCCGGCCGCGGGCGAGGTCACGTACCTGACCATGGAGGTCCCCGACTCCGCGCGTGCCCGAGCCTTCTTCGGCGCCGTCCTCGGCTGGGACTTCGTCCCGGGCCGCGTCCCGGACGGCTGGTCGGTCCGGTCGCGCGGCGGCGGTGAGGTGTACCCCATGACCGGAATGCACGGCGGCCACGACACCTCGACCGTCGTCCCCGTCTACGCCGTCCAGGACATCGACGCCGCCGTGGCCCGCGTCCGCGCCGCCGGTGGCACCGCCTCCGACCCCGAAAGCCACCCCTACGGAACCCTCGCCGAATGCACCGACGACCAAGGCACCCGCTTCTACCTGGGCGACGTGTGACAGCACCAACGAGCCACGGGCCTCCACCACGACCGCCAACCCACCACAACTCAACAAACGCACAACCATGGTGGTCGCCAAACCAGACATGACCGACTCCCCCGCCCCAAACCCCGGCGGCGCTGGCTCGCGGTCGGCGTCCGTGGTCGGCGCCGGTAACGCGGCCGACCACGGCGGCGGCCCGGCAGACAGGTCGGCGAGGCTCGGGGAAGCTGATGATGCCGAGTCGGGGTGGTGGTGGGCCACGAGCGCCGTTCACCGGCTTTGGGGGCCTGGGGGCGGGGTGGGAGATGAGGGCTGGTAGCGTGCGGTTTGAGCGCGTATGGAGCGAAGTCCGGTGTGATTCCGGCGCTGTCCCGCAACTGTGATGCCCCTTCTGGGGGGCTAGCCAGGTCGCCTCCGTGCACGTGGACGTTCATCGACCTCGCGGAAGGCGATCCGTCTCCATGGCGACGGGTTGTGCCTTCCCGTACGCCCTGGAGGCCCCTTTGAGATCCGTATGTGCGCTCGGCGCGGCTTTGGTGATGTGTGTCGTGTCGTTCGCGGCCGGCTGCTCCGATGAGGGCGGCGGGAGTCCGGGAGGGGGTGCGGCGGTCACGGTCCAGGCGGCGAACGGGAGCGTGACGATCCCGGAACGGCCCAAGCGGATCGTGTCGCTTTCGCCGACGCACACCGAGACGCTGTTCGCCATCGGCGCGGGCGCGCAGGTGGTGGCGGTGGACGAGTACTCCGACCACCCGGCGAACGCACCGAAGACCAAGCTGTCGGGGTTCAAGCCGAATGCCGAGGCGGTGGTCGGCTACAAGCCCGATCTGGTGGTGGTGTCCGACGACATCGACGGCATCGTGCAGGCACTGGAGAAGGTGAAGGTGCCGGTGCTGCTGGAGCCGTCCGCCACCAGGCTGGACGAGGCGTACGACGAGATCATGGACCTGGGGATCGCCACCGGGCACGCCGAGCAGGCCAGGAAGCTGACGGGCGAGATGCGGGCGAAGATCCAGCAGGCGGTCGGGTCCGGCGGCGAGGCCAAGGGGCTCAGCTACTACCACGAGCTGGACGACCAGTTGCACACGGTGACGTCCAAGACGTTCATCGGGCAGGTGTACGGGCTGTTCGGACTCGAGAACATCGCGGACGGCGCCGAGAAGGCGGCCGGCGGATATCCGAAGCTGTCCCAGGAATACCTGCTGAAGAGCGACCCCGATCTGGTGTTCCTGGGTGACACCAAGTGCTGCGGACAGAACGCGGAGGCCGTCGCCAAGAGGCCGGGGTGGAAGGACCTGACGGCCGTGAAGCGTGGTGGCGTCGTGGAGTTGGACGATGCCATCGCCTCCCGCTGGGGTCCTCGCCTGCCCGAGTTCGTCCAGGCCATCGCAGACGCGGTGCGGAAGGCCCCGGCCGACCGGTGACGCCTGCGCGGTTGCGGCCGCTGCCGCTGGGCGTGGGACTTGTCCTTCTGCTGGTGACGCTTGTCGCGGGGCTGGTGGTGGGCGCCGCCGGCCTGCCGGTCAGCGGCGTGCTGCGCGAGCTGCTGGATCGGCTGCCGTTCGTGGACGTCGACTCGGGACTCAGCGTCATCGAGCGCAACGTGCTGTTCGAGTTGCGGCTGCCCCGGGTGTTGATGGCGGCGCTGGTCGGCGGGCTGCTCGCCATGGCCGGCGCGGGCTATCAGGGAGTGTTCCGTAACCCACTGGCCGACCCGTACCTTCTGGGGGCGGCGGCAGGGGCCGGTGTGGGCGCGACCCTGGTCATCGTGATGATGCCGGGCGACCCTGTGTACGCCGTGCCGGTGGCCGCGTTCGCAGGGGCCATCGGCGGAGTGCTCATGGCTTATGCGCTGGGGAGCATGGCCGCCGGAGGGGCTGCCACGCTGGTGCTCGCCGGGGTGGCGGTATCGAGTTTCCTCGCGGCCGTCCAGACGTTCCTGCAGCAGGCCAAGGCGGAGGAGTTGCAGCGCATCTACTCCTGGATCCTGGGCGGCGTGGGCTCCGCGGACTGGCGGCAGCTCGGAATGGTGGCACCGTACGCGCTGCTGTCCAGCGTGGTGCTGCTCCTGCACGGGCGGCTCCTGGACGTGCTGAGCGTGGGCGACGAGGAAGCGGAGTCGCTGGGGGTTCCGGCGCCGCGGGTACGGCTGGTCGTCATCGTCGCCGCGTCCCTGGCGACGGCGTGCGCGGTGGCGGTGAGCGGACTGATCGGGTTCGTCGGCATCGTCGTCCCGCACGCGGTGAGGCGCCTGGCAGGGGGTTCGTACCGGGTGGTGCTGCCGCTGTCGCTGCTCGGCGGCGCGGCGTTCCTGGGCGTGGCCGACCTGGTGGCGCGGAGCGTGGTCGCGCCCGGTGAGCTGCCGCTGGGCGTGGTGACGGCGTTCGTGGGCGGTCCGTTCTTCGTGGCGGTGCTGCGCGCCACCCGCAGGGAGGTCGGCCCGTGACGATCGCGATCCGTGGGCTGGACGTCTCCCTGGGGGGACGGAAGGTGCTCGACGATGTCTCCCTGGACGTACCGTCCGGGTCGTGGACGGCGGTCATCGGCCCGAACGGGGCGGGCAAGTCCACGCTGCTGCGCGCCATCCTGGGATTACGGTCGGGACGGGGCGAGATCACGGTCGCCGGCACCGATCCGCGCGCGCTCAAGCCGCGGGAACGGGCACGGCTGCTCGCGTACGCGCCGCAGAGCCCGGGACTGCCCGCCGGGATGCGGGTCTTCGACTACACCCTGCTGGGCCGTTCCCCGTACATTCCGCATCTGGGCCGCGAGGGCGCCCGTGACCGGGCGGTCGCCTCCGAGGTGCTGGAAAGGCTCGACCTCGCGGGGCTCGCGGCGCGCCCGCTGGACCAGTTGTCGGGCGGTGAGCGGCAGCGGGTGGTGCTGGCCCGCGCGCTCGCCCAGCAGACGTCGGTGCTGTTGCTGGACGAGCCGACGAGCGCGCTGGACATCGGTCACCAGCAGCAGGTCATGGAGCTGATCGACCAGTTGCGGCTGGCCGACGGGCTGACCGTGCTGTCCACGATCCACGATCTGACCCTGGCCGGTCAGTACGCCGACGCGCTGGTGCTGCTGTCGGGCGGACGAGTGGCCGCCGCGGGCCCGCCGGGTGAGGTCCTGACGCGGGACGCCATCGCCGAGCATTTCGACGCCCGCGTACGCATCGAACCAGGACCCGATGGACGCCCGATCCTCTCCTTGGACCGCACACGCACACCCAACTGACACCACGAGAGGAGAACGTCACCGAACTCCACATGATCTCTCCACGCCAGTCAGCCGCAGGCAGCACGCCAACGCGCATTCCGACGCCCGCGTACGCACTGAACACGGACTCCATGGGCGCCCGACCCTCTCCGGCGGGCAGATGAGGAGGGGACGTTGGGCGGTCTCGCGGTTCGGGTGGGCGTGTGGTGTGGCGGTGTAGGTGTTGGTTGCCTTGAGTGGGGGTGTGACCGGCCGCCGCGCCACCCCGGTGCGGCGCGGCGGCCGTAGGGCCAGAGCTGTGTGGGAGAGACACCACCTCCTTTGGGCTCAACCGGCGGGGGGCAGGTGCATACCGTTCAGCGGATGCAGTCCGGTAGGCGGCTCCTGCTCGACCGGTGGGCGGATGCTGGTGTGGGGGGTGGTCATGTGCGCGTACGCGTCCACCCGGCGGCGGGCACGTTCGGCCTCGTCGCGGGCGGCGTCGCGTTCGACGGTGAGGGTGGCGATGGCGGCGCGGAGGTCTTCCACGGCGCGGGCGAGCTGCCACTTGTGCTGCTCGCACTCCTGGAGGCGCGCCTGGATCTGGTCGCGGTCGGCCACCGCCTGGCCGCGCTTGGTCTCGGCCTCGCGGACGGCGGCGCGCAGGTCCTCGGTGGACCGGCGCGCCTCGGTGGCCTCGATCCGCCGCACCTCGATGATCTTCTCGGACTCGGAGACGCGGGCGCGCAGCTCGACCAGCTCCGAGCGTGCGTCCTCCAGGGCTTCGAGCAGGTCGCGTTCGCGTCCGAGCACCCGGTCGCGCTCGTTCTCCGCCGCGGCCCGTGCCGCCTCGGCCTGCTCGGACGCCTCCCTGGCCCGCGCGGACTCGCGGAGCGCGGCGTCCCTGTCGGCGATCGCCTGCTCGGCGGCGGCGCGGGCCGCGGCGGCGTCCCGTTCGGCGGCCTCGGCGCGCGCCCGTTCGACGGCGGCCTGGCGGAGCGCCGTCTCGGCCTGGCCGCGCGCCGCGTCGCGTTCCTCGTGAGCGGTGACGGCCTGTGTGAGGGCTTCCGCGCGGGCCCCGGCGACGCTCAGTTCGGAGGCCAGCGAGCCCGCGAGCCGTTCGGTCATGCTCTCCAGCCGGTCCACCATGGCCCACGCCCAGGCGAGCTGCCCGGTCACGCCGGGGGCGTTGAGGTTCTGCTCGCGGCGGCGAAGGGCCGCCTCGCCGCACGCGCCGCCGTTGTCCTGGCAGTAGCGGACCGTCCGGGAACCGTGGCCGGGCTGGGGGACGGGACGTCCGCAGTTGGCGCACGGTGAGACCGCGGTGGTGTCGGCGGGCCGCTCCCCGGTCTCCTCCTTCTCTTTATCGCGCTCGTTATCGCGCTGGAGAGCGTCCTCGAGGTCGCGGATCACGGGCGTGTCCCACCGCGTCACCACCGAGGGAGGCTCCGGGTCGGGCTGCCTCGCCGCCAGCGGCGCCTTCGCCCAGGCGTTGAGCGCGGAGAACGGCACGGTCGGGTTCGCTCCCGTCATGGTGGACGGGGCGGCAGGTGTCGCGTGGCCGTCCGGATCCGAAGGACGGTCGGTGTTCTCTTGCCGTGCGTGGCGGGGGGCCGGCACGCCGCTCCCCGTGGCCGGTTCCGTGGGCGGGGCCGCGGGGTCACGGACCGCGCCGCTCGCATCGTCGGCCGGGGAACCGGCCGGCGTGCCGCGGTCCGTGCCCCCGGGTCCGCCCGGTTCGGGCGCGGCCGTCGGGGAGCGGCGGGCATGGCGGGCCGAGGTCGGCCCCGCGCCGCGAGCGGTCCGAGCGGGGATGACGTCATCGCCGAGCGGAGCGACCTTCTGGTCCGTCATGTGCCGTTGTACGCATGCGCGCCGTGAGGCGTTCGATGCATCGCGGGGCGATTTCGCCCCTTTCGTCTCACGGCACCGGCTGTTCCCCCTTGTCGCCGAGTTCCCGCAGGTAGGACTCCCGGAC
This sequence comes from Actinomadura sp. NBRC 104412, assembly GCF_030269515.1. Taxonomy (GTDB): domain Bacteria; phylum Actinomycetota; class Actinomycetes; order Streptosporangiales; family Streptosporangiaceae; genus Spirillospora. The sequence continues at coordinate 60,047 of NZ_BSTM01000008.1, read as the reverse complement.
GCGGGCGCGGCTCAGTTTCCCGGACGGGGTACGCGGGAGTGAGGGGCGGAACTCGATGCGCCGTGGATGCTTGAGCCGGGCCAGCCGTGGCTCGCAGTGGGCCAGCAGCGCGGCGGCGAGTTCGTCGCCCGCGACGGCGCCGTCCGCGGGCTCGACGAGGGCGACGACGCTCTGGCCCCAGTCCTCGTCCGGTACGCCGATGACCGCGACGTCGCCGACGTCCGGGTGCTGGAGCAGCGCGGCCTCGATCTCGGCCGGGTAGATGTTCACGCCACCGGAGATGATCAGGTCGGTGCGGCGGTCGCTCATGTAGAGCCAGCCGTCGGCGTCCAGGTACCCGATGTCGCCGGGCGTGTAGTAGTCGCCGAGCATGCTGGCGGCGGTCTTGTCGGGGTCGTCGTGGTACTCGAAACCGCCCTGGCCGCGCGCGTAGATCAGGCCGGGCTCGCCGGGCGGCAGCTCCGTGCCGGACCCATCGAAGATCTTGATCTCGACGCCCTCGACGGGACGGCCGACCGTGCCGGGGTGGTCGAGCCATTCCTCGGGGCGGGCGACGACCACGGGGCCGCTCTCGGTGGAGCCGTAGTACTCGTACAGGACGGGGCCCCACCAGTCGAGCATGCGCCGCTTGGTGTCCACGGGGATCGGCGCGGCGCTGTGGTACACCTGCCGCAGGGACGACACGTCGTACCGTGCGCGCACCTCGGCGGGCAGGCCCAGCATCCGGTGGAACATCGTCGGCACCATGAAGGAGTTGGTGACGCCGTACCGCTGTATGAGGCCGAGCGTGCCCTCGGGGTCGAAGCGCTCACTCACGACGACGGCGTGCCCAAGGCTGAGCGCCAGCAGCGCGTGGATGCACGGGGCCGAGTGGTAGAGCGGCCCGACGGCCAAGTGGACCTCGTCGCCGGGCTCCAGTTCGAGGTGCTTGACGAGGGTCTGCCTGAGCACGGTCATCGGCAGTTCGGGCGGGTAGTCCAGCAGCGGGCGCTGCACCCCTTTCGGCTTGCCCGTCGTGCCGGACGTGTAGAGCATCACCGAGCCCATCTTGCGCGCGGCGGGCGGTTCTTCGGGGCGTCCCTCCATCAGCTCGGTAAGGCCGGTGAAACCGTCGTCCGCGGGCGCATCGATGGTGACCCGCCCGGTGGGCGGGATGCCGGCCTCGGCGGCGGCACCGGCCACCGTGGACGCGAACGTCCCCTCGGTGATCACGGCCCGGGCGCCGCTGTCGGACAGGATGTAGGAGATCTCGGGGGCGGTGAGGTGCCGGCTGACGGGGACGAAGTAGAGGCCGGATTGCAGCGCCGCCAGCATCACGGTCAGGAACTCGGCGCGGTTGCCGACGACGGTGGCCACCGTGCCGCCGGGCTCGAGCCCGAGGTCGCCGAACGCGTGGGAGAGCTGGTTGACCTGCGCGTGCAGCGCGCCGTAGGTGGCGGGCGCGTCCCCGCCCAGGAACGCGGGACGGTCGGGGTGCGCGGCCGCGATCTCGTAGAAGCTGACGCCTTCGACTTCCGTACTTCCCATGCGGTCTCCTCGTGCCGGACGGCGTGGTCGCCGATGGAGTCCATGCAGCTATGTCCGGTACGCGAAGTCAAGGCTGGGAACGGTCCAAAGATAAGTGCGCGGTTACTCGCCCGCCCGGGCACCCATGGACGGTCAGCCGCGAGGCGCTCGGAGGGCCGCGTGGGCCATGGCGTGCAGGAGCCGGGCCATGGCCTCGCGGTCCAGGTCCGTGGCGCTGTGCGGGGTCGAGTTGAGCAGGCCGAAGCAGGCGTGGACGGCCGCCCGCGTACGGTCGGCGGGCTCCTCGGGACGCAGGCGCTGGAGGACGCCGACCCACTCCTCGACATAGGCCCGCTGGAGCCTGCGGACCTGGTTGCGCGCGGCCTCCGGAACGTTGTCCAGCTCCCGGCCGTGCACGGTGATCAGCGCCGGGTTGTCGAGGGCGAAGGCGATGTGCCAGCGCAGCAGCCCGTCCAGCGCCTCCGCCGGGTCGGGGACGGCGGCGCGACGGACGCCCTCGTCCAGCAACCGCCTGCTGATGTCCAGCAGCATCTCGGCGAGCACGGACTCCTTGCCGCGGAAGTGCCGGTAGAGGGCGGGGCCGGTGAGCCCGACGGCGCGTCCGAGGTCGCCGATCGACACGCCGTGGAAGCCGCGGCGCGCGAACAGCTCGGCGGCGGCCGCCAGGATCTCGGCCCTCCGCGGGTTCACCGGGCCCGGCGCGCCGGCCGCGCTCGCCGAGGGCGGGGACGAGGGCGGGTGCGGGGGTTCGCCGGTGGCCTGGGTCATGAGAACAGTCTAGACTGGCGTTGTTAATGTGCCTTAACATCGCCATTGTTAATCATCATTAACCGGCGATGCCGGCGACCGTACGAAGAACGGCGGGTGAGCGAGCGATGAGCGGACCACCGGTCCTGGCGACCCGCGCCGACCCCGGCGACGAGGCGTTCAAGCGCAACGCCGCGCACAACGAGGCGCTGGCCGCCGAGCTGCGCGAGCGCCTCGACCAGGCCGCGAAGGGCGGGCCGCCGCGCTCGCGCGAGCGGCATGTGGCGCGCGGCAAGCTCCTCCCCCGCGACCGGGTGGACGCGCTCCTGGACCCCGGATCGCCGTTCCTGGAGCTGTCGCCCCTCGCCGCGCACGGCATGTACGACGGCGAGGCGCCCGGAGCGGGCATCATCACCGGGATCGGGCGGATCGCCGGCCGCGAATGCGTGGTGGTCGCCAACGACGCCACGGTCAAGGGCGGCACGTACTACCCGATGACGGTGAAGAAGCACCTGCGCGCGCAGGAGGTCGCCCTCCACAACCGGCTGCCCTGTGTCTACCTGGTGGACTCGGGCGGCGCGTTCCTGCCGCTCCAGGACGAGGTCTTCCCCGACCGGGAGCATTTCGGGCGCATCTTCTACAACCAGGCCACCATGTCCCGCGAGGGCATCCCGCAGATCGCCGCCGTGATGGGCTCGTGCACGGCGGGCGGCGCCTACGTCCCGGCGATGAGCGACGAGGCCGTGATCGTGCGCGGCCAGGGCACGATCTTCCTGGGCGGGCCGCCGCTGGTGAAGGCCGCCACGGGCGAGGTCGTCACCGCCGAGGAGCTGGGCGGCGGCGAGCTGCACTCCCGCACGTCCGGCGTCACCGACCACCTGGCCGAGGACGACGCGCACGCGCTGTCGATCGTCCGCGACATCGCCGCCACGTTCGCGCCGCGTGCCGCGCGGCCCTGGGACATGGCCGAGCCGGAGGAGCCGGCCGCCGATCCCGCCGAACTGTACGGGGTGGTCCCGCCCGACCCGCGGACCCCCTACGACGTCCGCGAGGTGATCGCGCGGATCGTGGACGGCAGCCGCCTCCACGAGTTCAAGAAGGAGTACGGGACGACCCTGGTCACCGGGTTCGCCCGCATCCACGGCCACCCGGTGGGCATCGTCGCCAACAACGGGATCCTGTTCGGCGAGTCCGCCCTGAAGGGCGCGCATTTCATCGAGCTGTGCGACCGGCGTTCGGTCCCGCTGGTGTTCCTGCAGAACATCACGGGCTTCATGGTGGGCCGCGAGTACGAGGCGGGCGGCATCGCCAAGCACGGCGCGAAGATGGTGACGGCGGTGGCGTGCGCGCGCGTCCCGAAGTTCACGGTGGTGATCGGCGGGTCGTTCGGCGCGGGCAACTACGCCATGTGCGGCCGGGCCTACTCGCCCAGGTTCCTGTGGATGTGGCCGAACGCCCGCGTCTCGGTGATGGGCGGCGAGCAGGCGGCCGCCGTCCTGGCGACGGTCCGCCGGGACCAGCTCGGGGACGCGTGGCCGGCCGAGGCGGAGGAGGAGTTCAAGGCCCCGATCCGCGACCAGTACGAACGGCAGGGCAACCCGTACTACTCGACGGCCCGGATCTGGGACGACGGCGTCATCGACCCGCGCGACACCCGCCGGGTGCTGGGGCTGGGCCTGTCCGTGGCCGCCAACGCGCCGCTGGAGCCGGTCGGCTACGGCGTCTTCCGGATGTAGGGAAGCAGGGGGAACGACGTGTTCGAGAGCGTCCTGGTGGCCAACCGGGGTGAGATCGCGCTCCGGGTGTTCCGTACCCTGCGCCGGCTCGGGATCCGGCCGGTGGCGGTGCACACCGACGCCGACGCGGGGGCGCCGCACGTCCGGGCGGCGGACGAGGCGGTGCGCATCCCGTCCCACCTCGACATCGACGCGGTGATCGGCGCGGCGCGCGCCACCGGGGCGGAGGCGGTCCATCCCGGGTACGGGTTCCTGGCCGAGAACGCCGCGTTCGCCCGTGCCTGCGCCGCCGCGGGCATCGCCTTCGTCGGCCCGCCCGCCGAGGCGATCGAGGCGATGGGCGACAAGATCCGCGCCAAGCGCACCGTCGCGTCCGCCGGGGTCCCGGTCGTGCCCGGACGGGACGAGCCGGGCCTGACCGACGACGAGCTGGCGCGGGCCGCGCTGGAGATCGGGCTGCCCGTCCTGCTCAAGCCGTCCGCGGGCGGCGGCGGCAAGGGGATGCGGCTGGTCCGCGACGCCGCGGACCTGCCCGACGCGATCGCCGCCGCGCGCCGGGAGGCGATCGCCTCGTTCGGGGACGGGACGTTGCTGGCCGAGCGGTTCGTGGAGAACCCCCGGCACATCGAGATCCAGGTCTTCGCGGACTCGCGGGGCGGCGCCGTCCATCTGGGCGAGCGCGAGTGCAGCCTCCAGCGCCGCCACCAGAAGATCGTCGAGGAGGCGCCGTCGCCGCTGCTGGACGCGGCGACACGGGACCGCATGGGCGCCGACGCGGTCGCGGCGGCGCGTGCCGTGGGCTATGTGGGCGCCGGGACGGTCGAGTACATCGTCTCCGCCGACCGGCCGGGCGAGTACTTCTTCATGGAGATGAACACCCGGCTCCAGGTCGAGCACCCCGTCACCGAGGAGGTCACCGGCCTCGACCTCGTCGAGCTGCAACTCCGTACGGCGGCCGGTGAGCCGCTCCCCTTCACGCAGGACGAGGTACGGCTGAACGGCCACGCGATCGAGGCCCGCGTCTACGCCGAGGACCCGTCCCGCGGCTTCCTGCCCACCGGAGGCCGGGTCCTGCTCCTGGACGAGCCGTCCACCGGCGGCTCCGTCCGGGTCGACTCGGGGCTGGCCGAGGGCACCGAGGTGGGCGGGTCGTACGACCCCATGCTGGCCAAGGTGATCGCATGGGGACCGGATCGCGCCGAGGCGCTGCGCCGCCTGGACAGGGCGCTCGCCTCGTACACGCTGCTGGGCGTCCCGACCAACGTCGCCTTCCTGCGCGAGCTGCTGCGCCACCCCGAGGTGATCGCCGGACGCCTGCACACCGGCCTCGTCGAACGTTCCCTGGACGAGCCGGCACCGACCTCCGCCGTCCCGCCGGAAACGTTCGCCGCCGCCGCGCTGGAGCGCATGCTCGCCCTGGAGACCGGCGATCCCGACCCGTGGGCCATCCCGGACGGCTGGCGTCCCGGCGCCCCGGCCTGGACGCCCTGGATCATCACGCCGGCCGGAGGGGACCCGGTGGAGGTCCGCGTCCAGGGCCGCGCGCACGACGCGCTCGTGACCGTGGGCGGCGAGGCACCGGTGCGGGTATCACTGCGAAAGGGCGGTCCCACGTCGCTCGTCCTCACCTACGGGGGGCGCACCGTCACGTTCGCGGCGGCGCGCGAGGACCACACGCTGTGGCTGGGACGGGACGGGAACGCCTGGGCGCTGGCCGAGCACGTCCGGGCCGACGATCCGGCGGCGGCGGCCGTCGCCGGGGACGGGGTGCTGCGAAGCCCCATGCCCGGGACGGTGCTCGCCGTCAAGGCGGCCGAGGGCGACCGGGTCGCGGCGGGCCAGCCGCTCGTGGTCGTCGAGGCGATGAAGATGGAGCACACGGTCACCGCGCCGATCGCCGGCGTGGTCACGCGGCTGCCGGCCAGGGCCGGCGCCCAGGTCGCCCTGGACGCCGTCCTGGCCGTCATCGAGGGGGAGGAGCGATGAGGGAGCCGGAGGGGCGCGGCGCCGCCTGGACCGACGAGCGTGGAGAGCGAGGAACGAGCGGCCGGAGCGAGGCGGGAAGGCGACGCCGGACGGCGCCCCGGAGGCGATGGGGAGACACGGGGGTGCCGATGGAGGGGCTGCCGGAGCGGGTGACGATCTACGAGGTCGGGCCGCGCGACGGGCTGCAGAACGAGAAGACGATCGTCCCGGTCGCCGACAAGGCCGAGTTCGTGGTGCGCCTGGCCGACGCGGGACTCCGCACGATCGAGACCACGAGCTTCGTCCATCCCAAGTGGGTGCCGCAGCTCGCCGACGCCGAGGACCTGCTGGACGTGCTGCCGCGCTCGCCGTCGGCGCGCTACCCCGCGCTGGTGCCGAACGAGCGCGGGCTGGACCGGGCCCTGGCCAACGGCGTGACCGAGATCGCCGTGTTCGCCAGCGCCACCGAGTCGTTCGCGCGCCGCAACCTCAACCGGACGGTCGAGGAGTCCCTGGCGATGTTCGCGCCGGTCATCGAGCGCGCCCTCGCCGACGGCCTGTGGGTGCGCGCGTACGTCTCGATGGCCTGTGGCGACCCGTGGGAGGGCGAGGTGCCGATCGACCGGGTCGTGTCCGTCGCGTCCCGTCTCGCGGAGCTGGGCTGTTCGCAGATCAGCCTTGGCGACACCATAGGCGTCGGGACGCCCGGCCAGGTCACCACGCTGATCGAGGCGATGGTCGCGGCCGGCGTCGGCACCGAGCGGCTGGCCGTCCACTTCCACGACACCTACGGCCAGGCCCTCGCCAACACGCTCGCCGCGCTCCGCGCCGGGGTGACGACCGTGGACGCCTCGGCGGGCGGGATCGGCGGCTGCCCGTACGCGGAGAGCGCCACCGGCAACCTCGCCACCGAGGACCTGGTGTGGATGCTGCACGGGCTCGGCATCGAGACGGGCGTCGACCTGGACAAGCTCGTCGCCACCAGCCGCTGGATGGCCGGCCGCCTCGGCCGTCCCAGCCCGTCCCGCGTCGTCCAGGCCCTGTCCCCGGCGGACGACGGCGAAAAGGCGAGCACAGGGACGAGCACAGGAGCGAGCACGTGACGAGGGCCGCGACCATGGACGGAGTGCACTCATGATCGACTTCACGCTCACCGAGGAGCAGGAGGAACTGCGGCGCACGGTCGAGCGGTTCGCCCGGGAGTCGGTGGCCCCGGTGATCGGCGACCTGTACGAGCGGGAGGAGTTCCCGTACGAGATCGTCGCGGCGATGGGGAAAATGGGGCTGTTCGGCCTGCCGTTCCCCGAGGAGCACGGCGGCATGGGCGGGGACTACTTCACCCTCTGCCTGGCCCTGGAGGAGCTGGCCCGGGTGGACTCGTCGGTGGCGATCACGCTGGAGGCCGCGGTGTCGCTGGGTGCGATGCCGATCTACCGGTTCGGCTCGGAGGCGCAGAAGGCCGAGTGGCTGCCGCGGCTCACGTCCGGCGAGCGGCTGGCGGGGTTCGGGCTGACCGAGCCCGGCGGCGGCTCGGACGTCCCCGGCGGCATGCGCACCACCGCCCGGCTGGACGGTGACCACTGGGTCATCAACGGCTCGAAGTCCTTCATCACCAACTCCGGGACCGACATCACCGCGTTCGTCACCGTCACGGCGCTCACCGGCGACGGCGAGATCTCCACGATCCTCGTCCCGAACGGCACCCCGGGCTTCACGGTCGGCAGGAAGTACTCCAAGGTGGGCTGGTCGGCGTCCGACACCCGCGAGCTGTCGTTCGACGACGTCCGGGTGCCCGCGGAGAACCTGGTCGGCGAGCGGGGCCGCGGCTACGCGCAGTTCCTGCGGATCCTGGACGAGGGCCGCATCGCGATCGCCGCGCTGTCGGTCGGGCTGGCCCAGGGCTGCGTGGACGAGTGCCTGCGGTACGTGCGGGAGCGGGTCGCCTTCGGCCGGGAGATCGGCCGCTACCAGGCCATCCAGTTCAAGATCGCGGATATGGAGCTGCGCGTCCACACCGCGCGGCTGGCCTACTACGCCGCCGCCGCGCGGATGCTCGCGGGCGAGCCGTTCAAGAAGGAGGCGGCGATCGCCAAGCTGGCCGCGTCCAACGCCGCGATGGACAACGCCCGCGAGGCCACGCAGATCTTCGGCGGCTACGGCTTCATGAACGAGTACCCGGTGGGCCGCTTCTACCGGGACGCCAAGATCCTGGAGGTCGGCGAGGGCACGTCCGAGGTCCAGCGGATGCTGATCGCGCGCGCCCTGGGCCTGCCCGCCTCCGTCTGAGCCCCACGCACGCTCCTCGTGACGCCGCGGCCACATCGCCGCGGCGTCACTGTGTTGCGGCGCCACGGCCACATCGCGCCACCGGCCCCGTCGCGCACCGATGAGTTTTCGGGTCAGGATGGGTCTATCCGCACGTAGACGGAAAACGACGAAATCGGGGGAATGTAAGGTGTGTCACACTCGCGCGGCACCCGCCTGACCAGGGCCGGAATCCGGCCTTCCACCGGGGGCGATCGGCGGATTGTCGGTGGCTGACGGAATACTCGTCACCGGACAAACCGTTCGCAGTCTCGTCAGCGACTGCAGTAACTTGCTGGCGCACCCCAGCCCTCTGACCTTGCAAACCTGCCCGCATGTCCGGGCACGACGATTGGAACACACAGTTGAAGGGACCCGCGTCACCACACGCGGCGGACGGCCCGAAGGTCCAGGACTCCGATGGAGGGCTTGATCGTGGCGTGCTCGCAGTGGCCATGGTCGTCGTCCTCGGCGCCATCATGTCCATCCTGGACATCACGGTCGTCAACGTCGCGCTCAAGCACCTGACGGAGGACTTCGACGCGCCGCTGTCCACGATCCAGTGGGTGGCCACCGGCTACACCCTGGCGCTCGCCACGGTCATCCCGGTGACCGGCTGGGCCTCCGCCCGTTTCGGCACCAAGCGGCTGTACATGATCTCGATCGGCCTGTTCGTGGCCGGTTCGGCGCTGGCCGGCATGGCCTGGAGCGCCGAGTCGCTGATCCTGTTCCGGGTGCTCCAGGGCCTCGGCGGCGGCATGATCATGCCCGCCGGCATGACGATCCTGACCCAGGCGGCGGGCCCGTCGCGGGTCGGCAAGGTGATGAGCATCGTCGGCATCCCGATGCTGCTCGGCCCGATCGCCGGCCCGATCCTGGGCGGCTGGCTGGTCGACGACGTCTCCTGGCGCTGGATCTTCTACATCAACGTGCCCCTCGGCGCGCTGGCCCTGGTGCTGGCCTGGCGGGTTCTGAAGCGGGACGAGCCGCGCCCGGCCGAGCGGCTGGACTTCCCCGGCCTCCTGCTGCTGTCCCCCGGTCTCGCCGGGCTGATCTACGGCCTGGCCACCGGTGCCGAGAAGTCCGACTTCGGGCGCACCGACGTGCTGATCACCACGATCGGCGGTGTGGTCCTGGTGCTGGGCTTCATGGTCAGGGCGCTGCAGCGAGGCAACACCAACCCGCTGATCGACCTGCGGCTGTTCCGGCGGCGCTCGGTGGCGGCGGCCTCCGGCACGATGGTGCTGTTCGCCTGCGCGTTCTTCGGCGCGATGCTCATCCTGCCGCTGTACTACCAGGTGGTGCGGGGCGAGTCGGCGTTCTCCGCGGGCCTGCTGCTGGCCCCGCAGGGCTTCGGCGCGATGATCACGATGCCGATCGGCGGCCAGCTCACCGACCGGGTCGGTCCCGGCAAGGTGGTCCTGGGCGGGCTGTCGATCGTGGTGGCGGGCGTGGCGCTGTTCGCCTCGCAGCTCACCGTCGACGCCTCGTACTGGGGCCTGGGCGCCGCGCTGTTCGTGATGGGCCTCGGCATGGGCATGACGATGATGCCGACCATGTCGGCGGCCATGCAGACGCTGGCGCACGACGAGGTGCCGCGGGCCAGCACGGCGCTGAACATCATCCAGCAGGTGGCGGGCTCGATCGGCACCGCGTTCATCGCGGTGCTGCTGACCGCGCAGATGGAGAGCCGCGGTCTCGGCGGTGGCGGCGGCATGGCGGCCGAGGCGCCGTCGGGCGCCCAGATCCCGCCGCAGATGATCGCCGACATCATGAACAAGATGGCCGACGCCTTCCAGACCACCTACTGGTGGTCGCTGGCCCTGCTGACGCTGGCGTTCCTCCCGGCGCTGCTGCTGCCGCGCAGGAAGCCGGTCGAGAGCGGCCTGGACGGCAAGGACGACGCCCCGGTCGACGCCCCGGTGATGATGCACTAGAGGCGGCCGCACGGGCATGCGCCCCGTCCCCTGGAACGAGCTCAGGGGCGGGGCGCTCGCCTTTCTCGTCAGTGCCGTCCGCCGGTGCCGTCCGCCGGTGCCGTCCGCCGGTCTGCCCGTCAGTGCCGCCGCCCCGGGCGGCCGGTGCCCGCCGCCGGGCTCTCCCGGGCCTCAGGAGGGCGCTGGGGCGCGATCCGCGGGCCCGGCTTGCTGGGGTGGTCCTTCCAGTACTCGTCCCGTAGCAGGCGCTTGTAGAGCTTTCCGGTGGGGTGGCGGGGCAGTTCCTCCCGGAAGTCGACGCTGCGGGGGCACTTGTAGTGCGCCAGCCGCTCCCGGCAGTACGCGATCAGCTCGTCCGCCAGCTCCGGCCCCGCGGCGGCCGGGTCCTGCGGCTGGACGACGGCCTTCACGGCCTCGCCCATCTCGGCGTCCGGCACCCCGAACACGGCCACGTCGGCGACCGCGGGATGGACGGCCAGCACGTTCTCGGCCTCCTGCGGGTAGATGTTCACCCCGCCACTGATGATCATGTATGAGCGCCGGTCGGTGAGGTAGAGGAAGCCCTCCTCGTCCACGTAGCCGACATCGCCCAGCGTGGTCCAGCCGTGCCCCCACGGGTCGCGGGACGACTTGGTCTTCTCCTCGTCGCCGTGGTACTCGAAGGTGGGCCCGTTGCCGAAGTAGAGGGTTCCCGGCTTGCCGGGCGGCTGCTCGTTGCCCTCGTCGTCGCAGACGTGGATCTCGCCGACCAGGGGACGTCCCACGGTGCCCTTGTGCGCGAGCCAGTCCTGCGAGTTGGTGTAGACGAAGCAGTTGCCCTCGGTGCCGGCGTAGTACTCGTGCAGTACCGGACCCCACCAGTCGATCATCTGCTCCTTCACCGGGACGGGGCAGGGCGCCGACGCGTGCACGGCGTACCGCAGGCTCGACAGGTCGTACCGGGCCCTGGTCTCCTCGGGGAGCTTGAGCATGCGGATGAACATGGTCGGCACCCACTGGCTGTGGGTGACCTTGTACTTCTCGATCGCCGCCAGCGCGCCCTCCGCGTCGAACTTCTCCATCACCACGACGGTCGCGCCGAAGCGCAGGAAGGTGAGGCTGTAGCGCAGGGGGGCCGCGTGGTAGAGCGGCGCCGGTGAAAGGTAGACCGAGTCGCGGTCCGCCTCGAACAGCAGTGAGATGAGCTGGTAGAGCGAGCCCCCCTCCCCGAGCGGCGCCAAGGACAGGGGCGGCTTGACGCCCTTGGGACGGCCCGTGGTGCCCGAGGAGTAGAGCATGTCCGCCCCCTCGCACTCGTCGGCGATAGGGGTCACTGGCTGCCGGGCCACTTCTTGCTCGTAAGGCAGGAAGCCCGGCGCGGCACCGTCCACCATCAGGCGCAGCCGGACATTGGGCGTCCGTTCGGCGATGGACACGGCCGTACGGGCGAGCGCGTGACTGGTGATGAAGACCTTGGCTTCACAGTTGTCGACGATGTAGGCGAGTTCCTCGGGCTGTAGGCGCGAGCTGATGGCCGTGTAGTAGAGCCCCGACCGCTGTGCCGCCCAGGCGATGGGGAGGAACAGCGGATGGTTCTCCAGCATGAAGGCGATGTGGTCACCGGGTCGCAACCCCTGGGCCCGCAGCAGGTGCGCCAGCCGGTTGGACTCCTCGTCGAGCTCTCGGTACGTGATGACCCGCCCGGAGCCCGCCATGATCACGGCGGGCTTGCCGGGGGCCTGTTCGGCGATCTGCCCCGGATGCATGAAAGTGCACGCTACCGGGCGGATCGCCGAATTGGAATGAGATTCGGTTTACCGATGGAGCGAACAGGCTCACACCAGGATGTGATCGAAGTCACCGTCCTTGGCGCCACCGACGAACGCTTCGACCTCCTCTCGCGTGTAGATCAGGACCGGCCCGTCCGGGTAACGGGAATTGCGCACGGCGATCTCCCCCGTCGGGAGCTCCGCCATCTCGACGCAGTTGCCGCTCGGGTTGCTCCGGCGGCTCTTCTGCCAGGCGAGCTCGGCCCGCCGGACGTCCGACAGCTTGGCGCCGTCCATCAATCTGCCCCCTCTAAGGCGTACTCCGCCTCCCCGCAGGGAGGCCGCGATCTCGCCCCACCCCAACGCCATGGTACGAGATGCACGTGCATTCGTTCTTGCATTCGTCCATGCAGACGGTCTTGCATCTGCACGACATGGGGAGCAAGATAGCGAACGCCCGCCACGTAACGACCCGCACGCCACTGGGGTTTGACAATGATCGTTGACCAGGCAGACGACGTGGCGGCTCCGGCCGCCCCCAACGGCCGGCGGCATCCGGGCCCGCACCCGCTGCCGGACCACGTTTCCCTGCCGGAACCCCGCACGTCGTTCGCCGAGGACGCCCCGCAGGGCGCTCCCGCGGCCGTGCCAGGGCTGGCCGGCCTGTGGCCCGCGCCGCCGTCGGGTGTGCCGCGCACCGCGCGGCAGGTGCTGCCGGCCGAGAACAGCTCACCCCGGCAGGCGCGCGCGTTCACGCAGGCCACGCTGCGCGAATGGGGTCTGGACGCGACCGCGGACGACGTCGTCGCCGCCGTGTCCGAGCTGGTCACCAACGCGCTCCAGCACGGGCTGCGTGGGCTGCCGAGGCCGCTGCCGGCAGGCCCGATCCAGCTCGTCCTGCTGGGTCACCCCCGGCGCGTCGTCGCGGCCGTGACCGATCCGGGCGCCCGCACGCCCGAGCCGATCGCGCAGGACCCGGGCCGCTTCGGCGAGGGCGGGCGCGGCCTGCTGGTCGTCGGCGCGGTCAGCGCCTCGTGGGGCTGGGCCCCGCTCGCCACCGGCGGCAAGGCCGTCTGGGCGGCGTTCGACGTGCGCTCCACCGCGCCGCAGCCGGTCTGACCCGCGCCCGCAAGGGCGTCCCGCGACGGGTTCCGTCCCGAGACGGGCCCCACCGGCTGCACGCGGTTTTCAAATGGTGGCGAAACGTGTCCGCGGAAGCCGGGGCGGTCGGCGGCGCCTCCACGCCGGGACAAGGCCAGGAAACCGTACCTCTCACGAAAAATTTGGCAATCCGGACGCCGCGCATCAGCGCCCCGGACGCCCCTTAACTCCGGTCTGGACCGTTCCGGCGCGGTCATCGTCCGGGCGCCGGGCCGTCCGCACCTGCCGCGATATTCAGCAAACGTTCAGCGAACGGCCGCCTGCCGGCGCCGTCAGCTCATGGCGGCCGGGACCCCGTGGCGCCGCTGGGCCTCCTCCAGTGAGGTCAGGAAGTCCTGCGCCCAGCGGTCGACATCGTGCTCGATCACCCGCTTGCGCAGGGCGCGCATCCGGCGGGCCTGCTCGGCGGGCCCGGCGTTCAGCGCGGTGAGCAGCGTGTCCTTGAGCCCGTCGATGTCGTACGGGTTCACCAGGTAGGCGCGGCGCAGCTCGGCCGCGGCACCGGTGAACTCGCTGAGCACGAGCGTGCCGCGCAGGTCGGAACGGCACGCCACGTACTCCTTGGCGACCAGGTTCATGCCGTCCCGCAGCGGCGTCACCACCATGACGTCGGCGGCCAGGTAGAGCGCGACCAGCTCGTCCCTCGTGTAGGAGGTGTGCATGTAGTGCACCACCGGGAAGCCGATCTCGCCGTACTCGCCGTTGATCCGGCCCACCTGCTGCTCGATCTGGTCGCGCAGGAGCTGGTACTGCTCGACGCGCTCGCGGCTGGGCGTCGCGATCTGCACGAACACGGCCTGGCCCGGCTTGAGGTGCCCGTCCCGGAAGAGCTCACCGAACGCCTCCAGGCGCTGGGTGATGCCCTTGGTGTAGTCGAGCCGGTCCACCCCCAGCAGGACGGTGGTGTCGCCGAGGTCGGTGCGGAGCTCCTCGGCGCGCTCCCGCACCGAGGGGCGCGTGATGAGCTCGTTCAGCTCGGACACGTCCACGGAGATCGGGAAGGAGCGGGCGCGGACGACGCGGTTCTCCCAGTACACGTCCTGCTTGTTGTAACGGGCGTCCAGCAGCCTGCGGCACAGCCGGACGAAGTTGGAGGCGGCGCCGGGCAACTGGAAGCCCACCAGGTCGGCGCCCAGCAGCCCCTCCAGGATCTGCCGGCGCCAGGGCAGTTGCCAGAACAGCTCCAGCGGCGGGAACGGGATGTGCAGGAAGAAGCCGATCCGCACGTCGGGACGCAGCCGCCGCAGCATCGCCGGGACGAGCTGGAGCTGGTAGTCCTGCACCCACACGACGGCGCCCTTCGAGGCCACCTCGGACGCGGCCTTGGCGAACCGCTCGTTGACCCGGACGTAGGCGTCCCACATCTCGCGGCTGTAGACGGGAGGCGCGACCACGTCGTGGTAGAGCGGCCACAGGGTCGCGTTGGAGAAGCCCTCGTAGTAGTACTTCACGTCGTCGGCGGACTGCGGCACGGGGTAAAGGTTCAGCCCGTCGGTCTCGAACGGTTCCAGGACCTCGTCGGGCGCTCCGTGCCAGCCCACCCAGGTGCCCTGCCGGCGCCGCATCACCGGCGCGATGGCGCTCACCAGGCCGCCGGGGCTTCTCCGCCAGGCCGCCCCCTCACCGGTCCCGGTCCCGGGGACCCGATCGACCGGAAGCCGGTTGGCCACCACAACGAACTCACTGCCGTGCGACACGCGCGACCGCCTCCTGAAGTAGTAACGACCTCCATGCCCAGGAATACAGCTGTTAGGCCATTGTGTCAGAGTGACGTTAACCGCCGGTTTCCGGATGGCGAAAGCCGCTAAGGGACACGCCCTCGACACGACGGTAGAACCTGGTCACGGACCGTGGCGCGGATGGCCGCCCACCGCCACCGACATCTGGCCCCGGGGTTACGGTCGCGGCCACTCCCGCACCGCCCCGGACGATGCGGCGCGTTGACCAGTGCACTCACCGACAGTCCATTTCGGACATCACCAATCCCGGATAGGTCACCAGCCAACGGGCGTCGATCACCCTGCGCTACGGTGCCGGCGGGCGGAGGCCGGGCGGGTTCATTACAAAGAGCCATCCCCTGGCGGCCGGGCGGTAGCGTGCTGAGTTATGCAGGATTTCGGGGGAAGTGCTCTTGGCGCGCCGCGAGAAGTGGTGTGTCCCGCGTCCGCCGGTGAGGTCGCCTCCGCGCTGCTGCGCGCGGACGGGCGGACCCCTGTGGTCCCTCGCGGACGCGGTCATTCCACCGATGGGCGCTGCCTGACCGGCGGCATCTCGATCGACATGCGCGGCCTCGCCACCGTCCACGAGGTACGGGACGCCTGCGTGAGCGTGGACGCGGGCGCGACCTGGCGCGAGGTCCTGGAGGCGACGCTGCCGCACGGCCGCACGCCTCCCGTCCTCACCGACTACCTCGACCTCACCGTCGGCGGGACCCTGTCCGCCGGGGGCGTGGGCGGGACGTCCCACGTCCACGGCACCCAGGCGGGCAACGTGGCCGAGCTGGAGGTCGTCACGCCGGACGGGCGGATCGCGCGGTGCTCGCCCTCGCTCGATCGGCGGCTGTTCGACGCGGTGAGGGGCGGCTCGGGACGGCACGGGATCATCACCAGGGCGGTCCTCCGGCTCGTGCCGGCCCCGCGCGACGTCCTGGTCTGCACGGTGCCGTGCAAGGACGCCACGGCGCTCCTGCGCGTTCAGACCACGGCACCGGCCGACCATCTCTCCGGCCAGGCCAAGCCGTCCGGGACGGGATGGCGGTACGAGGCGAAGGCGGTGCTGTTCGACGGGAGAAAGCCGCCGCGGGGGCTCGACCCGAGCGAGGTCGAGACGATCACGTACTGGGAGTTCGCGGACCGGATGACCCCGGACGTGGACGAGCTGATCGCCCTCGGCGAGTGGCGGCGGCCCCACCCCTGGGCGATCGCCTTCCTGCCCGGGGTGGTCGCGGCCGGGTTCATCGAGAGCACCCTTGCCGCGATGGAGCCCGAGGACATCGGCCTCAGCGGTGTCGTCCTCGTCAAGGCGCTGAAGGGCACCGGCGACACGGGGACGCCGGGCCTGGCGGACGTGGCCGATCCGGTGCAGTTCGGGCTGCTGCGCACCGCCTCGCCCGGCTGCCCCTCCCCCGAGGCCATGGCGTCCGCCAACGAGCGTTTCCACGAACGCGCCCGCGCAGCGGGTGGCGTCCCCTACCCTGCGCCACCAAGCGGCTGGACCGGCTAGACCGGGTAGGCGGACTGGTAGGCCAGGCGGCGGTCGGCGTCCTCGGCGAGCCGCTGGAGCCGGTCGTCCAGCGCCACGTACGCCTGCCAGGGCGCCTCGCCGGACGCGACCGCCAGCCGGTCGGTGACGAGCTGTTCCAGGTCGCGGACGCGCTTGGCCTTCCAGACCTTGTCGGCCAGGCTGACCAGCAGGTCGTCGATGCCGATGCCGTCCTCGTGCCAGGAGGAGTGGGTGCGGGCGAAGCGCGCCAGCCGTTCGTCCACCCCGTACGAGAGAAGCAGTTCGTACCCGGCGAACTCGTGCGCCTGACCCGGCCCCGACAGCTCGCCGGGGTGCAGCGCCTTGCCGATGTCGTGCGTGGCGGCGCCGAACGCGACCGCGCCCGGGTCGGCTCCGGCGGCCGGATAGCGGTCGCCGACCCAGCCCGACAGGTCGCACGCGACGTCGTGCACCGCGCGCAGGTGCGCGGCCAGCCGCGGCGGCGCCTGAACGGCCTCCAGCAGGACGACGACGGTGCCGGGCAGGGGGCGGAAGCCCGGCTCCTCCAGGGCACGGTGAAGCGCGGGGGATGTGTTCATGGTCATGGGGGACCGCCTATCGGGCGAGGCTGAGCGCCAGCACCTCGGCGCCCGGCAGGTCGGCGACGGACTTGCCGGGGAGCAGCAGCTTGGAACGGCGCAGGCCGCTGCCGATGACGACCTGGGGCGCCGCCGCCACCGCCTCGTCCACCAGGACCGGCCAGCCGGCGGGCAACCCGACCGGGGTGATGCCGCCGTACTCCATCGAGGTCAGCGAGGTCGCGTCCGCCATCGGCGCGAACGACACCTTGCGCGCGCCGAGCCGCTTGCGGACGACGCCGTTCACGTCGGCGCGGTCGGTGGCCAGGACCATGCAGGCCGCGTAGGAGACCTCGCCACCGCGCTTGGCCGCGACGATGACGCAGTTGGCGCTCGCCTCCAGCGGCACCTCGTACCGTTCGCAGAACGCCGCGGTGTCGGCGAACTCGGGGTCGATCTCGGCGACCTTCGCCTCGGGCCGCCGCCCGATGGCCGCGGCGACCGGGCCGGCGAGCAGGTCGGCCCGCCCGGCGGCCGGCTGCCAGTCCAAAGTCCCCATCGCGTTCGCCGTCATCCGATGCCCCTTCCGTTTCGCGCGTCGTTACGCGTACGCGCGTTCCACCCTGCCACGAACGCGAGGACCATCGACACGGTGGCATTGACCGTGGCGGACGACACTGCCACAGTGGCACAGTGGCTCATCCACTGAGCCACTGTGCGACCGCACCATAGCGAAGGGCGGGCCGTGACCACCCCGTTGCCCCGTGACACCCTCGTCGACACCCTGGCCGCGCGGCTGCGCGACGACATTCTCAGCGGCCGCTACCCTCCCGGCTCCTACCTGCCGCCCGAGCGCGAGCTCGCCACCGCGTACCAGGTCACCCGCACGTCGGTGAAGCACGCGCTGGTCCGCCTCGGGCAGGCCGGGCTGGTGGAGACCAGGCACGGGGTCGGCACGCGCGTCCGCGACTACGAGCGGCTGGGCGGCCCCGAGCTGCTGCCGATGCTGGTCGGCACCGCGGGACCGGAATGGGCGGCGGAGATCTTCCAGGTGCGGCGCGAGGTGGGCGCGCAGATCGCCGCCACGGCCGCCGCGCACGCGGGGCCCGAGCACCGGGACCGGCTGCGCGCGCTGGCCGGCGAGCTGCGCGCGGCGCCGGACGCGGACACCGCCCAGCTCGCCGAGTGCGAGATCCACCGGGTGATCGCCGCGGCCACCGGCAACCGGGTGTACGGGTTCCTGGTGAACGCGCTGCTCAACGCCTATCTGGCGGTGCGGGAGCGGTTCGCGGGCGCCTTCACCGACCCGCCGGGCGCCGCGGAGCGGATCGCCCCGCTGGTGGCGGCCCTGTGCGCGGGGGACGCGGTCCGGGCCCGCGAGGCCGCCGACGCCTACTACGCCGAGACCGAGTCCCTGATGCTGGGGAGGGCCGATGAACCGCAGCCGCCGCACGACGTTCAGTGAGGTCATGGAGGGGACGGTGCGCCTCAAGGGCGAGCGGGACGAACCCGTGCGCCCGATGAGGATGGAGCTGGACGCCGACCTGCCCGGAGTGCTGCTTCCCTGGAGGACTCTGGAGGGAAGCGTGTCCGGCCGCGTGACCGTCCCCGGCTGGGCGGACGACCGCGCCGCGACGGGGCGGCTGCACGTCGCGCCGGTCACCGCGCGCCGGATCCGCTACACCCTGGGCTTCACGGCGCTGGACGGGCGGCGTCTCCACCTGGACGGCTGGAAGTCGCTCACGCCACGGCGGCCACTGCACTCCCTGACGTTCCTGCCGGTCACGGTCACCGATGAGGACGGGACGGTGGTCGGCGAGGCCCGGTTGCGTTTCGACCTGCGCCGCGACCTGGCCCGGTTCCTCGCGTCCTTCCGGTTCCCCGGGACGGCCCGCGTTCCGGCTCCGTCCGGGCCACCCGCGCTGATGAGGTCGCGGTGGCGGCGTCAGCCCGGCCGACTCGAGGTGTGGTACACGACGCTGACCGACCCGGCGACCGGCACCGGGATCTGGCTCCACCACGAGCTCGTGGCATCCGGTGAGGGCAAGGCTCGGGCGCATGGGTGGGCGGCGGTCTTCCCTCCGGGTGAGGCCCCGGTGTTCGGGCGGTTCGGCCCGTACGGCTGGGACGACGGGGACGGGCCGGGCTTCACCGCAGGCCCGGTGGAACACGTGCCGGGACGGCTCACGGGGAAGGCGGGCGACCTGTCGTGGGAGCTGTCGGAGACGGGTACCGGTGAGCCGCTCTATACCTTCCCGCGCTGGGCCTGGGAGCGGGAGGTGCTTCCCGCCGCGCAGATCGTCCCCATGCCGGCCGCCACCTACGACGGCGTGGTGCGGTTCGGTGACCGGGAGCTCGAGGTGCGCGGCGGGCGCGGCGGCTCGGCCCGCATCTACGGGCACGGCAACGCCGAGCGCTGGGCGTGGCTGCACGCCGATCTGGGCGGCGGCGACGTGTGCGAGGTCGTGGCCGCGGTCTCCACCCGCCCGCTGATGAACCGGCTGCCCGCGCTCCCGTTCGTCCGGCTGCGCGTGGACGGCGAGGACTGGCCCGCGGGCGACCCGCTGCTCGCCGCGTTCCGGCTGCGCTGTGAGCCCATGCTGCCCACCTGGACGGTCCACGGCCGGGTCGGCGACCGCCGCGTCCACATCCAGGTCACCCAGCGTCCCGAGGAGACGGTGGCGGTCGACTACGCCGATCCGGACGGGCGCCCGGCGGTCTGCCACAACACCGAGCGCGCCGATGTGGTCATCACGCTGTCGCGGCGGACGGCGGCGCGCGGCTGGAGCGTCGAACGCGAATGGCGCCTGGACGGCACCGGCCACGCGGAAGTGGGCCTCCGGCCTCACGGCGAGGCCGCCCGCAGAGGCGACGCGTGAACGCCCTGACCGGGACGGTGGCGGCCGTCCTGGGCCTGGAGGACGAGAACGACGTGCGGCGCGTCGCCGCCCGCGCCCGCGATGCCTTCCCCGCGCCGGCCGCGCGCCTGGGGCTCACCGCGGGCGCCGGGGCCGTGGACGCGCTGTCCCGCCTTCTCACCGGGCGTCCCCTGGACGCGCTGGACGCCGACCGGCGCGAGGCGTTGTGCAAGGTGCTGGAAGGACGGCCGGCGGCGGCCCGGCTGCTGGAGACGCTGAAGATCCCCCTGCTTCAGGCGGCGGCCACGGAGCTTCTCCCCGCTCCCCCGCACGTGCCGTACGAGGGGGCGCGGCCGGACGCCGACCTGGACTGCACGCCGTCCAGCGCATGGCCGTCCAGGGCGACCGCCGACGCGATCGTCGTCGGGTCGGGAGCGGGCGGGGCGATGGCGGCGCGCACGCTGGCCCGCGCGGGCCTGTCCGTGGTGGTCGTGGAGGAGGGGCGCCGCTTCGTCGCCGCCGACTTCCGCGACCGCCCGCCACTCGAACGCTTCACCCGGCTCTACCGGGACGCGGGGGCCTCGTTCGCGCTCGGCCGTCCTCCTGTCCTGCTGCCCGAGGGACGCGCCGTCGGGGGCACGACCGTCGTCAACAGCGGCACCTGCTACCGGACGCCTCCGCACGTCCAGCGCCGCTGGTCGCGGCTCGGCGTTCCCATGGACGGCTTCGACGCCTACCTGGACGAGGTGGAGGCGACCCTGCGGGTCGCGCCGCAGCCCATCGACGTGCTGGGACGCAACGGGCTGCTCGCGCTGGAAGGCGCGCGGCGGCTGGGCTGGAAGGCCGCGCCGCTGCGCCGCAACGCCCCCGGCTGCGCGGGCAGCGGCCAGTGCGCCGCCGGATGCCCGCGCAACGCGAAGAACGGCGTCCACCTGAACGCGCTGCCCCAGGCGTGCGCGGCCGGAGCCCGCATCATCACGCACGCGAAGGTCGAACGCATCCTGGTGGAACGCGGCCGCGCCACCGGCATCAGGGCGCGGCGCCCGGACGGGACGCATCTGGAGATCCTCGCGTCCCGGATCGTCGTGGCCGCGGGCGCGACGCAGACGCCACCGCTGCTGCGCCGCTCCGGTCTGGGCGGGCATCCCGGGCTCGGGCGCGGCATGGCCGTCCACCCGGCCACGAGCATGGCCGGGCGGTTCGACGAGCCGGTGACGTCCTGGTCGGGCGTGATGCAGAGCGCCGGGATCGAGGAGGCGCACGGCGACGGGATCCTGATCGAGGCGACCGCGAGCCCGCACGGCATGAGCTCGTTCGTCCTGCCCGGCACGGGACGGGAGCTGCGGCGGCGGCTGGCGGAGTCCGGCCGGCTCGCGGTGCTCGGCGCGATGATCGCCGACGGCCCGTCCGGGCGCGTGTACGGGCGGCGGCGCCCGCTCCCCCGCTACGACCTCTCCGCCCGGGACGCAGCGCGGCTCCGGCGGGCGCTGGTCGCCATGGGCCGGATCCTGCTCGCCGCCGGGGCACGCGACGTGCTCACCGGCCTGCCCCGCCACCCGATCGCCCGTACCGAGGAGGAGGTGTCGGAGGCCGTCGCCTCCAGCCCGGTCACCGACCTGCACCTGGCCGGTTTCCACCCGACCGGCACGGCCCGGATGGGCGGCGCCGGCACACCCGCCGACCCGCATGGGCGGCTGCGCGGAGTACGCGGCGTGCACCTGGTGGACGCGTCCGTCCTGCCGACCTGCCCGGAGGTGAACCCGCAGCTCACCATCATGGCGATGGCCCTCAGGAACGCCGACGCGGCGCTCGCGGACGGATGAGGCACGTCAGCCGTGGGCGATGGCGGGGCCGAAGAGGGCGCGCAGGCGGTCGACCTCCTCGGCCGGGGCGCGGTCGGTCAGGTAGCCGGGGGCGTCGCGGCTCCACACGCCCGCGGCGAGCAGGTCCGCCTGCATGTTCGCGGTGGCGAGCGCGAGGCCGTTGGAGTCGATCAGCGGGAGACCGGCGACCCTGCGGATCCCGGCACGCCACAGCAGCTCGCAGGGGATGCCCTCGCCCGAGACGATCGTCTGCGCGCCCGCCTCGCGCAGCTCCGCCGCCGCCCCCTCGATCTTCTCCAGCAGGGCGGGCAGGGCGTCGTCCGGGAGCCCTTTCTCGATGAGCGTGCGCCCCTCCGGCAGGTAGCGGAAACCCACGCACAGCTCGGCGCAGCCATAGCGGGACTGGTTGGCCCGCAGCGCCTCCTCCAGCGCCGGGACGAACCCGACGACGCCGAACCGCAGCCCCTGGGAGCGCAGGAAGTCGAAGGTCGCCTGCCCGTACCCGACGACCGGGATCGACACCAGCGAGCGCGCCGCGTCCAGGCCGGGGTCCTGGCTGGTGCCGATCACGTACGCCGCGAAGCCGCGTCGCTCGGCCTCGACCGCCCGCTCGGCGAAGTACCAGGAAAAGAAGACTTCGAGCTGGCCGTACTTCACGTGGTCGGCGGGCATCCGTGTCGCGTACGCCTCGGCGGGCAGCGCGTGGAACTCCACGGCCGCGCGGTCGCCGAGGATGTCGCGGGCGTGCCGCTCGTACCCTTCGTCCAGCCAGGGGTTGCGGCCGACGACCGTGTGCTTCTGGAACCAGATCCGATTCAACGGTTCACCTCTCCTCGACGGTCAGGCCACGATCTGGCGCTCGCGCAGGCTCGCCACTTCCGCCGGGTCGAGGCCGAGCTCGTCGACGAGCAGCCCCTCGGTGTCGGCGCCCAGGGGGCGCCCGGTGAAGCGGATCCGGCCCGGCGTGCGCGACATCCGCCACATGACGTTGTGCATCAGCATCGGCCCGAAGTCCGGGTCGGGGACGCTGGTCAGCATCTCCGTCTCCCGGATGTGCGGGTCACCGACGATGTCCGCCGCGCTGTAGACGGGGGCGACGGCCGCGCCCGCCTCGGTGAACTCCGCGATGACGTGCTCGCGGGTGCGCTCGGCGATCCAGTCGCCGACCAGCTTGTCGAGCAGGTCGGCGTGTTCCGCGCGACCGTGGCCGGTCGCGAACCACGGCTGCTCGATCACCTCGGGGTGGCCGACGAGCCGCAGCACCCGCTCGGCGATCCGCTGCGCGCTCGTCGACACCGCGACCCAGTGCCCGTCCACGGTCCGGTACGTGTTGCGGGGCGCGTTGTTCGTCGACCGGTTGCCGTGCCGCTCCTCGACCACGCCGAGCTGGTCGTACACGGTGGGCGCCGGTCCGACCGCCGTCATCAGCGGTTCCAGCAGGCTCATGTCGATGACCTGGCCGCGCCGTTCCGGGTCGCGGTCGCGGTGCCACAGCGCCATCGCCGTCGCGGACGAGGCGGCGATCCCGCAGATGCTGTCGGCGAGCCCGAACGCGGGCAGCGTGGGCGGCCCGTCCGGCTCGCCGGTCATGTACGCGAAGCCGCTCATCGCCTCGGCGAGCGTGCCGAACCCGGCCCGTCCGGCGTACGGGCCGCGCTGCCCGAAGCCGGTGACCCGGACGATGATCAAGCTCGGGTTGACCTCGTGCAGCCGGTCCGGCCCCAGGCCCCAGCGCTCCAGCGTTCCCGGGCGGAAGTTCTCGATCAGCACGTCCGACCGCGCGGCCAGCTTGAGCAGGATCTCGGCGCCCTCGGGGACGGACAGTTTGAGCGCGAGCGCCCGCTTGTTCCGCGAGATCTCCTTCCACCAGATCGGCGTGCCGTCCTTGGACCTGCCGTGGCCGCGCATCCCGTCGCCGGTCACCGGATGCTCGATCTTCACGACGTCCGCGCCGAAGTCGCCGAGAATCCGCGCGCACAGCGGCCCGGCGAGGATCGTCGAGGCGTCGATGACCCGTAGTCCGTGGAGTGGACCGTCCTGCATTCATCTCCCCCTGCTGAAGACTGGATTCGATCAGCGCGGCGATGCCGCGCGGGCGGTGGCGCGCGGGCGGGTGGCGCGCCGCCGTCAGTGCTCGGACGCCGTCCTGCTCTCGTCCTCGGACCTGGACGGGCCGCGGCCCAGATCGGCGGAGATCGCGGCGGCCGTCGCGATCACCTGGTCGCCGAGCGACCTGCTGCGGGCGCGGGTGAACATGTGCTGCACCCCGCACACCGAAATCGACCCGATCGCCTGGCCCGCGGGGCCGTGGATGGCCGCCGCGACGCTCGCCGCGCCCGACTGCCGTTCGCCGGAGCTGACCGCGTAGCCCACCGCCCGGATCCGGCGAATCTCCTCGCGCAGCTCGTCCGCCGAGGTGATGGTGGCGTCGGTGACGCTGTCGAGCCGGTGGTGCGCGATGTAGTCGTCGACCTCGCTGTCGGGCAGCGCCGCCAGGATCGCCTTGGACGACGACCCCGCGTGCAACGGGTGGCTGGTGCCGAGCGCGACCGACATGCGGATCTCCTGCGACGACAGCACCTGGTCGACGTACACCCGCGACCAGCCCTGGCGCAGCGAGAGCGTGGTCGTCTCCCCGGTTCGCTCCGACAGCGAGACCAGGTGGCGGTGCGCGATCGCCGGGACGTCCAGCTCGCGCAGCGCCGCCAGGCCGATGCTCAGCGCGCCGGGGCCGAGCCGGTACACCTTCGTCGTCTCGTCGAAGCGCAGGAACCGGCCGGCGACCAGCTCGCGCAGGATCCGGTGGGTCACCGCCTTCGACAGGCCGATCTCCCGGGCGAGCACGGAGACCCCCTGGGCCTCCGGCGACCGGCTGATCGCGTCGATCACGGCGAGGGCACGGGCGATGCCCGACCGGGCAGGGCCGTCCTTGGTCTCGGCCTCGATCCGGGAGTCGGAGTCGTCGGTCGTCATGAGGTCCTCGGCGGGGTGGGCGGGGTGGGCGGCGGGGACGTCAGGCACCGATGACCCTGTTCTCCTCGGCCCAGAACGCCAGCCGCCGCTGGGCGAGCCGGATCAGGAAGTGCGCGATGAGCCCGAGCACGGAGAGCACCACCAGCACCGCGAACATGCCCGCGATGTCGAAGTTGAAGTTGCTCTGGAGCAGCAGATAGCCCAGCCCCTCCTTGGCGCCGATGAACTCGCCGACGACCGCGCCGAGGATCGCGAACACGATCCCGATGTCGAGCCCGGCGAAGATGAACGGCACCGCGGTGGGCAGCCGCACCATGCGGAAGATCTGGAAGCGCCCGGCGCCGAACACCGTGAGCATCTGGATCCGGTCCGCGTCGGCGGAGCGCAGTCCCTCGACGACGTTGACCAGCATCGGGAAGAACGAGATGACCGCCGCCATCACGATCTTGCTGCTGATCCCGAAGCCGAACCAGACGACGAACAGCGGCGCCAGCGCCACCTTGGGCACGGTCTGGAAGGCCACGATGTACGGCATGAGCGTCCGCTCGACCAGCCGGACCTGCGAGATCAGCGTGCCCAGCAGCATCGCCACGCCGACGCCGATCACGTACCCGAGCAGCGCCTCCTGGAGGGTCACCCGCAGGTGCCCCCAGAACTGGCCGTCGGTGAGCTGGGCCTCGAGCGCCGTGTAGATCTGCGACGGCCGCGGCAGGGTGTACTCGTCGATCCCGAGCGGCCGGGCCAGGAACTCCCAGCCGAGCATCACGATCGCGAAGACCGCCGGGACGAGCACGATCTCCGGCCGCTCCCGCGGATCGAGCCGGCCGCGGGACCCGCCCGCGCTCTGGAGTGGGGCCGCGTCCGGCACGGCCGCCGGGCTCGTGGACGTGTTCTGTGTGGATGCCATGGGGGACCTCGTCATTCGATGGCGCCGATGGCGCTGAAGTGCTCGCGGATTCGCTTCACATGGACGCCCGCGGCGTCCGAGGACACCATGCCGAGGTCGCGGGGGCGGCCGAGGTCGATGTCCACGATCTCGGCGATGCGGCCGGGCCGGGGGCTGAGCACGATGACACGGTCGGACAGGAAGACCGCCTCGGAGATCGAGTGCGTGACGAACACGATCGTCTGCCCGCTCTCCCGCCAGATGCGCAGCAGCTCCACGTTCATATACTCGCGGGTCATCGCGTCCAGGGCGCCGAACGGCTCATCCATGAGGAGCACCGCGGGGTTGTGCACGAGCGCCCGGCAGATCCCGGCGCGCTGCTGCATGCCACCGCTCAGCTCGTGCGGATACTTGTCGGCGAAGGTCTCCAGGCCGACCATCCGCAGCAGTTCCTCGGCGCGCGTCCGGTACTCGCGGACGTTCAGCCGCTGCACCTGGACGGGGACCATGACGTTCTGCAGGATGGTGCGCCACGGCAGCAGGGTGGCCGCCTGGAAGACCATCCCGACTTCGGGCAGCGGGCCGGTGACGTCGCGGTTCGCCACCCGCACCGTTCCCTCGGTCTTCGGTATCAGCCCGGCCAGGATCTTCAGCAGGGTCGTCTTCCCGCACCCCGAGGGCCCGACGATCGAGACGAACTCACCACGCCGGATGGTGAAGTCGATGTCGGACAACGCGTGGGTCGGTTCCGATCTGCGCGGCCGGTACACCTTCTGCAGGCCGGCCACCTCGATCCAGGAGTCCTCATCGGACTCCGGGGCCTTCGCGGCATGCGTGGCCTGGTGGCGGCCGAGGATTCTGCTGGCCATGAACTCTCCTTCGGACGTTCCGGGGCGGGGAGCCGCTACGCCGGGGCGTACGCCTTCGCCTTGGCGATCACCTGCGCGGCGTCGAACTGGTTGGCGCCCGCGAGCAGGCTGGGGTCCCAGATCTCGGAGACCGGGATGTCCTTGGTGATCTGGCCCGCGGCCCGCGTGTAGGCCATGGTCTTCTGCCACTCGGCGTCACCGATCGCGCCCCAGTTGGAGAACGACTCCGGTTCGCCCTGGGCCGGGGTGGCGCTGTCGACGAAGCTGGTCAGCACCTTGGTGTCGCCCTTCAGCCGCTGATCGACCGTCTGGCCGGACAGCATCGCCGGGAACGTCTTGAACCCGATCCGCATGGCGCCCTCCGGCTGGACCGAGGAGAACAGCAGACCCTGGTAGGCGGCCCGCAGGTAGAGGGTCAGCTCCTCCTTCTTCTTCTTGATCGTGTCCTCGCGGGCGGCGAAGGTGAGCGAGCGGATGCCCTGGAAGGCGGCGCCGTTCGGCAGGTACCGCAGCTTGGTGCCGGAGTTCTCGATCGACGCGTACGGCGCCGTGTACAGGGCCAGCGCGTCCACCTTGCCGCTGTTCAGCGCGGACGCGGCCGGGGTGCCGATGCCGACCGGCAGCAGGTCGATGTCCTTCTGCCCGTCCAGGCCCGCGTCCTTGGCGAACGCCCGGGCGTACGGGGCCGAGCCCGACGCGAGGCTGATCACGCCGATCTTCTTGCCCTTGAGGTCGGCCCCGGTCTTGATCGGGCTGTCCGGCTTGACGGCGATCCGCCACGGCCAGTTCTGCACGAGCCCGCCGATCGCCTTGATCGGCACGCCCTTCTCCCTGGCGGCCAGGATGGATCCCATGTCGGCCGCCGTGATGTCGGCGCTGCGCGAGGTCACCGCCTGGATCGCGGCCGACGACCCGTCGGCGTTGATGGTCTTGACCTTCAGCTTCGCGTCGAGAAAGCCCTGATCCTTGGCCACGGCGTAGGTGGCGACGTCCTCCTTCGGCGCGTTGACCGCGCCGGCGAACGCGACGGTGATCTCCTTGTCGGCCGAACCGCCGCCGGACGATCCGCCGCAGGCGGTGAGGGCGAGCGCGACGGCGGACACGACCAGTGCCGCCACGCTCGGACGGAGGGTGCTCTTCATGTTCGGGACCTCGATCGAATGGGTTGACAGGGGGTCTCGCCGAGCTCCGCCCTACGAGGGCGTCCCGGGCTGCTCGGCCGCCGGCGATGCCGCGATGCCGGCGAGCGCGAGGTCGTTGTACACGTGCTGTTCGACGATCAGCCCGTCGCGCAGGACGAACACGTCCGCGTACCGCACGCCGGAGAAGGGCCGTCCGGCCAGGTCCTCGCCGTAGAGGGTGCCGAGCGAGGTGACGGTCGTCAGCCCGCCGTCCGCGGCTCCCTCGAAGTAGCGCTCCCGTTCCTTGCGGACCCATCGGTAACGGGTGGCCGACGCCGCGGCCATCTCCGGGAGCGAGGCGTGCACCCGGTTTCCCGGGAACACCAGGCGCGCGCCCTGTACGAGCAGCGCGCCCGCCTCGTCCAGCTCGCGGTCTTCGCAGAGCCGTAGATAGCGGTCGACGAGGGCACGTGCCGCCCCTGGGCGGTCGAAGCCGGTTTCATCCATGGATCGCACCCTCGTTTGTTCGGCTGAGCGATACGTCGTTCGGTTGGACGGAACGAGCGTAGACGGAACTTTAAGGAAGCGCTCGTCAGCGCGTCAATAGCCGGAAACCGTGACTTCAGCCCGGTCACGCGTCCACCGAACGGCGTGGACGGCCGCGCGGAGGTGCGCGGAGGATGCATAGAAACCTCACGGGGGGTACGGGTTACGCCAAGGAAGACAAACCCAACCCCCAAGGAGTTGAGACATCATGGGCCGCATCGCAGCAGCCCTCCAGGCCGTGATCGGCACCCTCGTCAGCATCGTCACGCTGCCGTTCAGGGTGCTGTCACGCCTGATCGGAGGCGGCGCGGGCCGCCGTCCTGCCCGTCGTCCCCGCCGTCGCGGAGGCCGGGCGTTCTGACATCCCGGCGCCATGGCACGGCGCTTGAGCGCGGCTCGGCTAGTGGGCGAGGTCCCCTGGACTGAACGACACGGCTGGAATGAACGACACGATGTCGCCCGCCTCCAGCGGCGACTCCGCGTCCCCGTGGACGCGCTCGCCGTTGATCGCGGCCACGACGTGCCCGTCCAGGGTCAGCCCGACGCGTTCAGCGGCCGCGCCCACGGTCGCGGCCAGGACCCGTCGCGGCCCGGCGCCGCCGTTCCCTGTGGCGAGTGCGCCGTGACGTTCCACGACGACCTCGGGCGCGGGGCGTTCGCGCGCCGCGCGGTAGTCGCCGGGGGTGTTGACGTTGACGACCGAGTCCAGCGCGGGGTCGGCTTCCGCCAGCCGGGCGTCGGCGAGCAGCGCGTTCTCGTCGAGCCGGCGCACGGCGACCTCCTCGAACAGGTGCGCCGGCTTCGCCCGTCCCGCGTCGACCAGCTTCCCGACCCGCGGCACGAGGGCGGTGCGGTAACCGGCGGCCATCGGCTGCCGGAAGCCGCCGACGACGGGAAGCACGACATCGGGGGCGGGAGCGGTGTCGAAGCCACGGAGGACCGCGGTGACGAAGGCGGAGTGCAGGAAGGGCAGGTCGGTGGAGCAGACGAACGCCACCTCGGCGTGCCCGGCCGCCGCCGCCAGGCCGACGGCCAGCCCGACCATGGGCCCGCCGCCCTCCTCCGGATCCTCGCGGACGAGCACGCGCGGGTCGAGGGCGGGAAGGTCCTGACCGGGGGCGCGCACGACGATCACCGGGCCGCGGACGGCGCGGGCGACGACACCCGTCACACGGCGCAGGAGGGTCGAGGAGTGCCATTCCAGGGCCGCCTTCGGCGTGCCCATCCGCGTCGAGCGCCCGCCGGCGACCACGACGCCGGCCGCGTCCCGCACGCCGCCGGCGCGGTCCGTCATGGCGATGGTCCTTCCCGGGAACGGTGTGTGTCGGTGCCCGCTGTCACATGAGGCGACCGGTTCCAGGGTGTCGCACCGCGCGGGCGCTCGGCGGGTGCGACACCCTGGATCCGGATCAGCCGCCGAAGAGTTTCAGGGCGGCCTTGACGGCGTTGTAGACCCCGTACGCGAGCGGGATCCCGACGATCGTCCAGGCGATGACGAGCTGTGCCTTGTACTTGCCGGACGCGTGCTCTTCCGTACCGGGAGCCGGTGCGGATGCGGGTGCGGTCATGGGTGCTTACTCCTCGTCCCTACGTTTGCTGTTCCCTGCGTTCCTGCGACCCCTACGACGACTGCCGGGCGTCACCCGCGGTGGCCTTCTCGGGTGCCTCCGCGGGATGGTGACCGGCCTCCGCCGCCGCCACGACGGCCGCGTCCTCGTGCCAGCGTTCGGAGACGGGCTTGATGAGCAGGTTCGCGACGAAGCCGATCGCCAGGACGCCGACCATGATGAACAGCGCCGGCCGATAGTCGGACGCGACCAGCTCTCCCGGGGTGCCCTGGGCGTCCAGGACCCGGTTGACGATGAGCGGGCCGAGGATGCCGGCCGTGGACCAGGCGGTGAGCAGGCGCCCGTGGATGGCGCCCACCTGGTACGTGCCGAACAGGTCACGCAGATACGCGGGGACCGTGGAGAAACCGCCTCCGTAGTAGGAGAGGATGACCACGCAGATGAGGACGAACAGCGCGGTGGAGCTCGATCCCGCCAGCGCCAGCAGCAGGTAGAGGACGAGGCCCACGCCGAGGTACATCACATAGGTGGGCTTGCGGCCCATGTAGTCCGAGGTGGACGACCAGACGAAGCGGCCCGCCATGTTGGCCACCGACAGGACGCCGACGAAGCCCGCGGCGACGGTCGCGTTCACCGTCGAGGTGTTCGTGGCCGCGTCCCGGAAGAAGTCCTGGATCATCGGGCCCGACTGTTCGAGGATCCCGATGCCGGCGGTGACGTTGCACAGCAGCACCGTCCACAGCAGCCAGAACTGCGGCGTCTTGATCGCGTTGCCGGCCGCGACGTGGCCCGTGGTCACCAGCGGCTTGGCCGCGACCTTGGCCGGGTCGAAATGCGGCGGCCTCCACCCCGGCGCCGGGACTCGGACGGTGAACACGCCCAGCATCATGACCAGGAAGTAGGCCACTCCCAGGGTGAGGAACAGCTTCATCACCGCGTCGCCGCCCGGCTCGTCACCGCCGTAGAAGGACAGCAGCTCGCGCGACAGCGGCGCGGCGACCGCGGCACCGCCGCCGAAGCCCATGATGGCCATGCCGGTGGCGAGGCCGGGCCGGTCGGGGAACCACTTGATCAACGTCGACACCGGCGAGATGTAGCCCAGGCCGAGGCCGATGCCGCCGACGAATCCGTAGCCGAGGTAGACCAGCCAGAGCTGCTCGGACGCGATCCCCACCGCGCCGATCAGGAACCCCGCCGCCCAGCAGCACGCGGAGGTGAACATCGTCTTGCGCGGCCCGACCCTGTCCACCCAGGTGCCGAAGACCGCCGCGGACACGCCGAGCATCACGATGGCGATGGAGAAGATCACTCCGATGGCGGTCAGGCTGGTGTCGAAGTGGGCGACGAGCGGCTCCTTGTACACGCTCGTGGCGTACGCCTGCCCGATGCAAAGATGGATGGCCAGGGCGGCCGGCGGGATCAGCCACCTGCTGTAGCCGGGCGGGGCGACCGTATGCGCCCGGTCGAGAAACGTCAACGCAGCCACTGTGCACCTCCTGGTGAGTGGTGTGTGGTGGTCTCCGTCTCAACTGACCCGAAGGCTGAGCGACGCCGCGCGAGGCGCTTGCCGGAGCACGTCAGCGACACTGATCAAGGCCAATCCCCCCGAGGGGTGAGCGGACGGTGGACAGCCGGCCGGGAGCGCCGGCGGGGCCCACGCCGGCGGACAGGTCTCGCCCACGACCGCCGAACGTCCCGTGCCCCATGCCTTCATATCCCCAGGGCCACGAAAGTGGAAGCCCGTTTTCCCCTGGTGGAAACATGGTCGCGCGGACGGCCGGTCAGCCGTGCGCGATCCTGCTCGCCACCTGCTCCAGCTCGTGCGGGAGGTCCACCTGGCGGGCGATGTCGACCAGCGCCCGCGCGAGCAGCGGCTCGGGTCCGCCACCCGCCAGGACGAGCCCGACGTGATAGGTGCGCTCCGGCGGCGGCAGCGGGATCACGCGGGCGCCGTCGGGCACGCCGTGACCGTGCAGCCAGGCGTGCGGGATGACGCTCGACAGGCGCATGGACGCGACATGCGCGTAGATCGCCGAGACGGTGTCGGCCTCGACCACGGGCTCGGCCACGGCACCGGCCTCGGCGAAGTACCCGTCCAGGATCCGCCGGTTCTGCATCACCGGCGGCAGGAGGCAGAGCGGCGCCGCCGCGGCCTGCGCCCAGGTGATCGACCGCTGCCCGGCGATCTCGCCTTCGTCCGCGGTCAGGAACATGTAGCGCTCCCGATAGAGGGGCACCACGCGCACCCGGCCGAGCGGCTCGCCGTCGACGTAGGTCATGCCCACGTCGATGTCGAAGTCGTTGAGCCCGCTCACGATCTCCCGGGACGACATCGACCGCAGCGAGAACCGGACGAGCGGATACCTCCGCCGCATCGGGGTGGTCAGCAGCGCCGCGACGCTCAGCGCCGTGGGGATCGCGCCGATCCGCAGGACGCCGGACAGTCCGCCCCTTCTGCTTTCGAGCGTGCGCTTCAGTTCTTCCCGTTCGGCGAGCACGTGCTGCGCCCACCGCAGCACCTCGGTCCCCTCAGGGGTGAACCCCTCGAAACGCTGCGCGCGCTGGACGATCTGCACTCCGAGCTCGGTCTCCAGCTTCCGGATGCCCGCCGACAGGGCGGGCTGGGAGACGTCGCACGCCTGGGCGGCACGGCCGAAATGGCCTTCGCGCGCCAAGGCGGCGAGGTACTCCAACTGACGCAGCAGCACGCCGTCATAGATACCAGAAGCCCACGAAGCCGTCACTGATAACCGAAGCTGATGAGATCGCGCGGAAGCCGTCCGGGCCTCGGCGGAAGGCCACCGGCGCGGAAGTCAGGACGAGCCGCCGTCGCGGGGCAACGGGTCATCTCCCGGCGGGGCCTGCGGGGTGGCGGCGTCGCCATCGGTCACCGGAAGCCACAGCACGAACGTGCTGCCCACCCCCGGGGTCGAGAACAGCCGCACATGACCGCCGTGCGCCTCCACGATGTGCCGGACGATGGCCAGGCCGAGCCCCGTGCGGCGGTCGCGGGAACGGCGGGCGTCCTGGCCGCGCCAGAACCGGTCGAACACCCGGGCCTGCGCGTCGGCGTCCAGTCCCGGCCCCTCGTCCTGGACGGCGATCCACTGCCAGCCGCCGGACCGGCCCGCCGCCACCCTGATCCGCGAGCCGGCGGGCGCCAGCCGCACCGCGTTGGACAGCAGGTTGCCCACGGCGCGGCGCAGCGCGTCATGGTCGCCGATGATGAGCAGGCCGCGGCTCAGGTCGCGCTGAATGGCGATGCGGCGGGCGGCGGCCAGGGAGTCGAACTCCTCGGCGGCCTCGCGGGCGACCACCGCCAGGTCCACGTCGGTGTCGTGGAAGGCGGGGGCCGACCGGCGCGCGGTGGCCAGCAGATCCTCCACCAGCCGCGTCATCCGGGTGGTGGCGCGGTCCACGACCTGGACGGCCCGGCGGCGGTCGGCGTCCTCGGCGTCCGGCGCGGTCAGCACGGTGTCCAGGTTGGCCCGGATGATCGCCAGCGGGCTGCGCAGCTCGTGCGAGGCGTCGTCGATGAGCTGCCGCTGCGCGCCGAACGCCTCGTCCAGCCGGTCCAGCATCGAGTCGATCGTGTCGGCGAGGTAGCGCAGCTCGTCCTTCGGCCCGCTCAGCCGGATCCGCCGGGACAGGTCGGTGGCCTGGATCTCCTCGGCGGTGCGGGCGATGGCCCTGACCGGCTTGAGCGCCCGTCCCGACAGCACCCAGCCGATGCCCAGGCTGGCCAGGAACAGGCCCGCCAGCATGATCAGCGAGTAGTGCTGGAGCGCCTGCTGGGTCTCGTAGTTGACCGCCTGCTCCACCTGCTGGAGCTTGACGACGTCCACCTCGCCCTGCTTGATCTCCGTGCCGTCGGGCAGACGGTAGTACTTGTCGGCACGGTAGGTCTGGGTGATCGGCTCGGCCTCGGTGCTGGCCGCCACCGCCGCGTAGATGCCGCCGAGCACCATCGCGGTCAGGACGAACAGCAGCGTCGAGTACATCACCGTGAGCCGGAACCGGATCGAGTGGACGAAGGCCGGCAGCCGTCGCCCGCCGGGCAGCAGGCGGCGTGGCGTACGGGGCGGGCGGGACGGCAGGCGCAGGCGCATGATCAGTCGGACATCTCTCGTACTCGCGGGGCGGTGCCGTGCTCGGGGCCGTCCGGACCAGGCCCGTCGTGCTCGCGCAGGCGGTAGCCCTGGCGGACGACGGTCTCGATGAGCTGCTCCTCGCCGTCCACGGTCAGCTTGCGGCGCAGCGTCCCGATGGTGACCCGGACGGTGTTGGTGAACGGGTCGGCGTTCTCGTCCCAGACGTGCTCCAGCAGGTCCTCGGAGGAGACCACCTGCCCGGGACGGCTCATCAGGTAGCGCAGCACCGCGAACTCCTTGGGCGTGAGCTGCAACCGCCGGTCGCCCCTGAAGACCTCGTGCCGCCCGGTGTCCAGGCGGAGCGGGCCGACCCGCCACACCGCCGAGGCCGCGCCGCCGGGCCGGACCGTGTCGCGGCGCAGCAGCGCGCGGACGCGGGCCAGCAGTTCGGGGAACGCGAACGGCTTGACCAGGTAGTCGTCGGCGCCCAGGTCGAGCCCGCGCACCCGGTCGGCGAGGCGGTCCCTGGCGGTCAGCATCAGGATGCGCAGGCCGGGGTCGCTCTCCCCGTTCAGCTCGCCCTGCCGGATCGACCGGCACAGGTCGAACCCGTCCCCGTCCGGCAGCGACAGGTCCAGGATCATCAGGTCGTAGGAGGCCGCGTACAGCTTCTCGGACGCCTGCTCGACGTCGTAGGCCACGTCGACCGCGTAGTCGGCACGGACCAGCCCGTACCGGAGCGCCTCGACGAGGTCCTCCTCGTCCTCGACCACGAGGATCCGCATCGCGCCTCCTCAGTCCCGTTGTGGCGCGGGCGCTGTCGCCTTTGTCGGCTTATTTCGGTCTTTCGTCGGCTATGCACCTGGCGCCTCCATCGTGTCAGCGGATGATGCGCCTGGCACCGTCCACGGCCGTGTCCACCGGGATCGCGAAGCCGATGCCGATGGATCCGCCACCGCCGCCCCGGCTCAGCGTGGCGATCGCGGTGTTCACGCCGATCACCTCGCCGCGCGCGTTCACCAGCGGCCCGCCGGAGTTGCCGGGGTTGATGGACGCGTCGGTCTGCACCGCCCTGCGCCGCTCGCCGTCGCCGAGCCGCACCTCGCGGTTCAGCGCGCTGACGATGCCGCCGGTGACCGTTCCGGCCAGGCCGAGCGGGGAGCCCAGCGCCATCACCGGATCGCCGACCCGCACGTCCGCCGAACGCCCGAACACCAGCGGGGACGGGCTGTCGGACGGGCTGATCGCCAGCACCGCCAGGTCCTGCGCCCGGTCCTCGCCGAGCACCCGCGCGGTCAGCCGGCGGCGGTCCGACAGCACCACGTCGACCTCGACGGCGCCCTCCACCACGTGCGCGTTGGTCAGGATGTGGCCGTTCCGGTCGATCACGAAGCCGGAACCGGTGCCTCCGCCGCCCGACCCCGTCCGCGTCTCCACCGAGACCACGCTCGGCTGCACCCGCGCCGCGACATCACTGAGATCGCCCGGCCCGTTGGCGGGACCGGCCGTGGACTGGGTGATCGGGGCGACGGCGCGGCCCGCGCTCACCCATCCGGCCACGCCGCCCACGGCCCCGCCCGCCAGGGCCGCCGCCAGCAACCCCGCGGTCAGCAGCCGCGGGCCCCTCCCGACCGTCGTGGTGGCCGTGCCCCTCGCCGTCCAGGGGTCGGACGTGACGGTGAACGCCGCCGGCCGCCCGCCGTCCGGGCGCGGGATGCCGTTGGAGGGCGACAGCCAGGCGGCGGGCAGCCGCGCCGGCTGGAAGTCCGGGCCGCGCGGCTCGCCGAGCCCGTAACGCGAGTCCTCGCCATGCCGACTCATGACACTCCTCAAGCCTCAGGGAAGCCGTGAGAACCACAGCAGGGACGCGGCGGCGGTCACGCAGGCCAGCAGCAGCCCCGCCCCGATGAACCACACCCACACCTCACGGGTCTCGGTCCGGTACCCGATGCTGCTGCCGATGTCCTGGTAGACCTGCCGCAGCTCGCCGCCCGTCGCCGCCTCGTAGAACCGGCCGCCGGTGTCCCGGGCGAGCCGTTCCAGCGCGGGCCCGTCCACCGGCACCGGGACCGCGGCGCCGTTGTTGTAGAACACGCCCTCGGGCGTCCCGTAGGCGATCGTCGAGACCGGGATCCGCGCCTGGTTCGCCCGCTCGGCCGCCACCTGCGGGTTCCGTCCCGCCGTGTTGGTGCCGTCGGACAGCAGCACGATCCGGCCGGGCGGCGCGGACTCCCCGTACTGCGCGCCGAACGAGCTGATCGCCTCCAGGGACGCGATCACGCCCTCCCCGATCGCGGTCCGCGGTCCCAGCGTCAGCCCCTCGATCCCGGCCCGTAGCGCGCGCCGGTCGGTGGTCGGCGGGACGTTCACCGTCGCGGTGCCGGAGAACGACACCAGGCCCACGTTGAAGCGGGACGGCACCCCGTCGAGGAACGACACCGCCGCCCGCTTGGCCGCCTCCAGCCGGTTCGGCGGGACGTCGTCGGCCTCCATCGACGCGGACACGTCCAGCGCCAGCATGATCGTCGCCTGCTCGCGTGGCACCCGCACCTCGGTGGCCGGACGCGCGAACCCCGTCACGAACAGCCCCATCATCAGCAGGAACGCCGCCGCCGGAACATGCCGACGCCAGCCGGGCGTCACCGGCGCCACCTTCTCCAGCAACGCCAGGTTGGTGAACCGCACCGCGTACCGCCCGCGCCGCACCTGCACCGCCACGTACAGGCCCACCAGAGCGAGCAACGCGAGCAGCAGGAGGAGCCTGGAAGGCGCCAGGAAGTTCACGCCGCACCTCCCCCGGGCGCCCCGGTCGGCGCCGCCGCCATGCCGGACCGGCGCGGCGGCGGATTGGCCGCCCGCGCGATCCGGCGCTGGGTGAGCACGTGCTCGACGATGTCGCGGATCCAGTCCCGGTCGGTGCGCAGCCGCAGGTGGGCCGCGCCCGCCCGGCGCAGCGCCGCCGCGATCGCGGCCCGCTGCTCCCGCGCCGCCTCGGCGTACCGGAGCCGCAGCCGCGGGTTCGCGGTGGAGATCTCCCTGCGGCGGCCCGACTCCGGATCGACGACCGCGAGCAGCCCCACGTCCGGCAAGGTCAGCTCGCGCGGATCGACGACCTCGACCGCCAGCACCTGGTGCCGGTGGGCGAGCTGCGTGAGCCGCCGCTCCCAGGACCCCACGTCCTCCAGGAAGTCCGAGACGACCACGGCCAGGCCGCGCCTGCGTCCCGCCGTCCGCAGCATGAAGCCGATCCCCTCGCCCAGCGTGTCCCCGCCGCCCTGCTCACCCGGCTCCGACCGGGGCAGGGCCAGCAGCGACCGCAGCAGGGCCAGCAGGTGCGCGCGGCCCGTCCGCGCCGGGACGTGCCGCGGCCCGCTCGGATGCAGCACCTGCGCGCCGATCCGGTTGCCCGTCCGCTCGGTCAGGAACGCCACGGCGGCGACCGCGGCGACGGCCAGGTCCCGCTTCTCCGCGCGTCCCGTGCCGAAGTCCATGCTCGCGGTGGCGTCCACCAGCGCCCAGGTCTCCAGCTCCCGGTCGGCGATCCGGTCCCGGACGTGCGGGACGGTCGTGCGGGCGGTCAGGTTCCAGTCCATGGCGCGCACGTCGTCGCCCGCCTGGTACTCCCGGCCCTCCGCCGCCTCGCTTCCCTGGCCCGGCAGCAACCCCAGGTGATCGCCTTGCAGCAGCCCGTCGAGCCGCCGCACGATCACCAGTTCGAGACGTTTCAGCGCCCGCTCCGGCGCCAGCTCGCGGAACCCCACGGGGATGCCCCGCTCCGGGGCGCCCGACGGTGTCACGCCGCGGCCTCCTTCCCGGACGGCGGTCCCTGCGCGCCGGGGGGCTGTCCGGCATCGGGATCGGCTTCGATGTCGGCCCCCGCCACATGGCTGTCCTCGCGCGGCGCGATCCGGGGCGCGGGGATGGACGACACCACGCGGGCGACGATCGTTTTGGCGTCCACCCCGTCGGCCAGGGCGTCGAAGGACAGAACGAGGCGGTGCGCCATCACGTCCACCGCGAGGTCCCGCACGTCCGCAGGGAGCACGTAGTCGCGGCCGCGCAGCAGCGCCAGCGCACGGGCCGCCGCGACCAGCCCCAGGGTCGCCCTCGGCCCCGCCCCGTAGGCGATCAACCGCGCGACGTCCTCCACCCCGTAGGCCAGCGGGTCCCGCGTGGCCGCCACCAGCCGTACCGCGTACCGGGCCACCTCGTCGTGGACGAACACCAGCTCGGCCGAGCGCCGCAGCCGCGACAGCATGGCCGTGTCGAGGACCGCGTGCGGCTCGGGCGGGTCCACGCTCATCCGGTAGAGCACCGCCAGCTCCTGCGCCTCCGTCGGATAACCGACGTCGATCTTCAGCAGGAAGCGGTCGCGCTGCGCCTCGGGGAGCTGGTACACGCCCTCGGACTCGATCGGGTTCTGCGTCGCCAGCACCAGGAACGGCGCCGGAACGGGGAATGTCCGGCCGCCGATGCTGACCTGCCGCTCGGCCATGACCTCCAGCAGCGCCGACTGCACCTTGGCCGGGGCCCGGTTGATCTCGTCCGCCAGCACCACGTTGGCCATCACCGGGCCGAGCTCGATGTCGAAGGTCTCGGTGGACGGCCGGTAGATGCGGGTGCCCATGATGTCCGAGGGCACCAGGTCGGGGGTGAACTGGATCCGCGCGAAGGTCCCGCCCGCCACGGTGGCCAGCGTCTCGGCGGCCAGCGTCTTCGCGACGCCGGGCACGCCCTCCAGCAGGCAGTGGCCCCCGGCCAGGACCGCGACCAGCATGCGCTCGATCATGCGGTCCTGGCCGACGATGATCCTCTTCATCTCGAAGAGGGCCCGCTCGGCGAGCGCGCTGTCGGCGTCCGGGGACGGTGGGGTCATCGGCCGTCCGCCGCCTGCGCGGGATCGGCGCCACCGGAACGCTCGGGGCAGTCCTCGCCCGGCGCCTTGCCGGTCCACCCGGCGTTGCCGTGGGACACCGCCGGGCCGCCGTCCTGGTGTCCGGTGACGATCCGCAGCTCGGTCCGGCCGCCGCCCGGATCGGCGAGCGCCGCGCCGCCCAGCCCGAGCGCCGCGGCCCCGGCGACCCCCGCCACCGCGACGGCGATCCTGGTTCGTCCGCTGAGAGCCATAGCTCGTATCCCTCCGTGACTGTCATGCCGCCGCCCGGCGTTCCGGGCCGGCAGCACCGATCACATCAATCCGGAGCGAAAGCGGAATTAAGGACCGAGCCTGACCCTCGCGGACGATCTCAAGGCGCGTCGCGGCGAGGTCCGGACCGGCGCCCCGGCCGGCCGTGACGGACCGTGACAGGGCGGTGCGCGGACGGGGGTTTCGGACATGCCGGACGCCGGAAACACGACGAAGATTCTTTTGTGAGCGACTTTTCCGTAAAGAGCCTTTCTTGTAGCGTGCGCAGCGTTTTGTGAAGCGAATTCATGATCGGACAACCTCCCGGCAAGATCATGAAAGGACCCCACGATGGCCACGGCGACAGGCTTGGCCGCCACCGCGTTCATCGGCCTGCTGGCGCTGCTGGCCGTCGCGCGGCGCGGTCGCGGCCGCCCCCGCACGCCGGCGACCACCCCCGCCGCCCCCACCGCCCATCCCGAATCGCTCACCGCGGTCCTGGACTCCGGCTCCGAGGAGTACCTGGCCTGGCTCGCCGACCACCACTGGCCCGCCGACGAGTACCTCGACCTGGAGCTGGAGTGGCGGAACGAGCTGGCCGTGACCGACCTCCCCGACCTGCCGGGGCTCCCCGGCCATCCGGGGCTGCCCGGCCACCACGGCCTGGCCGACCTGCACGGACACCTGGACCTCGCCGAGACCTATGAGACGCCGATGTGCCCGCACTGCGGCCAGCGCCGCGAGGACGTGTGGCCCTGCCCCCAGTGCGGCAGGCTCCTGCACTCCTCCTGCGGCCACGGCATGCGGCGGCGCCGCCTGGCCCACCCGTACCGGACCCACGCCACCAACCACCAGGCGGTCATCGCCGAATGGCTCTGCACGGGCTGCCTGTCGGTCGTCGGACTCGATGTCGACCATGGGGACGAGGCGGACGACGACCTCCGGCGCTGACCGGACCGCCGGGGCGGATCGCACCACAACGGGAAAGTAAAGAATTCCCCATCTACTTGCCTATTACGGTCAGCACTCGGCAGGCTGCATCGTGTCCTAAACTGGGACGCAGTGGAGGTAGATGCCGATGTCCGTTCAACGCACGACGACGTGCCCGCACGACCCGCCCTGCCCCACGCCCAACGACACGGACCGGGAGGCCGCGCGCATCGTGGCGGCCCACCCCGAACAGGGGTGGAGCCTGCTCTGCAACGGCATCGTCCTCTTCGAGGACA
Source organism: Actinomadura sp. NBRC 104412 (assembly GCF_030269515.1). Classification (GTDB taxonomy): domain Bacteria; phylum Actinomycetota; class Actinomycetes; order Streptosporangiales; family Streptosporangiaceae; genus Spirillospora. Next base: position 20,057 of record NZ_BSTM01000008.1, on the reverse strand, counting down.
CCGGTGAGCTGCTCCCGGACGGCCGTGTCATCGACCCGCACCGTCCCGTCCAGACTCCGGTGCGGAATCCGGCTCAGGATCCCGCCCGGAATCCGGTGCAGAACCCTACGCCCGCCTGATCAGCGTTCGGGGCCGGTAGCGGGCGCGATGGCGACCGGAACGCCGTTGAGGTGAGCCATCCCCGCGAGCGGTTCCAGGTCGCCTGGCCTGGGTGAGGCCAGCAGGTTCACGTTCGCGCCGCCCGCCGCGTTGGCGACTCGCCATCCTCCGCCCTGATGGCCCCACCCGTGCGGTACGGCCACGGCGCCCGGCGTCATCTCATCGGTCACGACGACGGGCAGCTCGACGGCCCCATGCTCGGACGTGATCCTGCACAGAGCACCGTCCTCAAGCCCGTATTCAGCGGCGTCCTTGGGATTGACGCGGGCCGCGTGCCGGCGCTTGCCCCGCATCAGTCCCGGGACGTTGTGCATCCAGGAGTTGTGCGAACGCAGCTCCCGCATCCCTATCAGCCTTAGCGGGTACGCCTCGTCCCGCTCCTCCGCTTCGGCGGGCTCGGCGGCGAGGCGCTCGATCTCGGCGACGATCTCCGGCGGGTCCAGGCGCACCCGCTTGTCCTTGTGCAGGATCCTGCGGCGCAACGTCCCGGTGCGGTGATGCTCGCCCAGGACGATGCCGTGCGGATGCGTCCGGAGCTTGCGGATGCTCAGGCCACCTCGCCGCAGCCCGTACCAATCCCCTTTCGGCCCAGTGCGGAGCAGCAGGTCCACCAAGAACCGCGGCGACGGCCGTATGCCCATGCGGTACGCGAGCCGTTGCAGGGCGACCGCGCCCAGGGCCAGGCCCATGCGGCGTGCGAGGTCGTCGATGATCTGCCACTCCTGGCGGGCCTCTCCTCGCGGCGGGACCACCGCGTCCGTCCAGGTCACGTAGGGCGTCAGATGGTTCTGCAGGAACGGCAGCGGGAAATCCTCCCGTTCCAGGAAGGTCGTGGCCGGCAGCACGTAGTCGGCCTTGCGCCCGGTGTCCGTCACGTACAGGTCGATGCAGACCAGCAGGTCCAGCTCGTCGAGCGCCGCCTCAAGGGCCGCGCTCCCCGGCACGGTCCGGACGGGGTTGCCCGCCGACACCACCAGCGCCCGCATCCGTCCGGGCCCCGGCGTCGTGATCTCCTCGGCCATCACCCCGGCGGGGAAGGTGCCCAGCACGTCCGGGTACCCGCCCACCCGTGACCGCGTCTTCCCGTACGTGGCCAGCCCCGACACCCGCAGCAGCTCGTCGAGCCGCATGGGCGCCGCCCCGAAGATCCCTCCGCCGGGCCGGTCGAGGTTGCCCGTCACCAGCGTCACCGCGTCGATCAGGAACGCGGTGAGCGTCCCGTACCGTCCCAGGCAGGTGCCCGTCCTGCCGTACACCACCGCCCGTTCGGCGGAGACCAGATCCCGCGCGAGGTCCCTCACCGTCCGCGCGGGCACTCCGCTGCGTCCCTGCGTGCTCTCGGGCGGGAAGTCCTTCGCGACCTTGCGCAGCGTCCCCGCACCACGGGCCTGCGCCGCGCAGGCTTCGGCGTCCTCCAGCCCCTCCTCGAAGATCACGTTGAGCAGGGACAGCAGCAGCCAGGCGTCACCGTCGGGCGCCACCGGCAGATGCTCGTACGCCCGTGCCGTCTCGGTACGCCGGGGATCGGCCACCACCACCCGGCCGCCGCGCCGGACGATCGCCGTCAGGTCCTCTTTGATCCGCGGCGCGGTGATGACGCTCCCGTGCGAGACCAGCGGGTTGGCGCCGAGCATCAGCAGCAGGTCGGTCCGTTTGAGATCCGGGATCGGCACCAGTGCGGGCGACCCGTACAGCAGCGCGCTGGCCGCGAACCGGTTGTTGACGTCCTGCGACCCGGCCGAATAGAGGTGCGGCGACTTGAGGGCGGCCATGAAGGCGCTCAGCCACACCGGATGGCTGTAGGAGAACGTCGCGGGATTCCCGAAGTACCAGCCGATCGCGTCCCCGCCGTGCTCCTCGCGGATGCGCCGCAGCCTGGACGCGATGTCATCGAGCGCCTCGTCCCACCCCACCTCCTCGAACTCCCCGTCGGCCCGTCGCCGCAACGGCCGCACCACCCGGTCCGGGTCGTTCTGGATCTCCGCCATCGCGATGCCCTTGGGACATGCGAACCCCTTGGACAGGGGATGCTCCCGATCCGCCCGGATCCGCCGCACCGCCCCGTCCTCGACGGTCACCTCCAGCCCGCACAGGGGCTCGCAGATCCGGCAGTAAGTGGACGCTTGCGTACGACCCATGCGCCGATTATGCCCCCAACCGCTCGTTCGCACCCGAGTACGGCGGGCCTCGGGGAAGTTTTGTGGCACGCGGCGGCGGGGCCGGAGCCAACGCGCTCACCGGACGCCTGTCATGGATATGGGCCTGTCATGGATATCGGCCTGTCAGGGATATCGGTTCAGAGGCGGCTCCAGCCGAGCACCCGCGCCGGCTGGGATGCGCGTCGTCCTCGCCCCTGTGAAGGACGACGCGTCAGGCCGCCGCGAGGAGCCGGCACGGTGCGTAAGCGCGGTTCACAGCATCCAAAGCCCAGCGCATCCTCTCCCTGTAGACCTCCGGATGGTCACCGGCCTCCTGCGCGACATGAGCGGCGCAGACGTCCGGACCGGCCATGAGCAGCCGCTCCCCTATGGCCGCCCGCACCCGCGCCGCCGTCGGGCGATCGGACGCCTGCAGCGTCGTGGTGTACAGCACCTGCGCCAGATCCGAGGCGTTCATGATGGCCTTCTCTCCCAGCGGTGGCCTCCGGCTCCACCAAGAACGCTACGCGGGGGGTCTGACAATTTCGGGACGGGCCGAGACCGCTCAGGAGATCACATAGCGGTCGTACCCCAACCGCGCGAGCCGCTCATGGGCCGCCCAAGCCGCCTCATCGACCTCCGTAGGGGCCTGGAAGCCGCGTTCCGCGTACACCACCATGCGTTGCAGGTCGCCGACCATGAGTTCCAAGACCTGACGGGGGTCGTCGTCGAGGTAGGCGTCGTACGCGACCTCCGGGGCGGAGGTCAGCCACTCCACACCCGGCCATCGGCGGAGGGCCGTCGCCAGGGAGCGCCTGGTCATGTACGGCTTCGCCACAAGGATCCCGCGGCTCACACGCACTCCGCGTTGGGTGAGCAAGCGACGCGTCGCGGCGATGTTCTCACCCGTGTTGGTCGCCGTTTCCTCTAGAAGGATGGCCTCGTCCGGTACGCCGTGTTCCCGCATCACACGGGCGAACGCCTTCGCCTCCGTCTCCGCCCAATCCGATGTGACCTTCCCGTTGCCCCCCGTGGCGACCACCAAGGGCGCCCAGCCCTCGTGCCAGAGCCGCGCGGCCTGTACGGCGACACGTATGTCGTGGCAGCCCATGGCCACGATGACCTCGCTCGGCGCCATCGGCGTGACGTAGACCAGGTAGTCCCAAACGAGCCGTCCCAGTTCCCGGACCTCCGGCCAAGAGGGACCAAACTTCACGGCATCACTCTCCCCCTCGCGCGGCATGTCGTCGCCCATCCGAAACATCCGGCTAGTAGCTTTCAACTGCTTTGCTCCTTACGAAAGGCTCTTACGGAAGGACAGCGTGGTGTGATCGCGGCCCTCGTCCTCGCCTGCCTGGGCGGCCTGCTCGTCCTGAGCCTGCCACTCGCGCTGCCGCGCAGGCGCCGTCGCTCTCGCGAGCGCCGTTCATCACGGCCCGCCGACGCCAAGTCCTCGTCCCCTGTTCCATCCGCGCCCAGCCCTGCCGACCCTGGCCCCTATCCCGAATCACTCACCACCGAGCTGGATCCCTTGGACGAGGAGTACCTCGCCTTCCTCGCCAACGAACTCTGGCCCGAGGACGAATACCTCGACATGGAACCGAGCATCGACCAGGACAACGAGACAGAAGGAGGGGGCGGCATGTGCCGCTGACCCCTTCGCACCACTCGATCGGGCTTTGCGCCACTCGATCCGGCGCCTTCTCCACATCCGGCCACCGGTAAACGCAGCCCTCCGACGGGGCGTCCCGCTAAGAAAACGGGGACCGCCACGCCAACGAACACATCCTCGCCGGTGAACGCTCCCAGCACGCCCGGCCCGGTCTCCGCGAAGGCCACGCGTGACGAGGAGCGGAGAAGCGATGACGGTTCAGCCGCACACCACCCCTTACATCGGCGCAGATGTGGACCCGGGTGAGACCGCCCATCTCCTGAAGGTGCTCGGTTTCTTCGTGAAGGGCGAGGAGCGCCTTCTGGCCCTGGTGACGACCACCAAGGCGCTGCCCAAGCTCACCCACGTCGCCGTCACCGACACCCGAGTAATCGGCTTCTCCGCGCCCGACCTCAGCCGCGAGGGCCCACGTCAGGAACTCCCGCTCAGCGCCATCACCGATGTCGAGACCCGCAAGTCGTACCAGCAGCGCTGGTTCCTGGTCGTGAAGCACGACTCCGGCGAGGAATCCGACTTCGGCGACGTGCACGACACGGACGCTCCGCAGATCCTGCAACTCATACGAACCCAGATAGCCACGCCCACGCCACCCGTTCCCGTGCCAAGTGCCGCCGCACCGCCGCCCAGACCCAGCAACACCTCGGCCTGGCTCTACAACTCTCCCCCGGGATGGCCCGCCCCGCCCATCGGCTGGACGCCACCGCCCGGTTGGCAGCCCGCCCCCTCATGGCCGCCCGCTCCGCCGGGCTGGCAGTTCTGGACGCCTGCGGCACCACCGCCTCCCGCGCCTGCCTCACCGCCCGAGCCGCCCGAGCCGCCCGTTGCCTGGCCGCAGTACGTCGGCGCGAAACTGAAGCCCGACAAAGTCCGCGACCTCCTCATCAGGCTCGCTCGGCACCTCCACCAGGACGAAACACTTCTCGCGCTCACGAGAACCGCGAAGATGCGCCCGGCGCTGAACCATCTCGTCATCACCGATCGCCGGATCGCGGCCTTCTCCATCCATGATCTGAACGCCTCCGGGTTCAGGCTGACGGCCGAGCTCGGCACGATCTCCGCGGTCGAGCTGCGCTCCGGATTCACCCACACGCCCAGACTGGTCGCCCATCTGCACAACGCCGCCGACGTCGACTTCGGCGATCTCAACGACACCGACGCGGCCACCGTTCTCCAACTCGCCGAACGCCTTGTCACCCGCGGACGTCCCGTGCAATTCGCCGCCGCCCCGGCGACCTCACCTCCCGCACGACCCGAACGCCGTCCCGCCTTCGGCGGCAAGAAGCAGCGCATCGAGGAACTGGAGGCCGAGAACGCCCGCCTCCTCCGGGAATTGCAGCGGGTGGGCGCGCTGGAGCCGCTACGGCTCGCCGAGGAGAACGAGCGGCACCGTCGGCAGGCCGCCGCCCTGGCCGACGAGATCAGGACCAAGCGGGAAGAGCTCGATCGGATCCGCCAAAGCATCGTCGAAACCCAGGACGTCGCGCTCCTCCAGGAAGCCGGCGTTTACGAATACCAGCACCCCCTCGCCGACGCCGTCGCCTACAAGGCCGAACTCGCGAAGATCAAGGACAGGATCAAGACGATGGCGCGCGGTGACCGCGCCGTCGTCGGCGCCACCGACTGGTCCGTGAACGGCTCGCTCGCGCAGGGCCGGAAAATGGTGCGCGACTTCTCCAAGCTCATGTTGCGCGCCTACAACGCCGAGGCAGACAATCTCATCCGGACGATGCGCCCGTACAAGCTGCGCTCTTCGATCGAACGGCTGGACAAGACGGCCCAGACCATCGAACGGCTCGGCAAGACGATGAACATCCGGGTCAGCCCCGACTACCGCAGGCTCCGGATCCAGGAACTGCGGCTCACCGCCGACCACCTCGCCAAGACCGAGGAGGAGAAGGAGCGGATCCGGGCGGAACGCGAACGGCAACGCGAAGAGGAGAAGGCCCGCAAGGAGTTCGAACGCGAAAAGGCACGCCTCCTCAAGGCACAGTCACAGGTGCAGACCGCCCTGGCGCGCCTGGAGGCCAACGGCGACACCGCGGGAGCCGCCGAGCTGCGCGCCAAACTCGCCGACGTGGCCAACGCCATCAGCGATGTCGAGGGACGCGCCGCCAACACCCGGACCGGCCATGTCTACGTGATCTCCAACATCGGCGCGTTCGGCGAGCGCATGGTCAAGATCGGCATGACCCGCCGTCTCGATCCCACCGAACGGGTCCGCGAGCTCGGCGACGCCTCGGTCCCCTTCCACTTCGACGTGCACGCGCTCATCTTCAGCGAGGACGCCGTCGGCCTGGAGAACCGCCTCCACCAGGAATTCGCGGACCGGCGCGTCAACCGGGTCAACCAGCGCCGCGAGTTCTTCTACGCCACCCCGTCCGAGGTCCGCGCCGTCCTGGAACGCATAGCCGGCAACCACCTGCTCGAATACACCGAGACCCCGGAAGCCCAGGAGTGGCGCTCCAGCAACCCGGCCCCCTGAACGGAAACGGCCGCCGTCCCGGAGAGGAACGGCGGCCGCTTATCTTTGTCAGGAGTCGGCGTGCCGCGCCAATACACCGCTGGTGCTTGACCGCAGCGCGGGGTAGTACCCGTTGGCGTGGCCGCGGGCCGTCGGGTGGTAGGAGTCGCCGATCGGATAGGTCAGCGAATGCAGCCATCCGTCCCCAGAGCACAGTTCATGCCCGGCGAACTCGTCCCGGACGTCCGAGAACGTGAACCCCGCCCGCGAGACGGCTCCGCTGATGGAGGTGTTGAGGGTGTCGGCGGCCCGGTTGAGCGCGGCCCTCTTGGTCTGGCTGAGCCCGATGCACCCGCTGCTGTTCTGGATGTAGAGCCGCGGGTAACCGAGCACCACGACACGCGCCGAAGGCGACTTGGAACGAATCGACGAATACAGCGAGTCGAGCCGTCCGGGAAGCGTGTTGCGCATGAAGCTTTCGGCGTTCGCCACCGCGGTCTCGCAGCTTGCCGTCGACTGGAGCACGCACGTCTCCATCACTCTCGCGAAGCCCGCGTCATTACCCCCCACGGTGATGCTGACCAGGGTCGTGGACGACTCGAGCGCGCTCAACTGCCCGCTTGTCACGGACGAGGTGGTCGCACCGGAACAGGCCACGAACTTGAACGAGTCGGGCGACCGGTCCGCCGCCCACAGCCGCGGATAGGCATTGGCACTGCGCAGGCAGTTACCGGAAGCGGGGTCGTAGTTTCCCGCCCCCGTCCCGGAGGAGTAGGAATCCCCGAGGGCGACGTAGTTGGTCGCGGCCGCGGCGGCCGACCCCGCCCCCGCGACCAAACCCGTAGTAACTGTAATGGCACCGACAGTGATCGCCCAAAGGCGGGAGACATACATTTCGCACTCCGTGGGGCGTTGCGATGTGTCCTACATCACTCATACCCCGCGCACGTTTTAATGAAGCCTCAACCTGATCAGCAACTTTCGTCATCTTTCGCCATTGAATCGACCTTTATCCCACTTCCAAGCAGATCATCCGTCAGAGCATGACCTCCCCCAAGATCACCTCACAACCCCGAATTACGGCCAATCCGTACCACCCCAACCGACCCGACCGTTTCCAGAGCCGCTCGGCCCGTCTGGGCACACTTCTTGACGTGCTCCTTCGCGTCCGAAAGCACGATCGCGGGAACGCAAGCGTCTATGGGAACGAGGTCGGATCACATGAACGACGCACCCGCGGCTCTGCTCCCCGTCGCCCTCAAGGCCGCGGAGATGGCAAGCGAGCTGGTGCGCACGCGCGTGCCCGGCCTGCTCACCGCCAAGGGTGACCGCGACATGGCCAGCGAAGTCGACTACACGGTGGAACGCGCCGTCCGGGACTACCTCGAAGAGCGAACGCCCGACATCGCCGTACTAGGCGAGGAAGAAGGGATCAGCGGGGACACCACCGGCGATCTCCTGTGGGCCATCGACCCGGTGGACGGCACCGCCAACTTCGTGCGCGACATCCCGCTTTGCGGCATCTCGATCGGCTTGATCGCCAAAGGCCGCCCCATCGTGGGCGTCATCGATCTGCCCTTCCTGGGCGCGCGCTACCACGCAGCCCAGCACACCGGCGCCCACCTCGGAGACCGCCGCATCCGTGCCAGCATGACCACCAACCTGAAGGACGCGATCGTCGCCATAGGGGACTACGCCGTAGGCGAGGGCGCCGAGGCCAAGAACCGCCGACGCATCGCCCTCACCGAACACCTCGCCGCCAGCGTCCAGCGAGTGCGGATGCTGGGAACGGTGGCCATCGATCTAGCGTGGGTCGCCGAAGGCAAGCTGGACGCCGGCATCACGCTGTCCAACAAACCCTGGGACATGGCGGCCGGTATCATCATCGCCCGCGAGGCCGGAGCCAACGTGATCGACCAGGACGGCACGGACCACACCTTCGACTCCTCCGCCACCATCGCCACCGCGCCCGCACTCACCCACGACATCGCCGCCCTGCTCCACGACGCCGAAACCTAGCCCGAATTGCCACCGAGCCAAGTTCCGACGACTTCGGCAAAGCGTTCCGGGGCATCGTCGTGAACCCAGTGTCCACAGCCGGGAAACTCCTGAAGCCCGGTGCCGGGACGACGGGCGGCCATTTCCCTGGCCATCGGCGTGGGGAGGACGAAACTGTCCCTTCCATGGATGAGCAACGCGGGACACGTCGAGGCGAGCCAGTCCGGCCACCAATCGCCGACAAGCGCCTCCTGGGATTCCATCATGTCGTCGAGATCGAACAGAAAGCCCCAGCCATCGTCGAATTCGGCGGCGCTCTCCATGAAATAGCTCGCGTCCGGTATGCCGCGCGCCTCGATCTGTCGGCGCAGGTCGGAGAGGGTAGGAGCACGGCGGGGCCAGGAGCGCACGTCCAAAACCGGGTTGGGCACCTCAGGCCGACGGTTGCAGGCGCCGCCCTCCTCCACGACCAGTGCGCGTACCAGTTCCGGATAGCGGGCCGCCACACGGAACGCGACAACACCGCCCATCGAGTGCCCTAGGAGATCGACCGGAGCCAGGCCCATCTCCCGGACGAACTCGGCGACATCCTCGCGATATTCATCCGGCTTATAGCTCCCGCCCCGTGAACTATGGCCGTGACCGCGCAGTTCCAGGGAGACGACCCGGTGGCCGGACGCGAGCATGCCGGCGAGCGAGGCGAACATCCGGGCCCGGCCGAAATGGCCATGCAAGGCAAGCAGCGGCCTACCAGACCCACCGAAATCAACGTAGGCCAGCCGCAGCCCACGAATCTCAACCTGCCGCTCAACCGCCACTGTCACTCCTCATAGCCCTTATAGCGTCGGCGCGAAGATGACGGCACCGGCAACAGCCGAGCCGCACGCATCGGCGTCCGGCAGCGTACCGCCGGAGGGGCTACGCCTGAGGTAATGGTGAGCGTTCCTTCAACCCGCCAGGCTGAAAGAGCCGAGACCACCATGTGCTAGCCAACGGAGGCAACGATGACCGCCTATGCCCTCGCCAACCTGCGCCCCCAGCCACCGCTGCACGAGAACGTCTTTACCTACATGGAGCGAATCCAGGACACCCTCGACCCGTATGGTGGCCGCTTCCTCGTCCACGGCACGGCACCGGAACAGATCGAAGGCCGAACGGAGGGCACTTACGTCCTGATCGAGTTCCCGGACATGGACACCGCCCGCGCCTGGTACGCCTCGGACGCCTACCAGGAGATCCTCCCCATGCGAACCGACCACATCGAAGGAACCGCCGTCCTGCTCCAGGGCGTCCCCCCGAACTACGACCCCGCCAAAACCGCCGCCTCCATGCGCGCAGCGCAACAGCCCTGAACAAACGCGCGAACACCGCGCGTGGGCGGGCGCCGATCGGGCGCGTTCGGCGTTCATTGAAGCGCTCACCATCGTCGTGATCGGGACGAAGGTCGGGCCCTGGACCATGCGCCTGCTCGCCACGCGGGGACATGAGTGCGCCGCCAAGGTGGCAGTCCTGCGCGACAGTGACCAGCCATGGGACGAGACGCCACGCGAGCCCGGCTGGCTGGAGGAACATGATCCGGACGTGGTCGGCTTCTTCGCGAGCCATCCCACGCTGGAACCAGCGATCACGCTGAAGAACGAGGCCGCCATCGGCGAGGTTCTCGCGAGGCTGGGGGTGCCCCTGCCCGAGCCGATCACTCCTTCGTCCGTCCATGCGCACTTCCACAGTGCGGTCAAGACCTCCGATTCGGCGCCCGCGAGCGCCGGACCGGCGGCCAGGCTCAAGGGCCGGTTCGCTCTCCAGCTCGCGGACGAGCTGCGCCGCCGGCTCGACGAGGGGGAGCCCGTCCATGTACCCGACCACATGAGCGACCTGTTCGAGTTCCTCTACACCGGCTCTCCAGGCTCCGAAGAGCCCTACGTCCTGCTGGACGAGGCCGACCTGGACGCCACCTCCGCGGACGCGTCCTGGAGTGAGGTCGATGAGCGGGAATAGCGGCGACCTGACGGAGGAGCAGATCACGGCGGTGTGCTCCCCGGCTCGGCGTGCCTATATCGAGGCGGCGCCCGGCTCGGGCAAGACCACGGTCGCCGCGATGCGCTTCGGCCTGCACCGGTTCACCGGGACGGCGGACGGCACGGTCATCGGATTGAGTTTCACCAGGTCGGCGGCGAACGAACTCCGGCAGCGCATCCGGCTCAAATGGGGCGGACGCGCTCTGACCCGGCCGCATCGCGTGATGACCTTCGACACCCTGCTGGAACGGGTTCTGGGCCATCTCCTGGAGCTGGGCCTGGTCCAGTGGCCCGGCGGTTTGACCGCGATCACGGTGCACGACACCTGGAAGGGCAAAGCCGAGCACAGATGGGGTGAACGACGCCCGTTCCTTGCCCTCGACGGCCGCGACGTCGTCGTGAGGATGCGGTCGGCGAGGCAGGACAGCCATGTCCGGCACGACGCTTTCGTCGCACGGGTGAACGAGGGCGAGTGCACCCACGACGACGTCCGCGCCGTGCTCGAAGCGGCACTCGACCGCGACGAGGCGCGGAACGCGGTCGCGCGGCTGCTCGGTGAGTCCATCGGCGCGCTCGTCGTCGATGAGATCTTCGACGCGAACCGGCTCGATCTTCGGCTGGTGGAACTCGCCTGCCTCCAGGACATCCGTGTCACCATCATCGGTGACCCCTGGCAGGCCCTGTACGGCTTCCGCGGCGCCGACCCGAATCTGGTACCAGGACTGGTCGCCGGGCAGGGGTTCGCGAAACTGCCCCTGACCCGGTCGTTCAGATTCAGCACGGTGGAATCCAGAATGCTGTCCACCGAACTGCGCCAGGGGCGCACGGTCCGCCTCTCCGCTCAGGCGTTCACACGGCCGGACATCGTCCTCGCCGGAACCTGGGACCAGCTGTGGGAATGCCCCCACACCGTTCTGCCCCTCTCCTTCGGCATGCCGGACACCACGAACGCGGCGGCGATACTCCTGTTGCTCGACCGCCTGACCACCATGGCGCTGGGAGAGCACGCCGTCTTCCTCTCGGACGCGCTGGGCACTCTCGAGCTCGACGAGGACACGCTGGACCGTCTCGCCGGTCCGCTCAGCGAGGTCCTGGAATCGATGCGCGGAACCGGCGACATCGACGCCTGTTACCAGCGGCTGATCAGAGCGGTGGGCGTAGCGACGAAGCGGCCGTTCAAGCGGAAACATCGAACACATATTCGGAAATTGGAAGGGATGCATGCCCGCCTGCTGGCGGACAGGCAAGGATTCATCCCCGGACTCACGATCCATCAGGCCAAGGGCCGCGAGTGGAATGACGTCGGTGTACGGCTCACGGACAACGAGGCCGCCCTGCTGGAGGCCGGGCTGAGTTCGGAACACGAGAGCCACCGGCGCCTCTACGTGGCCCTGACCAGGGGACGCCGGGCGACGACGATCTTCTGACCGGTGCTCCACGACCGGAAAAGGTCATTCTTGCCCATTCTCCGAAAGTGTCGGAGCCCCCGCTTACGCTCCTGACCGCGGCACTGACGCAGCGAAGGACGGACACATGACATCTCTCATCGAGGGGCCGGATCTCCCTGACGAAGATCGCAACGAGCCGGACGGCGACGGAATGCCGGTCGATGCCGATCCCGCGGGGTTGAGCGCCTCTGAATCGTCCTTTCCTGCCCGGGTTGCCGCTTTTCTCCGCTTTTCTCCGATCATCGAGATGGCCCAGTCCGCACGGCGCAGAGACTGGCCGGCCGACACCTACGACATCGTCACGCTGGCGCTGGCCGCCATCGACATGGTGGTGGCCAGGCAAGGTCTCGACCTCGAGGCGACACGGGACGACGTCGCCGTGGCGCTTCGCGAGCTCGCCTACCGCGCGGCCGCCGAGCGCCCTGCCGAGGAGCACCGGCAGGTGGCCTCGTTCGTGATCGACTCGCTGCTCAACCGCAACGGCCGCGATGGCCCGTTCCGTTATGTGACCAGTGACTACACCGCTGAGGACGGTCGTCACCGGCGCCGCGAGGTCCCGTTCTCGCTGCTGGTCGAGCGCGACGACGCGGTCAGGGACGAGAACGTGCTGCGGGCCACCCCGGACGCGATCAACGCGCTGATCGGCGGTCTCGACTTCGACGTGGAGGACGAGCAGGTCGCGACCGAGCTGATGCTGGAACGCCAGCTGGCGCGCAACGCCTTCGACTCCGCGCGCAAGTCGGCCGAGCGCGCCCGGCTGCTGTCGGTGCGGCTCGCCGACGACCTCGACCAGGTGATCAAGCAGACCCGGCGCGACCTGCGGGCGGTCGAAGGCGACTGGATCGCGGCCGTGCCGGAGCGGCTGGAGTCCGCACGCACGCATATCCAGGAGAGGTTGAGGGCGGAACGCAAGCTCCTGGAACGCATCCACACCGCCTTCGGGAGCGACGACTCCGCCGTTCTGGCCGCCGCGACGCGGATCGACGCGCTGCTGCGTGAATGCCGCCGCCGGCACGAGGATCTGCACCGGAGGGTCATCGGCGCCCGCGGGGTCTTCCTCGACGAGCAGGAACGGCAGTCCTTCCGTCCCCCGGCCGCGATCGACCTCCCCGACCCGCACCGGGACGTCCTGCTGCCGGGCATCGAGCTGGCGTACGAGGACGCGTCCGCCATGACACGGCGGCTCCTGACCGACATGTGCGGCCCGCACGTCCCCCGGCTCCCGCGCCTCTACCGCCTGATCAACGACCTCTGGGCCCGTCCGGAGCAGCGCCGGAAGACCGGCGAGGAACCAGAGGAGACCGAGCTCGCGGCCCCATCACCGCCCTCCCTCGCGCCCGAGGCCATCGATGTCGCGATCCGCGCGGTGCGGACGGTGGGTCTGCCCGCCCGTCTGTCCACTCTCATCGATGCGTGCCACCACGACGCGGATGAGCCCTCGGCCTCGATCAGACGGGTCGGCGCAGAGATCCTCAGCCTCGCCGTGCTCTGGGCCTACTCCCCCGAGACCTACGACGAGGACATCCCCATGACCGACGACCTGGCCGACCGTGTCCTCGGCCCGCGTGCCGCGGTCGACACCGACGGCACTCGCCTCAGCCTTCCCGGCTGGGTCGGCGACGACGTGATCGTCGCACCCGAGCAGGACGCACTGGCCGACGCCGCACCGGCCCCGGCCGCCTCCCACGACTTCCCCGGAGGACACCGATGAGTCTCGTCCAGAGCGACTTCACCGACATCGGGACACTGATCTCGTTCGCCATGCGGCCCGCGCAGCGCCCCGGCCGCAATCCCGAGTACCAGCGCGTCCTCTCCCGGTACCGCGGGGAGCGCGAGCTCCGTTCGGCCACCGACGCCTTCCTGCACGGCCTGAGCGTCCGGGTGCTCTCGGACGGCGACTACGGGCTCATCCTCGGCGTGGAACCGGAGTCCCCGCTGGCCTTCCGGATCTCCGACATGGCCAACGCGCAGGACGAGCGGTACAGACTGATCGCCGGGCTCGTCCTCACCGGCCTGGTGGCCTTCGCCTACCCCAGCGCGGACGAACTGGAGGACGACAGGGTCAGGCACGTCTCCGAACGCGACTTCGACGACTGGCTCCGCGACCTGTGCGAGCGGCTGCGCTCCCACGACGCGGCAGGGGAGGAGATCCCGGAACACGGCCTCGACGAGGCATGGCGGATCTACCTGAACATGAAGCCGATCGAGTACGGCGACAGGGGACGCGGCAGCGGCAAGCTGCGCAAAACCTGCAGCCGCTACTGGGTCCGCAACGTCCTGACCTGGTTGCAAGGCCAGGCCATGGCCCGTCCCGACACGTCCTCGGAGGGCGGCTGGACGCTGACCGAGAGGTTCCGCATCCACGCCCGCGAGGTTGCGCTCGAACGCGCCTACTCGTTCATCGCCGAGGTCCGGCGGCGCCGGGACCAGCACCACGACACATCGCACCAGGGGGACCCGACGCCATGACCTTCCAGCTCAGCGCCCTCAGGTTCCGCTCGATCGGAGAGCGGTCCGCGCGGTTCGCCGACCTCACCCTCGATCTGACCGCCCCGGTCGACGACACGCGGACCGCTCATGACTCGGTCGTCTGGCTGCGCAACGGCGGCGGCAAGTCCAGCATCCTGTCGCTCCTGTACGCGATGCTGCTGCCGGCGGCGAACGACTTCATGGGACGCGCCGTCAAACGCAGCCTCACCGACTACATCGATTCGGGCGACACGTCCCATGTCGTCGCCGTCTGGGAGCCGCGCGGCGCCGCGCGCAGCCTGTTCGGGGAGCCGGACGAGGTGCTGATCACCGGAGCCGTGCACGAGTGGGCCGACCTGCGCAGGCCCGCACAGCCGGCCGCCGCCCGGGAGCGGCTGACCAGCTACTTCTACGCCTGCCACGCCGTGCCCGGGGTGATCGGGCTGGACACGCTCCCGTTCGTTGACGAGAGCGGGCGACCGTACCGGCTCGCCGGCTATCTCGACGCGCTACGCGCGATGGCGGCACCGTACGACCGCCAGGCGAAGCTGGCCATCACGCACAAGCAGTACACCTGGGCCGGCGTGCTGTCCGACCGCCATCTCGATCCCGAGATCTTCCGCATCCAGAAGCAGATGAACCATGTCGAGGGCGGCGTGGAGGACCTCTTCACGTTCGCGTCGGCCCGGGAGTTCATCGACTTCCTGCTCGACCTGACGACGCCGCCCGACGCCGTCACCAGCGTCGCGCAGCGCCTGGAGAACGTGACCGCCCTGCTGCGCGCCAAGCCGCGCAAACTCGCCGAACACGACTTCTGCCTCGCCGCGGCCGAAGACCTCGACGAGGTGTCCAGTTGCCACGACGGGCTCCTGGCGGCAGGCGCCGAAGTGGAGGCCCGCACGGCCGACTCCGCGCGGCTGGCGTCGTCCTTCCGCGCGACCATCGACGAGGCCAAGGCCAGGCGCGAGAGCCTGGCCGAGCAACGGGAGGCTGTGGCGCAGGAGCTGACCAGGGCCAACAACGACAAGTCCACGGCCAACGACCTGGCCTACCTCTACCGGCGCGCGGCCGCTCGGCAGCGTGTGCAGGACGCCGAGGCCGCCCTGGAGGCGGCCGAAGAGCATGTCCTCTCGTCGGCCGCACAGGTGACCGCATGGGAGATCGCCCAGCGACTGGGCGCGCTCGTCTCGTTGCGGGAAGAACTGGCACAGGCCCGGCTGGAGGCCGCCACCGAGGAGAAGGAGATCGCACCGCTCCGGGCTGAGCGTGACCGTCACGCCGTGCGGCTGCGGCAACGGCTGCTCACACTCGCCCAGCACGCGGAGGGAGCGGCGTCCGAGGCTCGTGCCGCCAGTGAGACGGCGAGCGCCGACGTGGAGAGATATGACCGGCTCGCCGACGAGGCGGCCGCCGAGATCGAGACGGCGACGAGCGATGCGGTCCAGGCGGACACGAAGCTGTCCACCATGGCCGAGCGCCTCCGCACCGGCGTCGAGCGGGGCCATCTGCCCTCGGAGAACACCGATCTCATCGCGCACCGGGAGGCGCTGACAGTCGAGTTGCGCACGTGCGACCACCGGCTCCGGGAGCTGGCGGCCAGGTGGGAGCATCGCAGGAACCGGCGGTCGGAGATCGCCGACCGGAATCAGAAACTGAACGAGGAGCGCGGAGCCGCCGCACGCGAACGGGATGACGCCGCCGCGCGTCACTCCGCGCTGACCGCACGGCTGGGAGAGCTGACGGCGTCCCCGCGCCTGCGTGAACTCGCCGAGGCCACGCCCGAGGACCCGCTGGACCCGTGGGGTGAAGGCCCCGCCCTTCTGCGCCGCCTCCAAGACGGCGTCATCGCCGCGGACAACGAAAGGGTACGACGGCGTGCCGAGCTGCACGCCGACGAGCGGACCATCGAGGCGCAGGAGCGCGACGCCGTGCTGCCGACCACGCTCGACGCCGAACGAGTCGAGCGGCTGCTCATCGGATCGGGCATCGCGGCGGAGGCCGGATGGGCATATCTGCGCGGAGTACTCCCGGCCGACCGGCTTCTGGCGGCCATCGACGAGCCCGGAATCGTTCAGATCGGCTGTGGGGTCATCGTTCCCACCGGATCGATGCAGGACGCTATCCGGCTGCTGGAGTCACAGTCGACGGTGACAACGTCCCTCGTGGGCGTCTTCACCACCTCCGATGTCGAGATGCTGCTCCGCATTCACGACGAGGGCGGCGCCGGTGTCCGGCCCGGCTGGCTGGGTCTCGAGCCCGGACTGGTCGATCCAGATCTCGCCGAGGCCGCGGTCCGGCGGCTCAAGGAACGTGTCAGGTCCCATCTGCTGCGCGAGAAGGAACTGGAGGCGCGCCGGGCGGCGGACGACGAGCTGCGCCGCGAGCTGGAGGACTTCCTGGACGAGTGTCCGGCCGGGCATCTGGAGCTGCTGAGCCGAGAGATCGTCCGGCTGGACGAGGCCCTTGAAGAGATCAGGCGGGAGCAGGAGGCCAACCGGTCCGAACTGCGTGGCCTGGACGACGCCGATGACCTCGACGGTTCCGAACGCGACTCTCTGAACAGCGAACGCACCCGTATCGACAAGGCTCTCTCATGGCTCGACGAGATGGTGCCCGTGCTGGCACAACGAGGGGAATGGCAGGCTCGCAAGGAGGACGCGGAAGCCCGTAAAAGGGCGGCGAGCGAACGCCAGACCCGACATGCCGCCGCGTCCCGCCGTGCCGACAGGATCGCTCACGAGCAGGCGCGGCGGGCCGAGGACGAGGACGAAAGAGCCCGCGCTCACCGTTCGGAAGCGGCCGCGCTCTCGGTGACAGCGCTCGATCAGGCGGTCGAGGACGACCCGTCCGTTCCGCTGGACGTCCTGCGGGACGGCTGGGAACGGGCCGAACGGGCGGTCGAGAACCGCGCCTCCCAGTCCGTCTTCGCCGACCGCGTACAGCGCCTGACGGCGGACGTCGAGGATGCGGCAGGCGAACTCGCCCGTCTGGATCCGGATGACCTCGAACGGGCGCGGCAGCTCCTGGCCTCCCCCGAAGGCCAGGAACCGGCAAGGCGCGCGGCGGCACGCCAGGCCGCACACACCGCCGCGAACGCAGCGGTGGAAAACCGTGGGAGAGCCAAAAGCGACCTGAAGGTGCGACAACGCGAACTCGAGGACATCGAGCGCCGGCATCGCCAGCCGCCACGGAGGGCGTTGCCCACCGTCCCGCTCGATGCCGACCACGCCGCCGCCCTCGCCGCCGAACAGGACGTTCTCGCCCAGCAGGCACAGGAACGCGGTAGCCGCGCCGAAGGCGTCATCCGTGAGATCGAAACGGAAGACCGGCATTACCGGGAACGGGCCGAATACTTCGCCACCTTTTTGGATGACCTGCCCACTCTTCCGGACGTGGCCGAGCCCGCGTTCACCGGTGACAGAGAGGCGGGACGGGTCGCGGCCCGCGACGCCAAGGAGCGGCTGGCCGCCGCCGTCCAGCGGCGTACAGAGGGCGAACGCCGGCTCACCGTGGCGGTCGACGCGCTCCGCCAGACGGCGACGAGGCACCCCGCGGTCACGGGCCCGGTGAAGGACCGGGTGGCCAACGACCCGGTCACCGCGCTGGGGCCGCACGCTTCCGATCTCGCGGCGCGGCTGCGCCTGCGGGCGCAGACGCTCACCGACGAACTCGACGCGATCGCCAAGGACCAGCAGATCATCAGCGAGGCCCTGGCCGACCTGGTGAAGCAGAGCTTCGAGATGCTCGGCAAGGCCGAACGCGCCTCGCTGATGCCCACCGCACATGGAGCGTGGGCCGGGAAGAAGGTGCTGAGGATCTCCTTCGACCGTCCCCATGACGGGGACCTGAGCACCTATGCCGACCGGATCATCGACCAGCTGATCGTCAAGGGGCTGCGCCCGGACGGCATGTCCCTGCTCAAGACCACACTGCATGAGGCCGCCGGGCCGCGCGGATTCACGGTCAAGGTCGTCAAGCCCACCACGGACCGGGTCTCCACGACCGAGGACATCAGCCGGCTCGCGAAGTGGTCCGGCGGCGAGAAGCTGACCGTGTGCGTCGCGCTGTACTGCACGCTGGCCGCGCTTCGTGCCACAGGGACGGGCCGCAGAGGCAGGTCGGGCGGCGTGCTGCTGCTCGACAACCCCATCGGCCGCGCCTCGTCCGCCCCGCTGGTGCGCCTGCAGCGGGACGTCGCCGCCGCACATGGCGTCCAGCTCATCTACACCACGGGTGTCAAGGACCCGGCCGCGGTCATCCAGTTTCCCAACATCATCCGGCTGGACAACCGGGCGGGACGCACCCGCAACCGCCGTTTCATCGTGCACGAGGAGAACCGAGGGGACGAGCAGGACGAACCGCCCGGCGGGACGGTGACCGGCATCCGGGTCGCCCACACCGACCACGGGCGCGATCCGGCGGAGGAGCCCACATGACGAACGCGCCGTCCCGGCTCGCGCTCGGCCTCGCGGAGCGGCTCGGTGAGCTGACCGGCAAGCGCGTCGACATCGAGGTTCTGCTCGGCCACGCCCGCAGGATCGATCCCGGCCTGGTCGGTGACCCGGAGGGCTCGGCCCGCTTCCGCGCCGCACTGGAGGAGTTGCTGGCCGACGGGCTGGTGACCTTTCCCGCCCAGGGCTCCAGGACCGGCTGGGACCGCAGGGCCGTCCCGGCGATCCCCCGCTGGGTGATGCGGAACACCCCCGCGCCACCCGCCCGCGCGAAGCCACGAGCACGAGTGTGGCCGCATGCTCTCGAGGAAGCGGGGCGGCTGGCCACCAGGGAGGACGAGTACATGGTGCTGGAGCGCATCGCGGCATGGCTCAGAGACGATCCCCGGCCCGTCGAGGTCCCGGTCCAGGAGCGATCGCTCGAACTCTTCGGCGACGAGAAGGCACTCGACCGTTATGCCAAGACCCGGCTGTTCGCCTCGGGCGCGCTCAGTCTCGAACTTCTTGCCTGTTACCAGCCGCCACTGCCTTTCGCGTCCCAGCACATTCCCGGGCGAGGCCGGACCGCCCTGCTCGTGGTGGAGAACCTGGCCACCTACACGTCGTTCATCACGGCCCTTCGCCGTCTTCCCGAGAGAGAACGCCCCGACCTGCACATCGCCTGGGGCCACGGCCGCGAATTCAACCGAAGTGTTCGGAGCGTCCCCCTCCTGGTCCCGGCACCGGCCAGGCTCTACTACTTCGGCGATCTGGACGTGGCCGGAATCGACACCGCGGTGAAGGCGGCCGCCGAGTCGGCGATCCTCGGATTGCCGCCGTTGCTTCCGGCGCTCGGCTGCTATGCCTTTCTCCTCGCCGGCAAGGACGCGTGGAGCGGGCCCGACTCCAGCAATTCAGGGTCCGGTGCCGGACGCGCCGCTCTCTGTGCGTGGTTCCCCGAGCGATTGCGCCCTGCCGTGAGGGAACTTCTCGAGTCGCGTAAGCGGATACCCCAGGAGCGGCTCGGTTCTCACGCGCTTCACGACGATCCCGGGCCTCTGACGAGCCTGGCCGAAACCAGCTGATCACAAGCCATGGGCGTCCTGTGTGTCCGTGGGCGGTCACCTTCCCGGAGCGCAATGAGGTGATCTCACCGAGTTTCGGGTAGGTGGCCATGCTCGAAATGGGTGAGGACGAGTGCTGCGCGGGTGATGTCGCCGATTCTGCTGGGGCTGGTGGTGATGTGCTGGAGGATGCGCCAGCGGCC
>NZ_BSTM01000007.1 GCF_030269515.1 Actinomadura sp. NBRC 104412 | reverse complement strand
GCAGCAACGACTCGATCCGCGCCCACGCGGCATCGGTCAGCTCATGACGACGCACCATACCGACCATCGCACCCCAACCCGGTGATCGACCTCAGCCAAATACCAAGATTCACCGGACACGCCCTAGAGCGCGACGGCCACACCTGCCGCATCCAGGGGCCACGCTGCCAAGGACGGGCGACCGAGGTCGACCACATCCAGCCCGGCGACAACCACGACCCGAACAACCTCCAAGCCGTCTGCACCCCATGCCACGCCACCAAGACCGGCAAGGAGAACGCGGCAAGGCTCAACGCCTCGCGTCCGCGCCGACGTCGAGAGCCCGAACCACATCCAGGCATCCTCAGGCCCGACGAGATGCAATCGCGCAGGTCACAGGGGGTGGCGGGGGACCCCCTTTAGGGGAGTTGCCGAGCGTTGCTGGTCAGCGCGAGAGATCTGGTACGGAACTTCAGGTCGTTGTGACCTGTTCGTTACGGGTACGGAACGTCACGGCCCGGGAGTCCCAGACCCGTACGCACCGCGACTTGCTTACCTCGACGTTCGGGCACACCTCGTGAGGGGACCCTGCCCAGGGGGGTAGGGGAGATGAGAGCGTGATGGGCCGGGGTGCGCGCCGCAGGTCGGCCGGTTCCGCCGTCCGCGGCCTCTACATGGGGCCGGATATCCAGCCGTAGTCGCGGGTCAGGTAGGACCGGACGGTGAGGGCGGCGTCGGGGATGCGGGCGGGGTCGGCTTCGGCGAACGGGTGGTTCCACGAGGTGTAGAACCAGAGCCGGTCGCCGTCGTCGTGGCGGGGGCGGCAGGTGATGGTGTCGGCGGCGCAGGGGTTGTCGATGCAGCAGCCGGGGGCGTGGTAGTTGCGGACGACCAGTCCGCGGGCGGTGAGGGTCGCGTCCAGGCCGTGCCGGTGCAGCGCGTTCTGCAGCTCGAAGAGTCGTGCCGGGGGTCCGCCGTCCATCGCTCCGTCTCCTGTCGGGTCGGGGGGCGCGGTTCCCGCCGGTCGAGCGCCTAGGTCGGTCGGTCGGGCAACCGCGCCGTGTGACGCAGGTTACGCCACCTACTAAAGCCTGTCAGCACTTGCCAACACCTATGAGCGGTTAATAAGCATTAACGCAGGTCATCTACGGTTGGATCATGGGCGTTGACCTGGATGCTCCTGAGCCGTTGTATGAGCAACTGGCCGCGATCATCCGCCAGCGGATCCAGGACGGCACGTATGCGCGCCGTCTGCCGTCTGGTCCTGCCCTGGCCGCCGAGTTCGGCCTTGCGCTCCCGACCGTTCAGCGGGCGCTCGGCCTGCTGAAGGACGAGGGGCTGATCGTCGCGGTGAAGGGCCGTGGGACGTTCGTCAAGCCGCCGGCCGGAGACGACCAGGACGCCGAGTAGGCGGACCGGCCGCCCGATTGGTGACGGTGCGAAGTCGTCCGCTGCTGAGAGTGAGAAAACTGAGGCAGATCTGCCTTAGTTTTTTCACTCTCAGCAATCTTCCGATCGCGCCGCGTCAGGTGCGGAATCCAGCCTAGGAAATTCCGCAGTAGATGCACGCAGCGTGACCGGCGTCAACGGGAAGGTGTACTCGCCGTCACCGCGCCAGGGGTGCGCACAATCTGCGCACCCTTCTCGCGCCCGCCCCCGCGCGTACGGACCGGCCGCAGGCACCCGTCACTGTCGCCTTCTCGAACGGTCCGCCCAGCAGCTCGGCGAGAAGCGCGTCGATCTCGGAGGCGCGCGTGAGCGTGAGGGTTCTTCCGGACACTGTGAGTTTCTCCTTAGTCCTCTGACCTGCGCTTCTCACACTTCTCACACTTCTCACACGGGGTCGTGGGAATCGAAGTCGAGTTCGGGATGGTCGGGCGGCGGCGGAACGACGTACAGGCCGCGCTTGGGCTTGTGGAGCCGCCCGGCCTTCTCCAGCCGCCGCAGGTACTCCCCGGCGGACTTGCCGAACTGGGCGGTGATCTCGGCGGCCCTGACCCCAGACGGATGGCGCGCCACGTGGTCGAGAATCGCCGTCGAGGTCTCGCCAAGCCCCTTGTCCTCCTCCTGCCGCTCGGCGTTGGCGGCGGCCTCGCCGAGCGTCCGGCCGTCCAGGACCCACCTGGTTCCCTCCTCCAGCCGCAGCGCGTAGACCTCCTCCGGGACGTCCCGGCCGGTGACGTTCAGCAAGGCGTTCAGGTGCTTACGCTTGCGGTCCAGGACGATCACCGAGTCGGCGGCCCCGGCCAAGCCGTTGGTGCCCGACACGCGGAGCACGAAGTCGTCCGACCCTGCCTTGTTGTCGTGGTGGACCACGATCACGGCGAGCCCAGGGGTCGCGTCAGCCGTGCGTTTGAGCGCCGTCCCGATCCGGTAGTCACGCTGGTAGGCGGATTCGCCCTGCCGGGACTCCGGCATGACCTTGCCAAGGGTGTCCAGCACGATCATTGCCGTGTCGGGATGGCGGCGCATCCACGCGTCCAGGACGGCGGTCACCTTCCCCGGCGGCACGGTCGTCTTGTAGTGGAACAAGACCGGGATCGGCTCGTCTCCCAGGATGATCCGGCACCGGGATTGCATGCGCCGGTCGCCGTCCTCCAGCGCGAGGTACAGCACCCGCCGCGGCTTCCCAACGGGGATCTGCCCGATGGCGCGTCCACCGGCCGCCACTGACAGCAGCAGGTTCGCCAGTAGCCACGACTTCCCGGCCTTGGGCGGACCGACAAGCAGGGTGAGCCCTTCGGGGATCAGCCCGGGCACGGCCCATGCCAGCGGCGCGAACTCCTGGGAGTCCAGCCACGCCCCGTCGTGGACGTCGGCGAGTAGCTCGGCGTCGATCTCTTCTTGCGTCGGCTCTTCCCCACCCCCCGTGTGAGAAGTGTGGGAAGTGTGAGAAACGCAGGTCACAGGCGTGCTGTTTGCCGGGGCGGTGTGAGTTTCGGGTGTGGGAAGCGACGGCCCGCCGGGGCACGAGCATGCGCCCGCGCCCCGGCCGGCGACGTCGGTGCCGCACCCCGTGCAGTACCGCTCCGTGGTAACCGCGGTCACCCGTCCTCCCGCTGGGGAAGCCCGTACCGTGCCCGGGCGGCGTCGCGCAGCTCGGCGAGCCGTTCGGCCGTGTACCCGGGGTACCGCCGATCATTGACGGCCTGCCGCCGGGGCAGGTCCCGCACGTCGGCGGCCACCTGCTCCCACGCCTTGCGCATGTCGTGCTCGGCCCGGTCATAGCCGTGCTCGAAACCGTCGGCGTACCCGGCGGCGCGTCCTGCGTTCCACGCCATCTCGAAGATCGTGCGCTCACGGTCGGCTGACTCGGCCAGCAGCTCGGCGGCGATCAGGACCGAGCGGGGTACGCTGGTGCCTGACGTGCCGCCGTCCAGCCGCTCGTCATCGACCGCCCCGGGATCGCCGTCCTCGGGGCGGTTCTCGTTCGTGGTCATCGGGTGGCGCTCCCCCGGTCCGCGTCGGCCTTCTCGCGCGCCTCGCGGGCGTACGCCTCGACGTCCTCACGGGCGTACAGGACGCGACGACCGACCCTGAAGCACTTCGGCCCGGTGCCCATGTGGCGCCAGTAC
This sequence comes from Actinomadura sp. NBRC 104412, assembly GCF_030269515.1. Lineage (GTDB taxonomy): Bacteria > Actinomycetota > Actinomycetes > Streptosporangiales > Streptosporangiaceae > Spirillospora. Next base: position 287,413 of record NZ_BSTM01000007.1, on the reverse strand, counting down.
CGGACCGTCTCCGGCGACGCGCGGAACAGCTCCGCGACCTCGTTGGTCGTCATGTACTCGGGCATCGTTCCTCCCAGTGGTACGGCTCCGTCTGAACCGCACCACCAGATGCTTGCACCACCGATCCAGTTTCGTCAACGCCAACCCACGACCCTTGACGGCACCTGCGGATTGCATGCAACATTCACCGCATGAAGACCAAGGGCAGCTTCCGGCCGGAAGACGTCCAGCTCGACATCGGCGACGGGGTGAAGATCCCGAACCTGATCACGGTGAGCGCCGACGAAGTCGGCGGGTACGCCGTCGAGCTGATGGCCGAATACGATGACCAGGCCGGACGGTACGTCGCGCGGATGGCCGTAGTGCGCGCCGGCGACGGGGCCGAGGTGACCGGCGAGGTACTGCGCTCGATACCGCTCGCGACGATCCTGCGGGACGGCGTCATGGATGCGCTGCGAGCGACGTTGCTGCTCAGTGGGGCGCGCCCGCCGGTCGACGCGGGCAAGACGGGCCCGACGACTGAGACCCTGCGCTGGGTGGCGCGCATCTATCGCCTGGCGGTGCTGCTCGGCGACGCGCCTACCCAGGCGGTCGCGTCCGGCTTGGGGGTCCCGCGTTCGACTGCTGGTCGGTGGGTGACCCGCGCTCGAGACCGCGGCCTGCTGACGGTCGTCGACCCGCGCGCCTCACGGGTCGAGTAGCGCCATGGCGAGCATCCAGAAGCGCCCCAGCGGCAAGTGGCGCGCCCGGTACCGCGACGGCGCGGGCAAGGAACACGCGAAGCATTTCGCGCGCAAGGTGGACGCTCAGCGCTGGCTGGACGAGGTCACGGCCTCGATCAAGACGGGCCAGTACGTCGACCCGGCGGCCGGGCGCATCACGTTCGCCGACTACTTCGCCGACTGGTCCAAGCGGCAGATCTGGGTGTCGGGCACCGAACGGGCAATGCGCCTCGCCGCGGAGTCGACGACGTTCCGCGACGTGCCGCTGTCGTCGCTGCGCCGATCGCACGTCGAGGCGTGGATCAAGGCCATGCAGACCAAGGACCGGGGCGAGGACCGCACGGCCGGCCTCGCGGCCGGGACGATCCGCACCAGGTTCAACAACGTGCGCGCCGTCCTGCGTGCGGCCGTCCGCGACCGGGTCATCATCTCCGACCCGTCCGAAGGTGTGACGCTGCCTCGCGGGCGCCGTGCCGCCGCGGCGATGCGCCTACCGACCGTCGAGGAAGTGGCCGCGCTTCTCGACGGCGCCGCCCCGCCGTTCCGGGCGTTCGTCGCCCTGGCCGCGTTCGCCGGTCTGCGGCTCGGCGAGGCGGCCGGACTCCGCGTCGGTGATGTGAACTTCCTCGGCCGATCGCTGGACGTCGTCCGGCAGGTCCAGCGGGAGCGCGGCGGGGTGGAGATCCGGGCGCCGAAGTACGGCAGCGAGCGCACGGTGTACCTCGCTGACGAGCTGGTGAACATCCTCGCCCGGCACGTCGAGGCGTACCGGCCGGGAGACGACCCGGCGCGGTGGCTGTTCGTCGGCGACGGGGACGCGCCGCCGCACCAGAACTCGATCGGCTACCAGTGGCGCAGGGCGCAGAGGGCGGCCGGGGTGTCCGGCATGAAGCTTCATGACCTGCGTCACTTCTACGCGTCCGGGCTGATCGCGGCCGGGTGCGACGTGGTGACCGTTCAGCGGGCACTCGGGCACGCGAAGGCGACCACGACCCTGAACACCTACGCGCACCTGTGGCCTACGGCCGAGGACCGCACCCGTAAGGCGGCGGCGCTGCTGGCCGAGACACTGGGCGCGGACTCTCTGCGGACTCGGGAGGCGTGACGTGCCGGTCTACCTGCGCGGACGCGCCCCGCCTAGACGTTGAAGCGGAACTCGACGACGTCGCCGTCCTGCATGACGTAGTCCTTGCCTTCTATGCGGACCTTGCCTGCGGTGCGGGCGGCGGCCATCGAGCCCGCCGCGTCCAGGTCGTCGAAGGAGACGACCTCGGCCTTGATGAAGCCGCGCTGGAAGTCGGTGTGGATGACGCCGGCGGCCTCGGGCGCGGTCGCGCCCTTGCGGATCGTCCAGGCGCGCGCCTCCTTGGGGCCCGCGGTGAGGTACGTCTGCAGGCCGAGGGTGTCGAACCCGATCCGGACGAGCTGCGACAGCCCGGACTCCTCCTGCCCCATGCTCTGCAGCAGTTCCAGGGCCTCATCGTCGGGCAGCTCGATCAGCTCCGCCTCGATCTTGGCGTCCAGGAAGATCGCCTCGGCGGGGGCGACCAGGTCGCCCAGCCGGGCGCGCAGCGCCTCGTCGGTGAGTTCCGCGTCGTCGAGGTTGAACACGTACAGGAAGGGCTTGGCGGTGAGCAGGTGCAGCTCGCGCAGCAGCGGCAGGTCGATCCCCGCGCGCTCGGCGCCCGCGAACAGCGTGACGCCGTCGTCCAGCAGCTTCTGCGCGCCCTGTACGGCGTCGACGACGGCGAGCTTGTCCTTGTCCTTCTTGGTCCGCGCCTCCTTCTCCAGGCGCGGCAGAGCCCGTTCGATGGTCTGCAGGTCGGCCAGGATCAGCTCGGTGTTGATCGTCTCGATGTCGCGCGCCGGGTCGGTCTCGCCCTCCACATGCGTCACGTCCGGGTCGTGGAAGGCCCGGATGACCTGGCAGATCGCAGCGGTCTCGCGGATGTTGGCGAGGAACTTGTTGCCCAGTCCCTGCCCTTCGGACGCGCCCTTGACGATTCCGGCGATGTCGACGAACTCCATCGTGGCCGGAATGATCTTGGCCGATCCGAAGATCTCCGCCAGCCGTTCCAGCCTGGGGTCGGGCACCCCCACCACGCCGACGTTGGGCTCGATGGTCGCGAACGGGTAGTTGGCGGCCAGCGCCTCGTTCTTGGTCAGCGCGTTGAACAGGGTGGACTTGCCGACGTTGGGCAGCCCGACGATTCCGATGGAAAGGCTCACGGCCGTCAAGTTTATGGGCCGCGGCGACCGGTCCAGGACCACGATCAGGTGAACGTACGGCCGGTCGGGGCGACGGCCGCCCCTCAGGCTTCGGAGCCGCGGAGGAATGCGGCGATGTGCCGGAATGCGGCCTTGCCTTCCGGGATGAAATCGGCGAACTGCGTGAAGACGTGCATCAGGCCGTCCCATTCCTGGTAGACGGCGCGCACCCCGGCGGCCTTGGAGCGTTCGGCCAGTTCGCGGGTCTCGTCCCGGAGGATCTCACCGCCGCTGGCGATCAGCAGCATGGGCGGCATCCCCTCCAGGTCGGACGCACCCGCACGGCGAGGTGCGAGGAGCGGGTCGTCCTCGGACGCGCCCTCGCTGAAGCGGCGGCCGAGCCAGGCGAGCTTGCCCGGCGGTATGACGGCTTCGCTGCGCGCGTTGAGCCTGTGGGAGTCGGCCTCGCACAGGAAGTCCACCCATGGGGAGAGGAACACGGCCGCTGCGGGCAGGCCCGTACCGCGCCGCTTGAGCGCCAGTAGCAGGGCGAGCCCAAGGTGTCCCCCTGCCGAGTCACCGCCGACGACGATGTCATGCGGGGCGTAACCGTTGCCCAGGAGGAAGTCGTATGCGGCGACGGCGTCGTCCAAGGCGTCGTAGGGGGTGTGCTGGGGAGCGCGCCGGTAGTCCAGGGCCAGGACGGGACGTCCCGTAGCCGCCGACAGCCTCCATGTGGACGGACGGTAGAGGCGCGGGCTTCCGAAGAAGTAGGCCCCTCCATGCAGGTAGAGGAAAACCTTGCGTTCATCAGGGGAACCCGCCCGCACCCATTCGGCCCCGCACGTCCCAAGGTCTTCGGAGGCGAGCGCGACACCTGGCGGGACGGTCTGGACGCGGCTGAACGCGTCGGTGATGCGCTGGAAGCGCAGCAGCCCTTCATCGGTGTCGGGGATCGATGCCCAGCCGCCCTTCACCACCGCCTTGACCACTTGGCAGGCGAGCCGGGCCTGCGCGCTGGGCGGGCCGCCCGGTTCGAGAGCGAGCGCGCGGGCGATCCTCCGTCCCACCGGAGTGTCCGTCACGGGACGAGTGTCGCGGGTGCCGGTGCCGCTGGTCGTCATGACTCTCCCTGTAAGCGAACTAGCAGTCTAATTGTCCGGTGCGCCGGGCGCTTCCGGCGCGTCGCGCGGGCGCGCCCGTCCACCGCTGTCACGATGAACGCATGGATCTCGCGCTGCTCGCCGGTCTCGCCCTCGGGATCGCCTTGGGCGCCGTGGTCGGCTTCGCGCTCGCGACCGGCCGTCAGGGCGCGCTGATCGCCCGCGCGCGGGCCGCCGAGGAGAAGCTGGCCTACGCCGAGGAGCGGATGGCCGAGCATTTCGAGAACCTGTCCGCCAAGGCCCTGGACGCCAGCAACCAGCGCTTCCTGGAGCTCGCGGACGCCCGTCTCAAGGCCGCGGGGGCGGAGGCCGCGGGCGAACTGGAACGCCGCAAGCAGGCGGTGGAGCACCTGGTCGCCCCGTTGAAGGACACCCTGGCCAAGGTCGAGGACCAGTTGCGCGAGGTGGAGACGGGGCGCCGGGAGTCGCACGCCATGCTCGCCAAGCAGGTCGAGTTCGTCCGGCACAGCTCCGAGCAGTTGCGCGGGCAGACCCAGGCGCTGGTGCGGGCGCTGCAACGTCCCGAGGCACGCGGCCGCTGGGGCGAGCTCCAGCTCCGCCGCGTCGTGGAACTCGCCGGCATGGCCCATCACTGCGATTTCGATGAGCAGGCCACCTCCTCCACCGAGGACGGCACCGTACGACCCGACATGGTGGTACGTCTGGCCGGTGGCAAGAACATCGTCGTCGACTCCAAAGTGTCACTCGCCGCGTATCTGGAGGCCGTCGAAACGGGTGACCCGGTGCGGCTCGACGCGCACGCCCGCCATCTACGCGACCACGTGGACCGCCTTGCCGCCAAGTCGTACTGGCAGGCGTTCAGTCCCGCGCCGGAGTTCGTGGTGCTGTTCATCCCAGGGGAGGCGTTCCTCGCGCCCGCGCTGGACCGCGATCCCGAGCTGCTGGAGTACGCGATGCGCCGCCGCGTCCACATCGCGACCCCGACCACGCTGGTGACGATGCTGCGCACCGCGTCCTACGCATGGCAGCAGGCGGCGCTGTCACGCAACGCCCGCGCGGTGTTCGACCTGGGCAAGGAACTGTACGAGCGGCTGGGCACGTTGGGCGGGCACGTCGACGAGCTGGGACGCTCCCTCACAAGTGCGATCAAGGCATATAACCGGGTCGTGGGGTCACTGGAAACACGGGTGCTGGTCAGTGCCCGCAGGCTGAACGACCTCGGCGTGGTGGAGGGTTCGCTGGAGCCGCCCGGCCGCGTCGAGGAGGGTCCCCGCGCCGTGTCGGCCCCCGAACTGGCGGCCACCGAACCGGACACCCCGGACACCCCTGAGCCGGACGACGACCTCGAATCACGGCTCGCCGGGATGGACGAGCCGGAAATGGGCAGAGGGAAACCGGACCGACCGGAATCGGTTAACGGTGCGTCCGCTGATCGTGAGAAGGGTGTCACACGCCCTGGCTCCACGGCGGAACCTGTAGGTTTCGGCCGGCGGGCCAGCCCTGACCGCGTCGAACGCCGGGAGAGATGGCCATGAGTTCACCGACGGTACGCGAAGCGCCCGCGGGCGCCTCACCGGACGCAGGGGGACGTGTGCGAGGTCAGCGGGGCCGGGGCGGCCGGGGACGCGGCTCCGTCCCGGCACGGAGAAGCCGGGGAGGCCCCGTCACCCTGACCGGGCGCGGCGGCGTGGTCGTGGTGTTCGCCGCCGGGCTCGCCGGGGCGCTGGGTGCCCACTGGTTCGGCCTGCCCGTCCTGTCCGGGGTGGGGTTCGCCGCGGGTTGCGTCGTGGCCGCGCTGGCCACCCGCAAGGCCGACCTGCTGACGCTCGCCGTCAGCCCGCCCGCGGTGTTCCTGGGCGCCGCCGTCCTGGCGGAACTGGTCGCCGCCCTGGGCGAGCCCTCGCTCCTGCGCAGCGTCTCGGTGGGCGTGCTGTCCGCGCTGGCCCGCGACGCGTCCTGGCTGTTCGGCGGCACGCTGCTGGTGCTGGCCATCACACTGCCCCGCGGCCTGATGAGCAACGTGCGCGAGCTGCGCGGCCGGTTGCGCGGCAGCCGCCTGTTCGAGCAGGAGGAGAACGAGAACCCCGTCCGCTGGGAGGAGCCCCCGGTCGGCAGGCACCGCGTCGCCCGCGAAGAGGCCGAGTAGGGCGGACGGGGGCTCAGACGACGGGCAGCGTCCGCAGGTCCTTGCGGAGCTCGTGCGGCAGCGCGAAGCGCATGCTCTCGGGGACGGACTCGACCTCCTCGACCTCCGCGAACCCCCGGGCCGCCAGCCACTCCAGGACTCCCTCGACGAGTTCCTCCGGCACCGAGGCCCCGCTGGTGACGCCGACCGTGATGACGCCCTCCAGCCAGGACTCCTCGATGTGCTCGGGGTAGTCGACCAGGTAGGCCCGGTCGGCGCCGTGCTCCTTGGCGACCTCGACCAGCCGTACGGAGTTGGAGGAGTTGGTGGAGCCGACCACGATCACGAGCTGGGCGCGGGCGGCGATCTCCTTGACGGCGGTCTGGCGGTTCTGCGTGGCGTAGCAGATGTCGTCGGACGGCGGGTCCACCAGGTTCGGGAACCGCTCCCGCAGCTTCTCCACCGTCGCGATGGTCTCGTCCACCGACAGCGTGGTCTGGGACAGCCAGGCGACCTTGTCGGGGTCGCGGACCTGGACGTTGGCGACGTCGTCCGGGCCGTCCACCAGGTGGATGTGGTCGGGCGCCTCGCCGGTGGTGCCGATGACCTCCTCGTGCCCCTCGTGCCCGATCAGGAGGATGTCGTAGTCGTCCCTGGCGAACCGGACGGCCTCCTTGTGCACCTTGGTCACCAGCGGGCAGGTCGCGTCGATGGTGCGCAGCCCCAGGCCCCTGGCCTCGTCGTGGACGGCAGGCGCCACGCCGTGCGCGGAGAAGACGACGATGGCGCCCTCGGGCACCTCCTCGGTCTCGTCCACGAAGATCGCGCCGCGTTCCTCCAGGGTCTTCACGACGTGCACGTTGTGCACGATCTGCTTGCGGACGTAGATGGGCGCCCCGTACTTCTCCAGGGCGATCTCGACGGTCTCCACGGCCCGGTCCACTCCCGCGCAGTAACCACGCGGCTTGGCGAGCAGGACACGGCGCTGGCTGTCGGAGGTCATGGCCCCATCGTACGAGGCGCCGCAGGCGTCCCGTACCGGCCGTGAGGGCACCGCGGATGCTTGCCGGGGGACAGGGTATTGGCACGTACGCGCAGGTGAAGCCGCCCATGTGACCCAGCGCACGGCTTTGTTGACCAAAATTCCATTAGGCCGGGGTGCCGGTGCCGCGGCGATGCGGCAGAGTGAGGGTGGACACACGGTGCCGTCGTAGCAGGGAGAAGGAGACATGACGAGATCGCCGCGCCACCTCAAGCAGCAGGTGAAGGAGACGGTGGGCGAGCAGGTTCGTGACCTCCCGCTGCACGCGGTCCGGCTGGCGATGTTCGGCGTCGGCCGGGCCCTGCTGCTGAGCGACCGGCTGACCAAGGACTACAAGGAGATCACCGAGGGCGGCGGGGTGCGCCCGGTGATCGGACGGCTGCGCGACGACGTCCAGCACACCGCCGAGAAGGTGGTGGGACGCGTGATGGAACGGGTGCGCGGCGAGCAGCCGGCGCCCGAGCCCTCCCGCCCCCGCAAGACGGCCGATGCCCCCGCCAAGCCCGGCGCCGGTGGCACCGGCGAGATCTCCGTGGGCAAACCCGCTCCCGCGCCGAGCGCACGGGCCGTCCCCGACACCAAGCCCGAGACCGAGCCCCAGGCCAGGCCCGAACCGAAGCCCGAAGCCAAGGCGAAGCCTGAGGCCAGGAAGGAGCCGGAGGCCCGCAAGGCGGAGGGCGACGCCGGGAAGCCGGATGAGTCCCTGTTCGAGCCGAAACCCGAGGTGAAGCCGGCGGCCCCGGCCGAGGCCGAGAAGCTGGCCGCGGAACTCCCGGTGCCGAACTACGACGAAGCCACGCTGCCCCAGCTCCGCGCCCGCCTCCGCGGCCTGTCGTCCGACCAGGTGAAGCTGCTGCGCGAGTACGAGCGCAAACACGCCGCCCGCCCCGACGTCCTCCGCATGTACGAAAACCGCATCGCCAAACTGAACGGGCTGTCCTGACCCGGCGTTACAGGCTTCGGAAGGCACATCGAGAACACTCGGCTCCGAGTTGGCAAAGCGTCGACGGCCTTGCGGCCCACGTCGCGGATGTCCGGCAGTGCCACGCTCACCCTCGCCGCCTGAGCGTGCGGGCTAGCTAGTCGAGCGCGTTGAGGGCGATGCCGGCCTGAGCGGCCGTCGGCAGCCAGATCAGCACCAGCGCGGTAACCGTGGCGATGATCGCGGCGAATATCCGCTTGGCACGTCGACTCATCACAGTCTCCTTCCGAGAGTGGTCACCGCGATGTTCGGAGCCGTCAGGCGCTCGGACTGCTTGCCGGCAGGCCGCGCCGACGAGGCTTCACGCTGGCCTCGGCGAGAGCCGTCACCGCCTCGCGCGGTGCCACCGTCCAGGCCGACAGAGGGCTCACCACCTGCTCAGCCTGTGTTGCGCCCTAGTGCGGAATCCCGGCGATGATGTCGCGGGCGCCCTTGCGGTTGAGCACCCCTGCCACGTACGCGCCCAGCTCGAACGCGCGATCCCGGGCGTCCCACTCCTGCGCGTAGGCGAAGTGCGCTCCCTCGCGGGTGAACACCATGCCTTGCAGGGACAGTTGTCCGTCTTCGGTGGTGCGGCAGTGCCCGGCGATCGGGGAGTTGCAGTGCCCTTGCAGGCCATGCAGCATCGTCCGCTCGGCCGTGATGTGGATACGGGTCTCGGCGTGGTCGATGAGCTGGAGCAACTCCACCATTCCCTCATCCGCCCTGCGGCACTGCACGCCCACCACCCCGGCGCCGACCGCCGGGCACATCTCCTCCATCGTGAAGACCTGCCCGATCCGGTGATCCATCCCGACACCGACCACGCCGCCGCGCGACAGCACGATCCCCTCCAGATAATCGGACTCGTCGAGCTTGGCGATCCTGGGGACGACGTTCCCGCGGAATCGCTCCACCTGGAGATCCGGGCGATGCCGGAGGATCTGTGCCTTGCGGCGTACCGCGCTGGTCCCGATCGCCGCGCCCGGGGGAAGATCGTCGATGCCGGCGTACTTGGATCCCTCCCGCCAGATCACGCAGTCACGTACGTCCTCGCGTTCCAGGTAGGCGGCGAACACCAGACCCTCGGGCAACGGCACGTCGCCGGGCACGTCCTTCATGGCGTGCATGGCCATGTCGACCTCGCCGAGGGTGAGCGCCCGGTCGATCTCCTTCATGAACTGGCCCTTGCCGCCGATCTTGGACAGGTCACCCTTGTACCGGTCCCCGGACGTGGTGATCTCGACCAGCTCGATCATCAGGCCCGGCGCGACCCGGTGCAGGGCATCGACGACGCGGTGAGCGTAGGCGCGGGCCAGATGCGAGCGGCGGCAGCCGAGCCGTAGCGGCCGGTCCGGCAGCCTGCCGGCGAAGTACCGCTCGGCCGGCGAATCAGCGGGGGTGCTCGGCGTGATGGTCATCGAAGGTTCCCTTGATCGTCGCAGGTGAGATGAGTGATGGACCGCCGCAGGCGAGGCTATCGGCGCCCTCGGCCACCATCTGCAAGCCCGTCCCGACGGCGCGGTCGGGCTCGGCCGCCGGGGCTCCCGAGGCCGGGGCCGCGTCCATGGCCGCCCCTAGCCCGCGTACAGGGCGGAGGAGACGACCAGGTGCGGCATGATCTGCGTCCGGCCGTGCCCGGTCTCGTCCAGCGCGCGGCGGCACGCGGTGACCTGGCCGGGCGCCATCGCCGCGGGGCCGATCACTTCCACGCCGGCCTCGGCTTGGGCGATCGCTTGGGCGGCGAGCGCCTCCACTGTGGCGGGCAGGTCGATCGCGCCGTCTCGGCCGGTGTGGTGACATTCGCCCAGGCTCGTCCACGAGCACAGGCACGTTCCCGTCATCACTGTCAGCCCCGGCGCGGCGTCTTTCAGGGTGGCGACCGCGCGGGCCATCAGCGAGTCGGCCGCCACGCCGCCCCGCTCGTCGCCGGTGCGGGACGTAGGGGACGCGAACACCTTCACCGCGGGTATGCCCACACGTTCGAGGTGCCGGGCCATGGCGGGCAGCTCGGGCACGGTGAGGACCGGCATCCGGGATGGGCCGTCCGCGTCCTGGCGGACCAGCACCACCATGACCAGCGCGTCGGGACGCGGACACTGCACACGTGCTTGCATGACCGTCTCCTTAGTGATCGAGGACGAGCCAGGTAGCCGCGACCCGGGAACGCGCCTGGTGCGCCCACGGGCCGCGGGTTCTCAACCGCCGGGCCCGGACGGGTAGTCGCCGCCGACGCCCAGCAGGTACACCCCGGCCCGCATCTCAATGCCCTGCCGCCGGGTCCGTTCCAGGAAGCACCGGGTCACCAGGTCCCGGTACTTGTCGCCTCGGATCACCGAGCCGTCGCCGGTATGGACGGCGCTCCAGTGATCACCCCACCACCACGTGGTGTACTCCGGAATCGGATACCGCGCGCTGACGTCCGCGGGCAGTCTGGCCGTCGTACCATCGTTCATGCCGGGACTCACCTCCTGGCAGGCCCCGGGTACCGGCGTTCGTACCGCCGCCGGGGCCGTCGTGTCTTGACGCTCAGTGAATCCATCTCACAGGTCGCACATCTAGGGGCACACTGGGGGAGAGAAGGGGAGACTCCCCCGCCATCCCGGCCGAGGTGCATCGCAACATGTCAGCCGAGAACAAGGCCATCGGCGCGCGCCTGCGCGCGGCGCGCGAAGCGGACCCGTACTGGTCGCGTGCGGACCTAGCCCGGCGGATGCGTGCCGCCGCCACGCCTGGCGAGCTACCAAGGGTCGCGCACGTCAAATCCCTTACCGACATGATCAAGGCGTGGGAGGCGGGCAAAGCCGTGCCCAGTCCCCGGCACCCGTACCGGGCGCTGTACGCCCGCGTGACGGGCCTCAGCGAGGCCGAGTTGTTCGGGGCTGCGGCGCCGTCCCTGTGGCGAACTGACGGCCTCAACGGCGCCTTTACGCCCGACGACGAAGACCGCCTCGACTACGTCGCCAAGCATCCGCTGCGTGTGGACAGCGCCGTCCTGAAGTCTCTCGCGGTCGTCCTGGCCGCACAGCGCCGTCTTGAAGACGCCATCGGGTCCGCCGCCATCCTGCCCGCCGTCCACGCCCAACTCGAAGCCGTCGAGCAGATCCTCACCGGCGCAGCCGGCAAGCACCGCCCCGCACTCGTCGGGATCACCGGGCAGTGGACGCAGTTTCTCGGCTGGCTTCACATCAGCACTGGTCGCTACGGCAGGGCCTCTGCCCTCCTGGACCGCGCATTGCGGCACGCCACCGAGTCGGATGACGCCGATCTCGTCTCGGAGGTCATGGGCTTTCAGGGCCAGATCGCGTGGGAGCGCGGCCAGGTCGGCACTGTCATTGGGCTCCGCCAAGCCGCCCGCCGTGCCCCCGCGATCTGGCCCGGCCAGGTCGCCATCTCCGCCTCGCAGGAAGCGCGTGCTCACGCCGTCCTCGGCGACGCCGCCGAGGCCGATCGGCTCCTTGACCTCGCCGACGAACACGCCGAGCAGGCAAGGGAGAGGGCCGACGAAACACCGCCATGGCTGTACTACCAGGTTGACGGGTTCTTTGAGCTGCACCGGGGGCAGGCGTGGCGGCACCTCGGCAGACACCAACCCGCTTACAACCGCAAGGCGATCGGCGTTCTCACCGAGGGACTGGCCAAGCTCCCCTCCGTGATGCGAGGCGCCGAATGGGCGGGCGACTTCGTGTACCAGCTCGCCCGCGCCTATCGGCAGGCCGGTGAACACAGCGAAGCCATGCGGACGGCCGAGGAGCTTGACGCGCTCGCCACCCGGATCGGATCACAGCGGCTCACGCGCCTCGCCGCTGAGCTACGCTGACACCGCGATGCACCGGCGCCCGACCTCCCCAGGGAGGCGGGCGCCAGTCTCGTTTATGGACCCCGGAAGCCCCGCCGACCAGCGAGGGCAACCACACGTGAGCCTCAGGACCCCCTTGTCCGCGGAACAGGTCGCCGAACGGCTCGCCGCGACCGGCTGGACGGGCGACACGTCGCAGATCAGCCGGACCTTCGCCGTCGAGTACGACACGGCGACGCGGATCGTGGCCGAGGTCGCCCGCGTCGCCGTCGAGATGGAACACCGCCCCGACATCGACATCAGATGGGACCGGTTGCGCCTTCACCATGACCACCCACACGGCCGGCGATGTAGTGACCGAACTCGACTTCGTCACGGCCGAGCGGATCAACGCGGTGGCCGAGGCGCACGGCGCCGTGCCAGAGAGCCCTACGCAATCATGACCATCGTGAGGACCACGGTTCCCGCATCGCCGGGCTGAAGGGGCTTAACTAGGGCGGCCTGGAGGGGTGAACAGGGCGTCCAGGGCGGGTAGTGCGGCGGCCAGGGCGGCGCGGTCTTCGGGGGTGAGGGCGGCGATCCGTTCCGCCATGAACGTGTTGCGAACTTCCCGTGCCTCCTGGAGGCGGATTCGTCCCTCCGGGGTCAGGCTCGCGGTGACGACGCGCGCGTCCGAGGCGTCCCGGCCGCGCGCGACGAGACCGGCCCGTTCCAGCCTGTTGATCTGCGCGGTCATCGTCGGCAGCCGGACGCCGTGCTCGGCGGCCAGCGCGGTCATCCGCATCGGCCCGCCCTCCAGCGACGCCAGCACCGAGACCTGCTGCCCGGTGACCGGCAGGTCCGCGCCGGCCTGCCGGAGCAGCAGGACGACGTCGCGCAGCCGCCGGTTCAGCCGCTCGGCCAGTTCGCGATCGGGATCCACCTGCACCTCTCCGGATGGCGTGTCGGTGTGAGCCCGGCGGGCCGGCGCCGGACGTCCGTCCTATCACAGCATGTCGCGGGCCTAGGCTGAGATCCCATGGCGATGCAGACCACAGCCGAGTCACCCGTTCCCGTGCGCACCGTGCTGCAGGCGGTGGGCGGCTGGATCGGACGGCTGGGACGCATCTGGGTCGAGGGGCAGATCACCGACCTCAACGCCCGCGGCGGCACCTGCTACCTCACGTTGCGCGACCCGGTGGCGAACATGTCGGTCCGGGTCGTCGGCCCGCGCGCGGTGTTCGAGGCCGCGGGCCCGGCCGTGACGGACGGCGCGCGCGTCGTGATCCACGCCAAGCCCGACTTCTGGATCAACCGGGGCACGTTCTCGCTCAGCGCGATCGAGGTACGGCCGGTCGGCGTCGGCGAGCTGCTGGCCCGGCTGGAACGGCTCCGGCGGGTGCTGGCCGCCGAGGGGCTGTTCCGGCCCGAGCGCAAGCGGCCGCTGCCGTTCCTGCCCGGGAAGATCGGCCTGATCTGCGGGCGCCAGTCCGACGCCGAGCACGACGTCCTGCAGAACGCGCGGCGCCGCTGGCCCGCCGTCGCGTTCCGGGTGGAGAACACCGCCGTCCAGGGCTCGTACGCGGTCGGCGAGGTCATGGAGGCGCTGCGCAGGCTGGACGCCGACCCCGAGGTCGACGTGATCGTCATCGCGCGGGGCGGCGGCTCCATGGAGGACCTGCTGCCGTTCTCCGACGAGGCCCTGGTCCGGGCCGTCGCCACGGCCCGCACCCCGGTGGTCAGCGCGATCGGCCACGAGCAGGACACGCCGATCCTCGACCTGGTCGCCGACGTGCGCGCCTCCACCCCGACCGACGCGGCCAAGAAGGTCGTGCCGGACGTACGGGAGCAGCTCCAGCTCGTCCGGGAACTGCGCGAGCGGGGCCGCCGGAGCCTCGCGGGCGGGATCGAACGGGAACTGGCGTGGCTGCGGTCGGTGCGGTCGCGTCCCGCGCTGGCCGACCCCGTCCGCGAGATCGAACGGCAGTCCGAGCAAGTGCTGGCGCTGCGCGACCGGGCCCGCCGCTGCCTGTCGGGCGCGCTGGACCGGTCGGGGGACGAACTCTCCCACACCCGGGCCCGGCTGCTGGCCCTCTCCCCCGCCGCCACGCTGCGCCGCGGCTACGCCATCGTCCAACGCGACGACGGCTCCGTCGTACGGGGCGCCGCCGAGGCCGCCAAGGGCGACCGGCTGCTGGTCCGCCTCGCCGACGGCCGCCTCGCCGTCACCGTCGAGGGCGGTTCCGCCGACACACGGGGGCGTCCCGGGTCGTAGGGTGGTCCCCGTGGCAGAGGCAGACGCTGAGGTCACCGGTGAACCGACGCCGGTCTCCGGTGAACGCATGTCGTACGAGCAGGCCCGTGACGAACTCGCCGCGGTCGTCAAGCGCCTGGAGACCGGCGGGCTGACCCTCGAAGAGTCCCTTGAGCTGTGGGAACGCGGCGAACGGCTTGCCGCGATCTGCGAGGAGTGGCTGGAGGGCGCCCGCGCCCGGCTGGCCGCCGCGACCGCGACGGCCGAGAACGGCGGCTCCGGAGAGACCGCCGCCCCGTTCTAGGACGGCGCCGGGGACGGCGACAGCGGGGCGTTGCCCTTGGGCTTCGGCTGGGGCCTGAGCGCGGCGGCCAGTACGCCCAGTTCCTCGAAGGACGCCGTGCCCGTCACCACGATCGTGATCCCGCTGGGCAGGGTGCGCACCAGCGAACGGGCGTTCTTGTCCACGCGGTGGTGCTTGTTCCAGGCGACCCCGTTGACCTGCTGGGTGCCGATCGTCTTCTTGATGCTGGTCATCCGCGGGACATAGGCCGAAGCCCTCTCGTTGCTCTGCTCGACCGCCGCGTACTCGCCGGTCGGCGTCACGAACCCCAGATGCCACGCCACCGGGTCGTCACCGCCGCTCCCCAGGCCGTGCACACGCGAACTGGTGGCGCGCCACCCGGCCGGAAGGCCCTCGGGCGCGTACGCGACGTACGGGGCGTCAGAGCGCATCGCCCACAACTGGGAGCTGTAGTCGACCGTCGGCAGCAGTTCCTTGTCGTTACGCGGACTGACCAGGTAGATCGCCCCCACCAGCAGCAGGCACACCGCCATGGCGAACGCGAAACCGCCTATCCCCGTGGTGAGCCTCTTGTAGACCCCGGGACTCACCTCGATCGTCCCGCGCGAAGCGGCGGGAGACTCCGGAGCCTGAGGGCTCTCCGGGGGCGCGGCTTCCTGAGGTGTGGAGGTCTTCTCGGTCACGGTCCCAGGATCCCGCACCCTCAGGGCTGCTCTGTACGGGGGTTCCGGATCGTCCCGATGATCGCGAGGACGTCCGACGCCAGCCGCCTTGAGGACTCCTCGTCCTCCCGGCTGTTCAGCTCCGACACCGCGCCCGCCATAGCCCCGGTCAGAACGGTCACCAGCGCCTCGTCCACCCCGCCATCGGCGGTATGGAACAACGCGGCGTTGCGGCGCGCCCACTTGTTGAGCCGCTGCCGCATCACCCGGTCGAACCCGGGCGGGCCGTCCCCCGAGATGAACAGCCGCGCCACATGGCCCTCGTCCAGGCAACCGTCCAGATAGGCGCGGGCACCGGCGATGAACAGGCGCATCGGGTCCTTCTCACCCGCCTCCCTGGCCGCGTTGATCGCCTCCCGGGTGCGCTCCTGCTGGCGGGCCTGGAACTCCTCGAACAGCGTCAGGTAAAGATCGGCCTTGCCGTTGAAATGGTGGTACAGGCTCCCGACGCTCGCCCCGGCCTTCGCGACGATGTCCGTCACCGCCGCCTGCGCGAAACCCGACTCGCGGAACACCTCACCGGCCGCGGACAACAACGCGCTGCGAGTCGCGGCCCCCCGGTCGGAGGTGCGCGCCGCCCCCTCGCCCGTACCGGACCCCCCGGCGGCGCCCGCCTGACGGCTCCCCGCCGGCGCGCCCGCGTCCGCGGTCACCCCACCGGCCGAAAGCTCGATGTCGCTGCTCATGGAGACTGAGATTACGCCCTCTCACACGGGGGAAACGATCCCTTACCCGCCGGGAGACCGAAACGGGACTCAGGGCACGGGGACCCGCCACGGCGCCGGAACCGCTGGTCTGGTCCAATTTGTGGCGCCCTGATGCCCCCACGGAGAATTCGTGTCACCCACCGACCCAGTGTCGCCGATCGACCGAAAGGCCGTTGCGCATGTCCGATGACACCGTCCGTTCCCCGCTGGCCACCGAGCCGTCCGCGCCGGACCGCAACCTGGCAATGGAGCTGGTCCGGGTGACCGAGGCCGCCGCCATGGCGGCGTCCCGCTGGGTCGGCCGCGGCGACAAGAACGGCGCCGACGCCGCCGCGGTCAACGCCATGCGGCAGCTCATCAACACCGTCTCGATGCAGGGCGTCGTGGTCATCGGAGAGGGCGAGAAGGACAACGCCCCCATGCTCTACAACGGCGAAGAGGTCGGCGACGGGCGCGGCGCCGAATGCGACGTCGCCGTCGACCCCATCGACGGCACCCGGCTCACCGCCTACGGCATGAACAACGCCATCGCCGTCCTGGCCGTCGCCCCGCGCGGCTCCATGTACGACCCGTCCGCCGTCTTCTACATGGAGAAGCTGGTCACCGGGCCCGAAGCGGCCGGCGTCGTCGACATCGAACGTCCCATCGGGGACAACGTCCGCGCCATCGCCAAGGCCAAGGGCTCCTCCACCGAGGACGTCACCGTGATCATCCTGGACCGGCCCAGGCACGAGGGGATGATCAAGGAGGTCAGGGAGACCGGCGCCCGGGTCAAACTGATCACGGACGGCGATGTGGCCGGCGCGATCATGGCGGCCCGCGAAGGCACCGGCACCGACCTGCTCGTCGGCATCGGCGGCACCCCCGAAGGCATCATCGCCGCCTCCGCCATCAAAGCGCTCGGCGGCGTCATCCAAGGCCGGCTCTGGCCCAGAGACGACGCCGAACGCCAGAAGGCCCTCGACGCGGGCCACGACCTCGGCCGCGTCCTCACCACCGACGACCTCGTCACCTCCGACGACGTCTTCTTCGCCGCCACCGGCATCACCGACGGCGAACTCGTCGACGGCGTCCGGTACAGGAAAGGCTCCGCGTTCACCCACTCGCTGGTCATGCGCTCCCGCAGCGGCACCATCCGAACGGTGGCCAGCGAACACAAGCTGGAAAAGCTAAGGGCCTACAGCACTATTGCCTTTTGAGGGGGCGACCCCTCAAACTCCCTTCATTGTGGGGGGGCGACCCCCCACGCCCCCCGATGCGGGGCCAGCGACCACCGCCGCTCGCCTTGACGGCTCGCAGCGGCGGCCACTGACCCCGGTCAGGGGCTCCGCCCCCGACACCCCCGGCAGGGGGCTCCGCCCCCTGCACCCCCGTTGGGGCTGTGACATATGTGGAGGGGGCGACCCCCCACGCCCCCCGATGCGGGGTCAGCGATCCCCGCCGCTCGCCTTGACGGCTCGCGGCGGTGACCGCTGACCCCGGTCAGGGGCTCCGCCCCCGACACCCCCGGCAGGGGGCTCCGCCCCCTGCACCCCCTTGCCCCCTATTGGGGGCTTCGTCCCTTGCCTCTCTAGCGGCGTAGGCGGTTTTTCATGCGTTCTCGGAGGGTTCGTTTGGGGGCCTTGGCCTTGATGGAGCCGAAGACGAGGGTTCCTCCGACCTCGATGGTGGGGCCATCCGGGGTGGGGCGGGTGCGTACCTCGCGGGTGCTGAGGATGGTGCGGCCCGTCACGTTCACCTGGACGCCGTCGGGGACGAGAATGCGGAGGCGGCCGCCGATGATCAGGGAGTCGAGGACGATGTGGCGGCGCTGGAGGACGGCCTGGCGCAGATCGAGCTCGACCGTTCCGAAGAGGGCGAGGAGGGGAACTTTGACGGGGACGACCCATCGGCCTTCGCGGCGCATGCGGCCGAAGAAGGCCGAGATCGGGCGGTCGTCGACCAGGATGGGCTGGGCCTCCTGGGGGCTGAGGTCCGCGGTGAGGCCGGTCAGCTCGCCCAGGGTGCGGGCGGCGTAGGCGTGGGAGGTGCGCTCGGAGTGCTCCTCCAGGGTGATCCGGCCGTCGGCGAGGGCCTCGCCGAGCACCTTGACGACGCGCTCGCGGTCGGCGTCGGAGGCACGGAGGTCGCGGACGCGGGGCGCCCGTTCGGCGGGCCGACGGATGGGCGTGTCCACCGTTCCAGGGTAGCGGGCGCACCTGCGGAAAACCTGTGGGGAATCGTCCGGTCCGCCGCATACTGTGGCGGGCATGTCGGTTCAGCGTCACGAGATCGTGACTGAGGGGGGAACCGCCGCCCCACCCGCCATCAGCCTTCGCGGCGTGGTCAAGCGGTTCGGGGACTTCACGGCGGTCGACGGGCTTGATCTCGACGTTCCCGCGGGGACGTGCCTGGGGCTTCTCGGGCCGAACGGGGCCGGCAAGTCCACGACGATGAAGCTGCTCACGGCGCAGGCGATCCCGACGTCGGGGTCCATCCAGGTGCTGGGGTTCGACGTGCCGAGGGAGTCCAAGCGGGCGCGGGCGGCCATGGGGGTCGTGCCGCAGCAGGACAACCTCGACGAGGAGCTGACCGCCCGGGAGAACCTTGAGGTCTTCGCGCATCTGTACCGGGTGCCGCGGTCGCGGCGGCGTGCGGCGGTCGACGACGCCCTGGAGCTGGCCCATCTCACGGCGCGGCAGCGCACCAAGGTCGACGACCTGTCCGGCGGGATGCGGCGCAGGCTGCTGATCGCGCGGGGGCTGGTGCACCGTCCCGCGCTGGTGCTCCTGGACGAGCCCACCGTGGGCCTGGACCCGCAGGTGCGGGCCGAGCTGTGGGGGCTCATCGACGGGCTGCGCGCGAACGGGACGACGGTGCTGATGTCCACGCACTACATCGAGGAGGCCGAGCGGCTGGCGGACGAGTGCGCGCTGATGTCGCACGGCAAGGTGATCGCGCGCGGCTCCCCGTCCCGGCTGGTCGAGAAGTACGCCGGGGCGCGGGTGGTGGAGCACCACGGCCCGCCGGACCGGCTGGAGGAGGTCGAGCGGATGGCGCGGGCGGCGGGGCTGCCGACGCGCCGCACCGGGCCGTCGGTGTCGGTGCTGAAGGCCGAGACGATACCGCCGTCCCTGGACGAGGAGCTCGGCCCGGACGGCGTGCGGCGGGCCTCCAACCTGGAGGACGTGTTCGTGGTGCTCACCGGTGAGCGGGTGGAATGACTGTGCAGACGCAGCCGCTACGGCGGTTCGAGATGGCGCCGGTGCGGGGCATTTGGCGGCATGAGCTGGCGCTGTTCAAGCGCTACTGGGGGTCGCAGTCGTTCGCCTCGATGGTGGAGCCGACCTTCTTCCTGCTCGCGTTCGGGTACGGCTTCGGGTCGATGGTGGCCGTGGTCGGCGACTACCGCTACCTCGAATTCGTGGCCACCGGGGTGGTGGGGGTCGCGGCCCTGTTCACCTCGGTGTTCCCGGGCATGTTCAACGGCTACATCCGGCGGGTGTTCCAGCACACCTACGACGCGATGCTGGCTGCGCCGGTGGACGTGCACGAGCTGGTGACGGGCGAGGCGCTGTGGATCGCGGCCAAGTCGGCGGTGTACTCGTGCACCCCGATCATCGTGGCGCTGTTCTTCGGCCTCGACCCGTCGTTCGGGATGCTGCTGGTCCCGTTCATCGTGTTCTGCGCGGCGCTGGGCTTCGGGCTGTTCGGGATGTGGACGTCCTCGGTGGTGCCGTCGATCAACTCCTTCGACTACGTGATCACCGGCGGGGTGACCCCGCTGTTCCTGATCGGCGGCACCTTCTTCCCGGTCGACTCGCTGCCGCAATGGGTGCAGACCGTGTCACGGATCAACCCCCTCTACCACGCCGTGGAGCTGATCCGGCACGCGGTCTTCGGTTTGGAACCCCTCGCCGACCTGCTTCATCTGGGGGTCGTAGTGGTGTTCGCCACCCTCATGTGGGTCATCGCGGTGAGGGGGATGCGCCGCCGGCTGATCGACTAGGCGGCGCATCCTCAAGGGCCATGACGGCGTGCTCGCCTTGGGCACGGGCCTGTTCGGGGGTCAGGTGCTTGAGGGAGTGGGCCACGACGGTCATGGCCGCGTCCGTTGCCGCTCTGGCGGTCAGCACGTGTTCCTGGGCTCGTTCCAGGTCGCCCAGTCCGACACAGTCGAAGGCGACCTGGGCGTCGTGGACCGCCAGTTTCAACTGGCGAGCGGCCTCATCTAGGCTCATGCGTCCCTCCTTCACCGGGACCGGCTAACTACCCGACGGGGCGTCGGTTAATCACCTGGCCAAGAAGTTCCGCCGCTCTCGTCAGCCTGCTCTCACCCAGTCTCGCGTACCCCATGACCAACGCGGGTGCGGCCTCCTGCGCGCGTTCGGCGGACCACATGGGACGGGCCCCGGCGACCGCCATCCCGCGCTGGGCGGCCGCGGCGACGACTTCGTCCTCGTCGCAGCCCTTGGGCAGTTCCACGTACAGGTGGATGCCCGCGGAGACGCCTCGTACGACGGCGTCGGGGATGTGGGTGTGGAGGGCTTCGACAAGGACGTCGCGCCGTGTGCGGTACTGGCGGCGCATCGTCCGCAGGTGCCGGTCGTAGGCGCCGCTCCTGATGAGCTGGGCGAGTGCGTGCTGCTCCAGGACGGGGGCGCCCAAGTCCGTGTGCGCGCGGAACGTCCGCAGTTCCTCGGCTATGCGCGGGGGCGCCACGGCCCAGCCCAAGCGCAGGGCGGGGGCCAGGGCCTTGCTGACGGAGCCGAGGAGGATGACCCGTTCGGGATCGACGCCTTGCAGGCAGCCCACGGGCTCGCGGTCGTACCGGAACTCGGCGTCGTAGTCGTCCTCGATGACCAGCCCGTCGACCTCGCGGGCCCAGGCGATGAGCTGGGCGCGGCGTTCCGGGGAGAGCACGACGCCGGTCGGGTACTGGTGCGCGGGCGTGACCAGGACGGCGCGCGCGCCGGTACGGGCGAGCGCGTCGACGTCGATGCCGTGCCGGTCGACCGGGACGCGGACCAGCCGGATGCCGGTGGACTCCAGCATCGGGAGCTGACGGACGCTGGTGGGGTCCTCCAGGGCCAGCGTCCGGTGCCCGGCGGCCTGAAGGGCGCGGACGGCGCTGGACACCCCGTGCGCCACCCCGCTCATGATCACGACCTGGCCGAGGCCGGTGTTGGCGGCGCGCACCCGGCCGAGGTAGGCGGCCAGCTCGGCGCGTACCGCGGGGACGCCGCCGCAGTCGGGATAGGTGAGCTCGTCGTTGGGGATCTGGCGCAGCGCCGCGCGCACGGCGGCGGCCCACCGTTCGCGCGGGAACGCGCCCAGGTCGGGCGTGCCGGGCCACAGATCGAAGGGGAAGGCGCCCCGGTTCACGCCGCCGGGTGGTTCGCCGGGCGGGGCGGGCCGGGTCGCGGCCCTGCCGTTGGTGGAAACCGTCCGCGCCGCCTGGCCGAAGGGGGCCGGTACGGCGTCGGCCGTCGTCGCGTGGGTCCATCTCGGGCGGGCGGCGCCGTGCGTCACCGTCGCGGGCACCGTGGTGACGGCGCCCACGGATTCGCGCGGACGCACGTCGGGGCGCGCCAGCGCGGCCACCCGGGTGCCGTCGCCGCGCCGGGCGACCAGGAAGCCTTCGGCGATGAGCTGCTCGTACGCGGTGACCACGACACCGCGGGAGACCTCCAGGTCGCGTGCCAGGTCGCGGCTGGAGGGGAGCCTGGTCCCGGCGGTGAGCCGGCCGGAGCGGATACCGCCGCGCAGCCCGGCGGCGATCTGGGCGGCGAGCCGACCGGCGGAGCGGTCGAGGGGGAGATGAAGGTCGGTCACACCATGTTCAGCGTCAGGAGGGCCCGATGATGTCACACACCGTGAAATTGGACCTGAATGTCAGAGTTTGATTGGTTCTGTGGTGGAGGCCAAGCCGCTTCTAACGTCCCGGTCATGGACACCGGCACCGGCAGGGGAATGATCGGCGCGGGCACGGCGATGTTCGCGGTCGGCACGCTGACCGCCATCTCCGCGATGATCTCCGGCTATCCCGTCTTCGGCGGCCAGGCGCTGCGTTACGCGGCGGCGGCCGCGATCTTGTTCGCCGTCATCGCGCTCATCGACCGGCGGCCCGGCGCCGCACCCGCACCACCGCGACCGTCCCTCCAGGACCTGGCGCTGCTGGCGGCGCTGGCGGCGACGGGCCTCGCCGCGTTCAACGTCTGCATCGTCGCCGCGACCAAGGACACCGGCCCGGCCACCATCGGCACCGTGATCGCCACCGTGCCCGTCGCGCTCGCCCTGGTCGGGCCGCTGCTGGAACGGCGCCGTCCCGCCCCGCCCGTGGTGCTGGCGGCGTGCGTGGTGACGGCCGGGGCGGCGCTGGCCAACGGCCTGGGCAGCGGTACGGTGCGCGGCCTGCTGCTGGCGCTCGGCGCTCTGGGCGGCGAGGTGTGCTTCTCGCTGCTGGCCGTCCCGCTGCTGCCGAAGCTGGGCCCGTTACGGGTGTCGGCGTGGTCGGCGGCGCTGGCCGCGCCCATGCTCCTGGTCGTCGGGCTGGTGGCGGACGGCCGGGCGGTGCTGCGCGTCCCGACCGGCGCGGAACTGGCGGGCCTGGCCTACCTGTCGGTGGTCGTGACGACCGGGGCGTTCCTCCTCTGGTACGACGCGCTGGGCAGGCTGGGCGCCGACCGGGCCGGTCTGTTCGCCGGCATCGTCCCCATCAGCGCCGTGATCACCACGGTCGCCCTGGGCCTGGGAGACCCGGCCCCGGCGGATCTGGCCGGTGCCGCCCTGGTCGCCGCCGGGGTCGTCGTCGGCCTGCGGCCCCGCTCGCCCCGGCCGTCGCGACCGCGTCCGAAGGCGGGGCCGGCCGATGGGACGACCCGCGTCCGACGCCGGGTGAGCCGCCAAATATAAACTGAGTCGCCCCGTTCGCACCCGCGAGGATCTTCGATGCCTGAGTTCTCTTACACCGATCTGCTCCCCCTCGGCCCCGACGACACCGAGTACCGGCTGCTCACGTCCGACGGCGTGACCACGTTCGAGGCGGGCGGGCGGACGTTCCTCCAGGTGGAGCCGGAGGCGCTGCGGCTGCTCACCGAGACCGCGATGCGCGACATCTCCCACCTGCTGCGCCCCGCGCACCTGGCGCAGCTCCGCAGGATCCTGGACGATCCGGAGGCGTCGCCCAACGACCGGTTCGTGGCGCTGGACCTGCTGAAGAACGCGGGGATCGCGTCCGGCGGCGTGCTGCCGATGTGCCAGGACACCGGCACGGCGATCATCATGGGCAAGCGCGGCCAGCATGTCATGACCGACGGGCGGGACGAGGAGCACCTGTCGCGCGGCGTGTACGACGCCTACACCAAGCTGAATTTGCGCTACTCGCAGATGGCGCCGCTCACGATGTGGGACGAGAAGAACACCGGCAACAACCTCCCCGCGCAGATCGAGCTGTACGCGGCGCCGGGTGACGCCTACAAGTTCCTGTTCATGGCCAAGGGCGGCGGCAGCGCCAACAAGTCGTTCCTGTACCAGGAGACCAAGGCCGTCCTGAATCCGAAGCGGATGCTGGCGTTCCTGGAAGAGAAGATCCGCTCGCTGGGCACCGCCGCGTGCCCGCCCTACCATCTGGCGATCGTGGTGGGCGGCACGTCCGCCGAGTACGCCCTGAAGACCGCGAAGTACGCCTCCGCCCACTACCTGGACACGCTGCCCAAGGACGGGTCGCCGCTCGGCCACGGGTTCCGCGACCTGGACCTGGAGCGGGAGGTGTTCGAGCTGACCCAGCGGCTGGGGATCGGGGCGCAGTTCGGCGGCAAGTACTTCTGCCACGACGTGCGGGTGGTCCGGCTGCCCAGGCACGGCGCGTCCTGCCCGGTGGCGATCGCGGTGTCGTGCAGCGCGGACCGGCAGGCCCTGGCGAAGATCACCGCGGAGGGCGTGTTCCTGGAGCGGCTGGAGACCGATCCCGCGAAGTACCTGCCGGAGACCACCGACGACCAGTTGGACGGCGACGTCGTCCGGATCGACCTGAACCGCCCGATGGACGAGATCCGGGCCGAGCTGACCCGCTACCCGGTGAAGACGCGGCTGTCGCTGACCGGGCCGCTGGTGGTGGCGCGCGACATCGCGCACGCCAAGATCAAGGAGCGGCTGGACGCGGGCGAGCCCATGCCGCAGTACATGCGGGACCACGCCGTCTACTACGCGGGCCCGGCCAAGACCCCCGAAGGGTACGCATCGGGGTCGTTCGGCCCGACGACGGCGGGACGGATGGACTCCTACGTCGAGCAGTTCCAGGCGGCGGGCGGCTCGCTGGTGATGCTGGCGAAGGGGAACCGCTCCAAGCAGGTGACCGACGCGTGCAAGGCGCACGGCGGCTTCTACCTCGGCTCGATCGGCGGCCCGGCGGCGCGGCTCGCGCAGGACTGCATCAAGAAGGTCGAGGTGCTGGAATACCCCGAGCTGGGGATGGAGGCGGTCTGGAGGATCGAGGTCGAGGACTTCCCCGCGTTCATCGTCGTGGACGACAAGGGCGGGGACTTCTTCGCCGACACCACCGGCCCCGTCCTGACCATCGGCAGGCGCTGACGGCGATGGGACGACCAGCGGCGAGGCCCGCCGGACCGGGCGGTCCAGGTCTCACCGAATTAGAGCAATATCCAAATTCATCCCTAAGTCTCCCGGGTGACCGCATGGCCACTCCGGTATCTTTTCGGCCATGTCTCAGTCAGAGCGCCTCGTACTAGCGACGCGCTACCGGCTGGACTCGGAAATAGGTCAGGGCGCCAACGGCATCGTGTGGAGAGGGCATGACGACCTCCTCGATCGCGCTGTAGCGATCAAGGAGCTGCGGCTCCCCGATGACCTCTCCGAGGACGACCGGGTCGTCTTCTACCGGCGCACGCTCCGCGAGGCGCGCGCGCCGGCGCAGCTGCGCACCCCCTCGATCGTCGAGGTCTACGACGTGGTGATCGAGCAGGGCAGGCCCTGGATCGTGATGGAGCTGATCGAGGCGCCCAACCTGGAGCAGCTGATCGAGCGGGACGGCCCGCTGCCGCCCGAGCGGGTGGGCGAGATCGGCCGCCAGTTACTGGACGCCCTCGGCATCGCGCACAAGGCCGGGATCGTGCACCGCGACCTCAAGCCCAGCAACGTGCTGCTGGACGGCGACCGGGTCGTGCTCACCGACTTCGGGCTGGCCTTCTCCTCGGGGTCGCCGAGCCTCACCAAGTCGGGCCACTTCATGGGGTCGCCCGCGTACGTGGCGCCCGAGGTCGCGGCCGGTGAGAAGGCCACGCCGCGCTCCGACCTGTGGTCGCTGGGCGCCACCCTGTACGCGGCGCTGGAGGGGCGCCCGCCGTTCGAGCGGGAGAACGTGATGGCCACGCTGAGCGCGCTGGCCAACGAGTCGCCGCCGTACCCGCAGAACGCCGGGGCGCTGACGCCGGTGGTGACGGGGCTGCTGGAGAAGAACCCCACCCGGCGGCTCAGCCACGCCCGCGCCGCCGACCGGCTGGAACGCGCCCTGACCGGGCCGCGCGCCGGGCGCCGCCGCCCGCCCACCCCCCGGCACCAGATGATCACGGCGATCGCGCTGGTCGCCGCCGTGGTGCTGGTGCTGGTGATCGCCACGACGGCGCTGGTCGTCGGGATGATGCGGGAGAGCCCCGCCCCGTCCCCCGTCGCCTCGGCCTCCGGGCCGCAGGCGGGCACGTCGCCGCCCGCGGGCGTGGGGACGAGCACGCTGGTGGTGATGGCGCGCACCGGCCCCTGCAAGATCTTCGTCTCGGTGCC
Organism: Actinomadura sp. NBRC 104412; assembly: GCF_030269515.1. GTDB lineage: Bacteria > Actinomycetota > Actinomycetes > Streptosporangiales > Streptosporangiaceae > Spirillospora. The sequence goes on along the minus strand of NZ_BSTM01000007.1, from coordinate 261,689 downwards.
GGGGCCGACGATCAACGTGGTCTCCGACGAGACGCTGGCGATGGGCGACGCCCGGCAGTACGACCAGCCCCACCTCAACGCGGTGGTGTACGACGCTGCGGCCTGCGAGGTCTGGGTGAACGGGGCGCGGCAGCCGGGTGGATCGCCCGGCGAGCGCAAGTCCTACACCGTCCAGCCCAGCACCCCCGGAGGCTGAACGCCGCGCGGGCATCCACCACCGCGTGGCGGGAATGACCGTGGCCTTCTCAAGGCTGCCCTTGACAGGAGGGGTGGTTCCGAGACGGAGGTGGCGATCATGACGGAGGACGGGTTCCGCGTCGAGCACGACTCCATGGGCGAGGTGCGGGTTCCGGCGGCGGCGAAGTGGCGCGCGCAGACGCAGCGCGCGGTGGAGAACTTCCCGATCTCGGGACGCGGCCTGGAGCCGGCGCACATCGCCGCGCTCGGACAGGTCAAGGCGGCCGCCGCGAAGGTGAACGCCGAGCTGGGCGTGCTCGACGGCGACCTCGCGGAGGCCATCGCCGAGGCCGCCCTGGAGGTCGCGGCGGGGCGCTGGAACGACCAGTTCCCCATCGACGTGTTCCAGACCGGCTCCGGAACGTCCTCGAACATGAACGCCAACGAGGTGATCGCCACCCTCGCGCAGGAGCGGCTGGGCCGTCCGGTGCATCCCAACGACCATGTGAACGCCTCGCAGTCGTCCAACGACGTGTTCCCGTCCTCGATCCACATCGCGGCGACGGGCGCCGTCGTGCACGACCTGATCCCGGCGCTGCGGCATCTGGAGGAGACGCTGGACGCCAAGGCCCGCGAGTTCGCCACCGTGGTCAAGTCGGGCCGCACGCACCTGATGGACGCCACGCCGGTCACACTGGGCCAGGAGTTCGGCGGGTACGCGGCGCAGGTCCGGTACGGGGTGGAGCGGCTGGAGGCCGTCCTGCCGCGGCTGGCGGAGCTTCCCCTGGGCGGGACGGCGGTCGGCACCGGCATCAACACCCCGCCCGGCTTCGCCCCCCGGGTCATCGAGGAGATCGCCAGGGCGACCGGGCTGCCGCTGACCGAGGCGCGCGACCACTTCGAGGCCCAGGGCGCGCGGGACGGCCTGGTGGAGGCGTCCGGGGCGCTGCGCACCATCGCGGTCGGCCTCAACAAGATCGCCAACGATCTGCGCTGGATGGGCTCGGGCCCGCGGACCGGGCTCGCCGAGATCCGCCTGCCCGACCTGCAACCGGGTTCGTCGATCATGCCGGGCAAGGTGAACCCGGTGATCCCCGAGGCGGTCATCCAGGTCGCGGCCCAGGTCATCGGGAACGACGCCGCGATCGCGTTCGGCGGCGCGTCCGGCGGCTTCGAGTTGAACGTGACGCTGCCGATGCTGGCCCGCAACCTGCTGGAGTCGATCGGCCTGCTGGCCGGCGTGTCGCGGCTGCTGGCCGACCGTTGCGTGGCGGGCATCGAGGCGGACGTGAACCGGCTGCGCGAGTACGCCGAGTCCTCACCGTCGATCGTGACCCCGCTGAACCGCTACATCGGCTACGAGGAGGCCGCCAAGGTCGCCAAGCAGGCCCTCAGCGAACGCAAGACGATCCGCGAGGTCGTCCTGGAACGCGGCTATGTCGCCGAAGGCAAACTGACCGTGGAGCAGCTCGACGCCGCCCTCGACGTCCTCGCCATGACCCGCGGCGTGTAGGGCGCCGCGGCACGCTGGAGCGAACGAGACTAGTACCAGCCCACGGACTGGGAGTGTTGCCAGGCGGCGCAGGGGGTGCCGTAGCGGTCCTTGATGTAGCCGAGTCCCCACTTGATCTGGGTACGGGCGCTGGTGCGCCAGTCGGCGCCCGCGCTGGCCATCTTGGAGCCGGGCAGGGCCTGCGGGATGCCGTAGGCGCCCGAGGGGTTGGACGCGGTGACGCGCCAGCCGCTCTCCTTGTTCCACAGCTTCACCAGGCACCCGAACTGGGTGTCGGGGTCCATGCCGAAGCTGGGCAGCATCGCCTTGGCGATCGCCTGCGCCTCACCGGCGGGGACGGGGTTGCCGGCGGTCGGCGGGCCGCTGGACTCGGGCTTCTTGGTGGGGATGGGCTCGCCCCTGGGCAGCAGCTTCGGCTTCTGGGCGGGGGCCTGGCGCGCCGCCCTGACGGCCCGCTCGTAGGCGAGCCTGCGGCGCTGCTGCTGCTCGACCCACGGGTTGACGGTGGGTGTGGCCGTACCGGGGCGCCGGGCGGCCACGGTGGCGGTGCCGTCCGCGTCGCCGCCGGTCATCGCCAGCGCGGCGACCGCGCCACCGCCGACCACGACGGCCGCTCCCGCGGCCACGATCGCGATCTTGAGGCCGGTGCCCTTGCCGCCCCCGGTCCGCGACGGCGGCCGTCCCTCGGCGAAGGGGTCGTCCCGCGGAGGGCTGGGCGGGCCCATGAAGTCCAGGGCCTCCATCGGAGGAGGCGCGTGGGTGCTGGACGGCGCGTACGTGCTGGAGGGGGCGTACGTGCTGGACGGGCCGTTCGCCTGAGCGGTGCCCAGCGGTCCGGGGTTGCCCAGCTCGGCCAGCGCCTGGACGGCGCTCCGCGCGGTGTTGGCCTGCGGGCCGTCCTGGTTGAGGTAGAGCGGCTGCTGCGCGGCGCCCAGGGCCAGGCGGGGCGTCCAGGAATCGGCCTGGACGGCCCCCATGGCCGCCGTGTCGCCCGCGCTGCCTCCGGACGCGGCGCCGTTGGGGGGACCGGCGACCTTGACGTCCTCGTTGTACGTGGGCGCGTAAGCGGGACCCAGAGAATCCTGGGGTGCAAAGCTCTGTCGATCGTCTCGCCTAGGGGACCCGGGGCGGTCTCCGTACAAGGCGGTCCTTCCGACGGTCATGAGCGCATGGACGCGCCCATGAACTGCTTCCACCCCCGGTCCGGCGGCCGGACCGGGGACTCCGGCGGCCCGGACCCGGAACACCGGCGGGCCGCCGCGCCGTCGTCACAGGGGTGACGCATGTGGCCCACACCGCGTTCTGGGGGTGCTTACGGGGAGACACAATGCCTGAGGTCAAGGCATGCTCCGCAACCGAAACGAGACAAAAGCTAAGGATGTGCCGGTTGTCAACTCTTCCGGCGGGGCCGCGAAACGCCCGCCAGAGCTGCGATTCCGCATGCCCGCCCCGGTGCCTGTGACCTTCATCACAAGCACACAGGCCGCCATTCGGCGATCACGGAACGTGATCGTCACAGCGGCCCGCGACGGCGCGCGACGGGCCCCGATGATCTCCACCGGGGCCCGAGCATGGCGTCCGGGCGGTCAGACCCCGACATCCCCCAGCATGTCGGTCACCAGGGCGGCGATCGGGGACCGTTCGGAGCGCGTCAGCGTGACGTGCGCGAACAGCGGATGCCCCTTCAGCTTCTCCACCACCGCCACCACGCCGTCGTGCCGTCCGACCCGCAGGTTGTCGCGCTGCGCCACGTCATGGGTGAGCACCACGCGCGAGCCCGCGCCGATCCGCGACAGGACGGTCAGCAGCACGCCGCGTTCCAGCGACTGCGCCTCGTCGACGATCACGAAAGCGTCGTGCAGCGAGCGGCCCCGGATGTGGGTGAGGGGCAGGACCTCCAACATGCCACGGTCCAAAACCTCTTCGATGACCTCCGGCGTGGTCACCGCGGACAGGGTGTCGTAGACCGCCTGCGCCCAGGGCGACATCTTGTCGTTCTCCGAACCGGGCAGGTAGCCGAGCTCCTGGCCGCCCACCGCGTACAGCGGGCGGAAGACCACCACCTTGCGGTGGCGGCGGCGCTCCAGCACCGCCTCCAGACCCGCGCACATCGCCAGCGCCGACTTGCCGGTGCCGGCGCGCCCGCCCAGCGAGACGATGCCGACGTCCTCGTCCATCAGCAGGTCCAGCGCGACGCGCTGCTCGGCTGAGCGGCCGCGCAGGCCGAACACCTCGCGGTCGCCGCGCACCAGCCGGACGGACTTGTCGGCCTGCACCCGGCCGAGCGCCGAGCCACGCTCCGACAGCAGCCGCAGCCCGGTGTGGCAGGGCAGCTCCCGCGCCTCCTCCAGGTCGGCCGTCCCCGTCTCGTACAGCGCCTCCAGGCATGCCCCGGGCACCTCCAGCTCGCGCATGCCCGTCCAGCCGGACTCCACCACCGCCAGCTCGGCCCGGTACTCCTCGGCCGCGAGCCCCACCGCCGACGCCTTCACCCGCATCGGCAGGTCCTTGGAGACCAGCACGACGTCACGGCCCTCGCGGGCCAGCCAGCCGGCCACCGACAGGATCCGGGTGTCGTTGTCGCCCAGCCTGAACCCGTCCGGCAGGACGCTGGCGTCGGAGTGGTTGAGCTCGACCCGCAGCGTCCCGCCCTGGTCGCCCAGCGGCAGCGCCTCGTCCAGCCGGCCGTGCTCCAGACGCAGGTCGTCCAGCGTGCGCAGGGCCTGGCGGGCGAAGTAGCCGAGCTCGGGATGGTGCCGCTTGGCCTCCAGCTCGGAGATGACGACGATGGGAAGTACGACCTCGTGCTCGGCGAAGCGCGTCATCGCTCCGGGGTCGGCCAGCAGGACGCTGGTGTCGAGGACGTACGTGCGCCGGCCGGGGACGGCCGTCGTCCCGGTGGGGATCCCGGAGTCGTCGGGACGGCGCGCGGAGGTTGTGGCCACTCGATCTCCCTGAAATGAGGGGAACTGCCGAGGGCACCCCGGTCCGCCCCCCGGCGGCCGGCGACCCGGCCCGGAGCGGTGGCGTGCGGCCGCCCAGAGAGAGGCGGGCGCGTGCCCTTAGGAACCGAAGCGCCGGTGCCGCGCGGCATACGAGCGCAGCGCCCGCAGGAAGTCGACCTTGCGGAAGTCCGGCCAGTGGACCTCGCAGAAGTGGAACTCCGAGTGGGCGCTCTGCCAGAGCATGAAACCGGAGAGCCGCTGCTCGCCCGAGGTGCGGATGACCAGGTCAGGGTCCGGCTGACCGCGCGTGTAGAGATGCTCCGCGATGTGCTCGACATCGAGGATCTCGGCGAGTTCCTCGATGCTGGTGCCTTTGCCTGCCTGCTCGAGCAGCAGAGAGCGCACCGCATCAGCGATCTCACGCCTACCCCCATACCCAACGGCGACGTTCACAATCAGGCCAGGGGCGTCAGAAGTGGCCTCACCCGCGTCTTTCAGGACGCGGGCGGTCTTATCGGGCAGCAGGTCCAGCGCGCCGACCGGCTTGACGTGCCAGCCTTCGTCGGCGAGCTTGCGCACGGTGTTCTCGATGATCTCCAGCAGCGGGTCCAGCTCGGCGGCGGGCCGGTTGAGGTTGTCGGTGGACAGCAGCCAGAGCGTGACCACCTCGACCCCGGCCTCGGTGCTCCATTGCAGCAGATCGGAGATCTTGTCGGCGCCGCGCTGGTGGCCGTCGTTGACGTCGGCGAGCCCCATGGCGCGCGCCCAGCGCCGGTTGCCGTCCAGGATCACCCCGACATGGCGCGGGATCACGCCGGTCGCGGGCAGGGACGACTCCACCCGCCGCTCGTACAGGCGGTAGACGGCGTCGCGGATCCTGGCGTACGGGCCGCTGCGGCGGATCGCCGAGCCCACCCTGCTCACGCCGCCGGACGCCGCCCTCCGGACTCGTTGCTCCCGCATGGAATCCCCCCGTCCGCCCCGGTCCTCGTCACCACGCCGAAACCCCATGCGGGCTTCCCTTCGCGCAATCACCCCTGCACACAAACGCCGCCCAATTATGACCCGGCGGAGATAGATATCCCACCGTATCGGCCATTACGGGATATACCGCAGGAGCTCATCGACTCCGCGGTCACCTGGAGGGTAGCGAGGACCGGGGCGACCGGGACGGACGGTGACGGCGGGTCCTCAGGCGTCGGGACCGGCGGCGCGGGCGCGCTCCACGTGCTCCAGGGCCTCGCGGAGCCGGCCCAGCCACTCGTCGGTGTTCTTGCCGACCAGCCGTACGCACCAGGCCAGCGCGTCGCTGCGGCTGCGCGCGACGCCGGCCTCCACCAGGGTGTCGAGGACGCGCCGCTCGGGCTGGCGCAGCCGGGTCATCACCGGCACCGACAGGGTCGTGAACATCTCCCGGCGGTCGCCGCACTCCACGCCCCAGGAGACCTTGTGGCCGAACTTGTGCTCGGCCTCGCGGGCGATGGCGATGCGCTGGTCGCGCGTCTCCTCGCGGAAGCGCTGGATGTGGCCGGCCAGCACCCCGGCCCGCTCGCTCTCGCCGACGCCGCGCGCCGCCTCCGGCTCGGGCAGCCGGCCCACGACGCTGACCTCCTCCCGGTCGACGACGATCTCGGGCGTCCCCTCGAACCAGACCTCCGGCAGCCGGCCGGAGAACCAGCCGCGAAGCTCCTCGGCCGCTTCACTCGTAGTCATGTAATCAAAATTACAGCGTTCCCTCGCACCGGTCGAGCGACTCCCGATGTTGACATCCACCATCTTTTGACAGTTACTCTCATTTCATAGAGAGACTTATTAGGAGGTGACCGTCATGAGGGCACCAGACGCCCGGCGGTGGTGGGGCCTGGGGGCGCTCGCGGTCGCGCTGCTCGCGCTGGGCTTCGACCTGACGATCCTGAACGTGGCGCTGGCCACGCTCTCGGAGGATCTGGACGCGAGCACCAGCGAGCTGCAGTGGATCGTGGACTCCTACGTGCTGGTGTTCGCGGCGCTGCTGCTGCCCGCCGGGCTCCTGGGAGACAGGTTCGGCCGCAAGCGCCTGCTGCTGGCCGGGCTGGCGCTGTTCGGCGCCGCCTCCCTGGCCGGCGCGCTCGCCGGGGACGCCGCCACGCTGATCGCGGCCCGCGCGGGCATGGGCATCGGCGCCGCGCTCGTGATGCCGCTCTCGATGTCGATCCTGCCCACGATCTTCCCGCCGGAGGAGCGCACCCGCGCCATCGCGGTCTGGTCGGCGTCGATGGCGCTGGGCCTGCCGCTGGGGCCGCTGCTGGGCGGCTGGCTGCTGGAGCACTACTGGTGGGGCTCCATCTTCCTGATCAACGTGCCCGTGGTGGCGCTCGGCGGGATCGCCATCGCGCTGCTGCTGCCCGAGTCCCGCGACCCGGCCGCGCCCCGGATCGACCTGGGCGGCTCGGCGCTGTCGATGGCCGGCCTGGTGGCGCTGGTGTACGGGATGATCGAGGGCCCGGTACGGGGCTGGGCCGACCCGCTGACCCTCGGCGCGATCTGCGGGGGCCTGGTGCTGCTGACCCTGTTCGTCCTGTGGGAGCGGCGGGCCCGCGAACCCATCATGGACGTGGCGATGTTCCGCGACCGCCGGTTCGTGTGGGCGCTGGCGGCCGGCACCCTCTCCGCGGTGATCATGGCGGGGGCGCTGTTCACGGCGCCGCAGTACCTCCAGGTCGTGCAGGGCAACGACGTGCTGGGCACCGGTGTGCGGCTGATCCCGATGCTGCTCGGCCTGATGGCGGGCGGGATCGTCACCGAGCGGCTGGCCGGGCGCGTCGGGACCAAGCCGATCATGGTGGCGGGGCTGGTCCTGCTGGGCGCCGGGTTCGGGCTGGGCGCGACGACCGGCACCGGCGACGGCTACGGGTTCACCGCGGCCTGGCTGACCGTGGCCGGGCTGGGCGTCGGGCTCGCCATGATCCCCGCGATGGACACCGTGCTGTCGTGCCTGCCCGGCGACCGCACGGGACGCGGCTCGGGGCTCGTCCAGGCGCTGCGGCAGACCGGTGCCGCGCTGGGCATCGCCGGGCTCGGCAGCATCGTCTCGTCCGTCTACCGGGACAGGATCGACCCGGGTGGCCTGCCCGCGGCGGCGGCCGAGACCGCCCGGGACTCGATCGGCGGCGCCGCCGCGGTCGCCGAACGGCTCGGCGACGGCGCGCTCCTCGCCTCGGCCCGGGACGCCTACGTCCAGGGCATGGACGTGGCGCTGGCGGCGTGCGCGGCGGTCGCCCTCATCGCGGCCGCGCTGGTGGCGGCCTTCCTCCCACCCCATGCGGCCCCGTCCGCCGATGACCGACAATCGGAGCATGAGCACGTCGCTTCCTGAGCGGTCGCTGGAGCGGTACGACGAGTACCTGCGACGGCTGCCCCTGCGCGAACGCAAGAAACTGCGGACCCGGAAGGCGATCCAGGACCACGCCCTCCGGCTCTTCACCGAGCAGGGCTACGCCGCGACCACCGTGGAGCAGATCTGCGCGGCGGCCGAGATCTCGCCGAGCACGTTCTTCCGCTACTTCCCGACCAAGGAAGACGTGGTCATCACGGACGAGTACGACCCGATCCTGATCGAGATGTTCCGTCACCAGCCGCGGGAGCTCTCCCCGATCGAGGCGCTGCGCGCCGCCCTGCGGGACATCTTCCCCTACGTCTACGAGCAGGAGCGGGAGACGATCACGCGGCGGACCCGGCTGATGCTGAACGAGCCGGCGCTGCGCGGCCGCCTGTTCGAGGAGCTGCGCACCGGCACGCAGGCGGCGATAGCCGAGCTGGCGGCGGAGCGGACGGGACACGACCCCGGCGACCAGCGGGTCCAGGTGTTCGCCTGGGCGGTGCTCGGCGCGATGATGTCGGCGCTGTACGCCTGGCTCGACAGCGGCGGGAACCTGGACCTGCCCGCGCTGGTGGACGAGAACCTGGCGTTCCTGGACGCCGGGCTCCCGCTGTGAATCCCGGTCAGCCCGCGATGGTGGCGGCGTGCCGCGGGTTGACCCGCACGGCGCCCTTCATGTTGCGCGTGTAGACGTTCTGGACCTGGACGACCGTGCCCCGGCGCGGCGCCGCGATCATCTTGCCGTCGCCGATGTAGAGCGCGATGTGCGAGATGTAGCCGGGCGCGGTCGGGTCGTTGGCCCAGATCAGCATGTCGCCGGGCCGCGCCTTGCTGTACGGGATCACCCAGCCGGCCCGTGCCTGGTCCGCCGCCACCCGGGGCAGCCTGATCCCGGCCCTGGCGAACGCGTACTGCATCAGCCCGGAGCAGTCGTAGCCGCCCTCGGCCTCGGACTCGCCGCCCCACACGTACGGCCAGCCGAGCCGGCTGTAGGCGGCGCGGATGACGGTGCGCACCTGGGCCGCCGTCATCACCTGGCCGCGCGCCGTCGGCACCTCCCCGGCCGTGGGGTAGTCGATGGAGGGGTTGACCTCGACCGCCTTGGCGCCCTTGGGCAGCAGCTTCTTGAACCGCTTGAGGTAGGCGGCGGACTTGCCCTTCGGGACGCTGACCAGCATCGCGTTCCCCGACGGCATGCCCAGCTCCTGCGCCGTGGCGTGCGAGACCACCGCGTCCACGTCGCCCATGCCCATCGTGGCGTAGGCGCCGACGCGCAGCCGGGTCTGCTTCCGCCTCCCGCCGACCGGGACCTGGCTGCCGAGCTGTACGCCGCCGTCGTTGCCCATGGTGAAGGAGATCGCCACGTCCCCGGCGGCCACGTTGCGCCACAGCGCGTCGGACTGCGCGGTCGGCTTCGGGGTGTAGTTGCGGAACGTGGACGGGTCGACGCCCATCACGCCCACCCGCCTGCCCGCGACGACGGCCTGGACGGCGTCCACGACCTCGACGCCCGCGACGCCCTTGACCGAGCGGACCCGGTCGACCACGTTCACCGGGAGCGTGGCGGGCGCGGCGATCAGGACGTGCGGGTCCATGCGCTTGCCCAGGGGCGCCACCACGTCCGGGGAGATCGTGCTGTTGGCCGCGACGAACCTCGGGTTCTCCGCGCGGGCCGTCGCCTCGGGTTTCGCCTGGTTCTGGGCCAGCAGGACGGCCCCGTTGGCGGCCAGCGTGGTCACCACCGCAACGCCGATGATCGTCGGAGCCATCCGGCGGTCCGGCTTGCGCACGGCAACACTCCCTCGCGGTCGGCCTGGCGGGGCCCAGACTACGGTCCCGAGCCGCAGTCGATCCCCCTTGGACTACCCCCCGCCTCCGGGGGCCATCCCAGGCATAAGGGATGCACTCCGCCAGCCCGGCTTTGCTACTCAGTGGTAACACCAAGGACGGCCCAGGATCAAGGTCACCTTGCCATAAATCCGGCCTTCCCGGTGCGAGCCGTTCAAACCCGCAGCTCACGCCCCAGGTCCGCCGGTGTCGTCACGGGAAGCCGGCAGGTGAAGCCCCGGCATACATACGCCGCGGGGGCACCGTCCACCAGTCCTCGCCCTTGGAGCAGCGGAACCCCGTCCGCTCCGGGCTCACCGATGCTCACCACCGCCCCGGGCGCCGTCGCCATGAGCGCGGTCCTGTGCAGGACACGGGTCCGCTCGTCGTCCCGGCCGCCGATCACCGCGATCTCCAGCGGCCCGGTGGCGTGCGCCTCGGCCACGGCCAGGCCCCAGCCTGCGAACCGGGCGTGCTCGCGCGCCAGCAGCCCTGCCGGGGTCAGCGCGGCGCCCGCCGCCTCGCGGTGCCGCTCGGAGCCGGTCAGCGCCGCGTACGACAGCAGCGCGCCCGCAGCGGCGAACTGCCCGGACGGGGTCGCGTTGTCTGTCGGATCCTGCGGTCTGCGGAAGAGTCGTTCGGCGTCGTCGGCGGTGTCGTAGAAACCGCCCATGCCGTCCCCGAACCGGTCCAAGACCGTGTCGAGCAGCGCACCTGCCTGAGCGACGTACGCAGGGTCGCCCGTGACACCGTGCAAGGCCAGCAGCCCCTCGGCCACGTCCGCATAGTCTTCGAGGACGCCCGCGTTGGCCCCGGCCACGCCGTTCCGGGACGTCCGCAAGAGACGGGCGTCGGTCATGTGCAGCCGTGTGATGAGCGCCGCGACCTCGGTCGCCGCCGCCACCAGGTCGGCCCGGCCCATCAACGCGCCGCACTCGGCCAAGGCGGCGATGGCCAACCCGTTCCAAGCGGCCACCACCTTGTCGTCACGGGCCGGTGGGACGCGTTGCTCGCGCGCCGCGAACAGTCTCGTGCGCACACGCTCGTACCGGTCCTCGTCCTCGGGATCCCGCAACAGTTGCAGCACGGAGGTGCCGTGCTCGAACGTGCCCGGCCCGGTCACGTTGAACAGCTCGGCCGCGTAGGCGCCGTCCTCTTCGCCCAGCACCTCGCGCAACTGGCCGGGCGTCCATACGTAGAACTTGCCCTCCACGCCCTCGCTGTCGGCGTCCAAGGCGGAGGCCAGGCCACCCTCGGGCGTGCGGAGGTCGCGCAGCATCCAGTCGCACGTCTCCAAGGCGATCCGGCGCGCGAACGGCGAACCGGTGAGCCGCCACCAATGCGCGTACACACGGGCGAGAAGCGCGTTGTCGTACAGCATCTTCTCGAAGTGCGGCACCACCCAGGAGTCGTCCACCGAGTAGCGCGCGAAGCCGCCTCCGAGCTGGTCGTACATGCCGCCACGCGCCATGGCCTCAAGGGTGTGCCCGGCCATCGCAAGCGCCTGGTCGTCCCCTGTACGGGCGTGATGCCGCAGCAGGAACTCCAGCACCATCGACGGCGGGAACTTGGGCGCCCGGCCGAACCCACCGCGCGTCTCGTCGTACGAGCGCGCGAGAACCCGCACGGCCTGCTCCAGCTCGCCGGAGTCGGGCACGCGCGGCGCCCCCTGGTCCGCCACGCCCTCGGCGCTTCCGATGCCGCCGCGCGAGGTGAGCGCCGCCACGACCTTCTGCCCTTGGTCCACGACCTCGTCCCGCTGCTCCGTCCACGCCTTGTGGACGGCCTGGAGCAACGCCTGGAACTGGGGCCGGGGGAAGTAGGTGCCGCAGTAGAACGGATGGCCCTCCGGCGTCATGAACACCGTCATCGGCCAGCCGCCCTGCCCCGTCATGGCCTGGGTGGCCTCCATGTAGACCGCGTCGACGTCGGGCCGCTCCTCCCGGTCGACCTTGATGTTAACGTACAGCTCGTTCATCAGCCCGGCCGTTCGCGCGTCCTCGAACGACTCGTGCGCCATGACATGGCACCAGTGGCAGGCCGCGTACCCCACGGACAGCAGGATCGGCACGTTCCGGCGCCGCGCCTCGGCGAACGCCTCGTCCGACCACTCCCACCAGTCGACCGGGTTGTCCGCGTGCTGCAACAGGTACGGGCTGGTGGCGTCCTTGAGCCGGTTCATAGGTCGATCCTGCCCCATCGGGAGGGGCGTGCACCCCCGGGCTACTCCTCCAGATTCGCCAGGGCCGCCTCGATCGCACGGTGAAAGGTGGGATAGGCGTAGATCATGCCGCGCAGCTCGTCCGTGGGGACCTCGGCGTGCACGGCGACCGACAGCGCGCCCAAGACCTCGCCCCCGGACGGCCCCGCCACGGTCGCGCCCACCAGAACCCCCGACTCCACGTCCTCCACGAGTTTGATGAACCCTTCGTTGCCCACCTTGTGGATCCAGCCGCGAGCCGATTGCTCCAGCGGCGTGACACCGGTGCGGACGGAGAGGTTCTGATCCCGCGCCTCCGCCTCGGTCAGCCCGACCGCGCCGATCTCCGGGTCGGTGAACGTGACCCTCGGGACGGCCCGGTACGCGGCCGTCGGTCCCTTCTCCCTCAGGATCGACCGGACGGCGATGGCCCCCTGGTAGGCCGAGATGTGGGTGAAGTGGCCCTTGCCCGTCACGTCCCCGATCGCCCATACGCCCTCGGCCGCGCGCATGCTGCCGTCAACGGGGATCGTCGTGGCGTTCTCGTCCAGTCCCACCGCGGCCACGCCGAGACCCTTGAGGTCGCTGCGGCGCCCGGCCGCGACCAGCAGCCGCTCGGCGGTCAGGGTCTCGCCGCCGCCCAGGTCGAGCGTGAACGCGTCGTTCCCGTGCCGGACGGCGGAGACCGCGACGCCCGTCCGCACGGCGATGCCCTCGTTCCGGAACACCCTCGCGACCAGCTCCGACGCCTCGGGCTCCGCCGTGCCCAGCAGCCGGTCGGCCACCTCCAGGACCGTGACCTCGCTGCCGAAGCGCGCGAACGCCTGCGCCAGCTCCACGCCGACCACGCCGCCGCCGAGCACCGCCAGCGAGCGCGGCACCCGCTCGGCCCGCACCGCCTCGCGGTTCGTCCAGTACGGGGTGCCCTCCAGCCCGTCGATCGCGGGCACGGCGGGATCGGTGCCGACGTTGATGAGCAGCCCGCGCCGCGCGCGGAACGTCCGGTCCCCGACCCTCACCTCACCCGGCGCGGTGATCCGCCCGCGGCCGCGGACGAGCGTGACGCCCCTCGCGGTGAGCCGTTCGGCGGCGGCCCGGTCGTCCCATCCGCTGGTCGCCTCGTCCCGGATCCGCCGGGCGACCTGCGACCAGTCGGGGCGGACGGTCGCGTCCCCGGCCGTCCCGGGGATCCGCCGCCCCTCGGCCAGCAGGCCCGCGGCGCGCACCATCATCTTGGTCGGGACGCACGCGAAGTACGGGCATTCGCCGCCGACCAGCCGGTCCTCGACGCCGACCACGTCCAGCCCGGCCCCCGCGAGCCGCCCCGCGGCCTCCTCTCCCCCCGGCCCGAGCCCGATCACCACGACGTCGACTTCTTCGGCCATGGCCAAGGGCGTCCCCGAGCAGAGCCGGTTATCACCTTTCCGGCCCGGTTCGGAACGAGGGCCGCTCAGCCCGTGCGCGCGACGGACGCGGAACGGCGGCGCGGCATCGGGATCCGGTCCAGGTCGTGCGCGATCGTGATCTCGCCGTCGAAGCGCGCCGCCGCCTGCTCGGCGAACAGGGGCTCGTCCTCGGATCGGTACCGCTCGGAAAAGTGGGTCAGGACCAGGTGGCGCACGCTGGCGGCCGCCGCGATCTCGCCCGCCCACCCCGCCGTCAGGTGCTTGCGCTCCTCGGCCAGCCGCGCGTCCGCGTCCAGGAACGTGGACTCGATGACGAGCATGTCGGCGTCCCGGGCCAACTCGTAGGCGGCGGGGCACAGGCCGGTGTCCATCACGAACGCCACCTTCTGCCCCGGACGCCGGACGCTCACCTCCTCCAGCGCGACCGTGCGGCCGTCCGGCGCCGTGACCCGGCCCTCGTCCCGCAGCCTCCGGACGAGCGGGCCGCGCACGCCCCGCGCCGCCAGCTCCCCGGGCAGCATCGTCACCCCGTCCGGCTCCTCCAGCCGGTACCCGTACGCCTCGATGGAGTGGTCGAGCCGGCGCGCGGTCAGCGTGAACGGCGCCGGGCCGGTGTCCAGCCGCACCGTGTCGCCCGCGAGCGGATGTTCCGCGATCTCGCTGGTGTCGTAGAAGGACGTCGCGTGCCGCAGGCGCCGCCAGTACTCCTCCCCGCTCGCGGGGAACGCCGCGTTCACCACGTGCTCCACCTCGTCCCTCGCGATCCGCTGTATCATGCCGGGGACGCCGAGGCAGTGGTCGCCGTGGAAGTGCGTCAGGCAGATCCAGGTGACGGCGGTGGCGGTGACGCCCGCGAACGTCATCTGCCGCTGGGTGCCCTCGCCCGGGTCGAACAGTAGGCCGTGCCCGTCCCAGCGCAGCAGGTAGCCGTTGTGGTTGCGGGTCTTGGTCGGCACCGCGCTGGCGGACCCGAGCACCAGCAGATCGCGTACGGACATGCCCCCATGGTGCCGGTGATCGGCCGCGGCCGGCCTCCGATTATCCGGCCGCGTCCCTGGCCGCCTTCCTGGCCGCCTCCCAGGACCGCCGCGCGGCGTCCGCCCTGTCCAGGGAGGCGCGCTCGGCGTCGGGATCGGAGCGCATGCGGGCGGCCTCGGCGAAGTGCACCCACACGTCCGCCTCCTGCGCGAGCGCCCGTTCGGCACGCATGATCTCCAGGGCCTGGCCGAAGAAGTTGATCGCCACCACCGGGAGGCGGCGGGCCAGGCAGACCTCGCCGAGGCCGGTCAGGGCGCGTCCGCGATTGAAGCGGTCTGGCTCCTTCAAGGCCGCGAACGCGTTCGGCAGGGGCTGGAGCAGGTCCGCCGCGCGGTCCGTGTCACCGGCCGCGCAGACCGCACGGCCCAGCCGGTAGCGGGCCAGAAGGATCGCGCGCTCGTCGCCGGTCCGCTCGGCGCGCCGGAGGTCCTCTTCCAGGGCCTCCAGCGGGACGGCCGGTTCATCCTGCTTCTCGTCGGCACGCACACCGACGTCCTCCCCGGGCAGGAAGAGGCTCAACCCGTTTCGGGGCGGCTCAGGGCTTTTCGGAAGGTTCGTCCTTGGCGACCTGGACAGCCTTGGCGGCCTGGGCGGCCTCCCATTCCTGCTGTTTGAGGTCCGCCTCGCGAGGAGCCTGGATCTTGCGGATCTGCTTGTTCATCGACCGGATCAGGAAGATCAGCGCGATCAGCAGGGCCACGAACACCCCGAATCCGAGGAACCCCGGGGTCACGGTGTCGTCGTTGAGCGGCATCGCGAGCGGCGCCCCGTGCGTCGGCAGGGCGGCGAAAACGGACACTACAGACATACCTTCTCCCGGACGCCGGCGAACAGATCGTCCTCCGGCAGCTCCGTGTCGACCAGGGACCTGGCCAAATGGTAGTCCTCGGTGGGCCATACCTCGCGCTGGACGTCCAGTGGGACGCGGAACCAGAAGCCGTTGGGGTCGATCTGGGTGGCGTGCGCCAGCAGTGCCTTGTCCCTGGTCTCGAAGAAGTCCCCGCACGGGACGCGGGTGGTCACGTCCCACAGGGCCGGGCGCTCCTCCTTCTCGAAGCGCTCGATCCACTCCTTGTACGGGGACTCCAGGCCCTTGCTCTCCATGGCGGCGTGCAGCGCCAGGACCCGCTCCTTGGTGAAGGTCATGTGGTAGTAGAGCTTGAGCGGCTGCCAGGGCTCGCCCGCGTCCGGGTAACGGTCCGGGTCGCCCGCGGCCTCGAACGCCTCCACCGACACCTCGTGGCACTTCACGTGGTCGGGGTGCGGGTAGCCGCCCTTCTCGTCATAGGTCAGGATCACGTGCGGCCGGAACTCGCGGACGGCCCGCACCAGCGGCTCGGACGCGACCTCCAACGGCTGCAACGCGAAACAGCCCTCCGGCAGAGGAGGCGGCGGGTCGCCCTCGGGGAAGCCGGAGTCGACGAAGCCGAGCCAGCGCTGCTCCACCCCGAGGATCTCCCGGGCGCGCGCCATCTCCTCCTCGCGGACCTTCCCGATGTTCTCCTTGATCTCGGCACGGTCCATCGCGGGGTTGAGGATGCTGCCGCGCTCGCCGCCGGTGCACGTGACCACGAGCACCTCGACGCCGTCGGCGACGTACCGGGCCATGGTGGCCGCGCCCTTGCTCGACTCGTCGTCCGGGTGGGCGTGCACGGCCATCAGCCGCAGCCCTTGCCCCGGCCCGCCGGACGGGTCGAGCGGCGCCTCGTCTATGGCCTGGTCTATGGCCTCGGACACGGATACTCCCTCTCAGCAACCTGCACGCGAATCGCCTCGAGGGACCCCGGTTCGGAGCACCCCTCGCGACGGAAGAGAATTGTTCCTGACAACGTCCACGTGCCGCACGGAGATTCCCCGCATGTCAACGAGCGTCAAGCCAGGGTCACCGGCGTCCACCCTGCCCGCCCGGACGGATGACGGGACGGGTGACCGGGAGGGCGACGGCGAGGAGCGCGGTCCGGTGGCGGCGCACGACGGGCCGCCCGGCGAGTGGCCTCCAGGGGACGGAGCGTCCGGAGGTGGCCACCGTCCGGAGCGGGACGGGAGGGACGGGCGGGACGGCCGCCGCCTCGGCCCGCTGGGCGCCGTGGTGATCGGCCTGCTTGCGGTGGTGTTCGCGGCCGGCTGGGCGGTGATCGTCGGTCATGCGGGCACCACCCCGGGAATCGCCTCGCAGACCATCGCGTTCGTCATACAGAGCGACACATCGGTGCAGGTCAAGTATGCCGTCGCCAAGGACGAGGGCGATGTGGTCCAGTGCACGGTGGACGCCTTCGACAAAAGCTTCGCCATTCTGGCGGCCAAGCGGATCACCGTTCCGAAGGGCGTCTCGAAGATCACCCGGACCGACACCTTGAGCACGTCGAAACGGGCCACGGGCGCCCGCGTCAAAGACTGCCACAAGGTGTGAATCACCTGGTGACAGCCCGACCGGTTTTGGCGGGTTGCGTGCGAGCCGTTCAGGGAACCTTTACCCGCACACACCGGATAGGCTAGAGGTTTCACCCGGCCGCACTTCATGTCGATGTGTCGCCCGTCCCGCCGGGACCGGCGAGATCGCTACATGTGGATGAGGAGTACCCGTGACCGAGACCCGCGCTGACAACGTAACCTGGCTGACCCAGGATGCGTACGACCGGCTCAAGGCTGAGCTGGACCACCTGTCGGGCCCGGGCCGCATCGAGATCGCTCAGAAGATCGAGGCGGCGCGGGAGGAGGGCGACCTGCGCGAGAACGGCGGCTACCACGCGGCCAAGGAGGAGCAGGGCAAGATCGAGGGGCGCATCCTCCAGCTCCAGTCCATCCTTGAGAACGCCCGGGTCGGCGAGGCCCCCCGCACCGAGGGCGTGGTCGGCCCCGGCATGACCGTCACGGTCTCCTTCGAGGGCGACGACGAGGAGGTCACCTTCCTGCTCGCGTCCCGCGAGGAGAGCGGCGCTCCCATCGACGTCTACTCCCCCAACTCCCCGCTCGGCGCCGCGATCAACGGCAAGAAGGTGGGGGACAAGGCCACCTACACCCTGCCCAACGGCCGGAGCATGACCGTGGAGATCCTTGACGCCACCCCCTACGCGGGAAGCTGACGCCGGGCGCCGGCCCGGCGCCTCACAGCGCTCCATCGTTCGCCGGAACGCCCCCGATACCCCGTCCGCGGCCGGGTTCGGGGGCGTTTTCCGTGCCCGCGGCCGCGGCGACCAGGGGGAGGGTGCGGTACGGCACCTGGGTGGCCAGGGAGATCACCGAGGACGCGCGCTCCACGCCCCGCACCGCCACGATCATGTCGATCACCCGTTGCAGGTCCTGGTTGCTGCGGGCGACCACGCGGCAGAGCATGTCGCCGGCGCCGGTGATGGTGTGCGCCTCGATCACTTCGGGCACCCCGGCCAGCCGCTCGGCGACGGGGTCGTGACCGCCGGGCTGGCGGATCTGTAGCGTCACGAACGCCGTGACCCCGTAGCCGAGCGCGGCCGGGTCGATCTGCGGGCCGAAGCCGCGGATCACCCCGTGCCTGGACAGCCGGTCGAGCCGGGCCTGGACGGTGCCGCGCGCCACCCCGAGCCGTCGGGACGCCTCCAGCACGCCGATCCTGGGCTCGGCCGTGAACAGCGCGATCATCCGTGCGTCCAGATCGTCGATCATCCGGTCCCGCCCCCTCGTGGTCAGACTGCACAGGGCGTCCTGCCATTCCGGCGATTCACTGTACAGATTGTCCACTGATTCAGGTAACCCTTGCGCAGTCTGCAAGGCGGTGCGGAGATTGGGGGCATGGATGAGTTTCCGGTCAAGGGCATGGACGCCGTCGTCTTCGCCGTGGGCAACGCCAAGCAGGCCGCGCACTTCTACTCGACCGCCTTCGGGATGCGCAGGGTCGCCTATCGCGGACCTGAGAACGGGAGCCCGGACGAGGCCGCGCACGTCCTGGAATCGGGAAGCGCCAGGTTCGTCTTCCGCGGCCCGGTGCGGGCGGGCACGGAGCTGGGGAGGCACGTCGCCGAGCACGGGGACGGGGTGATCGACCTGGCCATCGAGGTGCCGGACGTGGAGGCCGCGTACGAGCACGCGACCTCCCGGGGCGCCCGCGGGATCGAGGAGCCGCACGTCCTGGAGGACGATCACGGCAAGGTGGTGGTCGCCGCGATCGCCACCTACGGCGAGACCCGGCACTCGCTGGTCGACCGCTCCAACTACACCGGCCCCTACCTGCCGGGCTTCGTCCCGGCCGCGCCCATCGTGGAGCCGCCCGCCTCCGGACGGCACTTCCAGGCGATCGACCACTGCGTGGGCAACGTCGAGCGCATGGACGAGTGGGCGGACTTCTACCACAAGGTGATGGGCTTCACCGACATGGCCGAGTTCATCGGGGACGACATCGCGACCGAGTACTCGGCGCTGATGTCCAAGGTCGTGGCGGACGGCACGCGCAAGGTCAAGTTCCCGATCAACGAGCCGGCCGAGGGCCGCAGGAAGTCGCAGATCGACGAGTACCTGGAGTTCTACGGCGGGCCGGGCGTGCAGCACATCGCGCTGGCGACCGGCGACATCCTCGCCGCCGTGGACGCGATGAGCGCCGCGGGCGTGGAGTTCCTCGACACCCCCGACTCCTACTACCAGGACCCGGAGCTGCGCGCCCGGATCGGCGAGGTGCGGGTACCGGTGGAGGAACTGCGCACGCGCCGGATCCTGGTGGACCGGGACGAGGACGGCTATCTCCTGCAGATCTTCACCAAGCCCGTCCAGGACCGTCCCACGGTGTTCTTCGAGCTGATCGAGCGGCACGGATCGATGGGCTTCGGCAAGGGCAATTTCAAGGCGCTGTTCGAGGCGATCGAGCGGGAGCAGGCCAGGCGCGGCAATCTGTGATCCCTATCACCCGATCCGTAGCCTTCGGCCCGAAAGAATCACCATAAGTGACCACGGGGCAATTCATCCGAGTTGCCCCGTGTGCCGGGCACGGGCAGTCTTGGCACCGTGCACACGGCCGGAAGTACGCCCAGGAGCCCTCGCGGGGCCCGCAGCCACGTCCGTCGCGGCGTGTCCGGGCTGTCCGCCCTCGCCGTCGCGGGCGCGCTGACGGCCTGTAT
The DNA here is from genome assembly GCF_030269515.1 of Actinomadura sp. NBRC 104412. Lineage (GTDB taxonomy): Bacteria > Actinomycetota > Actinomycetes > Streptosporangiales > Streptosporangiaceae > Spirillospora. The sequence goes on along the minus strand of NZ_BSTM01000007.1, from coordinate 242,144 downwards.
CAGCCTTCCCCGGGATGACGAGCCCCCGCCGCTGCCACCGGACGCCGGATCCCCGGGGCCGACCGGCCCTTCGGGCCCCGACAGCGTCGGCGACGCCTACGTCCCGGGCAACGGCAACGGCGGGTACGACGTCCAGCACTACACCCTGAGGCTGAACATCACCCCCGGCGCCCCCAACGAGCTGGACGGCACGGCGGAGATCACCGCGTCGGCGACGCAGCGGCTGCCGAGCCTCAACCTCGACCTCACCGGGCTGACCGTCTCGGAGGTGCGGGTGAACGGCGCGGCGGCGCGGCACCGGCGCGAGGACGAGGAACTGGTGATCAATCCGGCCACGCCGGTGGAGAAGGGCGCCAGATTCACCGTCACCGTGCGGTACGCGGGCACGCCCCGTCCCGTGGAGGACCCGATCCTGGGCCGGTACGGGTGGATCCGCACCCCCGACGGGGTGTTCGTGGCCTGCCAGCCGAGCGGAGCGCACACCTGGTTCCCCAGCAACGACCATCCCAGCGACAAGGCCACCTTCGACATCCAGCTCACCGTGCCCGCCGGGCTCACCGCGATCTCCAACGGCGAGCCGTCCACGCCGGTCACCGGGTCCGAAGGCGGCGGGGCCGAGGTGCCGCCCGCGCGACCCGGCGTGCCCCCGGGCGAGGTGCCGGCGCAGCCGAGCCCCGTGATCGCCCCGGTCGCGGCGAAGGGCGGGCGGGTGACCTCCAACTGGAAGGTCTCCCAGCCCATGGCCACCTACCTGGCCACCGTCAACGTCGGCAGGTTCGGCGTGCGGACGGGCAGGACGCCCGGCGGCATCACCAACATCACGGCCGTGGACCCCTCGGTGATCGGCACCCCGCTGGACGCCTTCTACGCCAAGAACTCGGAGATCACCGACGAGTGGGTGCGCCGGTTCGGGCCCTACCCGTTCGGCTCCACCGGCGGACTGGTCGACAACGCCAGGGTGAACTTTGCGCTGGAGACCCAGACCCGCCCGGTGTACGGGGCGTTCGGCGCGGACGAGGGGATCGTCGCGCACGAGCTGGCGCACCAGTGGTTCGGCGACAGCGTCAGCGTGACGCGCTGGCAGGACATCTGGCTGAACGAGGGCTTCGCGACCTACGCCGAGTGGATGTGGGAGGAGAAGGCCGGCGGGCAGTCGGTGCAGTCGCAGTTCGACTCCCTGTACTCCGACTCCGGCAACCGCGAGCTGTGGGACGTCCCGACCGGGAACCCCGGCAGGGCCCAGATGTTCGGCCGCACGGTGTACGACAGGGGCGCGATGACCCTGCACACGCTGCGCAGGCGGGTGGGCGACGACACATTCTTCAAGATCCTGCAAACCTGGACCAAGGAGCGCCGCCACTCCAACGCCACGACGCAGCAGTTCATCGAGACCGCCGAGCGGGTGTCGGGGAAGCAGCTCGACGACCTCTTCCAGAGCTGGCTGTACGAGCGGGGACGGCCACGGCGCTGACCCCTGGGGATCGGCAACCGATCCCCAGGAGTGGGCAACGGATCCGGAAAGCCATGGTCTGACCGCGCGACAGGAGCGGGCGGGCTCGCCATGGTGGCCGCGTGGTGACATGCTCCGCGGCGCGCGCCTCCGCCGCCTCCCTGATCCTCGTCCCGGCGCTGTTCGCGAGCGCCCTCACCGCCGCGACCGCCTCGCCCGCCCCGCCACGGCCCGCACAGCAACACCCGGCGCAGGACGGGGCGGACGGAGCGTTCACCCCGGGCGCTCCGGGCGTCGGCGACCCGTACTTCCCGCAGGCGGGCAACGGCGGCTACGACGCCCGCCACTACGACATCCGGCTCCGGTACGAGCCGCGCGACCGGCGGATCGCGGCCACCACGCGGGTCACCGCGGTCGCGACGCAGAACCTGTCCCGGTTCGACCTGGACTTCGTCGGCAACCAGATCCACGAGGTCACCGTCGACGGGAGCCCCGCCGCGTACCGCCGGGACGGCCAGGAGCTCATCGTCACGCCGCGCCCGGGCATCGTGAAGGGACACCACTTCACCGTCGCCGTCGCCTACACGGGTGCGCCGAACGGCCGCGGCTCCGGCTGGATCCGCACCCCCGACGGCGCGGTCAGCCTGTCGCAGCCACAGGGCTCGGCCACCTGGTTCCCGCTGAACGACCATCCCACCGACAAGGCCACGTACTCCTACCGGATCACCGTGCCGGAGGGGCTGTCCGTCCTGGCCAACGGCGAGCCGGTGCGGTCGTTCCTGGCGGGCGGCCGGACGGGCGGCCGGGCGGGCGCGCCGCGGACCGTGACGCACCTGTGGCGCTCCCGGCGGCCCATGGCGGGCTACCTGGCCATGGTGGCGATCGGAAGGTTCCGCGTGCGCGAGGGACGCTCCCCCGCCGGAATCCGGACGATCAGCGCGGTGGACACCTCGCTGATGCAGGACGTGGCACGGTTCCACGCCACCACCGGCAAGGTGACGGACTGGGCGGCGCGGCTCTTCGGCCGGTACCCGTTCGACTCCTCCGGCGGCGTCATCGACAACGTCCCGGTCGGCTACGCGCTGGAGACGCAGAACCGGCCCGTCTACCCGAGCGCCGCCGACGTCCCGCTGATCGTGCACGAGCTCGCCCACCAGTGGTTCGGCAACAGCGTCAGCCTGCGGCGCTGGGAGGACATCTGGCTGAACGAGGGCTTCGCCACGTACGCCGAATGGCTGTGGAGCGAGCAGCACAAGGGCCGGACCGCCGAGCAGTTCTTCAGGCAGGCGTACAAGCGCGCGAGCGCGAAGGACTGGGAGCGGCCCACCGGCAGGCCGGGTCCGAAGGGCCTGTTCGACCACTTCCCCATCTACACGCGCGGGGCCATGACCGTGCACGCGCTGCGCACCACCGTCGGTGACCGCGCGTTCTTCCGGATCCTGCGCGCCTGGACGGCCACGCGCGCCCACGGCCACGGCACGACCCGCGACCTCATCGCGCTCGCCGAGCAGGTGTCCGGAAGGAACCTCGGCCCGCTCTTCCGGGACTGGCTCTACGAGCCCGGACGGCCCGCCATGCCGAAACGGACCAACCGCCCGTCCGAGGATGCGACTGTCCTGAACCGGTCCAAATCGCAATCGAATCGCGCTTGATCAGTGGTGCCCGCGCTGGGACTTTTGGGCGATGAGCAGCAGAGCCTCGAAAGGGACGGCCGTGGTGGCGCTCGCCGCCACGGCGGGAATCCTGGTCTCGGCGGTGCCCGCGGGGGCCACCACCAAGTACACGCCCGGCGCTCCGGGAGCCGGCGACCCCTACTTCCCCGACATGGGCAACGGCGGGTACGACGTCGCCCACTACGACATCGCGCTGAAGTACGACCCGGTCGGCAAGGGGATCCAGGCCGTCACCGGCATCCAGGCGCGCGCCACGCAGAACCTGTCCCGGTTCAACCTGGACTTCCTGGGTCCCTTGCGGATCTCCTCGCTGCGGGTGAACGGCGCCAAGGCCGCGTTCAGGCGCACCGGCGCCCAGGAACTGGAGATCACCCCGCGCAAGGGGCTGCGGAAGAACAGCAAGTTCACGGTCACCGTCGCCTACTCGGGCGTCCCCCAGACCATCAACGACGCCACGCTGGGCACCTCCGGCTGGGTGCCGACCAGTGACGGCGCGCTGATGGTCAACCAGCCGTTCGGCGCGGCCACGGTGTACCCGGTGAACGACACGCCCGCGGACAAGGCCACCTACAGGTTCTTCCTGACCGCGCCCAAGTCGCTGACGACGCTGGCCAACGGCGACTTCTCCGGCAAGGTCACCAAGGGCGGCCTCACCACCACGCGCTGGGAGATGCGCCAGCCGATGGCCAGCGAGCTGAGCATGCTCACGATCGGCAAGTACGACGTTCTCAGCGGGAAGACCTCCACCGGCATCCCCAACATCACCGCCACCGACCAGGCGCTGGGCATCAGCCCCGCGCTGGGCCGCGAGTTCCACGACCAGACCGCCCTCATCCAGGACTTCCTGGCCACCAAGTTCGGCAGGTACCCGTTCACCTCCACCGGAGGCATCGTCGTCAGGGCGAACATCGGGTACGCGCTGGAGACCCAGGCGCGCTCGATCTACGACCGCGCCCACGCCCCCGGGACGCTGCCGTCCCGCACGACCATCGCGCACGAGCTGGCGCACCAGTGGTACGGCGACAGCAGCACGCCGGAGCGGTGGTCGGACATCTGGCTGAACGAGGGCTTCGCGACCTACGCCGAGTGGCTGTACCTGGAGAAGTTCCAGAACAAGCCGGTCCAGCAGAGCTTCGACGAGACCTACGCCACACCGGCGGACGACGACCTGTGGAAGCCGCTCACGGCCGACCCCGGCCGGGACAACATCTTCCACCCCACCGTCTACGACCGCGGCGCGATGACCGTCCACGCCCTGCGGCTGGAGATCGGCGAGAAGGACTTCGCCCGGCTGATCAAGGAATGGCCGGCCCGGAACCGCGGCGGGACCTTCACCACCCGCGAGTTCATCCGGTTCGCCGAGGACATTTCCGGCGAGCGGCTGGACGACCTCTTCCGGAAGTGGGTCTTCACCTCCGGCAAGCCGTCCCTGTGACGTGGCGCTCGCACGCGTGAGCGGCCGGCGACCCGCCCCCGGGCGGGGAGCACGGTCCGCTCACGCGGCGAGCACCGCGTAGCCCTTGTCCCTGAGCCGGCCAAGCACTTCCTCGCAGTGTTCGGGGCCGCGCGTCTCCAGGTGCATCAGCACCTCCGCCTCCTCGACGTGGAGGCGCGCGGCGACCCGCTCGTGCATCACGTCCAGCACGTTCACGCCCAGCTCGGCCAGCTCGCGCAGCAGCGTCACCAGCGCGCCGGGACGGTCGATCAGCCGGCAGCGCACCACCAGGTACCGGCCGGCGCCCGCCAGCCCGTGCCTGAGCACCTTGGCCAGCAGCACGGGGTCGATGTTCCCGCCCGACAGCAGCGCCACCACGGGGGTCCGCACCGCGTAGGAGTGCTCCAGCAGCGCCGCCACGCCCGCCGCCCCGGCGGGCTCCACCACCTGCTTGGCGCGTTCGAGGCAGAGCAGCAGCGCCTGCGAGATCGACTCCTCGGTCACCGTGACCACCGCGTCGACCAGCTCGGTCACCAGCTCGTAGGTCAGCTCGCCCGGCCGCCCGACCGCGATGCCGTCCGCCATCGTGGGCTGCACGTCCACCCGGACCGGCTTGCCCGCCGCCAGGGACGGCGGGAACGCCGCCGCCTTCTTCGCCTGCGCGCCCACCACCTTGACGTCGTGGTCGGCGGCCTGCTTCAGCGCCGCCGCGACCCCGGAGATCAGCCCGCCGCCGCCCACGCCGCCGACGACCGTCCGCACGTCGGGGCACTGCTCCAGGATTTCCAGGCCGATCGTCCCCTGCCCGGCCACCACGTCCGGATGGTCGAACGGGTGGATCAGGACGGACCCCTCCCTGGCGGCGTGCTCCATGGCCGCGTCCAGGCAGTCGTCCACGGTGGGGCCGGTGAAGACCACCTCGGCGCCGTACGCCTTGGTCGCGGCGACCTTGGGCAGCGGGGCGCCCTCCGGCATGAACACGGTGGCCTTGCAGCCGAGCATGGACGCCGCCAGCGCCACGCCCTGCGCGTGGTTGCCCGCGCTCGCCGCGACGACCCCGCGGGCTCGTTCGTCATCGCTGAGCCGCGCGATCCGCACGTACGCCCCGCGGATCTTGAACGATCCGGTGCGCTGGAGGTTCTCGCACTTCAGGTAGACCGGGCCGCCGATGGCCTCGGACAGCGCCCGGGAGTGCATGAGAGGGGTGGGGACCACCACGTCGCGCAGCAGCGCGCGGGCGGATCGGATGTCGTCGGCGTTGACGAGCGGCATGCGGCGATCCTATGCGCCGCGCCCGCCGAGCCCGGACAGCGCGCGATCGGGGACGGTGATCAGCAGGAACAGCGCGGCCATCCCGAGCATGGACAGGGCCAGCTCGTGCAGGCCGCCGGTGTCGGCCCGCTCGGCGAAGAACAGGCCGGTGAGGCAGGAGGTGATCATCGCGCCGACGTAGGTGAAGGTGCGCAGCAACCCGGCCGAGGAGGCCGTGCGCTCGCGATCGGACTGGTAGTACACCGCGTTCTGCAGGGCGAGCCCGTTCAGCCCCTGGGGGATGCCGAAGGCGAACGCCACCACGAGCAGCAGCCAGATGGCGCTGTGCGAATCCAGCAGCAGAAGCAGCAGGCAGGCGACGACCTGGACCACGGCGCCGACGACGAGCCTCCCGCGGATCTCCGAGCGGCGGCCCGAGTAGGTGGCGGCGACGATCGCGGTGGCGAACAGCGGCAATTGCAGGAGGCCCGCATGCGCGGCCGACAGGCCCCGCCCCTCCTCCAGCCATTGCGTGTAGCCGTACAGGGCCGCATAGCCGACGACGTAGGCGAGTAAGGCGCGGCAGTACGTGGTCAGCAGCGGCACGTTCCCGGCTAAGACGCGCAGGTCGAGAAAGGGCTCCGGCGCCCGTAGCGCGCGTACCACCCAGCACACCGCCGCCGCCACGCTGAGGACCGGCAGGTACCAGCGCGTGGACGCGGGGTTCATGAGGAACAGCAGCAGCGAGATCAGCATCGCGGAGAACAGCGTCACGCCCGGCAGGTCGAGACGGGACATCCGCCGCTCCCCCGGGGCGCGCGGCGGCAGGGGCGTCCTCGGCAGGCGCCGCATGCCCAGCACCACCCCGGCCACGGCCAGCGGAAGGTTGACGGCCAGGGTGGTGCGCCACCCGCCGAGCTCGATCAGCAACCCGCCCAGGCTCGGTCCGATCACGGCCATGACCTGGCTGGAGACGGCCAGCGCGGTCAGCACGCCGGCGGGGCTGTCGCGTCCGGTGCGTTCCCCCTCGCTGCGGATCAGGTACATCGCGGACGGGTAGCCCGCGCAGGTGCCGAAGCCGAGCAGCACCCGCGCCAGGATCAGCACGCCCAGGTTCGGCGCCAGCATGCCGATCAGGCCCGCGACCCCGGTGAGGGCCATGCCCGCCAGGTAGAGGCGGCGCGGCCCGAACAGGTCGATCAGGCGTCCGGTCACCGGCTGCCCGACCGCGGTCGCCATGTAGAGCGCGGCCACCAGCCACGCCGTCTCGGACGGCGGCGCCCCCAGGGCGGCCCCGATCGGCACCAGCGAGACGGCGAGAATCGAGCTATTGATCGGGTTCAGCACCGTACCCAGCAGCATGGGGGCAAGCAGCCTGCGGTCGAAGGCGTCTCCGGGGGGCCGCCCGCCCCTGCTACCGGTCGTCCCCACCCCAGTACAGGTCGGGCCGCTGGATCAGGGCCGCCGCGCCGATGAGCCCGCTGGTCTGCCCCAGCGTCGCCGGGACGATGCGCACCCGCCGCGCGAAGTCCATGCGGGCGTGAACGGCGAACGCCTCCTCCAGCGGGCCGAACAGCAGGTCGCCCGCCTGGGACAGGCCCCCGCCGATCGCCACCACGTCCAGGTCGAGGACATTGGCGGTGGACGCGAGGGCGATGCCCAGTGCCCGGCCCGCTCTGCGCATGGCGGCCATGGCCACCGGGTGGCCCGCGCGGGCGTCGGCGGCCAGGTCCACGCCGGTGGGGTCGCGCTCGTCGTCCCGCCGCCAGCCCTGCTCACGCGCCCACGCCGTCAGGCCCGGCCCGCGCGCGATCGCCTCCAGGCAGCCACGGCCCCCGCAACCGCACGGCGGGCCGTCGGGGTCCACGACGATATGCCCGACGTGCCCGGCGTTCCCGCTCTTGCCGTCGATCAGGCGTCCGCCCAGCACCAGGCCGCCGCCCACGCCGGTCGAGACCACCATGCCCAGGACGTTGCCGTACCCCTTCCCGGCGCCCTGCCAGTGCTCGGCGATCGCGACGCAGACGGCGTCGTTGTGAACGCGCACGGGAAGGCCGGGGAAACGCGCCCGGAGACGGTCACGTAACGGGAAGCCGCGCCAAGCGCGCATGTTGAGCGGCGACACCTCGGCGGCGGGCCAGGTCATCGGGCCTCCGCAGCCCACACCGACGCCGGCGATCCGCTCCGCGTCCGCTCCGGCCGCGGCGAGCACCTTGCCGACCAGCGCGTCGAGGGCCGCCCAGATGGCCTCGGCGTCCCGGCTCCGTGTCTCCGGGTCCGGGTGTTCGATCGGCCGGTTCGGCGTCTCGACGCGCTCGTGGGCCGTCAGGCGCCCGTCCGCGCCCACCATGGCGGCGGCCATCTTGGTCCCGCCGATGTCGATCGCCAGCACGGGCACCTCGGAGCCGCGGTCGCTCACGACCCGCCGTCCTGGTCCGGGACGAAGGTGATCTCCTGTTCGGGGCCGAAGGCGAGGATGGACGCGGTGAACCCGTGCACGTGGTTGCGCCCCGCCACCGGGCCGATCTCACCGGCGGCGAAGAACCCGCCCACCCCGGACGGGCGGAACGCGCGTTCCAGCACCCGGGCGTCGTGATCGGAGTCGGGGAACATGGCGCGGCCCCGCCCGTTGCAGGAGAACAGCAGGGCCCCCTCCACCGGCGCCAGGTCGAAGCGCTCCAGCAGCGTGGTGAGGTCGGCCTCGGCGGCGCCCGCGTCCCTGACCTGGAAGCGGACGGTGCGGCCGACGTCGACCACGTCGCCGATCGCGATCGCCCCGGTGTCGGTGTCGGCGCCCACCACGCCCCGGACCAGGAAGTCGCCGCGCTCGTGCTCGTCGGCGTACTCGTCCATGGCCACGCCGATCAGCAGTCCCTGGCCGGCCATCTCCTGCTCCTCCACGGACAGGCCGAGGACGATCTGCTCCAGCTTCTCCAGCGCGGGCGTGCCGGCCAGCTCGTACAGGATGTTCTCGTCGGCCTTGGTCACCACCATGTCCGGGCCGATCGGGCGGGCGCCCTGGCTGACCACCGTGACCGCGGTCACGGCGCCGCCGAGCACCACCCCGACCGCGCCCGTGTCGTACACGTCCCCGTTGAGGAACAGGCGGGTGGCGCCGCGGCTCGGCCCGTCCGCCATGCCGCCGACCAGCGGCAGCCCGGGCAGCGCCTCCCCGGACCGCTCCACGAAGGCGTCCACCGGGAAGCTGTAGGGATCGGCCAGCAGCACGCCCACCACGTCGTCGTCCTGGCCCTCGGGCATGCCGACGACGATCAGCCGGTCCTCGGCCTTGAGCGTCTCCAGCCGGAACGGCTCCAGCCGGGCGCCGGGCAGCACCCCGGCCCAGGCGCTGACCGCGCTGGCCTCCTCGACGCCGCGGGAACCCCCGATCACCCCGTTGGCGCTACAGCCCAGCACCGTCCGGGCGCCGGCCGCCTCCATCGCGGCCAGCCCGGCCGCCTCCAGCGCGCCGGGATCGTCGGCGGAGACGAAGACGCAGACCAGGTCCGGTGGGGCGCTGAGCGGCTCCAGCGCCGTGCGCACCGCGGTCCGCGCCGCCGCGGTCAGGTCAGGGCCGAGGGCGAGGCCGTCACCGAATCGGGCCATCGGCGGAGCCTCCCTCACGGTTCAGCGGGTCGTTCACACTTCCAGTTTCCCCCTTCACGCGCACGCCACCCAAACAGGGCGGCCGCCGAGTCCGGGACGCCCGAGCCGCAAGGGAATCGGGCCCGTGAGGGTGCGATATCGCGGATCGGCGACGTAGTGTCGATCGCGTGCGTCCATCCGAACCTCGCGAGAGAACACTGGGCGAGCTTCGCACCAGTGGCCACGTGCACCGCTCGGTCAAGGCCGAGATCCGGCACAACCTGCTGAACCGCCTGAGATCGGGCGAGCCCCGCTTCCCCGGCATCGTCGGGTTCGACGACACGGTGCTGCCCCATCTGGAGCGCGCCCTGCTGGCCGGGCACGACCTGGTCCTGCTCGGCGAGCGCGGCCAGGGCAAGACCCGGCTGATCCGCACCCTGGTCGGGCTGCTGGACGAGTGGACCCCGGTCGTCGAGGGATGCGAGATCAACGACCACCCGTACGCGCCGGTGTGCGTGCGGTGCCGCAGGATGGCCGGCGAGCTGGGCGAGGCCCTGCCGGTGGCCTGGAAGCACCGCGACGACCGGTACGGGGAGAAGCTGGCCACGCCCGACACCAGCGTCGGCGACCTGATCGGCGACGTGGACCCGATCAAGGTGGCCGAGGGCCGGCCGCTGGGCGACCCCGAGACCGTCCACTTCGGCCTGGTGCCGCGCACCAACCGGGGCGTCTTCTCCATCAACGAGCTGCCCGACCTGGCCGAGCGGATCCAGGTGGCGCTGCTGAACGTGCTGGAGGAGCGGGACGTCCAGGTCCGCGGGTACGCGCTGCGGCTGCCGCTGGACCTGCTGCTGGTGGCCAGCGCCAACCCCGAGGACTACACCAACCGGGGCCGGATCATCACCCCGCTCAAGGACAGGTTCGGCGCCGAGATCCGCACCCACTACCCGCTGGAGCTGGGCACCGAGCTGGAGCTGATCCGCCAGGAGGCGGAGTTCGCCGACCTGGCCGGGCAGCCGGCCGAGGTGCCCGACCATCTGATCGAGGTGATCGCCAGGTTCACCCGGCTGGTGCGCGAGTCGACGGCGGTGGACACCAGGTCCGGCGTGTCGGCGCGGTTCGCGCTGGCCGGGGCCGAGACCGTGGCGGCGGGCGCCGTGCGGCGGGCCGCGCTCACGGGCGAGGAGCGCGCCGTGGCCCGGGTCTGCGACCTGCCCGCGGTGGTGCCGTCCCTGATGGGCAAGGTGGAGTTCGAGGTCAGCGAGGAGGGCCGCGAGCAGGAGGTGCTGGAGCACCTGCTGCGCCGCGCCATCGCCGAGACCTACCGGCGCACGCTGGGCCCCGCCGACCTGACCGGGCTGCTGGCGAAGTTCGACTCCGGCGAGCAGGTGGAGTCGGGCGAGCTGGTGCCGGCCGCCGAGCTGCTGCGCCGGATCGGCCAGGTCCCCGGGCTCGCCAAGATCATGGAGCGGCTCGGCATGAGCGGCGAGTCCCCCGAGCAGGCCGCCGCCGCGCTGGAGTTCGCCCTGGAGGGCCTCTACCTCACCCGCAGGTTGTCCAAGGACGTCCGGGAGGGCGGAGCGGACGGTACGGCCACCTACCGCACGTGAGGTGCCGGCGGCACGACCGGACAGAGCGAGGGCATGAGCGCCGCCTCTCCGGGGGGCCGTCCCCCCGCGCGGGCAGCGCAGACGTAGGCGTCCTGAGGAGTTGGGGAGTGCGATGAGCCGTTACCGGTACGGGGCGTATGAGGAGGGTCCCGACCCGCTCGCCCCGCCGTACGACGTACGGGACGCGCTGGACGCGATGGGCGACTCCGTCCTGGAGGGCACCCGTCCGGAGGAGGCGCTGCGGGAGCTGCTGCGGCGCGGCCTGCCGGGCGCCGAAGGGCGCCGCGGTCTCGACGACCTGCTGCGGCAGGTGCGGGAGCGACGCCGCAGGCTGCGCGAACGCGGCCGCCTCGACGGGACGCTGGAGGAGGCGCGCGCCCTGCTCGACACCGCGATCGGGCAGGAGCGGGCCGAGCTGTTCCCCGACCCCAGCGACGACGCGCGGCTGCGCGAGGCCGAGCTGGACGCGCTCCCCGACGACACCGCCCAGGCGATCCGGCGGCTGTCGGACTACCAGTGGAGGTCGGACGCGGCCCGTGCCACGTTCGAACGGCTGAAGGACCTTCTCCGCAGGGACATCCTGGACGCGCAGTTCCAGGGCATGAAGCAGGCTCTGGAAAGCCAGGACCCGCAGGCCATGCAGCGCGTCAAGGACATGATGGCCGCGCTCAACGAGATGCTGGAGAAGGACGCCCGCGGCGAGCACACCCAGGAGGACTTCGACCGGTTCATGGAGCGGTACGGGGACATGTTCCCCGACAACCCGCGGAACCTGGAGGAGCTGGTCGACTCGCTGGCCCGCCGCGCCGCCGCGATGGACCGGCTGCTGGCCTCGCTGAGCCCCGAGCAGCGGGCGGAGCTGGCCGCCCTGATGGACCAGGTCATGCAGGACGCGGGGCTGGCCATGGAGATGTCCCGGCTGAACGACGCGCTGCGCGCCCGCCGTCCCGACCTGGGCTGGGGGCAGCCGGAACGGATGACCGGCGACGAGGCGCTGGGCATGGGCGACGCCACGACGGCGCTGGCCGAGCTGGCCGACCTGGCCGAGCTGGAGGCGGCGCTGGCCCAGGACTACCCGGGCGCCCGTCTCGACGACATCGACGAGGAGGCGGTGCGGCGCGCGCTGGGCCGCCGTGCCGTGGACGACCTGGAGGCGCTGCGCCGGATCGAGACCGAGCTGGAGCGCCAGGGCTACCTGCAGCGCAAGCGCGGCAAGCTGGAGCTGACGCCCAAGGCCGTGCGGCGCCTCGGCGACACCGCGCTGCGCCGGGTGTTCTCCCAGCTCACCGCGGGCCGGCAGGGCGACCACGACCAGCGGGACGCCGGGCAGGCCGGGGAGCTGACGGGGTCGAGCCGCGAGTGGCGGTTCGGCGACGAGCAGCCCCTGGACGTGGTCCGCACCGTCGGCAACGCCATCCGCCGCAGCGCCATGGAGCCGTCCGCGGCGGCGCTGGACGCGCCCGTCCTCGACGCTCCGGGCGGCTCGTCCGCGTCCGGCGGGCCCCCCGCGCCCAGGGCGGTCACCAGGCGGAACGGCGCGGTCAAGCTGAGCGTGGACGACTTCGAGGTGCAGGAGACCGAGCGCCGCAGCGCCGCGGCGGTGTGCCTGCTGGTGGACCTGTCGTACTCGATGGTGCTGCGCGGCACCTGGGCGGCGGCGAAGCAGACCACGCTGGCCCTGCACGCGCTGGTCACCAGCAAGTACCCGCAGGACGCCATCCAGATCATCGGGTTCTCCAACTACGCCAGGACCCTGCACCCCACCGAGATGGCCGGACTGGACTGGGACATGGTGCAGGGCACCAACCTGCACCACGCGCTGATGATCGCGGGCCGCCATCTGGACCGGCACCCCGACTTCGAGCCGATCGTCCTGGTGGTCACCGACGGCGAGCCGACCGCGCACCTGCGTCCCGACGGGCGGTCGCTGTTCGACTACCCGCCCTCCCCCGACACGCTGGTGCTGACGCTGGCCGAGGTCGACAAGATGACCAGGCGCGGCGCCAGCATGAACTTCTTCATGCTGGCCGAGGACCGGCGGCTGGTGTCGTTCGTGGAGGAGGTCGCGCGGCGCAACGGCGGCCGGGTGTTCGCGCCCGACGCCGAACGGCTCGGCCAGTACGTGGTCAGCGACTACCTGCGGGTGCGGCGCGGACGCCGGTGATCGCGCGGGGGTCCGCCCCCCGCGGCGGGTCCGGCCGTTAGGGTCGTGGCCATGTCCACCTCCGACCGGCTCCTGCTCGTCCTGCACATCGGCTTCGCGATCTTCACGCTGGGCCCGCTGACCGCCGCGACCTCCGTCACCCCGCGCTACATCCGCAGGCGGGACCCGGCCGTGGTGCGCTTCCTCAACCGCAACACCCGGATCTACGGACTCGGCACGCTCGGTGTCTTCCTGTTCGGGCTGTTCCTGGGGCAGGGGCGGCTGGACGAGATCTGGCTCGTGGTGTCGATGACCCTGTTCGTCGTCGCGCTGGTGCTGCTGCTCCTCGTGGAGCGCGACCAGCGCAAGGCCGCTCAGCTCTTGGAACGGGCCGAGGCGTCCCCGGCCCCCGGGCCGTCCCAGGAGACCGCCGAGGGCGGGAAGGGCGAGCCGGAGGAGAAGGCGACCGCCACCGCCCCGCGGGATCAGGACGTCGCTCAGGTCGAGCGCGGCCGGATCGCCGCGATCTCGGGCGTCGTCGCGCTGATCTGGCTGATCATCCTCGTGCTGATGGTGTGGAACGGGTCCTGAGCCCTCACGGGGCGGTGCGCTCCTTGAGCCAGGAGATGATCAGCGGGACGGCGGTCTCCTCGTTCAGCAGCGCCGTCGCGTGCTGCCTGCCCGGATACACCTTGACGCTCGCGTCCAGGCCGACCCCGCGTAGGGCGGCGGCCAGGCCGGTGCTCTGCGCGGGCGGGACGAACTCGTCCTTGTAGTGCAGCAGCAGCATCGGCGCGTCGCCCGGGGAGACATGGCTGATGGTGTTGGTGTCCTCGGCCTGCGCCATGCAGTCGGGGTCGGTCTCGACGGGCACGCAGCCCAGCAGTTTCACGACCGCGCGGCGCAGGCTGCGCTGGCTTCTCGTGGCGTCCGGCTTCTCGCCCGCCTGGTAGGCCAGGTACGGGATGTTCACCGGTGACAGGGACACGGCGCCGCGGACCCGCGTGCCGCCCTCGCCGTAGGTGGCGAGCTGGCTCGCCAGCAGGCCGCCGGCGGACGACCCCATCACCGCGACACGGTCCGGGTCCACGTTCCACCTGACCGCGTGCCGCTTGACGTAGGTCAGGGCCGCCATGGCGTCGTCCCGCTGCGCGGGCCAGGGCGCCTGCGTCGCGAGCCGGTAGTTGGCGGCGAAGACCGTGTAGCCCTGCGCGGTGAGGCGGCGTGCGAAGTACTTCCAGCCCGACTTGTCCCCGCCGATCCACGAACCGCCGTGGAAGAGCAGCACCGCCGGGGTGGGCGCGGTCCCGCGCGCCTGCCGCGTCGCCGCGTCGTCGTCCTGGCCCTCGGGTGTGGTGTCCTGCCAGTAGACGTCGAGGCGCTGGCGCGGGTGGATGCCGTAGGCGTACGTGGCGGTCCTGGGCAGCTTGGGCGTCACCATGACGGCCCGGGTCGACACGACGGGGTCGGGGGCGGACGACTGCCCGTTCCCGGCCTGTGCGGTCGCCGACGGGCCGGAGGAGCCCGGCGAGCCGGACGGGGCCTGCGTCCCCGGTCCGTCGCCCTGGCCGGGCGAGGCGGACGACGAGGACCCCGGTGCCGGCACCGGCGGAGCGGCTCCCGCCGCGCCGGACGCCGCCACGGCGGAGATGCACGTCGCGGCGAACGCCGCCCCGCAGACCAGAACTTTGCGCACTCCCGGTCCCTTCTCATCGGACACCCGGCGTGCCATATCATAAAGCCTTGATCACCTAGCGGCGGGCAAAGCCACCCGAATCGCCCGGTACGGAGCGGTCAAAGATCCGGTCAGGGCCGGGCACGGCGGCCGGTCACCGGGTGGCCGCGGTGATCGCGCGCTCCAGGTCGCGGAGCAGGTCGTCCACGTCCTCGATGCCGACCGACAGCCGCACCAGGTCCCCGGGGACCTCCAGCGGGGACCCCTTGGCCGAGGCGTGGGTCATCCGGCCCGGATGCTCGATCAGCGACTCCACCCCGCCCAGCGACTCGCCGAGGATGAACAGCTTCGTGGACTCGCAGACCCGCACGGCCTCCTCCTCGGAGCCCATCCGGAACGACACCATCCCCCCGAACGCCTTCATCTGCTTGGCGGCGATGCCGTGGCCGGGGTGCTCTGGCAGCCCCGGGTACAGCACCGAGCGGACCTCCTCGCGTCCCGAAAGCATGTCGGCGACGGCCGTCGCGTTGGCGCAGTGCCGGTCCATCCGCACGCCGAGGGTCTTGAGCCCGCGCAGCGCCAGCCAGCAGTCGAACGGCCCGGCGACGCCGCCCATGGCGTTCTGGTAGTAGGCCAGCCGCTCCCCCAGCTCGGCCGAGGCCGTGACCAGCGCCCCGCCGACCGTGTCCGAGTGCCCGCCGATGTACTTGGTCGTGGAATGCATGACCACGTCCGCGCCCAGGGCCAGCGGGCGCTGGAGGTACGGCGAGGCGAAGGTGTTGTCGACCACCAGCAGGGCGCCCGCCTCGTGCGCGACGGACGCCAGCGCGGCGAGGTCGGCGATGCCCAGCAGCGGGTTGGTCGGGGTCTCCACCCAAATGATCTTGGTCTCCGGGCGGACCGCGGCCCGTACCGCGTCCACGTCGCCCAGCGGCACCGGGTCGTGCACCAGGCCCCAGGGCTCGGCCACCTTGGTGAACAGCCGGTACGTCCCGCCGTACGCGTCGCCAGGGATGATCACGTGATCGCCGGGACGGCACAGCGCGCGCAGGAGGGTGTCCTCCGCCGCGAGCCCGGACGCGAACGCCAGCCCCCGTGCTCCCCCCTCGACCTCCGCCAGGCACACCTCCAGAGCGGTACGCGTCGGATTGCCCGCCCGCGAGTATTCGTAGCCGCCCCGCAGCAGCCCCACACCGTCCTGCTTGTAGGTGGAGGCCTGGTGAATCGGCGGGACGACCGCCCCCGTGGTCAGGTCAGGTTCCTGACCTGCATGTATGGCCAGGGTCTCGAAACCCTGGTGAACGTCCTTGTCCATAGGCACGAGGCTATCCACCGGTCTCCCCTCCTGGAGGAGGAGACCGTCCACCGCAGGTATCACCCGGCATTTCGGTACCCGGGTTGACCCCAAAGAGCCCGCCGATCTCTACCGTGTGAAAGGTACTCGAACCTGGAGTACTCCATTCCCACCGAGTCTTTCCGAAGGATGTCGCATGTTCGCACGGTTGGCGCGCGCCGTCGTGAGACACCCGTGGTGGACGATCGTGGCCTGGCTGGTCGCCGCGGTCGCCATCATCGCCTTCTCACCCCAGCTGTCCACCGAGTCCGACCAGGGCGACTTCCTGCCCTCGTCGTATGAGTCCGTCCAGGCGATGGACATCGCCCAGAGGGCCTTCCCCCAGCAGGAGGACACCTCCGCCCTGATCGTGGTCAAGCGCTCCGACGGGGCGCTGCTGACCGCCGCGGACACCGCCAAGGTGGGCCAGATCGCCCAGACCCTGAACGCCGACAAGCCCGAGACGGTGCAGGGCTTCATGGCCGGTCCCGAGACCGTGGCGCCGAACAAGGCCGTCCAGGTCGTCGCCGTGCCGATGAAGGGGTTCGACAGCGAGGCCCAGACCAAGCAGTCCGACGCGGTCAAGGAGATCCGCGCCGATCTGAAAACCCAGCTGAACGGCACCGGCCTGGAGGCCAAGGTCGGCGGTGACGTGGCCGGCTGGGTGGACAACGAGGACTCCTTCAACCAGTCCTTCGAGATCGTCGGCATCGCCACCTTCGTGCTGATCATCGGCCTGATCCTGCTGATCTTCCGGGCCCCGCTGGCGGCGCTGCTGCCGATCCTGGTGATCTCGGTGACCATGCAGGTCGCGATGGGCGTGATCGGGATCGCCTCGAAGATCTTCGACTTCTCCGGCGACCAGAGCCTGTCCACGATCATCCTGATCGTGCTGTTCGGCATCGGCGCCGACTACTACCTGTTCCTGATGTTCCGGTTCCGCGAGCGGCTGCGCGCGGGCGACGACAAGCGGACCGCCATGACGACCTCGCTGGAGCGGGTCGGCGAGGTCATCACCTCGGCCGCCGCCGCGATCGCGGTCAGCTTCCTGGTGCTGCTGCTGGCCGCCTTCGGCGGGTTCAGCGCGCTGGGCCCGTCACTCGCCATCGCCGTCGCGGTGATGGGCGTCACGTCCCTCACCCTGTTCCCGGCGATCATCGTGCTGCTCGGCCCCGCGGTGTTCTGGCCGTCCAAGGCGTGGAAGAAGCAGCCCAAGAGCTCGGGGGCGGCGGCCATCGGCCGGACGGTGGGCCGGCGTCCCGCCCTGGTCGCCCTGGTCTCCGGCGGTCTGATGGTCGCCCTCGCGGCGGGCGTGTTCGGGTTCAAGGCCGACTACGACTTCGCGGCCGGCTTCCCGCAGGACACCGAGTCCGCGCAGGCCACCAAGGACCTGCAGAAGGGCTTCCCGCCCGGCCTCACCACCCCGGTGCAGGTCTTCCTCAAGACCGAGAACGGGCAGCCGATCTCGCAGCGGCAGATCGACGAGTTCAGCGCGCAGGCCAAGGGCGCGCCGGGCGTCGGGCAGGTCCGGCCGGGCGTGCCGGGCACCCAGGACAGGTCCGTGGCGCGGGTCGACCTGCTGCTCAAGGACAACCCGATGTCCAACGAGTCGATCAGCCTCGTCAA
This sequence comes from Actinomadura sp. NBRC 104412, assembly GCF_030269515.1. Lineage (GTDB taxonomy): Bacteria > Actinomycetota > Actinomycetes > Streptosporangiales > Streptosporangiaceae > Spirillospora. The sequence continues at coordinate 224,363 of NZ_BSTM01000007.1, read as the reverse complement.
GGACGACCTCACACCGGCCGTGCACAAGGCCGCGCCCGACGGCGTGCGGGCCTACGTCGGCGGCCAGACGGCGATCTTCGCCGACATCAACGCGGTCAACAACCGGGACCTGTCGGTGATCCTGCCGGTGGCGGCGGTGCTGATCGCGCTGATCCTGGCCCTGCTGCTGAGGTCGCTGGTCGCGCCGATCTACCTGGTCGTGGCCGTGCTGCTGGGCTTCACCGCCACGCTCGGCTCCGCGGTGTACGTCTTCCAGGGCGCCATGGGCGAGCCGGGGGTCAGCTTCCAGTTGCCGATCGTGCTCTACCTGTTCGTCCTGGCGATCGGGACCGACTACAACATCCTGATGACCGCGCGGCTGCGCGAGGAGGCCAGGGAGGGCAACGAGCCGCGCAAGGCCGCCGCGCTGGCGGTCGAGCACGGCGGGCCCACGGTCGCCGCGGCCGGGCTGATCCTCGCCGGGACGTTCTCCGTCATGGTGCTGGCCCCGGTGTCGATGCTCCAGCAGATCGGCTTCTCGGTCGCGATCGGCATCGCCCTGTCGGCCTTCGTGATGTCGACCTTCCTGGTGCCCGGCCTGACCGCCATGCTGGGGCACAAGGCGTGGTGGCCCGGCCACGGCGACGAGCCCGACCGGCCGTCCGGTGAGCCCCCCGTCCTCCGCAAGGACGAGTACGAACCCTCGGGGATGGGCCGCTAGGGCTCACCGCCGTCCCCCCAGACGTCGGGTTGCGGGAACCGCGGTCCGGAAAGCCGCCCACAAGGCCGCGGACCGCAACCCGACTCCTCAGAGAGAGATAAAGATAGAGAGAGGAAGCGCCGGAGGCCGCGGGTCTCCGGCGCTTCGCCGTTCCGGGCGGGCGGGACGCCGGGCCGCCGGGCTAGCGTTTGGCGGAATTGGCCAGGAAGGTGATCAGGTCCTGGCGGGTGACCAGGCCCTTGGGCTTGCCCTCCACCAGCACCACCGCGGCGCCCGCGCTCTCCAGCGCCGTCACCGCCTTGCTCACAGGCTCCCCCGACCCCACGATCGGCAGCGGCGAGGACATGTGCGCCTCGACCGGGTCGTCCAGCCGGGCCCGGTTCCTGACCAGGGCGTCCAGCAGGTCCCGCTCCACGATCGAGCCGATCACCTCGGCCGCCATCACCGGCGGCTCCTGCTTCATCACCGGAAGCTGCGACACCTCGTACTCGCGCATCACCGCGATCGCGGTCTCCACGCTCTCCTCCGGGTGGACGTGCACGAACTCCGGCAGCGTCCCGCCCTTGCGGGTCAGCACCTCACCGATCCTGGCCTCCTCGGTGGACGGGGTGAGGAAGCCGTAGTCGGCCATCCAGTCATCGTTGAAGATCTTGGAGAGATAGCCGCGGCCGCCGTCCGGCAGCAGGACCACGATCACCGCGTCCGACGCCTTCTCCCCCTCGGAGAGCCGGGCCGCCAGCCGCAGCGCCGCGACCACCGCCATCCCGCAGGACCCGCCGACCAGCAGCGCCTCCTCGCGCGCCAGCCGGCGCGTCATCAGGAACGAGTCCTTGTCGGACACCGCGATGACCTCGTCGCAGATCGTCCGGTCGTAGGTGTCGGGCCAGATGTCCTCGCCGACGCCCTCGGTGAGGTACGGCCGTCCGGTGCCGCCCGAGTACACCGAGCCCTCCGGATCGACGCCGATCACCTTGACCGAGCCGCCCGACACCTCCTTGAGGTAGCGGCCCGCGCCGCTGATCGTGCCGCCGGTGCCGATGCCCGCGACGAAGTGGGTCACCTTGCCCTCGGTCTGCTCCCAGATCTCCGGGCCGGTCGTCTCGTAGTGCGAGCGCGGGTTGTTCTCGTTGCGGTACTGGTCGGGCTTCCACGCGCCGGGGATCTCGGCCGCCAGCCGGTCGGAGACCGAATAGTAGGAGTCGGGATGATCCGGCGACACCGCCGACGGGCACACCACCACCTCGGCGCCGTACGCGCGCAGCACGTCCAGCTTGTCCTTGGCGACCTTGTCGGGGCACACGAAGACACACCGGTAGCCGCGTTCCTGCGCGACGATCGCCAGCCCCACCCCGGTGTTGCCCGAGGTCGGCTCGACGATCGTGCCGCCGGGGCGCAGCTCGCCCGACCGCTCCGCGGCCTCGATCATCCGGACCGCGATCCGGTCCTTCACCGACCCTCCGGGGTTGAAGTACTCCACCTTGGCCAGCACCTGCGGCCCCCCGCCTTCGGCCCGGCCCTGGCCGGTCACCTTGCGCAGCCGGACGAGCGGGGTGTCACCCATCAGCTCGACCAGCGAATCGTGTACGCGCACCGCGATGTCCCTTGTGTAGCTGCCGTGTCCCATCCCCCTGCGATCCCCGTAACAGGCGCGTGTCCTGCGGAGAAGGAGGAAGTGAAGTCGGATAGATTTCAATTTCCGACGGTAGCCCACTGGGCGCCGCGGACGGCTCACCAAGGTCGGGATCGGTTCCGGATGGTCACGGAGGGTCGACGGCAATGGCAATGCTGAGGGCGTTCACGGCACGGCGCATCGCGACGGCCGCGGCGTATGGAGGCGGCGGGCTGACCGTGGTCGGCGGCCTCACCTTCGGGTTGCTGGTGGTGGAGGCCAAGCTCGCCAGGAAGATCATTCTTGCCACGCCCAACGGCGATCCCCCCGTCGCCGACGGCGTCTACGGCAAGGGCCTGCCGGGTGAGCCGCTCTCCTTCGTCGTCCTGGGCGACTCCACCGCCGCCGGGCTCGGCGTCCACACGCCCGAGGAGACCCCGGCGGCGCTGCTGGCCACCGGGCTGTCGTCCATCTCGGGACGGCCGGTGCGGCTCACCAACGTGGCCCGCTCGGGCGCCCGCTCCGAGGCGCTGGCCGAGCAGGTGACGCGGGCGCTGAAGGCCCGGCCCGCCATCGCCGTCATCATGATCGGCGCCAATGACGTCACCAACCGGGTGCCGGCGGGCGAGTCGATCCGGCACCTGGCCGCCGCGGTCCAGCGGCTCCGCGCGACCGGCTGCGAGGTGGTTGTGGGCACCTGCCCCGACCTCGGCTCGGTGAAGCCGCTGATGCAGCCGCTGCGGTGGTTCGCTCGGCGCGCCAGCCGCCAGCTCGCCGCCGCCCAGACCATCGTGGCGGTCGAGCGCGGCGCCCGGTCGGTGTCGATCGGCGACCTGCTGGGACGGGAGTTCGCGGCCGACCCGCTGGAGATGTTCAGCGCCGACCGCTACCACCCGTCCGCGCGGGGCTACGCCGCCGCGGCCGCCGCGATGCTGCCGTCGATGGCGGCCGCGCTGGGGCTGGAGCCCGACCTGGAGTCCCTCCCCGGCTTCCGTCCCGGCCAGGGCATCCTGCCGGTCTACCTCGCGGCGGCCGAGGCCGCCGAGGAGCCCGGCATGGAGGTCTCCGGCGCCCGGGTCGCCGGCCGCGAGCGCGGTCCGCGGGGACGCTGGGCCACGCTGCTGCGGCGCCGCGGCGTCGACCGTTCCGAGGACGGGGACGCCCACCCGGGCGAGTCCGGCGGTGCTACCGCAATGACACCGGGAGCCGCCTGACCCCGGCCCGCCCGGGCCACCCATGACCGCCTTTCTTCCGCCTTTCTCCGGCCATTCCAGGGGGAACTCGATTCATGTCTTCGCACACCCACTGCCGGCTACTTTTCGCATCCGATTCGCGACTTTTCGTGGCGGCGGTGATCTTCATGGCGGCGGGGGCGGCGGGCTGTTCCCCTTCCGGGGACGACCATGCCGGGAACGCGCGGGCGTGGGCGGGGTCCGGGACCAACGCCGTCAGCCGTCCCGTCGCGGGCGCGGGCGTGGCCGCGGTGACCGGGCTGCGTCCCGACGGCACGCTGGAGACCGTTGCGTTCGACCTGGCCACAGGGGCGCGGCTGTGGTCCCACCCCGCGACCATGGTGGGGCGCCCCGCGGGCATGGGCGTCCAGCCGCCCGCCATCGCCGGCCCCCCCGGCTCCGGGCTGGTGGTGGCGGTGGAGCCGCCCAGGACCGACCGGCGGCTCGCCACGCTCACCGCGCGGGACGCCCGTACCGGCACCGAGAGATGGACCCGCCCCGTCTCCTCGACGCTCGGCCCGGCGCGCTGCGGGACGGACGTGTGCCTGTCGGAGGCCACGTCCATGAAGGAGTCACGGTTCGTCGCGCTGGACCCCGCCACCGGCCGCGCCCGGTGGGCGACACCCGGCATCGCCGAGGTCGAGCACGCCGACCCCGCACGGATCGTGCTGTTCCGGATGACGCGCAGACCCTCCCTTGAGGCGCGCCACCCGCGTACCGGCAAGGCCCTGTGGAAGTTCCCGGTGGACCGCGCCCTGGGACGGGGCGTCAGCTTCGCCGGCGGCTGGACCTTCGGAGTGGCACCCGCCGACGACGTGCTCGTCGGCCACATGGCGCCCTACAAGCCGCGCAAGCGCGGGCGGCTGTCGCCCTACGGCTTCTTCGGGCTGCGCCTGTCGGACGGGAAGCCGCTGTGGACACGCGAACGGATGGTCCGCGTCTACCCCAGCGCCAACCCCGCCGTCGCCCTGTTCGCCCGAAGCTTCACCGGCCGGGGCGGCGCCGGCGGCTTCGAGCGGATCGACCCGCTCACCGGCCGTACCATGACGACCCTGCCCGCGGACAGGGCGCCGAAGCCGCCGTGGAAGCTGTCGTTCCCGCCCGACCTGTCCACGCTCGGATTCGTCGTCCAGGACAGGCCCGGCCCCGCCTACCGGCTGCGGGACGGCGCCAAGGTCACCGGCGGGGGCACGCGCGGCTGGACGTTCTGCGACCTGAACCCGCCCCCGCTGAAGATCACCGGCCAGCGCGGGTTCTACCCGGTCGCGTCGCTGTGCGCGTACGACATCTCCACCGGCCGCCGCGTCACGTCCCCCGGGGCACCGCCCGCCTGGTACACCGGGTCGTCCGGCGGCTGGCGGGTATGGCGGGACGAACGTGGCGCCCTGCACGGCATCCACGACACCGAAGGCAGCGCGCCCGGCATGTACGGCATGTAGATAAGAGCCCCTATAAGACCCGCCTGGACGATGGGCATGTGCCACGCCACAAGGCAGAGGACGTCACAGCGGAGCCCGGCCACACAGTGCGGGCCTTTCCGGGACCTGCCCTCTGGACGAACCCGGCACGCACGTTACATTGCGGGAAATGACCGGCGAGTAGCACCGCGAGCCGGACACAGGTCGCTCGATCCAGGGAGATCCACATGCCCGAGGCAGTCATCGTCGCCACCGCGCGCTCGCCGATCGGCCGCGCGTTCAAAGGGTCGCTGAAGGACATCCGTCCCGACGACCTGGCCGTCCAGATGGTCAAGGCCGCCATGGCCAAGGTCCCGCAACTGGAGCCGTCCCAGGTCGACGACCTGCTGCTGGGCTGCGGCCTGCCCGGCGGCGAACAGGGCTACAACATGGCCAGGGTCGTCTCGGTGCTGCTCGGCTGGGACGACGTGCCCGGCGCCACCATCACCCGGTACTGCTCGTCGTCCCTCCAGACCACCCGGATGGCCTTCCACGCCATCAAGGCCGGCGAGGCCGACGTCATCATCTCGGCCGGGGTGGAGACCGTCAGCCGGTTCTCCAAGGGCAGCAGCGACGGCCTCCCCGACACCCAGAACCCGGTGTTCGCGGACGCGGAGGCCCGCACCGCCAAGCGCGCCGAAGGCGGCGCCGAGACCTGGCGCGACCCCCGCGAAGACGGCGACCTCCCCGACATCTACATCGCGATGGGCCAGACCGCGGAGAACGTCGCGCAGATCCGCGGAGTCTCCCGCAAGGCGCAGGACGAGTTCGGCGTCCGCTCCCAGAACCTGGCCGAGAAAGCGCTGAGCAACGGCTTCTGGGAGAAGGACATCACCCCGGTCACACTCCCCGACGGCACCGTCATCAGCAAGGACGACGGCCCCCGTCCCGGCACCACCTACGAGAAGGTCGCCGCCCTCCAGCCCGTGTTCAGGCCCGACGGAACCGTCACCGCCGGCAACTGCTGCCCGCTGAACGACGGCGCCGCCGCCGTCGTCATCATGAGCGACACCAAGGCCGCCGAACTCGGCATCACCCCGCTCGCCCGCATCGTGTCCACCGGCGTCACCGGCCTCTCCCCCGAGATCATGGGGCTCGGCCCCGTCGGCGCGTCCAAGCAGGCCCTCGCCAAGGCGGGCATGACCATCGACGACATCGACCTCGTCGAGATCAACGAGGCGTTCGCCGCGCAGGTGCTGCCGTCCGCCGAAGACCTCGGCATCGACATCGACAAGCTCAACGTCAACGGCGGCGCCATCGCCGTCGGCCACCCCTTCGGCATGACCGGCGCCCGCATCACGTCCACCCTCGTCAACTCGCTGGCCTTCCACGACAAGCAGTTCGGCCTCGAGACCATGTGCGTCGGCGGCGGCCAGGGCATGGCGATGATCGTCGAGCGGCTGAGCTGAGCCCGCCACCCGTGGCCCGGGCACCCCGCCCGGGCCACCTGCGCGTTCACCGGGGCCATCACGTTACGAATGATCCACGTAACGTCATGGATAGGTCCGCGTTAGGGGGTTGTCACATCCCCGCTCCTGTTGCAGAGTCGGCAGGAAGGAGCCCCGCGACCTGGAGGTGCCAATTGTCACTGAACCACTCGCCGGAGACGCACAGCAAGCTCATCGCACGCATTCCGCAAGTCACAGGACGTGACATCCCCGAGTGGTTCACCACCATCGAGAACGGCCCAAGCTTCGTCCGCTGCGACGAGCGCAGCAACTGGCTCGCCGACGAACACGGCCTCTCGCATGGCTACGCCGCCGCCCTGGTCCGCGAACACGAACGCACCCGCCGCGCACGCCACTACTGAGCTGTGTTTATTGGCAAGCACGAGCTGCGCTCCTCGCCTGGCGGCTCGTCGCTTGTCGTGCTTGCGGCGATCGCTGCATCGCTCCGACTCGCCTAGAGGCGAGCTCCGCGATCAGTTCCTCGCAAGCTCGGAACTGCCTTCGGACGCGATCGCAACGCCTGGCCGCCGTTCGGGGCTGGGGCAACGGGCTGAGGTGGGTGCTGTGTTTATTGCAAGCACGAGCTGCGCTCCTCGCCTGGCGGCTCGTCGCTTGTCGTGCTTGCGGCGATCGCTGCATCGCTCCGACTCGCCCAGGGGCTCGCTCCGCGATCAGGGTCTCGCTCGCGCTCGCCCCTGCCTTCGGACGCGATCGCAACGCTTGAGCGACCGTTCGTGGCTGGGGTTGGGGGCTGAGGTGGGTGCGACTGTGTTCATTGGCGGGCGCTAGCTGCGCTCCTCGCGGCGGCTCGCTCCGCGCTCAGATTCTCGCTTCGCTCGAATCCGCCTTCGGACGCGATCGCGGCGGTTAGGGTCGCTGCGGGGCTGGGCTGCTGGTTGTGCTTGTTGTGCCTCGCGGCCCGTCTGGCGAGTCAGTGCGCGATCCGGTTTCTCCCACTGCCTTCCTTGAGGTCCGCTTCACCCTGAGCAGGGCAGACCTCGAGCGGACAAGCAAGCTCACCGACCTCAGCCCACAGCCCAGCCCCGCAACAAGCTCAAGCGTTGCGATCGCGTCCGAAGGCAGGTTTCGAGCCTGCGAGAAACCTGATCGCGGAGCGAGCCCCTAGGCGAGTCGAAGCGATGCAGCGATCGCCGCAAGCACGACAAGCGAGGAGCGCCAGCGACGAGCGCAGCTCGTGCTTGCAATAAACACAGCTCAGTCTCTGCCGGTGAAGTAGGAGAGGAAGCGGAGGAGCTCCAGGTAGATCCAGACGAGGCTGAGGACCAGGCCGAAGGCGCAGTACCAGGCGAAGGTTTCCGGTGCGCCGTGGCGGACGCCCTGCTCGATGGAGTCGAAGTCCAGCAGGAGGAAGAAGCAGCCCACGAGGATCGCGACGACGCTGAACACGTAGGCCAGCGGGTTGCTCGGGTCGCGGATGCCGATGCCGTCCTCGCCGCCGAAGAGCTGGACCACGAGGTTGACCAGCATCAGGCCGATCAGGGCGAAGCCCGCGGCGATGACGAAGCGGGCGAACTTGGGCGTGACGCGGATGATGCGTAGGGCGTGGACGGCGAGCATCGCGCCGAACGCCAGCGCGGTGCCGATCACGGCCTGGAACACCACGCCGTGGTAGACGTCGTTGTAGGCGTGGCTGATGATGCCGACCATCACGCCGTACAGGGCGGCGAACGCTATGACCAGGGGGGCCTTGGCGTTCCGCCCGAAGGTGATGAACGCCCAGACGCCCAGCGACGCGATCACCGAGACCACCAGCACCGGCACGGCCAGCTCGACCGGGATCAGCGCCCAGGCCAGGGCGGCCGTGACGACCAGCGTGGCCAGGGTGAGGAACCCGCGGACCACCACGTCGTCAAGGGTCATCGGGCGGACGGCCGGAGGGGCCGCGGGCGGCGCGCCGTACATGTACGGCTGCGCGCCGGGCTGGAGACTCTCCTCCCTGCGCCAGCCCGTCTGCCGGCCGAAGGCGTTACCCCGGAAGGCGGGGTTCCTGCTCTCCATGGATGCCTCCTGAGGGGCGACCTTTCCTGATCAGTCTAGACGGCCGAGCCCTGGTTGAGGTTCCTGCAAGGTGTCGGCTCGGTATCGGCCCGTAGGAAAGAACGGGCCCGGCGCGTGACGGCGCCGGGCCTGCGGTGCCCCCGGTCGGATTCGAACCGACACAAAAGCTCTTTTAGGGAGCCTGCCTCTGCCATTGGGCTACAGGGGCGGCGTAATCATACCGGGATACATCGAACTACCAGACAACCGATATTCGGCCGGGACCGCTTTTCCGCCGGATCGGGCGGCCCGTCCCGGGCGGTCGCTTCCCTCCCCCCGTGCCGTGGATCGTCCCCGAAACTCGCGGCGATACCTTCCCGATCTTGGACGGCCCTACCGCGAAACGCGCCACCGATCGGCGGTATCCATATCGCTACCGACGGCGATTACCGCACGAAAAAGGCATAGTCACGGGGCCACCCGGCCCGGGACCGAGCGGCCCTCGACGAGGGTGGTGCCCGCCCGGCCGTCGCGGTCGCGGCGGATCGCGCGGATCTCATGGACGCCGATCCGGCCGCTCTCGGTGGCCAGCGCGGAGGCCGCCAAGTAGAGAAGCCAGACCCGGGCGCGGCCGATTCCGGCCAGCTCGACGCACTCGGCCCAGTGCCGCTCAAGGTTGGCGGCCCAGGCGCGGAGCGTGCGGGCGTGGTGCTCGCGGAGGGCGGCGACGCCGCGCACCTCCAGGCCGGCGTTCTCCAAGGTGCCGATCAGCTCGCCGAGCGGCAGCAGCTCACCGTCCTCCGGGAACATGTAGCTCGTGGTGAAGGTGCGGCGGACGCGGTGCGGCCCCGGCCGGCGCACCGGCTGTTGCAGCACCAACCGCCCGCCTGGGGCCAGCAGCTCGTACAGGCGGGCGGCGTCCCGGTCCAGGGGCTCGATCTCGGTGAGCCCCACGATCGCGTCGTACGGGCCGCGTCCCGCCTCGTCCAGGTCCCAGCCGAGCACCTGGATGCGGTCGCCGAGCCCGGCCGCGCGTTCCTTGATGTAGGCGGCCTGCTCGGGCGTACGGGTCAGGGCGACGACGCGGCAGCCGTGGCGGGCGGCGAGGTGGCAGGCGAGCGCGCCCCACCCGGCGTTGAGGTCGAGGACACGGGCCCCTTGGAACAGGGAGAGCCGTTCGGTGACGCTCTCCAGCGCGGTCCGCTGGGCGTCGTCAAGGTCGATCGCCTCGTCCCAGAGGCCGCCGGAGTGCGCCATCTCGGTGCCGAGCATGCGGGCGAAGAACGCGGCCGACTCGGTCAGCGGGCCGGACGAGCGGTCGCCTCGGCGCCCCGGGGGGAACTCCTCGGGCGGCGGCTTGGGCTCGGGCCCGACGGCGCCGAGCATCACCGCGGTACGCACGATCTCGCGCTTGTCGTCGCTGCTCAGCCGGATCTGCTCGTCGCCGCTGCGCATCACCCGCTGCACGGCGTCGAGCGCGGCGAACACGTCGCCCTCGATGTCCAGTTCGCCCGCGACATAGGCGCGGACGAGCCCCATCTCGCCCGGCTTCCACAGCAGTCGCCGCAGCGCGCGGCGGTGCCGGATCACGAACGCGGGCGCTCCCGGCGGGCCGATGACGCTGCCGTCCCAGGCCCGTACCTGGATCGGCAGGTCGGAGGCGGTCCCGCCGTCCCACTCCTCGCCCAGCATGATCTTGCTCAACAGGGGGGCGAGCCGGGAGGCGACACCGTCGTGCATCAGCGGCAGCACCTCCTCTCGGACGAGTAGGACCCCGATCGTCATCTCCGCCGGCCGGCCGCGTACTCGAACTCGTGCCGGGGCCGCGACAGCTCTCCCATCGAGACGATCTCGCGCCGGAAGAACGCGGCGAGCGTCCAGTCGGCGGTGATCCGAATTTTACGGTTCACCGTCGGCATCCGGGACAGGTGGTAGGTCCGATGCATCATCCATGCCGGGAAACCCCGGATCTTCAGGCCGTACACGTTGGCCACGCCCTTGTGGAGGCCGAGACTGGCCACCGAGCCCGCGTAGGCGTGTCGGTACGGTTTGCGCCGCCTGCCGCGTATGTCGGCCACGATGTTGTCGCCGAGCCGCCTGGCCTGGCGGACGGCGTTCTGGGCGTTGGGCGCGCAGAACTCGCCCGGCTTGGTCAGGTCCGGGACGGCGGCGTTGTCGCCCGCGGCGTACACCCCGTCCAGACCCTCGGCGGTCAGCTCGGCGGTGACCTTGATCCGGCCCTGCCGGTCGATCGGCAGGTCGCCCTCGTGCACGACCGGATGGGGCTTGACGCCCGCCGTCCACACCAGGGTGTTGGCGTCGAACTCCTCGCCGTCGCTGAGCACGATGTGCCGGTCCTCGGCCGACTTCACCAGCGTCTCGGTCCTGACCTCGATGCCCCGGGCGCGCAGCGCCTCGGCCGTCCAGCGCCCCATCTCCGGGCCCACCTCGGGCAGGATCCGCTCGGTGGCCTCGATCATGATCCAGCGCATCTCGTCCGGGTCGATGCCCGAGTACCACTTGCAGATGTCCCTGGCCATGTCCTCCAGCTCGCCGATCGCCTCGATCCCGGCGAAGCCGGCCCCGACGAACACGAAGGTCAGCGCCCTGCGCCGGGCCTTGATCTCGGCCTCCGCCCGCTGGGAGCCGTCATGGCGGTAGTTGAGGGAGGCGGCGCCGTCGAGCTGGCGGATCACATGGTTGCGCAGGTAGATGGCCTCTTCGACGGTCTTGAAGCCGACGCCGTTCTCGGCCAGGCCGGGGATCGGCAGCGTCCGCGAGACCGATCCGGCCGCCACCACCAGCCGGTCGTAGCCGATCTGCTCGGCGCCGGTGTTCATCTCCGCTCCGACCGGGCAGAACTCCACCACCCTGCGAGCGGTCTCGATCCTGGTCACGTGCCCGGTGAGCACGCGGCAGCGGCGCAGGACGCGGCGCAGCGGGGCCACCACGTGCCGGGGCTCCAGGTTCCCCGCGGCGGCCTCCGGGAGGAAGGGCTGGTAGGTCATGTACGGATGGGGGTCGATCACCGTGATGGTGACCTCGCCGCGCCTCAGCTCGCGCCGCAGCCGGGTTTGCAGGCGTAGCGCCGTGTACATGCCGACGTAGCCACCGCCGACGATCACGATGTGCTGGGTGGTGTTCGCTGGTTCAGCAGCCATGCCCGGAGCGGTACCCGATACACGGCCCGGATCACGCAAGGCGCCACCAACACCGCAATCCGGCATTTTTCCCGGCCCGCCGCGAACTCCCGGGCCCCTGCCCGCATCACACATGGATGTATCGAGGGAACGGCGGCGGGACAGGGCCCGACGGGGGCGTCAAGCGGCCGGGACGGCGATCGCCTGCGGGGTGCGATCGAGCCCGGCCGCTTGGCCAAGGCCCTGCCCCGCCGTTCGCATGTCTGCGGCCCTCCCCGCTCCCGGGAGCGGGATCACCCCGGTTTCGGCAGCCCGGCGAGCTCGCGGGCGCGGGCGAAGACGGCGTCCAGCATCGGCTCGGTGACCCGCCCGGTGAAGGTGTTCTGCTGGGACGGGTGGTAGCAGCCCAGCAAGGTCAACGGCTTCCCGGCCGGTGCCGCCAGTTCCACCTCCTTGCCATGGCCGAACGCGGGCCTGGGACGCGGCACCTGATATCCGGCCTGCTGAAGCGCCGCCCACACGCCTTGCCACGCGTACCCGCCAAGGACGACCACGCAGCGCATGAACGGTGCGACCAGTGACACCTCACGCGCCAGCCACGGCTGGCACCTGCCGCGCTCCTCAGGGGTCGGCTTGTTGTCCGGCGGCGCGCAACGGACCGTCGCGCCCACCCTGACCCCGATCAGCCGTTGGCCGTCGCCCGCGTGGACGCTGGTGGGCAGGCTCGCCAGCCCCACCCGGTGCAGGGAGGCGAACAGCCAGTCGCCCGACCGGTCACCGGTGAAGATCCGTCCCGTGCGGTTGCCGCCGTGCGCCGCCGGGGCGAGACCGACGAGCAGGATGCGCGGCTCGTCCTCGCCCCATCCCGGGACGGGGCGTCCCCAGTACCGCTCGTTCGCGTACGCGCGACGCCGCTCGACGGCCACCCGTTCCCGCCACTCCACCAGCCGCGGACACGCCCTGCACACCGACTCGCGGGCGGCCAGTTCCGCCAGCCCCGAGGCGCCCGCCGCCAGCTCCACCACGTCCTGCGCCGTACGCGCCACGGGCGTGTCAGGTGTAGCGGGGTCACCGGGCCACCCCGTCCCAGGCGGCACGAACGGCGCCCGCCCTCCCGCGTCCGGCTGAGCGTTCGTCATGAATGCGATGGTCGCACGACCGACCGAGCGCCCGGAGGGCGGTCGTGCCCATCCATCGGGGGTGTGGGGGTCGCCCCCCACAGAAAACACGACCGACCGAGAGCCCGAAGGGCGGTCGTGCCCTTCTATCGGGGGGTGTGGGGGGTCGCCCCCCACAGAAAACACGACCGACCGAGAGCCCGAAGGGCGGTCGTGCCCTTCTATCGGGGGGTGTGGGGGGTCGCCCCCCACAGAAAACACGACCGACCGAGAGCCCGGAGGGCGGTTGTGGTCTTCCATCGGGGGTGTTGGGGGCCGCCCCCGCGTCCGGGTGCCCGGCGAGCTGGACATGCGTCCAGTTCCGGACGGCGCATGTGGTGGCGGGCTCGGTACGATGCGGAGCGCCGAGTCGGGGAGGCAGTTCCGGCGCGCCATGCGAAGCGGAGGCAGTCCTTGTCGCAACCAGGCTGGTATCCCGATCCCGCGGGGAGCGGCAGCCTGCGCTGGTGGAACGGGACGCACTGGACCGAGAACCTCAACCCCGAGCCGCCCGGCGGCTCCCGGCGACGTGCCCCGGCCTCCCGGCGGACCGACTACCAGGCCGCTCCCGTCCAGGAGGCGGGGTGGGACGCAGGGCAGGAGACGGTCAGGCTGATCGACGCCACCGTGGGCGGGCTGCTGCTGCACGCCGACGAGCAGGTCGTGGCGTACGGCGGCTCGTCCATGGCATGGGTGCACGTGGAGTGGGTGGCGTACTGGGCGGCGAGCGTCCCCGGCGGGTACGGGCGGCCCGCCATCCAGTGGATCTTCCAGGCGGGGCGGCATCCCTTCCTCGGCGGTCCCAAGGTCGAGGTGGTCATCGAGGACAGCGCGATCACCCTGCACGGCCATCCCGGCGCCCAGCTCGACGGCGCGCCGGGCAACGGCCCGGCGAGCGGTGTGGCCGAGAGGGTCTGGCGCGGCCTGGTCGGGCTGTGCCAGGTGCTGGCGGAGCGGCGGCTGGTGTCCGAGCTGGCCGGACGGGTGCTGGCGGGCGAGTCGATCGACGTGGCGCACGGGCTGACCGTGCATCCCGGCGGGGTGCGGGCCGAGCAGGTGTCCCTGAGCTGGCGGGCGATCTCCGGGGCGGTGCTGGAGGGGGGTCGTGTCTGGATCCAGCAGTCCGGCAGCACCACGCCCGTCCTGTACGTGCCGCAGCAGAACCCGAACGCCGTGCTCATCCCGGCGCTGCTGGCGGCCTTACAGGCGGCCTAGCGCGACGGGCTCAGAGCAGCGACCACGCGATGCCGTCCAGGATGTCGTGCTCGCTGACGACGACCGCGCCGAAGCCGTACTCGCGCATGACGCGGTCGAGGATGAGGGACCCGGTGCCGATCACGTCCACACGGCCGGGGTGCATGACGCCGATCCTGGCGCGTTCGGCGCGGGTGGCGTGCAGGAGGTCGCGGGTGACGTCGTGGACCTGGGCCGCGGTGATCCGCGAGTGGTGGATCTCGGCGGGGTCGTAGTGGGGCAGGCCGAGGGCGATCCCGGCGACCGTGGTCACCGAGCCGGCCAGGCCGACCAGCGTGCGGGCCTCGTCCACCGGGACGGTCTCGCGGACCCGCGCGAGCGCGCCGTCGATGTCGGCCACGGCGGAGGTGATCTGCTCGGGCGAGGGCGGGTCGTCGCGCAGGTGCCGCTCGGTCAGCCGGACGCAGCCGATGTCCACCGACCGCGCCGCCTGTACGGAGGAGGTGCCCAGCACGAATTCGGTGGAGCCGCCCCCGATGTCGACCACCAGGTAGGGGCGGGGCGGGCGGAGCTCGGCCAGTTCCCGGGTGGCGCCCATGAACGACAGCTCCGCCTCCTCGTCCCCGGTGATCACCTCGGGTACGGCGCCGAAGATGTCCACCACGCCGGAGACGAACTCGTCCCTGTTGGCGGCGTCGCGGGTGGCGCTGGTGGCCACCACCCGGGTCTTCTCCGCGCCGTGCCGCTCGATCAGCTCGGCGTACCGGCGCATCGCGGTGAAGGTGCGCTCCAGCGCCTCGGGCGCCAGCCGCCCGGTCTTGTCCACGTCCTGGCCGAGCCGGACGATCTCCATCCGGCGTTCCACGTCGGTCAGCGTTCCGCCGTCCGCCGAGGGCATGTCGGCGATCAGCAGGCGGACGGAGTTGGTCCCGCAGTCGACGGCGGCGACGCGAGTCATCGGGCCTCCCGTGTCCTGGAAGCGGCGGTGGAATCGGCGGGGACGCATGACCCTGAGCGCCACCAGTCGGGGAGCGCGTCCAGGGCCTCCCGTCCGAACGGGTTGGCGCCGGGGACGGCCAGCTCGTGCGCGACCAGGGCGTGCAGGCACTTGACGCGCTCGGGCATGCCGCCCGCGCTCTGGGTGCCGGGCGGCAGCGGCTCGACGCCCTCGTCGCGCGCGGCCTCGTCGCGGCGGCGGAGGTAGTCCTCGTGGGCGGCGGTGTAGGCGGCGCGCAGGTCCGGGTCGTCCGCGAGGCGTGCCTGCATCTCGCGCATCATGCCGCCGCCCTCCAGCGTGCCGATGGCGGACGCGGCCTTGGGGCAGGTCAGGTAGAACAGCGTCGGGAACGGGGTCCCGCCGGGCAGCCGGGGCGCGGTCTCGATCACGGCAGGGGCGCCGCACGGGCAGCGGTGGGCCACCCGCCGCACACCGCGCGGCGGGCGGCCTAGTTGCGCCGCGACCGCGGCCTCGTCCTGTTCGTCGATCATGTCTGGATGCCCCCCGCAGAGTTCCCGGTGGCCGGGACTGGGATCTAGCGAGGCCGGTCGGCGGCCTCCACGGACCGCCAGAGCGCCTCGTACCACGGCGGACGCTTGGACGGGGTGGGCTTCCGGGGCCGCTGGCCCTCGCCGCCACTGCCGTCCAGGACGATGTAGCACTGCACGCCCGGATCGCAGTAGTGGAACCTGCGCGTGGCCTCCCGTTTAATGTACGACTCCTCACCAAGTCGCTGCTTTCGCCTGGTGAGCTCGTCCACCTCCCGGCGGGCCACGCGCTCCTGCTGCCGGAGCTCGGCGATCTCCTGCCGCTGCGCCACGTACTCCCGTACGGGGTAGGCCAGGCTCAGCGCGATCGCGCAGACCACCACCGCCAGGATCGCGGCGCGGCTGGTCAGGGCGGGGCTGCCACGGGACGCGTCGGCGCGGCCGTGCTCGCGGTCGGCACGCTTTTCGTCACCCGTGGCCAATGCGGGTCAGCCCTCCCAGGAGAACCGTGGGAACGCGGCGGCGCCGGCGTAGCGGGCCGCGTCGCCCAGCAGGTCCTCGATGCGCAGGAGCTGGTTGTACTTGGCGACCCGGTCGCTGCGCGCGGGGGCGCCCGTCTTGATCTGGCCGCAGTTGGTGGCCACCGCGAGGTCGGCGATGGTGGTGTCCTCGGTCTCGCCGGACCGGTGGCTCATCATGCAGCGGTAGCCGCTGGTCTGCGCCAGCGTGACCGCGTCCAGGGTCTCGGTGAGGGTGCCGATCTGGTTGACCTTGACCAGCAGCGCGTTGGCGGCGCCGGAGGCGATGCCGCGGGAGAGCCGCTCGGGGTTGGTGACGAACAGGTCGTCGCCGACCAACTGGACGCGGGAGCCCACGGAGCCGGTGAGCGCCTCCCAGCCGGCCCAGTCCTCCTCGTCCAGCGGGTCCTCGATGGAGACCATCGGGTAGGCGTCCAGAAGCTCGCCGTAGTAGGCGGCCATCTCCTCGGAGGAGCGCTTGGAGCCCTCGAACTCGTAGAAGCCGTCGGAGTGGAACTCGGTGGCGGCCACGTCCAGGGCCAGGGCGATGTCGCGGCCGGGGGTGAATCCGGCCTTGCCCACGGCCTCCAGGATCAGGTCGAGGGCGGCGCGGTTGCTGGGCAGGTCGGGAGCGAACCCGCCCTCGTCGCCCAGTCCGGTGCTCAGGCCCTTGCCCTTGAGCACGGACTTGAGCGCGTGATAGGTCTCGGCGCCCCAGCGCAGCGCCTCGGAGAAGGTGGGCGCGCCGATCGGGGCGATCATGAACTCCTGGACGTCGACGTTGCTGTCGGCGTGCGCGCCGCCGTTGAGGATGTTCATCATCGGGACGGGCAGCAGGTGCGCGTTGGGCCCGCCCACGTACCGGAAGAGCGGGAGCCCCGAGGACTCGGCGGCGGCCTTGGCCACGGCGAGGCTGACGCCGAGGATCGCGTTGGCGCCCAGCTGGGACTTGCCGGGGGTACCGTCCAGGTCGAGCAGGAGCTGGTCGATCAGGCGCTGCTCGGTGGAGGGGTAGCCGACCAGGCGCTCGTCGATGGTCTCGTTGACGGCCTTGACGGCGTTGCGCACCCCCTTCCCGCCGTAGCGCTCGCCGCCGTCGCGCAGCTCGACGGCCTCGAACTGGCCGGTGCTGGCGCCGCTGGGGACGGCGGCGTGGGCCTC
Source organism: Actinomadura sp. NBRC 104412 (assembly GCF_030269515.1). Classification (GTDB taxonomy): domain Bacteria; phylum Actinomycetota; class Actinomycetes; order Streptosporangiales; family Streptosporangiaceae; genus Spirillospora. The sequence goes on along the minus strand of NZ_BSTM01000007.1, from coordinate 207,264 downwards.
GGTCCCGTCGGCGAGCAGCACCTCGACCTCGACGGTCGGGTTGCCACGGGAGTCCAGGATCTCCCGGGCGAGTACGGCCTCGATCGACGACACGGGCATCTCCCCTGAGCTGAGCTGTGGCGGTTGGTCGGTCACCGAGCCTATCCGCGCCGCCCCTGGGGCGCCCACCTGGCACGCCCGTTCGCCCGGGATCTTTGGATTTGGTGGCCTATCGGCGGAGTGACCGGTATGGCCGGTATGAGGCGTACCTGCCACTTGACTTGGGAATCCATATATTGTCTACTATCAATGCTAACTATACTAAAAGGATGGGAAATACCTCCAGCCCCTGGCGGTGAACTCGTGCGAAAACTCGTCCTGCTCGCCCTGGTCGGCCTCGGCGCCCAGCTCGTCGACGGCAGCCTCGGCATGGCCTACGGGGTCACCTCGACCACGCTCCTGCTGGCCATCAACACCAGCCCGGCCGCCGCGTCGGCCACCGTCCACCTCGCCGAGATCGGCACCACGCTGGTGTCGGGCGCCTCGCACTGGCGGTTCGGCAACGTCGACTGGCCGGTGGTCCTCAAGATCGGTGTGCCCGGCGCGGTGGGCGCGTTCGCCGGCGCCACCTTCCTGTCGGGGCTGTCCACCGAGACCGCCGAGCCGGTGATGGCGTCGATCCTGCTGGTGCTCGGCCTCTACATCCTGATCAGGTTCACCCTGCGCGGCCTGCGGCGCAACCAGCTCGGCAAGCCGCTGCGCAAACGGTTCCTGGGCCCGCTCGGCGTGGTCGCCGGGTTCGTGGACGCCACCGGCGGTGGCGGCTGGGGCCCGGTCGGCACCCCGGCCCTCCTGGCCAGCGGGCGCCTGGAGCCGCGCAAGACCATCGGCTCCATCGACACCAGCGAGTTCCTGATCGCCGTCGCCGCCAGCATCGGCTTCCTGGTCGGCATCGAGGGCGAGGGCGTCAAGGCGGACTGGGTCGCCGCGCTGCTGATCGGCGGCATCATCGCCGCCCCGATCGCGGCCTGGCTGGTGCGGCACATCCCGCCACGGGTGCTGGGCAGCGCGGTCGGCGGCCTGATCGTCCTCACCAACACCCGCACCATCCTGCGCAGCGACTGGATCGACGCCCCCGACGGCGTCCGGTACGCGTTCTACGCGGTGATCTACGCGGTGTGGGCCGCCGCGCTGGCCTACTCCATCCGGCGCCACCTCGCCGAGCGCGACCTGGAGCCGCCGGCCGAGGCCGTGGCCACGGCCGGGGGGACCCCGCCCGACTCGGACAAGGCCGCCGCCTCGTCCGCCTGAGCGGGAGGGTCGACACCCCCTCTGCACCCTCCGCCCGCCCGGCCCCGTGCCGGGCGGGCGAACGCATCGTTGGCCGAGGGAAGCGCTCCCCATTACAGCGGCCAGGGAATGCCTCTGCGGTGGAGGAACGCGATCAACCCGCGGCGGACACGCCGCGAAGGCATGAGGGGCGCCTGCCCACCCTCACCCTCCGCACGCGTGTCACCGCTCTGGCGGTGCTCGCGGCCACCGTGGTCCTCGTCGGGGGCTACATCGCATTGCAGGCACTACAACGCCGCGACATCATCGCCGAGGTCAGGGGCGAGCTGAACGAGGACGGGGAGGTCGTGACCCGGCTTCTCATGGCCCACCGGCTGAACCGGCGGCTGCTTAGGGAGGACCTCGTCCAGGTGGTAGACGCCAGAGGGGTCATCGTGTCGGCGAGCGTGCCCATGGTCGGCTATCCGCCGGTCGATTTCATGGTGCCCCCTCCCGAGAGGACGCGCACGGAAGGCCACAGCTGCCGCGTGCAGGCCCCGGACGGCCCGTGCTACCTGGTGACCGCCTTCCGGGTCCGGGAGGGGCCGCGAACGTGGTTCGTCTACGCCCTGGCACCCGAGCCCGGATTGGTGCCGGACGTCACCCAGGCGGTGCTCACGGCGCTGCCGGTCCCGCTGGGCGTCGCCCTGACCGGCTACGCGACCTGGCTGGCCGCCGGCCGCGCGCTGCGCCCGGTGGAAAAGATCACGGCGGAGCTGGACGAGATCACCGCCACCGACCTGCAACGCCGGGTGACGGTGCCGCACCGCGAGGACGAGATCGCCCGGCTGGCCGCGTCGGTGAACGCCACCCTGGACCGACTGGAGGGCGCGGTGGCCCGGCTCCGCGGCTTCGTCTCCGACGTCTCGCACGAGCTGCGCAGCCCCCTGACCGGGCTGCGGATGGAGCTGGAGCTGGCGCTGTCGGACGTCACCGACGAGCGCTCGCGGGAGACGCTGACGACGCTCCAGGACATCACCGAGCGGCTCCAGGCCGTTCTGGACGACCTGCTGGCCATCGCCCGGCTGGAGTCCGGCAAGCACATCACCAAGGAGCGCATCGAGCTTCAGGAGCTGGCCGACCGGTGCGTGCTGGCCAGGCCGCGGCGCGCCCGGTTCTCGGTGGAGAACGGCGAGCCGGTGATCGTGCTCGGCGGGCGGTCGGAGCTGGACCGGCTGCTGACCAACCTGCTGGACAACGCCGACCGGCACGCCGCGAGCTCCGTCACGGTGATCGTACGGTCCGAGACCGCGGACGACGGCGCGCGAACGGCGGTGATCGCGGTCCTCGACGACGGGCCCGGCGTCGCGCCCGAGGATCGCGGGCGGGTCTTCGAACGGTTCACCCGGCTCTCCGACGCCCGGCACCGCGACGCCGGAGGGACCGGGCTCGGCCTGGGGATCGCACGGGACATCGCGACCGCGCACGGCGGCTCGCTGGACCTGACCGGCCGCCTCGACGGGCGTTCCGGCGCCCGGTTCGTCCTCCGGCTCCCGGCGCTGCCTCCCGAGGAGGGCTCACAGGACTGAGCCCGCGAGGACGGGGGCCGGCGACGCCCGGTCAGCCCTCGCCCAACTGTTCCAGCAGCAGGCGGCGCTCGTCCTCCAAGGCCCGGATCTGGGTCTCGTGCTCCTCCCTGGCCTCCAGGTCCTGGCCGGAGTCGCCGAAGTCCCGGGGATCGTCGCTGCGCTCGCCGAGCTCGCCGCGCAGGACCGAGAGCGTCTCCTCGATGTCGCGGATCCGGGTGCGCCGGGTGTCCTCAGCCATGCTCGTCCCCCTTCCGTGGCCGTCGGGCTCACGGGCTCCTCCATGCCCGCTGGGCGCCCGTTCAGTCCGCCCGCCCGGACGGCGGGGCGGCCGGGCGGTGCGGTCAGGGGCGGATGACGGTCTTGCCGCGGGCACCGCCGCTCCGGCTGCGGGCGATCGCGGCGGGCGCCTCCTCCAGCGAGACCTCCGCCTCGATCGTGATCTCCATGGCCCCGTCGGCGACCAGGCCCACGACGCGCTCCAGCAGTTCGGGCGTGGGCGTGTAGTCGAGGTTGACGCCGCGCACGTTCCGGGCGTCCAGGGAGTCGGGGTTCACCGCCCACACGGTGCTGACGTACACGCCGCCGGGGCGCAGCAGCCCGGCCAGCCGCTCCACCTCCCCGCGGTCGCCGACCAGATCGATGATCGCGTCGAGGCCGTCCGGGCGCGCGGCGCGGACGAGCTCCTTCAGATCCCCCCCGCCGTAGTCGACGACGTCGGCGGCGCCCAGCTCCCGCATCCGCCCGGCCGCGTCGGGACGCGCAGTGGCCACCACGCGGGCGCCGCGGGACGCGGCCAGCCGTACGGTGGGCTGGCCCACGCCGCCGGTGGCGCCGACGACCAGCACCTCCGCGTCGCTCCCCGCCTCGATCCCCGCCTCCTCGACGGCGGTCAGCGCGGTCATGCCCGCGGTGGGCAGCGCGGCGGCCTCGGTGTAGAGCATGCCCTCGGGCATCGGCACCACGGCGTCGTCGGCGCCCGCGATCGTGTACTCGGCGTAGGTGCCCTGGCCGCGCGGCACTCCGAAGAACCGGCCGAAGACCTGCTCCCCCACCGGGAACCGTGCTCCGGGGCCGGTGGCGTCCACCACGCCCGCCCCGTCCAGGCCCAGGATCAGCGGAAAGGAGTAGGGCACCGTGTCCTTGAGCATCCCGTCGGCGATCTTCCAGTCCGCCGGGTTCAGACCGGCCGCGAACAGCCGGACCAGCGCCTCGCCCGGCCCCGGTTCCATCACGGGCAGGCGCATGGGGACCGGGGCGGCCCCCGGCTCGGAGATGGCGATGGCTCTCATGACGTTCCCCGACTCCCGCTTCCCCCTGGCCGGCCCATACGGCGGGCCGGTATCGCCCCACCTACCCCGCCCCTGGCCAGGTCACACAACCGCGCGGTACGGGAGGCGGGTATCACTCCTGCGGGCGCGGCCCCGGGAACGGCGGGATGGTGATCGGCGGCCGGGGCGGAGCGGGGTCCGTGGGCGGCTCGTCGTCCTCGACGTCCTCGCCGCCGCCGGTGCTGGGACGCACGGTGACGATCTCGCCCGGGTCGGCGGCGCCGGGGCCGGGCGACATCTCCGCGACCGTCCCCGCCGGGTACTCGTCGGACGGGACGCCCCTGCCGACCCGCGCCTGGAAGCCGGCGGACCGGAGCCTGTCGAGGGCGTCGCCGATCGTCAGCCCGCGGACGTCGGGCAGCCTGCCCCGCTCCTCGCCGGAACCGCGGCTGAAGAAGCGGGAGGGCGGCGGCCGGAACGACGAGGCGTCCCGTCCCCGCAGCGCGCCGATCATGCTGTCGCGCCAGATCGGGGCGGGGATGGTGGCGCCGAACACCGCGCCGTAGCAGCGGCCGTCCATGCACAGGCTGGTCATCGGGTACCGGTAGCCGCCGCGCGGGTCGCCGACCCAGACGGCCGCGGCCAGTTCGGGCGTGTACCCGGCGAACCAGGCCGCCGAGTAGTTGTCGACCGTGCCGGTCTTGCCGGCCGCGGGACGGCCGATGCCCATCCCGCGCGCCGTCCCCTTGGTGAGGACGCCGCGCAGCACGTGGTTGACCGCGTCCGCGACGCCCTTGTCCATCACCTGCTTGCACTTGCGGCCGGGGACGTTGAGCCGCCGGCCCGCGGAGTCGGTGATCCACTTGATGGCGATCGGCTCGCAGTACTTGCCGCGGGCGCCGAACGCCGCGTACGCGGCGGCCATCCGCAGCGGCGACACCTCGTTGAACCCCAGCGTGAACGACGGGAGCTGCTGTAAGGGCTTCCCGCTGGCCTGCCTCATCCCCAGCTTCTCGGCCATCTTGACCGTGTCGCACAGGCCGACCTCGCGCTCCAGGGCGAGGAAGAACGTGTTGACGGAGTGGTGTGTTCCCGTGACCAGGCTGAACTGCTTGCCGCCCTCGCCGTCGGCGGAGTTGCGCAGCGGCTCGTCGCTGGACACCGGGCGGCCCTCGCAGTCCTTGAAGCCCCTGGGGATGAAGGTGCGCGGCGCCATGAGGCGTGTCCCGAACGGCATGCCCTCCTCCAGCGCGGCGGCGAGGGTGAACGCCTTGAACGTGGACCCGGCCTGCATGCCGATGCTGGAGCCGTGGCCGGCGTCGGCCGCGAAGTTGATCCAGGTCTTGCCGCGCTCGGAGTCGGGCCCGAGGTCGCGGTCCACCACCATGCCCTTGATCTCGCCGGTGCCGGGCTCGACCAGCGCCTCCGCCGCCGCCTTGCGCGCCGAGTTCTTCGGCGGGACGTGCCGGTCGACGGCGCGCTGCGCGGCCCGCTGCGTCCGCCGGTCGAGGGTGGTGCGGATGGTCAGCCCGCCCCGTTTGAGCAGCCTCTCGCGCTCCTCGGCGGTGGCGCCGAACACCGGGTTGGTGAGAATCTCCCGCTGGACGTAGTCGCAGAAGAACGGCGCGGAGCTGGTGACGCAGCCGTTGGGGGTCTTGTGGACGCGCAGCCCCAGCGGGCGCGCCTTCGCGGCCGCCGCCTCCCGCTTCCCGATCCAGCCCAGCTCCAGCATCCGGTTGATCACGACGTCGCGGCGTTCCCTGGCCGCGCCGGGCCTGCGCACCGGGTCGTAGGCGTACGGGTAGCGGATGACCCCGGCCAGCAGGGCGGCCTCGGGCAGCGTGAGCCTGGACGCGGGCTTGGAGAAGAAGTGCCGGGACGCCGCCTCGATCCCGTACGCACCGCCGCCGAAGTAGGCGATGTTCAGGTACCGGGTCAGGATCTCGTCCTTGGAGAACCGCCGTTCCACCGCGACCGCGTACCGCAGCTCGCGCAGCTTGCGCGCGGCCGTGACCTCCCTGGCGCGGCGCTGCTCCTCCTCAGAACGGGCCTGGGAGAGCAGCAGGTTCTTCACGTACTGCTGGGTGATGCCCGAGCCGCCCTGGGTGACCTCGCCGGAGCCGAGGTTGCTGGCCAGGGCGCGCAGCGTGCCCTGCGAGTCCAGCGCGCCGTGCTCGTAGAACCGCGCGTCCTCGATGGCCAGGACGGCTTTGCGGGCGATCGGGGCGACCTGGTCGAGCCGCACGTTCACCCGGTTCTCGTAGAAGAACGTGGCGATGAGCTTGCCGTCGGCCGCCAGGATCCGGGACCGCTGCGGCACGCCCGAGGTGTTCAGGTCGTCCGGCTCGCTCTGGAACCAGTTGGCCGCGTCACGCGCGCCGACACCGGTCATGCAGGCGGTGGGCAGCACGATCAGCGCGACCAGGACCCCGGCGAGGACGCCGAGCCCGCCCAGCCCGCGGATCGCCCTGGCCCGCTCCGCACCGGTGGGGCGGGTGCTCTTGTCCGCGCGCCAGATGCCCCGTTCGGTGGCTCGCTCGTCCCGCGACTTGGCCAGCACGCGCTCAGCGTAGACGTGCCCGACCCTGCCGAACAGGCCCAGTAAGGCCGCCCGCGCGATCTTCCAGGCGGCCTCGGCTCTACCGGCGTCTCCGCTCCCGCTCCCAGCTCCGGACACGGTCCCGGAATACCCTGGAGATCGCCCGCAATTCCGCCTCGGGGTCGAGACCCGCGTCCTGCGCCTCGCCGACCAGGGCGAACAGCCGCTCGGCGAGGCCGTCGCCGGTCGGCCGCAGCTCGTCGGGGGCACCGGCGCGGGCCGCGCGGCGCTGAAGCTGCGCGGCGAGCGACAGCGCGGGCTGCCCGAGGGGGACGCCGTCCAGCGCGGACACGTCCTCGCCGCTCTTGGCCACCCGCTCGGCCTCCTTGATGGCCTCCCAGTTGGCGTTGACCTCGTCCGCGCCGGAGACGGTCACGTCCGCGAACACGTGCGGGTGGCGCCGCACCAGCTTGTCGACGATCCCGGCGGCGACGTCGTCGATGGTGAACGCCGTCCCGTCCGTACGCTCGGACGCCACCACGGAGTGGAACGCCACCTGCATCAGCACGTCGCCCAGTTCCTCGCGCAGCGCGCCGTAGTCGCCCTCCTCCACGGTCTCGGCGACCTCGTACGCCTCCTCGATCAGGTACCGGACGAGCGTGGCGTGGGTCTGCTTGGCGTCCCAGGGGCACTCGCGGCGCAGCCTGTCCATCACCGACACCAGGTCGAGCACCCGGGCGCCGGGCAGGTCGTAGGAGCCGTGCAGCACCTCGACGTCGAGCGGATCGGCGACGACGAGCTCACCGATCGCGCGCATCAGCGGCTCGTCCCCGTCCGGCGCGGCCAGCCACACGACCCGCCCGCCTCGCGCCGCCTCGACCAGCCGGCGGGCGTCCGGCTCGGTCACCTCGACCGGGACACCGGCATCCCGCGCGTACGGCAACAGCGGATGCTCGGCGGACCCGGCCAGGACCCGGTCGGCCGACCGCAGCGCCTCCCACGCCCGCCAGGACAGCAACCCAGGAGCCACCCGATGCGTGGTGGCAAGCATGACCAGCCCGGTGGCGGGCCTCGACTCGGCGCTCATGGATCAGCCGACGCCCGATCCGGGGCTGGAGAGGGTGGTGCGGACCGGGCCGATCAGGCGGTCGGGATCGAAGGTGCCGTAGCGGGGGTTGATCCTGACGCCGAGGCTCTTGGCGGTCTGGCCGACCAGGGTGCGGAAACCGGTCCCGTCGTCGCCGTCCCTGCGGATGACCTCGCCCACGATGACCGCCTGGCGGGCCAGGTCGCGGGCGTACCGGGCGGGCAGCCCGCGGGCGCGGGTGAACGAGGAGGCGGGGCCCAGGCGCGAATTCCTGTCGAGGCTGTGCAAAGCCATGTCGACCTGGCCGTCGCTCACCCGCACCCCGGCGCGCCGGGCCGCCTCGTCGGTCAGCCGGATCTGCACCAACTGGAACAGGGCGTTCTGGATCTCCGTCTCGGCGGACGGAGGGTTCATCGAGCGCAGCAGGTTCGCCCTGGGATCGGCGCGGAACTCGCGCTCCCAGTCCTCCACCGCCTGGCCGAGCGTGGAGATCGTGATGCGGTGGTCGCCGACGATGGCGGCCGAGCCGGTCCTGACCGGCCCGCCGCCGCAGCCCGCAAGCGCCACGGCCGCCGACACGGCGACGGCCAGCACCTTGATCGTTCTACCCGGCACGGAGCCCACCTCGTCGCTTCCGATCTTTGTGCAGGTCGCCAGACTACGGCCGCGCGGGCTCCAGGAACAACGCGTCCACCAGGTCTGTCGCCCAGCGGAGCAGTTCGGTGTCGCGCAGCGGGCGCCCGCCGAGCGGCGCCGTCCTGGGGGTCGGGACCAGGAGTGTCCCGACATTCCGCTTGAGCACGCTCTTCGGGTAGAGCCGCTGCAGCCGCACCTGGCGGGAGTCCGGCAGGTCCACCGGCGAGAACTTGACGAAGTTGCCCTGCACGGTGATCTCGGTGAGCCCCGCCTTGCGGGCGCGCGCACGGAACCGCGCGACCTCCAGCAGGTTCAGCACCGGGACGGGCGGCGGTCCGAACCGGTCCTTCAGCTCGTCGTGCACCTGGGCGATCTCCTCCTCCGAGGTGATCGCGGCGATCCTGCGGTACGCGTCGAGGCGCAGCCGCTCGCCCGGGACGTACTCGTGCGGCAGGTGCGCGTCCACGGGAAGCTCGACCCTGGTCTCGGGCACCTCCTCCACGCCGCCGCCCTCCTTCAGCTCGCGCACCGCCTCACCGACCATCCGGACGTACAGGTCGAAGCCGACGCCCGCGACATGCCCGGACTGCTCGGCGCCCAGGATGTTCCCGGCGCCGCGGATCTCCAGGTCCTTCATCGCCACGTACATGCCCGCGCCCATCTCGGTGTGCTGGGCGAGGGTGGACAGCCGCTCGTGCGCGGTCTCGGTCAGCGGCGCCTCCGGCTGGTACAGGAAGTAGGCGTAGGCGCGCTCGCGTCCACGTCCGACCCGGCCGCGAAGCTGGTGGAGCTGCGACAGCCCGTACAGGTCGGCCCGGTCGACGATCAGCGTGTTGGCGTTGGGCACGTCCAGGCCCGACTCGACGATGGTCGTCGCCACCAGGACGTCGTAGTTGCGCTCCCAGTAGTCGACCATGACGCGTTCGAGCTCGTGTTCGTTCATCTGCCCGTGCGCGATCGCGATGCGGGCCTCCGGGACGAGCCGCGCCAGGTTCGCCGCGACCTTGTTGATGGACCTCACCCGGTTGTGCACGAAGAACACCTGGCCCTCGCGCAGCAGCTCGCGGCGGATGGCCGCGGCGATCTGCTTCTCCTCGTACGGGCCGACGAAGGTGAGGATCGGGTGCCGCTCCTCCGGCGGGGTGAGGATGGTGGACATCTCCCGGATGCCGGTCAGCCCCATCTCCAGCGTCCGCGGGATCGGGGTGGCCGACATCGCCAGCACGTCGACCTGCGTGCGCAGCCGCTTCAGCTCCTCCTTGTGCTCGACGCCGAACCGCTGCTCCTCGTCGATGATCACCAGGCCGAGGTTCCTGAACCGGGTCCGCGCCGACAGGAGCCGGTGCGTGCCCACCACCACGTCCACGCTGCCCTCGGACAGGCCGCGCAGCGTCTCCTCGACCTCCTTGTCGGTCTGGAACCGCGAGATCGCCTTGACCACGACCGGGAAGGGGCCGAACCGCTCGGAGAAGGTGGACAGGTGCTGCTGCACCAGCAGCGTCGTCGGGACCAGCACCGCGACCTGCCGCCCGTCCTGCACCGCCTTGAACGCGGCGCGCACGGCGATCTCGGTCTTGCCGTAGCCCACGTCGCCGCAGATCAGCCGGTCCATCGGGACGGGCTTCTCCATGTCGGCCTTGACCTCGTCGATGGCGGCGAGCTGGTCGGGCGTCTCCACGTACGGGAAGGCGTCCTCCAGCTCCCGCTGCCACGGCGTGTCCGGCGCGAACGCGTGCCCGGGGCTGGCCATGCGCGCCGAGTAGAGCCGGATCAGCTCCCCGGCGATCTGCCGGACCGCCTTGCGCGCACGCGACTTCGCCTTCTGCCAGTCGGCGCCGCCCAGCCGGTGCACGCTCGGCGCCTCGCCGCCCACGTACCGGGTCAGCTCGTCGAGCTGGTCGGTCGGGACGAACAGCCGGTCGCCCTTGGCGTACTCCAGGATCAGGTACTCGCGCGTGGCGCCCTGGACGGTGCGGCTCACCATCTCCACGTACCGGCCGACGCCGTGCTGCTCGTGCACCACGTAGTCGCCGGGGCTGAGCTGCAAGGGGTCGATGCCGCCGCGCCGCCGCGAGGGCATCTTCCGCATGTCCTTGGTGGACGACCTCTGCCCCGACAGGTCGGACTCGGTGAGCACGGCGAGCTTGACGCTCTCCCAGGTGAACCCGTGCTCCAGCAGGCCGGTGGTGACGTTCACCAGCGCGGGACGCGGCGGCTCGGCCAGGTCGGTGAGAACGGCGCCCAGACCCTCCTCGCCCACCATCTGGACGAGCCGTTCGGCGGGGCCGTGGCCGGGCGTGACCAGCACGACCCGCCAGCCGCCGTCGATCCACCGCTTCAGGTCGCCCATGACCCGCGCGGTGTCGCCCCGGTACGCCTCGGCCGCCTGCGCGCCCAGGTCGAGAGCCCCTCCTGTGTCATCCAGCACTGTGCCATCCAGCACCGTGCCATCCAGCACCGTGTCGTCCAGCACCGTGTCGTCCAGGGAGGTCGACCCCCCTGCACCGGCCGCGTCGGTGTCGTTCCCCGCTTCGCCGAGGACGACATTCCCGGGGTTGAGCGCGCTGATCGTCCAGCGGGGCAGGCCCAGCTCGGCGCTGTGCGCCCTGATCTCGTCCAGCGAACGGAACGCGGCGGCGCCCAGGTCGATCGGCGCCTCCCCGCCCGCGGCGGCGTTCACCCAGCTCGCCTCAAGGAACTCCTGGCTGGTGCGGACCAGCTCGGCCGAGCGGGTGCGGATGCGCTCCGGCTCGCACACCAGCAGCGCCGACCCCTTGGGGAGCAGGTCGGTGAGCAGCTCCATGTCCCCGGCCAGGACGGGCGAGAACGCCTCCATGCCCTCGACGATCTCGCCGTCGGCGATCCGGGTCAGGATCTCCTCCAGCGACGGATGCTCGGCCGCCAGCCGCCGCGCCCGCTCCCGGACCTCCGGGGTCAGCGGCAGCTCGCGGCACGGCGGCGCCCACAGCCCGTTCGGCGCGTTGTCCAGCGAGCGCTGGTCGGCGGCCTTGAAGGAGCGGATCTCCTCGACCGTGTCGCCCCAGAACTCCACCCGCAGCGGGTGCTCCTCGGTGGGCGGGAAGACGTCCAGGATCCCGCCGCGCACCGCGATCTCGCCGCGCTTCTCCACCAGGTCGACACGGCTGTAGCCGGCGTCCACCAGGCGGTGCACGACGTCTTCGAGGTCGGCCTCGTCCCCGGCGCGCAGCCGTACCGGCTCCAGGTCGGCCAGGCCCTGCACGATCGGCTGGAGCACGGCGCGGATCGGGGTGACCACGACGTCCAGCCGTCCCGACCTGCCCGCACGGTGCTCGTCACGGTGCTCATCAGGGCTCTCGGACGCGGCGGCCTCCGGGTGGACGAGCCGCCGCAGCACCGCCAGGCGCTGCCCGACGGTGTCGGCCCGCGGCGACAGCCGCTCGTGCGGCAGCGTCTCCCAGGCCGGGAAGTGCGCCACCCGGTCATCGCCGATCAGGCTGGTCAGCGCGCCGGTCAGCTCCTCGGCCTCGCGCCAGGTGGCGGTGACCGCCAGCACCACGCCGGCGCCGTCCCGCTCGCGCAGGGCACGGCTCAGCGCCGCGCCGACGACCGGCCACAGCGCCGGCGGCCCCACAAGATCATGATCGACGCGCGCGGAGGTCAGCGCGCCCCTCAGCTCGGGACCGGAACATGCAAGGTCAACAATCGTGGAAAGCGTCATCGCCCGTTACTTCTCCCCGCCGGGCAGGCCACCCGCCCGGCCGCGAGGCAGCCCGAAGCCCCGGTGATCCCCAGTGGACCCCGGTACCGGCACCAGACTACGCGCCACGGGCTGCAACGCGGTCCCGCCCCGCCACATTCCGGGACGAGGTCAGGCTTCGGTGATCAACCGGCGCAGGGCGGTGCTGGAGGTGTGCACCGTGTAGGGGAAGTAGACGACCCGCACCCCGCGCGCCCCGAGGTCGGCCTCCAGCCGGTCGCCCTTCTCGGTGCCCTTCCAGTCGTCGCCCTTGAACAGCACGTCGAAGCGCAGCCGCTCCCACATGACGACCTTGTCGCTGGACACGTCGGTCACGACCTCGTCCACGCAGGCCATGCTGCCGACGATCGCCAGCCGCTCGGCCAGCGGGACGATCGGGGGCCGCCCCTTGACCCTTTCCAGCACCTCGTCGGTCACCACCCCGGCGATCAGGTGGTCGCACTCCAGACGGGCGCGGCGCAGGATGTTGAGGTGCCCGATGTGGAACATGTCGAAGGCGCCCGGCACGTACCCGGTGATCCCGCGCCCCGTGTCCGCGCTCACGGTGCCGCCGCTCATGTGGCGTCCAGGGAGCCGACCTCGCGGAACCACTTCACCGACGCGGCCAGCAGGAACAGCAGGTTGCCCGCGAAGAACAGCCCGTACAGCGGCATGAACACCGTGGGGAACCCGATCAGCAGGAACGCCACGCACAGCATCCCGTAGTCGGTGGGGATCACCAGCAGGGAGCGCAGCGTGGACGCCGGGGCGGGCGCGGGCGGCGGCGCCCCGGTCGCGGCGCGGTGCGCGCGGGCCAGCAGGTCCTTGAGGATCATCCCGAAGAACATCACCGCGGCGACCACCGTGAAGCCGACCGGGATCAGCAGCGGGGCGGCGCCGTCGAGATCGCCGAAGCGGTACCAGGAGATCAACACGGCCAGGTGCAGGGAGGAGATCTTGGCGCTGTCGACCATGTGGTCCAGGTACTCGCCGGACCGCGAGCCTCCGCCGCGAAGCCGGGCGAGCTGGCCGTCGGCGGCGTCGAAGGCGTAGCCGATCACCAGTGCCAGGCAGACCGCGGCGCCCAGCCAGGGCGCGGGGTCCACGAGCGCGATCAGGGCGATGCCGGTGAAGGTGAACGTCGCGCTGATCGCGGTGACCTGGTTGGGGGTCAGACCGACCACGTAGGAGAGGGCCGCCAGGACCCTGCCGAGCTTGCGGTTGACGAAGCGCGAGTACGCGGGCGCGCCCTTGTTGCTCTTCTGGACGGAGGCGAGCCGGGCCAGGGCCTCTCCGAAGCCCTCAGGCGGCCTGTGGCCCTGGGCCTGAGGGGCCGAGGCGGTTCCGGATGGGGCGGTCACGCTACCGACGTCCTCCTGTCCTGGGCCGGCCTCTCGCCCGCCAGGGCGTTGCGGAGGATGGCGCTGCCGGTCTCGGCCAGCCCCTCGAAGGCGACCACGCGCACGCCCGTCCCGGCCAGCTCGCGCTCGGCGGCCTCGGCCGCGACCCCGTCGGGGCAGCCGGTGAACACCCGCCCGAAGCCGATCGACTCCCACGCCGCGCGCAGGCCGGGCTCGGCGACCACGACCACCTCGGCCACGTGCCGGACATCGCCGACGATCTCCATGCGCTCGATCAGCGGGACCACGGGCCGGTACCCCAGCAGGGACTCGGCCAGCTCGTCGGTGTACACGCCCGCGACCAGCCGGTCGCATCCGGCCTCCGCGCGGCGCAGCAGATCGAGATGCCCGACGTGGAACAGGTCGAAGACGGCGGGCGCGTACCCGACCATGCTGTGCATCCATCCCCCTGAACCAGGCCGAGCCCTGATAAACCCGAGGCCGGGATATATCCGGAATCAGGCGTACGTTAGCAGCTCAGAATTCCTCCGATGTAACTCTCGACGCATCACGCCCGCCTCCGGATGGCCGGACGACACGACCCCGGCCGGGAATGGACAAATGGCGGACAGTCCGCAGTCGGCAGATTACCCTGCGGAGTTAAGGCGCCATGAATTCCGGGCCCGGATCCGGGCCACGGCACGGCGCCCACCCCCCGGGCAGAGATCATCCGGCCGGTTCCACCGGCCGGGCCGAGCAGTGTCGCACCTTCGAAGCCTCGAGCGACCACCCGGAAAGGAGCGGGTCAGATGACCAGCTCGACCAGGGGAATCCCCCGCCGCGCGGCGGAGGAGCAGGCCACCGATCTGCGGCCGCCGCCGGCGGAGGCAGGCGATCTGTTCTCCGCCCGCGCCCGCCAGTACGCCCACGACCGCCCGCTGCGGGACGTCCATGTGCTGGAGGCGGGCTGCGGCTGGGGACGGGGGCTCGACCTGGGCACGCGGGAGCACCGCTCCACCGGCGTCGACCTCGACACGCCGGCGCTGCGCGCCAACACCCGCAGGCGCGCCGACCTGGACGCCTGGCATCTGGGCGACCTGCGCACGGTGCCGATGCCGCCGCGCGCCTACGACATCGTGCACGCGCCGTTCCTGATCGAACGGGTGCCGCACGCCGAGCTGGTCCTCGACCGGTTCGTGGCCTCCCTGCGCCCCGGGGGGCTGCTGCTGGTGCGGCTGCGCGACCGCGACACCGCCTTCGGGTTCCTCGACCGCCTGCTCCCGCGCCGCCTGCGCGAGCGGATGTGGCGCGGCCTGGCCCGCACGGCGCCGCGGCGGCCGGATCCGGACGGGTGGCGCCCCACCGGCCCGCCGCCGCCCGCGCTGTACGACCCGGTCGCGTCCCGCCAGGGCATGCGCTGGTACTGCGTGATGCGCGGGCTGGTGATCGCCGAGGAGTACACCTCGCGGGCCGGCATCGAGGCGTTCGGGGCCGGAACGCGGCTGCTGACGGGCCTGTGCCGGGTGGTGGCGGCGCTCAGCCGGGGCCGGCTGAGCGCCGACCACAGCGAGGTGACCCTGGTGATCCGCAAGCCGGAGAGCCGGTTCGCGAGGGTCCTCTAGAGGGCCGCCGCCCGCCACGAAGCGGCAGCACAGGGCATGGGCGCGGCACGTAAGGGGCAGGCAGGGGGCACGATCGCGGCGGGCCGTGGTGCGCACACCTTCCAGGGCTCGGTATTTTTCTGCGGAAACCCCTGATGACCTGGATCAGCCCGGCGGGGAGCCGGGCAGGATCGGAGCCGTGGTGACCGCCGACGCCGGCCTTCCCGACACTTTGCGCGAACTGCCCGCGTGGACCCCGGACGCGATCGAGCTCGCGGACCTGGAGCTGCTGCTGGCGGGCGTGTACCGGCCGCTGGCCGGGTTCCTCGGGTCCTTCGACACGGCCATGGTGATCGCGGGCGGACGGCTGGCCGACGGGACGCCCTGGCCGGTCCCCGTCACGCTCGCCGTCCCCAAGGAGCTGACCGCGCACGAGCGGGTCGTCCTCCAGGACCCGGAGGGCCTGCCGCTGGCCGTGCTGGACGTCGCCGAGGTCTGGCAGGACCCGACCTCCCAGGGCTGGCGGCTCGCGGGGACGCTGGAGCCGCTGCGCGCCCCGGCGCACGGCCCGTTCCACAGGTTGCGCCGCCGTCCCGACGAGATCGAACCGCACGAGGGCAACGTGCTCGCCGTCGCGACCCGTGAGCCACTGCACCGCAAGCAGCTCGGGCAGCTACGGCAGCTCGCCGAGCGGCTGGACGCGCGGGTGCTGGTGCTGCCGCTCCTGGGCGGCGGCCATGACGAGGCCCTGGTACGGGCGTTGCTGGCGGTGCGCAAGGAACTGCCCGAGGGCACGCAGGTCATCCCAGTACCGCTGCCGCTGCGGGGCGGTGAGGGCGCGGCGGAGCGCGACCTGCGGCTGCGCTCGCACGTCGCCGCCGCCTACGGCGCCACGCACCTGCTGGCCGAGGAGGACGTCGAGGGCACGGCGATCCCCGTGGCGGTGCCCGAGCCATGGGCGTACGACGCCGACGTGGAGGTGTGGCGCCCGGTCGCCAGGATCGAGCCCGACCACGTCCAGGCCGAGCTGACCCCCGAGCAGCTCGGCGAGCTGCTCGACCGCGGCGAGCCGATCCCCGACTGGTTCACCCCGCCCGCGGTGGCGGCCGAACTGGCCGTGGCGCGCCCGCCCAAGCACGAGCGCGGCCTCACGGTGTTCTTCACCGGCCTGTCGAGCTCGGGCAAGTCCACCGTGGCCAGGGGCCTGTCGGACGCGCTGATCGAACGCGGCGGCCGCACCGTCTCGCTGCTGGACGGGGACGTGGTCCGCAGGCTGCTGTCGGCCGGGCTGACCTTCTCCCGCGCCGACCGCGACCTCAACATCCGCCGGATCGGCTTCGTGGCCACCGAGATCACCCGGCACGGCGGGGTGGCGATCTGCGCGCCGATCGCCCCGTACGCCGCGACCCGCGCCGAGGTGCGCCGGATGGTGTCCGCGGCGGGCGACTTCCTGCTGGTCCACGTGGCCACGCCGCTGGAGGAGTGCGAGCGGCGCGACACCAAGGGCCTGTACGCAAAGGCCAGGGCGGGGCTCATCCCCGAGTTCACCGGGATCTCCGACCCGTACGAGGAGCCGGACGACGCCGATCTGGTGCTGGACACCTCGCGGATGACGCCGGACGAGGCGGTCGCGCGGGTGCTCGGGCTGCTGGAGAACGGCGGCTGGGTACGTCCGGCGTGACCGGATTCACTCTGCGTTGCCCCTGAGAGGGGTACCCCTCACATACGTCCCCTTTGTGGGGGCCTCGTACGCTGTGGCGGACTCTATTCCCTTGTTACTCGATAGGTCATGGCGATGAACTTCGATTGGCTGGCCGGCTTCGACTGGACGATGGCGCTGGGCTCCTTCCTGGTCGCCATCGTCGTCGGGCTGACCGGCATGGGCGGCGGCGCGCTGATGACGCCCATGCTGGTGACCTTCTTCGGGGTCAGCCCGCTGGCCGCGGTGTCCAGCGACCTGGCCGCCGCCGCCGTGATGAAGCCCGTCGGCAGCGCGGTGCACTATCGGCGGGGCACGATCGACATGCGCCTGGTCGGCTGGCTGTGCGCCGGGTCGGTGCCCGCCGCGTTCTGCGGGGTGCTGGTGGCGCGGGCGCTGGGCGACGGCGAGAACGTCCAGGACGTGATCCAGAAGGCGATGGGGGTGGCGCTGCTGATCGCCGCCGCCGGGCTGGTGGTCCGCGGCTACCTGGCGCTGAAGGACCGCGCGGCGGGCCGTACCGGGGCGGAGCGGCGCACGGTGGCGCCCGACGAGCCGTCGGCGGCACAGGCCCCCGGGATCGCCGTGCGCCCCCTCCCGACCGCGCTGGTGGGGGCGGCCGGCGGGCTGGTGGTCGGGATGACCTCGGTGGGCTCCGGCTCGCTGATCATCGTGGGGCTGCTGGCGCTCTACCCCGCGCTCAAGAGCAACCACCTGGTCGGCACGGACCTGCTACAGGCCGTGCCCCTGGTCCTCGCCGCCGCCTTGGGTCATCTGCTGTTCGGCGACCTCCAGCTTGAGGTCACGGCCGCGCTGCTGGCCGGCTCCATCCCCGGCGTGTACCTCGGCTCGCGCATCTCCTCCAGGGCCCCCGGCGGCCTGATCCGGCGGGCCCTGGCCTTCGTGCTGGTCGCCTCGGCCTTGAAGATGTTCGGCCTGAGCAACACCGTGCTCGCCTGGACGCTGCTGGGACTGGCGGCGGCCACGGGCGTCGCGTGGATGCTTCTGCGCCGCCGTCACGGCCTTCCGGCGGTGCCCGTGCCCGCGGCCAAGGCGTCCGCCGGGCCGGAGGACGCCGCGGCGTCCGCGTCCCTGCGCCGCGGACGCTGATCGGGGTCGCCCCGGCGGAGCATCCGCCACAGCAGGGCCGACGACACCAGCCCGCCGATCCCGAGGCAGTACGGCGCGTACACGGCGTTGCCCTCCCCGGCGACCAGGAGCGCCGCCAGCGCCGCCAGGCCGGTGAGCGCCTCCGTCGCCCGGATCATGAACACGGTGCGGGACTCCTTGCGGACGGTCGCCAGCATCGCCAGCGGAAGCGTGCAGGCGACGCAGACCGCGTAGACGCCCCAGCCGATCAGCGCCGTGCCGTCCACCTCGAAGGAGCCGCCGGTCACCACCGGCCCGAGGGGACCGGCCAGCAGGACGCCCGCCGCGCTCACCGCCAGGGCCACGGCGCCCAGCACCGCGCTGGCGCGCAACGCCCGCCGCGTGGCCACGGGACGTCCCTCGCGCTCGGCCTTGGCGAAGTGGCTCAGCAGGAACCCGCCCGCCCCGTTGATCAGGGTCAGCGCCGGGGCCAGCAGCAGCCGCGCGGCCTCGATCCCGGCCAGCAGGGCGGTGGAGGAGAACGCGACGATCAGGAAGCGCGCCGCCAGCAGCGCGCTCGGCCGGATCGCCGCCTGGACCGAACGCCACCAGGCGAACCCCAGGACCTCCCTCAGCGCGCTACCGCGCAGCGGGGCAGGCGCGAGTTCCCGCTTGGGCAGCCGCAGCACGGCCAGCGCGATCGAGACGGCGCAGCCCACGCTCATGGCGCCCAGCAGCAGGTCCACCGAAGCCGGCACGTCCAGCGCCAGCGCACCGGCGAGCGTGCCCAGCGTGACCGCGACGTAGCAGCAGTCGTTGGCGGCCAGCCGCCAGAACTCCCCCCGCGCGGTGAAGATCCGCCGTCCGGTCTCGTTCAGCAGCCAGAGCGCGAACAGCGCGGCCCCGGCGGGCACCGCGACTCCCAGGCCCACCGCCACCGCCGCGCCCGCCAGCGTGCCCGCGGCGACCGTGCCGGCCACCGAGAGCAGCAGTGCCCCGCGGATCCGCGGCTCGAACCGGTCGAAGACGGTCAGCGTGTCGCCCACGAAGGACGTCTGGAGGGCCGTGATCATCACCAGCACGGACAGCAGCAGCGCGTACGCGCCGAACCCGTCGGCGCCCAGGGTGCGGGCGGCCAGCGCCTGCACGACCAGGCTGCCGCCGGCGGTGACGAACTGGACCGTCACCGCGCCGCCCGCGGACGACAGCAGCCGTCCCGCCCGGCCCAGGCCCCGCCCGGCCCCTCCGGGACGCGGGCTCACTTGTCGTTGTAGCGCATCAGGGACGACGAGCCGCCGCCCTTGCCCTTCTCCGCCTCTTCGCTCAGTTCCCTGAGGATGGCGGCCGCGTCCATGGCGGCCGCGTCCGTGTCGGAGATGATCGGGTTGTCCTTCATCGTTTGGTTCGGGTCCCCGCTCAGATCGATGCCGTCCGCCCACAGTTCTGCCGGGATCTCCCTCTTCGCCTGATCGTCGGCGGGCGCGTCAGCGGCGTGCGCACCGCCCTTGGAACGTGACCTCTTGGGACCGCCGGCGACCTTGGCGTCCGCGGACGCCGGGGCCGGCGAGGCCGGCGGCTTGGGAGCCGCGGGCTTCTTGGCGCGCGACGACGTGCCGCTCCCCGAGCCGGAACGGCCGAGCGGGCCGCCGGTGGACGGAGGGGGCGGCGGGCCGGGCGTGGCGGCGCCGGGCTCCGGCCGGTCGAGCAGCGCCTCGGCCCGGTCGAGCAGCGCCTCGGTGGACGGGGGCGGGGGCTTGGGGGAAGAAGGCATGGACGAGGACGCGGACGAGGGCATCGGCGCCGCCGGTGGCGCCGACGCGGCGCCGTTGACCTCGTCGGACCAGCGGCGTCCCGGCCGGTCGGCGGGCGGCTCGGACGTCCTGTCACGCGCGCCGCGGCGGCGTCCGCCCCTGGACCGCTCGCCGCCCCCGGCGCGGCGCGGCGGTGCCGCCGGGCGGGGGATCTCGGCGCGGGCGGCCGGTGCCTCCAGCTCGCCGCGGAACTCGTTCTCGGCGTACGAACCGCGCGGGAGCCGGCCGTAGCCGCCGCCCGGCGGCAGATCGCCGTAGCCGGTCTGCGGTTCGCCGTACCCGGGCGGAAGTTCGTAGCCGGGCGGCGCCGGGCCCGGACCGGGGGTCGCGGGGCCGTGGGCCATGGTGAGGGCCTCGCGCCGGGCCAGGCCCGCGGCCCGCAGGAACGACACCACGCAGGCCAGGATCGTCCCGATCGCCAGGCCGATCGCCGCGTTGCGCGGGAGCTTGCTCGGCGCCGCGGCGGACGGGTCGGCGGTGTCGACGAACTGCACGCCGTCGTTGGTGTTGGAGCGCGCCGACACCACGCCGGACTCGCGTTCCTGAAGCTTGAGCAGGTCCGAGCTCAGCACCCGGTACTCGCGGGTCCCCGGGGTGGCCAACTGTAGCTGGCTCGTGAGCTTCTGCTTCGTGGCCTGGAGCGTCGCCAGCTGCTTGTCGAGCTGCTGCTGGTTGGTCTTGATCGTGACCTCCTGGTACGCCTTCACCACCGCGTTGGCCTGCATGGCGGCCTCGCGCATGGTGGACGCGGTCGCGGTCACGATGACCACGCCGCCGTCGGGCTTGCTGGAGGTCTGCACGCGCCCGCGCAGCGCCCCGCCGGTCAGCACGGGCCCGCCGCCCTCCTCCTTGAGGATCTCGGCGGCGCGGTTCATCACCGGTGTGGAGCCGGCGAACGCGGCCCGCTGCGCGGTGTAGGCGGCGTAGCCCTGCCCGGACATCACGCCCTGCCGCAGCACGTTGTTGGTGTTGGTGGGGTCGGTCACCGCGAACCTCGCGGTGGCCTTGACGTCGCTGAACACAAGCTGCGTCGCCGCGGCGGCGGCCAGCACGCAGGCCAGGATGATGAGGAACGACATCAGCCGGAAGCGCCAGACGGCTTCCACCAGGCTGATCTCCGGTGTGGCGGGGGTCTGTGCTGTCATCGGATGCTCGAAGTCCTCACGGGGGCATCGGGATCGGTGAGGGCACGGACCGCCTCCCGCATCTCCCGGTGGTACCGATCCTTGCCGAACCGCCGGGTGGCGTCCGCGCGTGCGCGTTTGGCCATGGCCAGTGCTCCGTCCCAATCGTCCAGCAGGCGGGCCACCCCGTCCGCCAGAGCGACCGGGTCGTCGGCCGGGACCAGCACACCATTCTCGCCATCGGTCACGATCTCGGCGAGGCCCTGCAGGTCCGCCGCCACCACCGGGCGGCCGGCCAGCATCGCCTCCACCGCGACGTTACCGAACGGTTCGACCCTGGAGGGCACGATCGCCACGTCCGTCTCGGCCAGCAAGTCCCAGACCTGGGGGCGGAACCCGGCCAGCACCACGCTCCCGTCCTCCAAGGCGTCGCCGGCCAGTTCCCGCAGTTCCTTCTCGAACCACTCGTAGCCAGGGAAGACGCTGCCCACCAAGGTCAGGGTCGCATCGTACCCGCGCTCCCGCAGCAGTCCGGCCGCGCGGATCGCGATGTCGGACCCCTTGCGCGGCGACAGCCGGCCGACCAGCGTGATCCGCACCGGGCCCGTCAGCGCGGCCCGCGGCTCGGTGACGCTGGGGGGCTCCTCCACACCGTTGTAGACGATCTGGGCGCGCCGCCCGGCCGAGCCGAGGGCGGCGGCGCTGGCCCGGCTGTTGACGACGACCGTGCGGGCCAGCCGCAGCGGGGCCGACAGCGCGGCGCGCACGGGGCGGGGCACACCGTCCTCCGCCTCGTGGACGTGGCACAGCGCGGGGACTCGGGCGAGCTTGGCGGCGGCCAGCCAGATCGGGATGGTGATGGTGTTCACATACAGCGCCTCGGCCCCGATGCGCCGCAGCAGCCGCCGCGCCTTCGGGAGCGCGCGCAGGTTGGCGAAGGCCAGCCGCAGCAGGCCCAGCGGGGACATGTACGCCTTGCGGAGCACCGGGACGGGAAGGATTTCGATCCTCGCTCCGGCGTCCCTGAGCGCCTGCGAAAGCGGACCCTCGGCGGGTAGTGTCACCACCACCCGGCGGGTGGGCGCCAGCGCCCGCACCGACTCCACCAGCATGCGGTCGGAGCCGTACAGGTCGGGCGAAGGGTGCGCGAGCACCACTACGGGACCCGCGTCACGTTCGGTCAACGTCCCTCCCTCTGGAAATTACTGTCAATCCGACTACCGCTTTCGCGCCACGCTCAGATTAACTCTCCTTTACCGTCTAGACGTCTGAAGCCCGCAGCGGTTAGCAGCCTCGGCGCAAAATGCCGAGTCCTGGGCGGAAATATCGCGAAGAGGAGGCGGAGGGTCACGTTGCGCATCGCCATGGTTGGGACCCGCGGAGTGCCGGCGCGCTACGGCGGCTTCGAGACGGCGGTCGAGGAGATCGGCCGGCGGCTGGTGAAGGCGGGGCACGAGGTGACCGTCTACTGCCGGGGAGAGCGCCATCCCGGAGGCGAGTACCTCGGGATGCGGCTGGTGCATCTGCCCGCCATCAAGAAGAAGGTGGCCGAGACGCTCAGCCACACGGCGTTCTCCGTGACGCACACCGCGGCGCGCCGCATCGCCCGCAGGGGCCCGGACGTCGCGCTCGTCTTCAACGCCGCCAACGCGCCGCTGCTGCCGGTGCTGCGGATGATGCGAATCCCGGTGGCCACGCACGTGGACGGCCTGGAGTGGAAGCGCACCAAGTGGAGCGGGGCGGGCCGCCGCTACTACCGCAACGCCGAGAGCCTTGCCGTGCGCTGGTCGGACGCCCTGATCGCCGACGCCCGCGGCATCCAGGACTACTACACCGAACGGTTCGGGGCGTCCTCGGTGTTCATCGCCTACGGCGCGCCGATCCTGGCCGGCACCGACGTGACCAAGCTGACCGAGGCCGGCTACCAGCCGGGCGGCTACCACCTGGTGGTGGCCAGGTTCGAGCCGGAGAACCACGTCCACCTGGCGGTCGAGGGCTACCGGCGCAGCGGTGCCGTCAAGCCGCTGGTGGTCGTCGGCTCGGCGCCGTACTCCGACGCCTACACCGAGAGGGTGCGTGAGCTGGCGGGCGACGACCCGCGGATCCGGTTCCTCGGCGGCGTCTGGGACCAAGACCTACTGGACGCCTTGTACGCGGGTGCGCTCACCTACATCCACGGGCATTCGGTCGGCGGCACCAACCCGTCGCTGCTGCGGGCGATGGGGGCCGGGGCGTCCGTGGTGGCCTATGACGTGAACTTCAACCGCGAGGTGCTCGGCGAGGAGGCGGGCCGCTTCTTCACCGACGCCGTGTCGCTGGCGCACCTGATCGAGGCCGCCGAGGCCGATCCGCAGGCCGCGGCCGAACGGGGCTCCGCGGCGCGCAAGCGGGCCGCGGAACGCTATGTATGGGACGACGTGGCCGCCGCCTACGAACGACTCTGCGAGGACCTGGTGGCCCGCAGGCTGACCCGCAAGACCGTCCGGGCACGGCGGTAGACGAAGCCACGACCGGCGCGCACGTGAACGCGCCCCCGGGTGGCCGGCCACCCGGGGGCGCGTCTTCGTCCGGTCGTCCGTCGACCCGTTCAGCCGACCGCGTTGGACCGCGCGCTGGTGATCGTCACACCGAGCGGGTCCTTCACGCGGATCCGGTAGGTGTGCGCCCCGGCGGGCGCCGTCTTGTCGGTGAACGTCAGCGTCGGCATGGACCAGAAGGTCGAGTCGCGCTTCACGGTGCCGATCGGGGTGGTGCCGTTGTCCCGCAGGACCTCGTAGGTCAGGTTCTTGTTGTCCATGTCCCACGTGGTCTTCCAGGAGACCGTGATGCCGTTCCGTCCCTTGACCGCGCGGGGCGTGCCGAGGGACGACACGATCGGGCCCTGCTTGTTCGGCGCGATCGACTTGACCGCGAACCGCACGAGCCCCTGCTGGGCGGTGCCGTTGACCTTGGGGAACTCACCGCCCATCGCGACATAGCTCGCGTTGCCGGTGACGGCCCAGGCGGCCTGGCTCTGCCCGGTGAACGTGCCCGCCGTCAGCGTCGGGTACCAGTGCAGCAGGCTCGGGATGGGCTGCCTGCTGTAGTTGCTGTTGGTCCCGGGAGGAGCCTGGTCCCTGCCGGTGGCGTAGGTGGTCTCGGCCAGCGCGCGGTGCCACGTCCTCGGGTTGGTCTCCGGGAACGCGCCGAGCGAGGAGCAGTCGTGCGCGTGCGAGACGCTGTAGAGCGACTGGCCCGTGGCGAACACGCCGTAGCTCGCGCCGTAGCAGTTGTCGAGCCACACCAGGTCGCCCGTCGCCGCCTTGGCCGCGAACCGCCCGTCGAACCAGTGACCGCCCTCACCGTTGGCCGACCCGTACACGGTGTCGCCCAGCACGAACAGGTCGGTCACGTACGAGAAGTTGCTGCCCTTCCTGGCCGGGATCGGGCGGCTGCTCCAGGGCTCCAGCGCGCCGGTGGAGCCGTTGAACGCGCCGATGCCGACCTTGGTCGTGCCGTTCAGCTTCTGGAACCGGCCGCCGACGATCACCCGGTTGCCGTGGATCGCGATCGCGTAGACCTCGTTGTCGTCGGCGGAGGGCTTCCAGGAGCCGAGCGAGCCGTCGGCGGCCCGCACCGCGGCCAGCCGGGTCCGCGAGCTGCCGTTGACGTTGAAGAAGTTGCCGCCGAAGAACACCCACTTGTTGGTCGCGGCGATGGCGCGCACGACGTTGGAGACCTTGGGCTTGAACCCGGCGACCAGCTTGCCGGTGGCGGTGTCGAACGCGGCGAGGCGGCTGCGCGCCTGCCCGTCCACGGTGGTGAACTCGCCGCCGACGTACACCCGCTTGCCGTCGGGCGAGCGGGTGATGCGCAGTCCCTGGCCGTTCAGCGAGTGGTTGAAGGAGGTGATGAGCTTCCCGGTCCTGATGTCGAAGGCCAGGATGTTGTTGCGGGTCACCTCCTGCGCGCTCCCCGGCGCCGTGCCCGCGGGACGGGCCTTGGTGAACCTGCCCGTCGCGTACACCGTGTTGCCGACCGTGGTCATGCTCCACACGACGCCGTTGACCTGCACGGTCGGCAAGGCGTCGGCGCTCACCGTCGGCGGGGTCCCCTGGGCGGGCGCGGTGTCGGCCGCGGCCGTCCCCGCGGGCACCAGTCCGGCGCCGAGAAGCACGATGGACGCTACCGCGACGGGAAGGCGGCTCCGCGATGCGGCGCGGCGCGCAAGCAGTCCAGCTCTCACGTGATCGGTTCCCCTGCTCATAGCCCCCTGTGACCCCTGCGGTCACACTGGCCTGGCGATAGTAAACCTTCGCGCGGGGAGGGACGGGTCACTTCTTGAAATCGTGATGAATCCCTCTACACCGGGTGCTCGCACACGTCCGGGAGAACCTTTCAGAACGAAAAGAAAACGCCCCGGGGATGACAACCCCGGGGCGCCTTCATGCGTCGTGCCCTTCTCCGGTCAGCCTCCGGCCCTGGTGGCCAGGAAATCGTCCACCGAGACCACGATCGGCGCATTGGTGGTGCTGCCGGCGAGATAGGCCCGCAGCCCGACGCTTCCGGCGACCTGCATGCCGTCGGTGTCGTCGGTGGCGGTGATCTGCCACGCGGCGGGCTCGGCCGTCCCGTCCGCCCACGCCTTCATCCTCAGCGTGGTCGGCGAGGCGCCGGTGACCTGGAAGCGCACCCGCAGCCGCTGTCCCGGCGTGTAGGTGAGCCCCGGGAGGCTCTGCTCGGCGACGATCCCCGTCTCGGCCTGCGCGGCGTCGGTACGGCTGACCCACGCCGACACGACGCCGGAGGGCCGCAACCTGAGCCTGGCCCGGTACTCGCCCACCCCGGTGACGCGGCGGCCGAGCACCCAGAAGTAGACGCCGTTGCCGGTGCCCTCCTTGTCGACCGACACCTTGAGCGAGACGTCGGACGCGTCGGTGCTGACGCCGTTGAGGTACGCGCCACCGCTGTTGGTCGGCGCCGCCAGCGTGACGCGGCCGGCGCCGTCCGAGACCGACACGGCGCCCGGCGTGCCGAGGCTCGTCCACGCGCCGCCGACGTCGGCCGTCCCGAAGCCGCCGGTCACGGTGCGCTCGAACGCGTCGGACGCGAGCGTCGACGAGGTCACGGTGACGTCGTGCGTGACCTCGTCGGTGGCGCCGTCGT
The DNA here is from genome assembly GCF_030269515.1 of Actinomadura sp. NBRC 104412. Lineage (GTDB taxonomy): Bacteria > Actinomycetota > Actinomycetes > Streptosporangiales > Streptosporangiaceae > Spirillospora. The sequence goes on along the minus strand of NZ_BSTM01000007.1, from coordinate 181,370 downwards.
CGTCGGTGACCGTCAGCTTCACCGTGTACTGGCCCGCCGCTCCGTAGGAGTGGGACGGCGTGGCCCCCGTACCGGTCTGGCCGTCGCCGAAGTCCCAAGCGTAGGACGCCACGGTGCCGTCGCCGTCGGTGGACCCGGACGCGTCGAACGAGCACTCCAGCTCGTCACAGGACGAGGTGAACGCGGCCGTGGGCGGCTGGTTGGGCGTGACCGTGCCCGCGCCCACGCCGTGGTGCTCGGCCACTTCGGCGGCGGTCAGGGCGCGCGGGTAGGCGGCCACCTCGTCCAGCGTCCCGTTGAGGTAGTCGCTGGACGGCCTGTTGGTCCAGCCGCTGAGGTTGTCGCCGCCCACGCGCCAGAGGCCGGAGAACGCCTGCCCCTTCTTGATGGTGGCGTTGGCGGCGACCTGCTGCCCGTCCACGTACAGCTTCATGCCGGCGCCGGAGTCGAGCGTGCCGACGACGTGGTGCCACTGGCCGTTGTTGAGGCCGGGACCGCTCATGATCGTCTTGACGCCGCCGCTGTTGACGCCGAACACCACACGGCCGTCGTCGGTCAGGTACAGGTTGCGGTCGTAGTTGGTGCTGTTCCCGCTGGTCCTGTTGCCGTACCCGATGATCTCTCCGCCGCCGGCGCTGGTGGTCCTCACCCATGCCTCGATGGAGAAGTCGCGTGGCGTGGGCACCGCGCCGCTGGCGCCCGTGCCGGTGGTGGTGCCGTTGAACGCCATCGCCCTGTCGGAGTCGGCGGAGATGCCGCCCGTCTGCCCGTGCGTGACACCCGCGCCCAGGGTGAGGTCGTTGCTGCCCGCGTGGTCGAGGGCGGAACCGCTGGGCTCGCCGAGCCGCCAGTACGCGTCGGGCGCGTCCCCTAGGACGACGCCGCTGTACGGGCCGCTCGTGCCGGGCGTCCCGGTTCCGGGGCTGGCCGCGTTGGAGGCCGCGCTGGTGATGGTGTTACCGCTCGGATCCTTGACGCGGACCCGGTAGGTGTTGGACGACCCGGCCTCGGCCGTGGTGTCGAACAGCGACACGATGGGCTGCCGCCAGAACGTCGATGGCTTCTCCACGGTGGCGACCGGGGTGGTGTCGTTCCCGCGGAGCAGCTCGTAGGTGAGCGTGTTGTTGTCCATGTCCCACGTCGTGGTCACGCTCACCCGGACCTTGCCTCCGGGCACGGACTGGGCGGTGGGCGTGCCCAGCTCGGACGCGATCGGCCCCTCGTCGTTGGGGGCCTTGTCCTTGACGGCGAACCGCACGAGGCCCTGCTGGTTGACGCCGTTGACCCGGGGGAACTCGCCGCCCATGGCGACGTAGTCGGAGGTGCCCGTCACGGCCCAGGCGGCCTGGCTCTGCCCGGTGAACGTGCCCGCCGACAGCGTCGGGTACCAGTGCAGCAGGCTCGGGATGGGCTGCCCGCTGTAGTTGCTGTTGGTGCCGGGCGGCATCAGGTCCGTCCCGGTCGGGTACGTGGTCTCGGCCAGCGCCCGGTGCCAGCTCCTCGGGTTGGTCTCGGGGAACGCGCCCAGGGAGGAGCAGTCGTGCGCGTGCGAGACGCTGTAGACGGACTGGCCTTCGACGAACATGCCGTAGGTCGCGCCGTAGCAGTTGTCGAGCCACACCAGGTCGCCCGTCGCCGCCTTGGCCGCGAACCGCCCGTCGAACCAGTGACCGCCCTCACCGTTGGCCGACCCGTACACGGTGTCGCCCGACACGAACAGGTCGGTCACGTACGAGAAGTTGCTGCCCGACCTGCTGGGGATCGGGCGGCTGCTCCACGGGGCGAGCGCGCCCGTGGTGGCGTCGATGGCGCCGATGCCGACCTGGGAGGCGCCGTTGAGCGTCTGGAACCGGCCGCCGACCAGCACCCGGGTGTCGCCGGGCGCCATCGCCATCGCGTACACCTCGTTGTCGTCGGCGGTCGGGCGCCAGGTGTCGATGTTCGCGCCGTCGGAGGCCCGCACCGCGGCCAGCCGGGTCCGCGAGCTGCCGTTGACGTTGAAGAAGTTGCCGCCGAAGTACACCGTCGAGTCGGTCGCGGCGATCGCCCGCACCACGTTGGACACGGTGGGCTTGAAGTCGGGGTCGAGCGCGCCGGTGGCGGTGTCGAACGCGGCGATCCGGCTGCGCGGCTGCCCGTCGACCGTGGTGAACTCGCCGCCCACGTACACCCGGCTGCCGTCGGGCGAGCGGACGATGCGCAGTCCCTGGCCGTTCAGCGAGTGGTCGAACGAGGTGACCAGCTCACCGGTCCTGATGTCGAAGGCCAGGATGTTGTTGCGGGTCACCTCCTGCGGGCTGCCCGCCGCCGTGCCCGGCGGCCGCGCCTTGGTGAAGTTGCCCGTGGCGTAGACGGTGTCGCCGACCGTCGTCATGCTCCACACGACCCCGTTGACCTGCCAGGTCGGTAAGGCGTCGGCGCTCACCGTCGGCGGGGTGCCCGGCGGCGGCGCGGTGTCGGCGGCGGCCGGGGCCGCGGGCATCGCCGTGAGACCGAAGACGGCCGTGCCGAAGGCCGTGACGGTGGCCAGGACGGCTCTTCGCACGGCCGGGCGCAAGACGGAGACAGTTATCACCGGCTGAAATCCCCCATCCAAGCTAAAGAAGGCAAAGGAAGATTAGCGGAGCCACTGTCTAAACTGTTGGCCACTACCGGCGCTCCGGGCTCCCCCGTTCACTCGGACGCCGATTCCGCGACACAAGACCGAGGAGATATCCGCATGCCCCTCCGGGGATCGCGCCCATCCACGTTTTCTCGCTCGGCGGGCCGGGGCACGGCTCTCGCGCTGTCCCTCGCACTCGCGGTGGCGGTGGCGGGATGCTCGGGCGACAAGAAGCCCGCCTCCGGCCCCAAGCCCCCGCCGCCCAGCGAGCGGTCCGAGGCGGAGACCACCGCGGCGCCCGGGGCCGTGGCGTTCAAGAACATGACGGGGCTGCGCAAGCCCATCACCTACCCGGACAAGATCACCGTCGCGATCACCGACATACGGTACGCCAGGAACCAGGCCAAGGGGCCGGGTGAGATCACCGGCCGGAACCTGACGATCTTCACGCTGCGGTTCACCAACGGGTCCGCGCAGCCGCTCGACCTCAACAAGGTCCGGGTGGTCGCCCGCTACGGCAAGGCCCGCACGCAGGCGAGCCCCACCTCGTACGCCAACATCAACGACTTCTACGGGACGGTGGCGCCGGGCAAGAGCCGTTCGGCCTCGTACGCCTTCGACCTGCCGCCCGAGGGGTACGGGTCCGTCGTGCTGGGCGTGGCCTTCGACGACAAGCACAAGACGGCCGTGTTCGCGGGATCGCTCCAGCGGTGAGCCCGGCACGCCGGGCCCTCGTCGCCGGCGCGCCGGCTCTGATCGTGACCGTCGCCGCCGCCTTGCTGGTCTGGCGGCCTCTGGACGGGGACCCGGGGGAGGCCGGGCCGCCCCCCGGCACGGCGACCGCCGCGGGCGCCGTCACGGTGGGCACCGCGGCCTACGAGGTGCCGGAGAAGGCCACCGTCGTCTCCCCGTCCGGGGACGACACGGCGGCGGGCACGATGGGGGCGCCCCTGCGCACCGTGGGCAAGGCGATCGCGCTGGCGCCCTCCGGCGGCACGATCGTGCTGCGCGGCGGGACCTACCACGAGTCGGTCACCATCCCGCCGGGCAAGCGCCTCACCGTCCAGTCCCACCCGGGCGAGGCCGCCTGGTTCGACGGCAGCTCCCCCGTGGACGGCTGGACGCGGGACGGCGACGCCTGGGTCAAGGACGGCTGGACGGCCAGGTTCGACGCCAGCCCGTCCTACACGCGCGGGGCGCCGCCCAGCGACGACCCGGACTTCCAGTTCATCGATCCCGCCCACCCGATGGCGGCCCACCCCGACCAGGTGTGGATCGACGATGTGGCGCAGCGCCAGGTCTCCTCCCGTGACGAGGTGACCGCCGGCGCGTTCTACGTCGACGAGCGGGCCGGACGGCTGTACCTGGGCTCGGACCCGCGCGGGCGGACGGTGCGGGCGAGCACGCTCGGCATCGCGATCACGATCGGCGGGGACGGGTCGGCGCTGCGCGGGGTCGGCGTGCGCCGCTACGCTCCGTCCCTCCCGCAGCTCGCCAGCGTGCGCGTGACCGGCTCCGGGGTGAGCGTGGAGAACGTGGCGGTCACCGACTCGGCCACGACCGGGCTCAGCGTGGTGGGGCCGCACGCCCGCGTCCGCCGGGTCACGCTGACCCGCAACGGCATGCTCGGCGTCCACGGCAACCAGGCCGACGACCTGCGTCTCGAACGCGTCCGCAGCACCCGTAACAACCTGGAGCGCTTCAAGCAGGCGCCGGTGTCGGGCGGCGTCAAGGTCACCCGGTCCCGGGGGGTGACCGTGACCGGCAGCGTCCTGTCCGGCAACCTCGGCAAGGGCCTCTGGTTGGACGAGTCGGTGCACGGCATCACGGTGACCGGCAACCGGGTGGCCCGCAACGCCGGTCACGGCATCGTCCTGGAGCTGAGCGCGGAGGCGGTCGTCGCGGGCAACCTCGTCCGGGACAACGGCGGCGACGGGCTCCGCGTCAACGACACCGAGGGCGTGCAGATCTGGAACAACACGCTGGTGACGAACGGCCGCGCCGTCCATCTCGTGCAGGACGAGCGGCGGCCCGAGGCGCCCGGCGCGCGAGGCCGCGACCCCCGCCGGCCGTTCCCCGATCCCACGATGACCTGGCGGCTCGGCCGTATCACGCTGGGCAACAACGTGCTCGCGGACGCGCGTCCCGGCGCCCCGTGCCTGCTGTGCGTGGAGGACCACACGCACGACCGCTCGGCGGCCGCGATGGGGATCACGGCCGACGGCGACGTGTTCGTCCGGCCCGGCCCCGGCTCGCCGCGGCGGCTGATCGTGTGGTCGCGCGGCGCGGGCGCACCGGACGCCTACACCGGCCTGGCCGCGTTCCGGGACGCCACCGGCCAGGAGAGGGCGGGCATCGCCGAGGACGACCCGGCGGCGGCCGGCGCGGACGGCGCGCTCTCCCCCGCCGTCGCCGCCCGGGCCGCGTCGGCCGCGCGTCCCCTGCCCGCCCGTGTCGCCGCCCTGCTCGGCCGTCCCGCCGGAGCCCGTCACACGGGCGCGTGGCCGATGGCCTCCGACTGAGCGTCACCGGGCGCGGGGCGGCTTATCCTTGGGGCGCTGTGCACCAACAGGAGAACGCGATGACCGCACCGGGGCGATTCCCGCGCCTGACCCTCCTCCCCCGGTACCGGCCGCTGCCGCCGGTGTCCGGGTGGTGGGCCGTCGTGGTGCCGCTGGCCCTCATGCTGTCCAGCGACTACAAGCTGCGCAGCCGCGAGGTGGATCAGACGGTCAACGGCAGCGCCGACCTCACGATCATGGTGGAGATCGGCGTCTACGGCCTCGCCGCCCTCTACCTCTACTACCGGTTCGGGCTGCGCCCCCCGTCCCGGCCGACGACGGGGCTGCTGCTGGCCGCGTGGGCGTTCGCCGGCTACCTGGCGATGTCCGCGCTGTGGTCGCCGTTCCTCTCGCTGGGCGTCGTCCGCGGCGTGCAACTGCTGATCACCATGTGCGTGACGTACGTCCTGGCGACCCGGGCGGAACCGCGCGACATGCACCGGCTGGGGCACGCCTTCATCGCGATCGTGCTGGCGTCGGTCGCGATCGGCGTGGCCCACCCGTTCCCCCGCACCTCGCTCACCGAGGACCGCTTCAACTGGCTGTACGTGCACCCCGTCCAGGCGGCCGTGTACCTGGCGGTGGCGCTGCTGCTCACGGTGAGCTACCTGATCCGCTTCGAGACGCCGCAGCACCGGCTGTGGCATCCGCTGCTGTACCTCGGCGCCATGGCCGTGCTCGCCGGGGCGCTGATCGCCACCGGGACGCGCGGAGCGGCGGCGGGCTGCGCCGCCGGGCTGGTGGTGCTGCTGGCCACCTCGCGCGGCCCGCGCGGGCGCGTGGACGTGCTGGTGCTCGGCGCCGCCGTCTCGACCGTCGCCGCGCTCGCGTTCTCCGAGAAGATCCTGGCCTTCGTGGCTCGGGGCGAGTCGGCCGAGAAGCTGGCCTCCCTCAACTCGCGTACGGAGCTGTGGACGCTGGCCATGCGCGCCTACGCGGAAGAACCGGTCTTCGGGCACGGCCTGGGCGCGTCCAGGGGCCTGTTCCTGGACGACATCGGCCTGGGCGGCGCGCACAACGCGTTCGTCAACACCCTGGTCGACAACGGGGCGGTCGGCACGGCCATCTTCGTCGCGCTCCTGCTGACGCTCGGGTTCGTCCTGCTCCTGCTGGCACATCACCGCAGCCTGCGCACCGACGCCGGCATGCTGCTGGGCATCCTGTCCTGCTTTCTGCTGAACGGCATCACCAACGAGGGCATGGCGGCGCCCGCTAACGTCTCGGGCATCTGGCTGCTGCTCCTCGTCGCGTGGACGGAGGTGCTGCGCCGCCAGGGAGGCGACCCGGTCCCCGTACAGGCGGTGCGGGCCGGACCGGGCACGGACCGGCACCCCTAAACTCGCGGGCGTGGATCCGCTGACCATCCAAGGCGCCTACGCCTTCACCCCCCAAGTGCACGATGACGAGCGCGGCTCGTTCCACGAGTGGTTCCGGCAGGACCACCTGGAGCGGACCGGTCACACCTTCGGGCTCGCGCAGGCGAACTGCTCGGTGTCGTCCAAGGGCGTCCTGCGCGGCGTGCACTTCGCCGACGTTCCGCCGGGGCAGGCGAAGTACGTGACGTGCGTGCGCGGCGCGATCCTCGACGTCGTCGTGGACCTGCGCGTCGGCTCACCCACGTTCGGACGGCACGAGGCCGTGACGCTGGACCCGGGCAACCGCCGCTGCCTCTACATCGCCGAAGGGCTCGGTCACGCCTTCATGGCCCTGACGGACGACACGATGGTCATGTACCTGTGCTCGGAGCCGTACGCGCCGCGGCGCGAGCACGGGGTGCATCCGCTGGACGCGGACCTCGGCATCCCCTGGCCCTCGGATGTCGAGCCGATCCTGTCGCCCAAGGACGCCGCCGCGCCCACCCTCGCCGAGGCCGAGAAGTCGGGGCTGCTCCCCGACTACCGCACGTGCCTGGACTTCTACGCCGGACGCCAGGACGGCCAGGACGGTCAAGACGGCTAGGACCAGGCGGCCCGCAGGGAGGGCCAGGCTTCGTGCAGGGCGTCGCGCCAGTCGCGCATCGGCGGCAGCCCCGCCTTGGCCCAGCCGCCGTGCCCGAGGACGCCGTACGCCGGGCGCGGGGCGGGCCGGGGGAAGTCGGCGCTGGTGGTGGGCCGTACCCGGTCCGGGTCCAGCCCGAGCAGCGTGAACACCTCGCGGGCGAGGCCGTACCAGGTCGTGGCGCCCCCGTTCGTGCCGTGATAGATCCCCGGCGGGGCGCCCGCGGAGACCAGGGCGATGACGCGGTCGGCCAGGTCCCCGGTCCAGGTGGGCTGGCCGGTCTGGTCGTTCACGACGCTCACCGTGTCGCGCTCGGACGCCAGCCGCGCCATCGTCCGCACGAAGCTGCCGCCGTGCGCCCCGTACAGCCACGCCGTCCTGACGATGTAGGCGTCCACGCCGGCCGCGGCCCGTTCACCGGCGAGCTTGGTACGGCCGTAGGCGTTGAGGGGGCAGGTCGGTGCGTCCTCGGGATAAGGGCGGTCCCCCTTGCCGTCGAAGACGTAGTCGGTGGAGATCTGGACGAGCGTGGCGCCCGCGTCGCCGCAGGCACGGGCCAGGGCCGCCACGGCGGTGCCGTTGACGGCCAGGGCGGCCTCCTCCTGGGTCTCGGCGTCGTCCACGGCCGTCCAGGCGGCGCAGTTGACGACCACGGCCGGGCGGTGACGGCGCAGCGCGGCCTGGACGGCGGCGGGGTCGCACAGGTCCAGCTCGGCGCGCGTGAGCCCGACCGCCTCACCGCCCAGGCGTTCCACCAGGTCGGTGCCGAGCATCCCTCCCGCGCCGATGATCAGCCAGGTCACCGGGCGTCCGTGTGCTGTCCGGGCGCGGGCTCCCAGGCACCCGGTCCCTCACCGAACCGGTCATGGGCGCGCTTCTTGAGCGGCTCCCACCAGGCCCGGTTCTCCGCGTACCAGCGGATCGTCTCCTCCAGCCCGTTCTCGAACGACACCCGCGGGGCGTAGCCGAGGGCGCGCAGCTTGGCGTCGTTCAGCGAGTAGCGGCGGTCGTGGCCCTTGCGGTCGGGCACCCGCCGCACCATGTCCCAATCCGCGCCGAGCGCGTTCAGGATCCGCCGCGTCAGCTCCAGGTTGGTCAGCTCCGCCGTCCCGGCGATGTGGTAGATCCCGCCCGGCGCGCCGACCTCGGCGACCAGGTGGACGCCGCGGCAGTGGTCGGCCACGTGCACCCAGTCGCGGACGTTGCCGCCGTCCCCGTACAACGGGACCGGGCGGCCGTCCATCAGGTTGGTGACGAACAGCGGGATGACCTTCTCCGGGTACTGGTACGGGCCGTAGTTGTTGCCGCAACGGGTGATGCTGACCGGCAGCCCGTGCGTCCGCGCGTACGCGCGGGCGATCATGTCGCCGCCCGCCTTGGACGCCGAGTACGGCGAGTTCGGCGCGGCCGGCGCCGACTCGTCCCAGGAGCCGCTGTCGATGCTGCCGTACACCTCGTCCGTGGACACCTGGACGATCCGGGGGGTACCGGCCACCAGGCAGGCGCGCAGCAGCGCCTGCACGCCCTGCACGTTGGTGCGCACGAACTCGCCGGCGCTGGCGATCGACCGGTCCACATGCGACTCGGCCGCGAAGTTGATCACCACGTCGTGGCCGGGCACGACCTGCGCGAGCAGCTCGTCGTCGCAGATGTCGCCGTGCACGAACGTGAACCCACCCTCGACCGGCTCCAGGTTGGCCAGGTTGCCCGCGTAGGTCAGCCGGTCCAGCACGGTCACCTCCGCCCCCGCCCACGCGGGATAGCCGCCCGAGACCAGCTCGCGCACGAAGTGCGAGCCGATGAAACCGGCGCCGCCGGTGACCAGGACCCTCATCTGCCGACCGTCCTCCTCTATCCGCTGATCTGCACGGCGCTGTGGTCGCCCAGGACCAGGCGGTGCGCCTTCGGGACGCGGGGCGCCGGGGTCACCGCGGCCTCCCGGCCGATCAGCGACACCTCGATCCGGCCGACCCCGTCGATGGACGCGCCGCGCAGCACGATGGAGTACTCGATCTCGCTGTCCAGCACCGTGCAGTCCCGGTCGATCGAGGTGAACGGGCCGATATAGGAGTCGCGCACCACCGAGCCGGCGCCCACGATCGCGGGGCCGACCACCCGGGACCCGGTGACCTCCGCGCCCTCCTCCACCACGACCCGGCCGATCAGCTCGCTGGCCTCGTCCACCCGTCCCCGCACCGACGGCTCCAGGCCCTCCAGGACGAGCCGGTTGACCTCCAGCATGTCGGTGACGTTGCCGGTGTCCTTCCAGTAGCCGGAGATCACCGTGGACTCCACCCGGGCGCCGTCGTCGATCAGCGCCTGGATCGCGTCGGTGATCTCCAGCTCGTTCCGCCAGGACGGCTTGAGCCCGGCCACCGCCGCGTGCACGGCCGGGCCGAACAGGTACACGCCGACCAGCGCCAGGTCGCTCTTGGGCCGCTCCGGCTTCTCCTCCAGGCCGACCACCCGTCCCGAGGCGTCCACCTCGGCCACGCCGAACGCCCGGGGATCCTTCACCCGGGTCAGCATGATCTGCGCGTCCGGGCGCTCCCGCCGGAACCGCTCCACCAGCCCGGTGATGCCGCCGACGATGAAGTTGTCGCCCAGGTACATGACGAAGTCGTCCTCGCCCAGGAACTCGCGGGCCACCAGCACCGCGTGCGCCAGCCCGAGCGGCGCCTCCTGCGGCAGGTAGGTCACCGTCAGCCCGAACGAGGACCCGTCGCCGACGGCCGCCCGGATCTCCGCGGCGGTGTCGCCGACCACGATCCCGACCTCGCGGATGCCGGCGTCGGCGATCGCCTCCAGGCCGTAGAAGAGCACCGGCTTGTTGGCCACCGGCACGAGCTGCTTGGCCGAGGTGTGCGTGATCGGCCGCAGCCGCGACCCGGAGCCGCCGGCCAGGACCAGGGCCTTCACGGCGCCGCCTGGGGACTGCTGGGAACGGACGATCTCAACGAGGCTCCAGTGATGCCGGAAAAGTCGGGTTACCCGCCGAGATTACCGGTAGTCCGCCGCGCCCGGTGTCCCGATGGCCGGGCCAGGACCGGCCCGGCCCAGGGGTTCCGCCTACCTTCCTACCGGGCGCCGTCTACCGGGCGCCGACGATCATGCCGGCCGCGACCGTGTTGTTGGTGGACTCGTCGATCAGGATGAAGCCGCCGGTCATCCGGTTGCGGCCGTAGTCGTCGACGAACAGCGGCTGGGTGACCCGCAGCGAGATCCGGCCGATCTCGTTCAGCCCCAGGGCCGGGGCGTTCTCGTCCCGGTGCAGGGTGTTGACGTCCAGCCGGTAGTTGAGCTCCTTCACCATCGCCCTGGCGGTCCGGGTGGTGTGCTTGATCACGACCTTCATCCGCGGCGTGAGCTGCCGGTCCGGGGTCATCCAGCACACCATCGCGTCCAGGTCCTGCGCGACCTCGGGACGGTTGTTCGGCCGGGCGATCATGTCGCCGCGGGAGATGTCGATGTCGTCGGCCAGCCGCAGCGTGACCGACATCGGCGGGAACGCCTCCTCCACCGGGCCGTTCGGGCCGTCGATGTGCGTGATCGTCGTGGTCAGCCCGGACGGCAGGTGCACCACCTCGTCGCCGGGCTTGAGCACGCCTCCGGCGACCTGCCCCGCGTAGCCGCGGTAGTCGTGCAGCTCGGGGTCGGTGGACGCGTGCGGGCGGATCACGTACTGCACCGGGAACCGCACGTCGATCAGGTTGCGGTCGGAGGCGATGTGCACGTGCTCCAGGTGGTGCAGCAGCGAGGTGCCCTTGTACCACGGCATGTTCGGCGACCGGTCCACCACGTTGTCACCGTGCAGCGCCGAGATCGGGATGAAGGTGAGGTCGGCCACCTCCAGCTTGGTGGCGAACGCGGTGAACTCGTCCACGATCCGCTCGAAGGTCCCCTGGTCGTATCCGACCAGGTCCATCTTGTTCACCGCGACCACCAGGTGCGGCACCTTCAGCAGCGTGGTCAGGAACGCGTGCCGCCTGGACTGCTCCAGGATGCCCTTGCGCGCGTCCACCAGGACGATCGCCAGGTCGGCGGTGGACGCCCCGGTGACCATGTTCCGGGTGTACTGGATGTGCCCGGGGGTGTCGGCGATGATGAACTTGCGCCGCGGCGTGGCGAAGTACCGGTACGCCACGTCGATCGTGATGCCCTGCTCCCGTTCGGCCCGCAGGCCGTCGGTGAGCAGCGCCAGGTTGGTGTACTCCTCGCCGCGGTCGACGCTGGTGCGCTCCACCGACTCCAGCTGGTCCTCGAAGATCGACTTGGAGTCGAACAGCAGCCGCCCGATCAGCGTGGACTTGCCGTCGTCCACCGACCCGGCGGTGGCGAACCGCAGGATGTCCATCTGATGGCCCGTGGCCGGTCCAGCGGTCTGCGCGGTCTCCTGCGCGGGCATCAGAAGTACCCCTCCTTCTTGCGGTCCTCCATGGCCGCCTCGCTCGACCGGTCGTCGGCCCGTGTCTGGCCGCGCTCGGTGACGCGCGTGGCGGCGATCTCCTCGATCACCTGTTCCAGCGTGGCGGCGTTGGACTTCACCGCGCCCGTGCAGGACGCGTCGCCGACGGTGCGGTAGCGGACGGTCGCCTCGAACGCCGGCTCGTCGTCGCCGCGGTTGGCGAACGTGGTCTCGGCGTCCAGCAGCATCCCGTCCCGCTCGAACACCAGCCGGGTGTGGGCGAAGTAGATCGGCGGCAGCTCCAGCCCCTCCCGCCGGATGTAGTCCCAGATGTCCAGCTCCGTCCAGTTGGACAGCGGGAACACCCGCACGTGCTCGCCCTGCCGGATCCTGGTGTTGTAAAGGTTCCACAACTCGGGTCGCTGGTTCTTGGGGTCCCACTGACCGAACTCGTCCCGGAACGAGACCACCCGCTCCTTCGCGCGGGCCTTCTCCTCGTCCCTGCGGGCGCCGCCGAAGGCCGCGTCGAACCGGTGCTCCTCGATCGCGTCGAGCAGCGTGGTGGTCTGCAACCGGTTGCGGGACGCCCGCCGCCCGGTCTCCTCCACCACCCGGCCCCGGTCGATGGACTCCTGCACGGACGCCACCACCAGCCGCACGCCCATCCGGGCGACCGTCCCGTCGCGGAACTCGATCACCTCGGGGAAGTTGTGGCCGGTGTCGACGTGCATCACCGGGAACGGGATCGGCGCGGGCGCGAACGCCTTGCGGGCCAGGTGCAGCATCACGATGCTGTCCTTGCCGCCGGAGAACAGCAGGACCGGCCGCTCGAACTCGGCGGCGACCTCCCTGATGATGTGGACCGATTCGGCCTCGAGGACGTCTAGCTGGGACAGCAGGTAATCGCAACGCTGCATGGTCTGGTGTCTCTCCACGCTCGTCTGGCAGTGCACCGGTCGGTTCGGCGGACGATCCGGGTGAGATGTACCCGGACTCCGCCCCGTCAGCCCGGCGGGCCTCCCGTGACCTCTCGGATGACGGTCAGCAGCGTCGATGCCGACCCGGGATGGCACACCAGGATATCCGGGAGCCGCGGGTCCTTCCGGTTGTAGGTCAGGGCCGAGCCGTCGATCCGGGACGCGTGGGCGCCCGCGGCCAGCGCCACCGCGACCGGAGCGGCCGAATCCCACTCGTACTGGCCGCCCGCGTGGACGTAGGCGTCCACCTCGCCCAGCAGCACGGCGGCGATCTTCGCCCCGGCCGAGCCGATGGGCACCGGCTCGACCGCGATACCGTCGTCCGCCAGCCGTCCGGCCAGACGGCCCACGAACTCGGGTGGACGGGAGCGGCTCACCGCGATCCGCAGCCCCCCGGGCGCCGGAGGCGCCATCCGCAAAGGCTCCTCGGAGCCGTCCCTGAGGGAGGCGGTCACGGCGCCCCGAGGGGTGGTCCTGAGCGTCACCCCCTGCGCCGGCAGCGCCACGGCACCCGCGCCGAGCCCGCCGCGCGCCCCGTCCCACAGGGCGACGTGGACGGCCCAGTCGCCGCGGCCCTCCTCGGCGAACTCGCGGGTCCCGTCCAGCGGGTCCACGATCCACACCCGCGACGCGGCGAGCCTCAGCGCCTCGTCGGTGTTGGCCGTGGGCGGGCCGTCCATCGCGACCGCGGTGGCGCTCTTGCCCGCCACCGACGCCCGGCCCTCCTCCGACAGGACGGCGTCGCCGGGACGGCGCCCGGCCAGCTCCCCCATCAGGTACTCGTGCGCCCGCAGGTCACCGGTGTCCTTCAGGGCACGCGCGTCACCGAAACCGACCTCGTCGCGGACCGCCAGCAGCAGCCGCCCCGCCTGACCGGCCAGTTCCCCGGCCAGCTCATGGTCGTCCGCGGTGGCGGCGGTCCCCGCCGCCGGTCGCTCCGTCATCGGCCCTCACGTCCCCGGCTCATGCGTCACCAGATGCCCGGTACACATTGTCCTGCACACCGGACATCCGCCAGGACACCAGGGCCCCTGGTAGGGGCTAGTACGCCCCGGAGCCGCGGAACACCGCCGACCAGGTCTTCCACAGAATCTGGAGATCCAGCGCCAGCGTCCAGTTGTCCACATAACGGAGATCGAGCCGGACCGATTCCTCCCAGGACAGGTCCGACCGGCCGTTCACCTGCCACAGCCCCGTCATGCCCGGCTTGACCGCCAGCCGCCGGTACACGTCCCCGCCGTACCGGGCCACCTCGTCCGGCAGCGGCGGGCGCGGCCCGACCAGGGACATCTCCCCGCGCAGCACGTTGAACAACTGGGGCAGCTCGTCCAGCGAGTAGCGGCGCAGCCGGCGGCCCACCGCGGTGATCCGCGGATCAGACTTGATCTTGAACAGCACGCCGCCGTCATGCTCGTTGTAGGCGATCAGCTCGTCCTTGCGCAGCTCGGCGTCCCGCACCATGGTGCGGAACTTCAGCACGGTGAACTCGCGGCCGTCCCGGCCCACCCTGACCTGCCGGAACATCACCGGGCCCTCGCTGGTCACCTTGATCAGGACGGCGACCACCAGCAGCAACGGGCTCAGCAGCACCAGCCCGGCCAGCGCGCACGCCCGGTCGAACAGGCCCTTGAGCAGCTTACGGGCCCCCTCCAGCTCCGGATGCTCCACATGCAGCAGCGGCAGCCCCGCCACCGGCCGGATCGAGATCCGCGGACCGGTCACGTCCATCAGCGCGGGCGCCACCACCAGCTCGACATCGTCCCGCTCGATCTGCCACGCCAGCCTGCGCAGCGCCACACCGTCCATCTCCGGGCACGCCAGCACCGCCACCGAATCGGCGCCGCTGCGCTGCACCACGCTCGCCGCCTGCGAGAAATCGCCCAGCACCGGCACGCCCTCGACCTCGTCGACCGCGTCCTCACCGGAGACCATGGCGGGCGGCAGGCACACCGCCACGATGTCCATCCCGTGGTACCGCTTCTCCCGCAGCAGCCTGATCAGGTCGGCCACCGACGTACGGTGCCCGACGGCCACCACGCGGCGCATGAAGTCGCCCTGCCAGCGCCGCTTGTGCAGCCACTTGCGCAGCCGGTACCGCGCCACCAGGGCCAGGAAGGTGCCCAGCGGCAGCGCCATCACCACATACCCGCGCGCCACCTCCGTCTTGGTCGCGTACGCCGCGATCGCCACGGTCGCGGTGAGCACGAACCCCGCCCGCAGCACCCGGTGGAACTCCTCCCACCCGACACCGACGAAACGCGGCTCGTACGCCCGGCACAGCACCAGGATCGACAGGAACAGCAACGGCAGCAGAACGGTCAGCGCGACGTAGGGGACGTTCGGCTCCTTCGGGATCCCCGGGAACCGCAGCACGAACGCGATCACGCCGGCGGACAGCATGCTGGCCAGATCCAGGAACACCGCGTACCGGCGATACCGGTTCGTCCAAGTGGGCCCCGAAGGACGCCGAGCCGGTCCAGGCCCGGTCCGGGCCTGCGCCCTGCCAATCTCGTCAACAACGGCCACCGACTATCACCACCCCTGCCGCATGCGCCCCGTCACGCACGATCCGTCTCGAAGACGGCCGAACAACAGGTGAGGTTCACACGTCCCGCGCGCATATTGCGCAGCATTTTATAAAGGCGAGTCACGAACCACCCGAAGACCGAACAATCCGATGCATGCCAGGGCCGGGCACACCGCGCGGACGACCACGGCCCGCACCGACGGGAACCCGGAAAGTGATCGGAACCCGAAAGATCGAAACTCAGGAGGCGTGGAAGACGTTCTGGGCCGCCTCCAGCCCCTCGGTCAGCAACGCCTCCACCGCGTCCGCCGCCCGCTCCACATTCAGATCGAGCTCCTTGCGCTCCGCCGACGAGAAATCCTTGAGGACGAACGCGGCCGCGTCCATCCGACCCGGCGGGCGGCCCACACCGAACCGCACCCGCGGGTACTCCCTGTCCCCCAGCGCCCGAGTGACCGAACGCAACCCGTTGTGCCCGCCGTCACCACCGCCGCGCTTCAACCGCACCGCGCCGTACGGAATGTCCAGCTCGTCATGAACGACCACCAGACGCTCCACGGGCACCTTGTAGAAGTCCCGCAGCGCCTTCACCGGGCCACCCGACTCGTTCATGAAACTCCGCGGCTTCGCCAGCACGACCCGCACACCCGAAAGACGCCCCTCCAGCACATCGCACCGCGACCGATGCGACCTGAACCGCCCCCCGGCACGCGCCGCCAGCACATCCAGCACCATGAACCCGGCGTTATGCCGATTCCCCGCATACGACGGCCCCGGATTGCCCAACCCCACGACCACCCACGGCTCCGAGCGCAACCGCGCGCCGCCCTCGCCGCCTTCACGGCCCACTCCGCGATCAGCCTCCCGCAAGCCCGAACCCGCCTCCGGACCCGACCGCAACACCCGACGCCCCCTCGGCAAGGGGAAACCGGCCGGCGTCACCGCACACCCGCCTCACCCCTCCCACCGGCCCACAACACTGACGGCCCCACTGGCGAGAACGCCGACGGGGCCGCCACGACACCACACCGATCGCACCAGGCGACCACGGTCACTCGGTGGGCTCGGCCTCCGCCTCGGGCGCGGCCTCCGCCTCCGCCTCGGCCTCCTCAGCGGCCGGCTCGGTCGAGATGGACGCGTCGACGATCTGCGCGATCAGCAGCTCCTCGTCCGCGACCAGCGTCGTCCCGGCCGGCAACTTCAGATCCTTGGCCAGCACCTGAGAGTCGATCTCCAAACCCTCGATGTCCAGGGTCACCGCCTCCGGAATCTGCGTGGCCTCCGCCTCGACGGCGATCTCCACCTCCGGCTGCACCAGCCGGCCACCGGCCACCACCTCACCGGTCACCTGGATCGGGATGGACACACTGACCTTCTCACCCCGCCTGACCAGCAACAGGTCGACATGCTCAAGGAAACCCTTGATCGGGTCCCGCTGCACATCCTTCGGCAGCGCCAGCTCCGAACCGGAACCCACGCCCTCCACGCGCAGCAGCACGTTCGGCGTCTTCAGCGCCAGCATCAGATCATGGCCGGGCAGCGAGATGTGCTGCGGCGCGGTGCCATGACCGTACAGAACGGCGGGAACCTTGCCGGCCCGGCGGGTGCGCCGCGCGGCACCCTTACCGAACTCGGTGCGCGGCTCGGCGGCGATACGTACCTCGGACACGGCGAAAACTCCTCGTTGTTGCGATCCACGGCCGTCCAGCGCTGGACGTCCGCTACGGACAAAGCGAATCAGGCGTTGCTCGATGCGTCAGGCGCCTCGAAGATTCTTTGCGTAACCCGGGGAGCGCGAGTCCTCTGGCGGAGCCACACTGAACGACCCGGGCCCTACGCGGACCCCGCAAGTCTAGCCGATCGTCCCCACCCACGAAGCCAGCGGGCCAAGGGCCGAGCCGCCCCCGGCCCGCCGCACACCGCACGGATCAGCTGTGCCCGCCGAACAGGCTGGTCACCGAGCCGTCACTGAACACCTCGTTGATCGCCCGCGCCACCAGCGGCGCGATCGACACCACGGTGAGCTTGTCGAACCTCTTCTCCTCCGGAATCGGCAGCGTGTTCGTCAGCACCACCTCAGAAACCCGCGAGTTCTTCAAACGGTCCACGGCCGGGCCCGACAGAACACCATGCGTCGCCGCCACCACCACCCGCGCGGCGCCATGGTCGAACAACGCGTCCGCCGCCTTCACGATCGTCCCACCGGTGTCGATCATGTCGTCGACCACCACGCACGTCCGGCCCTCCACCTCCCCGACCACGTCGAAGACCTTCACCTCGTTGGCCACATCCGGATCGCGCTTCTTGTGGATGATCGCCATCGGGACACCCCCGAGCCGATCCGACCAGCGCTCGGTCACCCGCACCCGGCCCGCGTCCGGCGCCACCACCGTCACCCCCGACAGATCCAGCCGCGACTCGAAATGCGCCGCCAGCAGATCCAACGCGAACAGATGATCCACCGGGCCGTCGAAGAAGCCCATGATCTGCGCCGTGTGCAGATCCACCGTGATCAGCCGGTCGGCACCCGCGGTCTTGAACAGATCCGCCATCAACCGCGCCGAGATCGGCTCACGACCACGATGCTTCTTGTCCTGCCGCGCATACCCGAAGAACGGCGCCACCACGGTGATCCGCTTGGCGGACGCCCGCTTCAGCGCATCCACCATGATCAGATGCTCCATGATCCACTGATTGATGGGAGCCGTGTGGCTCTGGATCACGAACGCATCCGACCCGCGCACCGACTCCAGGAAGCGCACGAACGTCTCGCCATTGGCGAAGTCGTACGCCGACGTCGGCGTCAGCTCGAGCTGGAGGTTGTCGGCGACCTCCCTGGCCAGGTCCGGGTGGGCACGGCCGGTGAAGAGCATCAGCTTCTTCTGGCCGCTCGCCTTGATCCCACTCACCTTGGACAACTCCCCCTCAATGGAACGGTGCTTCTCACGGGGATCCCACCCTCAAGGCACGTCCCCACTCCCACGGCCGCCCTCAGCGCACCCCGGGAAGTCATCATCGGTCCCCGTCCCCGTCCCCGTCCCCGGACTCGTCCCCAAGCCCATCCGCCGCCCGGCGGTCACCCACCGCCGCAGCCCGCTCGGCCGCCCGCCGCGCGGCCTCCGCCGCAGGCGTCCCCGCCCGCTTCCGCTCCACCCAGCCCTCGATGTTCCGCTGCCGGCCCCGCGCCACCGCCATCGCCCCCGGCGGCACATCCTGAACGATCACCGAACCGGCCGCCGTATACGCGCCGTCCCCGATCGTCACCGGCGCCACGATCATGTTGTCGCTGCCGACCTTCACATGGTCGCCCACCACACTGCGATGCTTCGACACCCCGTCGTAATTGACGAACACACAAGCCGCCCCGATGTTCGACCCCGCGCCGATCTCCGCGTCCCCCACATACGTCAGATGCGGGACCTTACTGCCCTCACCCACATCGGCGTTCTTCGTCTCCACATACGTGCCGACCTTGGACTTACGCGCCAGCCGCGTACCCGGCCGCAAGTACGCGTACGGGCCCACCGACGCCTCCGGACCCACCTCCGCGTCCACACACACCGCGTTGACCACCGTCGCACCCGCCCCCACACGAGTGTTCGTCAGCGTGCAACCAGGACCGACCTCCGAACCCTCACCCAAATGCGTGCGGCCACGCAACTGCGTACCCGGATGCACCACCACGTCCGGCTCAGCCGTCACCTGGACATCCACCCACGTAGTAGCCGGATCGACGATCGTCACCCCGGCACGCATGTGACCCTCCAGAAGACGATCGTTCAACTGCCGCCGCGCCTGCGCCAACTGCACCCGGTCATTGACACCCTGCGTCTCCACCCAGTCGGGCGTCAGGAACGCGCCCGCCCGATGCCCATGCCCCCGCAGAATGCCGACCACATCCGTCAAGTACTCCTCGCCCTTGGCGTTATCCGTGGTCACCTGCTTCAGCGCATCGGCCAGCAACGCCCCGTCGAAGGCGTACATCCCCACATTGATCTCACGGACCGCGCGCTGCGCCTCCGTCGCGTCCTTGTGCTCCACGATCGCCGCGACCGCGCCGTCCTCCCCGCGAAGGACCCGGCCATAACCCGTCGCATCCGGCATCTCCGTGGTGAGCACCGTCACCGCGTTGCCCTCGACCTCATGCACCCGGACCAGCTCGGCCAGCGTCTCACCACGCAACAGCGGATGATCCCCATTGGTGACCACCACCGTGCCGCGCAGCTCGCCCTTCCCCCCGCCCCACGCCTGCTCCAACGCCATCCGCACGGCATGCCCCGTACCGCCCTGGCGCTTCTGCACCACCGGCTCGGGACACGGCGTCAGCTCCAGCCCCTCCAAGTGGGCGATCACCTGCTCCCGGCGATGCCCGACCACCACCACCAGCCGCTCCGGCTCCAGCGCGCAGGCCGCGGCCAGCACGTGCCCGAGCATGCTCCGTCCGCACAGCTCGTGCAGCACCTTGGAGGTGCGGGACTTCATCCGGGTGCCCTCACCGGCGGCGAGGACGATGACGGCGGCCGGGCGGCGAGCGGGCACGTGAAAGCTCCTCGGCATCGCGGGGACGGGATCTTGTTGGCCTCGGACGCCGATCACGGGGCTCAGCCCATCGAGATCCACCTGCTCGAACAGGTTGGCAACACGCCCGACATCCGAAGGATACCGTCAGGCCGCCTCATGTCACCCCGCCGCCCGGCCCCTGCACACGCCGACGATCCGCACCCACCAGGGACCACCTCCGATGATGCGAACAAGAAGCTCCGGTGCCAGGACTCGAACCCGGACATAAGGCACCAAAGGCCTCAGTGCTGCCGATTACACCACACCGGACTACATTTCCCCCCAAGTCGGACATCCTGTCCAACGTGGGAAGGGGCGGCAGCCATGATACCGACCGCCGCCCCCGCCCCCTCACTCATTTCCCCGGCGATGGGACCGGCCGCTCCTTCTCCAGACGCCCGAGCATGTGCTCCGCCTCCCGCCGAAAGCGGTCGCCCGCCGCGGCCGAGCCCAGCATCGCCCCGTAGGCGTACCCCTCGATGCGCCGGTACAGGTCCGCGCTTTTCCGGACGCGGATGTTCAGGCACCCGCGGTAATCCTCTGTGAGGTTCTTGCGGGTGGTCTTGGCGTTGTGGCGCTTGAGCACCGGTTTCTGGAACTCGTCCACGCCGATGCCCGCCAGCGCCGCCCAATAGCGCTCGGCCTCGCCGAGGTCCGCCGACTCGTGGATGTGGATCCGGAACCGCAGGCGCTCGCGCGGCACTCCCGCGACCCTCAGGAACCGGAGGAAGAAGGTGATCACCGCCGGGTCACTGTTGATGAAGTCGACGAGCTCGGAGCGCCGGTAGGGCTTGTCCTTGGTGCCCTCGCACCAGTAGATCAGCGCACCGGCGAGAAGGACCTCGCGGTCGCTCAGGTCCGCGACCTCCTTGCTGGCATCGACCTTGGCCCGGAGCCGCGCCCTCTCACGTTCGCGATGGAAGGGCGCCCAGCGGGATTCCCACATCGCGGCGACGCGCTCCTGGTGGTAGCCGGGACGCTCGGGGGCGGGGACGTCGTGGAGCCAGAGGGAGCAGGTGCTGATGGAGACTCCGAGGGAGCCGGCGATCTCGCGGTAGGTCTTGCCTTCCCTGCGGAGGGAGATCGCCAGTTCCCGGAGCTCTTCGGGGAGTTTCTTGGTCATGCGCGCAAGGTACGACGGCGCACCGACAATCTGTGGCGATGATACTACTTGGAGTCACCATTGATCGGCACTTGATGGCCTTTATTCAGATGAGGGTGGTTTAGGTTGCTTCTGAGCGAGCACGCACCGTTCAAAGCCACCTGCCCGTTTTCCCAGGACGGGGAGGCGCGCAGGTGGTGCGACAAGCGGATGAGTGGCAAGGCGAGCGCGCATGGGAGGCCGGCGTCGGCGCGGGAGGGCGGTGTGCGCGCGAACCTTTGGGGCGTGCCGGACGTTGCCCGGGGGGTGAGAGGCATCACTCGGTCGTGTTCACAAACGCTCTGACCAGGCGTTTCTGGGGCTGACCGGTGGCGGCCGGGGCGGATCCCGACGATTTTACGCTTGGGGCCCTGTCCAACCTACGGAACCGTAGGTTACGGTGGCGTAGGTAAGGCAGCCAAGAAGCAGGAAGTGGTGACTCATGGCTACTGCCCCCGTTCTCGATCCACCCCGCCCACAAGGTCGTCCCGAAATCGAGCCGGAACCGCAGGGGAGGTTCGAGCGGGTTCTCGTCGGGGTCTTCACCGGAGTTCCGTTCCTGGCGCTCTTCGCCGCCATCCCGCTGGCCTGGCGGAACTTCCTGGGCTGGACCGACGTCATCCTGATGGCGATCTTCTACCTGGTCTCCGCGGCCGGCATCACCGTCGGCTACCACCGCTACTTCACGCACGGTTCGTTCAAGGCCAAGCGGCCGCTGAAGATCGCGATGGCGCTCGCGGGCAGCCTGGCCATCGAGGGCCCGGTGATCACGTGGGTGGCCGACCACCGGCGGCACCACAAGCACTCCGATAAGGAGGCGGACCCGCACTCGCCGTGGCGCTTCGGCAACGACTGGAAGGCGCTGACCAAGGGCCTGGCGTGGGCGCACTACGGGTGGCTGTTCAACGGCAACCGCACGTCCAAGCAGCGGTTCACCAAGGACCTGCTCAACGACAAGGACATCGTCCGGATCCACAAGGCGTTCCCCGCCATGGTGGCGGTCAGCCTGCTGCTGCCCGGCGTGCTGGGGGGCTTGATCACGATGTCGTGGGCGGGCGCGCTGACCGCGTTCTTCTGGGCGGGCCTGGTACGGGTCACGCTGGTGCATCACGTCACCTGGTCGATCAACTCGATCTGCCACACCTTCGGCGCCGAGGACTTCGAGGTCCGCGACAAGTCGCGCAACGTGTGGTGGCTGGCGATTCCGTCGCTCGGTGAGTCGTGGCACAACCTGCATCATTGCGACCCGACGTGCGCTCGGCACGGGGTGCTGCCCGGGCAGGTGGACATCAGCGCCCGGATCATCTGGATGTTCGAGAAGGTGGGCTGGGCGCACAGTGTGCGGTGGCCGAATGCGGAGCGATTGGCGGCCAAGCGCACGAAGCGCGCCGCGTGAGCGTCACAATCGACTCTGTGACAGAACCCGCCCCCAGATCCCGCAGAAAGCGGATGACCGGTAAGGAACGCCGCGAACAACTTCTCGACGTCGGCCGGACGTTGTTCGCCGAGCGCGGGCTGGACGGCACCTCGGTGGAAGAGATCGCCGCCAAGGCCGGGGTGTCCAAGCCCGTGGTGTACGAGCACTTTGGCGGCAAGGAAGGGCTGTACGCGGTGGTGGTGGACCGGGAGTTCGAGCGGTTGCTCGCCCTGGTGATCGACGCACTGAACTCGGCGGTCCACTACCGCGGCAAGCTGGAGAAGGCGGCGCTGGCGCTGCTGGAGTACATCGAGACCAACACCGACGGTTTCCGGATCCTGGTGCGCGATTCGCACGGGGGGACGGGGACGGGGAGTTTCGCCAGTCTGCTGAGCGAGATCGCGGGTGAGGTCGAGTATGTGATGGCCCAGGAGCTGGATCGCCGCGATTACGACGACAAGTACGCGCCCATGTACGCGCAGATGCTGGTCGGCATGGTGGCGCTGACGGGGCAGTGGTGGCTGGACGCGCGGCGGCCCAAGCGGGAGGAGGTCGCGGCGCATCTGGTGAACCTGGCCTGGAACGGGTTGTCGGGGCTGGAGCCGCGTCCGTCCCTCGATCCGAAGCGCCGCCGTAAGGAGCAGGAACGGCAGGAGAAGCGGGCTGAGAAGGCCGCCGAGAAGGCGCAGAAGGCCGAGGAGAAGGCGGCGGCCAAGGCCGAGAAGGAACGGCGCAAGAGCCGTAGGTCCGAGGACGCGGAGGCGCCGCCCGCCGTGGAGGCGGCGGCCGAGGACGGTGCCGCGCCGGGGCAGGGCGAGGTCGCTCCGCTGGGAGCTCCGGAACGCGGGGAGCCGTAGGCCCTTGGTGGGCCGGTGGCCGCCTGGAGTTCGTCCTGGCGGCCACCGGCAGGGGTCACCGTGTTACCGGCTGGCCCGGCCGTCGGATTTCGAGGCCGGGGGTCCTGATGGTGGTGGCCCGCCGCCGTGGCCCTGTTCGGGGCGTGGCGGGGCGCCGCCCGCCGCGCGTTTCCGCGCACCGCAGGGGAACGAGCCACTGGTCGCGCACGGTGGGCGGCGGGTTCATGGGCCGGCCCGGCCCGCGATGACGAACACGCGCCGGAAGGGGAAGGCGGTGCCGTAGGGGCCGGGTGGGTATGCCTGGCGCAGCAGGGCGCCGTAGGCGTTCAGGAAGTCGTGTGCCTCTCCGGTGTCGAGGGCGGTGAGGATGGGGCGCAGGGTCGTGCCTTTGACCCATTCGAGGACGGGGTCGTCCCCTTGGAGGACCTGGATGTAGGTGGTCTCCCAGGCGTCGACCTCGCAGCCGTGGCGGGTGAGGAGGTCGAGGTATCCCTGCGGGTCGAGGACGGGCCGCTGGGGGGCGAGTCCGCCGAGCCGGTGGCGCCAGCGCGGTGCCTGGCACAGTTCGCGTAGGAGTGCGTGGCTGGGGGCGTCGTGGTTGCCGGGGACCTGGAAGGCGAGCCGTCCGCCGGGTGTGAGGTCGGCGGTCCAGCGTGGGAGCAGGTCGGTGTGGCCGGGGATCCAGTGCAGGACGGCGTTGGAGATGATGAGGTCGACCGGCCGCCGGGGGCGCCAGCGGGTGAGGTCGCCGACCGTGAAGGCGAGCCGTCCGGGGATGGCGTGGGCCCGGGCGGCGTCGATCATTTCGGGTGAGGCGTCGAGGGCTTCGATGGAGGCGTCCGGCCAGCGGCGGGCCAGCCGGGCGGTCAGCTCGCCCGATCCGCAGCCGAGGTCGGCGATGTGGGCGGGTGCGGTGAGGTCGACGCGGGCGAGCAGTTCGTCGAACGGCCGTGCCCGGTGGTCGCCGAACGCCCCGTATTGGACGGGGTCCCACACGGGAGCGGCTGCTTGTCTCGACATCGAGAGACAGCATGCCAAGGCGGTAATCTTGATGTCAAGAAAGTCGTCTCGAGATCGAGACGGGCTAGGCTGTCCGCCATGCAGGACGAGGTGGACCGGCTGGTCGAGGCGTGGAACACCGAGCGCCCGGATCTGGACGTCCGGCCCTTGCAGGTCCTCAGCCGCGTGTCGCGCCTGGCGCGCCACCTCGACCGCGCGAGGCGTGCGGTGTTCGTCGCGCACGAGCTGGAGGGCTGGGAGTTCGACGTGCTCACGGCGCTGCGCCGCGCCGGAGCCCCCTACCAGCTCAGCCCCGGCGCGCTGCTGCGCGCGACACTGGTCACCTCCGGCACCATGACCAACCGGATCGACCGGCTGGCGGCGGCCGGGCTGGTGGAGCGCCATCCCGATCCGGCGGACAAGCGCGGTGTGCTGGTCCGGCTCACCGAGGCGGGGATGACCCGGGTGGACGCCGCGTTCGCCGACCTGCTGGCCCGCGAGCACCTGATCCTGGACGGGCTGACCACGGCCGAGCGGGAGACCCTGTCCGGGCTGCTGCGCAAGCTGCTGATCCCGTTCGACACGCCCCGGCGCCCGTAGGCCGCCGGCACGGCGTTCAGGAGACGTCCTCGGCGAGCATCAGCCACTCCTCCTCGACCCGGGCGGCCTCGGCCTGGATCGCTTTCAGTTTGCCGTCGAGTTCCTGGAGACGTTCGTAGTCGGTGGCGGCGGCGGCGAGCTGCTCGTGCAGCTCGGCCTCCTGCTGGGCGAGCCGGTCGAGGCGGCGTTCCAGCCGGTCCAGCTCCTTGCGCGCCCGCCACTCCCGACCGCCGCCCTTCGCCGCGCCGCCCTTCGCCGCGCTGTCCGTGGGCTTGGGCGCGGTGACGGCCGTCGCGGTCGTCCCGGACGCGGCGGCACGGGTCGGGGCGGTGCCCTCGGCGCGGCGCCGCAGATACTCGTCCACTCCGCCGGGCAGCAGCGACACCCGGCCGTCGCCGAGCAGCGCCACGATCCGGTCGGTGACCCGCTCAAGGAAGTACCGGTCGTGGCTGACCACGACCAGCGTGCCGGGCCAGCCGTCCAGCAGGTCCTCGACCTCGGTGAGGGTCTCGATGTCGAGGTCGTTGGTGGGCTCGTCCAGCAGCAGCACGTTCGGCTCGCCCATCAGCAGCCGCAGTAGCTGGAGGCGGCGGCGTTCGCCGCCGGACAGGTCGCCGACCGGGGTCCACTGCCGGTCGCCGCGGAACCCCAGGCGCTCCAGAAGCTGACCGGCCGTCCACTCCCGCTTGCCGACCGTGATGCGGCGCCTGATCTCCTCGACCGACTCCAGCACCCGCCGGGACGGATCCAGCTCCTCCAGGTTCTGCGACAGGTGCGCGAGCTGGACGGTGCGCCCGCGCACGAGCCGTCCCGACTCGGGGGCGACCGAGCCGTCCAGCAGCCGCAGCAGCGTGCTCTTGCCGCTGCCGTTGACGCCGACCACCCCGATCCGGTCGCCGGGGCCGAGCCGCCACGTCAGGTGCTCGAACAGAGTCCGGGTCGATTCCCTCTTCCGGGAGTCGACACCTTCCCCACCGGGGGGACGACCCCCCACACCCCCCGGAGGAAAAGTCCGGGTCGATTCCCTCCACTCCGCCGGCGCTCCGCTCCGGGAGTCGACACCTTCCCCACCGGGGGGACGACCCCCCACACCCCCCGGAGGAAAAGTCCGGGTCGGCTCCCTCCACTCCGCCGGCGCTCCGCTCCGGGAGTCGACACCTTCCCCACCGGGGGGACGACCCCCCACACCCCCCGGAGGAAAAGTCCGGGTCGGCTCCCTCCGCTCCGCTGGCGCTCCGCTCCGGGAGTCGACCCGGACGGTCACGTCCTCGGCTTCCAGGACGGTCTTGCCGAGGCGGGCCGTGGCGAACCGGGTCAGTTCCACCGCGTCGCGCGGCGGCGGCTCGTCGGCGATCAGCGCCTGCGCGGCGTCCACCCGGAACTTGGGCTTGGACGTGCGGGCCTGCGGGCCGCGGCGCAGCCAGGCCAGCTCCTTGCGGAGCAGGTTCCGCCGCTTGGCCTCCGTGGCGGCGGCGATCCGTGCCCGTTCGGCCTTGGCCAGGACGTACGCCGAGTAGCCGCCCTCGTAGCGTTCGACCCGGCCGTCCACGACCTCCCAGGTGCGGTCGGTGACCTCGTCCAGGAACCACCGGTCGTGGGTGACCACCAGCAGCGCCACGCGGCGGCCGCGCAGGTGGCGGGCCAGCCAGTCGATGGCCTCCAGGTCGAGGTGGTTGGTGGGCTCGTCCAGGATGACCAGGTCGAGGTCGGGGACCAGCAGCCGGGCCAGCGCGATCCGGCGCAGCTCGCCGCCGGACATGCCGTCCAGTGTGGCGTCCAGGTCGAGGTCGCCGATCAGCCCGGACAGGATGTCGCGGGCGCGGGTGTCGCCGGCCCACTCGTGCTCGGGACGGTCGCCGAGGACGACGCCGCGCACGGTGGCGCCCGGCGGGAAGACGTCCCGCTGGGTCAGGTACCCGGCCCGCAGCCCGCGAGCGTGGGTGACGCGGCCCTCGTCGGGCTCGGCGGCCTTGGCGAGGATCTCCACCAGGGTGGTCTTGCCACCGCCGTTGCGCCCGACGACGCCCACGCGGTCGCCCTCGTCGATGCCGAGGGAGACCGCGTCCAGCAGCGGCGTGGGCCCGTAGCTCTTGGTGACGTTCTCAACGTTGATCAGATTCACGGCGCTTTCCAGGCTAATGCCCCGCCGGGGCGGTACCGGACGCGCGCCGCGCGGTCAGAAGCCGCCGCCTCCGCCGCTGTCGCTTCCTCCGCCGCCTCCGCTCCAGCCTCCGCCGCTGTCGCCTCCGCTCCAGCCTCCGCCGCTGTCGCCTCCGCTCCAGCCTCCGCCGCTGTCGCCTCCGCTCCAGCCTCCGCCGCTGTCGCTTCTGCTCCAGCCGCCGTGCCAGGACCCTTCGGAGGAGCCCGGGTCGGAGGTGGCGGACGCGGAGCCCGGCTCGTCGTAGTAGGTCCCCGTGTAGGTCCCCGCGCCGTATCCGGCACCGTGCGAGGCGCCCGACCTGCTCGCGTTCACGGCGATGACGACCAGCGCCACCAGCACGCCCACGATGGCGATCGCGATCACCAGTACCGCCAGAAGAGCTATGGAACCCATCCGGCCTCCCTTCCGAAAGGGGGTTTCGGTATGGGACGCCCATGGGGGCGTCATGGTTCGGCCGGATGGTCAGATGATCGTCGCCCCGGGGACGGGCCCGTGCGCGCGGACCAGCGCGGCCGCCGCGCCCGCGGCGTCCAGTCCGGCCTCCAGTTCCGCCGCGTGCTCGTCGGACTCGGCGAGGAACGCGCAGGTCGGGCCGGATCCCGACACCAGCGCGCCGAGCGCGCCGAGGTCGCGCCCGGCGGCCAGGGTGCGGCGCAGCGCGGGCTTCAGCAGCAGCGCCGCGGGCTGCAGATCGTTGGTCAGCGCGCCGCCGAGGCCCTTGGCGTCCCCGGTCGCCAGCGCGGTCATCAGCTCCTGCGACACCTTCGGCGAGCGCGGCCGCTCCCCCCGCGCGGCGCGGAGCCGGTCGCACTCGTCGTAGACGGCGGGGGTGGACAGGCCGCCTTCGGCGAGCGCGAACACCCAGTGGAAGGTGCCGCGGGTGAGCGCCGGGGTCAGCCGCTCTCCCCGTCCCAGGCCGACCGCGGTCCCGCCGACCAGCGCGAACGGCACGTCGCTTCCGAGTTCGGCGGCCAGTTCCAGCAGCTCGGCACGGCCGAGCAGCGGGTCCTCCCGGTCGTCCCACAGCCGCGCGCAGGCCACCAGCGCGGCGGCGGCGTCGGCGCTGCCGCCCGCCATCCCGCCCGCGACGGGGATCGCCTTGCGGATCCTCAGCGCGGCCTGCGGCTCCACGCCCAGCCGCGCCGCCACCAGCAGCGCCGCCCGCGCCGCCAGGTTGCCGCGGCCGGACGGCACGCCGGCGACGTCCACCCGGGAACGCGGCGCGGCCTCCACCGACACCTGGAGCCGCTCGGACGGGACGGCGGTCACCTCGTCGGCGAGCGAGACGGCGTGGAAGACGTTGACGAGGTCGTGATAGCCGTCGTCGCGGAGCGGCCCGACGCTGAGCTGAAGATTGACCTTGGCGGGCACCCGTACGGTCACAGAGGTCACGTCACGGAAGCGTAGAGGACCCCGGCCCCGCCCCAGGGCATCGCCCCGGTCAGCCGCTCGTGACCGGCAGGTTCCGCGGGTTGAAGTACGGCGTGGTGGCCAGTTCGCGGAGCGCGGACACCGCCTGCTTGTCTCCGGTCACCGCGTAACGGCGGCGGTGGTCGTCCGGGGTCTGCGCCCGCTCGTCGGAGTTGAAGTACACCACGGCCTTGACCTGGGGGTTCTGCAGGGTCTCCGCGGCCCTGCGCAGCCATTCGGCGCGGCGGACGCCATAGGACACCGGGACGCCGAACTCCGCCACCATGATCGGCTTGGGCCGGTCCCCGGCCCAGTCGAGGAACAGCTTCAGGGTCTCCGACAGGTCCCGGTAGTCGTGGTCACCGCCGGGCTGCGCGTCCGCGCAGATCCAGTCGACCTGGTCGTCACCCGGGTAGAAGGACTGCGCGTTGCGGCTGCCGAACCCGGTCGCGGTGGGGCACCACACCCACGCGACATTGTCGACCCGCTCCTGGGCGAAGATCGTCCGCAGGTGCTTCCACGCCTCGACGAAGTCCTTCGCGCCGTGCGTCCGGGCCCTGGCGCCCTGGGTGTCCATGTCCTGCTGCCAGCGCAGGAAGATCGGCTTGCGGGTGTTCCTGATGGCCCTCGCGCGCTTGCGGATCAGCGCGTCGTGCCGTCCCGCGACGATCTCACGGGTGTCGGCGCCGCCCCAGGTCAGCAGCAGGTAGCGGGGGCCGGCGCCCAGCACCTGGGTGTCCTCTTTGGTCGGGAAGTCGCTCTTCCAGCCCCGGTAGTGGTGGACGATGTCCAGCGGCCGGCCGAGATGCCGCTCGAAGTCGCCCAACGGGCCGGGCAGGGGCCGCGCGGACGGCGCTCCCGGCGGCGCCTCCCCGGACTCCGGGGCGTCCGAAGCCTCTCTGGACGGGGAACGGGACGATGCGGCGGAACGGGGGACCCAGGCGCCGAAGTACGCGCCCTCCTTGGGCGGCACGGGGGCCACGCCGGCACGGGCGGTGGTGGTGATCTTCGGGGTGGCGTTCGTCCCGTCACTGCATCCGGTCGCCAGCGCTAGCGTCAGCGCCGCCACCACCGCCGCGGGTTTGTCCGCCCTCGTCCGCGAACGCACCGTCGCCCGCCCCTTCAGCATGGTCCTCCGCCTCGCTCCGGTCCAGCACGCCCCCTGGACCATACTGGGCGATCCTGGCGAAGGCGGCCACGTCGAGCGCTTCGCCCCGTTCCCGGGGATCCACACCGGCGGCGCGCAGCGCCCGTTCGGCCGCCGCGGCGGACCCGGCCCAGCCCGCCAGCGCGGCGCGCAGGGTCTTGCGGCGCTGCGCGAACGCCGCGTCCACCACCGCGAACACCTCCTCCCGCGACACCCGGCACGGCGGCGGATCGCCGCGGGTGAAGGACACCAGGCCCGAGTCCACGTTCGGCACGGGCCAGAACACCGCCCGGCTCACCGGCCCGGCCCGGCGCGCCCGCCCGTACCAGGCGAGCTTGACCGACGGCGCCCCGTAGATCCTGCCGCCGGGGCTCGCGGTCATCCGGTCGGCGACCTCGGCCTGCACCATCACCAGCGCGCGCCGCAGCGAGGGCAGCGCGGCCAGCAGGTGCAGGACGACCGGGACGGCGACGTTGTAGGGGAGGTTCGCGACCAGCGCGGTCGGCTCCGGCCCCGGCACGGACTCGACGCGCAGCGCGTCGGCGTTGACGACCTCCAGCCGTTCCGCCAGGCCGGGGGCGCGCTCCGCGACCGTCGCGGGCAGCGCCCCGGCGAGGACGGGGTCGATCTCCACGGCGACGACCCGGCGGACCTCGGGCAGCAGCGCCAGCGTCAGCGAGCCGAGCCCGGGGCCGACCTCGAGGACCACGTCGCCGGGCGCCGGGTCGGCGGCCCGTACGATGCGGCGGACGGTGTTGGCGTCGATGACGAAGTTCTGGCCGAGGGTCTTGGTCGGGCGCACGCCCAGCCGCGCCGCCAGGTCCCGCACCTCGGCGGGTCCGAGCAACCGCGCGGTCACCAGGCTCCGAAGACCCGCTCGCCGTTGGAGGCGATGGCGGTGCACAGCTCGGCGACGTCGACGCCCTTCACCTCGGCCATGAAACGGACCGTGTGCGGGATCAGGTACGAGGCGTTGGGCTTGCCCCGGTGCGGCACCGGGGTGAGGAACGGCGCGTCCGTCTCCACCAGGATCAGGTCGAGCGGCGCGACCCGCAGCGCCTCCCGCAGCGGCTCGGCGTTCTTGAAGGTGACGTTGCCGGCGAAGCTCATGACATAGCCGCGGTCGGCGCACACCTTGGCCATGGCGGCGTCCCCCGAGAAGCAGTGGAACACCACCCGCTCCGGGGCGCCCTCCTCCTGGAGGATCCGCAGGACGTCGTCATGGGCGTCGCGGTCGTGGATGACCAGGGCCTTGCCGGTGCGCTTGGCGATCGCGATGTGCGCGCGGAACGAGCGGTGCTGGTCGTCCGTGGGTGCGCGGTCGCGGTAGTAGTCGAGCCCGGTCTCGCCGATCGCGACGACCTTGTCGTGCGCGGCCATCGCCTCGATGTCGTCCAGGACGGCGTCGGTGATCCCCGAGGTCTCGTTGGGGTGGATCGCCACGCCCGCGAACACGCGCTCGTACCCGCCGGCGGCGTCCACGGCGAACCGCGAGGACGGCAGGTCGCAGCCGATCGTCACGATGCGCCCGATCCCGGCGGCGCGGGCGGACGCCAGCGCCTCGCCGATCGGCGTGCCGGCCGCGTCCAGGTGGCAGTGGCTGTCGAACACCTCCACCGGGAGCGGTTCGGGTAGCGGCGGGAGGGGCCGCGGGGCCTTCCCGGCCTGACCTGTCACCGGCCCTCCCCGGAGCCCCCGGAGCCCCCGGCGTCCCCTGCCTCCTCGCGGAGGCGGGCCAGCTCCTCGTCGACGACCGAGGAGTCCAGCTTCTTGAACAGCGGCACCGGCTTGGCCAGCGGCACACCCGCCTTGATCGGGCGTGACTCCCACACCGCCTCGGTGGCGTAGTCGCCGGTCAGCACCGGGTAGTCCGGGCCGCCCTCCTGGGAGACCACCTCCAGCCGCGGCATGCCGCTCCAGACCCCCTCGCCGCCCAGCATCTCGTACACCTTCTGCGAGGAGTTCGGCAGGAACGGGGTGAGCAGCGACTTGGCGTCGTCCACCACCTGGAGCGCCACGTGCAGGATGGACTTGACCCGCTCCGGGTCGTCCTTGAGCTTCCACGGCGCCTGGTCGGACAGGTACCGGTTGGCGTCGCGGACCACGTCCAGCGCCTCGGTGATCGCGTTCTTGAACCGCGACCGCCGCAGCTCGGCGCCCACCGTCCCGAACGCGCCGCGGCTGCGCTCCAGCAGCGCCCGGTCGGCGTCGGTCAGCTCGCCCGCCTCCGGGATCGCCCCGACGTTCCGCGCGGCCAGGTTGATCGACCGGTTGACCAGGTTGCCCCAGGCCGCGACCAGCTCGTCGTTGTTGCGCCGGACGAACTCGGCCCAGGTGAAGTCGGTGTCCTGGTTCTCCGGGCCCGCCACCGCCACGTAGTAGCGCAGCGCGTCGACGTCGTAGCGCTCCAGGAAGTCCTTGACGTAGATGACCACCTGCCGGGACGAGGAGAACTTGCGGCCCTCCATCGTCAGGAACTCCGACGACACCACCTCGGTCGGGAGGTTCAGCTCGCCCAGCGAGCCCGGCGTGCCGCCCTTGTCGCCCTTGCCGCTGTAGCCGAGCAGCATCGCCGGCCAGATCTCGGCGTGGAAGACGATGTTGTCCTTGCCCATGAAGTAGTAGGACAGGGCGTCGGGGTCCTGCCACCAGGCGCGCCACGCCTCCGGGTCGCCCTTCCTGCGCGCCCATTCGACGGACGCGGAGAAGTACCCGATCACCGCGTCGAACCACACGTACAGCTTCTTGGCCGGGTTGTCGCGCCACCCCTCCAGCGGGATGGGGACGCCCCAGTCGAGGTCGCGGCTGATCGCCCGCGGCTGGAGGTCGTCCAGCAGGTTCAGCGCGAACTTGAGCACGTTCGGCCGCCACTGCCCCTCGCCGTTCCCCGCCCCTGCCTGCTTGGAGCGCAGGTAGCGGCCCAGGGACTCGGTGAACGCGGGCAGGTCGAGCATGAAGTGCTCGGTCTCGACGAACTCGGGCTTCTCCCCGTTGATCCGGCTGACCGGGTTGATCAGGTCGATCGGGTCGAGCTGGTTGCCGCAGTTGTCGCACTGGTCGCCGCGCGCGCCGTCGTACCCGCAGATGGGGCAGGTGCCCTCGATGTAGCGGTCGGGCAGGGTGCGGCCGGTGGACGGCGAGATCGCGCCCATCGTGGTCTTGGGGAAGATATAGCCGTTGTCGTACAGGCCCTTGAAGATCTCCTGGACGACCGCGTAGTGGTTGGCCGTGGTGCTGCGGGTGAACAGGTCGTAGGACATGCCCAGCCCGAGCAGGTCTTCGGCGATCACCCGGTTGTAGCGGTCGGCCAGCTCCCGGGCCGTCACGCCCTCCTTGTCGGCCTGCACCTGGATGGGCGTGCCGTGCTCGTCGGTGCCGCTGACCATCAGGACCTGGTTGCCCGCCATCCGCTGGTAGCGGCTGAACATGTCGGCGGGCAGCGCGAAGCCGGAGACGTGCCCGATATGGCGGGGCCCGTTGGCGTACGGCCAGGCGGGCGCGGTGAGGATGTGTCGGCTCGACGAGGACATGTCTCCAGACTAGAGGGCCCGCGGGCCCGCTCGGACGATATCCCCGTCCGGCAGGGCGGGCCTGCCGATACCCTGCGGACCGGACGTCCCCCGGCCCGCGAGCGAAGGTTGACCACGCATGCCCCAGACCACGGTCCGCGAGCCGGCCGGCGAGAACGAGGCCCCGGCCGGCGCCCCGGAACGCGCCCGGACCCGCGGCGGGGGCGCGCGGCGGAGGAGGGTCTGGTGGCTGTCGGGGCTGGTGGCCGCGTGCGCCGTCCTGGCCCAATGGGTGATCGACACGCCGCCGCTGTACTTCGACCCGTACTACGTCTGGCTGGCCGCCCGCGACTGGCCGCACATCCCCCTCGACCAGTGGCCCTACAGCACCGTCCCGCACCAGGTCACCAGGCTCGGGCTCGTCCTGCCCGCGCGGGCGGCGCAGGAGCTGCTCGGCGACGGCCAGATCGCGTACTTCACGGTCGCGGCGCTCGGCGGCTGCCTGTTCTTCGTGGGCTGCTACCTGGCCGTGCGGTCGCTGTTCGGCGACCTGGCCGGGGTCGCCGCCGCGCTGCTGCTGATCGTCCACCCGTTCTTCACGCTGACCAACCCGTACGGGGTGGAGATCACCTGGTCGCACGGGGTGATGCTGCCGGACATGCCCGGCGCGGGGCTGTTCGCGCTCGGCATGGCCGCGCTGGTGGCCGCGAGCCGCCGGCCCGGTCCCCGAAGCGGGGCGCCGGCGGAGCGGAGGGGGACGGGCCGCGCCCAGACCCGGCTGCTCCTGGCCGCCGGCACCCTGTTCGGCGCGTCCTTCCTGGTCAGGGAGTTCCTGGCGTTCCTGTTCCTGGCCATACCCCTGTACCTGGCGCTGCTGCGGATCGGGTGGCGGCGCAACGTCACGGTCGCGCTGCCCATGATCGCGATCCTGGCCGTCAGCCTCGTCCACAATGCGCTGGTCTGGGGCGACCCGCTGGCCGGGCTGATGTCGGCGGCGTCGCACGGCGGCGAGTCCCGCGACCATGTGACCCGCGCGCTGGCGCTCGCGTCGTTCGTCCGGGCGATGGACGACTGGAACGCCTTCGGTGTGATCTTCGTGGTGGCGCTCGTCCTGACCGTGGTGGGCTGGGCGGTGACCAGGGACCGGCGGCTGGCGCTGGTGCTGGTGTGGTTCCTGGCGCTGGCCGTCCCGCTGACGCTGTTCGCCGGGGTGATCGACCCGCACGACATCTCGCTGCGGGCCTGGCTGCTGCGGTACTGGTTCGCGGTGTTCCCCGCGCTGCTGGCGGGCGGCATCGGGTCGCTGATCCTGCTGGCCCAGCGGCTTCCCGAGGGGCCGATGGCACGGTTCCGGCTCCGCACGGTGGTCGCGCCCGCCCTGGCCGTCGTCCTGGGCACGGCCTATGTCGCCACGGCCGTGCGCACCGTCCCGTACCTGCCCCGCGACACGGCGTGGAACGAACTGCGCGTCCACCTGAAAGAGCACGACCGCGACCTGCCGGTGCTGTGGGCCGACCGGCGCCTCGCGCAGACCCTCACCTTCTACACCCGTTCCCCCTGGGGCGAACCGCTGTGGCATGGGCAGATCCGCGACTTCGACCACTCGACCTGGACGCTGCCCGAGGCGTCCTACGGGCAGCCGATGCTGTTCACCCGGTGGCGCGGCCAGGAGTCGCAGATCCTCGGCGGCTACCGCCCCACCGCCAAGGACGGGTGGCGGCTGATGTGGCGGTCATCCGACGGGCTCCTGGAAATCTGGGGCCCCGCCCGGCACTAGGGGCGCCTGCACTAGGGGATGCTGCGCTAGGGGCGGCGCCACGCCACCCAGTCGCCCTCCGGCGTGCGGCGGCTCGCCACGATGCGCCAACCCGGGGGCGCGTTACGCCACGTCATGTGCGCCGGGACGTTCTTCGGCCAGGACAGCACCACCAGGTCCGCCTGAGGCGGAGGCACCCAGCGGGCGTC
Source organism: Actinomadura sp. NBRC 104412 (assembly GCF_030269515.1). GTDB lineage: Bacteria > Actinomycetota > Actinomycetes > Streptosporangiales > Streptosporangiaceae > Spirillospora. Next base: position 146,534 of record NZ_BSTM01000007.1, on the reverse strand, counting down.
GAACATGGTGCCCTTGCTGTTCCACGCCCAGTAGAACTGCGAGAGCCGCAGCATCCATGGGATGTTCCAGTCGAGGGCGATCGAGCGCTGCGCGTCCAGGTCCGTGCTGTCGCGCAGGTCGCTGTAGGCGGCCAGGTTCCGTGACAGCGGACGGGAGATCTCGGTCGTGGCCGTCGTCACCGCCGCCACGTTCACCAGCACCAGCAGGCCCACGACGGCCGCGCGCCCGTGCCGGGGCAGCCGCGCCGCGACCACCGCCAGGCCCAGCAGGACCAGCCCGGCCAGCGTGGCGCGCCAGAGATGGAACGACGACCAGTTCCAGGTCAGGAACGAGGTCTCGGGGAAGTCGAACAGGGTGTAGGTGTAGCGGGTCAGCAGGTCGCCCGCGTACCACTGCACCACGCTGGCCGCCATGACGGTCACCGCGACCGTCGCCGCCGTGGCCCACAGGACGGTACGCAGCGTCGCGCGCAACAGCACCGCCGCGCCGACCGCGAACAGCACCGGCGTGACGCACGCCAGGTAACGGCCGTACACGTAGTTGCCGACCCGCCATTCCACCGGCAACGCGGCGGAGGTCGCGAACGCGATGCCCGCGATGGCCGCCAGCACGGCCAGTGCGAGCACGCGCAACCGCGGTGGCGTGCCGCGCCGCACCGCGACCACCGCGATGGTGACGAGCCCGACGCCCGCCACCCCGCCGGTCGCCACGATCTGGTACCAGATCTGGCCCGTGCCCAGCGACAGCGTCCAGCCGTACCCGTCCCAGTGGGTCAGGCGCCACTCCAGGTTCGCGGCCAGGTTGTTGTCGCCGCCCGGGTACAGACGCGGCAGCAGGCCCTCGTTCAGCTTCATGCCCGCGTACGCGACCGCGCCCATCGCCGCGGCGGCGATCCCCGTCGGTGTCCAGCCTCGCCACCGGCACAGGACGGCGACGGCCAGCACGCACGCCTGCACCACCATCAGGATGATCCCGCGCGAATGCGAGGCGTACACGTACGCGACCACCATGCCCGCGGAGGCCCCGTACACGGCCACCCGCACCGGGGACTCGCCCTTGGGCGCGGACAGCCAGGAGTGCGTCAGCAGCAGCCAGCCGAACACCGCGACGGGCAGCACCGCGTCGGTGAGGACGAACTCCGCGTAGAACACCACGGCGGGAAGCAGCGCGGTGGCGTGCCCCAGCGCGTACGACCATGTCCGCGACAGGCGCATGCGGCGCAGCATCAGGTACGCGAGCGGCAGCGTCGCCGCGCTGATGAGGGCGTTGATGACCAGGCAGATCCGGTAGACGGCGACCGGGTCGTCGGCCAGCCAGAACGCGGGGAGCAGCAGCAGCGCGTATCCGCCGCGGTACACCGTCCCGTACGACAGGTCGGCCTCGGGGCCGCCGGTCAGCACCCGGGCCGCGAACAGGTAGCCCGTCTCGTCCGGCGTCGCCACCGGCATGACCTGCCGGGACGACATCCACAGCCGCACCGCGACCTGCGCCGCCCAGCCCAGCAGGAGCAGGAGGCCCCAATGGCGGAACCGCCGATCCGCTCGCCGCTCCGGGCCGGTGGACCGGGCCGGGCGCCGGACGGCGGGGGCCGTCGCGGCCTGGGTCGCGGACATCAGGGACGCGGTCCCCGGTAACGGGCCCGCACGGGCGAAGGATCCATCAACGTTTCAGCCTGTCATAGTCCAGGGAAGGCCGGACCTCCCCGCCGCGGAACGTTGAGCGGGTTCCCGGCTTCCGACTCCGGAACGCGATGACGACGTCCGGGCTCAGTCGGATTCGTCCCCGGACGACGGCGCGGCGGCCCGCTTGCGCGCGGTGGCCGCCACGGGCTCGCCCGGCGCCGGCCTCTCGGCCGCGACCCGGTGGGCGGCCGCGTCGACGACGTCCGCGGCCTCGTCGGCCGGGTCGATCGCCGGCGGGTGCTGGCGGCGGCGGATGCTCAGGATGCTGGCGAACAGCGAGGCGAACACCGCCTGAAGGCTCATCATCAGCGCGGTCGCGGACGGGACGACGATGCGCAGCGACTGCCGCGGGTCCAGCTCACCGAAGTTGTTGACGCGCCAGTGCAGCAGAGAGGCGACCAGGCCCGCCAGACCGGCCACGGCCAGCAGCCCGCCCAGCACCAGGCCGCGTTCCAGACTCCACCAGTCGGTGAACCTCTGTACTCTGCGATCATGCGGGAGGAAGCCCTCCTGCATCGCGTAGACCTTGGTGAGCAGCGCGAACAGCACCGCCTGGAACCCGATCACCATGGCCGCGGCGGCGCCCACCAGCGTGTCGACATCGAAGGCGATCTCTCCGATCCGGACCGGGCCGAACGACAGCGCGATCCCGGCGATCAGTCCGAGCGTCATGAACACGAACCCGGGGATGAGGAAGAGCCACCGCGGGCTGTAGAGAAGGAGGAAGCGCAGATGCCGCCAGCCGTCCCGCCAGGTGTTGAGGTGCGGCGCGCGCGACCGGCCGTCCGGCGACAGGGTGGTCGGCACCTCCCGGATGTCGTACTTGGCGAGGGTGGCCTTCACCACCATCTCGCTCGCGAACTCCATGCCGCCGGTCTGCAGCCCGAGCCGCAGGATCGACTCCTTGTTGAAGGCGCGCAGCCCGCAGTGGAAGTCACCGATCTTGCTGCCGAAGAACAGCCGCCCGATGAAGCTCAGCACCGGGTTGCCCAGGTAGCGGTGCAGGGCCGGCATCGCGCCCGGGGCGATGCCGCCCTTGAAGCGGTTGCCCATCACCAGGTCGGCGCCGTCGCGCAGCTCGTCGAGGAACGGCCCGAGCGTGGTGAAGTCGTAGGAGTCGTCGGCATCGCCCATCGCGACGTACCGGCCGCGCGCGGCGCGGATGCCGCCCATCAGCGCGTTGCCGTAGCCCTTGTCGACCACCGGCACGACGCGCGCGCCGGCCTCCCTGGCGAGCTGCTGGCTGCCGTCGGTGCTGCCGTTGTCGGCGATGACGACCTCGCCGTCGATGCCGTTCTCCTCGAAGAAGCCGATCGTCTTGCGGACGCAGGTCTCGACCGTCTCGGCCTCGTTCAGACACGGCATCACTACGGAGAGTTCCACGCGATCTCCTTCGCTTCCCCTGGTGACCGTCTGCGGTATTTTTCACTGATCTCGTCGTGTCCCGCCGGGCGGACGACCATCGTTCATGATGCACGCCCGAAGCGAGCGATGCGCGGCGCTCTCACCAAGAGCGCCCGTATCGTGTTGCCTACTTGCAATCTGAAGACCCGCTCAGCAACGACCAGAAGCGGCAGGCTAGACGGACAAGCATACGGGCACCGCGGCCCGGAAAGGTTGGGTCGGCTGTGACGCGCGCCGGAGAACGCAGTGCCACCGAGTCGGGGGCTGGACGGCGCGGTGCCCGCCGCAACGGTGCCGGTGCCGCGACGAAGGGGGCAGGCATGAAGGGGGCCGAGATGAACGGGGCCGCCTCCAACGGCTCCGCCTCGAACGGCGGCGCCCAAGGGGATGATGCCGCGTCGGGCATGCCCGCGGTGGCCGCCATGGCCACCGCGACGGCCGCCGGAGACGTCCGCCTCGGAACCGGCGACACGCCGAAGCGCGCGAATCAAGGCAAGAATCTGGTAACACGCGCGCTCAGGGCGGCCCCGGCCAGGCGCGGCGCGGGCCGCGTGCAGCGTGGTGCGCGGCGCGTCGTCTCGTCCGCCGTCGCCTCGGGACGCGCGTTCGCCGCCGACCCGTCCGGGCACGTGCGCGAGCGGTCCGCGCGCACGTGGGCGCTGATGCGGCGGCACCCGGCCTTCACCGTCGTCCTCGCCGTGGCCGCGCTGCTGCGGGTCATCGCGATGGTCGGCTACCAGCCGGCGATGTTCTTCAACGACAGCTTCGACTACCTGCATGTGGCGATGCGGCCGTACCCGCATCCGCTGCGGCCCGACGGCTACGCCTTCATGCTGCTGATCCTCAAGCCGTTCCACAGCTTCGCGCTGGTCACCGCGCTTCAGCACCTCATGGGGCTGGCCGTCGGCGTCATGGTGTACGCGCTGCTGCGGTCCCGGTTCCGGCTGCCCGGGTGGGGCGCGGCGCTGGCCACCGTCCCGTTCCTGCTGGACGCCTACCAGATCCAGCTCGAGCACCTGATCCTGTCCGACACCCTGTTCACGTTCCTGGTGATGGGGGCGGTCACGCTGCTGCTCTGGCACAGCCGCCCCACCTGGAGGATCGCCGCCTCCCTCGGCCTGATCGTCGGGGTGGCCTGGCTGACCAGGTCGGTCGGGCTGCCGGTGCTGATCGGGCTGCTCACCTTCATGCTGATCAGGCGGGACGGCTGGCGGATCCTGGCGGTCACCGTCGCCTTCTGCGCGCTGCCCGTGGTGATGTACGCGGGCTGGTACAAGCTGGAGAACGACAAGTTCGCGATCACCGAGAGCAACGGCATCTTCCTGTACGCGCGGGTCTACAAGTTCGCCGACTGCCACAAGATCAACCCGCCGGTGGAGGAGATCCCGCTGTGCACCGAGCCGGAGAACCGGCTCCCCAACAGCCAGGACGGCATCTGGAACGCGGCCTCGCCGCTGGGCCGCTACCCCGGCGAGCGGTTCGACGCCGACAAGAACAAGGTCGCCAACGCCTTCGCGAAGCGCGCGATCCTCTCCCAGCCGGTGGACTATCTGCAGGTCGTGGGCTACGACTTCCTGCGGGTCTTCCGCTGGAACCGCACGGTCTTCCCCGACAAGGCCACCTACCAGCAGTACGAGTTCGGCAGGAGCTCCAGCGCGCTGCCGAACTGGCGGATGGACAGCGACAACACCGCGGCCGACGAGGCGGTCGCCTACGAGAGGGGCCGTGCGCGCACCAACGTGGTGGAGCCGTTCGCCAGTGTGATCCGCGTGTACCAGGACCACGTCTATGTGCGCGGCACCATGGTCGGTGTCATCCTCCTGGTCGGCCTGGCCGGCATGGGCGCCATGTGGCGGCGTCTCGGCGGGATGGCGTTCCTGCCGTGGACGCTGGCCACCGGGCTGCTGCTCGCCCCGGCCGCCACCGCCGAGTTCGACTACCGGTACGTCCTTCCGGCCCTGCCGCTGGCCTGCCTGGCCGCCGGCATCGCCTTCTCCCCCGAGGGGCGCGACCGGATGGCCGCTCTGCTCCGCCTGCGCACCCGCCGCACCACCGCCCTGCCCGACCTCGAACCCACCACCGAACCGGTCGAGCACAAGGTGCCCGAACCCGCCGCCAACTAGCCCGGCCCCGAACGGTCGCTCAAGCGGAAGGGCCGCTGACCACGGCGTCGTAGACGACCCGTTTGGGTAGGCCATTGTTCTTGGCGACTTCGGCTATGGCCTGTTTGCGGGGTGTTCCGGTGGATTCGCGTTCGGCGACGGCGGCGGCGAGGTCGGCGGGTTCGGACAGGCCGGGGGTCTGCGGGGCGCCGCCGACCACCAGGGTGATCTCTCCGCGGACGCCTCCGGCGGCCCAGTCGGCCAGGTCGCCGAGGGGGCCCCGGCGGATCTCCTCGTAGGTCTTGGTGAGTTCCCGGCACACGGCGGCGGGACGGTCGGCGCCGAACGCGTCCGCCATCGCCTTCAGGGTGGCGGCGAGGCGGTGCGGGGCCTCGAAGAACACCATGGTGCGGGGCTCGGCGGCGAGGGCCGCGAGCCGCCGGCCCCGCTCTCCCGGTCTGCGGGGCGGGAAGCCCTCGAAGCAGAACCTGTCGGTGGGCAGTCCCGACACCACGAGCGCCGTGGTGACGGCGGACGGGCCGGGCAGCGCGGTCACCGGTACGCCCGCGGCGACCGCCGCGTTGACCAGCCGGTAGCCGGGGTCGGACACGCCGGGCAGCCCGGCGTCGGTGATCACCAGCACGTCGCGGCCGGCCCGCAGCTCCTCGATCAGTTCCGCGGCGCGGGCCCGCTCGTTCTGGTCGTAGTAGGAGACGACCCGGGCGCTGATGGGCACGTCCAGGTCGGCGGCCAGGCGGCGCAGCCGCCGCGTGTCCTCGGCCGCGATGATCTGCGCGTCGGCCAGGGCGGCGCGCAGCCGTCCGGAGGCGTCGTCCGCCCTGCCGATCGGTGCCGCGGCGAGCAGGAGCCGTCCGGTGCCGTCTTCGTTCCCCGTCACCCGTCCATTGTGGCCGGTGATGACGCGCCCGATCCGGGGCATGGGCATGAGCGCCGTACTGTGAGGTGTGGGGGTCGGGCTGCAATGACAAGATGGCGGAATGGCGATGACGGACCTGGTGTCGGAACCGGCCTCCGGAGGGCGGTCGCACCCGCCGTCCCCGCGCAAGCGGCCGGCGCCGCCCGTTCCGGGGAACGCGCTGGCGGGCTGGCTCGGGGCGCTGCTGGTGACGGCCTTCGCCGGGTTCCTGCGGTTCGACCGGCTGAGCGTGCCGAAGGCGGTGGTCTTCGATGAGACCTACTACGCCAAGGACGCGCTGGCGCTGCTGACGTTCGGCTGGGAGCACAACACCAGGAAGGACGCCGACAAGCTGCTGATCGCCGATCCGAACGCCGACATCTGGTCGAGCGGCGCCTCGTTCGTCGCCCATCCCCCGTTCGGCAAGTGGATGATCGCGGGCGGTGAGTGGCTGTTCGGCGCGACCCCGTTCGGTTGGCGGTTCGCGGCGGCGCTGTGCGGGACGCTGTCGGTGCTGATCCTGTGCCGGGTGGCGCGGCGGATGACCGGGTCCAGCCTGCTGGGGTGCATGGCCGGGCTGCTGCTGGCGCTGGACGGGCTCCACTTCGTCACCAGCAGGACCGCTCTGCTGGACATCTTCGTGATGTTCTGGATCCTGGCCGGGTTCGCGTGCCTGGTGATCGACCGGGACCGCTCCCGGCGGCTGCTGGCCGAGCGGGTGGAGGCCGCCGCCACGGCGGGCACCCTCTCCGACCTCGGCCCGTTCGTGCCGCACGGCTGGCGTGTCCTGGCCGGGATCTGCCTCGGCCTGGCCTGCGCGACCAAGTGGACCGGGATCTTCTACGTGGCCGCGTTCGGGATCATGCTGGTGTTCTGGGACTTCGGGGCGCGCCGCGCCGCCGGGGTGCGGCAGCCGCTGCCGGGGACGCTGGCGCTGGACGCGTTGCCCGCGTTCGGCCAGCTCGTCGTGGGGGGCGCGGTCACCTATCTGGCCACCTGGTCGGGCTGGATCTTCCGGCCGGGCGGCTGGGGACGCGGCGAGGTCTCCGCCTTCGTCCCCGCGCGGGTGTTCGAGGCGCTGCCCGATCTGTGGAACTACCACAGGGAGATGCTGAACTTCCACGTCGGGCTGGACTCCGAGCACCCGTACCAGTCCTGGCCGTGGGACTGGCCGGTGCTGTGGCGCCCGGTGGCCTTCTTCTATACCGAGCCCAAGGGGGCGTGCGGCGCGAGCCGCTGCTCGCGGGAGATCCTGGGGATCGGCACCCCGGCCCTGTGGTGGGGAGCGCTGCTGGCCCTGGTCGTCACGGTGGGGATCTGGCTGGCGGTGCGCGACTGGCGGGCGGGCGCGATCGTGCTGGGGTTCCTGGCGGGCTGGCTGCCCTGGTTCCCCTCGGCCTTCGGCGACCGCACCATGTTCCTCTTCTACGCCACGCCGGTGCTGCCGTTCATGGTGCTGGCGATCGTCCTGGTCCTGGGGTATCTCATCGGGCCGGCGGGGCGCACGGCCACGCTGTGGCACGCGGGGACGCCGAGCACGCGGCGCGTGGCGGGGGCGGCGGCCGCGGGCGCGTTCGTGCTGGTGGTGCTGGCGAACTTCGCCTACTTCTACCCGATACTGGCCGCCAAGATCCTGCCCTATCAGGACTGGCACGCCCGGATCTGGTTCCGCAACTGGATCTGATCCCCCGTACCGGGACGCAGGCGGCGGCCACCGAGCAGGCAGACGGCCAGGGCGAGCAGGCCGCCCGCCCCGGCGGCGGCGAAGGCGCCCCGGACGCCGGCGAGATCCTGGCCGAACCCCGCGGCGGCCGAGCCGACCGCGCTGCCCACGCTGAACGCGGCGACGACCCAGGCGAACGCCTCGGTCACCGTCCCGCTGGGAGCCAGCCGGTCGACGAGGATGAAGCTACAGGCGAGCATCGGGGCCAGGAACAGGCCGCTGGCGAAGGCCAGCACGGTCATGACCGGCAGTCCGGGCGTCCAGATCAGCGGCAGGTACCCGGCGGCGAGGAACGCCAGCAGCCAGGGGAAGCGGCGGTGGTCGTCGCCGGGCCACGGGCGTGCCCCGTACACCAGGCCGCCGGTCAGGGCCCCGGCGGACATCGCGGCGAGGAGGATGCCGGAGGCCAGGTCGTCCCCGGCGCGCTCGCCGTAGGCGGTGGCGGCCACCGCGTACACGCCGAGCGCGATGCCCGAGCAGGCCAGCGTCGTGAACAGGACGCGCAGGCCGGACGAGCGCAGCGGCCCGGCCCAGTCGGCGGCGCGCTCGTCCCCCTTCCAGGTCCTGGACGGCAGCGAGGTGGTGACGACCAGCGTCCCCGCGACGCCGAGCGCGCCGGTGAGCAGCAGCGCCGTCTCGGTGTTGACCAGCGCGGCGGCGGCCACCAGCAGCGGGCCGACGGTGAAGAGGATCTCCTGGGCGGCGGCGTCCAGCGCGTAGGCGGCCTTGACCTGGGCGGGGCCGGGCAGCACCGCGGTCCACAGCGCGCGCAGCCCGGCTTCGAGCGGCGGTGTGGCGAATCCGGCGAGGACGACGGCGGCGGCCGTCACCGGCAGCGGGTCCGCGCCGGTGAGGGCGAGCAGCGCGAACCCGGCGGCGGACAGCAGGGCCGCCGGTTGCAGCACGCGGGGCTGGCCGAACCGGTCCATGGCGCGTCCGAGCACCGGCTGGCCCACGGCCATGGCCAGCAGGAACGCGGCTCCGAGCGTCCCGGCCAGCGGGTAGCCGCCGCCTTCGGCGCGCACGTGCAGGATGACCGCGAGCATGCCCATGCCGTTGGGCAGCCGTCCGAGCAGCGTGCCGCCGAGGAGCCGGGCCGCGTGGGCGACCCGCAGGAAGTCGAGATAGGAGCGCATGCCCTCGCCTGAATCCAGCAGTCATACGTATTATGTCCAGAGTCATACGTATCACTTCTCCGCCCCGCCGCTCTACCCTGTTTCCTCATGCGAACGCCGTCGGAGGACGCGCCGCCCGCCCGGGACGAGAACCCGGCCGGGCGTCCCGCGCACCGTCCCACCAGCAGGGACGTGGCGCAGGCCGCCGGGGTCTCGCAGTCCACGGTGTCGCTCGTCCTGAACGGCAAATGGAGCGGAAGGGTCTCCCCGGCCACGGCACGGTCCGTCCAGGAGGCGGCGCAGGCCCTCGGGTACCGGCCCAACGTCGCCGCCCGCAACCTGCGGCTGGGCACCACCCGGACGGTCCTGCTGGTCGTCCCGACCCTCACCTCGCTGTTCTTCGGCGCCGTCTACATCGGCGCGGCACGGGTCGCGGCACGCCACGGGTTCAGGATCGTGGTGTACCCGCCCGACGACGCCGGCTTCCCGGGCGGCACCGGCGCGCCGGCGGACGCGCCCTTCGGCGCCCGGCACGAGGCGATCGACGGGATCATCGCCTCGTCCATGCCGCTGGACGCGATCTCCGGCTTCGGGGACGTCCCCGTGGTCATGCTCGACGCGGGCCCCGACGCGGGGGGCGCGCCCACGGTGGACTTCGACGTGGGGGCGGGCATGCGCGCCATCACCGACCATCTCGCGGCGCTGGGCCACCGCCGGGTCGGGCACGTCGCGGCGGCCGTGGACGAGTGGACGTTCCGGGCCCGCGGCGCCGCCCTGGCCGAGGCCGTCCAGGCCCTCGACGGCGGCCGGTTCGCCCGCGAGGCCGGCGCCATCAACGTCCAGGCGGCGAAGGAGGCGGCCGGCCGCCTGCTGGACCGCCCGGACCGTCCCACCGCGCTGGTCTGCGACGACGACCTGATCGCCGCGGGCGCGATCAAGGCGGCCCTGGCCCGCGGCCTGGAGATCCCCCGCGACCTGTCGGTCACCGGCTTCGACGACGTGCAACTGGCGAGGGCGGTCGAACCGGAGCTCACCACCGTCCGGCTGCCCGCCGGGGAGCTGGGCGCCCGCGGGCTGACCGCCCTCCTGGAGATCCTCGACGGCGGCCGTCCCGGCTCGCGGTCGCTCCCGGTCGAGCTGGTCACCCGCCGCTCGACCGGCCCGGCCCCCGGCTAGAGGGCACGGCCGGAGGGATACGGCCAGAGAGGGAACACGCCGGCGGCGGCGCCGTCGCTGTGCAGGAGGCGGCGGACCTCGTCGGCCTCGGCGGCCTCCAGCGTGGTGAACAGCTCCAGGGCCTCCCGCCAGCGGACCCGTGCCCGGTCGTGCTCGCCGAGCGCGGACAGGATCAGGCCCAGGGTGGTCAGCGCCCGGCCCTGGTGGTACTCCTCACCGATCTCGCGGCCGATGGCCAGGGATCTCTCGGCGGCGTCCCGGGCCTCGCGGGGGCGTCCGCGGCGAAGCCTGGTCTCGGCCAGCCGCAGCAGGACGGAGGACTCCAGCGCCCGCAACCCCTGGGACCAGCAGATGGCCCGCGCGCCGTCGAACCGGGCCTCCGCCTCCTCCCACCGGTCCAGCTCGCGCAGCGCGATGCCGAGAATGTAGAGCGCGTACGCCTCGCCGGCGGCGTGGCCGGCGGCGCGGGCCAGGGCGCGGCTGCGCTCGGCCGCCGTGACCGCCTCGGCCGCCTTGCCGGCCCCCGCGTAGGCGTAGGCGAGGTTGCCGGTGCGTACGGCCTCGCCCGCCCGGTCACCGAACTCGCGGGCCAGCGCGAGCGCCCGCTCGATGTTGCCGATGGCCTCGTGGGGGTCGTGCTCGTGGAACGCGATGTGCGACAGGCCGTCGAACGCGCACATCAGCAGCACCCGGTCACCCGTCTCACGGCAGAGCGCGATGGCGCGCTCGGCGTGCTCGCGGGCCTCGGCGAGCACGCCGGTGTTGGTGAGGATGCGCCCGAGCACGTACCGCGCCCGCGCCTCGGCCCGGCGGTCGCCGCGCCGGGTCGCCTCGTCCAGGACGGCGCGCGCCGCCGGCCGGGCCTCGTCCCAGCGGTAGCCGTCCTCCAGCACGGGTTCGAGCGTGACCAGCAGGTCGGCCGCCTCCGCCACGTCGTGCTCGGGCGCCGCGGCCTGGCGGATGATCGCCAGGCCGGCGGTGAGCTCGCGGGACGTCCAGTCACGGGCCTCGGCCGCGGAACGGAACGCCAAACCGGCCGCGGCCGTCGCGCCGCGCGGCGCGAGCGGGGTGCCCGGGCTGACCAGGTGCAGCACCGCGCGCTGTGTGGCCAGGGTGTGGCGCAGCAGGCGGCGCAAGGCGGCGCGGCGCGCGGAGGCGTCGCCGTCGGGCCCGCTGACCTGGCGGGCGAACAGGCCCAGCAGGTCGTGGTAGCGGTAGCGGCCGGGGGCCGGCGAGTCGAGCATGCCCAGGTCGACCAGCGACTCCAGGACGCGCTCGGCCGCCGCCCTGGACGTGCCGAGCAGCGCGGCGGCGGCCGGGGGCGTGAGGGCCGGCACGTCCGGCACGGCCAGCAGCCGGAACGCGCGGGCGGTCGGCGCGTCGAGCTGGTCGTACCCGAGCCGGAAGGTGGCCTCGACGGCCAGGTCGCCGATGCGCAGCTCGGCCAGCCTGCGCCGGCCGTCGGCGAGCCGGGCCGCCAGCGTCCTGATGGACCAGCCGGGACGGGACGCGAGCCGGGCGGCGGCGATCCGCACCGCCAGCGGCAGGTGGCCGCAGAGGCCCACGACGTCGACCACGGCCCGCCGCTCCGCCGCGGCGCGGGCGCCCACGATCCCGGTGAACAGCGCGATCGCCTCCCGGGGTTCCAGGACGTCCAGGTCGATCCGGCGGGCGCCCGGCAGCCTGGCCGGGCGGGCGCGGGAGGTCACCAGGACCGCGCAGCCCGCCGTGCCGGGCAGCAGCGGGCGGACCTGCCGGGCGTCGCGGGCGTTGTCGAGGACGATCAGGACGCGCCGTCCCGACAGCAGGGAGCGGAACAGCGCCGACCGCTCGCCCTCCCCCTCCGGGACGGACGAGTCGGGCACGCCGAGGGCGCGCAGGAACTCCCCCAGCACCACGCCGGGAGGCAGCGGGTGCTCGCCCGTGCCCAGCAGGTCGATGTAGAGCTGCCCATCGGGGTAGTCGTCCCGTACCGCGTGGGCGGCGTGCACGGCCAGCGCGGTCTTGCCCACGCCGCCGACCCCGGACACCGAGACGACCACGGGGTCCGGGCTGTGCTCGCTCAACCACCCGGTCAGCCGCTGGATCTGTGCGGTACGTCCCGTGAAGTCGGCCAGGTCGGCGGGGAGTGAGGCGGGCCGTTCGGCGGGCGCGTCCAGCTCGGGCGCGGGGCCGGGCTCGGGGGCGTGCGCGTCCTCCGTTCCCGGCGGCCGGCCGGGCGCCGCCAGCGACGGGTCGTTGCGGAGGATGCGCTCGTGCAGGCGCCGCAACTGGGGGCCTGGATCGATGCCCAGCTCCCGGGACAGGGTGCGGCGCGCCGCCGCGTAGGACTCCAGGGCCTCGGCCTGCCGCCCGCACCGGTACAGCGCGATCATCAGCAGCCCGCGCAGCGGCTCGCGCAGCGGGTGCTCGGCGCTCAGCACGGCGAGTTCGCCGACGACCTCGGCATGGCGGCCCAGCGCCAGATCGGCCTCCAGCCGGGCCTGGAGCACGGCGAGCCTGCGGTCGGCCAGCCGCGCCCGGCGGGCCCGCAGGTACGGGCCGGGCAGTGCGGGCAGCGGCGCCCCCTGCCACAGGTCGAGCGCCGCGCCGAGCAGCTCCCGGGCGCGGGCCGGGTCACCGGCGATGCGGGCGCGGCCCGCCTCGGCGGCCAGGTCCTCGAACACCTCGGCGTCCAGCAGGCCGGGCGGGGTGCGCAGCGCATAGCCCTGGCCGCTGGAGACCAGCAACCGGGGGGAGGCCCGGTCGTCCTCCAGGACCCCGCGCAGCCGGGACGCGTAGGTGCGCACCGTTCCCACCGCGCGGGGCGGGGGCTCGTCCCCCCACAGCGCGTCCACCAGGGCCCCCATCGGCATGGCACGCCCCCGGTTCAGCAGCAGCACGGCGAGCAGGGCCCGCTGCTGAGGGCCGCCGAGCCGCAGTTCGTCGTCCCCTCGCCACGCGCGCACAGGCCCGAGCACGGTGAAGCGCAACCCGGGAGTGTCCACAGCAGGGCAGTCTCTCACTCGCCTGCGACAGAGCCGGGGCCGGGAAACCGGGTGCTTGCTCGACCAGGCGCAGGTCGGCTCATAAGGTGCTGACCAATGGAAATGCCTCAGGTGACGACGACCTTCGCCGTCCTCGGTCCTCCTCGCGGCCGGCGCGGTACCGAGGAGCTGCCCCTCGGCCCGCCGCAGCAGCGGGCGATGCTGACCGCGCTGCTGCTCAGGGAGGGCCGTCCCGCCACCGCCCAGGAACTGGTCAACGCGGTCTGGGGGGACGCGCCGCCCGACCGCGCGGTGGGCGCCCTGCGCACCTACGCCTCACGGCTGCGCCGCCTGCTCGAACCGGACCACGACAGGGACCGGCCGTACCGGCTGCTGGTCTCCGTCGGCGACGGCTACGCGCTGCGGCTACCGCCCGAGGCCCTGGACGTGGCGCGTTTTGAGCGGGACGTGGCCGCGGCCGAGGAGGCCCGCTCGCAGGGGCGGCCCGCGCAGGCCCGTGAGCTGCTGCGCTCCGCGCTGGGCCTGTGGCGCGGCACGCCGCTTTCCGGGGTGCCGGGACCGTACGCGCGTGCCCAGCGGATCCGGCTGACCGAGCGGCGGCTGGCCGTCCTGGAGTCGCGCCTGGAGCTGGACCTGGAGCTGGGCGACCACGCCGAGATCATCGGCGAGCTGACCGGGCTGGTCGCCGAGCACCCGCTGCGCGAACGGCTGCGCGGCCTGCTGATGCTCGCCCTGCACGGCGCGGGCCGTCCCGCCGAGGCGCTGGAGGTGTACGCGGAGACCCGCCGCACCCTGATCGAGGATCTGGGGATCGAGCCGGGCCATGACCTGTCGGCGCTGCACCGGCGGCTGCTGACCGAGACCGGCCATACGCCCGCGCCACCCGCGCCCCGGGCCAGGGCGGCGGGCGCGGCGCCGCCCGCGCAGCTGCCCCGGGACGTGCCCGACTTCACCGGACGCGAGCGGCTCGTCGACGAGCTGCGGGGCGTGCTGCTGGCCGAGCCGCGGCGGACCGTCCCGACGGTGGCGATCGCCGGGCCCGGCGGCGTCGGCAAGACCGCGCTGGCGTTGCATGTCGCGCACCTCGTCCGGTCCGGCTTCCCGGACGGGCAGCTCTACAGCGACCTGCGCGGCGCCGGGGACGAGCCCGCCGACCCGCACGCCGTGCTCGGCGCGTTCCTTCAGGCGCTGGGCGTGGACCGGGACGCGATCCCGGCCGGTCCCGCCGAGCGCGCCGCCCTGTACCGGACCCGGCTGGCGGAGCGCCGCGTCCTGGTCGTGCTCGACGACGCGCGCGACGCCCGGCAGATCAGGCCGCTGCTGCCCGGCGGCCCGTCCTGCGCGGTGCTGATCACCAGCCGGTCCAAGCTGGCCGGGCTGGGCGCCGCCCGCCCCGTCGACCTCGACGTCATGGAGCCGCACGAGGCGCGGGCGCTGGCGTCCCGGATCGCGGGGGCCGACCGGCTGGCCGCCGAGCCCGCCGCCGCCCGCGCGCTGCTGGCCGCCTGCGGCCATCTGCCGCTGGCCGTCCGCATCGTGGCGGCGCGGCTGGCCGCCCGCCCGGCCTGGACGGTGGAGTCGCTGGTCGGGCGGCTCGCCGACCGCCGCCGCACGCTGGCCGAGCTGCGCGTCGCCGACCTGGCCGTGGAGGCGGTGTTCCAGCTCGGCTACAACCAGCTCGACGACGCGCAGAAGCGGGCGTTCCGGCTGCTGGCCCTGGCCGAGAGCCCCACCTTCTCGGGGGACGCCGCCGCCGCGCTGCTCGGGCTGTCCGCGTGCGAGGCGGAGGGGCTGTGCGAGGCGCTGGTGGACGCGAACCTGCTGCGGTCCCCCACCGCCGGCCGGTACGGCTATCACGACCTGCTCCAGCTCTACGCCCGTCAGTGCGCCGAACGCGATGAGCCGCAGGCCGAGCGGCAGGCCGCGCAGCACCGGCTGTTCCACTTCTACCTGGCCACGGCCCGCAACGCGCAGCTCACCGTCAACCCCGGGGACGGCCGGGCGCAGAACCCGCTGCTGCCCGCCGCCGTGGAGGGGCTGTCCTTCGGCGGCTCCGACGCCGCACGCGACTGGTTCTTCGCCGAGGCCCCGGCGCTGTTCGCCGCGATCGCCCATGCCGCACGCGGCCCGGCCGCGCTGCTCCCCCTGGCCGCCGACCTGCTACTGCTCACCGACACCCTGGTCACCTCGGGTGTCCACGCCAAGGAGTGCGAGCGGGCCGCCCACGCCGTGATCGACGGCGCCTGGGACCGCCGGGACGCGCGCAGCGAAGGCCGCGCCCACCTGCACCTCGGCCGCCTCTACTTCTACGCCGACCGGATCGACGACACCGCGGCGGTGTCGAGGGTCGCGCTGCGCCGCGGCCGGGACACCGCCGACCTGTGGATCGTCGCCGACGCGCTCGCCCTTCTCGGCGGCTGCGACCTCATCATGGGACGGGACGAGGACGCGCTCCGCCACTACATCGAGGCGCTGGACGCGTTCCGCCGCATCGGTGACCGCTACGGGGAGGCCGGTGCCCTGGGCGCGGTGGCCCGCGCGCTCCTGGCGTTGGGCCGCCCCGAGGAGGCGCTGATCTCCGCGGAGCACGGCCTGGCCCTGCATCAGGAACTCGGCGGCGGGCGCACCGGGTTCGGGCTCTACCATCTCGGTGCCGTCCTGCATCACCTCGGGCGGCACGCGGAGGCGATGGCGCGGCACCAGGAGGCGGTCACGTTCTTCCGTGCCCGGCGCAACCGGCAGTGGGAAGGGCTGGCCATGTACCGCGTCGCCGAGACCCGGCTAGCGCTCGACCGGCCCGAGGAGGCCGCCCGCGATGCCCGCTCGGCCTTGCGCATACTGCGCGAGAACCGGCATTCCTGGGGACAGGGCCATGCTCTGCGTGTCCTGGCCGACGCCCTCGAAGCTCTGGGACACCACGATGAGGCCCGCGCCCGGCGCGAGGAGGCCCTGGAGCTCTTCGAACGCATCCGCGTCCCGGACGCGGAGAGGATGCGGGAACTCCTCAAGCGCTCCTCGGGCTGCGGGCTGAGTACCTCCTGACGAACCTTCCGACAAACCTCCTGACGAATTTTCTGACGGCCTCTGGCGGACACGCCCGGCATAATCTCCCGGAGCGAAGGGCGCGTCGCGGAAGGGGGTCCGGCGTCCACATGTCGGAGCGGCTGCTCGCCGGGCGGTATCTTCTGCGGGAACGGCTCGGCGGCGGCGGGATGGGGACGGTCTGGTCCGCCGTGGACGAGACCCTGCGCCGGACCGTGGCCGTCAAGGAGGTCACGTTCCCGGACGGCCTCACCGCGGAGGAGCGCGAGGTCGCGACCGGCCGCGCGCGGCGGGAGGCGCGGGCGGCGGCGCTGATCGACCACCCCGGCGTGATCACCGTGCACGATGTCGTGGTCGAGGACGACCGGCCGTGGATCGTGATGGAACTGGTGCGCGGCCCGTCCCTGGACCAGGTGATCCGGCACGACGGCCCGCGGGTTCCGTCGGTGGCCGCCCGGATCGGCCTCCAGGTGCTGGACGCGCTCGAGGCCGCCCATGCCCGTGGCATCGTCCACCGGGACGTCAAGCCGGGCAACGTCCTGCTCTCCGAGGACGGCCGTGTCGTCCTGACCGACTTCGGCATCGCCGGCATCGAGACCGACCCCGCCCTGACCCGTACCGGCACGCTCGTCGGCTCCCCCGGGTACATCGCGCCGGAACGGCTCCAGGAGCGGCCCGCCGGCCCCGAGTCGGACCTCTGGTCGCTGGCCGCCACGCTGTACACGGCCGTGGAGGGCAGGCCGCCGTTCGAGCGGGACGACCCGATGGCGGTGCTGGGCGCCGTGCTCACCGAGGCTCCGGCTCCGCCGAGGCGGGCCGGTTCCCTCGCGCCGCTGCTGTGGTATCTGCTCCAGAAGGACCCGGCCGCGCGGCCGAAGGCCCAGGACGTCCGCCGGGTGCTGGAGAACGTCGCCGCCGGACGGCCGTCGGGGCTGCCCGATCCGTTCCCGGGTCCTCACGGGCCTGCGCCGAAGCCCCCGGGACGGCCTTCGGCGAAGGGTCGCGGGAAGGCGTGGGTCCCCGTCGCGGCGGGCGTGGCGGTGGTCGCGCTCGTCGGTGCCGCCGTGGCCGTGGCCATCACGTCGTCCGGTGACGACGATCGGGGAACGGCCGTGTCCGCGTCACCGTCCGCCGCCCAGGCCAGGCCCCCGGCGACGCCGTCCCCGTCCGCTTCTCCCAGCGCGTCCACGCTGGATCTTTGCGGCCTCCTCACACGGGACCAGATACGGCGCCTGCTGCCCAACGGGACGCCTCGGGTGGAGCGGGACAAGGGACAGTGCGGGTGGGGCACCAAGAGACGCGGGTTCCAGATCGAGGACATCAACCTCAACGTCGGGGACCCCTCGCCGAGTTCTCCCGCCGAGGCCCATAACACGTATGTAAGCAGGCGCAACGCCCGCAAGTCCGGCGGGTCCCACGTCTGGGGATGGCCGGAGATCGGCGTCGGCCCCGTACGTGCCCGGCAGACCCCGGCCCGCGCCATCTCTGGAGTGGGCGATGAGGCGTTCATCTACTCCTCGACCGGTTCGTCCGAGGCCATGGACGCCTCCTATGTCGTCCTGAGGGCGAGGAACACGGTGCTGGAGGTCTCGTACATGTACGAGCGCGGAACC
This sequence comes from Actinomadura sp. NBRC 104412, assembly GCF_030269515.1. Lineage (GTDB taxonomy): Bacteria > Actinomycetota > Actinomycetes > Streptosporangiales > Streptosporangiaceae > Spirillospora. The sequence goes on along the minus strand of NZ_BSTM01000007.1, from coordinate 128,773 downwards.
GCGTCCCCCGCTGCGACGCGGCAGGCGGCACGCTGGGTCGCGCAAGCGCTGGCCAGGCGGTCGTGACGGCCACCCGTACGCTCAACGGCCGCTACCGGCTCGTCCGGCGGCTCGGCAGAGGCGGCATGGGCGTCGTCTGGCAGGCCCGCGACGACCTGCTGGGCCGGGACGTGGCGGTCAAGGAACTGCTGCTCCCCGACCATCTGAGCCCCGGGCAGCGCGAGCAGGCGTCCCAGCGTGCCCTGCGGGAGGCGCGGGCCGCGGCCCTCCTCCAGCACAGGTCCATCGTCACGGTGCACGACGTGGTCGTGGACGAGGGCAGGCCGTGCATCGTCATGGACCTGCTCCCAGGCCGCTCCCTGGACGCGGTGACCTCCGACCAGGGGCCCCTGCCGCCCGATCGGGTGGCGCGCATCGGCCTGGAGATCCTCGACGCCCTCCGTACCGCCCATGCCCAGGGGGTGCTGCACCGGGACGTCAAGCCCGCCAACATCTTGCTGCGCGACGACGGGCGTGCCGTCCTCACCGACTTCGGCATCGCGGCGCTGGAGGGCGAGGCCACGCTCACCCGGGAAGGCGCGCTGATCGGATCCCCGTCCTACATGGCGCCCGAACGCGTGCGGCACGGCCCCAGCGGTCCCGCCTCGGACATCTGGTCGCTGGGCGCGACCCTGTACGCCTTGACGGAGGGCCGCCCGCCTTTCGCACGCGACACCGTCATGGGAACCCTCGGCGCCGTCCTGACCAGCGAGCCGGATCCGCCTCGCGCCGCAGGCCCGCTCGGCCCGCTGCTGATGCGGATGCTGGTGAAGGACCCCGCGTCCCGTGCGACGGCGGAGGAGGCCGAGTCTTTCCTGCGCGCGGTGGTGGAGGGCAAACCGACACAGCCCGCGATACCCGTGACGGCGACGCGGCCACCACGTCCACGACCGCGCCGCTCCTGGGTCGTCCCGGCCCTCGCCGCGGCCGTGACGGCGGCCCTGGCCATCGTGATCATCGTGATCGCCGCCACGCGTGGCGGCTCCGGCCCGCCACAGACGCCGCAGCGGGCGGCGACGGCGCCGGGAACGGCGCAGGCCCGGCCGCCCGAACGGGTCCGCTTCGCGACGCCCCCGGCCCCGTGCGGCCTGATCAGCGCCGAGCAGGCGGGCCGGCTGGTCCGCGAGTTCTTCAGCGACGGCGACGAGGGCCGCGACGCGTCCACCGGCTGGCCCACAAGGAGCTGCAACTGGCAGACCAGCCCCACCGCGAGCGGCACGGGAGATCAGGACGACGACCTCACGCTCGAACTCCTGACCGCACCGGACACGGCCGGGGCACGCGGTCTCCTGGCCAAGGAACGCAAGAACGCGGCCGCCTCCCCCGAGACCATCCCCGGCCTCGGCGACGAAGGCTTCGCCACGATCGATTCCTCGGGCAACTCGGTGGTCTTCTTCAGGGTCGGCAATCTCACCGCCGAGGTCGGCTACCGCAGCGAGCGCGTCCCCCAGGCCAGGCAGTCGCAGGACGCCCGCAGGGCCGCCCAATGGGCCTTCGCCGCCCTTGAACGCCTCTGAGCCCGGACAGGCCCGGGTCGCCGTAATTTACCCGTCGTTGACGAACCCGAGAGCGATCGAAGGACGGGCACAGTTCAATGGAAGGGGGCGGGCTCTCGGACCGATGACGAACTCAGGTCGTTCGGAACCATAGGCTGTACCCCGGTTTGGGTCACTCATGGGGAGAATGCGTTGCGGCTGCCGGATCATCTGGAGCTCCTGCTCACCGACGAGCCGGTTCTCGACGTCTACGCCTACGGGCCCTGGCGGGTGCCGGACGGGCTGTTCGAGGAGATCTCGGCGCGGATCGACGCGCTGGCGGCCGATCCCCGCTGCGCGGGGCTGACGACCGACGAGCACAAGCTGCTGACGCTGCCCGCCTCGCTGGTGACGGCGGAGATCTTCGGGATCCTGGCGTTCCTGCCCGGCGGCGGTGCGATCAAGGCGGGCTCGTGGTCGCAGCTTCCCGAGCGGCTGCTGTACCGGCACCTGCTCAACCCCGGCCCGCTGAGCACCCGGATGACCCGCTGGGACGCGCCGGGCGGCCGATGGCGGCCGCCGGTGGACTGGCTGGTGGAGGCGCCCGACCGGGAGCTGGCGATCTCCCTGGCCCGGGACTGCCTGGACGTGCTGGAGGGCATCGAGCCGCTGGAGGGGCGGCGCAAGGCGCTGCTCCGCCTGTACGAGGACCCGCCCCAGTGCGATACCGGCCTGCCGAAGCTGGAGCTGCGCGAGCACTGGCACGCCCACGCGGGCGACGACATCCTGGCGGTGGTCCCCGAGCTGATGGGCCCGGTCGGCTACCTGGAATGGGTGTCGGCTGGACTGCTGGCCGCGTACGAGCACCTGGTGACCGTGGCGCCGAGGGACGAGACGGTCGAGACCCACCTGACCCAACTGCTGCTGCAAGGGAGCATTGAGGACGTCCCAGCGGAACTCGCCGCCGCACTGGGCGAGGACCGCTACCAGGAGCTGCGGGCGCGGTTCGCGGTGGAACGGCGCGGCTTCAAGCCGGCGGCGTGGCAGGAGCGGACCCGAGCCTGGCTGCTGCGTGCGCTGGTCGCGGGCGCGGCCGACGCCTGTCGCGCCTGGCTCGACATGGCGATGCGCTGGGTGGCGACCGTCCAGGGGCTTCCGGGCGACCCGTGGTTCCCCAAGCCGGAGTGGATCCCGGTCGGGCAGTTCCAGACGGACCTGCGGCGGCTGTTCGCGCCGCGCAGGCGGGTGATCAACCCGCTGGTGGACGCGCTCAAGGTGGAGCCGGTCAAGGAGGCCGTGTCCAAGGTCTCCCCCGAGCCGGTGGAGAGCGGGCTGGTGGGGCAGCCGGAGGTGAGCCGGGCGCTGGCGGAGCTGTCGGGGGGCGGCGAGCCGGTGCGGCTGATGCTGGTCGGCCCGGACGGCACCGGCAAGCGGGACGCGGCACAGGAACTGGGCCGGGCGCTGAACCTGGGCCGCGACCCGGTGTGGCTGACCGACAACCTGTTCGCCGGGCAGCGGCTCTCGGACGCGGTCGGCAAGCTGCACGCCGACGTGCGCGAGTGCGCGGGCGAGCGGCTCCTGATCATCGAGGGGCTGGACGGCATCGTCACCGATCCCGGCAACGGGGAGGCGCTGGCGGGCGAGCTGCACCGGCTGCTGGCGATCCATCCGGACCTGCACCTGGTGGCGCTGTGCGACGCGGGCGGCGACGAGCGGATCCGCGAGGTCAACCCGGTGCTGCCGCTCCGTTTCCGCATCGCGCGCACCCGGCCGTTCGACGCGGAGGGCCACGCCGAGCTGTTCCGGCGGGCGCTGCGCGAGCGGGGCGCCCGCGGCACCCGGCACGCGATCGCCGCCGCCGGTGCCCTGCTGGCCGCGACGCCGCCCGTCCAGACGCTGCGCAACGCCCGTCTCGCGCCGTACCTCGCCGACCTCGTCGTGGACGCGGTGCGCGCCAAGACCGAGGACGGCGCCGAGCTGGTGGTGACCAAAAAGGACATCCCGGACGCACTGGACACCAGCCGGGCCGAGGGCGACCCGATGACCGAGCTGCGCGACCTCACCGGCCTGGACACGATCAAGAAGGAGATCGAGCTGCTGGTCGCGGGCACCTACGCGGCGCGGCTGCGCCGCCGCAGCGGGCTCCGGATCACGCCGCCGACCCGGCACATGGTGTTCACCGGCAACCCGGGCACCGGCAAGACGATGGTGGCCAGGCTGCTGGGCCGGATCTACAAGAAGCTGGGCGTGCTGTCGTCCGGGCATGTCGTGGAGGCGTCCCGCGCGCACCTGGTCGGCGAGTACATCGGCCAGACCGCGCCGCGCACCCGGCGGCTGGTGGAACGGGCGATCGGCGGGGTGCTGTTCATCGACGAGGCGTACACGCTCACCCAGTCGCCGCACAAGAGCGACTACGGGCACGAGGCGATCGCCGAGCTGGTGAAGCTGATGGAGGACCACCGCGACGACCTGGTGGTGATCGTGGCGGGGTACCAGCGGGAGATGGCCGAGTTCCTGGCCGCGAATCCGGGGCTCGACTCCCGGTTCCCCAAGCAGTTGCACTTCCCCGACTACAGCGACGACGAGCTGGTGACGATGTTCGAGCGGCTGGCCGCGGCGGACGGGTTCCGGCTGGCGCCGGGGGTGACCGAGCTGCTGCGGGGGTCGCTGCGCCGCGTCCCGCGCGGGAAGTCGTTCGGCAACGGGCGGCTGATGCGCAACCTCCTGGACGTCGCTGTGGCGAACCAGGCCCAGCGGGTGGCCACCGCCGCCCGCGACGCCCAGCGGGCCTCCCTTGTGAAAGACGCTGCGAAGAACACTGCCAAGAACGCCGCGAAGAACGGCGCCAAGGGCAAAGCCGCCAAGAACGGGGCCGCGAACGGCAGGGCCGCCAAGAACGGACACGCCGCCGCGATCGCCGCCCCGACCACGGAGGAGCTGGTCACCCTGAGGGCCGAGGACCTCCCGCCGCTGCTGGACCATCCCGAGGAGCTGGTCGGCCTCTACCTGTGACGGGGCAGTGAAAAGGGCTGTAACGAGCCCTTTGGATGGGTATGACGTAGTTGCGAGTCCCGGCCTTCCGCTTCCCCTGCGTACGCCCGCCGGCGAGGAGGCCCGACCATGCACGCCCACGACGAGGCGGTCCTGCGCGAGCTCGCCGGGCACGAGGCCGCCCGGCTGCGTGACGGGACGCTGCCGTGGCGCTGGTGGCTGGAACGCGCGGCCCGCCTCGGGCGCCGGTACGGGTTCACCGACACGCTGCTGATCTCGGCGCAGTGGCGGGCGGCCACCGACGTCCGGTCGTACGGGTCGTGGCTGGCCGCCGGACGCCAGGTGCGGCGCGGCGAGAAGGGCATTGCCATTCTGCCGGAGGCGCCCGGCGGCGGTCCGCGCACCGTCTTCGACATCAGCCAGACCGACGGCCTTCCCCCCGAGGTCCCGCGCGCCCGCGGTCCGCGCGAGGCACGGGAGAGGCTCGCCGCGCTGGCCGCGCGGCGCGGCGTCCCGCCCGTCCAGGAGGTGGACGATCTGCGGGCCTGCACGGTCCTCGCGCACCGGCTGGCGCACGCCTTCGAACCGGGGGACCACGCCGATCGCGGTGGCTGCCATGGGCTGCGGCGCGTCGAGGCCGACTCGGTGGCCTTCCTGGTCCTGGCCCACTTCGGCCTGGACACCGGCGGGCTCGCCTTCCCGGACCGGGTGGCCGCCGGCCCGGACTTCGCCGACCGGATCCTGCGCACGGCCCGGCGCGTCTGCGCGGCCCAGAAGTTCTCCGACGCCCACGACCTGATGGACGCCGCGCACGCGTTCTTCCGCGCCCGGATGCCGGACGGCTGGGTCCCCGGCTACCTGTCGGGCCGCGGCTTCGGGCGGGACGTGCAGCGGCGCTGGCAGATCGGGTACGCGCCGCCCGGTCCCCGCGCGCTCACCCGGCACCTGCGCGCCCGCGGCCATGACGACGCGGCGATCGTCGCCGCCGGGCTGGCCCGGCGTGGCAGGACGGGCCGTCTTTACGACACCTTCCGCGACCGCGCGATGTTCGCGATCCGGTCCCCGGCCGACGGGACGATCGCCGGGTTCATCGGGCGCCTCCCCGACGGCGCGCCGGGCCCGAAGTACCTCAACGGCCCGGACACCGCCGCGTTCCACAAGAGCGAGCTGCTGTTCGGGCTGCACGAGATGCGCGACCGGCTCGCGGGCGGCAGGGCGCGCCCAATCATGGTGGAGGGTCCGCTGGACGCGATCGCGGTGAACGTGGCGTCCAGGGAGCACGCGGCGGTGGCCACGCTCGGCCTGTCGCTGACCGCCGCGCAGCTCGCCGCGCTGGACGAGATCGCCGGCCTGGACCGCAGCGGGCTGGTCGTCGCCCTGGACGGCGACGGCGCGGGTCGTTCGGCGACCCTGCGGCTCTGGCGGGCGCTGAAGGGCGTGGGCGGCCCGCTGGAGGCCGCGCTGTTCCCGGACGGGCGTGACCCGGCGGACGTGCTGCGCGGGGAGGGGCGGCGCGGGGTGCGCGACGTCCTGGGCTCGCCGGTCCCCCTCATGGACGTGGTGGTGGACGGGGCGATCGAGCGTTCCGGCGGGTCGCTCGCCACGCCCGAGGAACGGCTGGCGGCGATCCGAGCGGCGGTGGCGGTCATCGCGGGCGGCCGGGCGGGCGAGGCCGCCCGGCAGGTCGTCCGCGTCGCGGCCCGCGCCCGCGTCCCGTGCGTCACGGTCACGGCCGAACTGACCGCCGCCGTCACTCACTCTGGGTAATCAGTTGACCACTCATCGAGGCCATGCTACCGCTCGCCGAAGGGAACCGGTCCCCGCGTGAACCTACGACCCGGTACGCAATAACTTCATAACGCCTGGGTAAGCGGCGTCCGGCTCCCCGCTGGGGGGCGAGCGGCGGCCCCGAGAGTCGGCCACCGCCGTGGAGCCGGCGAAGACGTCCCACCCGGGCGGGGGGACGGGGTCACGGCGACCGGTTGAGGCGCGCACCGGTCGCCGTGACCTCCCTTACCGTCCGGCGGGGCCGCCGCCCTCAGGGGCGCGCGGAAGCCGCAGGACGAAACAGGCACCGCCGGGGGTGTCGGCGATGCCCAGGTCACCGCCGTGCGACCGGGCGATCTCCCGGGACAGCGGCAGCCCGAGGCCGCTTCCGCCCTTGTCGAGCTCACGCCCCTCCTTGAGCCGGGTGAACCGCTGGAACACCCGCTCCCTGTCCTCCGGCGCGATCCCCGACCCGTCGTCGGCGACCTTCAGCACGACGTGCCGGTCCTCGACCTGGACGCTCAGGTCCACCCGGGTGCGGGCGTGCCGGACGGCGTTGTCGAGCAGGTTGGTCAGCAGCCGGTCGAGCTGCGCGGGCGAGCCGAGCACCCGCGGCTCCGGGGCCAGGTCGCCGTGGATCGGCACCCGCTCGCGGGCGCGCCGCCTGATCTGCGCCGCCGCGAGCCGGGACAGGTCCACGGGCCGCTTCTCCGTGGTGGTGCCCGCGTCCATCCGGGCCAGGGCCAGCAGCTCGTCCACGGTCTCGGCCAGCCGCCGGGTCGCGTCCAGCGCGCGCCGGTTGGCGGCGAGCCAGTCGGTCTGGTCCGGGTACTCCGCGTCCACCTCGAGCTGGGTGTGCAGCGCGGAGATCGGGCTGCGCAGCTCGTGCGAGGCGTCGGCGACGAACCGCCGCTGCGCCTCGGCGGAGCGGTGCAGCCGCTCCAGCGTGTCGTTGATGGTCGCGGCGAGCCGCGCGATCTCGTCCCCCGAGTCCGGCACCGGCACCCTGCGGCCCAGGTCCCGCCCGCTGATCCGCTCCAGCCTGCGCCGGATCGCGGCCACCGGCCGCAGCGTCAGCCCGACCGCCGTCCAGGCGACCGCCGTGACCAGCAGCACCGCGAAGGGGGTGCCGACGAGGGCCGCCAGGCGGAGGGCGGTGATGGTGCGCTCGATGTGGGCGATGTTGACCGCCGAGTACACCACGACGGGACCGGTGGGGGCGCGGGTCCGCACCGCCACCACCAGATGGGTCTCGCCGAACGACTCGTGCCGCGGCGACAGCCGCAACGGGGCCCTCAGCACGACGGGCTGCTCGAAGCCGGCGGGCAGCAAGGTGGCGATGGGTCCCTGGCCCGCCAGCTTGTGGCTGGCCGCCATGACCCGCCCGTCCGGCGCCACGACCTGCATGTGGTCGGCCCGCGCCGTTCCCGCCGCGAAGGTGAGCAGCTCGGGCGGCAGCTCGCCGCGCTCCGCCTGGCTCGACACCCGCCGCGCCGCCAGCTCGGCGCGCATCCGCGTGTCGTCCTGAAGGGCGGCCGGGGCGACCGTCATCACCAGCGCCGCCGGGACGCAGAACGCCACGGTCGCGACAAGGGCCGCGACCAGGGTCAGCCGGGCGCGCAGCGAGGACGGCGGAAAACGTCTCCGCCCTGTCCCCCTCCGCTTTGCGGCGACCACGGGATCACACACCACGCGGACGACCGGAACCTACAAGACCGCAGGTAGCCGCCCCGCCCACGATGAACCCATGACTCACGAGATCTCCGCCGTGGCCGCGTTCATGGCCACCCACGCGCGCATCCTGGACCGCCGCCGCTTCCAGCTTCTCGTCGAAGGCCCCGACGCGGATGCCGCCGGCGCCCTGTCGGCCCTCGACGCCTACCGCAACCCCGACGGCGGCTACGGCTGGGGCCTGGAGTGCGACCTGCGCACCCCGGAGAGCCAGCCGGGCGCCGCCCTGCACGCCTTCGAGACCCTCACCGAGATCGCGGCGGCCGCCGGGGACGACCGGATCGGCGAGGTGGCGTCGCGCGCCTCCGCTCTCTGCGACTGGCTCGACGCGGTGTCCCTGCCGGACGGCGGGCTGCCCATGGCGCTGCGGCCGCTCGGCGTCGAGGAGGGGTCGGCGCCGTGGTGGGCGTCCGCGGACCCGGCGTCCTCGTCCCTTCAGATCACCTCGGTATCCGCGGCCACCGCCCACACGCTCGCCAAGCACGTCCCCGAGCTGGCACGACATCCCTGGCTGGAGCGGGCCACCCGGTACTGCCTCGACGCGATCGCGGCGATCGACGAGGCCCCGCACGCCTACGTCCTGTCGTTCGCGGTGCGTTTCCTGGACGCCGTGTACGACACCCACCCCGAAGCCTCCGGGCTGCTGTCCAAGCTGGGGCAGTACATCCCGGAGAGCGGGACCCTGCCCGTCGAGGGCGGGACGGAGAACGAGATGCTGCGCCCGCTGGACCTCGCGCCGTTCCCGGGACGCCCGGCCCGCTCGCTGCTCGACCGGAAGGTGATCGAGGCGGATCTGGACCGGCTGGCCGCCGAGCAGCGCGACGACGGCGGCTGGACGGTCGACTACGCGCAGATCTCCCCCGCCGGGGCCCTCGACTGGCGGGGGTACATCACCGTGCACGCCGTCACCGTGCTGCGCGCCAACGGCAGGATGTGAGCGCGGGCCGGGAACGAGATCGCCGCGTACCCTCCCCATGGCGCGGGCAGGGTACGCGGCGATCGGAAACGGCCGTGCGGAGGTGCGGAAATAGCGCGGCCTCACCGGCTCCGGGTCGCGGAACGCCTCCCCGTGCCGGTGTCGCCGTGCCGCGACCGTGCTCTCGCCTTGCGGGCGAAACCGGCCAGGACCAGCGAGCCCGTCAGCACCACGATGCCCAGGCCCGCCACCACCGACAATCGGCGCATTTCCCTCTCCCCCATTTCAACACTCAGTCCGTACCAGCGGTACGACTACGGCACCTTCCCCGATGCCGCCCTTGGTAACGGTGATCGTCGCGGGGACGTCAAAATCATCGCCTGGCGGAGACGATGCCCCGGCAAAACGACCGACCGTCGTTCCTGGAAAGGGGCGTCCACCAGTTGGCGCGCCCGGCCAGCCGCATCACGGCGGGGACCAGCAGCGCCCGCACCAGCGTGGCGTCCAGCAGGACCGCCAGCGCGAGCCCCACGCCGATCATCTTGAGCAGGGCCAGACCCGAGGTGGCCAGCGCCGCCATGACGACGGCGAAGACGAGCGCGGCACAGGTGAACAGCCGTCCGGTGCGCTGGAGGCCGGTGGCGACGGCGGTGACGGTGTCGCCGCCACGCCGGTACTCCTCGGTGATCCGCGCCAGAAGGAAGATCTCGTAGTCCATCGACAGGCCGAACGCGACGCAGAACAGCAGCGCGGGCGCCAGGGCGTCCACGAAGCCGGTCACGGCGAAGTCCCCGACCAGGCCGCGCAGGTTCCCGTCCTGGAAGATGTGGACGAGCACGCCGAACGTCGCGCCGAGGCTCAGCGCGTTCATCACCAGCGCCTTCGCGCCGAGCACCACGCTCCCGGTCAGCGCCGTGATCAGGGCGAACGTCACCATCGCCACCAGGCCCAGCGCCATCGGCAGCCGTGTGCCGACGCCCTCCCTGATGTCGGCGAGCTCCGCCCCCGGCCCGCCCGCCCTGGCCTTGCCGGGGGCGGGCACCAGGCGTATGCGCTCGGCCAGCTCGCCGTTCTCCACCGAGGCCGGCTCGTGCGCCGTGGAGATCGCCAGCCAGGTGCCGGCGGGTCCCGTGAACCGGCCGTCGACGTTCGCGACGCGGGCGGCGGTGCCGCGCGTGTAGGAGCCGGTGGCGGTGTCGACGCGGGTGACACCGTCCAGGGACGACAGGCGCCGGGCATAGGCGTCCAGGCGCGCGGCCGACCACCCGTGGTCGGATGCGGTGACGCGCAGTTCGGGCAGGACGACCGATGTCGTGGAGACGGCGGCCAGGTCGAAGTCGCTGCGCACCTGGTGCGAAGCCTGGGCGGCGGGCGCGTCCGGGGGGAGGAGGCGGTCGTCGAACATGCCGAACCGCACGCCCAGGAAGGGCAGGCCCAGCGCGGCCAGCAGCAGCGCGGTGGGAACGGCGACGCGCAGCGGACGGCGCATGACGGCCATCGCGAGCCGATGCCACGCGTACCCGGGCGGACGGCCACGGTGCCGGCCGGGCACCCGCGTCCCATTGATCCTGTCCCCCAGCAGCACCAGTACCGCCGGAAGCACCACAAGACCGCCCAGCGCGGCCAGGACCGTGACCGCGATGCCCCCGTACGCGATCGACCGGAGGATCGTGAACGGGAAGATCAGCAGCGCGGCCAGCGACAGCGACACGGCGGCCGCCGAGAACCCCACCGCCCTCCCCGTGGTGCGCAGGGTGACGCCGATCGCGCCCGCCGGATCGCGTCCCGCCGCCAGCTCCTCGCGGAACCTGGTGACGACGAACAGGCTGAAGTCGACGGCCAGGGCGAAGCCGAGCGCGCTCGCGACGCTCATCGCGAACACCGACACGTCCGTGACCAGGGTGAGCAGGCGCAGGACGGCCATCGTGCCGGTGACGGCCAGCGCCCCGACGAGGACGGGCAGCGCGGCCGGGAGCACGCCGCCGAACACCAGCAGCAGGACGACCAGGGTCAGCGGCGCCGCGATGAGCTCGGCCCAGCGCAGGTCGCGCTCGCTGCGGTCCTGGATCTCGGCCCTCACCTGGGCCTTGCCGGTCGCGCCGACCTCCAGCGGGCCGTGCCGTCCCGTGAGGCCGGGGACGAGCCGCCGCGCGGTCTCGATGCGGCACAGCTCGTCGCCTTCCAACTGGGCCACGATCAGTGCGGCGCGGCCGTCGCGGCTGCGCAGTGACGGGTCCCGCGCCTCCCAGTACGAGGTCACGTGGGCGACGCCGGGTGCGGCGGCCAGCCGCGAGGCGAGCCGCGACCCCGCCTCATCGGCACGGGCGCCGTCCACCGGACCACCGGCGCGGGCCACCAGGACAAGGTCGGGATCCCCGGCCCGGAACCCGGCGCGCAGCAGCTCATCGGCCTGCCCCGACTCGGCGCCGATCGCGATGGTGCCACCGGGCGTCAGGCGTTCGTGGACGTCGTGACCGGCCGCGAGCGCACCCAGGAAACCGGCGGCGGCCAGGCACAGCACCAGCAGCGCGCGCCGCCGGGTGCGGCGTCCCGGCGGAGAGCCGGCGGGCGGCGCGGGCGCCTCCCGGAGCGTCCGCTCCAGCGTCGCCTGCGGGGACGGCGTCACGCCGATCCTCGATCCGCGGTCTCCAGCAGCACGGCGGTCGCCGGCGACGCGGCAGGCGCCTCGCCGGTCCCGGCCGTGAGGTCCCTCCGGAAGAGCCTGTAGGTCTTCGTGTGGCGGCAGCCGAGCGCGGTCAGGCTGCGCACGATCGGCTTGTTGTCCTCAAGCGTCCAGCCCAGCTCGATCGCGCCCCGGTAGCCGCCGTTCCGGAGCGCCTGCTGGATGCGGACGTACAGCAGCGCCTCGATCCCGCGGTTGCGGTACTCGGGGACGACTCCCAGCAGCACCCCGCGCGCCCGATCGATCCGGCGTATGGCGCGAGCCAGCCTGACCATGCCGATGGGCACGCCCATCGTGGTGAGGCGGCCGCGCGCGGCGGGCAGCGCCTGGTTGAGGTCGGGCAGCGCGAAGGCGACACCGACCGGCTCGCCGCCGGCCTCGGCGAGCAGGACCAGTGAGGGGTCGCAGATCTTGCGGAACTCGCGGGACTGGGCGGTGAACTCCGCGTCCGTCATCGGCACGAAGCCCCAGTTGCGCTCCCAGGCGGTGTCGTAGACGTACTTGATCCGGACCAGTTCGGACTCGAAGCGGCCCAGGTCGACGCTCCGCACGGTGATCTCGTGGCGGTCCTGGACGTGCTCGGCGACGTGCAGCAGCCGGGCGTCGAGCGCCGAGATGTCCCGTTCCCAGGCCCACAGGTCCTTGACCTTGCTCAGCCCGCCGTGCCGCAGCAGCGCCTCGTAGTAGGGCGGGTTGTAGGGCATCTGCACCCGCGGCGGCGTGCCGAACCCGTCCACGAGCACGCCGCATTCGGCGTTGGTGGTGAAGTTGACCGGGCCGACGATCGAGGTGAGCCCGCGCCCGCGCAGCCAGCGTTCGGCGGCGCGGACCAGCGCGACCGCGGCGTCGGGGTCGTCCTCGCATTCGAACTGCCCGAAGAACCCGTCGCGGACGCCGTGCACGGCGTTGTGGCGGGGATTGTGCACGGCCGCGATCCGCCCGGCGACCCGCCCGCCGCGGTACGCCAGGAACAGCCCCACCTCGCCGTACTCGAAGAAGGGGTTGCGTCTCCGGCTGAGCAGGCGCCGGCAGTCCCGGCGCAGCGGCGGCACGTGGACAGGGTCGTCCCGATACAGCCGATACGGGAACTCGATGAACCGGCGCCGCTGCGTGCGGCGCCGCACCGCCTCCACCCTGACCGCCGTCCCGATGGTCCTCGTCATGGTCCTGCCACCTCCAGTCGGTGGGGGGCGATCACAAGGCCGGCGTTGTGCCCGCCGAACCCGAACGAGTTGCTCAGCACCGCCGCTCCGGGACGGACACGGCGCGAAGCGACGGTGACGATGTCCAGGGGGTGCTCGGGGTCGCCGTCCTCATGGTTGGCGACGGGCGGCACGAGACCGTCCCGCGCGCTCAGCGCGGCGACGACCGCCTCGGCCGCGCCCGCCGCCCCCATCAGATGGCCGAGCACCCCCTTGGGCGCGGTGACGGGGGGCGGTGCCTGGCCGAACACCGCGGTCAGGGCCGTGGCCTCCATGGCGTCGTTCAGCCTGGTCCCGGTCCCGTGCGCGTTCAGGTGCCCGATGTCGGACGGGTCCAGGCCCGCGTCGGCCAGCGCCAGGCGCATGCAGCGCGCCGCCTGCGTCCCGTCGGGGAGCGGTGCCGTCGGATGGTACGCGTCCGAGGTGTGCCCGTACCCGGCGACCTCCGCGTAGACCCGCGCACCCCACCGCGCGGCCACGTCCAGGCGTTCCAGGACGAGGAACGCCGCACCCTCCCCCATCACATAGCCGTCGCGTGCCTTGTCGAAGGGACGGGACGCGCGTTCCGGCTCGTCGTTGCGCCTGCTGAGCGCGCGCAGCCGGCTGAACGCGGCCATCATCAGCCGGTTCACGCCCGCGTCCGTCCCCCCGGCCAGGACCGTGTCGCAGTCGCCGGAACGGATCCAGCGGACCGCCTCGCCGATCGCGGTCGCCCCCGCCGCGCAGGCGGTGTTCACCGTCAGGGCGGGACCCAGCCAGCCGAGACGCGCCGAGATCGCGGCGGCGGGCGAGTTGTCCATGCCCATCGGCGCCAGGAACCCGCTGACCCGCAACGGTCCCTTGCGCGCGCAGGCCAGCGCCTGCTCGGCGACGATGTGGTGGCCGCCGAGAGCCGTCCCGCACACCACGCCGCGCCGGTACGGGTCGCCGCGCGGCGCCCCGGCGTCCTCGACGGCGCGCAACGCGGCGGCGACCGCGAACCGCGCGAAGGGGTCCAGCCGCCGCACGTCCTTGGGGGGCAGGTAGTCGGTCGCGTCGAACCCGTGGACCTCGCAGGCGATGCGCGTCGGCAGGCCGTCGGCGTCGAAACGGGTCACGGGCCCGGCCAGGCCGAGGCCCCGGTGCACGTTCGCGTAGAACGCGTCCAGGGTCTCCCCCGCGGGTGTGATCACTCCCATCCCGGTGATCGCCACCCGGGGCCGCCCCCGCCCGTCGGCATGCTCCGGAAACATGGTCAGGTCGCGGCCGGTGCCAGGACGAGCGAGGCGTTGTGCCCGCCGAAGCCGAAGGAGTTGGACAGCACCGGTCCCGGCGCGGCGGGACGCGGGCGCACCACCGCGTCGATCTCACAGGCCGGATCCGGGTCGTCCAGATTGATCGACGGCGGCACCGTCCGGTGGAGCAGGGACAGCACCGCGATGACCGCCTCCACCGCACCGGACGCGCCGAGCCCGTGGCCGAGCATGCTCTTCGGCGCCGTGACCGGCACCCCGCCGGGGCCGAACAGCCGGGCGATCGCCCGCGCCTCGGCCAGATCGCCGTGCGGAGTCCCGGTGGCGTGCGCGTTCACGTGCGCGACCTCGCCCGGCGTCAGCCCCGCGTCGTCGAGCGCCTGCCGCATGCAGCGGTACGCCCCGGCCCCGTCCGGGTCGGGCATGGTCAGGTGGTAGGCGTCGGACGTCCGCCCGTACCCGGCGACCTCGGCGTAGACGCGGGCGCCACGGTCCCGTGCCCGTTCCAGCGGTTCGAGCACCAGGCAGGCCGCGCCCTCGGCCAGGACGAACCCGTCCCGGCCGGAGTCGAACGGCCGTGACGCGCCCGCCGGGTCCCCGACCCGCCGGGACAGCGCGCCCGCCCGCGCCAGCGCCAGGATCTTGGTGGGCGACACGCACGCGTCGGCGCCACCCGCGAGCACGAGGTCGGCCGACCCGTCGCGGAGCAGCCGCAGCCCCTCCCCGATCGCATGGCCCCCGGACGCGCAGGCGGTCGACACCGTCAGGCTCGGCCCCAGGATCTCGTGCCGCATGCTGATCGCCGCCGCGGCGGCGTTGTGCATCCCCTTCGGCACGTGCATGGGATACGGGCGCCCGCGGTCGGTGCCGCCGTTGTCGAGCAGCGTGGACTCGATGGTCCGGTTCGAGCCGATCGCGGTCCCGATCACCACGGCGCGGCGCTCCGGCGGCGCCGCCGGGCCCCCCGCGTCGGCGAGCGCGTCGGAGGCGGCGCAGCACGCCAGCACGGTGGCGGGGTCCATCCGGCTCGCCTCCTTGGCCGTCATGTACGTGGCGGTGTCGAACGGCGGCACCTGGCAGGCGAAGTCCGCGGGGAGCCCGTCGGTGCCGAACCGGGTGATGCGGGACGCGGCGGACCGTCCCGCGGTCAGCGCGTTCCACAGCTCCTTGGGGTGGTCGCCCATGGGCGTCCGCACCCCGATGCCCGTGATCGCGACCCGGGTCCGCCGCGCCATCAGGCCGGCCTGCCCGCGAGCCGGCTCTCCCCGTCCAGACCGGACCTGATCAGCCCGATCACGTCCCCGACCGTGCGGGCCCTGCCGGTGGCCTCCTCCTGCACGGCCAGGCCGAACACGTCCTCGACCGACATGGCCAGCTCGGCCAGGTCGAGGCTGTCGGCGCCCAGTTCGCGCCGCAGGTCGGCGGCGGGCGTGACGTCCGCCGGCTCCACCGACAGCACCCGGGCGCACAGCGGGCGCAGTAGCTGGAAGATCTCGTCATCGGTCATCGATCGGATGTCCTTCCCGTGTTCGGTTGCGGAGGCGCGGTGGGGCGGCGCAGGAACGCGGCGGCGCGGGCGGCCGTCGCGGGACAGCCGGCCGACAGGATGTGCAGGTGCGGGACCGTGCGCCGGGCCAGCCCCGCCAGCGTGGTGCCCGGTCCGACCTCCACCAGCGCGGCCGTCCCGTACCGGCCCAGAAGCTCCTGGGTGGCGCGCCAGCGCACGGGCCGGACCAGATGCTCGCCGAGCAGGTCCGGCCACGGCGTGCCCGGCCCGGCGGGACGCGCGTCCGCGTTGAGGATCACGGGGCGGCCGGGCGCGGCGAACGCCAGCGAACGCGCGAACGCGGTCAGCCGCCCGGCCGCGGGCGCCATCAGCGGCGTGTGGAACGGACCCGCCACGTTCAGCCGGTGGAACCTGCGCGCGCCCAGCTCTCGGGCGCGCTCGACGGTACGGTCCAGGCCCCGTGCCGTACCGGAGTACACGACCTGGCCGGGCGCGTTGTCGTTGGCCGTCCAGCACTCGCCCGGCGCCGCCTCGCACGCCGCGGCGGCCCGTTCGGCGTCCAGGCCGGCGTCCCGCGAGAGCGCCGCCACCATCCCGCCGGGCTCGCTCGCGCACACCTCGTCGGTGACCTGCCC
The DNA here is from genome assembly GCF_030269515.1 of Actinomadura sp. NBRC 104412. Lineage (GTDB taxonomy): Bacteria > Actinomycetota > Actinomycetes > Streptosporangiales > Streptosporangiaceae > Spirillospora. Next base: position 112,595 of record NZ_BSTM01000007.1, on the reverse strand, counting down.
GCGCCGCTCCACCAGGCGGACGGCGTCGTCGAAACCCAGCACCCCCGCCGCCGCCAGCGCGCTGATCTGCCCCAGCGAATGCCCCGCCAGCACGGCCGGCGTCACGGCCTCGGCGCGCAGCGCCTTCCAGGCCATCATCGAGGTCAGGAACACCGCGAGCTGCGTCTCGGCCGTCCCCTGCGGCGCGCGCCGCTCGTCCAGCAGCAGTGGCCGCAGGCTCCGCCGCAGCACGTCCTCGGCGCGCTCGGCCAGTGCCCACGCCGGGTGGCCGCGCCAGACCGCGCCCATGGCCACGGTCTGGGCGCCCTGGCCGGGGAACACCACCGCGAGCGGCGTCCACCCCACGGCATCGGCTCGGCACATGGCCACGGAGTATCGTCACGGCCCCACCGCACGTCACGCCGCCCCGCGTAAGGCTTCGATCAACTTCTCCCGAAAAATCCCTGGCCAAGCCCGGATCGCAACACGCCGCCCGGTCCTCCCCGGCCAGGGCGCTCACGGGCTGTAGTCATGGGTCGCCATGGACGTGTTCGGCAAATGCCACGCCTTCCGGGACGACAAGGCCGTCGAGGCCCTGGGCGTCTACCCCTTCTACAAGGCGATCTCGGAGCGGCCCGCGCCCAACGAGATCGTGTGCGGCGGCCGGCGGGTCCTGATGGCGGGATCCAACGACTATCTGGCGCTCGCCACCGACCCCCGTCCGGCCGCCGCCGCGACCGAGGCGCTGCGCAGGCACGGCACCGGCAACTCCGGCTCCCGCATGGCCAACGGCACCCTGGCGCTGCACGAGGAGCTGGAAGGGCGGCTCGCCGAGTTCCTGGGCCACGAGGCGGCCATGGTCACCTCCACCGGGTACCAGGCCAACCTCGCCCTCGCCCCCCTGTTCGGCCCGGACGACGTGCTGCTGGCCGACCGCGCGATGCACGCGTCGTTCGTGGACGCCGTCCGGCTCGGCAGATCCCGGCTGCTGCGGTTCCGCCACAACGACATGGAGCACCTCGGCCGGCTGCTGAACGAGACCTCCCCGGACTCCGGACGGCTCATCGCCACCGAAGGCATGTTCTCCACCAGCGGCGACCTGTGCGACCTGCCCGGCATCGGCAAGCTCGCCGGCCGGCACGGCGCCCGCGTCGTCCTCGACGGCGCCCACGACATCGGCCTGCTCGGCGAGAACGGCCGTGGCGCCGCCGAGTACTACGGCATGCCCTCGGCCGTCGACCTGCACACCCTGACCTTCTCCAAGTGCTTCGGCACCATCGGCGGCGCCGTGGCCGGACCCGAGGAGGTCATCCGTTACCTGCGGCACCACGCCCGCGCGGCGGTGTACACGGCCTCGCTACCGGCCGGTGACACCGCCGCCGCGCTCGCCGCGCTCGACATCATCCGCACCGAACCCGAACGCCGCCGCCGCGTCCTGGCCACCGGCGAACGCCTCGGCGCCGGGCTGGACACGCTCGGCTTCACCACCACCCGCGCCGGGACGCCCACCATTCCCGTCCACGTCGGCGAGACCCTCCGGTGCTTCCGTTTCTGGACGGAGCTGTTCCACGAGGGCGTCTTCACCAACGCGATGGTGCCCCCGGGCGTCCCGGAAGGCCGGGCACTGATCCGCGTCAGCGTCACCGCCACCCACACCCCGGCCCAGGTCGACCGCATCCTGGAGGCGTTCGCGACGGCTGGCCGCCGCCTCCGGCTGATCGACTGACCGCGGCGTGCCGGTCAGCCCGCCTTCCGCTAGACGAACTGTTCACCATCGACTCGTAGAAGAACGAGGCGAAGTCCGCCCCGTGGCGGGAGGATCTTGACCTCGGGATAGCCCGCCACGGGCGAAGTCGTGATCGACGTGGCGGCCATCCAAACTTTGATGCTGGAAACGGAGATCCGAACGGGGCGAGTACGCCGACCGTGTGACCGTCCCCGCGAACCCGCCCGCATCCCGGACACCGTCGGCTTCACAACGACCGCCGCACTGGCCAATGACGGCGCCGCGGCGATGCAACCTCTTCGAGGCCGCCGACATCCGCCCCGGACAACGGGTCTTGGTCGTCGGAGCGACAGGCGGAATGGGCGCCCTTCTCATCGAACTGGCCCGGAACGCGGGCGCCCGCGTCATAGGAGCCGCCCGCACCACCCGCAAACCGGCCCGCCGAGGCATGACCCTGCGCACCGTCCAAGATTTCCAGCAGGAGCCGAGCCGACGCCCTCAACTCGTCGCCAAGGGCATCGCCGGTAACCTCTGATCGGCCAGTCCTTCCCACTGGACCACGCCGCCGAGGCCCACACCGCCATCGAATCCCGGCAGGTGACGGGCGAAACCCTCCTCATCTCCCGAACATCGACACGGCCGGGATAACCTGGTCCGCATTGCAGATCTCGCAACGTACGGACGGGACACATGGCGGACCAGGTTCCCTGCCCTTGCCTTTGGGCGCCGAACGGACGCGCTCCGGCGATCCAGCGCGTCTGCTTCACCCGTCCGGAGTAGCGGATGGCCGCCGGTTTCGTGGTGACCGGGGGCGGCCGGGGAATCGGCCGCGCCATCGCCGAACGCCTGCTGGCCGACGGGGGCCACGTCGTGGTGATCGACCTGTCAGCCGACTGGACTCGTGACCATCCAGCGGCCGACCGTCTCAAGGCGGTCACCGGGAGCGCCGCAGCGGAAACGGTGACCGAACAGGCCGCCGACCTGGCCGAAGCCGCCGCCCCGCTCAGGGGCTGGGTGAACAACGCCGCCGTTTTCCCGCCCGCGTCCCTGGAACTCCCGGCGGCACGAGAACTTCTCGACAGCGTCCAACGCAACGTCGCCCCGACCGTGACCGGCTGTGTAACGGCGATCCGCCGTTTCCTTTCCGCGGGCACAGGCGGAGCGATCGTCAACGTCTCGTCCCACCAGGCACAGCGCCCGGTCCGCGGCTCCGTTTCCTACGCGACGGCAAAGGCCGCGATCGAAGGACTGACCCGAGCATTGGCAGTCGACTACGGCCCGCAAGGAATCCGCACGAACGCCGTGGCCCTGGGTTCCATCGCGACCGAACGCTACGAGACGTACCTGCGAGAACTGGAACCGGCGACCGCGGCGCGCATCGTGGAGGAAATGCGGTCGCTCCACCCCTTGGGCCGAGTGGGCCGCCCGGAAGAGGTGGCGGCCACGGTCGCCCATCTGCTCTCCGATGACGCCGACTTCATCAACGGCGCGATAATCCCGGTCGACGGAGGCCGCTCCGCCCAAGGCCAAGACCCCGAAGCGGCAAAGTAACGTACTTCCGGGCCTGGCCATCAGCGCACAGCACCGTAACGAAGCCCGTTCACGAAAAGGGCGAGCAGGCGTTCGGCCTGAGCCGAGCCGTCCGGTGCATCTTGTGCGTCGTACTCACCGTACGCGACGGAGAAATTGCCCACCTACGCGACCATGTCAACCTCCTGGCCGCCGCAGCCGCCAAAGCCAGCGACCTATGACGTCACCGTCGGCCGCTTCCACGCGACGGTTGTAGGGCGGACGAGCACGTTCTAGATTCGCTTGAGGATCGATCAGCGGCCCGGCTGCCCGCCCACTCGCCTCCAGGAGGGCCGAACCGTGTCCGACGTACCTGCCATCCGTTCGGGCCCCCGCGCGCGGAGTCACGCCGAGGTGCAGCAGCGCGCCGCCATCATCGCCAACGTCCTGCAGGCGATGGGCGTCCGCCCCGGCGACCGCATCGTCACCGTGATGCGCAACGACATCGCGTTCGTCGAGGCCCACCTCGGAGGCCAGTTGGCGGGGGCGCTGCCGGTGCCCTGCAATTGGCACTGGTCCGGCGACGACCTGCGCCACCTGCTCGTCGACAGCGCGGCCAAGGTCGTGTTCGTCCACACCGACCTGCTGGGCCCGGTCGAGGCCGTGCTGCCCCCGGACGCGCGGATCATCGAGGTCGAGGTGCCGCCGGAGGTCGCCGAGGCGTACGCGCTCGGCGCCGCGCGGACCGCCGCGTCCGGCCGCCACCCCATGCTGGAGACGCTGATCGCCCAGACCGAGCCGATCGCCGAACCCGCCGAGCGGCAGCTCATCGGGATGGTCTACACCTCGGGCACCACGGGCACGCCCAAAGGCATCCTGCGCGATGCCACGACGCCCGAGAAGACCATGCAAGGGGCCATGACCATTCTCAAGCACTTCGGCCTCGAACCCGGCATGCGCACGCTCATCCCCGCGCCGCTGTACCACACCGCCCCGTACGCGCACGCCACCGTGGCCCTGGCGACCGGCTGCGATCTCACCGTCATGCCCCGCTTCGACCCGGAAGAGCTGCTGCGGACGGTCGAGACCGGACGGATCGACCACATCCAGATGGTGCCGACCATGTTCGTCCGCCTGCTCAAGCTGCCCGAGGAGGTGCGGAACCGATACGACGTCTCCAGCCTCAAGGCCGTCGTGCACGCCGCCGCCCCGTGCCCGCCGGACGTCAAGAAGGCGATGATCGACTGGTGGGGCCCGATCATCCTGGAGTACTACGGCGGCAGCGAGACGGGCATCGTCACCGCCTGTGACAGCGAGCAGTACCTCGCCCACCTCGGAACGGTCGGGAAGGCGATCGAGGGCGCGGACGTCCGGATCCTCGACGCCGACGACCGGCCGCTGCCGCCCGGAGAGGTCGGGGAGGTCTACCTCAAACCACCGCCGTTCTGGCCGGACTTCACCTACATGGGCGCCGACGACAAGCGCCGCGCCATGGAACGGGACGGCTACGTCAGCGTCGGCGACATGGGCTACCTGGACGAGGACGGCTACCTCTACCTGACCGACCGGCGCAACCACATGGTGATCTCCGGCGGGGTCAACATCTATCCCGCCGAGATCGAGAACTGCCTGATCGGAATGCCGGGCGTGACCGACGTCGCGGTCTTCGGCATCCCCGACGAGGAGTACGGCGAGGCCCTGGCCTGCCATCTGGTCGCCGACGACGGCATCACCGAGGACACGGTCAAGGCCCACGTCCGCGAATCCCTCGCCGGCTACAAGGTCCCCCGAGTGGTCGTCTTCGAAAGGGAACTCCCCCGCGAAGACTCGGGCAAGCTCTTCAAACGCCTCCTACGAGACCCCTACTGGCAGAACACAGGCCGCACCATCTAAAAAACGGTTCCCGAGCGACCCACTTCTTTTCAGGAGTCCTCCCACCACGGCTTGACGTCCTTCTCTGGGACGAAGTCGCGGAAATCCATGTTGCCGATCTCCAGATTGCACGCCATCAATCCGACCATGCCGCAAGGAAGGACCGCCGGCTGCCCCGGGGTGTCCCACAGATCGACGACGGTCAGCGGCCGGCCCGGCTCGGCGAAGGTCCTGGCGTCGGCGAGCGCGACCAGCGTGGGGACCTGCCCCGGCCGGAGGTCCTCGAAGGCCCGGTCGTCGACGACCAACGCCGTCAGCGGAAAGCGCTGGACGTCGATCTCGTCCAGGTCCATGTTCCTGCCGACCCAGCCCTCCTCGTCGTCGAAGGAGGTACGGACCAGCAGCGGGCCGGCCGGGGAGGGCAGTGAGGGGAAGGTCCACCGCGACGGCGTGGTGGTCGCGAGGAAGGCCGGTCGGCCTCCGTCCCCCTGATAGATCCCGGTCACGTCCATGTCGCCCACCAGATGGTCGAACGTGAGCGCGCCGTCCAGCAACGCGCCCAACACCTCACCGAGCCGGGCCGACGGAACCCGGACGCCGCGCCCGAGTATCTGCGCCAAATCCACCAGCAAGGGGGCGTCCCCGCCATAGACCACCGGAATGTCGGCCAAGAGGACCATCAACGGTGCAGGTGAGCCGGGCGGCACAAGCGCCGGCACGTGCCCCCCGAGCAGGCCGTGCCATCCGTGCCCTTCGAGCACACGAAGCCGCACCCTGCCGCCCTCAACGTGAAGCACATCCCCTTCTCGGCGCCCCTCGATCTCGCCAAGCAGCCTTCCCCACAGCGCCGTGCGGTCCTCATAGCACGTACAAACCAACAACACTTCGCCGGGCGCGGGCTTAGGAAGCTCGGGAAAGGACATGGCTCTCCTTCAAGGGCCGCTGCGGCGATTCCCAATCATGATGATGGCCACAGAGGGACATTCCGCGAGCCGGTCGATCACGTCGTCCAGCACCGCGGGACGCATCTCCGCGCGGTCTCGCACGCACCACATGAACGCGATGTGCGTGTACGCGCTGGCGTCAAGTCTCGACCCGGCACAACCGTGAACGGGGCACATCCGGAACAAGAGCGGCAACCTCGACCAGCCGCACACCACCGGCCCAGAACGCCTATGGCGCGAAAGCGCCCGCCTGGTCAAACCTCCCCACCGCCAAAGCGGCCCCAGCAGGTAGCAATGTCGATGACCTCGACAAGCTTCTGGCCCTACTGGACGGGATCAGCGCCCCCTCATCCGGCCAAGGCAGCCACACGCCGGAACGCGGAGGCAGAACCCCACGCGGTTCGTCACCGAGGAGGCGCCCTCGTCGGCTCCCCCGCCAGCACCGAACCGTGCCCGCACACAGCGTTCGACGTTTGGCTCATGCACCTCCGGCTCGAGGCGGCACCCGTCCGGATCAGGGGAGGCGTCCAGCGGCTGCACGCGAGCGGTGTCGTCGACCGGATCCGCGTCATCGTGCACGCCGAGGTGGCCGTTCACAGCCGGAAATCGGATCTATACATCGAGTGAGGATGTCGGTTGGCACCCCTCTAGATGATCATGAGAGGGGCCGCTGAGGTCCGGGGACGCAGCGACCTCTCTCCTTCGAGTAGCGCCGTACGGTCTGGCATCTGGGGTCTGGTCACTGGTAGGTCCAGGTTTGACCGGTGCCGCGATACTCCTCCACCGGGATGGGCTGGACACCGGGGCGCATCCGGTCGGTGTAGAGCCGCCCGTACAGGTGGTCGATTTCGTGCCCAACCAGACGGGCCAGGGCGTCGGTGAACACTGTGATGGTGCGGGCGCCGTCCATGGCGGTGTGCTCAACCTCCACGCGGCGGGTCCGGGGGACGAGGCCGCGAACGTCGAAGAACGACAGGCACCCCTCGTACTGCTCGTCGACGTCGCCGTCCTCGGCGACGATGCGTGGGTTGAGCAGAGTTAGCGGTTCTGCGTCATCGCCGGGCGGCTGCACGATCGCGGCCGCGCGCGGGATGCCGATCTGCGGGGCGGCCAGGCCCATGCCCTTGCCGAACACATGGTGCTCACGGACACGTTGCATGGCTGTCAGCAGCGCGTCGATCACCTCTGCGGCCTGGCCGGCTTCGGCGGGTAGGCCGAACGGCTCGGCAACCTGTGTGAGCACCGGGTCTCCTTGCTGGACGATCCCGGCGGCCTTCATTCGGTCACTGGCCAGCCGTAGTTCGGGGGCACGGGCCTGGTCGTCGCGGCCACGGAATCGCCATTCGAGCCGGTAGCGGGCATTCAGCGGCGGGTCAGTGGTCGCCCAGTCGAACACGTCCTGGCCGTCGTCGTGCTGCCGGTGGGTGATCCGGGTCCGGAGCGTGACGGCTTCGGCGGTGGTGGAGGTTTCGGTGCCCCACACGGTTGCCGCCAGCTCTCCGGGGAACACCAGGCGGACCGACAGGTTCAGGGTGGGCAGCCGTACGGCGCGCTGGAACCACTGTCCCCATTGGGCGTCGGAGACGCGGTAGGAGTAGCGGAGGGTGGCGCGCTGTCCCGGATAGAGCGGAAACCGGCCCCGGTCGTTGTCGAAGCACAGCCACACCTCCTTGAAGGAGTCGCGGTCCAGCTTGGGCTGCCAGGTCATCGGCTCACCGTCGCAGGACGCGGAAAGGCCGAGATCATCGAAGGTGAGCGGGTGCCGCCGGTACAGCCGGTTGGATGCCTCCGGGTCACCGGGGTGGCGGTCGACGCTGATGCGGATCAGGTAGCGGGTGACCGGGTCGGGCCCGGTGTTGACAATGGTCCGGGACATCGCCGCGGTGTAGGTGTGGCCGTCGTAGCGCAGTTCGGCGTGGTCGAACTCGACTACCAGCCCGGCCGGCCCCCGCGCGGTCACGGCGCCAGCGGGGGTGGCCGAGGGTGCGGCCTGCCATGCCTGCCACAGGTCACCCCCGGCGGATAGAACCTGCTCGGCCTTGCGTGCGAAGTCGGCCGAGGCGTGATGCCGCCCGGACTCGATGTGCGAGACGTAGGAGGGGTCGAATCCCATCGCCTGGGCCAGCGCGCGTTTGCTCATCCGGCGCCGGGTCCGCCATAAGGCCAGCGCGTCACCGAACGAGGCGGTCTCTCGCGGGGCGGAGGGCTCTCCCGACACGATCGGGCCTTCCGTGAGCGTCGGTGAATTGCATGAATGAATCGTGAATGACCGTTGCGCACGATGGTCTCATCCTCGCCACCCGTAGTCCTCTGAATGCGGAACGGCCGCCCACAAGGCGGCCCGAACCATCCCAGGAGGACCCGGTGACTCGCACCTCATTGGAAACTCTGGACGCTCCCGCGCAGTCAACCGCCCACGGCGCCGGCTACCGGGCAGGGATCGCCTGGGCTACGCCGACGCACGCCCAGCGCATCGCCTACCAGCTCGCCGTGGCCGCCATCAGCGACATCACTTGCTCGCCGCTTCACCGCTTACCGTGGGCGCGTAGGGTTTTGACCCGGCCGCAGGTCCTTGCAGCTGTCCGAGCGCGGATCGGCCCGGTCATCGCGGTGGCCGAGCCCACGCTGCTACTGGTCAAGCGTCCCGGCCAGTTCGCCGTTCCGCCGCATCAGGACGGCAACAACCAGACCTACCGGCTCGACCCCGAGCGCGCAGTTTCGGTGTGGTTCGCCATCAGCGACGCCACAGCCGCCAACGGCTGCCTGCGAGTCGTTCCCGGCTCACACGCCGGCGGGTACCGGCCGCACGTGCGCGGCGCCGACAAGTGCGGCCGCGGCGCCCCTCTCACCCTGGCCGAACCGCCCGCCAATGACGCTCACGAGGCGGTGCCGCTGGCGACCGGGGGCACCCTGGTGATGGGACGTGCGGCTGATCCACCGGTCGGCCCCCAATACCACGCGCTGCACCCGCATGGGGCTCAACGTCTGCTACGTCGCCCCGGACGCGATCCAGTACACCACAGCGGACACCAACCCAGTGCCGCTGTGCCTGGTGGCCGGTACCTGGTCCACCACCCGCTGACCCGCCTCCCGCACTGCCCTGCCCGCCAACCGGAAGGAGACAGAGGGCATGACCACCCGCACGATGTACGAGGCTCCGGAGAAGGCCGTCACCCGGATCAGGGTCCTGATCGGCGAGGACGACGACACCGCCCGCCGCGGCGACAAGCAGCTCGTCGCCTGGTCGGACTGCCGCTACTACTGCCCCGATGAGGCCACCGTCCAGCGGTGCGTGGATGCGATCCGCGAATCCGACGAGCGGCTGCGCGCCCGCCCCGAAGAGATGATGCTCTGGGACTGGCAGTCCACCTACTTCCAGGCCGACCCCGACAACGCCCACGGCGGTGGCACCATCATCCTCGGCGTCGCCTGGTACGACGAGGAGTTCTACGCCGAGCGCAAGGTCGCCTGGTTCGGCCGCATGCACCGCCACGTGTACGCCCAGATCGGCATCCCGCTGGAGAACGTCGAGGTCACCCACTGGCGGCTCGACCCCGACGACGGCACCGTCTGAACTCCGCGCCGCAGGCGTGCCCAAGGGCCCTCCTCAGCGCGGGGAGGGCCCGCCCGCATGCTCGGCCACCAGAGCCCCGCCGCCCGCCCGCGACACCGCACGGGACCGCAGGACGCCGGCCGCCGCCCATGCCAGGGCCGCGACCGCCACCGTGGCAACGCCTCCCACCACGAACCCGGTCGCCGGTAGGGGCGCCGCCAGCATCGGCAGAACAAGTGTTCCGGCCGTCCCAGCGGCACGCAGTACCGTCTGGTCCAGCGTCATCCAGGCCAGCCGCTCGCTGCGCTCGAACTCGGCCAAGTGGGTGCGCAGCCCCACGGCCAGGAACGGGCCGACAGCCCCGGCCAGCAGCGACAGCGCCACAATCCACCCCGCCGATCCCACCACCCCCGTGGCGGCCATCACCACGCCATGCACGATCCACGCCACGCAATACGCGCCCGGGAACACCATCGCTGCGCGCACATTGCCGACCACCATGTTCGTCAGCACCGCACCGGCCCCGGTCGCCGTCGACACGGCTGCGTAGAGAGTCGAGCTGTCGCCGCCGCGCAGCGCCAGCAACGCAGGCAGCACCAGCGCGACACCCAGCAGCATCTGCCCGGCCCCGTGCAGGGCGACCATGCACGCCGTCACCGGGTACGCCGACACCAGCCGCCACGCCCGCGGCCGCCCCAGTGCGGGCGCCATTACGATCGGCTCCCGCCTGCCCGTCGCGGTCGCCGGCGTCTTCGTCTGCCGCCGGGCCAGCAGCGTCAGCACGGCCGCCGACACCCCGAACGTGACCGCGTCCACAACGTAGAGCGTGATTTCGGGCAGTGCCAGGAGCAGCAGCCCGGCCGCGCCCGGGCCGGCGATGCGGGCGATCCGACCCACCAGATCCATCAGCCCGGTGACGGCCTGAACTTCATCGGCGCGTACCAGGTCCGGCACCAGGGCGCCCAAGTTCGGATCGAACAGCGCGCCTAGCACTCCCAGAAGCGCAGCCACGACCAGCAGCGCGGCCAGGCTCGCCCCGTGCACCGCCCACACCACCGGCAGCGCTGCCACCACCAGCATCCGCGCCGCGTCGAGGGCGGCCAGCCGACCGAGCGTCGAGAAGCGGCCGAGCAGACGATGACCGATCATCCCGGCCGCGATGTAGGGGACCGACTCCACAACCGCGACCAGACCCATAAGCGCGGCCGATCCGGTGGTCTCCCACACCAGCCACATCACGACCAGCGCGTACATCCGGTCGCCGAGCACGCTCAGCGTCTGCGCCGCCCACAACAGCAGAATGCGAGGCCGTCGCAACAGCCGCAGATACCCCATAGATGCCCTCCCGGCGTCCTGGCCGACACAGCCCACCAGGGTGCCGCAGCTCCCTCGGCAACTCACCGGAAACACCAAGCCCCACCGTCCGCAGGCGGCCCGGCGGCTCTACCGGACCTTCGACCGGCTGACCAGCCTGACCGACCCCGCCCGCGCCGACCGGCGCAGCCGCCTGCCCCAAGCCCAGGCCGATCGCCTGGCCGCCGCCTGGCACGACCATCACCACCCGCGGGCAGCTGCGGCACTGGAACGGCGACGTTGGGATCGCACCACCGCCGTCCCCGCCTTCGCGCGCCCACCCCGACGCTCCAAACACCTGGCCTCGATCGAGATCACCGCAGGCTGGCACTACAGCGCCACCCTCGCCGTCGCCGCACGCCTAACCGGCGGTCCCATCCCCAGCTCGCGCTCGGGCTGGTCCTGGACACCCCCGGCAAACGCACCGGCCCTAACGCCGTCACCGCCCTGGACGGACTTCGCGCCGCCGGGCCTGCCGATCGGGTTGTTGGCGGTCGATCGCGCCTACACCGACCAGACCGCCACCAACTTCGCCCGTCCCGCCCGCGACCGGGGCTATCAACTTGTCTTGGACTACGAACAGGGACCGCCGCGGCATCCAAGGCAGCGTGCACGGCGCATCCCTCATCGACGGGAACCTGGCCTGCCCCTCACTCCCGCGCCGCTGGCCGAAGCCACCACCGGTCTGGACGACAAAGCCGTCCGTGCACCCAGCGACACCCTGCTCGACTTGATCGCCGCCCGCGAGCCCTTCTACCTCAAGCTCAAACAGCGACCCGACTCACACGGCACGTTTCGGCTGCAATGCCCCGCCGCAACCGGCTGCATCCCAAGAAAACCGCCACGCCCGGCCGCCGGACTTCCATCGATTTGACCGACACCCGGCAACGCGCCCGCACCAAGCGGCCAAACCCACCGTCACGCTGCCCGTCGACGAACTCCGCAACCCGCCACCACCCGAGTCGCTGCCACGAATCTGCAGGCAGCAGACCATCACCGTCCACCCCAGCGACCTGGGCGACCTCCTCAAACTCCACCAGGAACTGCACTACCTGACCGAGCCCTGGACCGGCGCCCTACAAAGCCATCCGAGCACGAACCGAAGGCATTAACGGCAGGCTCAAAAGCCATTTCATCGACCTCGCCGACCCCAAACATCGCCTCGTGCACGGCCAAGCCGCACAAACGATCCTGACCGCCCTGATGGTCATGGTCGCGAACCTGCACATCTCCGCAGCCTGGGAACAAACCCGCCAACCAGCCGAGTCCATCCCCGACACCACCACCCGGCCGTCCACCCCGACGCAAGAAGGCACCCCGCCGTCCCGCCGCGGACGACCACCACCCGTCGGCCGCTGACCCCCGCGCCGACAACCACACGCACCAATCCACACCGCGAGACCGCTACTACCCACCACCGCGGTCGGCCCACCCAACGATGAGATCCCGTTCGATCTCACGATCGAACGGGATCTCGTCAAACAACCTCAGGCCATCTCAAGAAGGACCCTGGGTGGAGCTGAGGGGATTTGAACCCCTGACCCCCTCGATGCGAACTACCGGCAACCCTGCTCCGTCAGGCGTTCCAGCACGTCATGACATGTGCCAACGGCAGCGGACGTCAGCCACAATGTGCCGTCGTTGCTGTACTCCGCTGCTGTACAGCAGGCTCCGCCGACCTGCGACAGCACCCGCCCAATCCGAGGGCAAGCGGACCCAGAGCGCAGGGCCGGCCACGGCCCGAGCACCGGAAGCCGCGCGGCAGCACCTTAACCTCAGCCCGCTCGAACGCGGGCACAGCCTTTGTGTCCGTCGTTCCCGCACTTCCGGCCCAAGGACCGTAAACTCGTCCAAGGGATCCAGTTACAGCAGGTTGCCAGTAGGTTGCCAGCAGGATGAGCCTCGACCGGTGGGAGGGCGACGTGACGGCTGAGCCGCTTGAGAACAATCCGCTCGACCCCGAGGACATTTTGCGTCGGCTCCCGCAAGACGAACGGGAGCGCTTCATCCGGGACTACCGCAGCGCCCTCGACGCCGCCCACGAGCTGTGGCGCTACCAGCAGCTTCAAGACGTCCTGCGCCTCTGGCACCTGCGCGCCACGGCCTACGCCAGCCCCGACTTCGCACAGCGGGCGGAGCAAGCCCGTAGCGGCGATCCGTCCGCCTTCGTGCCGGCAAGCGAGGCAATCCCTGGCTGGGCGGAGCGTACGGACGGCGCTCGTTGAGCTACCGCGTCGAACTACACGCCACAGCCCTCGCCCAGGTTGGCGGGCTGCCAAGCGACGCCTTCGACGCTCTGGTGAGCAGGCTCGCCGACGTCGCGGAACGCCCGTGGGACGCCATGGCGCTCTACAACAGCGAACCCGAGTTCCGCCAAGTCATTTTCGGGACCTACGGTCTGGTCTCCTTCTACGTCGACGAAACCAAGGAGACCATCCGCGTGTTCGACATTACCTGGACGGGCTGATTCTAACTCAAGCCCGCTCCGCTCGTTCGGTCTCCCTTAACAAAGTTTACGAGGGGCTAATATGGGCCGGAGTCGTCTCATGACCTCCCGGAACTCCACCTACACCCCTTCAGTCATGTGACACAATTGCAGCCTCTCATTGATTGGCACTGTAGTCGGCGGAAGCGTGGTAAGCAGTAGCTCCTGCGCTGGACCACGTCCAGTTCGTGATGAGGCTGAATAATTCAGCGTTACGATGCGCTTGCTAATACGCCAAGACCTAACACCCTTCAACTCGCGACTAGAACTCGTAGGACGCATCGCTTTTGCTGCATAAAGCGCCCCATCTGTAAGCAGTCGCTCGTTATAGTCGTAGGACAAGATCCAGCGGTACTGCATCTCTTCTCGGAGGTATTCCGCCAAATCGTAATGCTGCCGTGCGCTCACCCAATCCAGATCATTGCCGGCCTCAACAGCCCGAACATCAAACGAGCGCTGATATAGCTTGCCCGACTTTGAAAGATACGGCGGATCAAGATACGCCACTACGCGATCCGGGAGCAGCGTCTTATAGTGAGATGCGACACCATGCAGCGTGCTTTTCCAGTCCGAGAGCCAGACGTCCACAATCCGACCCGTGTCGTAAAGGTGCCCTATATATGCAAGTCGCTTCGTCAAGCTATTGAGATTGAACCTACACCCAATGCCATACTCAGAGGTTTGGGCACGGCCACCAATTGGCCCAGCCTGCCCATGCAGAATTCCAGAGAACGTAGTACGGTTCAAGAATAGGCATTTCGTGGCGAACTCTAGATCCCTTGTTGATCGGCCGATACCAGGTGCCGCAGTCCAAGCACGCCAGTAGTCCCAACGCTCTAGAGCTGTATCTCCTCCGACGGCAACGTATTTCGTATACTCGTCGGCAATTCGTTCGATAAGTTCTTGCGTGCGCGAGGCAGCCACTTGCCAGAAGGCCGCCACCATCGGATCGGCATCCGCAAGCAGAGTCCGCTCAACGATGCCTGCCCCCACCAATCTGAGACTAGTGGACGCACCACCGGCAAACGCTTCCACGAGAAGGTCTATTTTTTTGATCTGAGCGGATCGCTGAGCGGCGGCAAGGAGCTCGCCAATCACACGAGTCAAGCCGCTCTTAGCACCTGGATATCGGAGTGGGCTTTGATATCGTCCAAACGCCAGAGGATGAGTGACCTCAGCTGGAGCGCTCTCGATTTTACGTGGCGTCGTTCCAACCGGAAGCAAGTTTGCCGCGCGCAGGGAGTCTTGATCACGTGCGGATACTTTCACAGCGATCATCGTACTACATTAGAACCGTAGGATGCCCGGTCGAGTCCAAGTCGCGTTGTAGCGACCAACCGTAGAACATCTGTGCCGACACCAATGGGGAACGCTGCCTTCCCATGCGCGGCCGCCACAGGGATGATCCCGTCTGCATACATTGATGATCCGGTGCGGTCGACCACATCGAGAATTGAGGCAAGGGTGGGGTAATCCTTTGGGTCTGGTTGTCCACCGTGAGCATCATATGGCGCCCCGTGCGGCGGCATGACAGTCGGTACTATTACCCGCCCATCCAGCGCACGGTAGACGAATTTGCGACCCCAATAAGTCTCTTTTCCATACGCCCGGGCATTGGAAGCGTTGGTAACGCGGGCAATAATATCTTCATCACAAACGAGCAGGTCACCAGGTTTCAACACATTATGGCGAGCCAACTGCCGAGCATAGTCAACCATTACGCCGGTTTTTTCAATGCCGCAAACAAAAGGCGCCGCTCCGGGAGTGGTTGAAGACATTTTTTGAAAGTAATCAAGAGCTCGACCGCGCAGCTTCGCTGGAGGGCCATACATAGCGAGGGGACCGTCCACGATGAATAGCGTGGCAGGAAGGAGTTCCTGACGAGACTGCTCCCACAGGAGAGTCGCCAGTCCGACTAGGACCAAGAGCTCAACAACGGACATGAGCCGGCCAAGGGCAGACTGATTACTACCCTCCTCGCTCACTTCCTCAGAGATGCGTAGCACATCAGTCGGGAATAGCCAAGTTTCGCACGTATCACACTTCAAGCCTGCTGACGGGACACGAACGTCCTTACTACAATCCTCAGTGGGACAGTTCACAGGAACCGTTATTGCAGGCTCCCCAGGAGCCCCGTGCAGAAGGAAGAGTAGCTCTAGCAAAGTCTGATTGAGGCGATTTACCTCGATTTTCTTCGTGCGAAAGAGTTGATCGATTGCCTCCCGCCAGGACGTTTTGATGTCGACGCCCTCACGTGTGTAAGCGCCGGCTACAGGAAGGTCGAGAGTCACAAGCGCCGTATTTACCGCTCTTTCGATCTCATATGGGTCGACAAATCGCTCCGCCCGCTGTGTTTCCAAAATGGCCAAGTTAAGGTATGCAGCCGCAGCTTGCGCGAATCCGTAAAGCACCGAAGGCAATCCATCGCGAACTCGCTCAACAACGTACGAACCATCTACGGCGAGCGCAGCGGACAGTCGTGGGCCGGAAGTCTGAAAGTCGGCGCGATGCCGGATTTTCTGCTGTATATCCTCCATATCCCGCAGTGACTCAGCCGGCACATAAAACTGGCGCTGATCAGCCACGGCGCGAACCGCAGCGGTAGAATGCCCTAGCCGTGAGGCGAGTTCGTGCGCCCCGCTGACAGTCTCGTATGGCATTAGATAAGCGTTCCTTGGCTACTTGGGATTAAAGGCGGATCACCTGCAGCTGCGCGGGCCTCATTGACAAGGTCCAAGTCGTACCGATCGATCTGCACTGGCACGATGTACGGTGACGACAAGGTCTTGAGCCGTACGTAGCCACGGTCCTCTGAGGCGATTATGGCATCCGAGAAAGATCCGAAGTCATAGAACTGGGCGAGTTCGCGGACCTCTTTTGTGTTATTCAGATGTGCGACCACCCAGTTAGCAGTATTGGCCTTCACCTGGTGTGCGACACCGGATACCTCTTGCGTTGCATAAGTCATTCCAAGGTTCAGCTTGCTTGCCTCCTTAGCAAGCTTCACCCAGACATCTCTCTCGTTCTTATAGCGGTCAGAGGAGAAAAGGTTGTGAGCCTCTTCTAGCATCACCTGGATGGCCGGCGGTTCCTGCCCGGACGTAAAGACCGTGGTCTGACGCTCTAGCAACCGCGCAGTGATCGACTCACTGAGGGCCTTTGTAATGGCGCTCGCTCCGACGTGGAGATCGACGATCACGATTCGCCCTTGAACGAGCTCCTCATAGATTTCAATCGCTGGGTCGTTCTTCGTCAGAGGACTATGGAACGGACGCAAGGGGTTGAGATTCTTCCAGCCGCGTACGCTGCGCTTCTGGCTCTTCGTGGTAAAAATCGGCTCGACGCTCGTCCATCTGACGTTCTTGGTGAAGTCCACAGCATCGACGTCCCTCGCCTCGCGGAGATCCACGATCTTCTGAACAACGTCTTCTACGTCATTCGCGGCCACAGCGACGATATTAGCTGTATTGCCTGCTCGGATAAAGGGATTTCGCCCGAGCTCTGCTGCTATCTTCCGCTGAAAGTCACTCTTGATGTTGACTCGTGCACGGAACCCAGACGGCACATCGAAGCCTGCGCGCATGAGTGCGGCATAGAGGACCAATCTTGCGCGCTGAGCGTGGGTGGTAGTCGAGGGATCGTTGGGAACATCAGCATAGGATGTACCCGCAAAGTCCTTCACATAGCCAACGTCGTCGGTGCTAAGTTGATCAGAGATGAGACCTTGCACTGCATCGATTTGATTTTCGGAGAAGAAGTTTATTGAGAGAGGCTTGACATGTGTCTGGGATCCGTCCGCTCCGAACTTGAAGATTCGGACGTGCTTCTCCCCGATAGCAGCGATTTCAGTCCCGTCTTGAGTGTTTGGATTGGCGTACTCACCCTGCGGGTCAAAGATGAGCTGTCCGACCGGGTGGCCGCCTTTTGCTCGTTGCCGTTCCGATATTGCAAATGTACGAGCGATAATCATTTTGGCCGTATTTGATTTTCCCATCCGAGTCATGCCCAGCAGGGCAGTCTTGTTGCCAATGAAGTCCCGGATGTTGACTTCGACCGCAGAAGCAGCCTGCTTCGACATTTTGGCTCGACGGCGTGTCGCCGAGTACCGCACAACGCCGATGCGAACGCGGTCCACGGGACGGTCTGTCGGCTTCAGATAGGAAGCAATGGTTGACAGCCCCTCACCCAATGGCTTTAGCACGCGATAGCTCGAAGTGGCATAGAAGTTGTCGACATCCGCCCCGAATTCCAAAACTTTCTTACCATTGTCGACATCTTCATAGAAAGTCCCAAGGATCCTGCATCGTAGACCCGTAAAGGAAATCCGATTCTTGGTGACCGGATCCATGTCTATATCAAGCACGACAGAAGGAGATGGACTCTGATTGTTCGAGAGCGCTGCGCGGAGAGATTCCTCGCGAACTGCGTGTAGATCGCTTTCCATGGACAAGGGTGCTGTGCCCTCGACACGCAGCAAGAGTACCTCGTCATCGTCCCCATCGGGGGCGTTAATGTCTTGAGCCGTGGCGAGCAAGAACGAATATTGGGGTATGCCACCCGCCTCCGCCTTCCACCGATCGTGGGTGAGCACGATGGCCTCGCCGTAGTCAATCCGGTAGATCGCGCCGATCCGGATAGACCGGTCCTCCGCCATCAACTCTGAGTGGAGCAGCGAGCCGGCGCCGACGCCAGGTATGAGATTAGCCATGTGTCCCCCTGTGTCGTGGAAGGCTAAGAATAGTTGCTACGTCACTCTGCGGACAGGCCTTCCGACAATCGACGGGGTGACGGTTCGGTGCCTCACGCGCTTGGTCGACTCTCGGAAGAGTGGGCTTGCGTTACACATGGAAGAGCGCCCTGGAGTGAGCTTGAGTGGCGCCACAGCGCCCCCTCCAGCGGAAATGTCCAATGGTCGAGCGGATTGGCGACTCTGGGGCGATCGGGAAGGTTGCTAGAGACAGGACCTCTACGTCGGCCTCGACAGCAGTTCAGGTGAGGGGGCTGGCCGGGACCGGCCGGAGAGCCGCAGCGCGGCCAGCCCCCTCACCCTGGCCGCCGCAGGTGGCCAGGCTTGACGACGTGAAGAAACTTCTCATCGGGCACTCTGTGCGCTTCAGTCCCATGTGTCCGAGCTGTGTGTTGGCTGGTGACTCCCTCTGGGCTGTTGGCTGGTGCTGTGGGTGGTAGAACGCTCGGTTATGGGTGCTGAGCGGCTGCAGGAGATCGGCCAGGAGCTGCGGCGGTTGCGTGCGGCTGCTGGGTTGTCGGGGGTTCGGCTTGCTGCCAAGGCTGGGGTTCCTCAGCCGACGGTGTCTCGGGTGGAGACTGGGCGGCGCGTCGCTGATCCCGGAGTGGTGCTGAAGCTTTTTGCAGTTCTGGAGCTGGGGCCGGCGGAGGCAGGGCGGCTGGCCGAGCTGGTTGAGGCTGCGTATGCCGAGTCTCCGCCTCGGCGGGTGGATGCGGGGGTGTCGTTCCGGCCTGGGGCTGCCGGCGAGTTGGCGCTGGGGGCTCGGGTGGTGCGGGTGTTTGAGTCCGCGGTGGTGCCGGGCCTGCTGCGGACTGCTGAGTATGCGGCCGAGTTCGGGGACGGGCTCGCTGGTGGTGAGTCTGAGCGGCTGGCCGTGCTCGATGGGGATCGGCGGTTGACGTTCGTGGTTGCTGAGGCGGTGTTGCGGACGTGGCCGGGGTCCGGTGAGTGCATGCGTGGGCAGCTCGCGCATCTGCTGGCGGTGGCTGAGCGGTCGAACGTGCGCCTGGGCGTGGTGCCGGGGTCGGTGTCCCTTGGTCGGACTCCCCTGCATGGGTTCACCGTGTACGACGATGCGGCCGTGTCGGTGGAGACGTTCACGCGTGAGCTGACCTTGACCGATGCCGCTGAGGTCGGGGAGTACGTGGAGATCTTCGAGGGGTTCGAGCGGGCGGCGGTCTTCGGTGATCGTGCTCGGGTTCTGGTCGAAGCGGCGGCTCGTGATCTCGATGAGACTCTAGGCTCTATTCACTGAACGTATTGAATAGCCCTCTGGATCTGTCATACGCTGCGCGTCCTCGGGGTGTGTAGCCCCCTAGACGCGCGGTGGTGATCGACATGAGGCGCTTGGCCCGCCTGTACGCGAGCGGACCCGCATCGGTTCGGGACGCACGATGCTTTGCCTGGGCGTACGTGGCCGAACGGGTCACCGGCGAACTGGCGCACAGCGTGGAACTCGTCGTGAGTGAGCTCTGCACGAACGCGGTAGAGCACACCGCGAGCGGGGAACCGGGCGGATGGTTCGTCCTCGAACTGGAGATGCACCCCGACCATGTGCGCGTGGCCGTCATCGACAAGGGGACGACCGCCAAGGTTCCGGCGCTCGACCCGGCGGCCGGGCTCGATGCCGAGTCGGGGCGCGGCCTGTACATCGTCCAAGCGCTCTCCAAGGCATGGGGAAGCGAACTCGTCCTGATGGGACGGCGGGTGTGGGCGGACGTCGTCGGCGAGATGGCGTGAGTGGTCCGCCCATCCCCCGGCGGCGGCGCCGCCTGCGGGCTGTGAGTTCCTCAACTGGTCATGAGCTTTCCCGCAGCGTGTCTAGGGTCCTAGACTCGCTGCGGAAGGCCAGAGGGGAAGTCATGCCAGGCAAGTTGGAGCGCATCGCGCAGATCGAAGACCCCTACGAGCTGCTGCGCGCGGCCACCGAGCGCCTGGCGGAGGCGCAGCAGGAGGTGACCGAGTTGGCGCGGCTGCGGCGTCGGCTCATTCAAGACCTGCACGCGCAGGGGATGTCGTACGCGCAGATCGCATCGGCTGCGGGGTTGAGCCGCGGGCGCATCCACCAGATCCGGCACACGGGGCCGGCGCCTGAGGGCGCCTTCCTCGGCTCCGGCGAGGTGACCGTGGTGACCCCCCTGCGGCCCGACCCCGCGAGCGACCGGACGTATGTCGCCCTGGACGACCTCACCACCGGCAAGCGCCTGGAGGAGCTGGCGCGCACCTTTGACCTGTCGGTTCGGTACGACCATGTGTCGCTGTCGGGTGAGATCGACCTCAACCGGGCCGGGCTCCTGGTCATCTGCGGCCCTCGCATGTCGCCCGCCATGCGTGAGACCTACGAGAAGGATCCGGTCCTGGAGTGGGACCGTGATGACGTCGGCTGGCTGCTGCGCGACACGCGCACCGGCGACACCTTCCGCTCGGGCCAGGAAGAGGACCCGGCGCGGCCCTATGACGTCGGCTACCTGGGGCGGCTACCTCGGCCGGACGGGCAAGGCTCCCTCCTGGCCATCGCCGGTATCCACCCTGAGGGGTCGCTTGGCGTGGTCAACCTGCTGACCACCGACATCGGCTCACTGTGGGGCCAGGTCGGAACGGAGTGCTTCTCTGTGGTGGTCGGCACCGAGTACGACCCCGACACCCATGAGCCGGTCCGTACCGAGCTGCTGACCCCGCTTTATCGGCATGACGATGGGGCACACTGACGCGGATGCGTGTTCGTCTCGCCACCTGTGCCGCCAAACCCGACCGGGCCAACGAGGATTTCGCCGCCGCCGTCCCCGGTGCGGTGGTGCTGCTGGACGGGGCGGGCCCCCCGGCCGGGATGCCGTCCGGATGCGTGCACGGAACCGCGTGGTACGCGCGCACCCTCGGCGGGCTGCTCTTGGCCGAGATCCAGCCCGGCCGCCAGCTCGCCGAATCCCTCGGCCGCGCGATCGAGCGGGTCAACGCGCTGCACGGGGCCGCCTGCGACCTCGCCCACCCCGGGACGCCGTCCGCGACGGTCGCCATGGCGCGGCTGCAAGACGGCAAGCTGGATCACCTGGTGCTCGCTGACTCGGTCCTGGTCCTGGACCGCAAGGGCGCCGACCCTGCGGTGATGAGTGACGACCGGCTGGCGGTCACCACTCGGGAACTGCGCAAGGATCTGGACGCCCTACCGACCGGCAGCGCCGAGCACACTGCGGCCCTGCGGTCCTTCACTGAAGCCTTGGCCGGCTACCGCAACCGGCCGGGCGGGTTCTGGGTCGCCAGCACCGACCCGCAAGCCGCCGACCAGGCCCTCACCGGCTCGAACGCGGGCGATGAACTGCGCGCGCTCGCGGTCCTCAGCGACGGCGCCAGTCGCCTTGTTGACCGGTTTGGGCTGCTCACCTGGCCGGGCCTGCTCGATGTGCTCCGGCAGGACGGGGCGGAGGCTCTCATCGCGCGGACCCGTGCGGCCGAACGGGATGACCCTGAGGGGCGTCGCTGGCCACGCGGCAAGACGCACGATGACGCCACCGCCATCTTCTGGCAGCTCTCGGACTGATCTCAGAATTTTGCCTACCCCCCCTAGACAGTCGACCGAATATCGCTTACCTTGACTGCGTACCCCCCTAGACAGTCCTCGACATCGAGTTGAGAAGTGTCTAGGGGGGTGGACGAAAATCCGAGCAGTGGAGGCATCCATGCGCAACATCCCCGTAGACATCTCGTCCCTGACATTCGTGTGCGTGTCCCCGCCGCGTCCCAAGCTGGTCAGCCAGGAGACGGGCGAGGTCAAGGTGGACCGGGACGGCAAGCCGGTCTTCACCGTGGGCCTGTCGGTGGCCGACGCCTCCGGGGGGTGGAGCTGCTGAACGTGGCCGTCCCCGGAGACCAGGAGGTGACCATCGGGCAGATCGTCACGCCGGTGGGCCTGGTGGCCTTCCCCTGGGAGCAGTACATCGGCGGTGAGAAGCGCTGGGGCGTGGCCTTCCGCGCCGAGAAGCTCGCCATCGCCGCGGCGGCCCGGCCGGTCCCGGTTCCCTCGGCGGAGTCGTCCGCGTCGGCGGACGTGGCCTGATCGGCGGTCCGGTGATGGACACGATGTGTGTGGTGCTCGGGGTCCTGGCCGTCATGCAGCGCAAGGTCAAGTCGTGGTCGGTCGATGAGGCGCGCAAGTTCCTGGAGTCGGCCCGGAAGCGGCGTGACCCTCTCTACGCGGCCTACGTCCTGATCCTCGTCCTGGGCCTGCGGCGCGGGGAGATGCTCGGGCTCCGCTGGGAGGACGTCGACCTGGACAAGGGCGAGCTGACCGTTGGCTGGCAGCTCCAGCGGATCAACGGCCGGCTACTCCACCGGGAGACCAAGACGGAATCCTCGGACGCCGTCCTACCGCTGCTGGACATCTGCGTCACGGCCCTCCAGGAGCGCAAGAAGGAGCAGGAAGCCGCCCGTGAGCAGGCTGACGAGCCCTGGCCTGAGACGGGGCTGGTGTTCACCACCCGCACCGGTCAGCCGGTCGAGCCTCGGAACTTCAATCGGAGCTTCGTCACCGCCTGCGCCAAGGCGGGCGTCCGGCGCATCCCCGTCCACGCCACCCGGAAGACCTGCGCCTCGCTGCTCGTGGCCATGGACGTCCATCCGCGCGTGGCGATGCAGATCCTCCGGCACAGCCAGATCTCCGTGACCATGAACGTCTACAGCGAGGTCTCGTCGGTGGCCACCCGCAGGGCGCTCAAGCGGCTCGGCAAAAGTCCTGGGTTCGTAGGGCCCGTTGCTGTACTTCGCTGCTGTACGGGCAGCAAAAAGGCCGGTTCCCACACTGGGGACCGGCCTTTGAGCTGGGTGGAGCTGAGGGGATTTGAACCCCTGACCCCCTCGATGCGAACGAGGTGCGCTACCGGACTGCGCTACAGCCCCAGGAACCTCCGTAAGGTTAGCAAACTCGGGAGGGTGCTCGCGCAGGGGTTTATTCGCCGACGGCGTGGCGGTCGTCGGCGTACTGGTCGAAGACCTCGGTGGGGGCGGCCAGTTCGATGATCTCGGCCTGGGGTTCCTCGCGGCGGGCTTCGCGGGCGCGGGCCCTGCGCTGGTGGCGGGAGGCGGCGTCCATGCGGACGGCGACGCGGAGGAGGGCGAGGTGGCCCGCGAGGAGGGCGACCGGGGGGAGGGTGATCCACCAGGGGGCGAGGCCGGGGACGACGACGCCGATGGTGGTGGCGAGGAGGAGGGTGAGGCCGGCCGTGCGCCGGCGGCGCCGGGCGATGATGGCGGCGCGGCTCTGGCGGCGGCGCGGCGTCGGCGCGGGCGCGGGCGCAGGGGACGGGTCCGCCGTGGGCTCTTCTCCCTCCTCGGGCGTGCGTTTGGTGAGAAGGCGGGATCCGTCGCGGTGGAGCCACATGGGGACCAGGACGACGGCCCAGACCGCGACGATGGCAAGATAAAGGACGGCACTGCTCACCGACACACCGCCGGGGACAACGGCGGGCCGACTTTCGGCGCGCGGATGTGCATTGGGAGCAGGGTCACGTCCCGCACGGTACGAGCCGGTGTCAGAGCTTGACGAGCATAAGGGGCGGTGTGTCGCGAGATCGAGCCCGGGGTTACTCTCCGTTTGCACGCTCTTCGCGTTCGGAGGATTCTTACCGCAGAAAGTGACCGATGGAAGTCGGGTCACGAAGGGGAGCGGGGAAATGCCCGCCGCTGGCCGCCGAGCCAGCGTGCGCGCAGGCCACCGGGGACGTCTTCGACGGTGAGGGCGTAGCAGATGTGGTCCCGCCAGGCCCCGTCGATGTGCAGATGGCGGCGGCGAATTCCCTCTTCCCGGAAACCGAGTTTTTCCACCACGCGGCGGCTCGCGGTGTTCTCCGGGCGAATATTGGCCTCCACCCGGTGCAGGCCCACGGTGAAGAAACAGTGGTCCACGGCGAGCGCCACCGCGGTGGGGATGACGCCGCGGCCGGCGACCTGGCGATCCACCCAGTACCCGACCTGCGCGGACCTGGCCGAACCCCACACGATCGCCCCGATGGTGAGCTGCCCGACGAAGTCACCCTCGTGCGTGACGACCCACGGCAGGGCGAGCCCTTGGCGGGCCTCGCGCCGCATGGTGTGCACCATGCTGATGTACGGGCCGAGGCCGCTGCGGAAGAGCGGTGTCTCAGGGTTGGTGGGTTCCCAGGGACGTAGCCAGTCGGCGTTGCGCACCCGCAGGTCACGCCAGGTAGCAGCGTCACGGTGCCGGAGCGGGCGCAGCCCGACCGGCCCCTCGGTCAAGGTGACCGGCCAACCCCGCAATCGTTCCACGACTCCATGATTCCCTGGACTGGGGTAAAGAGGCTATCAATTGTGGCCGACTATTGCGGGATGACGCAGGTCGGGGGCCTGCCGGGCCGGAATCAGGACCGGCGGCGCGCCGCCCATTCGCGGATCTTCGCGATCCGTTTGCGGATGTCGTCGGCGGACGCCTGGGCGATGGCCGGGCCGCCGCACGTACGGCGCAGCTCGTTGTGGATCACCCCGTGCGGCTGGCCGGTGCGATGGTTCCAGGCGCCCACCAGGCCGTTCAGCTCCTTGCGCAGCTCGTGCAGGGTCTCCGCGGCGGTGCGGTCGTCGGCCTTCTGGCCGGCCGTCCTGCGCTTGCGCTCGGCCTTGACCTGCTCCGCCTGGCGCTTGCGGAGCAGGGCGGCGACCTGCTCGGGCTCGAGCAGGCCGGGGATCCCGAGGTACTCCTGCTCCTCGGCGGAACCGGCGGCCGCCTGCATGCCGAACTCGCCGCCGTCGTACAGGACGCGGTCGAACGTGGCGGACGCCTCCACCGTCTCGAACGCGAGCTCCTCACCGACATCGGAGGTGTCGCGCCGCCGGTTCGCTTCGGCGAGCAGCTCGTCGTCCAGGCCGTCCTCCCGCAGGGGACGGTCGAGGACGTGGTCGCGCTCGGTCTCCATCTCGGCGGCGTGCCCCATCAGCGTCGGCACGGACGGCAGGAACACCGAGGCCGTCTCACCGCGCCTGCGCGCCCGGACGAAACGCCCCACGGCCTGCGCGAAGAACAGCGCCGTGCTGGTGGACGTGGCGTACACGCCGACGGCGAGGCGCGGGATGTCGACGCCCTCCGACACCATCCGCACCGCCACCATCCAACGGTCGTCGGTCTCCGCGAACGTCTTGATCTTCTTGGACGCGGCGGGGTCGTCCGACAGCACCACGGTCGCGCCCTGGCCGGTCACCGAGCGCAGCATCTTGGCGTACGCGCGGGCCGCCTCGTGGTCGGTGGCGATCACCAGCCCGGCGGCGTCGGGGATGGCGCGGCGCAGCTCGGTGAGCCGGCGGTCCGCGGCCACCAGCACCTGCCTGATCCAGTCGCCCTTGGGGTCGAGCGCGGCCCGCCACGCCTGCGCCGTCTGGTCCTGGGTCAGCGGCTCGCCGAGGGTCGCGGTGATCTCGTCGCCCGCCCGGGTCCGCCAGCGCATCTCCCCCGCGTACGCCAGGAAGATCACCGGGCGGACGACGCCGTCGGCGAGCGCCGGCCCGTACCCGTAGGTGTAGTCGGCCCTGCTGCGCCGGACACCGTCCGGACCCTCCTCGTACCGGACGAACGGGATCGGGTTGATGTCGGTGCGGAACGGCGTCCCCGACAGCGACAGCCGCCGCGTCGCCGGCTCGAACGCCTCGCGCACCGCGTCACCCCAGGACAGGCCGTCGCCCGCGTGATGCACCTCGTCGAAGATCACCAGGGTCTTGCGCGCCTCGGTGCGGTTGCGGTGCAGCGCGGGACGCGCCGCGACCGTCGCGTACGTGACGGCGATGCCCAGGTACTCCTTGCCGACCGCGCCCTGCCCGTTCTGGTACTCGGGGTCGATCTTGATGCCGACCCTGGACGCCGACTCCGCCCACTGCCGCTTCAGATGCTCGGTGGGGCAGACCACGGTGATGGCGGCGACGATCCGGCGATCGAGCAGCTCCCGGGCCAGCCGCAGCGCGAACGTGGTCTTACCGGCACCCGGCGTGGCGACGGCCAGGAAGTCGCGCGGCCCCGAGGAGCTCCCGTCGCCTCCGAAGTACGCCTCCAGCGCCTGCTGCTGCCAGGCACGCAGCGACGACGCCGTGCCCCAGGCGGCCCGTTCGGGGAACGCGGGGGGCATGTCGGGTGCAGCGAACGTACTCACGGTTCATAGTGGGGGCGCGGCCCCCCACGCCCCCCGGCGCGGGGTAGACGCACCTTCGCTCGTTCCTCGCTACGGCCCGTCCACCGGGCTTCACCCCTCGCCCCCCTGGGGGCTTCGCCGCGGTGCCGGGCGGTGGTCAGGCCCTGGTACGCGGCTGGGGTCACTCTTCGTCCCCACCCCCAGGCTGCATGGAGTCGTAGATCTCCTTGCACTCCGGGCATACCGGGTACTTCTTCGGGTCGCGGTTGGGGACCCAGACCTTGCCGCACAGCGCGATCACGGGGGTGCCGGTGACGGCGCTCTCGGTGATCTTGGCCTTCTTGACATAGTGGGCGAACCGCTCATGATCGCCATCGCCATGCGAGAGATCCGGCCTGGTATCGCTCTCGGGAAGGATCTTCGTGCTCATCTGGGTGCTCATCATGCCTCCTGGCCCCACACCTTAGTTCAGGACTCCGACACCTTCGCCAGATGCCGTACGGCCCGTCGTCCCTGAATCCAACGACCGCGAACCCGGCGCCTCTTCCCCGTCAGTTCAGGGTGGGATCCTCGGGAAAGGTGGACACGAACGCCAGGTCGCCGCCCTGGCGACGCAGGACCTCCTGCCAGAGCCGATCGGGGTCGCCCGCGAAGACGTCCCCTGCCTCGGCGGGCACCAGATACCAGGCGCCCTCCTCGATCTCCGAGCGCAACTGGCCCGCCGACCAGCCCGCGTACCCGGCGAACACCCGCAGTTGCAGCAGCTCGGGCGCCAGCAGGGCGGGCGGGGCGTCCAGATCGACCAGACCGACCCTCGCGACCTCGGAGCCGCCGTCCAGGGCACGCCAGCCCAGCGGCTCGTCCTCGCCGGGGAGCCGGGCGAGCGCCAGCGCGTTGTCCAATGCGACGGGACCGCCCTGGAAGACGACGGACGGACCCGTCACCAGCTCGGCCCACGGCGGCAGCACACGGTCGACCGGCACCTCGGTCGGCCGGTTCAGGACAACGCCGAGTGTTCCGCCCTCCACGTCGTGTTCCACCACCAGGACGACGCTCCGCTTGAAGTTCGGGTCCTCCAGTTGAGGCGTGGCGACCAGCAGGAGCCCCACCCTGATGCCGTCTTCCATGGATTCCATGATGCGTTGCCGAGACCTCCGGCGGCACGTCCCCCCACTCGTTAGCCTGTTAAGCATTCCACTTGTCCGGGGATACAAGCACAATACGGGCCTGGGTCAATAATGATCTAGGAACACGTCCGTACGCGGGTCGGAGAGGACGTGCGCGCCCGCGGGCTGGGAGGATCGCGATGCAGTTGCCCAGGGTCGTCATCGCCGCCGTCTTCTTCGCCATCGGGGCGCTGATCGCCATCCCCGCCATCTGGGACCAGGTCTCGCGCGCGGACGGCAGCCCGGCCGGCAGCACGACCTCCCCGTCCCCCTCCCCCACCTCGGGCAGCCCCACCAGCCCATCGCCGACGCGCACCACCGCGTCCCCGACCCGGACGGCCTCCCCGTCACCGACGCCCACCCGCACCACGACCCGCCCGGCGGTGCCCGTACAGCCGCTGCAGATCTCGATCGGCTCCGTACGCTGCCCCGCACGCACGATCGAGGTCACCATCCGCAACACCGGCCCGCGCGCCGAGGACTTCGCGATCGAACGCAACGACGGCACCGCCGCCACACCGGGCCGCATCGGCGCGGGCCAGACCCGGACCGTCTCCCTCACCCTCCGCGAGGACCGCCGCACCACCATCCAGATCACCCTGCGGAACGAGCCGATACGGACGAGGTCGGTCACCGCCAACTGCCGCACCGCGTCCCCCACCCCGACCGAGGAGCCGACGCCCTCCAAGTCCCCGGACGACCAGCTACCGCGCACCGGCCCGGACGACACCGTACTGTGGGCACGCGCCGCCACCGGCGGCGCCGCGATGGTCACCGGCGCGATCATCTTCTGGTACGGCGGCATCTGGCCCCGCCGCCGCGAACACCTCTTCGGCGGAACCAAGAAGAGCTGACACCCCCAACCCAGGCGTCAGGTCGCGCCCATCGACCTGCCAGCCCGCCCGAGCGCCCTCTGTCGTCGGCGCGCTCGGCAGCCTGCCGTAGGTATCTGGGCCATCACACGGCTCGACGCATAACGGGAAGCCGGGACCCACGTCGTGACCCCAAGGGAAGCGACAAGCCCACTCCCGCAAAAATGCCCACTGGGTCGACGCCCCCTCCACGGCCGGCCGAACGTGCCCAAGCCGACGTGCTGCCCGTTCCGAGCCTGACGGACGCCAAGGCCATCGACGCCCTTCACTCAGCGAGCCCCCACCAAGGGCAAGCAGGCCGAGGCCCCCGCCGGGGCGAAAACGGCGCGGCCAGTACGCACGCCCATCCGCCAGTGAGACCAAGGAGGCAAGGCCCCAACGGGCGTGCCGGGCGAAGCCCACGGTCAGCAGACACCGCCGCGAGCCCCAGTCGAACGGTGAAGCCGTTGACCGCCATCGGGAAGGCGCGGGGCGGCGACCCACACAAGGACACGTCGCCCCTCCGGCGCGGAGACGCCGCAGCGGAACGCATCGGGCAGCCAGCCGAACCACACCCCAATGAGACCAAAGAGGCAAAGTTCCACGGGGGTACAGCGGGCGAAGCCCCCTGCCGGGGTCGTAGGGGCGGAGCCCCTACCAAGGGTCGGCGGGGATCGCTGCACCCTTTCGGGGGTGGGGAAGGTCGCCCCCCACAATGACACAGCGCCCCGCCGGGGTGGAGACGCCACAGCGGAACGCATCGGCAGTCGACCGAGCCACCCCAGTGAGACCGAAGGGGCCAAGCCCTAAGGGGGTGCAGGGGGCGGAGCCCCCTGCCGGGGTCGTAGGGGCGGAGCCCCTACCCGGGGTCAGTGGGCACCGCCGCGAGCCGTCAAGGCGAGCGGCGGGGTCCGCTGGCCCCGCACCGGGGGGTGTGGGGGGTCGCCCCCCACAATGACACGCCCCCCCACAATGACACGCCCCCCACATATGTCACAGCTACACAGCTTCCCTCACCGCGGCGGCCACGCTGGAGGCTACGTCGGCGTGGAAGACGCTGGGGATGATGTAGTTCGGGCCGAGTTCGTCGTCGGTGACAACG
The DNA here is from genome assembly GCF_030269515.1 of Actinomadura sp. NBRC 104412. Lineage (GTDB taxonomy): Bacteria > Actinomycetota > Actinomycetes > Streptosporangiales > Streptosporangiaceae > Spirillospora. The sequence continues at coordinate 83,191 of NZ_BSTM01000007.1, read as the reverse complement.
GCGGCCAGGGCGGTGGCGGCGGCGAGGAGCATGTCCTGGGTGACGCCGTCGGCTTGGGCGTCCAGGAGGCCGCGGAAGACGCCGGGGAAGGCGAGCACGTTGTTGATCTGGTTGGGGTAGTCGCTGCGGCCGGTGGCGACGACGGCGGCGTGTTCGCGGGCCTGGTCGGGGGCGATCTCGGGTTCGGGGTTGGCGAGGGCGAACACGATGGCGTCGTCGTTCATGGCGGCGATGTCGCCGCCGGTGAGGATGCCGGGGGCGGAGACGCCGATGAACACGTCGGCGCCCTTGACGGCGCCGCGCAGGTCGCCGGTGTAGCCGTCGGCGTTGGTGTGCTCGGCGATCCAGCGGAGGGAGTCGTCGAGGTCGTCGCGGCCCTTGTGGACCGCTCCCTTGTAGTCGCAGACGATCATGTCGGTGGCGCCGGCGTGCATGAGCAGTTTGAGGATGGCGGTGCCGGCGGCGCCGGCACCGGCCATGGTGATCCGCACGGCGCCGATGTCCTTGCCGACGACGCGCAGCGCGTTGGTCAGGGCGGCCAGGACGCAGATCGCGGTGCCGTGCTGGTCGTCGTGGAAGACGGGGATGTCCAGGAGGTCGCGGAGCCTGGCCTCGACCTCGAAGCAGCGGGGCGCGGAGATGTCCTCCAGGTTGATGCCGCCGAAGGCGGGCGCGAGGATCTGGACGGTACGGACGATCTCGTCGGTGTCCTGGGTGTCCAGGCAGATCGGCCAGGCGTCGATCCCGGCGAACCGTTTGAACAGGGCGGCCTTGCCCTCCATGACGGGCAGGGCGGCCTGCGGGCCGATGTTGCCGAGGCCGAGGACGGCGGAGCCGTCGGTGACGACGGCGACGCTGTTGCGCTTGATGGTGAGCCGCCGGACGTCCTCGGGGTTGCGGGCGATGGCCAGCGAGACCCGTGCCACACCGGGCGTGTAGGCCATGGACAGTTCGTCGCGGTTGCGCAGCGGCACCTTGGACTGCATCTCGATCTTGCCGCCGAGGTGCATGAGGAAGGTGCGGTCGCTGACCTTGTGGATGTGGACGGCGTCGATCTGTTCGAGGGCCGCGGCGATGGACTCGGCGTGCTCGGTGTCGCGGGTGGCGATGGTGACGTCGATCCGGAGCGTCTCGTGCCCGGCGGTGTTGACGTCGAGGGCGGTGACGATGCCGCCGGCGTTCTCCACCACGTGGGTGATCTGGCTGACGGCCTTGCCGCCCGCCGGAACCTCCAGGCGGACGGTGATGGAGTACGACACGCTGGGCACGCTCGCCACGACTTGTTCCCCTCTACTACCGGGTATCTCTACCGGGTACGTCGTTGTTCCGCTCGGGCGCGTCCCGCGGCGCGTCCGTGGGGGGCCGCCGCCCGGGTTCGCCGTCCTGCCGGCTCGGACCGTCCCGGGAAGGGTGCCCCCCGGGGCCACCTCAGAGCGCCCGCGCCGCGCTGACGATGAGGTCGACGGCGGCGGGCTCGGGGAGCCTCGTGGTGTCGACCACGAGGTGGTAGAGCCGCGGATCGGCGGGATCGGCCCCGTAGAAGTGCTTCACGTAGGCCGCCCGTGCGCGGTCATTGTCATCGAGCATACGCTCCATGGCGCGCCGGGACGTCCCGGTCCGGGGCACCTCGTCCGTCCTGTCCGCCGTCCGCAGGGCACGGCCGAGCCGCCGTTCGCGGGCGCCGTCCAGCCTGACGTGCAGCGCCTGGGGGTGGTCGGCGAGCACCAGGGCCCCGGCGCGGCCGAGGATCACGCCGCCGTCCTCGCGCGCGACCTGCCGGATGAACCGTTCGGTGTGGGAGACGAACTCCTCTTCCGGGACGAACGCGGTGCCGGGCAGGTAGACGTCCATGCCGCCGAGGGTGGCGCTGGGCAGCTTGGCGGCGTTGGCGAGCAGCCGCCCGAGGCCCCTTTCGGCACGGTCGTCGTGCGCGAGGACCTCTTCGAGGGTGCAGCCGATCTCGGCGGCGACGGAGACGGGGATCGCGCGGTCGACGAAGGGCAGGCCCAGCGCGTCGGCGACGGCGGGGCCGATCGAGCTGCCGCCCGCGCCGAACGTGGCGGAGACCGTGACGACGCGCGCGCTCACGGGGTTCCGTCAGAACAGCGCCGACTGGAGGCCGCGGCGGGCCTTGCCCACGCGCGGGTCGTCCGAGGGCATGACCTCGAAGAGGGTGAGCAGGTGCTTGCGCGCGGTGTCGCGGTCGTCCCCGGAGGTGCGCCGGACGGTGGCCACCAGCCGGTCGAAGGCGTCTTCGATGCGGCCGGAGACCAGTTCGACGTCGGCCGCCTGGGTCTGTGCCCGCACGTCGGTGGGACGTTCCTCGGCCTCCTTGATGACCTGGAGCGCGTCCAGGGACCTGACGCGCAGGCTGAGCTCCACCAGCGCCAGGCCGCGCTTGGCGTCGGCGTCCTGCGGGGACTTGTCGAGGATGCGCTGGAAGGCGGCCTTGGCGCCGTCCAGGTCGCCCTTCTGCAGGGCTGCCTCGGCCTCGGCGTACACCGGGTCGGCCTGCGGCTGCGCCTGCGCGCCCTGCCCGTCCGGGGCGCCCGCGCCGTCGGGGATGAGGCCCTCCTTGCGCAGCGCCTCGAAGAGCTGGTCGATGGCCTGCCGCACCTGTGGCTCGGGGGCGGCGCCGTTCAGGAACGGCAGGAGCTGCCCGCCCACGACGGCGGCGACGAACGGGATGCCGCGCACGCCCATCTGCTGCATGTACTGGGCGAGCGCCGGGTTGGCGTCGATGTCGACCTTGGCGAGGATCCATTTGCCCGCGGCCTCGCCCGCCAGCTTCTCCAGGATCGGGCCGAGCTGCTTGCACGGCCCGCACCATTCGGCCCAGAAGTCGACGAGCACCGGAACGGTGCGCGACCGCTCCACCACCTCGGTGTTGAAGGTCTGGTCGGTCACGTCCACGACGTAGGCGCCGCCACCGCCGTCGCCGCCCGGCGCACCCGACGTGCCCGCGTTCGCCTGGCGTTCCTGTTGCCTCTTGGCGGCGGCCTGGCGCGCCCCCAGGTCGATGGCCCCGTGCAACGAAAAGTCCCGAGAAGGCATGGGTCCATCCTGCCGCATGAACGCCGCGGTCCGTACGTCCGTACGCCGCTAGCTGAGCACGCTTTGCGCGGGACCCTCCGGCGGACCTGTCACCGGACCCGTCGCCCGCCCGCCTGGACGTCCGGTACGGGGTGATCCGGCCGCCTTCAGCCCGGCTCGGCCGCACTGCACCCGACATAACGCCGAATAAAGGAATTCGGCCGTTCTTGCCGAAGGCAAAGAATCCAGGACCCCAGGCGGCAGACCTGAAAGAAGGCTGACAGCTATCGCCAAGCACGGTTATAGTCACCGAGTCGATGCATGGTGCGACGGCAAACGGGGCTCGCCGCCGGGCTCGCAGGAGATCCGGCCCTAGCGGAACACGCGCCACGGCACGGAATGGCCATCGGTGCCCCTCCAGGCCGCCACTGAATCGCATGACGGAACAATGGGGGGTTAAGTGTGATCGCGGAGCGTTCCGCGATCGTGGCCCAAGGGATGGGTGTCCGCCGCGGGGGGCGGTGGCTCCTGCGCCCGGTGGCCTTCGGCATGGCCGAAGGCGTGATCGGCGTGGCCGGTCCACCGGGTGCCGGTAAATCCACTCTGCTGGCCACGTTCGCGACATTGCGCCGGCCGCATTCCGGCGCGCTGAGAATTCTGGGGCATGACATCGGGACGGCCAGGGGCCTGCGCGCCGCCCGGGCGCGGATCGGTTTCCTTCCCGGCAGGTTCCAGTGGGCCCGGAACATGACGACCGAGGAACTGGTGACCTACGCGGCCTATTACAAGCGGGTGCGCGCGCCGGCAGCGCGCGACATCATGAAAAGGCTCGACGTCGCCGACTCGAGCCGCACCGAGCTCGGGCTGCTCCCGCCGGACGTGCGGCTGCGCGCCGGGCTCGCCGCCGCGTGCGTCCACGATCCCGAGCTCGTCGTCCTGGACGATCCGCTCGACGAGCTGTACGCGCGCCGCACCACCGCCGACGAGGCCGCGCTCGCCGATCTGATCCCGCTGATCCGGTCGCTGGCGCCCACCGTGGTGGTCTCCGGCGCCCGACCCGAGCACCTGGCCCCCTGGTGCCGCGAGGTCCACACGCTGGCCCGGGGGCGCCTGACCCGTTACCCGCCCCGTCCCGCGCCCTCCGCCGCCCTGCTCCCCTCCGCGCCCCGTGTGACCTCGGCACGCCGTGCGGCCTCACCGTCCCGCGCCACCTCGGCGCCCCGCGCCCCGACATCGGCGGGGGGCGAACCCGCGCCGTGCGTCCCCGTCCCGGCGCCGAACCCCAGGCCCCTCCCGTGCACGGTCGTCCAAGCCCCTGAAACCGTCCAAGCCCCTGAAACGCCCTCCGGCCCGCCCGATCAGCCCGGTCAGCCCGGTGCGCTTCCTCCGCCTTCTCCCCATCCCATCGACCATGCAGGCAAGTTCGTCCAGACGTGCCCGTCCAAAGACGCCCGCCCCGCCGTGCACGCGGGGGCCGCTGCCCATCCCGCGGGCGGTGAGCCTCCGCTGCCCGCGGAGAAGCAGGCCGTGGCGGTCCGTCCCGGGAACCACGCCGCACGGCGGCCCGCGAGGAGCGGCGCCGGTGTCTGAGCTGGGGCGGGTGCTCCGGCTCGACGCGCGGCGTGCGGCACTGCTGCTCGCCGTCCCGCTGCTGGCGGGGATCGGGATCGTGACCGCCTGGCGGTCCCTGGTCCCGGGCGTGGGGTACTGGGACAACTCGGTGGTCGCGCTGATCAACTCCGTGCGGCTGCTGGGTCCCGTCGCCGCGGGGCTGGCCGCCTGGACGGCGGTACGCGAGCGCGGCCTGAACTACCTGAGGGACCTCTCGCCGCGTTCCCCGGCCACCGGCGCCCTGCTCGACCTGCTGCTGCTCGCGGGGGCGGCGGCGCTGGCGTACGGGGCGGTGACGGTCGCCGTGACCGTCGAGACCATGCTGCGGCAGGAGGCCGGGCACCCCTACCCGCTCGGGCTGCTGGCGGGCACGGCGTCCCTCGTGCTGCACGTGGTGATCGGCTATCTGGCGGGGCGGGCCGTGCCGCGTCCCGCGACGGTGGTCGCGGTCGCGGCGCTGACCTGGCTGTGGGCGGCGCTGCGCCCGCCCGGGACGTCGTGGTGGAGCCTGCTGCCCCCGGCGGCGCTCGACCATGTCGAGCTGTTCACCGTGCTGCGCACGAGCGTGCTGGCGGATCAGACGGTGTGGGCGATGGGCGTCACGGCGGCGCTGGTGCTCGCCTACGTGGGGTGGGTGACGCGGCGCCGCGCCGTGGCGGTCCCGATGGTGCTCGCGCTGCTGGTGACGGGGAACGCGATGACGGGCCTCCAGGGCTCCGGAGGCAGCGCGGTCGTCCCGGCACCGGTGCGCCTGGCATGCCGCGAATGGCCGCTGACGGTGTGCGTGCACCCAGCGCTACGGTCGGCGCTGCCCGCGCTCATGACGGCGACGACACCGTTGGCGACCCGTCTCAGCGGCACACCCGGCGAGTTCAACCGCGTCGTGCAGCGTCCCGCCACGGAACCCGCCACGGTCGCGGGCGGGACGGCGTCCATCCATCTCGACGACGAGCTGTCCCCCGGCTACGAGGTACGCGCCGTACGGCAGATCATGCGCTCACTGGCCGACGCACAGGCATGCGCGTCCCCCCGCAACCCCGGTTACCGCGCGCTGGTCGACGCCTGGCTGCTCGGCCGGGCGGCACCCCCCATCACGGACACGCGGACGGCGCGCAGGTTCGGGCAGTGGACGGAGGAGCAGCGGCGCGGCTGGCTGCGTACCCACTACGCGAACTACCAGAGCTGCGCGCTCGCGGCCCGCGACTTCCGGCTGTCGGTCACACCGCGCCCGGCGGACGCTCCGCGCCCGTCACCGCGTCCGCTGGAACCACGCGGGGCGGACGGACTTCCCAAGTAGGGACGGCCCCCCGAAGAGGGTGCGGGAGATGATCCCTGCATGGCCGCAGCAGGACCCCCCAGACCCGCCGCGGCCATGCAGAGCTTCAGGCCGTGGCCTCGTCGACCGCTCGGTCGACGGACCCGGCCGGCTTGACCCAGTAGCGCTCCACCAGGAACGGCGCCACCGGAAGCACCCCTGCGACCAGTGCCAACACCGTGCGCCTCAGATCCCATCCCAGGGCCTCGCGCGCCGCGACCACCAGCGCGATGTACGCCAGGAACAGGACCCCGTGGATGGGTCCTACCAGCGACACAGCCTGCGGGATGTCCGCTCCGTACTTGAGCGGCATCGCGATCAGCAGCAGTACGAGGAACGAGGTCGCCTCCCCGATGGAGACGTACCTGAGTGCTCGAACGGTGTCCACAGCACGTCAACGTACACGCAGTCCCGGAGTGTTTCGGACAGGCGTATGGCCCTGATCACACGCCTTCGCTCACGTTCGCTCGCATTCGCTCACATCCGGAACCGCGAGGTAAGGTGACCGGCCCCGTCCGCCGGGAATGCCCCTCCGCATGGCACCTTCCGAACGAAGCGGACGGCGGGGCTGGGGCGTCCTGGCGGCCGTCGTCGTCCTGACCGCCGCCGTGGTCCTGGCCGGACAGCAGGCGATGCGGATGCTCCCCGACTGGATCAACCCCTTCGAGGAGGAGACCAGGGACCGCAGCGGGCCCGTGGTGCTCCAGTCGATCCGCGACCTGGCCCGGTTCGAGGCGGCCTCCGGCAACTTCCAGGTGGTCGTGGACCTGGAGAAGGACGCCAAGTTCCTCCCGGACGCGATACGCGGCTCGCGCACCCTCTTCGTCGGGCACGGCTCGGTGGACGCCTATGTCGACTTCGCCAAGCTCGGCTCGGGAGCGGTGACCGTGAACGAGGACCGGACGGCCGCGACGGTACGGCTGCCGCGCGCACAGCTCGAACCGACCAACCTCGACCCCAAGCGCAGCTACGTCTTCGCCACCGAACGCGGCCTGATCAACCGCGCCGGCGACTTCTTCAGCGGCAACCCCGCCGATCAGCAGCAGCTCTACGTACTCGCGGCCCAGAAGATCCAGGCGGCCGCCGCGCAGAGCGGCCTGCGCGAACGCGCCGACCAGAACACCAGGCTGATGCTCCAGAACATGCTCAAGGCGCTGGGCTTCACCACCGTGACCGTCCGGAACACCGCGTCCCAATAGGCGGTCCCAATAGATGGGAGCGTCCCAAGAGGCGAGAACGGCGGGCGGGCGCCCGAGCGGGCTCTAGGCCGCGGGCACCCGGAGGATGAGGGCGTCCCCTTGACCGCCTCCACCGCACAGGGCGGCGGCGCCGGTGCCGCCGCCACGGCGCTTCAGCTCGTAGGCCAGGTGCAGGGCGATGCGGGCGCCCGACATGCCGACCGGGTGGCCGAGGGCGATCGCGCCGCCGTTGACGTTGACCTTCTCGGGCCCGACGCCCAGGTCGCGCATCGACTGGATGCCGACGGCCGCGAACGCCTCGTTGATCTCGATGAGGTCCAGGCCGGCGACGTCCAGGCCCTCCCTGGCCAGGGCGCGCCTGATCGCGTTGGACGGCTGGGACAGCAGCGAGTTGTCCGGCCCCGCGACGTTGCCGTGCGCGCCGATCTCCGCGACCCAGCTCAGCCCCAGCTCCTGCGCCTTGGCCTTGGACATCACCACGACCGCCGCGGCGCCGTCGGAGATCTGCGAGGACGACCCGGCGGTGATGGTGCCGTCCTCGCTGAACGCGGGGCGCAGCCGGCTCAGCGTCTCGGCGGTGGTGTCGCCGCGCACCCCCTCGTCGGCGGAGAAGATCACGGGCTCGCCGCGCCGCTGGGGGATCTCCACCGGGGCGATCTCCTCGTCGAAGACCCCGTTCTTGATGGCCTCGGCGGCACGTTGGTGCGAGCGGGCGGCGAACTCGTCCTGCTCGGCCCGGCCGATCCCCACGCGGGCGCTGTGCCGCTCGGTGGACTCGCCCATGGACAGCCCGTCGAACGCGTCGGTGAGCGCGTCGTACGCCATGTGGTCGAGGACCTCGATCGACCCGTACTTGTAGCCGCCTCGCGACTTGGGCATCAGGTGCGGGGCGCCGGTCATCGACTCCATGCCGCCGGCCACCACGATGTCGAACTCGCCGGCCCGGACGAGCTGGTCGGCCAGCGCGATGGCGTCCAGGCCCGACAGGCACACCTTGTTGATCGTGATCGAGGGGACGCTCATCGGGATGCCCGCCTTGACCGCGGCCTGCCGGGACGGGATCTGGCCCGCCCCCGCCTGGAGCACCTGGCCCATGATCACGTACTGCACCGCGTCGCCGGGCACGCCCGCGCGCTCCAGCGCCGCGCGGATGGCGTGCGCGCCGAGGTCGACGGCGGTGAAGTCCTTCAGCGAGCCGAGCAGGCGCCCGATCGGCGTGCGCGCTCCGGCCACGATCACCGATCGCGTGGTCATGAGACCTCCTTCGTCCGCCTCATGGCCAGGCGTGCCGTGCTCATCGCTTCCCTCACAAGCTCGGTCATCGTGGGGGGCCTCCACAAAGGTCCGGTGCAACGTTTGCCACGATACCCAGGACGACCGAGCCCGATTCCGGCCGCCCCGTCCCATTGGGGCACGTCCCGCGAGGAGCGCCATGCTGACCCGGATCGACCACATCGGCATCGCCTGCCATGACCTTGAGGCGACGGTGGACTTCTACCGGCGGACCTACGGCTTCACCGACGTCCATATCGAGGTGAACGAGGAGCAGGGCGTCCGCGAGGCGATGCTGAGAATCAACTCGACCGGGGACGGCGCGGCCAGCTACCTCCAGCTTCTTCAGCCGATCCGGGACGACTCGCCGGTGGCGAAGTGGCTCGCCAAGAACGGCGAGGGCGTGCACCACATCGCGTTCGGCACCGACGGCGACGTGGCGGACGAGGCGGCGGGCATCGCGGGCAAGGGCGTGCGCGTCCTGTACGAGGAGCCGCGCCGGGGCTCGATGGGCTCGCGGATCAATTTCCTGCATCCGAAGGATTGCCACGGGGTGCTGACCGAGCTCGTCCAGAAGGCGGACGAGCGCCCCGAGGGCTGAGGCGCCCGGAGGGCTGAGGCACCCGCGCCCCCGTGAGGGCCGGTGGCTTGGGAGGCCCGGAGGCGCCGGCGTCGGCCCGCGGGACCGATTCCGGCCGCGGGGTCGCGATCGTGACGTGATTGAGATCACCGCCCGTTCAATTGATCATCACGGGGTGTGATGGGGTAGTTCGTGGCAATTGAGGGTTTTTGGCGAGCCGCCTTCGGGCACGACGACACACCCGGGACAAGTTCGCAAGAACGACAAATCGCGTGGTGCATCCCGTTGAGCCCCCAACACGGCAGCTCGCGGAGTACGCTTCTTTCGCCGGAAGAGGTCTGGGGCCACATGCGCCCCGTGCCGTCGGGTGACCGGCCCGGCGGCCAGGCGATCAACCGGTCCCCGGAACCACCCGTAGCCCCGTCACATCAGGATTGAGCCACATGCAGTCCGACATCGACGCCCAGCTCAGCAACTTCTTTGAAGACACACCCCCACGCGAGTTCGACGTGGTGCTTCGCGGCTACGACCGGCACCAGGTCGACGAGCACATCAAACAACTCGACAACGAGGTCAGGCAGGCCCGCGAGTCGACCCAGGCCCTCCAGCGTGAGCTGTCGGACGCGCATCGGCAGCTCCAGGAGCAGGAGCGCCCCACCTACTCGGGCCTCGGCGCCCGTATCGAGCAGCTGCTGCGCCTCGCCGAGGAGCAGGCCACCGAGCTCGTCCAGGCCGCCAGGTCCGAGGCCAACGAGATCAAGGCCGCGGCCAAGGTCGACGCCGCCGAGCTGCGCGCGGCCACCGAGAACGAGGCCAGCGAGCTGCGCGCCAGCGCGCAGCGCGAGTGCGACGAGATGCGCAGCGCGGCCGAGCGCGAGGCCGACGACGTGCGCACGTCCGCCCGGCGCGAGGCCGACGAGCTGACCTCCACCACCGAGCGCGAGGTCGCCAAGCTCCGCGCCACCGCCGACCACGAGGTGGCCGAGAAGCGCGCCGCCGCCGAGCGTGAGATCGCCAAGCTCCGCACCACCACCGAGCGCGAGGTCGCCCAGCTCCGCGCCTCCACCAAGCGCGAGCGCGACGAGATCCTCACCACCGCCAAGCGGCAGGCGGACGAGATGCGCGCCCAGGCCCAGCGCATCCTGGAGGAGAGCGAGGCCCAGCGCGCCCAGGCCGAGGCCGAGTTCGAGATCCAGCTCGCCGCCCGGCGCGAGGAGGCCGACCGGCAGGACGCCGAGCGGCACGCCGCCGCCCAGCAGGCCACCCAGAAGCTGGTCGCCGAGGCCGAGCAGCGCGCCGCGTCCGCCGAGCAGCGCGCCGCCAAGGCCACCCAGCAGGCCGAGCAGACCCGGCGCGAGGCCGACTCGCACGCCAAGCAGCTCATGGCCAACGCGCGGAAGAACTCCGACAACGTCATCGCCGAGGCCAAGGCGCAGGCCGAGCAACTGCTGGCCGAGACCAAGGCCGAGGCCGACCGGGTGCGCACCGCCGCCCAGCGTCAGGTGGACGAGCTCACCCGCCAGCGCGACAGCATCACCAGCCACCTCAACCAGCTACGCCAGCTGATCGGCGGCGTGGCCCCGGCGATGGGCGGCGTGGACGAGCTGGCGCCCGTGCAGGAGAAGCCCGCGCTGTCGTCCCCCGAGCCCAAGCCCGCCCCCGCGGCGGCGCCCTCCTCCGGCCCGGCCAAGGCCGCCTCGGCGTCTGCCTCGGCGTCTGCTGCGGCGTCTGCTTCCAAGGCGGCTCCGACGGCCACCAAGAACGCGCAGGCCAAGAAGGACGACGAGGACGACGAGGACTGGTGGCAGGAGTGAGCCCGCGACGCCCGGTGTGAACCGGGAGCGGGTGGTAGTCCCCGGTCCGTCCCGTCAGCACGACACGGCCGGCGAGAACGGCGGAACCTGAAAAGCCTAGAGGCGGCGATCGCCTCTAGGCTTTTCAGTGTCTGAACGGTATGGGCCGGGACGGAACCCGGCGGCAGGGCGAGGAGGCTGGCATGGCCGAGGAGACTCCCCAGACGGATAAGCCCATGCCTCCCGACGACACGGGTGAGGAGGGTGCCGCCGCGCGCTCACCCGTCCCCGACCCCTCCCCGCCCTCAGACGACACGCCCAGCGACACACCCGGCAACACGCCCAGCGACACGCCCGGCGACACACCCGACGACGCGTCTGCCGACACGCCCGACGGCCCGCCCGGCGAGGTGACGGAGGAAGCGACCGACAGCGACACCGAACCCGAATTCCCGAGCGACGACGGCGGCAGAAGGCTTCCCGTGCCGACGGTTCGGGGGAAGGTCGAGGCGAGCACCCCCGACCCGGCGCACGACATCGAGCAGCGCAAGCTCGAAGCGGGCGTGGACCACCGGTTCCCGTTCGGACGTCCCGGGCAGCCGATGGGGACCTCGCATCCGTTCACGTTCGGTTTCATCGGCGCGCTCGGGGTGATCACGGCCTGGCTGCTGATCCGGGCGGCGGCGAGCGCCCAGTCGGTGATCGTCATGATCGTGGTCGCGATGTTCCTGGCGGTCGGGCTCAACCCGGCGGTGGAGCGGCTGAAGCGGCTCGGGCTGTCCCGCGGCTGGTCGGTGGCCGCGGTGTTCTTCGCCGTGATCCTGTTCTTCGCCGGGTTCGTGGCCTCGCTCGTCCCGCCGCTCACCGAGCAGATCACGGCGCTGACCCGCAACGTGCCGGAGTACGTGCAGCAGTTGCAGAACAACCCGCAGATCGCCGAGTGGGACCGGCGGTACCGGCTGCTGGAGCAGGTACAGAACAAGATCAGCGAGCCCGGGTTCCAGTCGATGCTGGCCGAGCGGGCCTACGAGGTGGGCCGGCAGGCGCTCAGCGGCACCTTCCAGACGATCACGGTCCTGATCCTGACGCTGTACTTCCTCAGCTCGCTGCCGCAGATCAAGACCTTCGCCTACCAGCTCGTGCCGCGCTCGCGGCGGGCCAGGGTGGCGCTGCTGGGTGACGAGATCCTGGACCGGATCGGCGGGTACGTGGCCGGCCAGTTCACCATCGCGTTCATCGCGGGCGTCACCTCGTACGTGTTCCTGCAGATCCTCGGGGTCCCGTACGCGCTGGCGCTGGCGCTGATCGTGGCGGTGCTCGACCTGATCCCGCTGATCGGGGCGACCATCGGGGCGGTGATCGTGACGCTGGTGGCGTTCCTGACCGGGGTGCCCGAGGGCATCGCGAGCCTCGTCTTCTACATCATCTACCAGCAGGTGGAGAACTATCTCGTCTATCCGCGGGTGATGAAGCGGACGGTGGACGTGCAGCCCGCGGTGACCGTGGTGGCGGCGCTGGTCGGCGCGGCGCTGTTCGGCGTGATCGGGGCGCTGCTGGCCATCCCCACCGCGGCGGCGATCTCCCTGGTGATCCGCGAGGTGCTGCTGCCGCGCCAGGAGTCGATCTAGCCGCCGGGTGCGGGCCGTTTCCGGGTACGGCCTATTTCGTGGCGCGGGCGAGGGCGGCGGCGAACTCGGCGACGGTCTGGTTGAACAGCTCGGGCTGCTCGACGGCGCACAGGTGCCCGGCGCGCGGGATGACCATCGGCTCGGCGTTGGGCATGGCCTCGGCCATGGCGCGGGCGTCCTCCTCGGTGGCGAGGGTGTCCTCCGCGCCCACCATGACCAGCGTGGGGACCCGCAGCTCGCGCAGCGTCTCCGCCGTCTCGGCGCGGGCGGCCATGGCCCGCTGCGCCCAGGCGGCGGCGCGCGCCGGGGTGGCCTGGACGAGGCCGCGCACCCGCCCGTACACCATGGCCCGCTGCCGCAACGTGGTGGGGCCGACCAGGTCGGGCAGCAGCTCGTCGACGAGGACGCCGACGTCGCCGTCGCGTTCGAGGATCTCGGCCTGCCGCAGCCGGGACCGCCGCACGGGCTCGGGGTCGCCGCCGGCCTTGGCACCGGCCAGCACCAGGCCGAGGACGAGGTCGGGGTGGCGCAGGCACAGCGCCATCGCGACGTGCCCGCCCATGGACAGGCCGCCGACGACCGCCCTGCCGATGCCCAGCCGCCGGAACAGCATGGCCACGTCGTCGGCCATGAGGTCGATGGACGGCTCGTCCGCGCCGAGCACGGAGCCGCCGAAGCCGCGCAGGTCCGGGGTGACCACGCGGAAGCGCCCGGCGAGGCCCTCGCGCTGCGCCAGCCACATGGCCGAGGACAGCGGGAAGGCGTGCAGGAGGACGAGTGGGGTGCCCGTGCCGATGTCCCTCGCGTAGAGCTGCACGGTCATGTGGCGCCGGTCCTCCCGCGTCGATGCCGCTCCGGTGAAACGCCTCCCACCGGCCTCCGTCCTGGGCCCGTGAGGCCATCGTCGCCCCGGAGCGGGGCCGGACGGGAAGGTGTGGCCGCGATCGGCCGTCGCGGTTTTTCGACCGGTTAGTCCGCTTTCTGGGAGAGGCCGTCCCATTCGGTGGGCAGCGGCGCGGCGTCCGGGGCGACCCGCTTGACGATCTCGTTCAGCACGATCCGGACGTAGGGCTCGCCCACCCACAGGTGCTTGGCCCCGTCGACCGCGACCACCTCGGCCTGCGGGACCCGCGTGAACCGCTCCCTGGCCTCCGCCGGACGCAGGTAGTCGTCGAACTCGGGCACCAGCGCCACCAGCGGACGTCCGAACTCCGCCCAGGCGTCCAGGTCGGCGTCACCGGCGCGGCGCAGCGGCGGCGAGAGCAGCACCGCGCCCTCGACGAGCGGGTCGCGGCCCCACTTCAGGGCCAGCTCGGTGCCGAACGACCAGCCGAGCAACCACGGGTGGGGCAGGTCGTGGAACTCGGCGTACTCCAGCGCCGCCGCGACATCGAACCGCTCGGTCTCGCCCTCGCCGAACTCCCCCTGGCTGGTGCCGTGCGCCGAGGTCGTCCCGCGCGTGTTGAACCGCAGCACCGCGAGCCCGGCCAGCGCGGGCAGCCGGAAGGACGCCTTGCGCAGCACATGGCTGTCCATCATGCCCTCGGCGGTCGGCAGCGGATGCAGGCAGACCAGCGTGGCCACCGGGGGCCGGTCGGCGGGCAGCGCCAGCTCGCCGACCAGTTCGAGCCCGTCCGCGGTGTGCAGCGTGATCGCCTCGCGGCGGGCGGGCAGCACCGTGCTCGCGCGGATCTCCCCCATCGCTCTCCTGCCTCAGAAGTCGGAAACGCTCAGTAGCGCGGCGCGCCCCGTGACCGGAACGGGCGCGGTGCCCTCCGGTCGCGCGCCTGCCAGCAGGGACGATGCCAGTGCCGGCGGTCGTCGGCCCCGCCGAGCCCGTCGGCGGGCCAGGCGACCACATGGCCCACGCCCGGCGGGATCTCCTGGTCGCATCCCGGGCAGCGGTACGGCTTGGTGGCGTTGGCCCCGGCGATCGTCCGGACGTTCCACTCGCCGTCCGGGCCGGCGCCGCCACCCGTACGGGACGGGCCGGAGACGGCACGGCGGTTCTTGCGCGGGCTCATGGCGTCCAGGATAGGAGGGTTGTGCGGCCGATCGTCCTCCGGTCGCCTCAGCGCAGCGGACGTCCCATCGCGGCGCGCTCCTGGAGCATCGGGACGGGGACCAGCGCCGGGTCCCCGGTCTCGGCGTGCATGCCCCGCAGGACGGCGACGGCGAGGCCGGCGCCGAGCCGGTCCAGGTCGGCGATCGGGCCCGTCGGGTAGCCGCAGCCCAGCGTCATCGCGGCGTCGATGTCGTCCGCTCCGGCATAGCCCGAGCCGAGCATGGCGGCGGCGTCGTTGAGGTACGGGAAGCGCAGCGCGTCCACGATGAATCCGGCCCGGCCGCCGCAGCGCACCGGCGTGAGGCCGAGCGAGGAGATCAGGGCGGCGGCGCGATCCGCGACGCCGGCGCCGCAGGCGTCCGTGGTCGCGATCTCGACGAGCCCGGCGTCCGGCTCCGGCAGGCGCAGGCCCACCACGTCCTCGGGACGGCCGGTGGCCACCGCCTGCCGCAGGATCGGCACCGCGGGATCGGTCACGGCCAGGATCGCGCCCGTCCGCGCCGCCTCGGCCGCCGCCAGTTGGTCCTCCACGGTGGCGCCGGGCGCGAAGATGATCAGGTCGCAGGCGGTGAGGTCGCCCAGCTCCGCGCCGTCCGCGAGGAAGCGGCACGCCTTGTCGGCCTTGCCGATGACGGCCTCGAAGCCTTCTCCGACGACGCCGACCGACGGCTTGCCCTGGTTCTCGGACGACGACTCGGCCTTCTCCTCGTCCTGCCCGTCCCCTCCGTAGGTGTAGAAGCCGCGACCGGTCTTGCGTCCCAGCAGGCCCGCCCTGACCAGCTCGGACAGGATGGGGGACGGCGCGTGGCGCCGGTCCCGTGTCTCGGCGTGGATCGCCTCCAGGACACCGAGGCAGGTGTCGAGCCCGATCAGGTCCATGAGGGTGAACGGCCCCATCGGCAGCCCGGCCCCGGCCGTCATCGCGGTGTCGATGTCGTCACGGGTGGCGTGCCCTGACTCCAGCATCCCGGCCGCCTGGTTGAGGTAGCCGAACAGCAGCCGGTTGGCGACGAACCCGGCCCGGTCGCCGATGGTCACCGGGGTCTTGCCGAGCGCCCGCACCAGGTCCTCGACCCGCCGTACCGCATCGGGGTCGGTCAGCACGGTCCGGATGACCTCGACCAGCCGCATCACCGGCGCGGGGTTGAAGAAGTGCACGCCCACGACCTGGGCGGGACGCCGGGTGGAGGCGGCGATCTCGGTCACCGGCAGCGAGGAGGTGTTGGTCGCCAGCACCGCGTCGGCCCGGCACACCTCGTCGAGCCTGGCGAACACACCGCGCTTGAGATCCATGGCCTCGGGCACCGCCTCGATCACCAGGTCGCAGGAGCCCAGCTCGGCGAAGTCGGTGGAGAGCGCCACCCGCCCGAGGAGCTCCTGTTGAGCCTCCTCGGTCAGCCTGCCGCGCTTGACGGCCCGTCCCGTCGAGCTCTCCAGATGCCCGCGGCCGCGTTCCAGCGCGCCCGCGTCGACCTCGATCCCGACCACGTCCAGGCCACCGCGGGCCAGCACCTCGGCGATCCCCGCGCCCATCGTGCCGAGCCCCACGACCCCGACCTTGCTGAACGACCCAGTGCTCATGAACGGCAGTGTCGCAGAGCGGCGCCGCGGCCTCGAGACCGGGTGTGGGCGGTGCCCCGATCCTGGTAGTACGGGGTGGTGCGTGTAGGGATCTTCCTGCTCGCGGCCCGTTTCCCGTGGACGACCGTCCCCGGCCGAGACGCGACCCGGCCGCCTACACCCGGCACCTGTGCCGCCTGCACCCGGTCGGATCGCCCGCCGACTGCGCCGGCACGATGATCGAAACGATGCGGCGCACGGGCATCCGGCACCTGATTCTTCTGGTGGAGGCGTCGGGGTCGGACGCGGCCACGCTGCGCAACATCGACCGCCTGGGTCGCGAGGTGCTTCCCGCCGTCCGGGCGGCCGCCGCGGACGGGGAACGATGAGATGGCCGGGCCGCGACCGGCCCGGCCACCTGCTCAGGACGCGGTCAGCAGTCGCGCAGTTCGGGGGACTGGTTGAGGATCTGCTCGCGGGCGGTCACGAAGTTGCGGTACGCCGCCGAGTACCCGTCCGGGAACACCGCGACCCGGTGACAGTTCTGGAACGCGAGCTTCACACCGAAGTACCGCTCCAGCGAGCCGCGCATCGCGTCGCTCGCCAGCACCCGCAGCAACTGGCCGCGGGACTGCTCGTCGGGCGGCGGCGTGAGGTTGTCGGCGAAGTCGCCGCCGTCCACCTGTAGCCGGGCCACCAGCCCGCTGATCATTTCCCAGGCGTAGGGGAGGGAGGTGCGGATGCACTCGACGAACGCGTCGTCGTCGACCTCTCCCCGGTGCGCCGTCTCGAGGAGTTCGGGGGTCACGTCGAGGGACATGGGCCGGGGTTCCTTTCACCGGATCCGAGGGGCGTTGACCATCCACCACCGGTGACGCTAACCAGCCGTCCGAGAGAATTCCAGAGGCCCGTCAGACGGAAAGGCCGGACACGGTCCCCTGGGGGTCCGCGTCCGGCCCTCTCGGCGGCCTCGACGGCCTGTGCCGCGGCCTCACCGGCCCGTGGCGCCGGCCGCGCCGTGCGTGTGGGAACGCCGGTACGGGCGGCGCGCCGGGACCTGCCGCGCGGCCTCCTCGGCCCAGAACCTCCGGGCCCGGCGGGAGACGCGGCCGTCCCGCGCGCTCTGCGCGCTGGCTCGCAGGTCGCGGGCACGCTCCCGCATCATCGACGCCAGGATGTCGTTGTGGAACATGGCCCCTCCTCGGATCCCGGGCCCCTCTGGCCCGACATCTTCAAGGTTCGTCCTAAGGCGGCCACCCCCACATCGGGACTAAGCCTTATCTAGGGCGCCCGGAACGCCTTAGACGAGCCCCTTCCGTCTAGGACGCCTTAGGCCGTGTCCTACGCCTCATCCGCGGAGCGCGACGCAAGCGCGCGCGGCCGTCACTAAGGTGGGGCCTCGTGCGTCTCGTAATCGCCCGTTGCAGCGTGGACTACGCCGGCAAGCTGACCGCCCACCTCCCCATGGCGCTGAGGCTCGTCCTGATCAAGGCGGACGGCAGCGTCAGCATCCATGCGGACGACCGCGCCTACAAGCCGCTCAACTGGATGAACCCGCCCTGCAAGCTGCGCGAGGAGCCCCTGGACGAGGACGGTGCCATCGCCCGCTGGACGGTCACGCACGCCAAGTCGGGCGAGCGGCTGATCCTCACCATCAACGAGATCGTCCACGACTCCAGCCACGACCTGGGCGTGGACCCGGGCCTGGTCAAGGACGGCGTGGAGGCGCACCTCCAGGAACTGCTGGCCGAGCACATCACCACGCTGGGCGAGGGCTACACGTTGATCCGCCGCGAGTACCCCACCGCCATCGGCCCGGTGGACATCCTGTGCCGGGACGCCGACCAGACCACGGTCGCCGTCGAGATCAAGCGCCGTGGCGAGATCGACGGCGTCGAGCAGCTCACCCGCTACCTGGAACTGCTCAACCGCGACCCCCGCCTGGCCCCCGTACGCGGCATCTTCGCCGCGCAGGAGATCCGCCCCCAGGCGCGCGTCCTCGCCACCGACCGCGGCATCGGCTGCGTCACCCTCGACTACGACGCCCTGCGAGGCATCGAACATGAGGGCACTCTCTTCTGAGACGGCGAGTGCGGCATGATAGCGGCATGACGAGTCATGCGACCGGGACCTTCGACCTCGACTCGTGGGACGCCGAGAAGCCGTTCCACGAGGACATCGGCACCAAGCAGACCCGGGTCCGGGTGGGCAAGACCTTCCACGGCGACCTGGTGGGCACCAGCGTCACCGAGCTGATCACGGTCGAGAGCGTGGAGGGCGGGCCGCTCGCGTACGTGGGCATCGAGACCGTCCAAGGCATCCTGCACGGGCGCGAGGGCACGTTCGTGCTCCAGCACAGCGGGGGCAGCGACGACGGAACCCCCGAGACGCAGTGGCTGCGCTGGCTGATCGTCTCGGGCTCGGGCACCGGCGAGCTGACCGGCATCCGCGGCGAGGGACGGATCGTCGTCGGCGCGGACGGCACGCACTCCTGGAGTCTCGACTACACCCTCGGCTGACGGCGTGCCGAACGACCGGCGCGAATCGATAATCTGCGGGTATGCCCCCGGCGACGACCGACACCACCCGCGAGCGGATCATCGACGCGGCCGAGGTGTGCTTCGCCCGTTTCGGCGTGGCCAAGACCACGGTGGAGGACATCGCGGCGGAGGCGCGCCTGTCGCGGGCGACGGTGTACCGGAGCGTCACCGGCGGCCGGGACGAGCTGATCCTCGCGGTGGTGCTGCGCGACCTGCGCCGCTTTCTCGACCGGCTCGCCGAGCGGCTGCGCGCGCAACGCTCCGTCCGGGACGCGGTCGTGGAGGGCACGCTGGACGCGGTCGCCTACGTCCGGGAGCGTCCCGCGATAGCGGCGTTCCTGGTGCCGGAGGCGGCCGGGCACATGCAGGCGGCGGTGGCGCAGTCCGCCGAGCGCGTCCTGGCGACCTGCCGCGAGTACGTCCGCCCGCATTTCGACGCCGCACAGCGCCGCGGCGTCCTGCGAGCGGAGATCGACGTGGAGGGGACGGTGGAGTTCCTGTTCCGCATGATCACATCACTGATCGTCATGGACCGCGACCGGGACCCCGCCGAACTCCGACATTTCCTGCACACCTATGTGGTACCGGTGATAGCAGCACCCCCCACGAACAACACAGCGCTATGAGGCGCAAACGGCACGGCGCCACGAGCGATGACACGGATGGGAAGAGGAACGCGGATGGGCACGGTACACCACATGCGGGGGCGTTCCTCGATCCAGCCGAGTCCGGTGTTCTTGGGGATCGCGGTCCTCACGGTGCTCGCCGGGCTGATCGCGTGGCGGTACGGCGACATCCCGGACCGGCCGGCGCGTGTCGCGTTGTTCGCGTTCGTGCTGGGCGCCTGGATGGTGTCGCTGTGCCTGCATGAGTTCGGTCATGCCTACTTCGCGTTCCGTTCGGGCGATCACACCGTCGCGACCCGCGGGTACCTCACGCTGAACCCGGCGAGGTACGCCGACCCGATCCTGAGCTTCGGGCTTCCGGTGCTGTTCATCCTGCTCGGCGGCATCGGCCTGCCGGGCGGCGCGGTGTGGATCGACCGTGGTTCGATCCCCGGGCGGATCAGGCACAGCCTGGTGTCGGCGGCGGGTCCCCTGGCCAACGCGCTGTTCGCGGTCGTGCTGGGGGTGCTGTTCGCCAACTTCGCCGATCGTGAGCACGGGGTGTTCTGGGCAGGCGTGGCGTTCCTGGCCTTCCTCCAGGTGACCGCCACGGTCCTCAACCTGCTGCCGATCCCGGGACTGGACGGCTTCGGGATCTGGGAGCCGTACCTGCCGCGCACCTGGGTGATCAAGGCCAACCAGTACGGCGGTTACCTCTTCCTGCTGCTGTTGGTCGCGCTCTGGCTGATCGAGCCGGTGAACCGGGCCTTCTTCGATGTCACGCTGGGGATCTCCGGGGCGCTCGGGCTGAACGAGTTCCCGTTCGCGGAGGACTGGCCGATCAATCCCATCGAGCTGGGTCTCGACCTGTTCCGCTTCTGGGTGGACTGACCCGCCCGCCGTCAGGTGGTCTCGCGGGAGCGGGCCTCCAGTTGCGTGAGGGCCCATCGGGCCCAGTCGCGGCGCGTGGCCATGTAGCGCTGGCCGAACTCCAGGGCGATGCGGCCGAATTCGGCCATGGTGTCCTGTGTCCAGTTCAGGCGGTGCTCCAGGTCGACCAGCTCGTCGTACCCCGCGGCGGCGTCGTCGGCCTCTCTGCGCAGGTACTCGCGTGCCTGGTCGTGCGGGATCGAGCCTAGGAAGAAGACGCGGAGCAGGGCCTCGTCCCGGGTGACGCGGCGGGGTGGCGTGCCGGTGAGCCAGCGGCGCAGCTCGTCGCGGCCGGCCTCGGTGGGGGCGTACTCCTTGCGGCCCCGGGGGCCTTCCGAGGCGACCTCGATGAGCCCGTCGGCGGCGAGCTTGCCCAGTTCTCCGTAGATCTGGCTCTGGGTGGCCTGCCAGACGTGCGCGAGCGAGATCTCGAAGATCTTGAGCAGGTCGTACCCGCTGCAGCCGGGCACCTGGACGATCAGGCCCAGTACGGCGTGTCGAAGGCTCATGCGCAGAATCCTATCTATCGATCTTGACATATCACTTTTGGAAGGTTTACTTTCGACCTGTCGATAGTGGAATATCCTCCTTCCACACTGAGGAGCCCACCATGAGTGAGCAGACCGGCGCCCGCCGCGCATGGCTGGAGGGTCCGCTGGCCCCCGTCCCGGACGAGATCGACGCCGTGGACCTACCGGTCACCGGCACCCTTCCGGACGAACTGACGGGACGCTACTTCCGCAACGGGCCGAATCCGGCCCCGGGCGAGGTGACCGATCACTGGTTCTCGGGACACGGCATGGTCCACGGCATCCGGCTCAGGAACGGCCGCGCCGAGTGGTACCGCAACCGCTGGGTCCGCACCGCCAAGCTGACCGACGACGCCGTGTTCGTCCGGCCCGACCTGACCTTCGACCGCACCGCGGTCTCGGCCAACACGCACGTCGTCCCGCACAGCGGCAGGATCTACGCGCTGGTGGAGATCGGGTTCCCCTACGAGCTGACGCCCGAGCTGGACACCGTGGGCCCCCGCGACTTCGGCGGGCGGCTGACCACCGCGATGACCGCCCACCCGAAGGAGGATCCGCGCACCGGCGACCTGCTGTTCTTCGGCTACGGCTCCCTCCCGCCCCACCTCACCTACCACCGGCTGTCGGCGGACGGCGAGCTGGTGGAGAGCCGCGAGGTGGAGGTGCCGCGCTCGACGATGATGCACGACTTCGCGATCACCGAGAACCATGTGGTGTGGCTGGACCTGCCGATGGTGTTCGACGTCGGGCTGGCCCTCCAGGGCCGGATACCCTACAGCTGGGACGACGGCTACGGCTACCGGCTGGGCGTGATGCCGCGCGACCCGTCCGCCGGCACGGCCGTCACCTGGTTCGACATCGACCCGTGCTTCATCTTCCACGTGGGCAACGCGCACGAGGACGCGGAGGGCCGCGTGGTGCTCGACGCCGCCCGCTACAGCCCCCGCGACTTCGCCAGGCTCTGGTCGACCATCGGCGGGGTGCGCATGGCCGAGGCGGTGACGGCCGCCGCGGTGACCGGTGACGCCCGCATGCACCGCTGGACGCTCGACCCCGCGACCGGCAAGTGCGTCGAGGAGCCGCTGGACGACCGGGGCGTGGAGTTCCCCACCCATGACGAGGCCCGCACCGGGCTGGAGCACCGCTACCTCTACGCGGCGTCCCGTGACTCGATCGTGAAGTACGACGTGCGCACCGGTTCCGCGACGGCGCACACGCCCGGCCCCGGCCTCATCCCCGGCGAGGCCGCCTTCGTTCCGGCCTCGGGGGCTCGGAACGAGGACGAGGGCTGGCTGCTGTCGATCGTGTCGGACGTGGCGGGAACCGGGTCGGAACTGCTCGTCCTGGACGCGTCGGACCTGTCCCGCACCGCCTCGGTGCGGCTGCCGCGCCGGGTCCCGGCGGGCTTCCACGGAAGCTGGATCCCCGACCCGGCGGACACGCCCGGCGCCTAGCCCGATTATTCGCCTTCCGGTCCAATAACGTGCTCTACTTGTCGGTACGGTTATCGCGCAAGCAGGCGCTTACCGAGCTCGACCGGGAGGGTACCCATGTCCGTGGCCACCGAGAGCCCCACGTTCACATCCCTCAACCCGGCCACCGGAGAGGTCGTCGCCGAACACCCCGTCCACGATCCCGCCGCGGTGGCGCAGGCCCTGCGGCGGGCGCGGGCGGCTGCGGGCTGGTGGCGCGCCCTCGGCTGGAAGGAACGGCGGCTGCGGCTGCTCGGCGTCAAGAGCGCGCTGGCCCGCGACCTGAACGGGATGGCCGAGCTCATCCACCAGGAGACCGGCAAGCCGGTGCAGGACGCCCAGCTCGAGACGGTCATGGCGATCACCCATCTCGACTGGGCCGCCCGCAACGCGCGCAAGGTCCTCGGTCCCCGCAGCGTGTTCCCCGGCGTGGCCTCGATCAATCAGAAGGCCGTCCTGGAGTACCAGCCGCTCGGCGTGGTCGGCGTGATCGGCCCGTGGAACTACCCGATCTTCACCCCGATGGGCTCGATCGCCTACGCGCTGGCCGCCGGGAACGCCGTGGTGTTCAAGCCGTCCGAGTACACCCCGGGCGTCGGGGTTCGCATCGCCGAGCTGGTCGCCGAGGTCGTCCCCGAGCAGCCCGTGCTCCAGGTCGTCACCGGGCTCGGCGAGACCGGCGCCGCGCTGGCGTCCTCCCCGGACGTCGACAAGATCGCCTTCACCGGCTCCGCCCGTACCGCCAGGAAGGTGATGGCGGCCTGCGCGGAGAACCTGACCCCGCTCGTCGCCGAGTGCGGCGGCAAGGACGCCTGCATCGTCGACGCCGACGCCGACCTGGACGCCGCCGCCGACGCGGCGCTGTGGGGCGCGATGTCCAACGCCGGGCAGACCTGCATCGGCGTCGAGCGGATCTACGTGGTGGACACGGCGTACGACGCGTTCCTGTCGGCCCTCACCGAGAAGGCCCGCGCCCTGCGTCCCGGCTTCGACGGCGACAGCGCGTACGGCCCGATCACCATGCCCGGCCAGCTCGACATCATCGAACGCCACATCAGGGACGCCCTCGACAAGGGCGGCACGGCGGTGGTCGGCGGCCCCGAGTCCGTGCGCAAGCCCTATGTCGAGCCGGTGGTGCTGACCGGCGTCCCGGACGACTCCGCCGCCGTGTGCGAGGAGACCTTCGGGCCCACCATCACCGTCCACAAGGTCAAGGACCTGGAGGAGGCCCTGGAGAAGGCCAACCGCACCGGCTACGGCCTGGCCGGCACGATCTTCTCGAAGAACAAGGCGCGCGCCATGGACCTGGCCCGCCGGATGCGCTCCGGCATGACCTCCATCAACGCCTTCGCCGCCTACGCCACGGTCGCGGCCCTGCCGTTCGGCGGCGTCGGCGAGTCGGGCTTCGGACGCATCCACGGCGCCGACGGCCTGCGCGAGTTCACGCGCCCCAAGGCCATCACCCGCACCCGGTTCACCCTGCCGATCAACCTCACCTCGTTCGGCCGTACCGACAAGGACATGGCCCGCGTCATGCAGATGGTCAACCTGCTGCACGCCAGGCGCCCCAAGCGCTGACCGCCGCCCACCCCCGGAGCCGGCCGGGCCGGTCCCGGACTAGGGTGACGGGCATGGCGAAGAACAGGGAGACCCCGGTCGTGCTGTCGCGCATCTACACCCGTACCGGGGACGACGGGACGACCGCTCTGGGCGACATGTCCCGTACCGCCAAGACCGATCCCCGGCTGGCGGCCTACGCGGACACCGAGGAGGCCAACGCCGCGATCGGCGCCGCGATCGCGATGGGCTCCCTGCCCGAACCGGTGACCAGGCTGCTGACCCGCGTCCAGAACGAGCTGTTCGACGTCGGCGCCGACCTGTCCACGCCCGTGGTGCCCAACCCCAAGTACTCGGTGCTGCGCGTCGACGCTTCGTACATCGAGCGCCTGGAGGCCGACTGCGACGCCCACAACGAAGGGCTCCCCCCGCTGCGCAGCTTCATCCTCCCCGGTGGGACTCCAGGAGCGGCGCTCCTGCACGTCGCCCGTACGGTGACGCGGCGCGCGGAACGGTCGGCCTGGGCGGCGATCGAGGCGCACGGGGCCGCCCCCATCGGCGCCGAGGACGCCGTGGAGGGCGGGATCAACCCCCTCACCGTCCGCTACCTCAACCGGCTCTCCGACCTGCTGTTCATCCTGTGCCGAGCCGCCAACGCCGGGCACGGCGACATCCTCTGGAAGCCCGGCGGCGAACGCTAACCACCAGCCCAGCCCCGAACGCTCGCCCAACCGTCGCGATCGCGTCCGAAGGCAGATTCGAGCGAAGCAAGAATCTGATCGCGAAGCGAGCCCCTAGGCGAGTCGGAGCGATGCAGCGATCGCACGCGGTGCCGGAGAAGGAGGGCGCCCAGCGCCCGACGCCGCAGGCACCGCCAATAAACACAGCGCAGCTCTCGCTTGCAATAAACAAGTGGGGTTAACCCCACCCTGTGGACGCTGGCCCTCCACCTGTCCGGCGCCTTCTCCACCTGTGAAGCTGGAAGCGTACGGGGACGGCCGATCGCAGGAGACGACGTGAAGACCCAGAGGGGCTTGGCAGTGACGGCCGCGGCGGTGGCGCTCGCGGCGACGGCAGTGGCGGGGTGCAGCGTTGACTTCAACGCCGGGATCCGTCACGAGACGAAGTCGTACGACATCCCCGGCTCCTTCCCCACGCTCGCGATCGGCGGGGACTCCGGCCGGCTGGAGGTCGTCGGTACCGACCGGTCCGGCATCCGCGTGGTGGAACGGCTGAACTGGACCAACAAGAAGAACAAGCCGAAGACCCGGCGCACCGTGCGGAACGGCACGCTGACCCTCGACAGCGACTGCAAGCCCGGCGGGATCGGCTACACCGCGTGCGGGGCGGACTTCCGGGTCGAGGTCCCCCGCAAGACCGCGGTCAGGCTGACCGCGGACTCGGGCTCGGTCGAGGTCAGCGGGCTGACCGGCGACTCCCTCTCGCTCACCAGCGACTCCGGCTCGATCAAGGCCAAGGGGATCCGCACCAAGACGCTCACCGCGACCGCCGAGTCGGGACGGATCGAGCTGGACGGGCACGCCGACACGGTGACGCTGCGGGCCGACAGCGGGAGGATCAAGGCGTCCGGCCTGAACGCCAAGAAGGTCACCACGCGCAGCGAGTCCGGCATGGTCTCGCTCGCCCTGACCGCCGTTCCCGACAACGTCGACGTGCAGGTGGACTCGGGCATGGTGAAGGTCGTCCTGCCGCAGGCCGACCTCGGCTACAACATCGACCTCACCAGCGAGTCCGGCCACCAGTCCATCGACTCGGCCCTGCACAGGAACAACCGCTCGCCGCACCACGTCAAGGTCCGCACCGAATCCGGGATGATCTCCATCGACGCCGCCGGCGCGGCCTGACCCGGCTCACTCCGGCGGGTGCAGGTCGACGGGGAAACCCGGCGGGGCCGCCTCGAGCCAGGCCAGGAACCCGGTCAACGCGGCGGAGCTCATCGCCAGCTCCACCCGGACGGAACCGTCCCTGACCTCGATGATGCCCGCCTCCGGCAGCAGCCCCTCGGCCTCCTCGCCCTCGGGACGGCGCCGGTTGGAGACGACAAGGCCCCGGCGGTGGATCACCTGCCAGGGCCTTCTGCGGAATCCGAAAGCGCGGTGCCAGTGCAGCACGTCCCCCCGGTAACGGCCGATGCCCAGCCGCCACGGGCCCGGTACGCCGTTGTCGGTCAGGACCCGCAGGCTGCACTCCACGGCACCGCCGCCGCGTACGAAAAGCCAGCGACGCACCGACATCAGGACGAACGCCAGACCCGCCAGCAGGATGACAGCGGCGAGCCCCCAGCCCGCATCCGTTGCCAGGTGGTCGCTCAAGTCCCCCCGCCTACTCCGTGTCCAACAGCGCTGCCGTGAGCTTGGCTGGAGCCTACAGCCCGGGCGGACCGGGCATGCACAGTGCCCCGGCCTCAGGCCCGTGGCCTTGGTCTCAGCAGCCGGCTCGCCCCCAGCATGGCGCCCGCGGGTTAAAGGCCGGCGAAACGCCCACGGCCCCGTCCCGCACATGGCGGGACGGGGCCGTGGCCCGATCGAAGCGCGTCGGGCCGGTTACTCCTCGCCGCCCGCGGCGCGCAGCCGCGCCCTGGCCCGGCGCTCGGACGCGGGGTCATCACCCGCCGCCAGCGCGTCCTGCAACGCCTGCCGGGCCGCGGCCACGTCGACCTCGGCGCCCAGCTCGGCCTGCTCGGCCAGCACCGACACCTCGTCGTCGGCGACGGAGAAGAACCCGCTGCCGACCATGGCGGACACCGTCGGGCCGCCGTCGGCCGGCTCGATCTTCACCACGCTGCCGTCCAGCAGCACGCCCAGCACCGGGGCGTGGCCCGGCAGGATGCCGAGCTGCCCCTCGATGGTCTGCGCGACCACCATCCTGGCCTCGCCGGACCAGATCTCGCGCTCCGGCGAGACCAGCCCGACCCTCAGCGTCGCCACGGCTACCTCTCCAGTTCCTTGGCCTTGCGCTCGGCGTCCTCGATCCCGCCGCACATGAAGAACGCCTGCTCGGGCAGGTGGTCGTACTTGCCCTCCGCGATGCCCTTGAACGAGGCGATGGTCTCCTCCAGCGGCACCGTGACACCCTCCTGGCCGGTGAACTGCTCGGCCACGTACATCGGGTGCGACAGGAACCGCTCGATCCGCCGCGCCCGCTGGACGGTGACCTTGTCCTCTTCGGAGAGCTCGTCGATGCCGAGGATGGCGATGATGTCCTGCAGCTCCTTGTACTTCTGCAGGATCCGCTTCACCTCCTGCGCCACCTCGTAGTGCTCCTGCCCGAGGACCACCGGGTCCATGATCCGGGACGTGGAGTCCAGCGGGTCCACCGCCGGGTAGATGCCCTTCTCGGTGATCGACCGGGAGAGCACCGTGGTGGCGTCCAGGTGCGCGAACGTGGTGTGCGGCGCCGGGTCGGTGATGTCGTCGGCGGGCACGTAGATCGCCTGCATCGAGGTGATCGAGTGACCGCGCGTCGAGGTGATCCGCTCCTGCAGCACGCCCATCTCGTCGGCCAGCGTCGGCTGGTAGCCCACCGCCGACGGCATCCGGCCGAGCAGCGTGGACACCTCCGAGCCCGCCTGGGTGAACCGGAAGATGTTGTCGATGAACAGCAGCACGTCCTGCTTCTGGACGTCCCGGAAGTACTCGGCCATCGTCAGCGCCGACAGCGCCACCCGCAGCCGGGTGCCGGGCGGCTCGTCCATCTGGCCGAACACCAGCGCGGTGTCCTTGAGGACGTTCGCCTCGCGCATCTCGACCCACAGGTCGTTGCCCTCACGGGTGCGCTCGCCGACCCCGGCGAACACCGAGGTGCCGCCGAAGTTCCGCGCGACACGCGTGATCATCTCCTGGATCAGCACGGTCTTGCCCACGCCCGCGCCGCCGAACAGACCGATCTTCCCGCCCGCCACGTACGGGGTGAGCAGGTCGATGACCTTGATCCCGGTCTCCAGGATCTCGGTCTTGGACTCGAGCGCGTCGAACGCGGGGGCCTTGGCGTGGATCGGGTTGCGCTCGGTGATCTCCAGGGACGCGGTGGGCACGTCCAGGGACTCGCCCAGCGCGTTCCACACGTGGCCCTTGGTCACGTCGCCGACGGGGACCGCGATCGAGGTGCCGGTGTCGGTCACCGGCGCCCCGCGGACCATGCCGTCGGTGGGCTGCATGGAGATGGCGCGGACCATGTTGTCGCCCAGGTGCTGGGCGACCTCAAGGGTCAGCGTCCGGGCCTCGCCGCCCAGCGTGACGTCGACGTGCAACGCGTTGTAGATGTCCGGGATGGCGTCGGCGGGGAACTCCACGTCGACGACCGGGCCGATGACCCGGGCGACGCGTCCCGTCGCGGTCGCCTCCTCTGCCTGTGCGGTCATTCTCACTCCCCGCCGGAGTCGGCCAGCGCGTCAGCGCCACCGACGATCTCGCTGATTTCCTGGGTGATCGCCGCCTGCCGCGCCTGGTTCATCTCGCGCGTGTAGACCTCGATCAGCTCGTTGGCATTGTCGGTCGCCGACTTCATCGCGCGGCGCTTGGCCGCGTGGAAGGCGGCGGCCGCCTGGAGCAGCATGTGGAAGATGCGGCTCTCGACGTAGTTCGGCAGCAGCAGGTCGAGCGCCGCCTGCGGAGTCGGCTCGAACTCGTAGGACGGCGGGACCTGGTCCCGCTCCTCCTCCTCGATCTCCAGTGGCAGCAGCCGCCGCACCTGGACCTGCTGGGTCAGCATCGAGACGAACTCGGTGTAGACCACGAGGATCTCACCGACCCCGCCCTCCTCGTCGGTCGTGACGAAGTCGTCCACCAGCCTCCGGCCGATGTCCTCGGCGTCGGCGAAGGAGGGGCGGCTGCTGAACCCGCGCCACTCGGCGGCCAGCTCCCGGTCGCGGAACCGGTACCAGGTGATGCCCTTGGTGCCCACCACGTACGGCACCGGCTCGCGGCCCTGCCCGCGAAGCGAGGCGATGACCGCCTCCGCCTCGCGGATCAGGTTGGCGTTGTAGGCGCCGGCGAACCCCTCGTCGCTGCTGATGATCAGCACTGCGGAGCGCCGCGACTCCGGCTGCTCGCTCAGCAGCGGGTGGTCGATGCCCACATGATGGCTCACCAGCGCCGTCAGCGCCCGGGTGATCTGGTCGGAGTACGGCTTGGACGCCGTCACCGCCTGCTGGGCCTTGACGATCCGCGAGGTCGCGATCATCTCCTGGGCACGGGTGATCTTGGCGGTCGAGCTGACCGACCTGATCCGCTGCCGCAGTTGACGAATCTGAGCCATCGCGGTCAGTCCTTCTTGACGCGGGTGATGGTCTCCTGGCCGCTCTCCGCCTGCTGCTCGCCACCCTCCGCCTCGGCCGGCTCGTCCTGGCCGAGCAGCCGGCCGTCGCTGGTCTCGAAGCCCTTCTTGAACTCCGTGACGGCGTTCTTGAGCGTGGTCAGGCCGTCGTCGTCGAGCTGACCGGTCTCCCGGATGGAGGCGAGCAGGCCGCTCTCGTTGCGCTCCATGTAGTCGAGGAACTCGCTCTCGAAGCGGCGGATGTCCTCCACCGGGACCTCGTCGAGCTCGCCGGCGGTCCCCGCCCACACCGACACGACCTGCTTCTCGGCCGGGAACGGGTTGCCCTGCGGCTGCTTGAGCAGCTCCACCAGCCGCGCGCCGCGGTCGAGCTGGGCGCGGGAGGCCGCGTCCAGGTCGGAGGCGAACGCGGCGAACGCCTCCAGGTCGCGGTACTGCGACAGCGCCAGCCGCAGCGTGCCGGCGACCTTGCGCATCGCCCTGATCTGCGCGTCGCCGCCGACCCGGGAGACCGAGATGCCGGGGTTGATGGCCGGCCGCACGCCCTGGTTGAACAGGTCGGTCTCCAGGAAGCACTGGCCGTCGGTGATGGAGATGACGTTGGTCGGGATGTAGGCCGAGACGTCGTTGCCCTTGGTCTCGATGATCGGAAGCCCGGTCAGCGAGCCGCCGCCCATGTCGTCCGACAGCTTCGCGCACCGCTCCAGCAGCCGCGAGTGCAGGTAGAACACGTCACCGGGGTAGGCTTCGCGGCCCGGCGGGCGGCGCAGCAGCAGCGACACCGCGCGGTACGCCTCGGCCTGCTTCGACAGGTCGTCGAACACGATCAGGACGTGCTTGCCCTGGTACATCCAGTGCTGGCCGATCGCGGACCCGGTGTAGGGGGCGATGTACTTGTACCCGGCCGGCTCGGACGCGGGGGCGGCCACGATCGTGGTGTACTCCATCGCGCCCGCGTCCTCCAGGGTGCGGCGCACGTTGGCGATCGTGGAGCCCTTCTGCCCGATCGCGACGTAGATGCAGCGGACCTGCTTGCTCTCGTCGCCGGACTCCCAGTTGGCCTTCTGGTTCAGGATGGTGTCCACGCAGACCGTGGTCTTGCCGGTCTGCCGGTCACCGATGATCAGCTGCCGCTGGCCCCGGCCGATCGGCGTGATCGCGTCGATCACCTTGATGCCGGTCTGCAGCGGCTCCTTCACCGACTGCCGCTGCACGACCGAGGGGGCCTGGAGCTCCAGCGCGCGCCGCTCGGTCGCCTCGACCGGGCCCTTCCCGTCGATCGGGCTGCCCAGCGCGTCCACGACGCGGCCCAGGTAGGCGTCGCCGACCGGGACCGAGAGCACCTCGCCCGTGCGGCGGACCTTCTGGCCCTCCTCGATCTTGCTGAAGTCACCCAGGACGACCGCGCCGATCTCGCGCACGTCCAGGTTCAGTGCCAGTCCGCGGGTCCCGTCCTCGAACTCGAGCAGCTCGTTGGCCATCGTCGAGGGCAGGCCCTCGACGTGGGCGATACCGTCGCCGGAATCGACGACCGTGCCGACCTCTTCGCGCGCGGCTGCCTCGGGCTCGTACGACTGGACGAAGCGCTCCAGCGCGTCCCGGATCTCGTCCGGACGGATCGTCAGCTCCGCCATGATTCCTCTCTTGCTCCCTTTGGGGTCAGCTCCGCCGTGCCGACTGGGTCTGCTGCCCGGCGGCTAAGCGAGCCGCCGTCGGACGTCGTCCAGCCGCCCGGCGATGGTGCCGTCGATGACCTCGTCCCCGATCTGGATGGACAGCCCGCCGATCGTCGTGGGGTCGAGCTCGATGTTCAGGTGTACGTCGTGGCCGTAGGCCGCCGCCAGCACCGCCGACAGCCGGCGGCGCTGGGTCTCGCTCAGTTCCCTCGGCGTCCGCACCAGCGCCACCAGGCGCCGCCTGCGCTGGGCGACGAGCCTGCCGTACTCGGCGAGCCCGCCTTCCAGGCTACGTCCCCGCGGACGCAGCACCAGCTCGGTGATCAGCGTGATGGTGGCGGGCCCGGCCTTGCCGGTCAGCAGGGCCTCCAGCAGGCCCTGCTTGCGGTCCGCGGGCAGGCCGGGCGAGGTGAGGGCGGCGCGCAGCCGCGGCTCGCGCTCCAGGACCCGGGAGAACCGGAACAGCTCGTCCTCCAGGTCGTCGAGCGCGCCGTCGGCCTCGGCGCGGGCGGCCTCGGCGGTGACCGCGAGGGCCTCCACTCCGTCCGACAGCTCCGAGGGCGTGGACCAGCGCAGCCGCACCACGTCGGCGACCAGCTCGAGAGCGGCCTGCGAGATCTTGCCTTCCAGCAGGATCTGGACGAGCTGCGCCTTGTCCGCGCCGTCCCGCGACGGGTCCGACACCGCCCGCCGCAGCCCGTGCTCGCGGTCGATCAGGTTGAGCACCGCGAACAGGTCACCGCCGAGCACCGCCAGATCGGTCCCGTTCCGGGGGGCCGCCCCCCTGGCCGAACCGATCAGCGCCTCCAGCCGTTCCCTGGCCTCCGCCAGCGACGCCCTGCTCACCGCTCCCGTGATGGTCATGACGTGACCTGCTCCTGGGTGCGGGCGCGCTCCTCCAGCTCGTCGAGGAACCGGTCGACCACGCGGCTCTGCCGTGCGCTGTCCTCAAGGGACTCGCCCACGACGCGGCCGGCCAGCTCGATCGACAGCGCCCCGATCTCGCTGCGCAGCGAGGCCAGCGCGGCCTGCCGCTCGGCCTCGATCTGGGCCTGCGCGGACTCGGTGATCCTGCGGGCCTCGGCCTGGGCCTGCTCGCGCATCTCGGCGATGATCTGCGCGCCCTGCTCGCGGGCCTCCTCCCGCAGGCGGGACGCCTCGTGCCGCGCGTCGGCCACCATGGCCTTGTACTTCTCGAGCTCGGCCTGGGCCTCCGCCTGGGCCGCCTCGGCGCGCTTGAGCCCGCCCTCGATCGCCTCGGTCCGCTCGGCGAGCGTCTTCTGGATCTGGGGTGCGAACTTCCAGCCGACGGCGACCAGCACGATCACGAACGCGATCGTGCCGAACACCAGCTCGGCCACGTCCGGGAGGACGGGGTTGCTGCCGTGGCCGCCCTCCTCCTGAGCCACCACCACCGCGGCGGTCAGCAGCTTCACCATGAGGGTTTCCGCCTTCCTGTCGGCGTCTGCAGGAGGGTCAGCTGTGCACGAACGGCACGACGAAGCCGATGAGGGCCAGCGCCTCGGTCAGCGCGAAGCCCAGCAGCATGTTGGTGCGGATGACGTTGGTGAGCTCCGGCTGACGGGCGATGGCCTGCACGCCCTGCCCGAAGATGATGCCCACGCCGATGCCGGGGCCGATGGCGGCCAGACCGTACGCGACGGAACCGAGGTCGCCGGTGACTTCAGCGAGAGTGCCCATTTCTCTTTCCTTCTGTGTTCGGCGGTGGGGGCTGCCCACCGGAGCTTTCCTGTGGGTGATCGGGTCTGTGGTCAGTGGTCGGGGTGCAGCGCGCCGCCGATGTAGGAGGCGGCCAGCAGCGCGAAGATGTACGCCTGGAGCGCCTGGATGAAGATCTCGAAGCCGGTCATGATGATGGTCACCAGGAATCCGACCAGGCCGATCGGTGCGCCCATCAGGGTCACCTTCTCGGCCAGGAACCACCAGGCGACCGAGGCGAAGAACGCGATCAGCAGGTGCCCGGCGAACATGTTGGCGAACAACCGGATCGAGTGGGTGAACGGGCGCAGAACGAGCACCGACATCAGCTCGATCGGCGAGTACAGGAGATACAGCCCCTTGGGCAGGCCGGGTGGGAACATCATGTTCTTGAACCACCCGATCAGGCCCTGGTTCTTGATGCTCAGCCCCCACATCAGCAGGTAGACGAAGATCGCTAGCACGACCGCGAAGGCGATGTGCGAGGGGCCGGGGAGCTGCATGACCGGGACGACGCCCATCCAGTTCATGATGAGCACGAAGAAGAACGTGGAGACCAGGAACGGCACCCACTTGTCGCCGTCCTTGCCGATCATCGGGCGGGCGATCTGGTCCCGGACGAACAGGTAGCCGATCTCGCCGACGTTCTGCACGCCGCGCGGCACCATCTGGGGCTTGCGGGAGGCCGCCCAGAAGAAGCCGACCACGATGATGACCGACAGCGTGACGATGAGGGTCGGCTTGCTGACCCAGGAGGGGGCGCCGTCCCAGAGGGGGCCCCATTCGAAGATCTCGGTGCCAGGGGCGTGGAACTCTTCGCCCTGGGCGGCGAGGAGGTGTCGCGCACTCACGCGGCAGTCCCTTCGTCAATGAACGTGCGTACGTCGGTCGTCAGGTGCGTGCCCGGAGGCCGCGGCTTCAGTCCTGGACGGCGGTGGCCCGTCCTACCGCCGCCGGGGCCGCTGCCGGGTGGCGGTCAGCGGCCGTAGCGGTAGTAGACCAGGTAGAGCGCGAGACCGAGGCCCACCAGGATCCCGATGGGGAGCATCGCCGAGGTGCCCCACCAC
This sequence comes from Actinomadura sp. NBRC 104412, assembly GCF_030269515.1. Classification (GTDB taxonomy): domain Bacteria; phylum Actinomycetota; class Actinomycetes; order Streptosporangiales; family Streptosporangiaceae; genus Spirillospora. The sequence goes on along the minus strand of NZ_BSTM01000007.1, from coordinate 49,744 downwards.
TTGTCCAGCAGCCAGCCGAGACCGCCGTAGACGGCCATCCCGCTCAGGAGGTAACTGGGGATGGACCAGGCGGCGTTGGCGAAGCTCCGCTGCTCGAAGTCGCTGTCGGACTCCGGATCGGGCGGGTGCCCCTCCTCGCTCATCGCAGGACGGACCATAGCAGGCCACCCCCCAGATGGTCATATCGGAGTAGTCGGTCCGCGCCTTGGCTGGGAAGACCGTCATGGGCCCTGCCCGGCGCTCGGTTCCGGATCGACGTAGAGCGTCTTGGCCTTGGCGGTGGCGCGGATCTCCGCGCCGATCCAGACCAGGGTCAGCGCGATCACCGACCAGGCGAAGGCTCTGGAGTTCCAGGTGGTGACCCCTTCGAGGGCGACCACCAGCGCGAACATTCCGAAGATCTTGGTGATATAGCTGACGACCGCGGCCACGAACATCAACTGCGCGGAGATCTTGGACGCGTAGCTGACCGCGAGCACGCTGATCGAGAAGAAGGCCATCACGATGACCGCGCCGATCGCCGCGCCCAGCGCTCCCTCGGACCCCGCCAGCGCCAGGCCCGCCGCCACGGCGGCGAGTCCGGCCACACCGGACGGGATCGCGGCGCCGCGGAGGATCCGGGCGTCGGAAGAGTGCATGAATGGCTCCGGCTGGTCACGTTTCGTGTTCGTCCCTTGCTCGTGAAAGGTATCACAAGCGTCCAGAACGTCCGCAATTACCCCCTAAGTAGGGGTTCGCGGATGCGCGAGGTGCATGAACACCACGGACTGTAGCCCACGCTATCGGGACGGAGAAAGAGCCGGTGGCATCGGCCCGCGCGGCACCGCCGAAAGGATGACGCGTCCCTGCTCAGACCGGCTGCCCGGAGCGGGCCGGCTCGGCGGCCCCCGCGGCGGCCCTGGCCTGCTCGCGGCGCGCCGCCATCCGCGGCACCGCGATCATCGCGGCCGCCCCCGCCACCGCCACCGTCCCGGTCACCGAGGCCACCAGCGCCACCGAGTTGGTGAACGACAGGCCGACCAGGCTGGAGGCCAGCAGACCCACCCAGAAGTACATGATCAGCACGGCCCGGCGGACCGAGTGGCCCAGCTCCAGCAGCCGGTGGTGCAGGTGCTGCTTGTCCGGCGCGAACGGGGAGCGGCCCTGGTTGGTGCGGCGCCACACCGCCAGCAGCATGTCCACGAACGGCACCGCCGCCACGGCCGGGACGAGCAGCAGCGGCACGTAGAAGGGGAACAGCTTGTAGGTGCCCAGGATGGCCGGGTCGAACTGCCCGGTCAGCGTGATCGTCGAGGCGCTGAGCATCAGCCCGATCAGCATCGAGCCGGTGTCGCCCATGAAGACCCTGGCCGGGTTGAAGTTGTGCGGCAGGAAACCCACGCAGATCCCCGCCAGCACGGCGGCGGTCAGGGTGGCGCCGGTGAGCGTCGTGAACTTGTTGGTGTACGACAGCAGGTAGGCGTAGGAGAACAGGGCCATCGCCGCGATCCCGACGACGCCCGCGGCCAGCCCGTCCAGGCCGTCGATGAAGTTCACCGCGTTGATGGTGGCGACCACGACGAAGACGGTCAGCGGCACCCCGTACTCCGGAGGCAGCACCAGCGGCTCTCCGGTGGGCAGCGGGATGTAGAACAGCTGGATCCCCTGCATGATGAAGATCCCGGCGGCGGCGACCTGCCCGGCGAACTTGGTCAGGGCGTCCACGCCCCACCGGTCGTCGAAGATCCCGACCAGCACGATCAGCCCGCCCGACAGCAGCAGCGCCCGGCCCACGCTGGAGTCGCCGTCCGACAGGACCTTGCGCATCTCCGGCAGACCCGTGGCGACCACCAGCGCGGCCACCATCCCGCCGAACATCGCCAGGCCGCCGAGCCTGGGGGTCGGGATCACGTGCACGTCGCGGTCGCGGACCGGGGCCTGGGCGCCGAACCACACCGCGAACCGGCGGACGGCCGGGGTCAGCAGGTAGGTGACGAGGGCGGCGATCAGGATGGCCAGCAGGTACTCCCGCACGCCGCACGCCTCCTCACGTCGTTCTCACATCGGCCTCACGTCGGTCACGGGCTTCAGGCCGGAACGCAACCGGAACGCACTGGAACAAGCCGGTACGCGCCGGTACGCGCCGGAACGTCGAGCGGACCGAACACCCGGTTGGACGAACACCGTGCGCATGGTGTTCACACACCTGGGGCCGTGCCGATCAACTGTAGTCGCCCACCGGAACATATGCCCCGCCTTCCCCGAGCCGCGCCCTCTGGGCATACCCGAACCCGGCGCCGGCGATCACGGTGGCGAGGCCGGCGAGGGCCGGATCGCCCAGCGCGAACGCCCACGGGCCGCCGGGCACCACGTCCTCGGCGAAGTCGGCCAGCGCCACCAGCGTCCCGCAGGTGACCAGCGCGTTCCCCGTCCGGGATCCCGGCAGCGGACGGCCACGTCCGCACCGCCACGCCACCAGCCCCACGGCGCCGAACACGACCGCCAGGGCGACGGTGCCCGCCCAGGTGGACCGCCAGCGGGGAGGCGCGTACCGGGGCGGCGGCACCCGCACCGCCCCCTTGGGCAGCAGGACCCTGATCACCATGCCCTCGCCGGGACGCAGCCCGCGCTGGGTGAACTCGATCGCGTACGGGCCGTCCCGGTAGTGCAGGCAGGCGGTCCCGGCGACGCGCACGCCCGGCGCCCCGGCGGTGCAGGACGCGCTGGGCCGCGGAACCGGCGCCTCCACCCGCACGGCCGCCTCGCCGATCGGCACGCCCCAGCCGGTGCCGACCGCGTCCCAGACCAGCTCGTCGCCGTCGCGGCGCGGGGTCAGCGCCCCGTCGACGGCGTACTCGATCACGTACGCCTGGCGCCCGGTGACGCGGCGTCCGCGCTCGCCGACGGTGATCCTGACGTCGTTGAACAGCCGCAGGGAGCGGGCCCGCGCCGGCGCCCCGGTGGACGAGCTGGCCCGCACGTCGCGGATCTCGAAGAGCCGGTTCCCGCGCCGGTACGGCACCCGCCGGGCGATGCCGTGCTCGCCGCCCCGGTCGAAGTCGTAGGTGATCGTCTCCCGTACGTGCAGCGCCGCGTCCTCGTCGATCGCCAGGACGACGTCGTAGGCGGGGATGCTCTCGACGGGCTCCGGCTCCCGCTCTTCCACGGGCGCCGCCCGCGCGGGCACGGCGGCACCGGCGGCCAGCACCGCCGCGGCGCCCACTGCGGCCGCCGCCCCCCGAAGACTTGCACCCACGTCAGGCATGGTTCCACCATTCGGACACGCGCCGCGCCGGAAAGCGCCCCGAGACCTCCCTGAAGTCACGAGAAAACCCTCACATCGCCGGTATGACGGGTTTGCCTGCCCGTCCTAGAGTCTTGGATCATGCGACCGCGGGGGCGATTCGCGGTGACCGGAGATCACCGCCTCGGCATCGGCGACTTCGCCGTGCCGGCGCTGCTCGCGTTCGCCCAGATCATCGGCACCTGGCTGCTGACCGCCGGAACGGACCAGCCCCTGGAACGCGGCCGGTGGACGGTCGCCGTGGCCGCCATCCTCGGCTGCAACGCCGCGCTGATCTGGCGCCGCATCGCACCGGCGCCCGTGCTCGCCGCGACCCTCGTCCTGGGCGCGGCCGGGATCGTCGCGGTCGACACCACCGAGGCCCTCGCGGGCGGCGTGGCCGACGGCGTCGCGCTGTTCTCCCTCGCGGTGCACCGCGACCGCCGCCAGGCCATGATCGGCTGCATCGCCGCCTACGCCGTGATGTCGGTCGCGTTCGCGCCGGTGCGCGAGGGCACGGCGGCGCTCCTGACCAACGGGATCCTGGACGCCGCCGCCTACATCGCCATCACCGCGCTGGGCCAGCTCCGGCGGCAGCACAAGGCCCGGCGCCGCGACCTGGCCGCACGGCTGGCCGCCGAGGAGCGCGAACGGCGGGACGCCGCCGGCGCCGAACGCGAGCGGCTCGCCCGCGACCTGCACGACGTGGCGGGGCACCACCTCAGCGCCGTCGTCGTCCACACCACCGCCGCGTCCCGCATCGACGACCCCGACCTGACCGGCCGCGCGCTCACCTCCGCCGCCGACACCGGACGGGACGTCCTCAAGGCGCTCAGCCGCCTCGTGGACGTCGTCGGCGGCCCCGAATCCGGGGACGGGCGCCTGGACACCCTGCTGCCTCCCCTCTGCCAGGGCCTGACACGCCTGGGCGTCCCCGTATCGCTCTCTGTCGAGGGAACGCGGCGGCTGCGACCCCAGGTGGCCAACGCCGCGTACCGGATCGTCCAGGAGGCGCTGACGAACGCGATGCGCTACGCCCAGGGCGCGGCCGTCTCCGTCGACGTCCGGCACGGATCGGAGAACGTGGAGGTGGTGGTCCGCAACGGCAAGCCCCCCGAGGAGATCCCCATCCCGGCCATGGGCGGCGGACGCGGCATCGCGGGCATGCGGGAACGTGCCGACTCCCTCGGCGGCACCCTCACCGCCGGGCCCGACGAGGACACCGGCGGATGGGTGGTCCGGGCCGTCCTGCCCCACTCGCCGTCCACAGGGCGCGGACCGGGATGGCCGGAGGTCCTCGACGGCGCCACGCTCGGGGTGTGCGTCGCGCTCCCGGCCGTGCTGGCGTTCGCCCCGCCCGACGCGTTCCTGCGCGGCTGGCCCGTCGGCGCGGCGGCCCTCGCCATGGTCGCGATCATCGGGCGGGCGCTGCCGCTGTGGTGGCGCAGGCGCGCCCCCTCCACCGTCCTCGCGTCCCTGATCGTGATCGACTGCGTGTGGGCCGTGCTCGCCGGCCTGGCGGGGTCGGAGACGATGCTGACGCTGCTCTTCTTCGGCAGCGCCGCCACGATGGTCGCGGTCTCCTCGGTCGGCTGCCACGCGCGGCAGGGCGTGCCGACCTGGCCCGCCCCGCTCGTCGCCGGAGTGCCGGGCGGCGTCGCGTTCGCCGCGGCGGCCGCCCTCGACCATCCCACGGGCCCACTGGAGATGACCGTGCTGGGCGTGATCGCGTGGGTGTTCGCGGTGCTGGTGCTGCTGCCCTTCTGGGCCTGGGGACGCGCCATCGCGGCACGCCGCGCGCAATGGGAGACCGACGCGCTGGAGACCATGGCGGCGAGGACCGGCGAGGCCGTCGTCGCCGAACGGCACCGTATCGCGATGGGGCTGCGCGCCACCGTCCTCAAGCACACCGCCCGGCTCGTCCGCGCCGCCGAAGACGGCATGGCCTCCGCCGAGACCGACGCCCAGAAAGCCCTCGCGGACGTGGCCGAGCACGCACGGGCCGCTCTTACGGACATGCGCGCCCTGCTGGACGCCCTCCAGGAGGAGAAAAGCGCTGAGACGGCGAACTGACGCGAACTGATTCCGTACGGAAAAGGCGCGGAAAACCGGAGGGGAATCAGTCTTCCTTGGTGAGCGACGGGCCCGGCTCGTCCTTTACCAGGGACGGCTTCGCGGCGTCCTCCACACCCTTCTCGTCGTCTTTCTCAGTGGCGGTTCGGGGGGCCGGAACCGAGTCCTCCGTGTCCTTGCCGTCGTCCTTGCCGTCGTCCTTGTCGTCGTCCTTGTCGTCCCGCTCGTCCTCGTCGGTCAGCAGCACGCCCACCACGGAACGGATCTTGTCCTCGGACACCGCGCCGGCCCGCAGCAGCCGCGGCACCGAACCGGTCAGATCCACGATCGTGGACGGCTCGGCATGCCCCGACGGGCCGCCGTCCAGGTACACCGACACCGCGTCGCCGAGCATCTTCTCCGCGTCCCCCACCGTGCGGGCCGGGGCCCGCCCGGTCAGGTTCGCGCTGCTCACGGCCAGCGGACCGGTCTCCTTGAGCAGCTCGACCGCCAGCTCGTGCATCGGCATCCGCACCGCGACCGTGCCCTTGGTCTCGCCCAGGTCCCACAGCAGGTTCTGGTTGGCGCGGCACACCAGCGTCAGCGCCCCGGGCCAGAACTCGTCGATCAGGTCCTGACCGTACGTCCCCAGGTCCTCCACGAGCGCCGTGGCGGCCCGCACGGACCCCACCAGCACCGGCGGGGGCATCTGCCTGCCCCGCCCCTTCGCGTCCAGCAGGGCCGACACGGCGGGCGGCGTGAACGCGTCGGCGCCGACCCCGTACACCGTGTCGGTCGGCAGCACGATCAGCTCGCCGCGGCGCGCGGCCGAGACCGCCTCGGCGATCCCGCGGGTGCGCTCCAACGGCTCGGAGCAGTCATAAACTCGGCTCACGTTCGCCCGTCCCCCCAAGGACTGGATGCGGATGCCACCGGCCGTGACGGCGGGGGCACGGCCCAGGATAGCCACGCCCGCCAGGGCCTCGCGCACGTCACGGCGTCCCCAGACGGGCGGTGACGAACCGGTCCCGGTTGGTCAGGTCGCGGCGGTTGCGGACGTCGCGCCAGCCGTTCTCCTCGGCGAAGATCCAGTAGACCGCGTTGCCCTGAAGGTCGCTGTGCTCGACCGCCACGGACCCGCCGGGCCGCAGCAGGCGGCGGGCGGTACGTTCCACGGTACGGATCGCGTCCAGGCCGTCGTCCCCGCCGCCCCACAGGGCGTCCGCGGGATCGTGGTCGCGGACGTCGCGCGGCACGTACTCCCACTCGCTCATCGGGATGTACGGCGGGTTGCTGATCACCAGGTCGACGGTGCCGTCCAGCTCGGCCAGCGCGGTGGCGAAATCGCCGAGATGCAGCCGCACCCGGCCCCGTTCGTCCAGTTCCTCGACGTTGCGGGTCGCGTGGACGAAGGCGGTCGGGTCCTTCTCCACCGCGTGGACCCGGGCGCGGGGGGCCTCAAGGGCGATCGACAGCGCGATCGCCGCCGAGCCCGTACCCAGATCCACCACCAGCGGGTCCTGCACGTCCATTTCGCGCAGGGTCTCCAGCGCCCAGCCGACCATCACCTCGGTCTCCGGGCGGGGGACGAACACCCCGGGGCCGACCTTCAGCTCCAGGTAGCGGAAGTACGCGCGTCCCGTGATGTGCTGCAACGGCTCCCCCGCCTCGCGGCGGGCCACATACTCCCAGAACAGTGCGTCGAACGCGGCGTCCGGCACCTTGTGCAGCTCCGACCGGTTCACCTTGTGCACCGCCGCCGCCAGCTCCTCGGCGTCCGCGCGCGGCGAGGCCACGCCCGCGTCGGCGAGCCGCGCCGTGGCCCTGGCGACCTCGTCGAGCAGCAGGTTCATGACGACCGGCGCGTCCCCGATCCGTCCCCTTCGGACTTCTGCGCGGCCGCCAGCCGGGCCTCCATGTCCGCGTCCACCAGCGCCTGCGTGACGTTGTGCAGATCCCCGTCCAGCACCTGGTCGAGGTTGTACGCCTTGTAGCCGACCCGGTGGTCGGAGATCCGGTTCTCCGGGTAGTTGTAGGTGCGCACCCGCTCAGACCGGTCGACCGTCCGGACCTGGCTCTTGCGCTCGGCCGCCGCCGCCGCGTCCGCCTCCTCCTGCGCCATCGCCAGCAGCCGGGACCGCAGGATGCGCAGCGCCTGCTCCTTGTTCTGGAGCTGGCTCTTCTCGTTCTGGCAGGAGACCACGACCCCCGTCGGCACATGCGTGATCCGCACCGCCGAGTCGGTGGTGTTGACGCTCTGCCCGCCGGGACCGGACGACCGGTACACGTCGATGCGCAGGTCGTTCGGGTCGATCTGGACGTCGACCTCCTCCGCCTCAGGGGTCACCAGGACCCCCGCCGCGCTGGTGTGGATCCGCCCCTGCGACTCGGTCACCGGGACACGCTGGACGCGGTGCACCCCGCCCTCGTACTTCAGGCGGGTCCACACGCCTTCCTCGGCCATGCCCCTGGACTTCACCGCGACCGTCACGTCCTTGTAGCCGCCCAGGTCGGACGGGTGCGAGTCGAGGATCTCGGTCTTCCAGCCGACCCGCTCCGCGTACCGCAGGTACATGCGCAGCAGGTCACCGGCGAACAGCGCCGACTCCTCGCCGCCCTCCCCCGCCTTGATCTCCAGGATGACGTCCTTGGAGTCGTTGGGGTCGCGCGGCACCAGCAGCCGCCGTACCCGCTCGGCCAGCTCCTCGCGGCGCTTCTCCAGCTCGGTGGCCTCGGCGGCGAACGCCTCGTCCTCACCGGCCAGCTCGCGCGCGGCCGCCAGGTCGTCGTCGACGGCGGCCAGCTCCCGCCCGGCCTCGACGATCGGGCGCAGCTCGGCGTAGCGCTTGCCGAGACGGCGGGCCAGCGCCTGGTCGGCGTGCACGGACGGATCCGCGAGCCGGCCCTCGATGTCGGCGTATTCGCTGATCAGATCGTCGAGATTCACGGTGTGCCTTGTCTCTGGCCGGACCTGTCCGCACCGGCCGCGCGGCCCGCGGACGCGAACCCGCGGGATGACAGCGTTCCAACGGCCCGGGGCCGCACACGCGGTGCCTCCCCGGGCCGGGCGCCCGAAAGCCTACTTGCCCCTGCCGCGGGCCTTCTTGCCGAAGCGCTGCTCGAAGCGCGCCACGCGGCCGCCGGTGTCCAGGATCTTCTGCTTGCCCGTGTAGAACGGGTGGCAGTTCGAGCACACGTCGGCGTGGATGACGCCGTTCTCGGCGGTGCTACGGGTCTCGAAGGTGTTGCCGCACGTGCACGTCACGGTGGTGACGACGTAGTTCGGGTGGATCTCAGGCTTCACGGGTTCTCCTCGCTTGTGGCGGTCGCCGGGCGCGTCCCGGCCTCGCGCGGGATGCGCGGGAGAACGGGGGATGCGTGAACCGGTACCGCAGCGGTCAGCCCTCTTAGTGTGCCAGATAACCCAACGTGCCGAGGTCACCGGTCATTCCCGGCCACCGCCCGGATCACGTACCGGCACGGCCCAGGTAGGCGAGGACGGCCATGACGCGGCGGTGGCCGCCCTGTGCGGGCTGAAGATTCAGCTTCATGAAGATGTTGGAGATGTGCTTCTCCACGGCGCCCTCGGTGACCACCAGGTCCTTCGCGATCGCGCCGTTGGACCGGCCCTGGGCCATCAGCCCCAGCACCTCGTGCTCGCGTGGCGTGAGCGACTCCAGCGGGTCTCCGGTACGCCGCCGGCCCAGCAACTGGCTGATCACCTCCGGGTCGATCACCGTGCCGCCGGCGGCGATCCGCCGCACCGCGTCGATGAACTCCCCCACCTCGGCCACCCGCTCCTTCAGCAGATACCCGACGCCCTTGGCGCCGCCGAGGATCAGGTCGGTGGCGTACCGCTCCTCCACGTACTGGGACAGCACCAGGATCGGCATCTCCGGCAGCCGCTCCCGCACCGCCAGGGCCGCCCGCAGGCCCTCGTCGGTGAAGGACGGCGGCATCCGCACGTCCACGATCGCCAGGTCGGGACGGTGCTCCTCCACGATGGCCCGCAGGCCGGGGCCGTCACCCACCGTCGCCACGGTCTCGATCCCGGCGTCGGCCAGCAGCCGCACCAGCCCTTCCCGCAGCAACACCGAATCCTCGGCGATCACGACCCGCATGCACCCATTATCCCGGTGCCGCCGGACCGCCTGTCCACCGGCGGGCCGAGCCCCGGCCGCTACCAGGTGCAGGGCAGGTCCGCCCGGATCACCGTCGGCCCGCCGACCGGGCTGTCCACGGTGAGCAGGCCGTCGATGGTCGCCGCACGGTCGGCCAGGCCCGCCAGCCCGCCCTCGGGGCGCGCCACGGCACCGCCGACCCCGTCGTCGGTCACCTCGACGATCACCCAGGAGTCCTCGCGGTGGACGCGCACGCCGGCCCGGGTCGCGCGGGCGTACTTCGCGATGTTCGCCAGCGCCTCCGCCACGATGAAGTACGCGATGCTCTCCACCGCGGCGGGCGGACGCTCCGGCAGATCCACCTGCACCTCCACGGGCACCGGCGCCCGCCCCGCCAGCCCCGACAGCGCCGGGTCCAGGCCGCGGTCGGTGAGGATCGCCGGGTAGATGCCCCGAGCCAGATCACGCAGCTCGGAGATCGCCTCCTTGGTGCCCGAATGCGCCTGCTCGATCAGCGCGCGGGCGCCCTCCGGGTCCTCGTCCAGCTTGGCGCGGGCACGTCCGATGTCCATCGCCACCGCCAGCAGCCGCTGCTGGGCCCCGTCGTGCAGGTCGCGCTCGATCCTGCGGCGCTCGAACTCCGCCGCGTCCACCCCGCGCGCCCGGCTGGCCCGCAGATGCGCGGTCCGCTCCCGCAACCGCAGGTTCTCCACCTGCGTACGGGACGGGCCGAGCAGGAACTGGGTGAGCACCATGTGCCCTGCGGCCATGCCCCGCGTCACGTACATCCCCAGAATTCCCAGCAGCACCCCGACCAGCGTGCCGGGCAGCGCCCCGAACGCGTTGTCCGCCCAGAACGACACCACGCCGAAGCTCACCTCGACGCCGCCCTCGGCCGCGGCGATCAGCGGCAGCGCCAGAAACGCCCCGGCCGCGCTCCAGACCGCCACCATCACAGCGAACTCCACCACGCCCAACGGGAACCGCAGGGCGAGATACAGCAGGTCCTTCCACGTGGCCGGGTCACCCGCCATCGTCTTCAGCTTCGTCAGCGGATTACGCCCCGGCGGCAACGGACGGTACGGACTGGGAATCCGCACACCGAACGCCGCCCACGCCATCCCCCGCTCCAGCACCGCCGCGAACCGCCAGTAGACCATCATCAGCGCCAGGCCCGGGATACCCACCCAGATCACCACCGTGGCCGCCGACACCGACAACCCCACGACCAAGGACACGAACCAGGCCAGCCCGACGAACATGCTGGCACCCAGGTAAAGCGCCGAACGCCACGTCACCGACGAACGCGCCAACGCCACCGGATTCCAGGTCCCCTTCACCACCGTCCGCGTGCGCATGGCCGCCGTGGCGCTGCCGCTCATCTCGCTCATCGCTCCTCCGTGCCAGGTCCACCGTACGCAACCAGCCTCGCCGACACCGCCCCCAACGGCCATGGTGCCCACCGCCTCCCAGGGGTAGGGAAAACCAGAGTTTTTTGGGCAACCGCAAGCTGCGCTGTGTTCATTGGCGGTGCCTGCGGCGTCGGGCGCTGAACGCCCTCCTTCTCCGGCACCGCGTGCGATCGCTGCATCGCTCCGACTCGCCCAGGGGCTCGCTCCGCGATCAGGGTCTCGCTCCGCTCGCCCCTGCCTTCGGACGCGATCGCAACGCGTGTTCATTGGCGGTGCCTGCGGCGTCGGGCGCTGGGCGCCCTCCTTCTCCGGCACCGCGTGCGATCGCTGCATCGCTCCGACTCGCCCAGGGGCTCGCTGCGCGATCAGGTTCCTCGCAAGCTCGGAACCTGCCTTCGGACGCGATCGCAACGCTTGGGCGCCGTTCGGGGCTGGGGTTGGGGCTGGGGTGGGTGCGAGAGGTGCTTATTTGCAGGTGCGAGCTGCGCTTCTCGCCTTGGCGGCTGGCCGCTTGTTGCGGTTGCGGCGATCGCTGCATCGCTCCGACTCGCCCAGGGGCTCGCTTCGCGATCAGGTTCCTCGCAGGCTCGGAACCTGCCTTCGGACGCGATCGCAACGCCTGGGCGCCGTTCGGGGTTGGGGTGGGTGAGAGCGCGAAACGGCCCGCGCCGGGGTGGCGCGGGCCGGGTGGTACGGCTTGCTCAGCGGTCGTCGGAGACGGTGGTCTTCTGGACCTGGAGCAGGAACTCGGCGTTGGACTTGGTCTCCTTCATCTTCTCGATGAGGAGTTCCAGGGCCTGCTGGGTCTCCAGGGCGTGCAGGACCCGGCGGAGCTGCCAGACGACGCGGAGTTCCTCGGGGGCCATGAGGATCTCTTCCTTGCGGGTGCTGGACTGGTCCACGTCCACCGCCGGGAAGATGCGCTTGTCGGCCAGGCTCCGGTTGAGCTTGAGCTCCATGTTGCCGGTGCCCTTGAACTCCTCGAAGATGACCTCGTCCATGCGGGACCCGGTCTCCACCAGGGCGGTGGCCAGGATCGTCAGCGAGCCGCCGTTCTCGATGTTGCGGGCCGCGCCGAAGAACCGCTTGGGCGGGTAGAGGGCGGTCGAGTCGACACCACCGGACAGGATGCGGCCCGAGGCGGGCGCGGCCAGGTTGTAGGCGCGGCCCAGACGGGTGATCGAGTCCAGCAGGACGACGACGTCGTGGCCCAGCTCCACCAGGCGCTTGGCGCGTTCGATGGCGAGTTCGGCGACCGTGGTGTGGTCCTCGGCGGGACGGTCGAAGGTCGAGTGGATCACCTCGCCCTTCACCGTCCGCTGCATGTCGGTGACCTCCTCGGGACGCTCGTCGACGAGGACGACCATGAGGTGGCACTCGGGGTTGTTCTTGGTGATCGCGTTGGCGATCGCCTGCAGCACCATCGTCTTGCCGGCCTTGGGCGGCGAGACGATCAGGCCGCGCTGGCCCTTGCCGATCGGCGACACCAGGTCGATGATCCGCGTGGTGAGGATCCCCGGGTCCGACTCCAGGCGCAGCCGCTCCTGCGGGTACAGCGGGGTCAGCTTGGTGAAGTCGACGCGGCTCTTGGCCTGGTCGGGCTCCATCCCGTTCACGGTGTCGAGCCGGACCAGCGCGTTGAACTTCTCCCGCCGCTCGCCCTCGCGGGCCTGCCGGACGGCGCCGGTGATGACGTCGCCCTTGCGCAGCCCGTTCTTGCGGACCTGCGCCAGCGAGACGTACACGTCGTTGGGACCCGGCAGGTAGCCGGTGGTGCGCACGAACGCGTAGTTGTCGAGGATGTCGAGGATGCCCGCGACGGGGATCAGGACGTCGTCCTCGGTGATCACCGGCTCCTCGTAGCGGTCGCGCCCGCCACGGCCGCGGTTGCGCTCGCGGAACCGGCGCCCGCGCCGCCCCCGGCCGCCGCCGTCCTCGTCGTCGGACTGGCCGCCGCCCCCGGAGCCCTGGCCGCCGCGCTGGCGTCCGCCCTGGTCACGGCCCTCACCCCGCTCGCGACGGGAACGCTGCCGGCCCTCGCGGCCACCCTCGCGGCCCTCGCGTCCGCCCTGGGCCTCGCCGCCGTCGTCCTCGGCCCGGCCCCCGCCACGGCGTTCGGCCTGCTTGTCCTGCCGTTCCTGGCGCTCGGCGGCGCGACCGTCGGCCTTGGGTTCGTCCTTGGTCTCACCCTTGTCCTCGTCCGCCGGCTGCTCGGCCGCGGGGGCCGGCGCCGGGGCCTCGGCGAGGGCGACCTGCCCTTCGGCCTCGGCCCGCTTGGCCGCGGTGTTGCGGCCACGGCGGGTGCGGGTGGCCGGCGTCTCGGCCGCCACGGTGCCAGCGGCTCCCTGCTCGCCCCCGCCCGAGCCCTGGTCGCCGCCCTGCTTCTCCTGGATGGCGGCGATGAGCTGGCTCTTGCGCATCCCAGTGGTGCCGGTGATGCCGAGGCTGGACGCGAGCGCCTTGAGCTCGGGCAGCACCATGGCCGACAGGCCGGTGCCGGACCGGCGGCGCCGGGGGGTGGCGCGCTGCGCGCCCTCGGCGCTTTGCGTGCCTTCCGGAGCGGCTGGTGCCGTGCTGGATGCGTCCGTAAGCAGTTCGCTGGATTCGCTCACTAAGGGTCCTTCCCAGGGAGCGGGTGTAGGCCGGCGAGCGGCCAGGCAACCCGGTAGTGCGGCCCGGCGGGGGCGCCGAGTCGGGCTCCGCGGCGCGCGGCGTCACCGCGCTCCGCGATTTCTGGGCACAGCCAGATGGTGGTCGGGACGTTTCGCTCGTGCGAGTTCCCGGTACCGCTACCTCCGAAGTTGGTTCGCAGGAACGCCTGACATCGGGATGTCACGGTGTCGGGAAGCCTAGTACGCGGGACCGACACGACCGAAGGGCCGGACAGGCGACGCGCGGCTGACGAGCACAGGGCCCCGAACGGGGCATCTGGTGCGGCAATCAGCCTAACATCACCAGGGCACACTGCTATTCCCCAGAGGTCGATGTCTTCGCATTTTACCTAGCCGGATCATTCCACCAGGGCGGGCCGCCGCGGCCGTCCTCGCCCATGCATCGTCTGCGAAGGTCAAGGCCGGACGCTGGAACCGTCACGCCGAACGCGTGCGCCGCGGGGGGCGACGTTCAGCGGGTGTATGTGCCAGCCATTACCCACTTTCGGCGCCATCGAATCAACTCTCGCGGCGCTTGTGAAGCCCAGGACAGTAGGTCCTGCCCCGGAAATGACCGCGGGGACACCGGCGGCGCGCAGCCGGGCGAGCAGTTCCGCCGACTCCGGCATGGCCGGGGCGCGGTGGTCCTGATGCAGCCGGTCCTCCGTCGCGGCCATGAGGATCTCGTCCCCGAGCCCCTCGGTGAGCGCGGCGACGAGCAGCGCGGCCCGTCCCGCGTTGGCGGCGGCGTCGGCGTGCGGGACGGTCTCCGGCAGCAGCCCCCGCGCCCGTTCGGTGGCCAGCCGCTGCTCCGGGACGAACGCGATGACCTGGTCGTTCTTGGGTTCCAGCCGGACCGAGGACGGGCCGTCCTTGCCCGTCCAGGCGATGGTGAGCCCGCCGGACAGGCAGGGCGCGACATTGTCGGGATGCCCCTCGATCTCGGTGGCGAGCCGCAGCGCGACCAGGTCGTCCAGCACCCGTCCCGCGGGGTGCAGGTGCCGCGCCGCGAGGATGCCGGCGACGGTCGCAGCGGAGGACGAGCCGAGCCCGCGGCTGTGCGGGATCCGGTTGACGCAGCGCAGCGCCAGGCCCGGAGGCTGGCCTAGATCGGACTCCGCCAGCTCGTCGGCCAGCTCGAACGACCGCCGCAGCACGCGCACGATCAGGTGCCGCTCGCCCCGGTCGGCGACCTCGGCACCCTCCCCGTCCACCTCGATGGACAGGCCGCCGCCGGTGACCGCCACCTCGACCTCGTCGTACAGCGTGAGCGCCAGCCCGAGCGAGTCGAACCCCGGCCCGAGGTTCGCGCTGGTCGCCGGCGCCTCGACGACGACGCGGGCGCCGATGGACCACTGGTGGGTCATGCCAGCCCGAGAGCGGAGGCGGCGGCGTGCGCGTCCACCTTGACGGTGGTGGGGGCGGGCGCGCCGGAGATGGCCCAGTCGGGGTCCTTGAGGCCGTTGCCCGTCACGGTGCACACGACCCTGGAACCGGGCTGTACGACACCGCGTTCGGCGGCCTGGAGGATCCCCGCGACGCTGGCCGCGGACGCGGGCTCGACGAACACGCCCTCCTCGGTGGCCAGCAGCCGGTACGCGGCCAGGATCTGCCGGTCGGTGACCGAGTCGATCGCGCCGCCCGACTCGTCCCGCGCCGCGATCGCCAGGTCCCAGGACGCGGGGTTGCCGATGCGGATCGCGGTGGCGATCGTCTGCGGCTTCAGGACGGGCTCGCCCTTCACGAACGGCGCCGCGCCGCTGGCCTGGAAGCCCAGCATCCGGGGGCGCCGGGACGCGATCCCGTCCGCGGCGTACTCCCCGTACCCCATCCAGTACGCGGAGATGTTGCCGGCGTTGCCGACCGGGAGGCAGTGCACGTCCGGGGCGTCGCCGAGCGCGTCCACGATCTCGAACGCGGCGGTCTTCTGGCCCTGCAGCCGGTACTTGTTCACCGAGTTGACCAGCGCCACCGGATAGTCCACCGACAGCTTCCGGGCCAGTTCGAGGCAGTCGTCGAAGTTGCCGTCCACCTGGAGCAGCCGCGCGCCGTGCACCAGCGCCTGCGCCAGCTTGCCCATCGCGATCTTGCCCTGTGGCACCAGCACCGCGCAGGTCATCCCGGCCCGTACCGCGTAGGCGGCGGCCGAGGCCGAGGTGTTGCCGGTGGACGCGCAGATCACCGCCTTGGCACCGTCCTCGGCGGCCTTGCTGATCGCCACCGTCATGCCGCGGTCCTTGAACGACCCGGTCGGGTTCGCGCCCTCGACCTTGAGATACACCTCGCATCCCGTCAGCTGCGACACCCGCGGCGCCGGCAGCAACGGTGTCCCGCCCTCCAGCAGGGTGACGACGGGCGTGGCTCCCGTCACCGGAAGGCGGTCGCGATACTCCTCGATGAGGCCGCGCCAGGCGCGGGCGGTCGCGTTCACGTCGTTCTCCTCAGATGACCTGCGATGTCGCGCAGATTCTAGGCTTCCGGGGAGCCTACTCGTCGCCCTCTACGCGCATTACGCTGGCCACCTCGCGCACGATGTCGAGCTTGTGGAGGCGATCCACGGTGGCGGACAGGGCGGCGTCCGGTGCCCGGTGCGTCACCACGACCAGCTGCGCCTCGTCCCCCCTGCCCTCCTGGCGGACGGCCTGGATCGACACGTCCTGCCGGGCGAACTCCTCGGCCACGGCCGCGAGCACCCCGGACCGGTCCGCCACGTCCAGTTGGACGTAGTAGCGCGTGATCGTCTCACCCATCGGCAGGACGGGGAGCTTGGCGTAGGTGACCTCGACCGGCCCGCGGCTTCCGGCCACCCGGTTGCGGGCCACCGCGACCAGGTCGCCCAGGACGGCGGACGCGGTGGGCGCACCGCCCGCGCCGGCACCGTAGAACATCAGGGACCCCGCCGACTCGGCCTCCACGAACACCGCGTTGAACGCCCCGCGCACGCTGGCCAGCGGATGCGACCGAGGGATCATCGCGGGGTAGACGCGTACCGAGACCCCGCGTCCGCCGTTGCGGCCGTCCTCGTCCGGGACGCGCTCGCAGATGGCCAGCAGCTTGACGACGCTGTCCATCTCCTTGGCGCCGGACACGTCCGCGGCGGTCACCTCGGTGATGCCCTCGCGGTGGACGTCGGCGGCGGTGACGGGGGTGTGGAAGGCGAGCTGCGCCAGGATCGCGGCCTTGGCCGCCGCGTCGAAGCCCTCCACGTCGGCGGTGGGGTCGGCCTCGGCGTACCCGAGCGCCTGCGCCTCCTCCAGCGCCTCGTTGAAACCGGCGCCGTGGGTGTCCATCTGGTCGAGGATGTAGTTGGTGGTGCCGTTCACGATGCCCAGCACCCGGTGCACGTGGTCGCCCACCAGCGACTCGCGCAGCGGGCGCAGCAGCGGGATCGCGCCCGCCACCGCCGCCTCGTAGTACAGGTCGGCGCCGTACTCGCGGGCCGCGGCGAACAGCGTCTCGCCGTCCTCGGCCAGCAGCGCCTTGTTGGCGGTGACCACCGACTTGCCGGTCTTCATCGCCTCCAGCATCAGCGACCTGGCCGGCTCGATCCCGCCGATCACCTCGACCACCAGGTCCACGTCGTCCCGGGTGACCAGGGACTGGGCGTCGGTCGTCAGCAGCCCCGGGTCGATGCCCGCCCGGTCGCGGTCCAGCCGGCGCACCGCGATCCCCGCCACCTCCAGCGGGGCGCCCACGCGCGCGCTCAGGTCGGCCGCCTGCTCACGCAGCAGCCGCACCACCTCCGAGCCCACGACGCCGCATCCCAGCAGCGCCACCCGCAGCGGGCTCCCCTCGGGTTTCACGCTCCAACCTCCGCATCGAGCCGCAGCAGATCCTCGTCGGTCTCGCGGCGGACGATCACCCGCGACTCCCCGTTCCGCACCGCCACCACCGCCGGCTTCGGAACGAAGTTGTAGTTGCTGGCCATCGACCGACAGTACGCACCCGTCGCGGCCACCGCCACCAGGTCCCCCGCCGTAAGATCTTCGGGCAACCACAGGTCCCGCACGACGATATCCCCGCTTTCGCAGTGCTTGCCGACAAGCCTGGAGAGCATCGGGTCCTCTTGGGAGGCCCGGCTCGCCAGCACGCAGGAGTACTCGGCGCCGTACAGGGCGGTGCGCAGATTGTCGCTCATCCCGCCGTCGACCGACACGTACGTGCGCAGCCCCTCGACGTTCTTGACCGTGCCGACCTCGTACAGCGTCACCCCGCCGGGCCCGATGATCGCGCGTCCCGGCTCCACGGTCAGCCTGGGCATCGCCAGCCCGTACGCCTTGCACTCGTGGGCCACGATCGACCGTAGCCCGTCCGCCAGGTCCTTCGGGTCGTGGGGTTCGTCACCCGGCACGTAGGCGATGCCGTAGCCGCCGCCCAGGTCCAGCTCGGGTAGCTCGATCCCGTGCTCGTCCCGGATCGCCACCAGCAGCCCGGCGAGCCGGTGCGCGGCCACCTCGAACCCGTCGGTGTCGAAGATCTGCGAGCCGATATGGGAGTGCAGCCCCACCAATTCGAGTTGCTTGAGTTCGAGCACCCTCCGCACGGCCTCGAGCGCGTCCCCGTTGCTCCTTGAGAAACCGAACTTCTGGTCGTCATGGGCGGTCGCGATGAACTCGTGCGTATGCGCCTCGACACCCGTCGTGACGCGCACCATCACCTTCGCCCTGACACCCTTTTCCTTTGCCAGAAAACCGAGCCGGGCGATTTCCTGGAACGAATCGAGCACGATCCGTCCGACACCGGCCTCAAGGGCACGGTCCAGCTCCGCCACCGACTTGTTGCTGCCGTGCATGGTGATGCGCTCCGCGGGAAAGCCCGCCGCCAGCGCGACCGCCAGCTCTCCCCCGCTGCACACGTCCAAGCCGAGCCCTTCCTCGTGCAGCCAGCGGGCCACGGCCGTACACAGGAACGCCTTTCCCGCGTAGTGCACATCGCCGTCATGGAACGCCGCCGCGTACTCCCGCGCCCGCGACCGCACGTCCTCCTCGTCATAGACGAACAGGGGCGTCCCGTACTGCCGGGCCAGGTCCCGCACGTCCACGCCGCCGATGCGCACGACACCGTCGTCCTCGCGCTTGGCGCCGCGCGGCCAGATCTGCGGATCCAGCGCGTTCAGATCGTCCGCCGGCGGCATCGGGTGCTCCTCGGGCAGGACGTCGGCATGCCGGGGTCCGGCGGGGTGAACTCTGCTCATATCCGCTCTCTCGGGGTCTCACCGATCATCTTCAGGCCGTTGCCCAGGGCGACGCGCGCGGCCTCCGCCAAGGTGACCCTCGCCGCGTGCAACGCACCCGGTTCCTCCCCGCCCTGAGGCAGCGCGGGGCAACGCTCGTAAACGTCATGGAAGCCGTCGGCGAGGCGCACGAGGAACCCGCCCAGCTCCCCTTGGCGCACCCACCCCGGCATCTCCCCCAACAAGGCCAGCAACGCCAACTCTTCCCGCCGGCCCAACCCCTCCGGCGGGCCCGCCTCCACCCCCAGATCCCGGGCCCGCCTCCCCACAGCGGCAGCCCGCGCGTACGCATACCTCACCCGAAACCCTGGATTATCGAACGTCCGCGGCCTATCCGCCCAAGCAACCGCCTTAACCCGCCCCCACCCGTACGAAGGGTTTCGGGCGACATCAGAAGCCAATTCCTCCGGCCGTTCCACCACGATCCGAAGAAACCCGCCGTCCACCTCCACAGCCCCAATCCCGGCAACGTCTCTCACAAAATTCGCAACAACCTCGGCATCAACACCAACCCGCAAAGCCACAGGACTCCGGTAAACCCCAGGCCCCACGCAGCGAAGCCCCACGTCCGCCGCACAACCCCCGGCACGCTCGACCGCCCGCCCAAGAGCGGCACTCACCTCGCCCGGAGTCACCCTGGTGAGACTAGCCGACCACTATTCGAGACAGCACGCCGCCAAGCTACGCGGACGCCGCCGCCAGCTTCCGCACCGTCTGGATCAGCTGGTTGGGGTCGAACGGCTTGGTCACGTACGCGTCCACGCCGATCTCGTGCCCCCGCCTGATGTCGTGCTCCTGCGCCCTGGCCGTGATCATCACGACCTTGATGTCCCGGGTGAGCTCGTCCTCCCTGAGCCGCATCGCCGTCACCCACCCGTCCAGCCGCGGCATCATCACGTCCAGCGTGATCACATCGGGACGCACCTCGACCACCTTCTCCAGGCAGTCCTGACCGTCCACCGCGGTCGACACCTCGAACCCCTCAAGCTGAAGGTTCACCGCGATCAGCTGCCGGATCACCTCATCGTCGTCAACGACCAGCACGCGTCCCAGTGGCTCGGTCACGGCCACGAAGTTAGTCGACTCCACCCGGCAACGCACAGCGAACCGTCCAGGTACGCGCCCACTCACCAACCCTGGTAACCTTCCTTCCGCGCCAGAACGCAACCGCCCCCTTAGCTCAGGGGATAGAGCAACGGCCTCCGGAGCCGTGTGCGCAGGTTCGAATCCTGCAGGGGGCACCGAGATCACCAGCAAGAAGGAGCCCCTGACCAGCGCAACGTCGGCCAGGAGCCTTCTGCTGTGTGGGACTCTAGGCGACCGAACGCGAACCGCGACGTCTCGGCCCCCTTCGCCGGTTCGGCCTTGCCGTCTGCGCCGGCCGCCGATGGCCGTCCCTGGTTCAACTGCCTGCCCGAAGCCGGCGATGTGATCCCTTCGCGGCCGGTGCGGAGGACGAGGTGGTCGGTGCCGCAGCGGCGCAGGGCGTCGCGGGTGCGTCGGCGTGGGCGGCGGCCGCTCGGGCGCACCCCGGTTGATCGGTCCCAATACGGTCCCACGGGGACCGGCCGACACTGGGGGCTTCCCACCGTTGAGGGCGTCGGAGATGCGACGCTTGGCGATCTCGTCCTGCCCGACGACGGGCCTCGACATTGCGACCGCTCCAGCAGCGGCGCGACCTGCACAGACGCCCGCATGCTCCGCGCGGCATGGACCGCGAACCAACGAAGTGCACCGCCGCGGAACCTGGGGTTCGCCTGTGACCGAGCGCCGCGGGCGGCAGCGCCGGGTCGCGAGAACGGGGCTGGCCGACGTGACTGCCGCACCAGCCAGAACCTTGCGGGTGCGGCACCCAACCCACGGCGGATAGGGGCAGGCAGCACCGACGCTGACGGGACCGCCCGCACGGCGGCCGAGGGTGTGCAGGGGTTTGTCGAGCTCGACGCCGCCGATGACGGCGCGAAGCGTGTTGAGCTCGCCGACCCCGGCGCCGCAGACGGCGCAGGTGACGGTCTGCACCACGCCTCTGAGCGGTGTTCCACCAGGACCGACCGGGTGCCATGGTTCCGCCAAGCCCGCCGAGCCCGCGCCGACGCTTCCGGTGCAGGCCGGGCTGCTGCACACGCTCCTGGACCAGTGGGAGCTGAGGGACGTGCTGGTCGTCGGGCACGACATCGGCGGAGGGATCGCGCAGCTGCTGGCCGTCCGCGCGCCCGACCGCGTCACCGGGCTGGTGCTCGTCGACACCGTCGCCTACGACTCCTTCCCCGAGCCGACGATCGCCCGGCTGCGCGACCCCGGCTGGGACGAACGCATCCAGAGCATCGACCTGGCCGCCGGACTGCGGAAATCGCTGGCCAAAAGGGCTCGGCGACCAGGCCGCCGCCCCCGGGCTCGCCGCGATGTACGCCGCCCCCTTCGAAGGACGCGAAGGCCGCGCCGCCTACCTGCGCGCCGCCCGCGCGCTGCGCACCGAGGACCTGTCCGCGGCGATGGACGAGGTGGAGCGGCTCAAGTGCCGCGTGCTGATCGTCTGGGGCGAGGACCCCTTCCAGCCGATCCGCTACGGCGAGCGGCCGGCCGCCGCCCTCCCGGCGGAGCGCACCGGCCTGGGCGCTCGTGGCGAAGCGGAGTCCACAACAGGGTGGATGCGATTCCTTTGTCGCGTTTCGTCAATTACCGTTGCATTGAATGCAATAGTCTGTTGCGCGATCGGTAACGCTCCTCCACCATCGCTAGGCATGAGTGAGACGGAGCGCACATCAGCGGCCCGGCTGTTGGCGATCCTCGAGGCGCTGAGCTGCGGCGACGGCATGACCGTGGCCGAGCTCGCGCGCACCCTCGGACGCGACAAGTCGATCGTGTCGCGGGGCCTGCGGCCGCTCGTCCAACTGGGGCTGGTGGAACGCAGCCCGGACGGACGGCACCGGCTCGGGTGGCGGCTGTTCACCTTGGCGGCACGGGCCGGCGACCAGCGGCTGCTGCTGCTCGCTCCGGCGGTGATGCGACGGCTGTCCGATGTGACGCAGGAGCGCGTCCATCTGACGGTCCTGCACGGTCGCGAGGCGCTCACGATCCTGTCGGAGAGTTCGCGGCGGACCATCGAGGTGGTCGGCTGGGTGGGCCGGACGTCGCCGGTGCACTGCACCTCGTCCGGACGTGCCCTCCTGCTCGACCATTCCGACGACGAGATCCGGGAACTGCTGGCGGACGTGCCGTTCTCGGGTCCGGGGCCGAAGGCGCCCAAGGACGTCGACGAACTGCTGCGTCGCGTGCACCAGGCCAGGCGACGCGGCTTCGCGGTCGTGGACGGGGAGTTCGAGAAGGATCTCGTCGCCGCGGCCGCTCCGGTGCGGGATTTCCGTAACCAGATCATCGCCGCGCTCAATGTCTCGGCACCCGCCTACCGCCTGCAGGACCGGCTCACCGCGGTCGGCCAGCAGGTCGCGGCGGCCGCGGCCCACCTCTCGCAAGCCATCTCGTCCAGTCCTTCCGGGCCCGAATGCCTGGAGCCCCGCTGAATCAGGAGTACACGCATGCATACGATTCCCTTGCCCTTCTTCAGCAACGGCCATCGGCTCGACGCTGATCTGCACCTCCCTGACGACAGCGGTGCGGGCGCACCGTACCCGATCGTGGTTCCGGCCAGCGGATTTCAGGGACTCAAGGTCATTCACCCGGAGCGGTTCGCCCGTGCGCTGACCCGGCGGGGCTATGCCGTCCTGGCGTTCGACTACCGCGGCTTCGGCCTCAGCGAAGGGGAGCGCGGCCGCCTGGTGCCCCAGGAGTGGGCCGAGGACCTGCGCGCCGCGGTCGACCGGGTCACCGGGCATGCCGATCTCGACTCCGACCGGGTGGCCCTGCTCGGCTGGGCCCTCGGCGGAGGAGCCGTCATCGCCGCGGCGGCCGACGACCCCCGGGTCCGCGCGGTGATCGTTTGCAACGGGATCGCCGACGGCTGCCGGTCCACCCGGAACATGCACGACGAGGAGTCGTGGAAGAGCCTGCTCAAGCGGGTGGCCGCGGACCGCGTCCACCGCGCCGCGCACGGCCGCTCCGAGATCACCTCCCCGTGGGACATCGTCCGGCTCGACCTCGACCGGCGCACCGACACGTACGTCGACGAGGAGCTGTACAAGGCGCCCGGGTTCGGTTCGGGCGTGACCCTGGAGTCGGCCGACTACCTGCTGCGGTTCCGTCCGGTGGACGTCGTGCACCAGATCGCGCCGCGGCCGCTGCTCATCGTGCACGGCGCGGAGAACCGTCTGCACCTGCCGGAGGAGGCACGGCACCTCTACGAGGCGGCGGGGGAGCCCAAGCGGTTGGAGCTGCTGGAGGGCAAGGGCCACACGGAGTGGATGTTCGACGACGACCCGACCTTCCTCCGTGTGGTGGACCTCATCGACGGCTTCCTGGCCGAGGCGTTCGCGACCGGAACCACCGCCGGCACCGGGTGAATCGGGGCGCCGCCATGTCCTTCATCGAGTACGTCGACCAGAACAGTGACAGGATCGCGTTCCTCACCGTGCAGCACGTGCAGGTGGTGCTTCTCAGCGTGGCGATCGCCGCGGTCATCGGTGTCGGCCTGGGGGTCGCGACGGAACGCGCGCCCCGGGTGCGCCGGGCACTGCTGGCGGTCACCGGCACGCTGCTGACGATTCCGTCGTTCGCGTTGTTCGGCCTGCTCATCCCCGTTCTCGGGCTGGGGCTCGCACCGACCGTGGTGTCGCTCACCGTGTACGCGGTCTTCCCCATCCTGCGGAACACCGTCACCGGTCTGGAGACCGTCGACCCCGCGGTCATCGACGCGTCGCGGGGCATGGGGCTCGCGTCCAGGCAGCGGCTGATGCTGGTGCGGCTGCCGCTCGCCTGGCCGGTGATCCTCAACGGCATCCGGGTGGCGACGATCATGGTCGTGGCCATCGCGTCGATCGGCGCGGCGGTCCGCGGGCCGGGACTCGGCGAGCTGATCTTCCGGGGTCTGTCCCGCATCGGCGGCGCCAACGCGTTCAACGAGGCGATGAGCGGCGTGGCCGGAGTCGTCCTCGTCGCACTGACACTCGACCTTCTGTTCGTTCTCATCGGCCGGCTCACCACCCCGCGAGGGCTCCATGACTGATCCCACCGCCAGCACTCCCCCGCCCGACGTGATGATCCGCCTGGAAGGGCTGGTCAAGCGCTACCCCGGCCAGTCCACCGACGCCGTCTCGGCACTGTCGATGGACATCCGCCGCGGTGAGTTCGTCGTCTTCGTCGGCCCCTCCGGCTGCGGCAAGACCACCACCCTGCGCATGATCAACCGGCTGGTCGAACCCAGCGCGGGCCGCATCTGGATCGACGGAGAGGACGTCACCGACGTCGATCCGGACCGGCTCCGCCGGCGGATCGGCTACGTCATCCAGCAGATCGGCCTGATCCCGCACATGTCCGTCGCCCAGAACGTCGGGCTGGTGCCGAAGTTGCTCGGCTGGGACAAGGCCCGGATCCGCGACCGCGTCGACGAGCTGCTCGACCTGGTCGGCCTCGATCCGGCCGTGTTCCGGGACCGCTACCCCAAGCAGCTGTCCGGCGGGCAGCAGCAGCGCGTCGGCGTGGCGCGCGCCCTGGCCGGCGACCCGCCGGTCATGCTGATGGACGAGCCGTTCGGCGCGATCGACCCGATCACCCGGGACCGGCTCCAGGACGAGTTCCTGAAACTGCAGGAGCGCATCCGCAAGACCATCGTCTTCGTCACCCACGACATCGACGAGGCGCTCAAGCTGGGCGACCGCATCGCGATCTTCGGTGAGGGCTCGCGGCTGGCGCAGTTCGCCACCCCGCTGGAGATCCTCTCCGCCCCCGCCGACGACTACGTCCGCTCCTTCGTCGGCTCCGGTGCCGCGATCCGCCGCCTCGGGCTGCTGCGGGTGGCCGACATCCCCGGCGGGACCGAGCCGCCCGGCGACGGCGCGGTGCGCGTCACCGAGGACCACACCGTGTACACGGCGCTGGAGGAGATGCTCCAGTCGGGCGCCGACAGGATGGTGGTCAAAGGCGACGGCCATGGCGAGCGCTCGCTGACGCTGCGCGACCTGCTCCTCGCGGCGGCCCGCGCGAAAGGGGAACCGCGGTGAGCGCCGCCGACACGGTGACCGTCGAGGCCGGCGCCCCGGCCCGCGGCTGGGCCCTGCCGGTCATCGCGGTGACGCTGGTGGCGGGCATGCTCGGGTATCTGCAGACGGCCGAGCTCGACTCGATCGAGGCGCGGCTGGTGGCGACCGACGAGATCCTCGCCCGGACGGTCGAGCACGTGCGCCTGGTGGCGGCGTCGACCGTCGCGGTCATCGTCATCGCGGTCCCCCTCGGCGTGCTGCTGACCCGCCGCCGGGCCCGGCCGCTCGCCGCCCCGGTCCTCGCACTGGCCAACGCGGGCCAGGCCATCCCGTCCATCGGCGTTCTGGTGCTGCTGGCGATCCTGTTCGACGTCGGGTTCGCGATGGCGGTGATCGCCCTGGTGGCCTACGCCGCCCTGCCGGTGCTGCGCAACACGATGGTCGGCCTGAGGCAGGTCGACCGCTCCGTCATCGACGCCGGCCGGGGCATGGGCATGAGCCCCCTGCAGGTGCTGCTGAAGATCGAGCTGCCCCTGGCCGTGCCGGTGATGATCGCCGGGATCCGGATCGCCCTCATCCTCAATGTCGGTGTCGCGACCCTGGCCACCTACACCAACGCCGGCGGCCTGGGATCGCTGATCGAAAGCGGCATCGTCTTCAACCGCATGCCGGTCCTGATGACCGGCAGCGTCCTCACCGTCGCACTCGCCCTGCTGGTGGACTGGCTGGCCGGCCTCACCGAGCAGTTCCTCCGGCCACGCGGCCTCTGACATCCACCCCACGGAAGGATCGACCATGCGCACACCACTCCGCGCCATCGCACTCGCGGCTCTGGCCGCCTTGCCCCTCGGCGGCTGCGCCCTGGGCCAGTCCCCGGGGGGGGACGTCGCCAAGGGCTCCCTGGCATCGAAGGGCAGCCTGGACGGCGTCACCCTGACCGTCGGCTCCAAGGAGTTCACCGAACAGCTGGTGCTCTGCGAGATCACCGCCGTCGCGCTGGAATCGGTCGGCGCCCAGGTGAAGCGCAGCTGCGGGATGTCCGGCAGCAACACCGTCCGCAACGCGCTGACCGGCGGCTCGATCGACATGTACTGGGAGTACACCGGCACCGGCTGGATCACCCACCTCAAGCAGACCAAGCCGATCAACGACTCTCGGCAGCAGTACGAGGCGGTCGCCAAGGCCGACCTGGCCCAGTCGGGCATCCGCTGGCTCGCGCCCGCTCCGGCGAACAATACGTACGCCATCGCGACCACCAACGAGAAGGCGGCCCAGCTCGGCGTCAAGACCATCTCCGACTACGCCGCGCTGGCCAAGAAGGACGCTAAGCAGGCCACGTTCTGCGGCGCCGCGGAGTTCTTGGGCCGCAACGACGGCTGGCCGGGGGTGGAGAAGACCTACGGCTTCGACCTGCCCCGGTCGGCCGTCGCCGAACTCGCTCTCGGCGCGGTCTACAGCTCCATCGACAAGTCCTCCCCGTGCACCTTCGGCGAGGTGTTCGCCACCGACGGCCGGATCAAGGCGCTGGGGCTGACCGTGCTCCAGGACGACAAACGGTTCTTCGCCGTCTACAACCCGTCGCTGACGGTGCGCAAGCAGGTGACGGACCGCAGCCCGCAGCTCGCCGACATCATCGCGCCCATCACGGCGGCGCTCGACGACGAGGCGCTGCGCGGCCTCAACGCCAAGGTGGACGTCGACGGCAAGACCCCTGAGCAGGCCGCCCGGGACTGGCTGCGCAGCAAGGGCTTCATCGGATGACGAGGAGCGCCCCGGCACTGCGGGTCGCCCTGCTGCAGACCGCGCCTCGGCTCGGCGCGGTGGACGCGAATCTGGCGGAGCTGAACCGGCGGCTCCGCCAGGTCGCCGACGCCGACCTCGCGGTGGCGCCCGAGCTGGCCACCCACGGCTACCACCTCGGCGACCTCGACGACCCCCGCCCCCTGCCCGCCGCCGACGAACGGCTCGCCGGGCTCGGCGGGCACGGTCCGGCCGTGGTCGCCGGATTCGCCGAAGCCCACCGCCATCACCGCTACAACAGCGCCGCGATCGTGGACGGCGAACGGGTGGCGGTGCAGCGCAAGCTGTACCTGCCCACCTACCGCGACTGGGAGGAACGCAAGCACTTCCGTCCCGGCGGCCGGCTGCGCTGCCATGACGTCCGCGGCGCCCGGGTGGCGGTGCTCATCTGCAACGACCTGTGGCAGCCCCCGCTGCCGTGGCTCGCCGCGCACGGCGGCGCCGAGGTCGTCGTGGTCATCGCCAACAGCGTCGAAAGCGAGGCCGCCGTCCCCGTCCGCAAGGCGTGGGACCTTCTCCTCGCGCACACCGCGGTCGCCCTGCAGACCTACGCCGTCTTCGTCAACCGGTCCGGCGTCGAGCGCGGCCGGCGGTTCTGGGGCGGATCGTGCGTGGTCGGCCCCGACGGGGAGACGCTGGTCCGGCTCGGCGCGGACGAGGATCGGGCCGTGGCCGACCTCGACCTCGCCGCGCTGCGCGCGCTGCGGCGGCGATGGCCGCTGCTGCAGGAGTCCCGGTTCGACCTGGTGGCCGGTGAAGCCGCGCGCCTGGCCGCCGAGGAAAAGTGACATGTTCGACTGCCATGTGCACGCCGCGCCTGACATCGTGCCGAGGATCGGCGACGACGCCGACGTCCTCGACGCCTACCGGTCGGACGGATTCCACGGGTTCGTCCTCAAGGGCCACTATGAGTCGACGGTCGGCAGGGCCCGGGCGCTGTCCCGCAGCGGCATGCCCGTCCTGGGCGGCATCACGCTCAACCAGGCCGCCGACGGGATCAACCCCGCCGCCGTGGCGGCCGCCCTCGCCGCCGGCGGCCGCGTGGTGTGGATGCCCACGGCCGACGCGCACACCCAGGAGCGGGCCGGCCTGCCCCGGCTGTGCGACCGCGAGCGGCGGCTGGACCGCCGGGTCTTCGCGGTCCCCCCGGTCGATCCGGACGCGCGAACCGCGGCCGACCTCGTCCTCGCGCTGATCGCCGACCACGACGCCGTGCTGGCCACCGGCCATCTCAGCGGCCCGGAATGCGCCTGGCTGCTGCACCGCGCGCGGTACTTCGGGATCCGGCGGGTGCTGCTCACCCATCCGTCCTACACGGTCCCGGCGCTGACTCCCGCCGAGATCGCCGAACTGGCCGAGGCCGGGGCGCACGTCGAGATCACCGCCTACCAGCTGCTGCACCAGCCGGGCTGCACCGCGGCGGCGCTGGCCGCCGTCGCCCGCGCCGCCGCAGATCGCCTGGTGCTGTCCTCCGACGCCGGCCAGCCGGACTCCCCTCCGCCGCCGCAGGCGCTGCGCCGGCTCGTCGACGAGCTGGCGGGCCAGGGCCTCGACCCCGGCGTGCTCGAGGCGGCCGCGTCCACGGTGCCCGCCCGGCTCTTCCTCACCTGAAAGGCCGACCATGTCAGCAGACTCTATCGTCCGCGGCCTGGCCACGGAGCTCAAGGGTGAGGTCCGCGCCGACGACGCCACGCGCGCCGCCTACGCCACGGACGCCTCCAACCACCGCGTCGTCCCGCTCTGCGTCGTCCTGCCCCGCGACGCGGACGACGTCGTCCGGCTGGTCGAACGATGCGCCGACGCGAACGTGCCGATCACGTCCCGAGGCGCCGGCACCAACACCGCCGGCAACGCGATCGGCCCCGGTGTGATCGTCGACTTCAGCCGGCACATGACCGCGGTGCTCGACATCGATCCCGCCGCGCGGACGGCCGTGGTGGAGCCCGGCGTCGTCCTGGACCGGCTGCGCGACCGGGCCGCCGCCCACGGGCTGACCTTCGGCGCCGATCCGTCGACGCACAACCGGTGCACCCTGGGCGGAATGATCGGCACGAACGCCTGCGGCTCCCACTCGGTCGCCTGGGGCACCACGGCGGACAACGTCGACGAGCTCGACGTGGTCCTCGCCGACGGGTCGTGCGTGACGCTCGGCCGCCACGGCGACCAGGGGGACGGCACTGGGGCCGGGACGCCGCTTCTCAACGCGCTGGCCGAGGTCAGAAACAGGTGGCTGGCCGACATCCGCCTCGAGCTCGGCCGCTTTCCGCGTCAGATCTCCGGGTACGGCCTGCAGCACCTCCTCCCGGAGAACGGGTTCCACGCCGCCCGCGCCCTCGTCGGCGCCGAAGGCACCTGCGGCCTGGTCACCCGGGTGCGGGTCCGGCTCGTCCCGTTGCCGGCCGCACGCGTGCTGGTCGTGGCGGGGTTCGCCGACGACCTCGCCGCCGCGGCGGCCGCCCCGGCGCTCGCGGCCGCCGGACCGCTCACCGTCGAGGGCATCAACGACCGGCTCGTGGCCGCCTTCGACAGCCGCCCGGCCCCGCAGCGCCGCCCCGAACTTCCCGCCGGTCGCGCATGGCTGCTCCTCGAGGTGGGGGCCGACGACCCGGCCGCCGCCCGCGACCATGCGGAAGCCGTGCGGCGGTCGGCCCGCGACCAGGGCGCGCTCGACGTGCACGTCGTCGTCGACCACGCGGATCAGCGCGCCTACTGGCGGATCCGCGAACGCGGCGCGGGGCTCGCCACCCGCACCGCCGACGGACGGGAGGCATGGCCGGGCTGGGAGGACGCCGCGGTGCCCCCCGCGCGGCTCGCCGGGTACCTCAAGGACTTCCGCGAGCTGCTCGACCGGTACGGGCGGCAGGGCGTGGTGTACGGGCACTTCGGCGAGGGCTGCGTGCACGTCCGCATCGACCACGACCTGCTCAGCGAGTCCGGGCGGGCCGCCTACCGCTCCTTCCAGGAGGACGCCGCCGACCTCGTCGTCGCGCACGGCGGCTCGCTGTCGGGCGAGCACGGCGACGGCCGGGCCCGCTCGGAGCTGCTGCCGCGGATGTACGGGGAGCGGATCCGCGACGCCTTCGCGGCGTTCAAGCACGCCTTCGACCCGCTCGGACGGTTCAATCCCGGCGTCCTGGTCGACCCCGCGCGCCTCGACGCCGACCTGCGCCAGACGATCAGCCGTCCGCACACGGCGGATCTGGCGTTCGCGTATCACTCCGACGGCGGGGACTTCGGCAAGGCCCTGCGCCGCTGCGTGGGCGTCGGCGCCTGTCGGAAGCAGAGCGGAGGGGGGATGTGCCCGTCGTACCGCGCGACCCGCGACGAGCGACACAGCACCCGCGGCCGCGCGCGCATCCTCGCGGAGATGCTCGACGGCCGCCTGTCCGCGGACGGCTGGCGATCGGAGCACGTCAAGGACGCCCTCGACCTGTGCCTGATGTGCAAGGCGTGCAGCGCCGAATGCCCGGTCACCGTCGACATGGCCACCTACAAGGCCGAGTTCCTGCACCAGCACTACCGCGGCCGGCTGCGTCCCGCCGCCCACTACAGCATGGGCTGGCTGCCGCTGTGGCTGGCCGCCGGCCGGCGGTTCGCCCGGCCGCTCAACGCGGTGCTGGACGTGGACGCGGTGGCGGCGCTCGCCCGGCGGCTCGGCGGCATCGACCCGGCGCGGCGGCTGCCCCGGCTCGCCACCTGGTCCTTCCACCGCTGGTTCCGGCGTCGCACGGGTCCTGCGGACGGAGACCCCGTCGTGCTGTGGGTCGATTCGTTCACTGCGGCCTTCGCACCCGAGGTGGCCCGGGACGCGGTGCATGTGCTCGAAGCGGCCGGTTACCGGGTCGAGGTGCCGTCCCAGACCCTGTGCTGTGGTCTCACTTGGGTGTCCACGGGCCAGCTCGACATCGCCCGCCGGGTCATGCGGCGCACCGTCCGCGCCCTCGACCGGCGCGCCGACGGCGACCGTCCGGTGGTCACCTTGGAACCCAGTTGCGGAGCGGCGCTGCGCAGCGACCTTCCCGAGCTCGTCGACGGGGACGGCGCTCGCCGGGTCGCCTCCCGGATCCGCACCCTGGCCGAACTGCTCGACGGCCGCGAGCTGCCGTTCCGGGCCGACCGGCCGGCCACGGCCGTGGTCCAGTTCCACTGCCATCAGCGGGCCGTGTTCGGCACCCGGCCCGACCGGGCCCTGCTCGAACGGGCCGGTGTCACGGTGCACGGCGTGGACGAGGGATGCTGCGGGCTCGCCGGAAACTTCGGCTTCCAAGCCGGGCACTACGAGATCTCGAAGACCTGCGCCGAGCAGTCCTTCCTGCCCCACCTGGAGGAGCACGCCCCGGACGCGCCGGTGCTCGCCGACGGCTTCTCCTGCCGTCTGCAGATCGCCGAGTTCGGGGGGCGGCGGCCCGTTCATCTCGCCCGACTGCTGCGGGAACGCATCGAGCCCGCGCCCTGACCGCTGAGAGCGCCGACCCGCCGCCGCGGACGCCGTGGCGGCGCGTCGCGGCTGGTTCCCGGCGCCGCCCTGCTGGGCGGCGCCGGGGGCTCGGTGCGGTCGGGTCGAGCGTGCCCGCGTCGGACGTGAAGTGCTCGACGCGCAGCGCGTCCTCCGGCCAGTGCCGGGTCGCGTCCTCGAGTGCGTCGAGCAGCCGCTGCGGACCGCACGCGTAGACGAGGACGCCCTCCGCCGGCTCGGCGAGCAGGGCCTTCACGTCCAGCCGGACCCGAATTCAGCCCATTGACATCAAAGGGGCGGCAGTGCTTGGGCCGCTGCGCGGCCCCACGCCAGGCCGCCCGGAGCGTGCGGCGTGGGCGCCGGTCACCGGACGGCCGCGCCGGGCCGCGCCTCGCGACGCCTACGCCCGTTCGCCAGCCACCGGCGGTCACCTGGTCGCGCCGCCGCCCATAATCGACGCATTCCCTACCGTCCACGTGTCCTTGCCGGTTCAGGGACGTTGCCACGGCTGGAAGGGCGCGGGCCTCCCCGACCCGAGGTCTTGGGGATGACGGCGGCCGGAACCCCGTCAAGGGCGCCCTGCGGGCGTCACTATGTGATGGCTACGCCACCCTTGACAGAACCCATCCGCCGCTAGGTACAGCTTTCGTCGGGTCGGGGGAGGAAGGTGGGGACGAACAGCGGCTACGCCGCTACCCCATCCACAGGATGTCGATGATGCGCAGCGTCTCGGCGTCGTCGTCGACCAGGAGCGTTGGCATGCCCTCACCGCTCTCGCCGAAGAAGGCGTGACGGATGGCTGTCTGACCTGGTCGTTCCGGTACGGCGTCCCACGGCGTTTTCAGCAGGTCGAGAAGGCGCTCAAGCAATGGGCCATCGCGGACCTCGCTGGGCAACCCATTCAACTCATACAGCGCGCGACCGTGGAAGCCGTCCCAGCGGTAGGTCACACCCGGCCTTCCCAGCCCGGAGGCGTGTAGCGGACGAAGCTATCTTCCCTGCCCTGTAGAGCGTCCTGTACCGCTCTCTTCGTAGCCGGGACGGCCGTAGGCGATGGCCCGCAGACGCCACTGGCGTAGCAGGGCCTGGACCTGCTTGAAGCGCGCCAGGTCGTGCGCGGCGTCGAGCGCTTCGTCATACTCGGCCCGGAACTGCTCTCGGTGCGCTGGCGGGAGCGCATCGAAGATCGCGGCCGGGTCCTCACCTGGATCGCGCGGCGCGGTCGGTTCCTCGGGCTGAGCGGTCATGGTGTCCAATCTACCCGTGAGCCGCGCACCGCACGGAGACCCCGCCAGCAGTCGGCGGGTGGAGAGGCTTGCCGAGCCGCTGGGCGTCACCAAGCTGCGCGACCGTGAGCATCTCCGCCGGGTCCGGACTCGCGCCGTGACACAACACCGGCGCACGCTGCGCGTGGAGTTGCAGGCACGAACATCCACGGCCGTCCCCGGCCTTTGCTGCTCAGCCGCCTGCCGGCGACGTGTCTACCGCGCACGCTCCCTCGCCCGACTCGTCACATCAGTGGCGGTGTCCAGAACACACGAACATTCGACTTAGGTAAGGCTAAGCTAATAGTTCCAGGCTGAGCGGCGGACCAAGGACCGGTCGGTTACCTCTGGGTTGACGAGGCAGCTTGGTTGCCGAAGGAGTGGGTTGTCGGTGGGGAGGTGGACATGCGCGATCCGGAGGTTGTTATAGTGGGCGGAGGAAACGCCGGTTACTGCGCGGCTCACGCGGCGGCCGAGCGTGGGCGACGCGTAGTGCTGCTGGAGAAGGCGCCGAGGGCGCATGCCGGTGGGAACAGCTACTACACCCTGGGTTCGATCCGGATGGTGCACGACGGGCTCGGCGACCTGCTCGAGGTCCTCGAACCTGATGAGCGTCACGCGCGTACTGAGGTCCCGCCGTACTCGGCGGCGGAGTTCCTGGCCGATCTGGAGCGGGCCACCGGAGGGCGGGGCGACAGGGAACTTGCCGAAACTGTCGTCGAAGGCTCGCGTGACGCTGTCCGCTGGCTGCATGCATTGGGACTGCGATTCCAGCTGATGTACGAGCGGCAAGCTCACGAGCGTCCCGACGGGACCTTCGTGTTCTGGGGCGGATCGCACGTGTGCAACGTCGACGGCGGACCCGGGCTGATGTCGGTCCATGAGCGCGTCGCATCACGACTCGGAGTCGAGGTGCACTATGACTGCTCTGTCACGGGCCTGATGACTGATGGTGGTTCGGTCGTTGGCGTTCGGATAGGCGATCAGCAGCTCCCAGCGGAGTCGGTGGTGATCGCTAGTGGCGGTTTCGAGGCGAATGCGCAATGGCGTCAGCGCTACCTGGGAGACGGATGGCAGCATGCGAAGGTGCGTGGAACGCCGTACAACACCGGTGACATGATCCGCGCGGCTTTGGAGATAGGTGCAGATCGCGGAGGCGACTGGTCGACCTGCCATAGTGTTCCGTGGGACGCGTCATTTCCCGAAAATGAAAGCAATCGTGCCTTGACGAACCGGCTCAGCCGATATGGCTATCCGCTCGGCATCGTTGTCAACCGCTGGGGTCAACGGTTCTTCGACGAAGGCGCGGACTTTCGCAACTATACGTACGCGAAGTACGGCAAGGCCATCCTCGAACAGCCGGGTTCGGTAGCGTTTCAGGTATTCGATGCGAAGTCGCGCTCGATGCTGGCGGCGTACGAGTACGAGATGCCCGGGATCAGTCCGGTTGTCGCCAACAGCATCGAAGAGCTTGCCGCGGCCATGGATGTCGATGTCGACGGATTCGTGCAGACGGTTCGGGAGTTCAACTCATCGATCGACACCAGCCGTCCGCTCGATCCAACGATCAAGGATGGCCGCAGCGCAGCGGTGGAGCCCGTCAAAAGCAATTGGGCGTCGGCGATCGAGGCGCCGCCGTACTACGCATACCCGGTGACTTGTGGAATCAGTTTCACCTTCGGTGGCCTTCGCGGTGACGTTGATGGCCGGGTGCTTGATCGGTCGGGTAAGCCCATCCCCGGACTCTTCGCGTGCGGTGAAACGCTTGGGGGGCTCTTCAGCTCGAACTACCCGACAGGTTCTGGCCTGACCGCGGGGATGGTGATCGGGCGACGTGCCGGCTCGCTCGCCTGAGCCGCTGCTCGGGGTGCGAGCACCCTTGCGGTCGGAAGCCGCCGTGCGGCCCGCATGCCCTGGGACGTGCGTCGACCGCCGACCGGACCGGCGATCTCCTCAGAGGTGTGTCGCGGTGGCGCGCGGCACGCATCGATTAAGGTTAGGCTTACCTAAGTTTGTGCTATAGTTGGCTCATCGATGAGGGATGGCCGGTCATCGTGCCGTCCGTTCGCGACCTGCGGCATGGGGCGGTGAGGTCGACATTCTTGCGACGAGCCTGAGTCTGGCGATCGCGACTGAGGAATTCAATGATCGCCGTCGTGCCGGCCGACGGCTGACGGCAAAATTCGTCGATGTCCGGCGGCGGTTCGGGTTCCTCAAAGATCCGGTCTCTCTGCGGAGCCCGGCCACGTCCTTGAACTATCTGCATGAGCATGGACGGCTGTCCGACTTCATGGATCGCAAGACGTTGTTCCCGACGAGACGTGAGTTCCACGGGTACCTGAGCTCGGCTGCGAGCCGGATCGACCTTCCGGCGAGGGCGACCTGTATCGACTGGAGTGGTGGGAGGTTCGAGGTCACGCTCGAGTCCGTGGTCGACGGCTCGGAGGTGACGGGGGTCGCGGCACGTCATGCCGTAATCGGCTCCGATATCCGGCCGGTGCCGCCGGAAGGGATCGTGCCGGGCGCCTGGGTGTTCCACAACCATCATTTGCTGAACGGGCTCGCCGGGTTACCCTCGCGGCCGCACGGCCGTTCCCTTGTCGTGGGGCAAAGTGCGGCGGAGGTCGCTGCGTACCTGCACGATTCGTATCCCGATGCGGAAGTACGCGCGTCCTTCCGGTTCGGCTGTACCCCATCCGATAACACGCCCTACGCCAACCGCATCTTCGATCCGGAGGAGTTCTACACGGCACCGCCGGAGCTCAAGCAGCAACTGCTGGACTATGACCGGCCGACCAACTACTCCGCCGTCGATGCCGGCACGCATGGTATGCGTCGGCTGATCGTGCACCGGGTCACCGGGATCGAACGGCTGAGCGAGGGCTCCGACGGGGTCACAGTAACGATCCGTGACCTGGGAAACCGGGGCAGCACCCTCGAGGTCGACGCTGCCGTCTTCGCCACCAGGTGCCGTCCCGGAGACACCCGCAGCATGCTCGGGCCGGGCATTGACGTGTCATCCTCATTCGAGAGGAGTCTCCCGATCGTCGAGCGGGACTACCGGCCGCGTCTGCGCAGCGTTCCCGAATGGATCTTCCTTAATGGCCCAGCACAGTCACGGGTTAACCTCGTCCCTGCTGTCCAACGTGGCGGTCCGCGCCGCCGACATTCTGCGTGCGATCACCGACGAGCAGCCCGATCACCCCACCACCCGGCAACGATTGCCTGCCGCGATCCGGACCGGCCCCCGATAGGGACAAGGAGGAACAGCACTCATGGCCCAGAACCCGTTCGACGACGACAACGGTTCCTTCTACGCACTGATCAACAGCGAGGAGCAACACTCCTTGTGGCCGACGTTCAAGCCGGTGCCAGCCGGTTGGAGCATCGCGTACGGCGAACCCGGCGGCAGACCGCGTCAGGAAGTACTCGACTGGATCGACGAGCACTGGACCGACATCCGCCCGAAGTCGTTGCGCGATCACATTGCCCGGCACGAGACACGCAACACCGACTAGCTTGGCGGCCCGAACACCATCGACTGATCCCGCAGAACGCACCCCGCACAACTCATAGAGGAGCTGGACATGCTTCGCGAAGTCCTGGGCGGGAAATTCACCGCGCCACTGTCACCCAGGCCGACTGCACTACGTGGGTTCGCTGACACTCGATGAAGATCTGCCGCCGGAGGTAGCGACATCTGCAACAACGGCGCGGCTGGCACATCTCGTCCACCCCGGCGACCTGGTGTCTTTCGTGCTGGCCGAGGAGTCCGAACTGGCCGGCTACCAGCTCAAGGTCGTACACGTCGACGCCGCCAACCGCATCATCGCCTTGGGCAACGACCTCGCCGTGCCGGTCCCAAGGGCGGCCGATCAGGTTTCTGGTCGCGTGAGGTGAGCCTGCGAGAACAGCTCAGTTGCGATCGCGCGTTCACCGATCTGCGGTGCGATCGTCGGCCGCTTGACTTTCGGCGGCAACATCCTTGAGTCGGGCACCGAGGTCGCACCGACTCGCTCACAGCCGCCGCACCTGATACCTGGTTCACGTGCGCTGGTGTGGCTTCCAGTGGAAAGCTCCGGCCCTGGAAGCCATCACCGGGCACCTGGTCACAGCGGAGGTCGTGCACTTCGACGACCGGTTCCGCACCTCAGGGCGCCTGGCCTGGGCCTCAGCGGGGAAGTACATGGTGGTCGCCGTGCACGCCAGGCGCGGTAGGGATGCGGTGAAGGCCGCCGGGGTGCTGCCGCCTGTGCGGGTTACACCTGATGCGCGAGCTCGTCGCGGTCAGCGAGACCGGCAGGGACCTGAACGAGGCGTGGCCCGGCAGGCCATCGACTCCCTGTTCGGCTTGGACCAGGTCGCCGAGAACGCCCGCCGGGCGGGCAAGGCCGAGCCAAGATCATGGCTGCGCATCACGACTGGTACCCCAAGCCGAGACCGGGATCGTCCTGAACTCGCGCGGATCGGGGAAAGTGCACTGCGCCGTGGCCCAGAGGATGAGTGACCGTCAGGACGACTACCTGCGGTTCGTGCGTGACCTGCGCGTCCCGTTTTCAACAACGAGGCCGAGTGGACCATTTGGAGGAGCGAGCTCCAGATCAAGATCTCCGGCTCGATGACCGGTGCGCAGCAGTTCTGCACGCTCCGCTCGCACCGAGGCATCTCCGCACTCGAAGCGCTCACCAGCGCCTTCCAGGGAGATCCCTGGATCCCCGCAACCGGATGGGCAAGCCCGGCACGCCAGAATCGCGGCGCGCCTATCTGACTTGATCATGACAGCGCTCGCGCCGCTGGAGCGGCTTCCGGCATCCAGATCTTCCGCTCGCGGATCCCAGCCCGTGAGACTCAGGGCCCTTGAGTGGGGTGGTCAACTTAGGATAGCCTATCCTTATGAATCGAATCGCCGTGTTAGGGGCCCGCGGGCGGATGGGCGCGGCGTCGGTCCGTGCGATTGAGGCCAGCTCCGACTTGACCGTGGTTGCCGAGATCGACGTTGATGACGACGTGCAGGACATCGTCAACAACAACGCTGATGTCGTGCTTGTGTTCTCGCCACCGGACGTTGCCCACGAGCAAGTCCAGTGGTGCATCAAGCAGGGGATTCATGTAGTAGTGGGGACGTCCGGCTTCGACGAGCGGGCTGTGGACCAGATCCGCGCCGCGCTGGTCGATCATCGTGACGTCAGTGTGTTCATCGTTCCCAACTTCTCGGTCAGTGCGGTGCTGATGAGCAAGTTCGTCACTAAGGCCGCCCCGTTCTTCGAGTCTGTCGAGATCATCGAGATGCACCATCCCGACAAGGTGGACGCGCCGTCGGGAACGGCACTGCACACGGCCGAATTGATCGGTCGCGCCCGCGCCGCAGCACGTTGCGCCCCATCACCCGATGCCACCTCCCTCGACCCACATGGCACCCGCGGCGGACGGATCGAGGGAGTCTCCGTGCACTCGGTCCGAGTCCGTGGGTTCATGTCATCGCAAGAGGTGCTGTTCGGCGTCGGCGGCGAAATTCTGAGACTGCGATACGACTCCATAACACGTGAGTCCCTCATGCCCGGAGTACTCACTGCGCTACGCGCCGTCCCGAATCTCACCGGAGTGACGGTCGGGCTCGACGCCGTACTGGGCCTGGACTGACACGAAGCAACGACAGACGGCTGCCGGCTTGCCAGAAGCCGGCACTCGATCTCCCCAAAACCCAGTGCCGACGCGATCTTGAACTTATCTCCCGCGACATTGAGCGATGCGGCTGAGGCACGGGACTGGCTCGACGGTGCGCTGTCAGCTCGAGATGTCCGCCCAGCCCAAAAACCGGCTCGCGGCGTACAACGCGATCACGAGGCCACTCGGATGACGGGATGATTCCGGCCCACCTGTGCCGAGAGGTCGCCGATGCCGTACCGGTACGTCGACGCCGGCCACTTCGGCTACCCGAACAGCCGGAGCAGGTCAACAGTTAGGTAGCCGGTCCTTCACGGGCTGGGAGGCGGCTTCTCGAAGGGAAACCGATGAGCATCGAACCGCTGGCGCTTGACGGGGTCGTTCCGTTTCCGCCGGAGACGGCGGCCAAATACGTCGCCGAGGGGCACTGGCGCGATCAGACGCTGCCGGAGCTGCTGTTCGCCACCGCAGAGCGCTGTCCCGACAAACTCGCCGTCATCGACCGCAAAGCCGAGTTGAGCTATGCACAGCTCACGGACGAGGTTCTGCGCCTCGCCGCCGGTTTGCAGGATCTGGGGCTGAGTCGTGGCGACCGGGTGGTGGTGCACCTGCCCAACATCTATGAGTACATTGCCATCGTCTTCGCCTTGTGGGAGCTCGGGGTGGTTCCCGTCGTCGCTCCCATCGCGCACCGTCGTGCCGAGATCGAGCATTTCATCGAGATCGCCGAGGCGCGTGCCTACATCACGGTCGCCTCGGACAGCGGCACCGATCTCGCCACGATGGCCGCCGACCTGAAGCGGCGATGGCCCCATCTGGAGCACACCGTAGTACTCGAACCTCATGGCGGCGGCGCTGAGTACCAGGCGTTGCAGTCAAAAGGATCGCTTGAGCACGCGCGACGGTGCAGCCCGCAGGACGTCGCTCTGTTGCAGATGTCAGGCGGTACGACGGGCGTTCCGAAGCTGATGCCGCACACTCACCAGACGTACGACTACGCGCTGCGGAGAAGCGTCAGGGAACGGGGCATCACCGAGCGCACTGTGCATCTGCTGGTCATACCGGTCTGCCACAGTATGTCGACGCGTTCGCCCGGCTTTCTTGGTGCGTTCAGCGTGGGCGCCACCATCGTGATCGCCCCGAACGGCAGCCCCGATGCGGCGTTCCCGCTGATCGAGAAGCACGGGGTGACCCGCGTCTCGCTGGTACCTCCGCTCCTGCTGGCCTGGCTGAACTCCTCGCTCCGCAAGTCCTACGACCTCTCCAGCCTGGAAGTGCTCATGTGTGGCGGCGCCAAGCTGAGCGAGTCGGTGGCGAGGCGGGTCGAGCCGGAGTTCGGCGTGCGGCTGTCGCAGAGCTTCGGGATGGGTGAGGGCCTTGTCGTCAGCAATCCCGCCGACGTCGATCCGGCCACCAGCGTGCGGTACCAGGGCCGGCCGGCGTCGGCGGCCGACGAGATCCGGGTCATCGATGACGAGGGCAACGACGTGCCACCCGGTGTACCTGGTCACCTGCTGACGCGAGGACCGTCGGTGATTCGCGGGTACTACCGCAACCCCGAGCAGAACGCGCTGGCGTTCACCAGCGATGGTTTCTACCGCACCGGTGACATCGTGGAGCGGGACGAGCGTGGATTCATCAGGGTCGTGGGACGGTCGAAGGACCAGATCAACCGGGGCGGTGAGAAGATCGCGCCAGAGGAGCTGGAAAATGCGCTGCTCACTCATGCCGGCGTCCACAACGTCTCCGTCGTCGGCGTCGACGACGAGGTTCTCGGCGAACGCGTGAA
This sequence comes from Actinomadura sp. NBRC 104412, assembly GCF_030269515.1. Lineage (GTDB taxonomy): Bacteria > Actinomycetota > Actinomycetes > Streptosporangiales > Streptosporangiaceae > Spirillospora. The sequence continues at coordinate 9,947 of NZ_BSTM01000007.1, read as the reverse complement.
GGCATACCTGATTCCCCGGACGCCGGAGAGCGCGGCCGAGCTCACCTTGGGCAAGCTGCGCCAGTTCCTGCGCGACAAGGGCCTCGCCACGTTCAAGCTCCCCGATGTGGTGGAGGTCGTCGACGAGTTCCCCTACACCGCGGTCGGCAAGGTCAGCAAGCGTCTGCAGCGCGAGCTGAGCTAGGCGCATGTCGAGCAAGACCACACGTGTCCTCGTCGTGGGCGCGGGCCCGGTCGGAATGGTCTGCGCGCTGGCGCTGAACCGGCTCGGTGTCCCGGTGACCGTTCTCGAGTCCGAGCCGGCGCCGGTGCGGGACCAGCGCGCGGCGACCATCCACCCGAGCACCCTGGAAATGCTCGACGACCTGGGCGTCACCGAAAAGATCCGGGCGCACGGCCTGCTGTCGAGCACCTATCGCTTCCACGACCGGCCGACCGGAGAGGTCGTGGCGGAGTTCGATCTCGGTCTGCTCAAGGACGAGCTCCGGTTCCCGTACGTGTTGCAGTACGAGCAGTACAAGCTGACCGCTGCCATCGCCGAGGAATACGCGAACGAATCCGACTTCGACGTGCGGTTCTCCCACGCGCTGACCGGTCTGACCGAAACCACAAACGGCATCGAGGCGGAGTACACCTCGCCTGCCGGCACCGAACGCATGACGGCGGCCTACGTTGTCGGCTGTGACGGTGGCCGATCGACGGTGCGCAAGCTCGCCGGCATCGGGTTCGAAGGATTCACCTATCCGGAGCGGTTCATCAAGATCGCGACCAGCTTCGACCTGAAGACCGTCATGCCGAATCTGGCGTTCCGCAACTATTTCTCCGACCCCCATGAGTGGGCGAACGTGTTCAAAGTGAGGGGAGAAACGCCCGAGGGGCTCTGGAGGCTGATTCTGCCGATCCGCCACGACGAGGACGACGCCACCGCGTTGTCGCCGGCGCGCGTCCAGCAGCGCCTGCAGAAGTTCCTCCCGAAGACCGGCCCGTACGACGTCGAGTACTGCAACGTCTATCCGGTCAACCAGCGCGTGGCCGCAACCTTCCGCAAGGGGCGCATCCTGCTCGCCGGCGACAGCGCGCACGTGAACAACCCGATCGGCGGCATGGGGATGAACGGCGGCATCCACGACGCCGTCAACCTGACGGAGAAGCTCGCGAAGGTGATCGCCGGTGACGCCGGCGACGACCTGCTCGACCTTTACAGCCGCCAGCGCCGCCATGCCGCGGTGAACTACGTGCAGGCCCAGACGATCGCCAGCAAACGGCTGCTGGAAGAACGCGACCCCGAGGTGCGTCGGCGCAACCTCGACCAGTTGCGCCGCACCGCCGAGAAGTTCGACACCGCACGGGCCTACATGCGCCGCGCCGCCCTGTTCGACAGCCTGCAGGACGCTGCCGCCATCACCTGAGGACCCCGATCCCGGAAACGCCCGAGTCCGGTGCGGTACGGCGCGCCGTACCACACCGGACAGCGACATCCGCTCAGCGGGCCAGCAAGTCCGTCAGCAGCGGGCCCCACTTCGGCAGACCGGAATCGGGCTCGAGGATGGACTGGTGGTCCTCGTCCTCAGCGACGAAGAACGTGAAGTTGGTCAAGTGCCTGTCCCATCCCAGCGCGTCCTCGCGGCCCAGCTCCGCTACTCGGGGCGTGTGAGTCGCGGATGACGCGATCACGAGCGCCTCGACGTCGAGACGGCCCCGCGTCGGCGCGGACGTCAGGACATCACAGCGACGACCGGCCGTCTCGACGGCTTTGAGCTGCCTCGCGTCGGCGAGCAACTCGGTGAACGCCTCCTCGCCGAAGGCTTTCCGCATCTCGTCACGCATCGACTCGGCGGATCCCGGTCGTTCGAGAAGCTCCGTCGAGTTCTCCGAACCCGCGGGCATGGCGTCCACGATCACCAGGGGGCCGACGCGTTCCCCTCGGGAGACAAGCCGGCGCGCCACGGCGAACATGATGTGTGCGCCGTATGACCAGCCCAGCAGTTCGTACGGTCCGGCCGGCTGTAGTCCCTGGATGATGTCGGCATAGGTTGCGGCGAGGTCGTCGAGGTCGTCGAACTCGATGTCGAGGCCGACGATCGCCGGATCATCGATTCCGACCAGCCCGACGCCGGGCGGGAGGTACCTCGACAGTTCCGAGTACATGAACGAGGCGCCGAACTTCGGGTGCGCGCAGAACAGAGTGCGGCCGTTCAGGGACTCGGTGAATTGGGTCGCTATCGCGGTGATGTCGACCTCGGGATCGGCGTCCGGCCGCATCTTCTGGTCGACCACCGCACTCAGTTCCCCGATCGTCGAAGCGGTGATGATGTCCCGCATCGTGATGGTCACGTCAAACTCGCGATTCATCTGCGAGGCGAGCCGCATGGCCGCCAGCGAATGCCCGCCCAGACGGAAGAAATCGCTCGCCACGCCCAGGACCAGACCCTCGTCGAGGTCGAGCACCTCGCGGAAGATCCCGGCCACTGCCAGCTCCGTGTCCGACTCGGGCGCCCGGCCCGTGCCGAGTCCGGACGCGGCCACGTCGGCGGGGGGCAGGGCTCGGCGATCCAGCTTCCCGGTCGGGGTGAGGGGGAAGGAGTCCACCGCGACAAGGGCCGCCGGGACCATATAGTCGGGCAGGTACCTGGTCAGATGGTCGCGCAACGACTCACTGATGTCGGCGTCCGCGGTCGTACTGTAGTACGCGGCCAGTTGCAGCCCCGTGGGATGCTCGAAGGCGACCACTTCGGCGCGGGTGATCCCGGGGAATTCCTGCACCACGTCCCGGATCTCCTCCGGTTCGATGCGATAACCGCGGATCTTGATCTGCTCGTCGGCGCGACCGAGGTAATCGATCATCCCGGCGTCGTTCCACCGGGCGAGATCGCCGGTGCGGTACATCCGTTGTCCTGGTTCCCACGGGCAGGCGACAAAACGTTCGGCGGTCAGCGCGGGTTGGCCCCAGTACCCGCGCGCGGTTCCGTCACCGGCGAGGTAGAGTTCACCGGCGACGCCGGGAAGCGCGGGGTCCAGGTTCTCGTCGAGGATGTAGGCCCGGGTGTTGAAGATCGGCGTTCCGACGCTCGAGGTGGCGCTGTCGGCCAGATCGGCGCCGAGGGCGTTGATCGTGTACTCGGTGGGTCCGTAGAGGTTGTACGACTCGACTCCCGGCGCGTCGCGCAGCTGTTGCCACAGCCGGTCGGGGACGGCCTCGCCGCCGAGGGAGACGAAGACGACACCGGGCGCGTCGGAGGACACGGACCGGCCGGCCGGCCGGTCCCGTTCGAGCAGCCCTTCCTCGACCAGGAGTTGCCCGTAGGACGGGGTCACGTCGAACCCGTCCATCCGCACCTCGTCGTAGTGCGCCAGCAGCCGCTGGTGGTCGCGGCGCATCTCCTCGTCGATGACGTGCACCTCGTGGCCGTTCAGCAGCCAGAACAGCTGCTCCCACGAGGCGTCGAAGGAGAAGGACGTCGTGTGCGCGATCTTCAACCGGCGCCCGCGCTGGTGCTCCACCACCCGATCGAAGATCTTCTCGACATGGTTGAAGTACATGTTCGTCAGTCCGCGGTAGCCGACGGCGACCCCCTTGGGCCGTCCGGTGGTCCCCGAGGTGAAGATGATGTACGCGAGGTTGTCGAGCGAGATCCGCCCGCCTCGTTCCGCTTCGGTGATCGGAGCCGTGTCGATCCGCGCGAGGCGATCCACGGTCGTCACGGCATCCAGGTTGATCACCTTGCCGGCGGCGCCGGTGAGCCGATCCACGTCGCGGTCGGTCACCAGGGTGACGGTCGGTTCGGCGACCTCGATCATGTAGCCGATCCGTTCGTCCGGCAGTTCGGCGTCCAGCGGGACGTAGGCGGCCCCGACGGCGAACACCGCGAACATCGCGATGACCGTGCGCTCGTCGCGCGGCAGCAGCAGCGCGACCCGATGCTCTCGGCGCACTCCCTCGTCGAGCAGAAGCCGGCCGTAGCGATTCACTTCGGCGAAGAACTCCGCGAAGGTGTACCGACGATCTCCGGCGACGAGCGCCGTTTCCGATCCGGACAGCCGCACCTGCCGGTGCAGCAACTCGGCGACCGTGACCGGTTCGATGTCGCGGACGAGATCGGCGGCGACACCCGTGTGGGGGGCGGTCTCGTCCGGCAACAGCGCGGACAACGTGCCAACAGGCTCGTCGAGCCGGCGAGTGAGAGAGGTGAGCACCTGCACGTAGCGGTGGAGCAACAGCTCCGCGGCCGGAGCGTCGAAAGCGTCCCGGCGGTAGGACAGGCGCACGTGCACGGTCGCCGACCCGTCGCGTTCTTCCGGGTCGATGGCGAACGTCACCGGGTAGTGGGTTGCGTCGTCGACCTTTGCGCCGACGACCTGCAGCCCGCCTGTGTCCTGCCCCGCGGCCTTGCCGAGCGGCACGTTCTGCACCACGAACAGCGTGTCGAACAGGACGGGTACGCCCGCGTTGGCCTGGATCTGTGTCAGAGCGGCATGCGGGTAGTCGATGACGTGCGTCTGCTCGGATTGGACGCGGGCGAGCAACTGCCGAGTCGTTTCGAACGGGGACGAGTGCACCCGCATCGGGACCGTGTTGAACAGCAGCCCGATGATCCGGTCGGCGTCGGGCAACGACGGCGGCCGACCGGAAACGGTGTTGCCGAAGACGACGTCGTTGCTTCCGGTGAGCCGGCCGAGCGTGATCCCCCAGGCGGTCTGCAGCAAGGTGCCCACCGTGACCTTGGCATCCCGTGCGGCGCGGAACACCATCGCGGCCTCTGCCGGGCCGAGGTCGAGGTGAAGCTCACCGGTCCCGCTCCGCGCGTCACCGAGGTCGACGAAGTCGGGGCACAGCAGCGTCGGACCGGCGAGCTCCGCGAGGTAGTGGTCCCAGGCGCGATAGGCGGTCTCGGGATCCTGGTCGTCGACCCAGTCCAGGTAGGAGCGGAAAGACGACGGTCGCACCCGATCGACATAGCCGTCATCGGCGTAGATGCTGAAAATCTCATCGAACAGCGCGTTGATGGACCAGCCGTCCAACAGGATGTGCTCGAAACTCATGACCAGCATCCACGCCTGGTGGCCGTGTTCGAGCAGGGTGAACCGGATCAGCGGCGGGACCTCGAAGTCGAACGGCTCACCTCGCTCGGCCGCCAGGAACCGCTCCACATCGACCCCGCGGGCACCCCACTCGTCCAACCGGATGACCCGCACGGGCACTTCGACGCCGGACGGAATCACCTGGACGTCCCCGGGAGGGACGAACGCCGCCTTGAGGTTGGGGTACCGCTCCATCGCACTGGCGATGGACGCCGTCATCCGCCCGGGATCGAGATCTCCCGCGATCTGCCGGGTGATCTGCGAGACGTAGGTGTTGTGGTCGTCGGATTCCCGCGACCGCAGCAGGTGGTAGAACAATCCCCGTTGCAACGGGGCGAGCGGAAGGATCTGGGCGTCGTGCCCGTACCGGGCTCGGATGGATTCTTCTTCGGCGGGCGTCAACGCGACCCGGTCAGCGCGACGCAGGGTGAACACCTCTCGACGCTCGTCGTCGAGGGCGGGGACCCCGGTCCTGCCGATCTCTTCGGTGATGGCGGAGGCCAGCGCCGACACGTCGACGTCGACGGTGTGCGCCGACTCGACCCGGACGCGGACGACGTGATCGTCGGGCGCACCACCCGCGACGAGGACCTGGATGCCGAGTCCGTCCTCGGGTGCGCCGACCCCCGCGGCAGGCTCGGTGATCAGCTCCGCTCGGCTGCGGAACACGCCCACCCGAACCCGCGGAATCGGAAGATCGTCGAAGAAGCGGCTGAACCGGGGATGTCCGGCCAGCGCGGCGTATTCGGCCGCTCGCTCGGGGCTCAGTCCGATGACCTCACCGTCATCGAGCAGCACGGGGAACTTACGGGTCCTCAGTGGACCGTCGGACTCGTGGAGCTCCACCAACAGATCACCTTCAGCGATCCCGGACAGGGCGTTGGCCACGGCCGTCAGCACGACGGACCGCAGGGAAGTCCCGTCCGCGGCGGGAACCGCTCGTCCAGCCGTGACACCTGACGCCGCCGAAGCCACCGCGTCGCCTCGCCGCGGCAGCACGGTGGCGGTCGCGTCAGCGAGCCGATCCGCCCAGTCCTCCCAGAACGGATCGTCGAGGACGGCCGCCAGTTCGTCGTCCTCGTATCCGGCCGCGGCCCGAGGGGACGGGACAACGGCCATCGGAATCTTCGCCTGATATGCGGTGACCAGCTCGGGGAGCTTCTCCCTGACCGCGTCCAGCACCTCGGGATTGCCGGTCTCGGCGACCAGTTCACCGGTGCCGCCGTCGCGAACCGCCAATCGCAGGCCGAGGCTCGCTCCCGACAGGGCGTGGCCGACGTGGTCGATCGCCGCCCGCCAGAGCGGAGCCACGCCGATGTCGAAGTCCTCGAGCGGCAGACGGAAACGGCGGACGTCACCGAGATCGTCGTCAGCTCCGGTCCGGCCCTCGTCACCGGCACGAACGATCTGGGCGAGCTGCTTGACCGTCAGATCCGGGTGCCGGGATCCGAGCACGAGGAAACGCGCCGTCTTCCGCAACAATCGCGACGTGGTGTCCGCCGAGAACAACTCACGGGCCGCGTTCAGATTCAGTCCGAATGCCCCGCTGTCTAGCCTTTCGATGCTCGACACGAGATCGAACAGCGCGGGCTGGGATGCCAGCGGGCCATCCGCGGTGGTCGAGACGTAGTTGGTGAGCGGTGACGCCGGACCCGAACCTCCACCGCGATCCACGTAGGCGGCCATCACCTGGAAGAGCGGACTGATCCCGACCCGCCGCGGCGGGTTCACCGCCTCGACGACGTGCTCGAACGGAACGAGCTTGTGGTCAGCCGCTTCGAGCATGCGATCGCGGCACCGGAGCAGGGTCTGAGCGAAGCCGGCATCGGCGTCGATATCGGCGCGTACAGCGACGGTGTTCACGAAGTACCCGATCAGGTCCTGCAGCTCGGGCTGGTCCCGCAGACTGGCCGGGGTGCCGACAGGTATCGTGTCGCCCGCCCCTTCGTCCCACAGCACCAAGGAGAACGCCGCAATCAACGCCTGCAGCGGCGTTGCCTTGAGTTCGAACAGCAGTTCGTCGACCATGGCGGTCTCATCGCCGGTGAGGGACGTGGTCGCCGGTCGGATGGTCCGTTCTTCGGATGCGTCGCGTGGCCGGTCGAGGGGCAGGACGGTTTCGGTCGGGAGATCCGACAGCAGGTCCTTCCAGTACCGCAGGTCCGATTGGTAGCGAGACTCCGGATCTTCCCGATCTCCCAGCACATGCCGCTGCCATACCGCGAAATCGGCGTACTGGGTCGGCAAGGGCGCGACATCGGCGGGCTTGCCGGTAGCCGCTTCGAGGTAGAACTCGTTCAGTTCATGAACAAGGGTTCCGAAAGAATCCGCGTCGGTAACGATGTGGTGCCCGTAGGCGACGAGCACATCGCCATCAGAATGGCGCAGCAAATGGAACTTCAGTCCGAACTCGGAGGTGAAGTCGAGGGGCAGTGCGGCGACTTGAGCGATCTTTTCGGTGAGCGGCTCGGAAGCGGCGTCTTCGACCTCCAGGACCTTGGTGTCGGCGCCGGGCTCCGGACAGATGACCTGGCGCAGCGATGAGGTCTCCTCGTCCGGTACGAGAATCGTGCGCAAGATCTCGTGACGAGCGACCGTCCGACGGACCGCCGTCTCCAGAGCATCCAGATCGAGCCGCTCGCGTGCTTGCAGCACGATTTCAGTTCGATAGATCGAACGCCCGGCGATCTGCTCCGTGAACCAAAGTGCTTGTTGTCCGTAGGAGACCGGGAGGGCGGCTGGGCGTGGGAGGTCGCCGATGCGTGCGCGGGAGGTGCCGGAGGGTTGGGCGGTGGTGGTGGTGTCGGCGATGCGGGCCAGTTCGCCGATGCGGGGGTGGTCGAAGACATCGCGGAGGGTGAGCGCGGTGCCCAGTAGCGCGTTGGCGCGTGCGACAAGTCGTGCTGCCAGCAGGGAGTGCCCACCGAGGCGGAAGAATTCGCTGCCCACGCCCAGAGTGGTGTTGCCGTCCAGGTGCAGGACGTCGCGGAAGATGCCGGCCAGGGCGATCTCGGTGTCGCTTCGGGGCGCCCGCCCCTCGACCGCACCCGCGGTCAGGTCTGGTTGCGGCAGCGCGCGGCGGTCCAGCTTTCCGTTGGGCGTGACCGGGAACCGGTCCAGGCGCGTGAAGGTCGCGGGCACCATGTAGTCGGGCAGCGACTCCGCGAGATGCTCGCGCAGGGTGTCGAACAGTGGTGTGTCTTCGGCGTCCGTGGTGCTGGTGCTGGTGGTGGTCACATAGGCGGCGAGGTAGTGTCCGCCGGCGGGGTGGTCCACGGCGATGACGGCGGCACCCGACACGCCCGGATGCCGCTCGAGAACAGCGCGGACCTCACCGGGTTCGACCCGATACCCACGGATCTTCACCTGATCGTCGCTGCGGCCGAGGAACTCCAACTGGCCGTGGGAGTTCCACCGCACCACATCGCCGGTGCGATACAACCGCGCACCCTGGTCGCTGAACGGGTCGGCCACGAACCGGTCAGCGGTCAGGCCGGGGCGTGCGATGTATCCGTCCGCGAGCTGCACCCCACCCAGATACAACTCACCCGCCACACCTGCCGGTACCGGGCGCAGCCAGGCGTCGAGTACGTGCGCTGTCGTGTTGGCGACCGGTACACCGATCACAGTGCTCTCGGTGTGGGTGATGGTGGCGGCGGTGCCGTCGCCGGTGACCTCGGTCGAACCGTAGAAGTTGTGCAGCACCGCGTGCGGCGCGGCAGCCCGCATGGCGCGGGCGGTGCCCGCGGTGAGCGCCTCACCCGAGGAGACCCACGACCGGACCGTGGCCAGCGCCGCGGGTGCGTCGTCGTGGCGGGCCAGGACCTCGGCCAGGCTCGGCACGGTCAGCAGATGCGTAACCCGGTACCGGGCGATCACATCGAGCAGACCGGCCGGATCTTGGGCGGTCTCGGCGGGAACGACCACGATCCGGGCACCGGCGATCAACGGCCCGAACAACTCGGTCACCGCATCAACGAAACCAAGACCGCTCTTGCACAGCGCCACATCCCCCGGCTTGTAGCCCAGCACCCGCCGGCCCCACGCCAGACGGTTGACCAGTGCCCGATGCGTGAGGACCACGCCCTTCGGATCGCCTGTCGTACCCGAGGTGAAGATCACCACAGCCGCGTCAAGCTCATGCAACGACCGCATCAAAGCAGGGGCGGTTTTCTGGCCGGTGGCCAAGTGCTGCTGGGTGTCGCGGTCATCGATGCGAAGTAGTGGCGCGGAGTATTCACCCAGTACGTGCCGATGTGCATCGGCGGTATGTCCATCGGTGATGACCAGCGCAGGTGCCGCGTCGCCGAGGATGTGTTCGACGCGTTCGGAAGGGTATCCCGGATCGATCGGCACATAGGCCGCCCCCGCACGGATCACCCCGGCCAGCGCCACCACCAGATCAACCGAACGCCTCATGGCGACCGCGACACAATCCCCCACCCGCACCCCCTGCTCGATCAGAAGGGCGGCGAGAGCGTTGACCCGTGCATCAAGTTCGCCATAGGTCAGCTCGGTGCCGCCGTCGGCGACGACCGCGACCGCGTCCGGATCGGCCGCGACCCGCTCACGCACCAGCGCATCCACCGTCACCGGCGCAACATCAAGCGCCTCACCACGTGCCCGCCTGGAGCCCAGACCATCACCGCCGCCGGGGGCCAATCCGGCGCTCAGCTCATACAAAGTCTGAGCCGTAGACCCGCCCAGGACAGTGTCGAGGAAGCTACTGAACTGCCCGGCGTGCAACACCGGATCGCCCGTAGCGGACCCCGCCGACAACTCCAACCGGATCCCGCTGCCGGGGGTGCGGTAGACCGCCAGGTCCAGTGACCCGACCGGGCCGGTACTGATCGTCTCAGAAACCGCGT
>NZ_BSTM01000006.1 GCF_030269515.1 Actinomadura sp. NBRC 104412 | reverse complement strand
GACGGCAGCATCACCGCACCGATCATCCGGGAATAACCGCTGACCATGACCAGCACAGGAGGACGCCCTGTCTGGCCGAACCCCAGCGGCACGTCCACCGGCGGGAACCACAGATCGCATTGAGCCAACTCACCGGGCCGGTACTCGGTACGAGACGCCGGGTCGAGCGGGCGATACAGCGGCCGCAGCCGCTGCACCCGCTCGAAGAACACCGTCTTGCCCCGACACCATCCGACCCGTTCCATGATCACCGACGTCGGCATGTCGGGGAACTCCGCCAGCAACGCCCGTATCTGCGGTTCGACCGCGTCCACGATCGAGCCCTTCACGGCCCGCACATACCGAGGCGGCTCATGCGAGACCAGCGCCTTACGCACCGTATTCCGCGAGATCCCGAGCCTGCGAGCGATCGCCCTGATCGCCAGCCCCTCAGCCCGGTGCAACCGACGGATCTCCGCCCAGTCCTCCACCTTCAACACCTCACCAGGGTCCAGGGGCGGGTCACGATTCGGCCGGAACCACAGGGTCAGTCTTCAGGCGGAATCAACACTGCGCTCCGTTTATTGGCGGTACCTGCGGCGTCGGGCGCTGGGCGCCCTCCTTCTCCGGCACCGCGCGCGATCGCTGCATCGCTCCGACTCGCCCAGGGGCTCGCTACGCGATCAGGGTCTCGCTGACGCTCGCCCCTGCCTTCGGACGCGATCGCAGCGCTTGGGCACCGTTCGGGGCTGGGGTGACGGGTTGAGGTCGTTGGGAGAGGTGTTTATTGCATGCGCGAGCTGCGCAGTGTTTACTGCTGCCGCGACAAGCGACGAGCCGCCAGAGGAGCGCCGCTCGCGGCTGCGAATGAACACCCTCGCACCCACCCCAGCCCCCAACCCCAGCCCCGAACGGTCGCTCAAGCGTTGCGATCGCGTCCGAAGGCAGGTTCCGAGCTTGCGAGGAACCTGATCGCGAAGCGAGCCTCTAGGCGAGTCGGAGCGATGCAGCGATCGCCGCAGGCGCGACAAGCGACGAGCCGTCAAGGCGAGGAGCGCAGCTCGCGCCTGCCATAAGAAAGAGAGCCGGTGGATGGGCCCGTGGAAGACGGATGAGCGTGTCGCGTTGCGGCGGCTCGTGCGGGAGTTTACCGAGCGGGAGATCGTTCCCTACCTGGGCGGGTGGGAGGAGGCCGGGGAGCTGCCGCGTGAGCTGCATCGGAAGGCGGCGAAGGCCGGGCTGCTCGGGGTGGCCTTCCCCGAGTCCGCGGGCGGGGGCGGCGGCGAGCTGTTCGACTCGATGATCGTGACCGAGGAGCTGATCCAGGCGGGCGGGTCCGGTGGGGTCGTGGCCTCCCTGTTCACGCATGGGATCGCGCTGCCGCACATCGTCGCGTCCGGGGACGAGGGGCTGATCGAGCGGTTCGCGCGGCCGACCCTGGCCGGGGAGATGATCGGGGCGCTGGGCATCACCGAGCCGGAGACCGGGTCCGACGTCGCGGGGATCCGGACCACGGCGGTGCGCGACGGCGACCACTATGTGGTGAACGGGGCCAAGCTGTTCATCACCTCGGGAGTGCGGGCCGACTTCGTGACCACGGCGGTGCGGACGGGCGGGCCTGGTGCCGGGGGGATCTCGCTGCTGGTGATCGAGAAGGGCACGCCGGGGTTCGAGGTGTCGCGGTCCCTGAGGAAGATGGGCTGGCTGTGCTCGGACACCGCCGAGCTGTCGTTCACCGACGTGCGGGTGCCCGTGGCCAACCTGGTCGGTGCGGAGAACTCCGGGTTCCTGCAGATCGTCCAGAACTTCGTGACCGAGCGGCTGGGGCTGGCCGTGCAGGCGTACGCGACGGCGCAGCGCTGCCTGGACCTGACGATCCGGTGGGTGCGGGACCGTGAGACGTTCGGGCGTCCGCTGGCGTCCCGGCAGCTCGTCCGGCACAAGATCGCCGAGATGGCCCGGCAGGTGGACGTGGCCCGCGCGTACACCAGGAGTGTCGCGGAGCGGTACGCGGCGGGTGAGGACGTGCTGACCGAGACGGCGTTCGCCAAGAACACGGCCGTGTACGCGGCCGAGCACGTCGTCCACGAGGCCGTCCAGTTGCACGGCGGGATGGGCTACATGCGCGAGTCGGAGGTCGAGCGGCACTACCGCGACGCCCGCATCCTGGGCATCGGCGGCGGCACCAACGAGATCATGAACGAGATCGTGGGCAAGCGGCTCGGGTTCTAGCGCAGCCTCTCCACGAGCCGCGGTCCCAGGACGGACGCGACCGTGGCCGCCGCGGCGGCGCCGAGGACGACCGACCAGGCCACCGGGCCCAGCGGGACGCTGCCGAAGAAGTGGCTCACGCCCGGCGTCTCGATCACCAGCGCGAGGACGAGCAGCGAGGCCGCGCAGGTGGCCAGGACGGCGGGGCTGCGCCAGCCGGTCTGCAACGTCTGCGCGAGCTGCGTGATGACCAGCGCGGCCAGGCCCATCGTCCCGGCGCGGCGGCCACGCCCGGTGAACCGCCCGATCTGCCAGGCGAGGATGGCGCCGAGCGCGGTGACCACGCCGCGCGCCACGATCGCGTCGTGCAGCGGGTCACCGAGCACGCCGGGACGGGACGGGCGTCCGGCGCGGTCGCTCCGCTCTTCGCCGGGCGGGGCGAGCGCGACGGCCAGCGCGGGCATCATGTCGGTGAGCATGTTGACCAGCAGGAGCTGGCGGGTGGTCAGCGGAGCCTGCCCGCCGCCCAGCGTGGTGCCGTAGAGGGTGAACGCGACCTCCCCCACGTTGCCGCCGACCAGGATCGACACGGCGTTGCGGACGCTCTCCCACAGCGCGCGCCCCTCCAGGAGGGCGGCGACGATGCCGGGCAGGTCACCGCCGCGCAGGATCAGGTCGGCGGCGGACGGCGCGGCCCGCGAGTCCCCCGCGGTCAGGCCGATGCCCACGTCGGCGAGCCGGATCGCGGCGGCGTCGTTGGCGCCGTCGCCGGTCATCGCCACCACCCGTCCCGCGCGCCGCAGCGCCTGCACGATGCGCACCTTGTGCTCGGGCGTGACGCGGGCGAACACCGAGGTCTCCGCGATCCGCCGGGTACGGTCGCGGTCACTGAGCCGGTCCAGCTCGGCGCCGGTCATGGTGCGCTCGGGGTTCGGGACGCCCAGCTCGGCGGCCACGGCGCGGGCGGTGTCCGGATGGTCCCCGGTGATCATCGTGACCCGGATCCCGGCGGCGGTGAGCGTGCCGATCGCCTCCGCGGCGTCCGGGCGGACCGGGTCGGCGATCCCCACGAAGCCGAGCAGCGCGAGCCCGGCGAGGACCTCCTCGTCGGCGTCCAGGGCGTCGGGCTCGGTGTGGCCGACGGCGAGGACGCGCAGCCCGCGGCCCGCCAGGCGGCGCACCGTCGCCTCGGCCTGGGCGCGCCGCTCCTCGGTCATCGGCTCGGTGCCCCGGCCCGTCACGACCCGGCCGCAGTGGGGCAGCAGGACCTCGGGCGCGCCCTTGACGGCGACGTAGGGCACGCCGTCGTCCCGTCCGAGCGCGGCCGAGTAGCCCCGGCTCGGCTCGAACGGGATCGTGCGCAGCGCCTCCCAGCCGGTGTCGTCGCCGAGTCCGGCGGCCGCCTCCAGGACGGCGCGGTCCGTGGCGTGCCGCGCGGGGCCGGCACCGCCGTTCGGGTCGGGGCAGGCGCGGGCGGCGGTGGCCAGGACGCGGCGCCACGCCGCGCCGCCGGGCTCAAGGTCGCGGCGCGGCCCGCTGATCGTGGTGACCTTGAGCCGGCCGTCGGTGAGCGTGCCGGTCTTGTCGAAGCACACCACGTCCGCGCGGCCCAGCGTGCCCAGCGTCCGGGACGAGCGGACCAGCACGTCGCGGCGGGACAGGCGGCGGGCGGCGGCGAGCTGGGCGACGGTCGCGACCAGCGTCAGGCCCTCGGGCACCGCCGCCACCGCGACCGCCACGCCCGAGGAGATCGCCTGCCTGGCGGACATGCCGCGCAGCATGCCGAGCGCGCTGACCAGCGCGCCGCTGAACCCGGACACCGGCAGCGAGACCCGCGTCAGCTCGTTCAGCCGTGCCTGCACCCCCGTCGGCGCGGCGCCTTCGCCCGCCAGGGCGGCGGCGCGTCCCGCCTGGGTGCTCGACCCCGTGGCGACCACGACGGCGTAGGCGCGCCCGGTCAGCACGGTGGTCTCCTCGTACAGCATGCAGGCGCGCTCGGCCAGGTCCGCGCCGGGGGCGGCGGCGACCGACTTGGGCACCGGGGTGGACTCGCCGGTCAGCGTGGCCTCGTCCACCTCCAGGTCCTCGGCCACCAGCAGGCGGGCGTCCGCGGGCACCACGTCGGACGCGCGGACGGCGATGACGTCGCCGGGGCGCAGCTCGGCCGCCGGGATGTCGTCGTGCGGCGCCCAACCGACGCCGTTGTCCAGCCGCAGATCCCAGTCGCGGGGCCCGCCCTGCACGCGGACGCGGCGGGCGGGCGCGCGCTGCCCCAGCAGCAGGCCACGGAGCGCACGCTCCGCACGGGACCGCTGGATGCCGCTGATCAGCGCGTTCCCCGCCATCACCCCGCCGACCAGCGCCGCGTCGACACCGGACCCGACGACGGCGGACGCCGCCGCGCCCAGGACGAGTACCGGTGTGAGAGGGTCGCGCAGCTCGTGCCATACCGCGCCCGCGACCTCGGCGACCGCGCGTACGGGCGGCGCGGAGCGGATCCCTTCCGGGAGGCGATGCGCCGGGGCACGGTCGCGGGCGCCCTCGTCGCGCAGCCGCAGCGCCCGTTCGGCGGCGGCCTGCGGATCCAGGGCGTGCCAGGGTACGCGCGGCACGGGTACGGGCACGGGACGCGCGGCCAGGCGGCGCGCGGACAGGAACCCGCTCACCAGCGCGATCAGCGCGGCGCCGTGCACGGGGGTCAGGTCGAGCCGGGACCGCGAACGGTCCCCGGTGAGCACCAGCAGGGTGCCCAGCGCCGAGCCGCCGATGGCCAGCCGTACCGCGCGTTCGCTCGCGGCCCTGGTCGCGCCCACGGCCACCATCAGCCGCCAGACCTGTTCGAGCCCACCCGTGCAGACCAGGTCGGAGCTCCAGCAGATCGGGGGCGCGGACTCGTCCAGGCCCGTGACGGACACGCTCACGCCCACGTCGGCGGCCAGCGCGGCGTCCTCGTCGCCGGTGGTGACGACGAGCACGCCCTCCCCGTCCCGCTGGAGCGCGCGGACGTGCTCGGCGAGCGGGACGGACGCGTCCAGCGCCTCGTCCACCAGCGGCAGCAGCTCGGCGGTGGCGGCGTGCTCGGTCAGCAGGATCCGGGCGCCGCTGTCGCGGGCGGCCGACAGCACCGCCTCGGCCCGCGGATCGAGACGGCGCCCGATCAGGGCCTCGCCGATCGTGTGACCGGTGGGATCCATCACCTGGACCCTGAGGCCGCGCGGATCGCCGGAGTCGCCGGAACCGCCGGGGGCCCCGGTGCCGTTCAGTAAGGGGTCGGTGGAGGCCGCGGACACGCGGTGGAGGCACCAGCCGTCACGGTCCCGGACGCCCTCGATGCCGGGGTCGATGGTGAGGAGCCGTGCCGTCGCGTCCCACACCTCGGGGCCGTCGGCGGAGACGATCTCGTGTTCGGTTCCGCACAGCGCCGACGAGTCCACCACGACGGCCGTCACCCGGTCGAGCCTGCGGTACGCGGCGCCGTCCAGCGGCACCACGCCCTGCCCGGCCAGCTCGCGTCCCAGCGTCGAGGCGAAGCCCGAGCGGCCGATCCGGGAGGCGCGCGGCACCGCCGCCAGCAGCAGGGCGGACGCGGCACGGGGGTCGCGCCCGAAGGCCACCACCCCGGCGGCGCCGACGAGCGCGGCGATCGAGGAACGGTCGGCCCACTTCTCCACCGGGCCGGGCGGCAGCGGGCAGGGCCGTTCGGCGCGTTCGGGGGCGTCGGCGGGCAGGCCGGGCGCGCACAACGCGGTCTCCCAGCGCGACCAGGCGGCGCGGCGCGCCCTCAGCTCCGCGACCTGCACGCCACGGTGCAGCGCGTCCAGCGCGAGCCCCGACGGCTCCTGGGTGAGCCCGTGCAGCACGGCGCCGCCCACCGACAGCACCAGGTCGGCGCCGTGATGCCCCAGCCTGGTCTCCAGCTCGCGCCGCAGCCGCGGCTGGCTGTCCATCCACGCCAGGGCGATCCGCGCGGCGGGCGGCAGCCGCGGCAGGCGCACGAACCGTCCCGCCGAGGCCAGCGCGAAGGCGGCGCAGTCGGACGCCAGCGCGATCGCCTCGGCGGTGACCGGCGCGGTGTCGGCCGGATGCCCTTCCATCGGGAACGCCTCGTCCCCGACCTGCTGCGCGTCCTCCACCGCCGCGATGGCGTCGACGATGCCGTCCAGGTCGACCCGGTCCTCGTCGAAGAGGCACAGGATCTCGCCCGTGACGGCGTTGACCTGGGCCCAGTGGACGCCTTTCAGCCGTCTCACCGCGGCCGCCGCCGAGTCGCGCAGCTCGCGGGCCGACCGGGTGCGGGCGGTCGGGTGCCCGCGGATCTCGATGTAGGCGCGGCCCTTCCGCGACCAGGTCCGCCGCCGCACCCGATGGCCGATCAGGTTCGCCAGCTCGGCGCGTTCCGCCATCCCGGCGAGGTCGGGAAGCCTGGGCTTGAGCAGCGACGGCTTGGGCAGGGGCGGTTTGGGCAGCGGCAGCGAGCCGGCCAGCCCGGCCGCGCCGGACACCGCGCTCGACACTGTGCGCGGCACCAGTCCGGCCACCGATCGGAGCACTCCCACCCTTGTCACCTTCGCTTGGGGACGACGGTGAGTGCGCTACCCGTGGTCGGGCGGACGACACCGGACGGCCCGGGCAAAATATCACCGCGCCGCCGTAAACCCCCAGGTCAGCTCTGCGCCACGGCCCCCTCGGCGAGCAGCGCGTCCACGTCCTCGAAGCCCAGCTCGGCGAGGATGTCGCGGGTCTGGCCGCCGGGGAGGGCGGGGACGCCGTCGGTCTCGGTGACGGTACGGGAGAAACGCGGGGCCGGGGACGGCTGGTGGTGCCCCTCGTGCTCGAAGAACACCTCCCGGGCGGTGTTGTACGGGTGCTCGGCCGCCTCCTTCAGCGACAGCACCGGGGCCACGCAGCCGTCACCGGGCAGGAACAGCTTGGCCCACTCGTCGCGGGTCTTGGTCCTGAACGCGGCGGCGAACCGTTCCCGCGCCTCCGGCCAGCGCTCCCGGTCGTGCTGGCCGGGCAGGTCCTTCTCGTCCTCCAGTCCCAGCACCCGGATGAACTCGGCGTAGAACTGCGGCTCGATCGCGCCGACCGCCATGTACCGGCCGTCGGCGGTCTCGTACACGTCGTACCAGGGGGCGCCGGTGTCGAGCATGTTGACCCCGCGCCTGTCCTGCCAGAGGCCGCCGGCCATCATCGCGTGGATGAACGTGGACAGGTGCGCCGTGCCGTCCACGATGGCGGCGTCCACGACCTGGCCCTGCCCGCTGGTCCTGGACTCCAGCAGCGCGGACAGCACCCCGACGACCAGGTACATGCTGCCGCCCGCGAAGTCGCCCAGCAGGTTCAACGGCACCTGCGGCGGGCCGCCCTCCCGTCCGATGGCGTGCAGCGCGCCGGTGACCGCGATGTAGCCGATGTCGTGGCCGGCGCTGCTCGACAGCGGACCCCGCTGGCCCCAGCCGGTCATCCGCCCGTACACCAGCCGGGGGTTGCGGGCCAGGCAGTCGTCGGGCCCCAGGCCCAGCCGCTCGGTCACCCCGGGCCGGAAGCCCTCCAGCAGGACGTCCGCGCGCTCCACCAGGCGGAGCACGACGTCACGCCCGCGCTCGCTCTTGAGGTCGACGGCGATGGAGCGCTTGCCGCGGTTGCTGAAATCGGTGCCGCCCCTGGAGGCGCCCGGCTTGACGGCGGAGGTCCGGTCCACGCGGATCACGTCCGCGCCCAGGTCGGCCAGCAGCATCGCGGCGAACGGGCCCGGCCCGATCCCCGCCAGTTCGACCACCCGCACCCCGGACAGCGGCCCCTTACCCGTCGCAGCGCCCATCCCTGCCCCTTTCGCTTCGCCCCTCGGCTTGCAGGGACCAGGGTAAGCGCACGCTGATCCCAGGGTCAGTCCGGGCGGGCCGTCAGCTTCACGCGCCCGGTGGGACGGCGCCTCGGCTCGGCGGGCACCGAGATCAGCAGCCGCGACCGGCGCTGCCACGCCCTGAACGGACCCTTGACCTGTGGTGTGAGCCCGCGCGCCGCCGCGGCGAGGTGGTACCAGTCACCGCGCGCCGACCGCCACCAGGAGCCGCCGACCGGGCGCCGGGCGTCGCACCGGCCGGTGTCCCGCGCCCCGCGCCTGTCGATGAGCACCGCCCGCGCGGCCGATCCGCCACCGGTGTAGGACACGCCGGTGCAGACCCACCGGGCCCGCCTGCCACCGATCCACCCTGACCAGAACTCCCACGCCGTCGCCTCGGACACGGGACGCCCGGAACGTCCCGGGGACGGGGCCAGGCACGCGGTCCGCTCCCACACGCGCAGAGCCCTGCCCGTGAGCCGCTTGCCGTTGCGGCGCGCGGTCTTGGACGCCTTCGCCGCTTTCCTGTTGTTGACCGACTTGGCGGCCTTGCCTGCACCGCCGGCCATGGCGGTGGGGGGACGGTACGTGAGCGGCACACCGCGGACGCCGCCGAACTCCCCAACCGTCCTGGTCCCGCCCTTCTCCCTGAGGTGCAGGACGGGGCCACGCCCGCATCGCGTGCGGGGGAACACCGGGTCGGTGACGCCCTGGCTCACCGTCACCCGCTTCCCGGTGAGGGACACGGGCCGATGCCAGGGGGCCACCAGGTAGCGGCCACGGGACAGCCGGATCGGGGCGGCGGCATCCGTGCCCGCCCTGTACACGGTCATCGGCCCGCCCCCGTCGGTGAAGCGGCCGATCCGGTCGCCGCGCCGCACCAGCGCGACCTTCCGGCCGTCCACATGCCCGGCGAACAGGAGCTGGGGGTTGCCCGCCTCGCCCGGTCTCGCCGCGGCGCCGGACGTCTTCGCGGCGTCCGCCCACGCGTTCAGTGCCCGTCCGGTGAACCGCCTGTCGCCGGTCAGGTCTCCGCGCGCGGGCCACACGTCCAGGCTGTGCGGTGCCGTCCGCCACGTGTCGGGCGCGGGGGCGACCAGGCTGAGGCCGTGCGCGGCGGCGGCCTTGGAGGTGCCGCTCAGCAGCCGTCCCTTGTCCTCGACCATCAGCAGCGTGCCGGCCAGCACCGCCGTCAGCACCACCGCGACGCCCACCGGCATCGGGGAGCGGTGGCCGAGCGGCTGGATCCGTCCCGGCGCGAACGGATCGGAGTGCGGCCAGGTCCTGATCACGGGCACCTTCGCCCGCTCGGCCTCCGCGATCACGTCCATCTGGTCCGGAATGCGCAGGTCAAGGAGCTGGTCGCGTACCTCGTGCCGGCTCATCTTCGCCACGTTCAGCAGCGCGTAGGCGACGCGGACGGGCGGCTCCAGCTCCGCCAGCGCGTTGGTGGTGGCCCCGGCGGGCATCCGGGGCGGCGTGGCGCGCAGCCAACGGCGCAGGCCGACCCGCCATACCCAGTGCGGCTTCATCGCGCGGCGCAGCACCCTGGTCCGGCGCCGTTCGCGGCCGCCGCCCGCGCCCCCGGTGCTCTCCACGATCCGGCGGGCCAGGGCCATCCGGTGCGGCCGCCTGCCCTTGCCGGGCAGGACGAAGTAGGCCAGCCGGACCAGCTCGCGGAACGCCTCGTCGGCGTCCGCCGCGTTACGTGCTCTCCGTGCGCCCGGCGCCTTCGGCCGCGTGGCCCCGGGCCGCTCGCCGGCCACCCTCGTGCCCCTGCCCGTCGCACCGTCCCGCATGGTCTCGCTCCCCCGATTGCGCCCGGCTGATGCGGACCAGACATTAGGGAGCACCGCCACACGCCCAACGGGAGTTGGCGGAACGATTGCCATGCATGGCGGTAGCCATGACCCCGCCAAAGAGCGCTACGAAGAAAGCGCCGAGAAGTGCGGCGAAAGGAGCGCTAGGAAGACGCCTCGGGTGCCTCGGAGGCCCCGGGCGCGCCCGGCTCCTCCTCGGCGATCCGCAGCCGCAGCCGGTCCCTGATCTCCTCGGGCGTGTAGGCGCGGCGCTTGCGCTCGGCCCGCACGATGACCACCCCGGTCGCCGCGACCCCGACGAATCCGGCCACTCCCAGCACCTTCCACCACCGCATCGCCCTAGGGTATCGATCATGTCCGGCACGAGCATCGGTCTCGACGAGGCCGCCGAGCTGACCCGCACCGGTGACCTGTGGTTGTTCCGCGGCCGTACGGTGGCCGACCGGGCGATCCAGGTGACCACCAACAGCCCCGTCAACCACGTCGGCATGGCGATCGTCATCGAGGACCTGCCGCCGCTGATGTGGCACGCCGAGCTCGGCCGGTCCCTGCGCGACGTGTGGTCCGGGGGCCACCACCGGGGCGCGCAGCTCCACGATCTGCGGGAGGCGGTGGTGCTGTGGGGCGGCCGGTACGGGCAGCGCGCCTGGCTGCGGCAACTGGAGCCGCCGCCCACGCGGGGGCGGGAGAACGCGGCGCTGAGGGCGGTGGCGCGGCTGGACGGCACCCCGTTCCCGTCCACGACCCGGCTCGCCTCGCGCTGGCTGCGCGGCCGGATCCCGTTCCGCCGTCCCGCCGAACGTGACCCCGACCTGGAGACCGCGTTCTGCGCGGAGATCGTGGCGGTGACCTACCAGGCGATGGGCCTGCTGCCGCCCGGGCGCCGCCCGAGCTGGTACGACCCCGGCCGCTTCTGGAGCGGCGACGACCTCGGCCTGGAGGGTGACGCCCGGCTCGGCGGCGAGATCAGCGTGGTGGTCCCGCCCGCCGTCCGGCACGCCCGCTGACACGGACACTGACACGGACACTGACACGGACACTGACTCGACGCGGACACGACCTCCTGGGACGAACCGAACGCGTACCTTATTCCGGACGTCTTACCCTGAGGCGGCACACGGGGACTTCGATGGGCCGGCGCGCGAGAACGACGACGAGGTGGACGTGGACACGGTGAGCATCGCCGACTTGTGGGACCGGCTGACGGGGACCCAGCAGGACCCGCCCTGGTGGCTGGTCGTCCTGGCGGCGCTGATCGCCCTGGCCGCGGTGCTGCACGGCCCGACCTGGCGGGTCGCGAGGAACGTCGTCACCATCGCGCACGAGGGCGGGCACGCGCTGATCGCCCTGGTCACCGGGCGCAAGCTGGACGGCATCAAGCTGCACTCCGACACCTCGGGCGTCACCGTCTCGCGGGGCAAGCCGCACGGTCCCGGCATGGTGTTCACCGCCATGGCGGGCTACCTCACGCCTCCGCTGCTGGGGCTGCTGTTCGCCGTCCTGCTGGAGGGCGGCCGGATCACCCTCATGCTGTGGTTCTCGCTGGCGCTGCTGGGCGCGATGCTCGTCATGATCCGCAACGCCTACGGGGTGCTGTCCATCGTCGCCACCGGCGCGATCATCGTCGGGGTGTCCTGGCTGGGCGGCGCCACCGTCCAGGCGGGCTTCGCCTACCTGGCGGCGTTCTTCCTGCTGTTCGCCGCCGCGAGGCCGGTCGCGGAGCTCCAGCGGATGCGCGCCCGGCACATGGCCCCCAGCTCCGACGCCGACCAGCTCGCGCACCTCACCGGGGTGCCCGGCCTGGCGTGGGTGGGCCTGTTCGGCCTGGTCGCCGTGGGCGCGCTGCTCACCGGCGGGCTGCTGCTGGCCCCCGACTCGGTCTCCCTCCCCGACCTGCCCGACGCCCCGGGCGTCAGCCGCGGCTGAGTCCGGATCCGGACAGGGATCTGCCCCTTTCGCCCGAACGGGGCCCACGATGGCTCATGGCCCAGAAGAAGCTCGACCGCGCCAAGTACCACCGCAAGCGCAAGGCCCGTCTGCGCCGGACCCGCCATCGCTCCCGCCCCACCCGCGGCAAGGGCAAAGGCCGCTGACCCCTCCCGTCCCGCAGGACGTTTGCCCAGCTCACAGGGCTTATGGTGGGGCTTTTCCGGTAGGTTGGGACGCGTGGGGATGAATGTCGGACCGGGTCGCTAGGTTCGGCGGTGTGAGCGATCGATGGGATCGGGAGCAGGTGCTCGGCCTGGCCCCGGACACGGCGTCGGCCAAGGCCGCCGAGGGCGTCGCCAAGCCCGCCAAGTGGGGCGCCGCCGGGTGCGACGACGACGCCCTGTGGGGCGAGTGCCGTGGCAGCGGCAAGAACCCGTACCGCGCCTGCGTCGACCTGTCCGAGCCGGCGTTCCGCTGCTCGTGCCCCAGCCGCAAGTTCCCCTGCAAGCACGCCCTGGGCCTGCTGCTGCTGTGGAGCGAAGGCACGGTCGACGCGGGGCCGCGTCCCGCCTGGGCCGCCGAATGGATCGAGGAGCGCCGGGCTCGGGCCGACAGGGCGCGGGAACGCCGGGCGGGCGCGGCCGCCAAGGCCCGCGATCCCAGGACCGTCGAGCGGCGCGAGCAGCGGGTCGACGGCGGCGTCGCCGAGCTCGACCAGTGGCTGCGCGACCAGGTGACGCACGGGCTCGCGCAGGCCGAGCAGGCGTCCTACCGGCTGTGGGACGACGTCGCGCGGCGGCTGGTGGACGCGCAGGCGGCGGGGCTGGCCGGGCAGGTCAGGGCGCTGGCCGCCGTCCCGCGGAGGCCCGGCTGGCCGGGCCGGTTGCTGGAGGAGTACGCGCTGCTCAGGCTGCTGGTGCGGGCGTACAGGCGGCGGGACGGGCTGCCCGAGGGGCTGCGCGAGACGGTGCGGTCGCGGGTCGGCTTCACCGTCCAGCAGGAGGAGGTCGTCCGGGAGGGCGAGCGCGTCCGCGACCTGTGGTGCGTGACGGGGTCGCGCGACATCGCCCAAGACCAGCTCACCACCCGGCGGGTCTGGCTGCGGGGGCGCCGCAGCGGGCGGCCCGCGCTGGTCCTGTCGTTCGCGGTCCCGGGGCGTCCGCTGGACGCCTCGCTGGTCGTGGGCACCGAGGTCGACGCCGAGCTGGCGTTCTACCCGGGCTCGCAGCCACTGCGGGCGGTCGTCGCCGAGCGGTACGGCGCGGCGACCCCGGCGGTGCCCGACGGGTCGCCGGTCGCCGCCTTTTTGGACGAGTACGCGGCGGCCCTGGAACGTGACCCCTGGCTGGACCGCTGGCCCGCCGTGCTGAGCGACGTGCGGCCCGCCCGTCCGCCCGGCGAGCGCAACGGCACCTGGAACCTTCAGGTCGTCGACGCCGAAGGGGACGCGCTGCCGCTGCTGCCCACCGACCCGTGGCGGCTGCTGGCGGCGTCGGGCGGGCGCCCGGTGACCGTCGCCGGGGAGTGGACGCCGCGCGGCATGCGTCCCCTGGCCCTCTGGAGCGAGGACGAAGGGGTATGCATCCTGTGAGCTGGAGCGAGCACGTGAGCGCGGCACTGCTGGGGACGGCGCGCAAGCCGGTGCCCGCGCTTCCCGAGTCGCGGGGGCACCCCGAGGCTCCGGGCCAGGGGGACGACCCGGCGGGGCGGCTGCTCGACCAGGCGGCCGTCCTGACCGTCCGGAGGCGGGCGGGCATGCGGCCCGTCGCGGCGGGCGAGCCGATCGCGCCCGCCCCGCAGGAGCACGCGGCGCCCGCGCCGCCCGCCGCCGCCCGCCGCCTGGCCCGCATCCTGGAGGGCGAGCGGATCCGGGTGCTGCCCGAATGGCTGGACGCCGCGGCCGACCACGGCTACCGCGTCCCGTCCCGGATGCTGCCCGACGTGCTGGAGAAGGGCCGCGGCAACCGTGACCTGCGCCCGTCCATCGCCCGCGCGGCGGGGCGGCGCGGCGTCTGGCTCGCCCTGCAGAACACCGACTGGGCCTACCTCGTCGGCTCGGGCGACGACCCGGGCGGCGACACCGAGGAGGTGTGGGAGACCGGCACCCGGCCGCAGCGGGTCGCCTACCTCGTCCGGTTGCGCGGCACCGACCCGGCGGCGGCGCGGGAGGCCCTGGCCGCCACCTGGTCCCGCGAGGCGGCGCCCGACCGCGCCGCCTACCTCGCGACCTTCGAGCACGGCCTGTCGCCGGGCGACGAGGACTTCCTGGAGCACGCCCTGGAGGATCGCGGCAAGGACGTCAGGCAGCTCGCGTCCGACCTGCTGGCGCGGCTGCCCGGCTCGGCGTACGGCCGCAGGATGGCGGCGCGGGCGCTGCGCTGCGTGCGGCCCGAGATCCGCTCCGCTCCCCCGGGAGGCCGCGCCGAGACCTGGATCACGGTGGAGCCGCCGGACTCCTATGACGACGAGCTGGCCAGGGACGGCGTTCCGTTCCACCCGTCCGGGTCGTTCGCGCCGAGCACACCGGGCGGGCAGCCCGTCGGCGCCCGGTCGGCCTGGCTTCGCGAGATCCTGGCCCGCACGCCCCTGTCCACCTGGACGGAGCTGTTCGAGGCCGAGCCCGCGGCAGTCGTCACCCTGCGGGCCGCCACGTCCGGCGGGCCCGACGCCCGCGCCGCCCGCGACCTGCACACCGGGTGGGCACGCGCGGCCGTACGGCAGCACGAGACCGAGTGGGCCAGGGCGCTGCTGCGCAGCGGCGTCCTGGCCGACGAGCCCGACGACCTCGCCGGGCTGCTCGGCGTCCTGCCCGACGAGGAGCGCGGCGTCGCGGCCGCCGACCTGATCCGGTGGGGCGAGAGCGGCCCCGACGTGCTGCGCGTGCTGCGGCGCGTCCCGGGGCCGTGGGCGGGCCCGCTCGCCGACGCGGTCATCGCCACGATCGGCGCCGCCCACGAGCGCGCCACCGACCTGCACGGCCGGGCGGTGATCCAGTTGTGCGAGCTGGCCGAGCAGCGGCTGACCCCCGACGCGGCGCCGCGGCTCGTACGGCTCACCACCCGGGAGGGAGGCGACGCCGCGTCCCCCGCCCTCGCCCGGCTGATCGACAGCCTGAGCTTCCGCCACGACATGCTGAAGGAGCTTGCCCAGTGACGTCCGACCCGTCCTCCGGCACCGGCCGCGTCCTGCGCCCGCACGCCGAGCAGCAGTACGCCGACGAGCTGGCCCGCCTGGCCGAGCACGACGACCGGCCCCGTCCACCCGGCTGGCGGCTGTCGCCGTGGGCCGTCACCACCTACCTGATGGGCGGGGAGCTGCCCGACGGCTCCACGATCACCCCGAAGTACGTGGGCGCGCGCCGCCTGATGGAGGTCGCGGTGGCCACCCTCGCCACCGACCGGGCGCTGCTGCTGCTCGGCGTGCCCGGCACCGCCAAGACCTGGGTGTCGGAGCACCTGGCGGCGGCCGTCAGCGGCGACTCCACCCTGCTGGTGCAGGGCACCGCGGGCACCGCCGAGGAGGCCATCAGGTACGGGTGGAACTACGCCCGCCTCCTCGCCGAAGGCCCCTCGGAGAAGGCGCTGGTGGAAAGCCCGATGATGCGGGCGATGCGGCGCGGCTCGGTCGCCCGGATCGAGGAGCTGACCCGGATGCCCTCCGACGTCCAGGACACGCTGATCACCATCCTGTCGGAGAAGACGCTGCCCGTCCCCGAGCTGAACACCGAGGTCCAGGCGGCCAAGGGGTTCACCGTGATCGCCACCGCCAACGACCGCGACCGGGGCGTCAACGAGCTGTCCAGCGCCCTGCGGCGGCGGTTCAACACCGTCGTGCTGCCGCTGCCGGAGACCGCGGAGGACGAGGTGGAGATCGTCTCCCGCCGGGTCGAGCAGATCGGCGCCGCGCTGGAACTCCCCGAGACCCCCGCCGGGCTGGACGAGATCCGCCGCGTGGTCACGGTCTTCCGCGAGTTGCGCGCCGGCGTCACCGGCGACGGCCGCACCAAGCTCAAGTCCCCCAGCGGGACGCTCAGCACCGCCGAGGCCATCTCCGTCATCACCAACGGCCTCGCGCTGGCCGCCCACTTCGGCGACGGCGTCCTGCGCGCCCCCGACGTGGCCGGCGGCATCGTCGGCGCCGTCGTCCAGGACCCCGTCTCCGACCGCGTGGTGTGGCAGGAGTACCTGGAGACGGTCGTCCGCGAACGCCCCGAATGGCATGACTTCTACCGCGCCTGCCGGGAAGTGTCATGACACTTCCCGGCCCGCCCGTGAGCGCG
Organism: Actinomadura sp. NBRC 104412; assembly: GCF_030269515.1. Lineage (GTDB taxonomy): Bacteria > Actinomycetota > Actinomycetes > Streptosporangiales > Streptosporangiaceae > Spirillospora. Next base: position 278,454 of record NZ_BSTM01000006.1, on the reverse strand, counting down.
GTGGATCGTGGGGAGAAGGTGCGGGTCGAGGTCTATGGGATCCGGCATCACGGGCCGGGGTCGGCGCGGGCCGTGCGGCGGGCGTTGGAGGAGTTCCGGCCGGACGCCGTGCTGATCGAGGGGCCGCCGGAGGCGGATGCGATCGTCCATCTCGCGGGTGACGCGGGGATGGTCCCGCCCGTTGCGCTGCTCGCCTACGCGCCTGGTCGGCAGGATGCGGCGGCCGTGTCGGCCGAGGGTTCCGGTTCTGGGGAGCGTCAGGCCGCGTTTTGGCCGTTCGCCGAGTTCAGCCCGGAGTGGCAGGCCATCCAGCACGCTTTGGCGGCGGGTGTCCCGGTTCGCTTCTGCGACCTGCCCGCCGCGCATCAGCTTGCCCGGGCCGACGAGGCCGAGGAAGGGCAGGAGGAGGGCCAGGAGGGCCAGGGGGAGGGGTCCGAGGACGAGGAGGTGCGGGCGATCCGGCTGGACCCCCTCGGGTGGCTGGCGAAGGCGGCGGGTTATGACGACGCCGAGCGCTGGTGGGACGACGTCGTCGAGCACCGGCATGACGGGCCGTCGCCGTTCCCGGCGATCGCGGAGGCGATGACCGAGCTGCGGGACCGGCTGGCCGCCCTGCCCGAGGAGAGCCTGGCCGGTCACCTGCGGCGTGAGGAACAGCGCGAGGCGCACATGCGGCGGACGCTGCGCCGCACCCTGAAGGAAGGGTACGAGCGGGTCGCCGTGGTGTGCGGGGCCTGGCACGTCCCTGCCCTGCTGCGGAAGGTTCCGGCGACGCGGGACGACCAGACGCTGCGCGGCCTGCCGAAGGCGAAGGTCGCGATGACCTGGGTGCCGTGGACGCATGGGCGCCTGGCGAACCGCTCCGGGTACGGGGCGGGCGTGCGGTCGCCCGGCTGGTACCACCATCTGTTCACGGCGGGCGACCGTCCCGTCGAGCGGTGGCTGACCCAGGCGGCGCGGGTCCTGCGGGAGGAGGACCTGCACGTGTCCTCGGCGCATGTGATCGAGGCGGTGCGGCTGGCGGACGCGCTCGCGGCGCTGCGCGGCCGTCCCCTCGCCGGGCTGGACGAGGTCACCGAGGCGACCCGAGCGGTGCTGTGCGAGGGCGCCGAACTGCCGGTGGAGCTGATCCAGCGGAGGCTGGTGGTCGGCGAGCGGCTCGGGGCCGTCCCCGACGAGACCCCGATGGTGCCGTTGCAGCGCGACCTGAAGGCCGAGCAGGGCAGGCTCCGCCTCAAGGCGTCCGCGCTCGACAAGGAACTGGACCTCGACCTGCGCAAGCCCACCGATCTGGAACGCAGCCGCCTGCTGCACCGGCTGCGGCTGCTGGACGTCGACTGGGGCGTCCCCCAGGAGGACTTCGGACGGTCCAAGGGCACGTTCCGCGAGACGTGGACGCTGATGTGGCGGCCGGAGTTCGACGTGGAGCTGATCGAGGCGAGCGCCTGGGGCACGACCGTCCAGGGCGCGGCCACCGCCCGCGCCAAGGCGATGGCCGCGCACGCCGAGGCGCTGTCCGACCTGACCTCGGTCGCCGAACGCTGCCTGCTCGCCGATCTGGGCGGCGCCCTGCCCGACGTGATGCGGGCCTTGGGCGACAGGGCCGCGCTCGACACCGACGTCGAGCATCTGATGGCGGCGCTGCCCCCGCTCGTCCGCGCGCTGAGGTACGGGGACGTGCGCGGCACCGCCACCGGCCCGCTGCGCACCGTGGTCGACGGGCTGGTGGTGCGCGTGTGCGTGGGCCTGCCGCCCGCCCTGTCCGGCCTGGACGACGACGCGGCCCGCGAACTGCTGGGGCACATCGACGCGGTGAACGGCGCGCTGTCCCTGCTCGACGACCCCGGCCACAGCGAACGCTGGCAGCGCACCCTTGAGGGCGCGGTGGACCGGCAGGGCCTGCACGGGCTTCTCGAAGGACGGCTGACCCGGCTCCTGCTGGACGCGGGACGGCTTCCCGACATCGCGGCGCGGATGGCCCGTTCGGTGTCGGTGGGGGCCGCGCCCGACCGCGCCGCGGCGTGGGTCGAGGGGTTCCTGTCGGGCGGCGGCCTGATCCTCGTCCACGACGACGACCTGCTCCGGCTGGTGGACGAGTGGATCGCGGGCCTGCCGGGCGACGCGTTCACCGACGTGCTGCCGCTGCTGCGGCGCACCTTCGGCGGGTACGCCGCCGCCGAGCGCCGCGCGATCGGGGAGCGCGTCCGGCGGCTCGGCACGCCCCGCGCCGCCGCCGGCGCGCCCGAGGACGGCGGGCTCGACCACGCGCGTGCCGAGCGCGCCGCCGCGACCGCCCTCCACATCCTCGGCTGGAAGGCACCCGCATGAGCGACGACACGAGGAGCGGCATGACCGGCACCCCCGACGAACGCCTCAAGCGGTGGCGGCTGGTGCTCGGCGGCGAGGGCGGCGCCGACGGCACGGGCGTCCGGTTGTCGGGCGACGAGGCGCGCATGGACGGCGCCCTGGAGAAGCTGTACGGGGCGGGCGCCGGCGGCCGTTCCGGGTCCGACCGGCGCGCCGGCGGGCTGGGCGACTCCGCGCCGAGGGTGGCGCGCTGGCTCGGCGACATCCGCGACTACTTCCCGTCCACCGTCGTCCAGGTGATGCAGAAGGACGCGATCGAACGGCTCAACCTCACCCGGCTCCTGCTCGAACCGGAGATGCTCGACGCCGTCGAACCCGACGTCCACCTGGTCGGGACGCTGCTCTCCCTCAACCGGGTGATGCCCGACCGCGCCCGCGAGTCGGCGCGCGGGGTGGTGCGCACGGTGGTGGCGGACCTGGAGAAGCGGCTCGCGCAGCGGACCCGTTCCGCGGTCGGCGGTGCCCTCGACCGCTCCGCCCGCGTCCAGCGTCCCCGCCGCCTGCCCGACGTCGACTGGAACCGGACGATCCGCGCCAACCTGCGCCACTACCTGCCCGAGCACCGCACCCTCGTCCCCGAACGCATGATCGGGTACGGGCGCAGGCAGCAGGCCGTGAAACGCGACGTGGTGCTGGCCATCGACCAGAGCGGGTCGATGGCGGCCTCGGTGGTGTACGCGAGCGTGTTCGGCGCGGTGCTGGCCTCGATGCGGTCGCTGCGCACGTCCCTGGTGGTGTTCGACACCTCGGTGGTCGACCTCACCGACCAGTTGCACGATCCGGTCGAGCTGCTGTTCGGCACGCAGCTCGGCGGCGGCACCGACATCAACCGCGCCATCGCCTACTGCCAGGGCCTGGTCACCCGGCCCAACGACACCATCCTCGTGCTGATCAGCGATCTGTACGAGGGCGGCGTCCGCGCCGAGCTGCTCCAGCGCGTCGCGGCCCTGACCAACGCCGGCGTCCAGGTGATCGTGCTGCTGGCGCTGTCGGACGAGGGCGCCCCGGCCTACGACCACGACAACGCCGCCGCGCTGGCCGCGCTGGGCGTCCCGGCCTTCGCCTGCACCCCGGACGCCTTCCCCGACCTGATGGCCGCCGCCGTGGCCCGCCGTGACCTGAGGGAATGGTCCGAACGCAACCTCTGACGAGGCTCGGGAGTCAGCGGGATCGCAGGCCGGCGGCCAGCAGGGCGACCATCAGCGCGGTGACGGCGGCATAGCCGGCGATGGAGGCGATGCTCCAGTCCACGTCCGGGACCTGGGTCCAGAGCGCCCACAGCGGGACGCGCACCACCCGGGCGGTCAGGACCGTCCACGCGGCGGCCCTGCCGCCCCGCAGGGCCAGCACCACGCCGACCAGCGTCACGACCGCCAGAAGGACGAAGGAGGCGGCCACCACCAGCAGCCAGCGCCCACCGGGACCCGAGGTGAGGTCCGGCCTGGCCACGAGGATCGCCATGGAGAGCACGTCCAGCGCCGCCAGGAGCGCGGCGAGGACGAGTCCCGTGACCGCCGCCACGCCGCGCTTCAGCGTGCGGGGCGCGCGTCCGGCGCCGGTACCGGCTTGGCCGGGAGCGACGTTCCAGCCGGCGGGCCGCGGCCCGCCCGGCGCCGCGCCGGTGGGAGGCGCGCCCGGCTCCCAGGTCTGGGAGGCGCCGACCGGCGGCCGGGCCTGGCCCGCGCCTTGAGGCCGGGGGACGGCCTCGGTCTCCGCCACGACCGTGCCGGGGTCGGGACGGCCGGTCGGCGGCCCGGTCTCCCAGGCGGTGGCAGCGCCCGCGGTGGCGTCCTGGCTTCCGCCGCCCGGCGTCCCGGCCCCCGTGGACGGCCGGCGAGGCGGCACGACCTGGGTCGGCGGCGGGCGATTGGGCGTGGTGCGGTCGCCGAGGAGCCGCATGAGGGCCGCTTCGGCGGACGGACGGGACGCGGGGTCCTTCCTGAGGGCCTCGGCGGCGACGGCCGCGATCTGCTCGGGGAGCACGGACAGGTCCGGCTCGTGATGCATGATCCGGTACATGGTGGCCGGGACGGAGCCGGCGGCGAACGGGTCCCGGCCGGTCGCGGCGAAGAGCATGGTGGCGGCCCAGGCGAACAGGTCGGCGGCCGGGCCGATCCCGGTGCCGGTGAACTGCTCGGGCGCCATGTACGCGGGCGTGCCGACGATCTGGCTGGTGACCGTGGCGGACGGGTCCAGGGCGCGGGCGATCCCGAAGTCGATGACGCGGGGGCCGTCCGCTCCCATCAGGACGTTCTGCGGCTTGAAGTCGCGGTGCACGATGCCGGCGCGGTGGATGGCGGTGAGCGCGGTGACCGAGCTGATCGCCAGCCGGTCCAGGTCGGCGCCCGCGCGCGGCCCCTGTTCCTGGACGAGCCGGCGCAGCGACGGCCCCGGCACGTACTCGCTGACGATGTAGGGCTGGTCACCGGCCAGATCGGCGTCGATCACCTGGGCGGTGCAGAAGCCCGCGACCCGCTGGAGCAGCGACAGCTCGCGGACGAACCGGGCCCGCGCGTTCGGGCTTTCGAGCATCTGCGCGTGCAGGAGTTTGATCGCGACCTGGCCGGAAACGGCCGGTGCGGTCCGGCCGGGAACGGTCACCGGCCGGGCGAGATAGACCACTCCCTGGCCGCCGGAACCGAGGCGGCCGAGCAATTCGTAGTCGCCGAGGCGTACCGGATCTGCCGAACTCAGCGGAACCGTCACTGCCCGCCCACCCCCGGTCACGAGATTCGTCGTTTCTGCCCGGCACAAATCACCCCGCTCCGGCATCAAAGAGTATAGGTACGGCCGGGCACGGGCGGGAGATGGGATGCCGGAGATCAAATTCCGAATTCAGGTGCGGGGGGTTCTTCCCGTGGTGCTGTTGGCGGGTGCCGTCATGGGCGGCTGCGGCGACGCGGGCGCGACCATCACCCGGCTCACGGTGGGATCGGCGGGTCCCGACCCGTATGTGCTGATGTCGGGCACCGACCAGCAGAAGATCAAGCCGAGCCCGCGCGGCGGCGGCACGGAGGACGGCGACGCGCCGGGACTGTACGGGGGCACCCGCAGGGCGGCGTCGTGCGACCCGGCTAAGCTGGTGGCGTTCCTGCAGGCCAACCCGGACAAGGCGGCCGCGTGGGCGAGCGTGCACAAGATCCGTCCGGCGGACGTCCCGCGGTTCGTCTCCCGGCTGACGCCGGTGCTGCTGCGGGTCGACACGCTGGTGACCAATCACGGCTTCAAGAACGGCAAGGCGACCCGTATGCCGGCCGTGCTCCAGGCCGGAATGGGCGTTCTGGTGAACGAATACGGCACGCCCGTGGTGAAGTGCAATTGCGGGAATCCGCTGACCCCTCCGGATTCGGAGATCTCCGCAGGGAACGCCGACTACACCGGTGCCTCGTGGCCGGGATTCACCAAGCGGAAGGTGACGAAGATCCGGCCGCGGCGGCAGGTGACCCGGTTCGTGCTCGTCGACCCGGAGGCGAGGATGGGGTTCCAGCGCCCGGCGGCGACGACCGGCGAACTGGACGGCCCGCCGATGGAGGTGCCGCGGGAGGAACTGGCGGCCCCCAGCCCGGACGGCTCGGGGACCATGGACCCCAGCGTGTCACCGCAGGACTCGCTGCCTCCGGACTCACCCTCGGACGAGCCCGGGACCCCGGATCCGTCCGACGGGCCGTCGCCGGGCGGCGACGTTCCGGGCCAGGAGGTGCCCGGTGATGAGGTGCCCGGTGATGAGGTGCCCGGTGATGACACGGGCGCCGGGTCCGGGCAGGACCCGTCCGGCGAGCCGCCGATCGAGGAGACGAGCGCCGGCGCACCACCGCCGTCGATCGAGCCCGCGGGCATGGTACGGCGGAGGGGAACCATCTGAGCGGCGGGTTCGCCCCCGGCGGGGCGGAGGGGCGTGCACTAAGCTTGCTCATATGAGCACTCCTTCAGATGTCGCGGTCGCCCCGGACGCCTGCGCGGTCCGCGTGGTGGACCCCGCGAAGGTGGCCGTGGTGGCCGCCGCCATGCCGGGCGCCACGGAGATCGACGAGCTGTCCCAGATGTTCGGGCTGCTGTCGGACCCCGGACGGCTGCGCGTGATCACGGCGCTGCTGGAGGGCGGCGAGATGTGCGTCTGCGACATCGCGGCGGCGTGCGGGCACAGCGAGTCGGCGGTGTCCCACGCGCTGCGCCTGCTGCGTGCCCACCGGGTGGTCCAGGTGCGGCGCGCGGGCCGCCGCGCGTACTACCGGCTGGACGACTCGCACGTCCGGCTGCTCCTGGACATGGCGCTGGCCCACACCGGCCACCGGGAGGCCGGCGGATGACGGGGCCCGACGCCCACCCGGAGGAGCGCCTGGGCGGGCACGCGTACGGGCACGGCCATGGTCACGGGCAGCCGGTCTCGCCCGGCGCCGACCGCCGGTACCTGGCGGCGGCGCTGGCGCTGATCCTGGCGTACATGGCCGGCGAGGTGGTCATCGGCCTGATGGCGCGGTCACTGGCGCTGATCACGGACGCGGCGCACATGATGACCGACGCGTTCGCGATCACGCTGGCCCTGATCGCGATGCGGATCGCGGCGCGCCCGCCGCGCGCCGGCTACACCTTCGGCCTGCGCCGTGCCGAGATCCTGTCGGCGCAGCTCAACGGGCTGACGCTGATCCTGCTCGCGCTGTTCTTCGTGTACGAGGGGGTCGAGCGGCTGCTGCACCCGCCGGACGTGGCGGGGCCGCTGGTGTTCTGGACGTCGCTGGCCGGGATCGTCGTGAACGTGGCCGCGACGCTGCTGATCGGGCGGGCGGACCGGCGCAGCCTGAACATCGAGGGAGCGTTCCAGCACATCCTCAACGACCTGTACGCGTTCATCTCCACCGCGATCGCCGGGCTGGTGATCTGGACGATCGGCTTCACCCGTGCCGACGCGATCGCGTCGCTGCTGGTGGCGGCGCTGATGCTCAAGGCCGGGTACGAGCTGTTGCGGGACGCGGGCCGGGTGCTCATGGAGGCCGCCCCCGCCGGGCTCGACCCCCGGGAGCTGGGCGACCGGCTGGCGCGGCACCCCTGTGTGGAGGAGGTCCACGACCTGCACGTGTGGGAGGTCAGCTCCGGCTACCCGGCGCTGTCGGCGCATGTCCTGGTGGAGCCGAAGGGCGACTGCCACACGGTGCGGCGCGATTTGCAGCGGTTGCTGCGTTCGTCCTACGGGATCACGCACACCACCCTTGAGGTGGACCACATCGACGACGAATTCCACTGCGAGGACCCGCACGGGCCCCGCCATGTCTCCGCCCAGGGCGAGCCGCACGACCACAACGGGGACGACCGCTGCGACCACTGAAGCCCGACCGCCTGAAGCCGGCCCGTCACCCCGGCGGTGAGAGGTCGAGGAGCTTCGCCGGGGCGTCCCAGCAGACGGCGCGCAGCCAGTCGTCGCCCAGGTCGAGGCGGGCCAGGGCGTCGAGCTGGTGGGCGTACTCGTAGGGGATGTTGGGGAAGTCGGTGCCGAGCAGGATCCGCCCGCTCAGGCCGAGGTCGCGCAGCCGGGGCCGCAGCGTCTCCGGGAACGAGCCGAGGGCGGAGAAGAAGTCGGTGAACGCCATCGTCGTGTCGAGGTGGACGCGCTCGTACCGGTCGGCCAGCTCGAAGAAGCCCTCGAACTCGGGTGCGCCCAGATGCGCGATGATCGCCGTGAGCCGTGGATGCCGTGCCAGGACGCCTCCGAACGGCTCCGGCCCGGTGTAGCCGTTGGCGACCGGTCCCGACCCCGCGTGGACGATCACCGGGATAGCGGCGTCCGACAGCAGGCCCCACACCGGGTCGAGCTCGGGGGCCCGCGGGTCGAACCCGCCCACTTGCAGGTGCACCTTGACGACCTTCGTCCCGCCCTCCACGGCGTGGCGCACGTACTCGGCGACGCCGGGCTCCGGGTAGAGCGTCGCCGTGGGCAGGCACTCGGGGACGCGCTCCGCGAACCCGGCCGTCCACTCGTTCAGGGACGCAGCCATGCCGGGCTTGTGCGGGTACGCCAGCGAGGTGAACGCCCGCACGCCGAGGGTGCGCAGGTACGCGACCCGCTCCTCCTCGGGGAACCTGTAGCGGATCGGCCACTCGCGGCCCAGCAGCGGCCCGGCCCGGTCGAAGTACTCCCACACCCGGGCCATGAGCCGCGGCGGCATGAAGTGGACGTGCACGTCGATGAGGCCGGGCAGGCCCAGCGCCTTCCAGAACGCGGGCACCTCGTCGTCGCCGAGCGGCCCGCCCGCACCAGAACGGGATTCAGTCACGCATCGGACCCTACCGACCGGATCAGGTGATCTCGGACAGCAGGACGGGCAGCGCGCAGTCCAGCTCGCGTCCCCAATAGGGCCAGCGGTGGGTGCCCTGGTAGAAGTGCGTGGACGCCGGGATGCCCAGCCTCCTCAGCTTGGCCGCGAACTCGGTGCCGGACCGGTGGGCGACCCTCTCCAGCACCTCCCGGCCCCGCGCGGTCAGGGGATCCCCGGGACGCCACCGGTCGTACGGGCCGGGCGCGCCGTCGCCCGAGCTGAGGTACAGGCGCACGCCGGCAAGGCGATCGGCCAGGTCGAACGGGTTGTGCCGGCGCCAGACCGGGCGCTGCTCGTCCGGGTCGCCCCACAGGTCGGTCCAGTCGGCGAAGCGTGACCCGCCGGTCGCCACGCCCAGCTCGATCAGGTCGGGCACGTCCAGCCCGGTGTCATCGCGGTACAGGGTGTCGAGGGCCCCGCTGAACGACGCGGCGGCCCGGAAAAGGCCGCGATGCCGGGCCGCGTAGGCGAGCGCGCCGGTGCCGCCCATTCCGGCGCCGGCGATGGCGCGCCGCGTCCCTGCGCCGTATCCGCGTTCCAGGATCTGCCGCAGTTCGGTCAGGTGGAACGTCTCCCATTGGGGCGGCCCGCCGGCCCCGTGATTCCACCAGTCGGAGTAATTCCCGCAGCGCCCGCCGTCCGGCATGACGACCATAACGCCCTCACCCCCGGCGATCCGTTCCAGCGCGGTGTTGGCCGTCCAGGACGTGTGGTCGCCGCGCCCGCCGCCGTGCAGCAGCCACAGCACCGGCCAGGTGCGCCCGTTCAGCACCCCGTCCCGCGACCAGCCCGCCGGGAGCAGCAACCGTACGCGCGCCGCCCCGGCCAGCGCGGGCGAGCGGACGGTCAGGTCCAGCAGCCGCGGCCCCACTTCGCGCTCGCCGACCACGACGGCGCCGTCGTCCGAGCACGGCGCCGCCGGGGTGGCGGGATCGTCCGGGGCGACGGAGGCCAAAAGCCCCACCATTCCCGTAACAATTCCCGCTCCGAACAGCCCGCGCCGCCACATGTTGTCGCCTCGGCATTCCCGCAATCACTATTACAAGGAATGTCCCCCACTCCGAAGCGGGTTCAACTCAGGGTAACGGAATATAAAATACCTGTCCGGGAAGAGCAGGGGTGCCTGGGTAGTGTGTGCCCCGGCGGGTGGAGGGGAGACGACCGGTCGAATGCGCACCAAACGCGAGCTACAGTCGGCGATCCGGGGAACGGGACGAGCGGTTCTGGTGATCAACGCCAGGTCCCGGCGCGGGCGCCGCCTGTACAGCACGGCCCGCAGCATGCTGGAGGAGGCGGGGCTGGAGTTCGCGCAGGTCTTCCCCGTCACCGAGCCGGACCGGCTGAGCGACCTGTTCGAGGACGTGCTGGCGCTCGACCCCGACCTGGTCGTGGTGGGCGGCGGTGACGGGACGGTCGCCGAGGCGGTCGGCCACCTGGCCCACCGCGACATCGCGCTGGGCATCCTGCCGCTGGGCACCACCAACAACTTCGCGCGCAGCCTGGAGTTACCGGTCGACCTGAAGGGCGCGGTCGGCGTCCTGCGGGACGGCAAGGTGGCCGACGTCGACGTCGGCCACGTCGAGGCGGAGCCGCCCGCCTCCGACGGCGCCGCCCACCATGACGGCGGCCACATCTTCGCCAACATGGTCAGCATCGGGCTCTCGGTCCACGTCGCCGAGCAGGTGCCGCACGACCTGAAACGGGTCATCGGCCGCGGCGCGTACGCGGTGACGGCGGCCCGGCTGCTGCCCAGGCACGAGGCGTTCCGGGCCACGATCACCATCGACGGCGAGACCCACGAGATGGCCACCCACCAGCTCAACGTGGCCAATGGCGCGCACCACAGCGGCCAGCGCATCGCCCGCGACGCCAGTCCCGACGACCGGCTGCTGGCGGTCTACCGGCTGGGCGACCGGCACCGGCTGCGGCTGGCCTCGGCGACCGCCCGGCACGTGCTGACCGGCCAGTGGCGCTCCCTGAACGAGGACGCCTTCCTCACCACCGACCACGTCCGCATCGCCACCGACCCGCCGCTGAACGTGGACGTGGACGGGGAGGTCAGGGGCCGCACCCCGGTGTCGGTGCGGCTGCTCGGCAACGCCCTGCGCGTGATCGTCCCCGGCTCGTTCCACGACACCTGAGCGACGAGGTCGCGGCGCCGTGGCGGCCGGGGGTGCTGGTGGCCGCGGAACGCCACGGCGCCGCGCCATAGAGGTCACGCCCAAGCCGCTCCGCCGGTTGACACGCGGGCGGGTTCCGCGGCGGCCGGAACCGGGCAGTGCTACCCGCATGGACGCCGACATCCTCCGGGGCCTCGACCCCTTCGCCATCCTCGACGCGGAGGCCGCGCGGCTCGACGCGTACTTCGACGGGCTCACCGGGCCCGACTGGGATCATCCGTCGCGCGCCGAGGGCTGGTCGGTACGGGACGTGCTGGCCCATCTCGCCGGGGAGGAGCTCTACAACCACGCCTGCCTGAACGACGATCTCGACGGCCTGGCCGCCCTGCTCGCGGAGCAGGGGATCGGCGGGGTCGACGGGTTCAACGAGTGGTGCGTCCGGGAGCGGCGCGACATTCCCGTCGAGACGGTGCTGGAGGAATGGCGCCGCAAGAGCGGCGAGACCCGCCGCCGGATGCGCGCGCTCGGCGCCGACGCCACCCTCCCCACGCTGGCCGGGCCGTACCCGGTCGGCCTCCAGACCTTCCACTACTGCTCGGAGTACGCCACGCACGCCGACGACGTGAACGTCCCGGTCCGGCCCGGGGAGGAGCCGGGACGCACGGCGTGGCGGTCCAGAGTGGGCCTCTTCGCCCTGGACGAGCGGGACGCGCCCGTCCGGGCCGAGGAGATCGCGGGCGGCTTCCGGGTGGAGCTGGACGGCCGGGCCGCCGAGCTGTCCTCGGCGGACTTCGTGGACGCCACGACCGGCAGGCTCGCGCCCGATCACACGCTGGACCCGGACCTGCGCGCCGCCCTGGTCGTCCTGGCCTGAGGGCCGTCGCCGGGCTTCTCCACCCGGCGGCCGCGCTCATCGGGCACCGGCCCGGCGTCTTCCGGTTGAGCCGAGGGGTGTTCAGGGGCGAAGTGTCCACTTACCCTCGGGAGGGACCACGAGAACGATGTTCGGGACGGCTCATGGACTCCGCGCACGACGCAGTGATCATCGGCTCCGGCTTCGGCGGCATCGGCATGGCGATCCAGCTCGGCCGGGCCGGGTTCCAGGACGTGGCCGTGCTGGAGAAGGCCGACGGGCTGGGCGGTACCTGGCGCGACAACACCTACCCCGGGTCGGCCTGCGACATCCCGTCGCATCTGTACTCGTTCTCGTTCGAGCCCAAGACCGACTGGACCCGGCGGTTCCCTCCGCAGGAGGAGATCCTCGACTACCTGTGGTCCTGCGCGCGCAAGCACGGTGTGCTGCCCAAGGTGCGGTTCGGCACGGAGGTGACCGAGGCACGCTTCGACGAGGACGCGGCGCTGTGGCGGATCTCCACCAGCGGCGGCGACACGCTGACCGCCCGCGTCCTGGTGTCGGCCTGCGGGCAGCTCAACCGGCCCGCCCTGCCGTCGATCCCGGGCCGCGACGCGTTCGAGGGGACGGCGTTCCACTCCGCCCGCTGGGACCATGACGCCGACCTGACCGGCAGGCGCGTCGCGGTGATCGGCACCGGCGCCAGCGCCATCCAGATCATCCCGGAGCTCGCCGGGCGCGCCGGACGGCTCACCGTCTTCCAGCGGTCGGCCCCGTACGTGATCGACAAGCCCGACCGCCCGTACAGGGGCTGGGAGAAGGCGCTGTTCAAGGCGGTGCCCGGGCTGTACGAGCTGAACCGCGCCCGCATCTACGCCAGCTTCGAGTCGCGGGCGCTGGGCTTCATCAAGTACCCCAGGCTCATGAAGCTCATCGAGCGCCGGTTCCGCGCCAACCTCGACAAGCAGATCACCGACCCGCGGCTGCGCGCGGCGCTGCAACCCGACTACCCGATGGGGTGCAAGCGGATCCTGCTGTCCAGCGTCTACTACCCGGCTCTGACCAGGGACGACGTGGAGCTGGTCACCGAGCCGATCGAGTGTGTCACCCCGGGCGGCATCCGCACCCGCGACGGCCGGGAGCGCCCCCAGGACGTGATCGTGTACGCGACCGGGTTCGCCACCAGCGACTTCCTGGCCCCGATGAAGATCGTCGGGCGGGACGGGCGCGAGCTGAACGAGGAGTGGCGGGACGGCGCGCTGGCGCACCTGGGCATCGTGGTCAGCGGCTTCCCCAACCTGTTCCTGCTGTACGGGCCGTACACCAACCTCGGCCACAACTCGATCATCTACATGCTGGAGTCGCAGTTCCGGTACGTGGTCGGGTGCGTGCGGGCGCTGCGCGACGCCGGGCTCGACTGGATCGACGTGCGTCCCGACGTGCAGGACGCGTTCGGCCGGGAGATGCGTGAGCGGATGCGCGCCACGGTGTGGACGTCCGGGTGCGAGAGCTGGTACATGACCGAGGACGGCACGGTGGTGAACAACTGGCCGGGGTTCACCTTCGCCTACCGCCGCGCCACCCGCCGTCCCGACCCGCGCCACTTCGTGGTGCGTCGTACTACCACGAGGTAGGCGAGGGTCCTAGGCTCGGTCCCATGCCGACCGCTCTCATCACCGGAGCCACTGCGGGGATCGGTGCCGCGTTCGCGCGCCGGCTCGCCTCCGACGGGTTCGACCTGGTCCTGCTCGCCCGCGACAAGGTGCGCCTGGAGAACACCGCGCGCGAGCTGCACGAGACGTATGCGGTGCGCACCGAGGTCCTGGTCGCCGACCTGGCCACCGACGAGGGGCTGGCCGCCGCCGAGGACCGCTGCCGCGCGGGCCTGGACCTGCTGGTCAACAACGCCGGCTTCGGCAACAAGGGGCTGTGGCTCGACGTCCCGCTCGCCGACGAGCTGGCCCTGCTGAGGGTGCACTGCGAGGCCGTGCTGAGGCTGACCCACGCCGTCCTGCCGGGGATGCTGGAGCGCGGCAGGGGCGGCGTCATCAACGTCTCGTCGATGTCGGCGTACGCCGTGCGCGGCACCTACGGCGCCGGCAAGGCGTGGGTGATCAAGTTCAGCCAGGGCGTGCGGCACGACCTCGCCCGGCGGCCCGGCGCGGGCAGGGTGCGGGTGATGGCGCTGGCGCCGGGGTTCGTGCGCACCGAGTTCCACGAGCGGGCCGGGATGGACACCTCCGGCATCCCCGACTTCCTGTGGCTGGACGCGGACGAGGTGGCCGCGACGGCGCTGCGCGACCTGCGGCGCGGTGTCCCGGTGAGCATCCCGGGCGCGCAGTACAAGGCGCTCGCGAGCCTGTCCCGGCTGGTCCCGGCCCGGGTCACCGAACGGATCGGCTCCCGTGCCGGGCGGAGCTACGACTGACCCGCCCGCCGCCCGGCCCGCATCGCGGATGCGTGGGCCGCCGTCCGCCCCCACGGGCGGATAACATGCACAGCGTGTCCGATCCGAAGTTCGAAGTGCAGATGCTCCACGATCGCGTCATGATCAAGGTTGAGAAGGAGGCCACGGAGCGCCGCAGCAGCGGCGGCATCGTCATCCCCGCCACGGTCGAGCAGTCGAACCGGCTGGTCTGGGGCGAGGTCTGCGGCGTCGGGCACCACGCGCGCACCGTCAAGGTCGGCGACCGGGTGCTGTTCCATCCGGAGGACCAGTACGAGGTCGAGATCCAGGGTGAGAACTACCTGGTCATGCGCGAGCGCGACCTGCACGCCATCGCCAGCGAACGTCCCGAGCACGGCACCGGCCTCTACCTGTAGGCGCCGCGACCCCCGGCTCCGATTCCTCAGTGCGGAAAATCGCGCCGCTGAGTGATCGTCCGGCTGCCAAGAGCGATCATGCTGGGTTAAGCTGGCCGTCCCTTCGCGGCCCTGCTGACCACCGCGCCTCCCCGCGGCGCGGCTGGGCGGGCCGAACTCCCCGGGGGACATCCATGACCGATCGATACCGGTACGGCCTCAGCCTCGGCAGGCCGACCAGCACCCGCATCCTGAACTACGCCTCGGGCGGCAAGGACAACTACAGCTGCGACCGGGCGACCGCCATGCTGCTCCTGACCGCGCTCCCCGCCCTGTACCGGCTGCCCGGTGAGATCTTCAGGTTCAAGAGACGCGCCGTGCGGTTCATGCTGGCCCAGGGCGTCCGGCAGTTCATCGACGTCGGCTGCGGCCTGCCGGGCAGGATCAACGTCCACGAGATCGTGCACCGCGCCGACCCCGCCGCGCCCGTCGTGTACGTCGACGCCGACCCGATGGCCGTGGTGCACTACCGGGCGCTCGTCCACGGCGAGCCGAACACGGTCGCGGTGGACGCGGATCCCCGCGACCCCCGCTCCGTCCTGGAGCACCCCGAGGTGACCGGGACGATCGACTTCGACCGGCCGGTGGGCGTGCTCATGATCATGATGCTGGCGCAGATCAGGGACGAGGCGGACCCGGAGGGCGTGGTCCGCGCCTTCCGCGACGCCATGGCCCCCGGCGGGCTGCTGGCGCTGTGCGAGCTCACCGACGAGGCCATGACCGACGAGGAACGGCTGCTCTGCGCCGACCTGCTGCGCCAGGTGGAGCTGGTGGCCGAGTTCCGGCCCCGGCAGCGGATCGCGGGCTTCCTGGACGGGCTGGAGCCGGTCGAGCCCGGCCTGGTCGCCGCGCCGGAGTGGCGTCCCGACCGTCCGTACGAGCCGCCGTGCGGGCTGGCGCTGGCCGCCGTCGCCCGCAGACCTTGACGCGGCGGCGGACCCGCGAGCGAGGGCGGCGGGATCAGTGGGCGATGGCGGTCACCGATCCGCCGCGGGTCTTGGTGACGCGCAGCCGGACGGGGATCCGGGAGCGCAGTTCGGCGACGTGGCTGACGATGCCGACGGCCCGGCCGCCGTCGCGCAGCCCGTCCAGCACGTCCATCACCTCGTCGAGGGTCTGCTCGTCCAGGGTGCCGAAGCCCTCGTCCACGAACAGCGTGTTGATCTCGGTGCCGCCGGCCTCGGCGGTGACCACCCCGGCCAGGCCGAGCGCCAGTGCCAGCGAGGTGACGAACGACTCGCCGCCCGACAGCGTGACCGGGTCGCGGCGGCATCCCGTCCAGCGGTCCAGGACGCGCAGGCCGAGCCCGCCCGCGCCCTTGCCGCGGTCGCCCGCCGCCCGGTCGGTGGTGTGCTCCAGCGCGTACCGGCCGGACGACATCCGGTCCAGGCGCTCGTTGGCCGCGGCGACGACCTGTTCGAGCCGTGCGGCCAGGACGTAGGCCGACAGGGACATCCCGCGCCGGTTGTCGGCGGACTTGCCCGAGGCCAGGCCCGCAAGCCGCGCCGCCACGCGGTGCCGCTCCGCGGCCGGGCGCCACTCCCGTACCGCCCCGGACAGCTCGCGGCGCAGCTCGGCCAGGCGGTCGCCACGGCGGCGGGCGCGTTCGGCGGCGGACGCCACGGCGGTGTGCCGCGCCTCCGCGACCGCCAGCGCCGACTCCAGCGCGGGCAGGTCCGGGGCGGGCGCCTCGGCCGCGGCCTTGAGCGCCGGATCGGCGAGGAGCGACCTGACCGCCGCCTCCTGGTCGTCGAAGCGGCGGATCCGGTCGCGCAGCGCGGCCTGCTCCTCGTCGTCGAGCGCGGACTCCGCCGCCTCGTCCGGGTCGCGGAAGCCCTGGTTCCTGGCGGCGGCCCTGGCCTCGGCGCGGGCGGCGGACAGTTCGGCGGAGGCGGTGTCGGCGTCCCGCAGCGCCCGGGCCGCCTCGGCGAGCGCGTCCGCCTCGCGGCCGAGCCGCCGCATCCGGGCCTCGATGGACGGGTCGTCGCCGCGCGCCTCGTCCAGCTCGGACTCCAGGCGTGCCTGTTCGGCGGCCAGTTCGCTATCGCTCGCCGCGTTGGCGGCCAGGGAACGGGCGATCTCGTCGCGCTCGTCACGGGCCCGCTCCAGCTCCCGTTCCGCGTCGTGCAGCGCGGCCTCGAGCCGTCCGACCTCGTCCTCGGCGGCGAGGGCATCCGCCAGCGCGCGCTCCGCCTCCTCGACCTCGGCGGCCAGCTCGCCCAGCGGCGCCTCGCCGACGGCTTCGAGCTTGGCGTCCAGGTCGGCGCGCACCGACTCGACCCTCCTGCCGGTCTCCTCGCGCAGCTCTTGCGCCTGCTCCCACTCCACCCTGGCGCGTTCCTCGTCGTCCTCGCCGGGGACGACGCCGAGGGCCGGCGCGGGCGAGGGGTGATCGGGCGATCCGCAGACCAGGCAGGGCTCGCCGTCCACCAGGTCCTGGGCGAGCGTGGCGGCCATGCCTTCCAGCCGCGCCTGCCGCAGCTCCTGGAACCGGTCGCGCGCCGCCTGCGCCGCGTCCACGGCCTGCCGGTGCGCGTCCTCCGCCTCGGCGAGGCCGCCGTGCAGCTCGTCTCGGCGCTGCGCGAGGCCGAGCCGCGTCCGGGCCTGCTCGACCGCCGCCTGCGCTCCGGGACGGGACGCGGCGGCGAGGGTGGCGGCCTCGTAGGCGGCCCGCTGCTCGTCCACCACGGCGGGAAGGTCCTCCAGGGTCGCGGCGGCCCGCGCCTCCCGCTGCTCCAGAGCCTCGCGTTCCGTGGTGAGCCGGCCGCGCTGGGCGGTCACGTCCGCCAGCCTGCGGGCGGAGGCGCGCCTGCCGTCCAGCGCGGCGATGTCGTCGCGGCGCGCCCGCTCGGCCTTGGCCAGCACGTCTTCGGCGGCGTTCGGCCCGGCCAGCGCGGCGACCCGCGACCTGGCCAGGTCGGCGGCGTTGTGCGCCGCCTTGGCACGGTGCGCCCGGTCACGCAGGTTGCGGACGAGGGGCAGCACACGGTCGGCGCGCGCCGCCGCGTCCAGCCGGGACGTGAGCCGGGCACGTTCCTCGGCGCTCTCCAGCAGGGCGTCCCGGCGGCGCAACGCCTCGGCGTGCCGACGCTGGGCGTCCGCGAGCACACGCGCCTCGTCCAGTGCCTCACGCCTGGCCGTGAGCTCCTCGGCGGCCCGTGCCCGCACCTCCTCGGCCGAGGCGAGGATCGCTGCGTGCTGGCCCGCCAGCTCGGCCGCCCACGCGGGCAGCGCCTCGACGTCCCCGGCGTCCACGGTGTCCCCGCCGGGCCGCCGGTCGCCGGTGGTCTCGGCGATCCGGTCGGCGAGGGACACCGCCGCGGCCCGCAGCGCGTCCGCGTCCCGTCCGGTGGCGGCGCGCCGTTCGGCCAGCCACTTCTCCACCTGCGTGAACACCTCGGCGGCGAAAAGCCGCTCCAGCACCTTGCGGCGCTCGTCGGCGCCCGCGCGCAGGAAGCTCGCGAACTCGCCCTGCGGCAGCATCGCCACCTGGCAGAACTGCGTGGCCGTCATCCCCAGCAGCCGCCCGACCTGATCGCTCACCTCGTCGATCCGGTTCGACCAGGGCGTCCACGCCCCGTCCCGGAACTCCTCCAGAAGCGCCGTGGCGTGCTGCCGGGTCGTTCCGGTGCCGCGCCGCTTGGGACGCTCCCACTCGGGTGAGCGTGAGATACGGAGCCGCCGTCCCCTGATCGTGGTCTCCAGGACGACCCGGGGCTCGACGTCGGCGGCTGCGTGGTCGCTGCGCAGGCCCTTCACCGCGCCGCGCGCCCCCGGAACCCTGCCGTACAGCGCGAAGCAGACGGCGTCGAGCACGCTGGTCTTGCCCGCGCCCGTCTCGCCATGGACGAGGAACAGGCCCGCCTCGGAGAGCACGTCGAAGTCGATCTCCTCGGTGCCGGCGAACGGCCCGAACGCGCTGATTCTCAGCCGGTGCAGCCTCATAGGCGGGCGTCCTTGCCCCGGCACGCCTCGAACGCCTCGTACAGCAGCGCGCGCTCGTCCTCGGACGGCGGCGCCTCCCCCATCTCGGCCACGAAGTCCCCCGCGATGTCCAGCTCCGAGCGTTCCCTGACCCGCTCGGACCAGGTGCGCGCGCTCTCGTCCTCCGGCCCTTCGGGCTCGAAGCCGAGCACGAGGGTGTGCGGGAACCGCCGGCGAAGCCGCTCCATCGCCCCCGCCGGACGGCGCGGATCGGTCAGCGTGACCTGCAACCAGCGGTCCTCGTACGTCTCGTACCGGGGATCGGTCAGCAGCTCATCGATCCGCCCCCGCACCCGCGCCACGCGCCGCGGCACGGGCGACTCCACGAACTCCGCCGCGACCCCGTCCGCACGCAGGTCGACCAGCCACGACCCCTTGACGTGGTGCTCCTCGGAGAACGAGTAGGCCAGCGGCGAGCCGGAGTAGCGCACCCTCTGGGTCATCCGCTGCCGCCCGTGCAGATGACCCAGCGCCACGTAGTCGGCTCCGTCGAACACCGACACCGGCACGTTCGCGGCCCCGCCCACGGAGATGTCGCGCTCGCTGTCGCTGGCCTCTCCCCCGGTGACGAACGCGTGCGCCATCACCACCGTCCGCAGGCCGCGCCGCGCGTCCATGTCCGCCCGGACCCGCCGCATGGCCTCGCCGAGCGCCGCCGCGTGGCTCCGCTCGTCCAGCTTCCACGGCTCCCGCACCAGCTCCGGCTCCAAGTAGGGGATCCCGTAGATCGCGGTGTCCCCGACGATGATCGGCTCCCCGACCCGCCCGGGGTCGGTCCTGACGTGCACGCCGGACCCGTCCATGAGCTGCGACCCGAACCCGAGCCGCCGCACCGAGTCGTGGTTCCCCGCGATCAGCACCACCCGGGTCAGCTCGCCGAGCCGTACCAGCGCCTCGTCGCACAGCGCCACCGCGTCCAGCGAGGGCAGCGCGCGGTCGTACACATCCCCGGAGACCAGCACGCAGTCGACCCGCTCCGCGCGCACGGTCTCGACCAGATGGTCGATGAAGCCCGCCTGGGCCGCCATCAGGTCCTCCCGGTGAAAGGATCTGCCGAGGTGCCAGTCGGAGGTGTGGAGGAGTCGCATATCGGGGCAACCATAGGCACCACCCCCGTCACATCCGGCGCAGAAACGCCGCTTGACCCGCCATTTGGAAGACTGTGAGAGTGAGCCAACGTCCTTATGTGCTGCTGAGCTGCGCGATGTCGGTGGACGGATACATCGACGACGCGAGCCCCGAGCGGTTGCGGTTGTCCAGTGCGGCGGATTTCGATCGGGTGGACGGGGTGCGCGCGGCCTGCGACGCGATTCTGGTCGGGGCCGGGACGATCCGGGCGGACGACCCCAAGCTGCTGGTCAAGTCGGCGGCGCGGCGCAAGCGGCGGGTGGAGCGGGGGATGCCCCCCGACCTGGTCAAGGTGACGATCAGCGCGAGCGGCGACCTGGACCCGGACGCGCGGTTCTTCACCACCGGGGACTCGCCCAAGCTCGTCTACGCGCCGCCGGGCGTGGTCCCGGGGCTGGCGGAACGCCTCGGCGACCGGGCGGAGGTGGTGGACGCCGGTGATCCGCCGGACCTGGCCGCGATGCTGGCCGATCTGGAGAAGCGGGGTGTGCGGCGGCTGATGGTCGAGGGCGGCGGGACGATCCACACCCGGTTCCTCACTGCGGGGCTGGCGGATGAGTTGCAGCTCGTGGTCGCACCGTTCTTCATCGGGGACCCGTCCGCGCCGCGGTTCGTGGGACCCGGGGTGTTCCCGCAGTCGCCCGAGCGGCCGATGCGGCTGGCCGAGGCGACGCGGATCGGCGACCTGGTGCTGCTGCGCTACCTGCTCGGCGGCACGCGTGGATGATCTGGACTGGCTGCGGCTGGCCTGCGAGCTGGCCCGGCTCTGCCCGCGGTCGTCCACCGCGTTCTCGGTCGGCGCCGTCATCGTGGGCGCGGACGGCACCGAGATCGCCCGGGGGTACTCGCGCGAGGACGATCCGCTGGACCACGCCGAGGAGTCGGCGCTCGCCAAGGCGAACGGGACGGACCTGGCCGGGGCGACGATCTACAGTTCGCTGGAGCCCTGCGGGGAGCGCAGCTCCCATCCCGTGCCCTGCGCCGACCTCATCGTCGGCGCGGGGATCGGGCGGGTGGTGTTCGCCTGGCGGGAGCCGTCGGTGTTCGTGAACGCGTCCGGCGCCGAACGGCTCGCCGCGCACGGTGTCGAGGTGGTGGAGCTCGCGGAGCTGGCCGACCTGGCGCGCAAGCCGAACGCGCACCTGCTCAGCCGAGGCCGGGACCGGGATCGGGATCGGGGGGCGCCGGGGGGCCCTTGATCTCGTGGAAGCCGGGGACGCCGGCGACCATGAGCGTGCCGTCCCAGAGGCGCCCGGCCTCCTCGCCGCGCGGGACGCGGGAGACGACGGGGCCGAAGAAGGCGACGCGCCGGCCGTCCTCCCGGGTCACCTCGATGATCGGGGTGCCGACGTGGGTGCCGACCTTGGCGATGCCCTCCTCGTGGGAGGCGCGCACGGCGCCGTCGTACTCGTCGGTGAGCGCGGCGGCGGCCAGGGAGGCGGGCAGCCCCGCGTCGGCGAGGGCGTCCTCGACCACGCCCGGCCGCCAGTCGCGGGCCTCCTGGACGCGGGTGCCGAACGCGGTGTAGTAGCGGCCGAGCGCCTCCTGGCCGTGCCGTACGGCGATGGCGGCGCAGATCCGGACGGGCAGCCACAGGTAGCCCTCGGGGTCGCCCTCCGGGTCGTCGTCGCGGTGCTCGTTCAGGACGGCGAGGCTCATCACGTGCCAGCGGATTGCGATCGGGCGGACCCGCGCGGCCTCCAGCAGCCACCGCGAGGTGATCCAGGTGTAGGGGCAGGACGGGTCGAACCAGATGTCGGCGGTCTGCACCAGGCAAGGATGACATCGCGGGGCGGCCGTGCGATGCTGTGCCGAACGCCACCAAGCAAGCATTCGGTTACTCCGGCGCACCGTGCCGGGTGCCCGTCGCGCGAGGAGGAAGGGCGGCATGCGGGAGCACGATCGGCTGTTCATCGGAGGCGAGTGGACCGCACCGGCGGGGACCGGCACGATCGAGGTCCTCTCCCCGCACACCGAGGAGGTCGTCGGGCGGGTCCCCGACGGCACGCCCGCCGACATCGACGCCGCCGTGGCCGCGGCCCGCCGGGCGTTCGACCACGGCCCCTGGCCCCACATGTCCCCGGCCGAGCGCGCGGAGATCCTGGGACGGCTGTCGGCGCTGTACGCCGAGCGGCAGCAGTCGATGGCCGACCTGGTGACCGAGGAGATGGGCTCGCCCATCATGTTCTCGATCTTCGGGCAGGCCGCCATCCCGCAGATGGTGCTCCAGTACTACGTGGACCTGGCCGCGACCTTCACCTGGGAGGAGGAGCGGCCCGGGATGCTCGGCCCGGTGACCGTGACGCGGGAGCCGGTCGGCGTGGTCGCCGCGATCTACCCGTGGAACGTCCCGCAGTTCACGCTCATGCTGAAGCTGGCCCCCGCGCTGATCGCCGGATGCACGGTGGTCGCCAAGCCGTCCCCCGAGGCCCCACTGGACGCCTACCTGCTCGCCGAGTGGATCCAGGAGGCGGGACTGCCCGAGGGCGTGGTCAACATCGTCCCCGCGGGCCGCGAGACCGGCGCCTACCTGGTCGAGCACCCGGACATCGACAAGGTCGCCTTCACCGGCTCCACCGCCGCGGGACGCGCGATCGGCGCCGCCTGCGGGGCCCGGCTGCGCCCGGTCACGCTGGAGCTGGGCGGCAAGTCCGCGGCGATCATCCTGGAGGACGCCGACCTGGCGGCCACCATCGAGGGCTTCAAGCTGGCCTCGCTGATGAACAACGGGGAGGCGTGCGCCGCGCAGACCCGCATCCTCGCGCCCCGCTCCCGGTACGAGGAGGTCGCGGACGCGCTGGCCGCCATGGTGTCCGGGCTGAACGTGGGCGACCCCGCCGACTACGGCACCGAGATCGGCCCGCTGGTGGCCCGGCGCCAGCAGGAGCGGGTGGAGAACTACATCCGCATCGGCCAGGACGAGGGCGCCAAGCTCATCACCGGCGGCCTGGACCGGCCACTGGACCGCGGCTGGTACGTCAAGCCCACCGTGTTCGGCGACGTCCGCAACGACATGCGGATCGCCCGCGAGGAGATCTTCGGCCCGGTGCTGGCGCTGCTGCCCTACGAGGACGAGGAGGACGCGATCGCGATCGCCAACGACAGCGAGTACGGCCTCGGCGGTTCGGTGTGGACCGCCGACGTCGACCACGGTGTCGAGGTGGCGCGCCGGATCCGCACCGGAAGCTGCGGCGTCAAC
The DNA here is from genome assembly GCF_030269515.1 of Actinomadura sp. NBRC 104412. Lineage (GTDB taxonomy): Bacteria > Actinomycetota > Actinomycetes > Streptosporangiales > Streptosporangiaceae > Spirillospora. Next base: position 255,633 of record NZ_BSTM01000006.1, on the reverse strand, counting down.
CTCTACACCCTCGACCCCAACACCCCGTTCGGCGGCTACAAGAACAGCGGCGTGGGACGCGAGCTGGGCCCGGAGGGGCTGCTGCCCTACCTGGAGCACAAGTCGATCCCGCGGCCCGCGCAGGCGTGACCCCGGCGCCGTCCACGCCAGCAACCAGGCCAGCGATCAGGCCAGAAATCAGGCCGGGAGTCAGACCAGAAACGTGACCGTCCAGCCGAGCCGTGCGCGGCAGGTCCGGACCACGTCGGGATCGGCCGCGCCGGTGACGAGCAGCCGCACCTCGCGCCCGGTCGCGAGCGGCTCCGGCCGGAACGCCAGCGCCCGCAGCTTCGTGGGCGTGACCACGGCCAGGTCGGCGCGGTGGGTCTCGATCGCGGCGAGCAGGGAGAGCAGGTCGCGGTCGGGGACCCCGGCGAACGTCGCGCCCTGCGTGAGGCACAGGTCCATCAGCCCGAACCAGGTGGGCGGCGTGCACTCCTCGGGGCAGCACGCCACCACGTCGCCGTCCGCGATCCCGGCGGCGGCGCCGAGCCGGTAGAGGTCGGCGAGCCGGTCGGCGTGGGTGAGCTCCTCGGGCGGGTCGCACAGCCGCAGCGCCGCGTCCCGCAGCGGGTCCAGGCCGGCGGCCAGGGACGCGGGGTCCGGCCCCTCCCGGTCGTCCACGAGGCGGGCGAACGGGGTGGCGCCCGGCAGGTCGCCGAACGCGAAGACCTGGCGGATGTAGGTGCGCTCGGTGGCGGTCAGCGCCAGCACCGCCTCCTCGCCCGAGCCGGTCAGCAGGAACCGCGCCTCGCACTCGTTCATGAGCCGCGCCAGCTCGATCGCGGAGGCGTGCGCGGGCAGCGGCGCGGGCACGGCGCCGGCGGCGGCGGCCGCGTGGACGGCCAGCGCCGCGTCGCACGGGTCCGCGAGATGGACGGCGACCACGTCCCCCATGCGCACCCCGTGGCGGGCCATACCGGCCGCGGCGGCGGGGACGACCACGGCGAAACGCGAGAAGCCGACCTGGCGGCCGGAACCGATCAGTGCGGGACGGCCGGGGTGGCGGACCGCGTTGCGGCGCGCCGCGTCCAGCACGGTCGCGGTGACCGTGGCGCTGGGGACGACCGCCGGACCCGAGCTTGCGTCGACCATGCGCCGACGGTAGGCGCGGCGCGCCCGCGGCCACATCCGAAGAATTGTGTAGAAGCGTGTGTAGCCGTGCCTCATCGCGGGTCTCGACCGGGACGCCGGGAACGTCCCTCGCCCAGGCGGCCGAGGATGTACGCACGCCCGTGCTCGTCGCGGAAGGCCGCGTCACCGGTGCGCAGCCATCTCGCGCGGGCACGCCCCGCGGTGCCGGTGGCGGGGATGCGTACGCACATCTCGCCCGGCTGGTACGAGGGCTGGTCGCGGCCGGTGGCGGCGTCCACGATCCGCCACTCCACGCCCGGCAGACCCGGGCCGACCGAGTCCAGCGTGCCCTCTTCGGCGGGACGCCGGTTGAGATGGGTGATCCCGGCCGTCTCCGTCAGGCCGTACGCCTGCCGTACCGCGCAGCGGAGACGGACGGCGCAGGCGCGCGCGACCTCGGCGTTCAGCGGGCCGCCCACCGACACCACGGAGCGGAGGGCGTGCAGGCGGTAGCCGGAGACCGCGCGGTCGTAGGCGAAGGTCTCCACGGTGCGGGGCGGGACGAGCACGACCGTGACGCCGTGCCGCTCCATGGCGCGCATCAGCTCGCGGCGGCCCGCGGCGGGGCTGGCCACGACGGTCGCGCCCAGCCGCAGCGCCGGGTTCAGCACGCCGTTGAGCCCGAGCGCGCCGCTGAACGGCAGCGCGGACAGCACGATGTCGCGCGGGCCGATCATCCCGGCGGCGGCGACCCTGACCAGCCCCGCGACCAGTTCCGCGTGGCCCAGCGCGACGACGCGGGCGGGCGCCGCCGTCCCGCGCGTGCAGGCCAGCATCGCCGGGGCGGTCTCCAGGTCGGCGACGGCGCCCGCGAGCGGCACCGCGGCCGGCTCGTGCGCCAGCAGCGCGCCGAACGGCTCGGCGTCGGGTTCCTCGCCGAAGCAGAACAGCCGGTCGACGCCGGTGGGCCCGGCCGCCTCCCGCGCGATGTCCAGCAGCACCGGCCAGGTGATCAGAGCCCGGGCGGCGCCCGCCCGCAGCAGCCGCGTCAGCTCCGCCGCCGACAGCGTCGCGCGCAGCGGCAGCGGCACGGCGCCCGCGGCCATGACGGCGTGCGTCGCCACGGCGAACTCCGGGCTGTCGGGCAGGTGGACGCCCACCACGGTGCCGGGTGCCACGCCCTGTGCGGCAAGCCCGGCCGCGGCGGCGCCCACGTCCTTGACCAGCCCGGCGTAGGTGAGCACGCGCCCGGAGGTCGCGTCCACCACGGCGGGCCTTCCAGGGTCGGCGCCCGCACCGATGACCGCCTCGGTCACCGTGACCGCAGGGAAGACCGCGAGCGGATCCGCACCGCCACTTCTGGTGTCCATGCCCCGACGCTAGGTAAAGAGCGGGCGCCCGCACATGCTTCGAAGTTGGGATACGTGTTCGTATCCGGTGACGGTCAGGTGGCGGTCGCGGTGAGTACACCATGCGTACACAGCCGCGGGAGCGAGCCGAAGGGCCGGAAGGCGGGCGTGCTAGGAGGGCGGGGGGTCGCCGCCGAGGTGGTCGACCGCCCAGGCGGCAACCTGGGCGCGGGAGCCGAAGCCCAGCTTGGTCAGGATGTTGGTGACGTGCCGCGCCACCGTCGCCGGGCTGATCACCAGTTCCTCGGCGATGCCGCGGTTGCTCAGCCCGCGCGCGACGAGCAGCGCGATCTCCCGTTCGCGTGCGGTGAGCGCGCCGGGCGGGGTGACGGGCGCGGCCACGGACGCGCCCGCCCGCGCTCCCGGTTCGGGACGTGGGGCGGGGACGGCGCCGGTGAGCGACCCCACCTCCGCGGGCTCGCCGTCGTCCGGCGCCCGGAGCGCACGGTCGACGGCCTCGTCCGGCAACGCCGCTCTGCCCTCGCCCCACAACTGCGCGACCAGCGGCTCGCCCAGCTTGCGGCGGATGGGCTCCAGCGTCCGCTCGAACCGGGCGCCGGTGCCGGGCCCGCGGCCCGCTGCGTCCCGCAGCGCCGCGGCGGCACCGCCGAGGAAGACCGCGCGCCGGTGGTCGCCCTCGCGCGCGACCAGCTCGGCGAAGGTGTCCAGCGCCCGCGCCACGTCCAGGCGGATCCCGGTGGAACTGCTCAGCCGCAGGCTCTCGGTCAGCGCCTCGCGCGCCGCCGCCGGCTCGTCCTGGTCGAGCGCGACCCGGCCCAGCCCGGCGAGGGCCCGCGCGATCTCCGGGCGCGCCCCGATCTCCCGCAGGATCGGCAGCGCCTCGATGTAGCGGGCGCGGGCCGCGGGGCCGTCGCCGCGCGACTCGGCGAGCCTTCCCAGCCCGATCAGCGCGTGCGAGGCGCCCCAGAGCTGGCCGATGTCCCGCATGATCGACAGCCCGGTCTCCAGGGACTCCCTGGCCTCCCGCAGCCTGCCCTGGCGGATCCGCAGGTAGCCGCGCGCGATCGAGGCGTACGCACGGTTCCACTCCTGGCCGGGTCCGCCGGCGATCGCGTCGGCCTCGTCGAGGCTGGCAGCGGCCTGCTCGTGGCGGCCCGCCCTGGTGTGCGCCTCCGCCAGCGTGATCAGCGCGATCGCCGTCATGAACTCGTCCCCCGCCGCGCGGCACGGCGCCAGCGCCGCCTCGGCGAACTCCCCCGCCTGGACGACGTCGCGGCCGCCCACGGCGATCTGCGCGCGCCCCGCCAGCCCGGGACCGCGGACGTACGACGGCAGGTCGTCCGCCCGCGCCAGGAACCGGTCGGTCCACTCGGCCCACTCCGCGGCCTGCCCCCGCACGATCCAGTACGTGCGCAGCGCGGTGCAGATGCGCAGGCCCCGCTCGATGTCCCCGCTCTCCAGACAGAAGGTCAGGGCGCCCAGCACGTTGCCGAGCTCGGCGTCGTACCGGCGGAACAGGTCGACCCGCTCCGCCCAGGACGCCGGCCGCTCGGCGATGGCGATCTCGCCGTGCAGCTCGGCACGTTCCAGCAGCGCGTTCCGGTGCAGCACGCGCATCCGCGTGCTCTCGCCCGCCGCCTCCAGCCGCTCGGTCGCGTACTGCCGGATCGTGTCCAGCATCCGGAACCTGACCTCCCCGGCCACCTCCCCGCCGGTCACGACGAGCGACTTGTCCACCAGCGCCGTGAGCAGGTCGAGGACGTCGTCGGCCGCGAAGGCGTCGCCCGCGCAGACCTGCTCGGCCTGCTCCAGCGTCCAGCCGGAGAACACCGACAGCCGGCGCAGCAGCACCCGTTCCTGCTCGGAGAGCAGCTCGTGGCTCCAGTCGATGGCCGCGCGCAGCGTCCGCTGCCTGGGCGGGGCGGTGCGGTCGCCCGCGTTCAGCAGCCGGAACCGGTCGGCCAGGCGGTGCGCGATCTGCTCCACCGACAGCACCCGCACCCTGGCCGCCGCCAGCTCCAGGGCCAGCGGCACCCCGTCCAGCGCCCGCCCGATCTCCTCGACCGCGCCGCCGCCGCCGAAGCCGGGACGGGCGGCGCGCGCCCGTTCCACGAACAGCCGCGCCGCCTCCGCGGGTTCCAGCGGCGGCACCCGGAACACGACCTCCCCCGCCATCCGCAGCGGCTCGCGGCTGGTGGCCAGGACCCGCAGGCGCGGGCAGCGCGCCAGTAGCATGCCGGTCAGCGCGGCGCAGTCGGCGACCAGATGCTCGCAGTTGTCCAGGATGAGCAGCAGCGCCCGGCCGCGCAGCGCGTCGGCCAGCGTGTCGGGCACCGGCCGCCCGTCCTCCTCGGCCACCCCCAGCACCGCGGCCACCCGCCGCGCCACCAGGTCGGACGGCCCGCCGGGCGGCAGGTCGGCCAGCTCCACGAACCACACGCCGTCGGCGCCGTCCCCGTCGGGGTCCTCGGGCCGGAGCAGCGACCGCGCGACCCGCACGGCCAGGCGCGTCTTCCCGATGCCGCCCGCGCCGACCAGCGTCACCGCCCGCATGGTCTCCAGGAGGGAGCCCAGGTCTCCGACATCCCTCTCGCGTCCTATGAACGGGTTGGGCTCGACGGGCAGGTTGGTCTTCACTGCGTCACGGTTGCTCTTTAGCGTTGTCATGCGCCCACAAGTGTCGTTTCCCGGCCGGTGACCTCCCGTGTGGTCCCTGTGAGTGTGTCACCGGTGCGTGTGGATCGTCACGGGTTTGACTGGTGCGGGCCACCGTGCCCGCCCGGCGGTCTGACACGCCCGATTCCACGTCGGGCGGCTCGGGGCCGTACCGTAGTTCGCCGTGTCCCGAACCCACGACCGCTCTTCGGGCGACGGCCCGGGGGCCTGGGGGTCCGCCCCCAGGAAAGACGCAGGCGCCGGTGCCGCCAGCCTGGACGACGTGCTGGTCGGCGAGGCCGTGCTGGGCGTCTACCGGCAGATGTTCGCGGCGCTGGCCCGCGACAGCGGCGCCGTCGTGGACGACCCCGAGCTGGTGGACGTCGCGGAGACGCTGCTGGCCGCGTTCGCCGACGCGGGCGAGGAGGGGCTGAGCCGCGAGCAGATGCGGTACGTGTGCCGCCGCTACCCGGCCGAGGTGTTCGAGAACCGGCTGCGCGTGCTCAAGGGCCTCGGGGCCGTCCGCGAGGTGTTCCCCAAGCCCAACCAGCTCCGGTACCGCGCCTCGTTCACCAGCGTGGTCGGGCTGATGTTCATCCGGCGGATGATGCTGGACGGCGGGCAGAGCGAGATGCACCGGCTGCTGGCGCTGGAGCAGCTCAACGTGGCCGACCCGCGGATGACCGCCGGGCAGGCGCGGGCCGGTGCCGAGGGGCTGGCGCGTGCGTTCCGGCTGTGGAGCGTGGAGCTGCTCACCCTCACCAACGGGACGATCGAGGAGCTTCGGGAGCAGGCGCCCAAGCTGTGGGGCACCGAGGAGATCCTGACCCGCGCGGAACGCCTGCACGGGGCGATCCTGCGGCGCTGGCCGGAGCTGGACCGGGCCTGCACCGACCTGCGCGCCGCGATCTACGCCTACGGGGACGCCTCGCGCCGGGCGGCGGCCCGGCTGTCGGAGTCGGCGGGCACCACCCGCAACCTGACCCTGCTGCCGCCCGAGACCTGGCGGACGTTCGCCCGTACCGCCACCCGCGAGGAACTGGCCGCGGTGCTCGACGGGTTCGTGTTCGACGCGGCCGCCCCGTGGCACGAGCCCTCGGCGGTGGTCGCGGCGGTCGAGGACGGCCCGCGCAGCACGCCCCCGCGTCCCGCGCCGCCCCGGCCGTCCCTGCCCGACCAGGGGCTGTCGGACGACCTCGGCCAGGACTCCACGGCGGCCGAGCGGCTCCGTGAGGTCGCCGAACAGGTGTTGCGCGGCCGGGACCGCGTCGCCGTGGAGGAGGTCCTGGACCGGGACTGGGTGGCGGCGCGGAGGCTGCTCGCCGACCTGTCGTCCGCGCACCTGCATCCCGAGCTGCCCTACCGGCTGGTGTGGTCGGAGGGGCTGGACGCCCGTCCCGGCGAGGCCCCGAGCTGGGTGACCCCCGGCGCCTTCGAGAGGACGGACGGTGCCTTCGAGGGGACGGACGCGGGATGAGCGTCGATCCGGAGACGCTGGCCCGTGCGCGGGCCCGCGTGCTGGGCGTGCCGTCCGTCCCGGTGGCGGAGCCGGTGCCCGCCGGGATGGCCGGGGCCTCGGACGGGGAACGGGTGTGGCTGCTGCCGTCCTGGCCCGACGGGACGACCCCGGCGCTGCTGGAGGAGTACGAGGTCGCGCCGATGCCGCTGGACCGCGCCGGGCAGGCGCGGCGGGTGCTGGCGGCGGCGCTGCGCTGCTGCTGGACCCGGCTGGACGACGCCCCATGGCCCGGGGAGACGGCGGCCGTGGCGTCCGTCCTGGAGGTGTACGAGGGCATGTCTCGCGGGGACCCGGAGCTGGCCCGCCGCTGGGCGACCGGGGAGCTGCGCCGCCTGGCCGACACCGGCTGGCTGTTGCTGGACGAGCCCGCCGGGACGGTCCGCCCCGGCCCGCGCGTCGCCCTGTGGCGTGAGGAGACTTTGGCCTCCCTGCGCGACCTTCTCCGCCGCCTCCCACGGCCGGAGGCCGCGGGTGGGTGAGGCGTTCGAGCCGCTGCTCCGGTCGTACGACGAGAAGCGGCGCGCGGAGCTGGTCGCGGCGTACATGGCGGTGGAGCACGCGGCGGAGCCGGTCGCGGAGGTGCGGTTCGCGGCCCTGCGCGAGCCGGCGCTGCGGCGCACGCTGGAGGAGATGCTGCGGCGGGGCGGCCGGACGCTGGTGCGCGCGGGCCGGTCCGGCGAACCGGCGTGGATCTCCGGCTACCGGGACGACGTGACCGCCGAGCTGGCGTCCGACCCGGAGTGCGTGCCTCCGGTCGCGGACAGGGCCGCGCTGGTGCTGGTGCTGATCCACAGCGTGGCGATCCCGCGCGCGGCGGGGCGGCTGGCCGACGACTCGTGGCTGTCGCCGTACCCGGTGCCGCTGGAGGAGCTGCGGCGCCGCTCGCAGCTCCCGGTCGGCGAGCTGGAGGCGTCGCTGCGCAGGCTGCGGACGGCCGGGCTGGTGACGCAGGTGAGGGCGGACGGGGACGACGCGGGCGGGTTCACGCCGGGGCCGCAGTTCCACCGGCTCACGCCCGCGGCGCGCCGCAGGTTGCAGGAGGAGCTGATCCTGGCCGCGGGGCCGGGCTCGCCGCTGGCCGCGGCGATCCGCGCCCGCCGCAAAGGCCGGGCGAACGATCGGGGGGAGAGCTCGTGACGGCCGTTCTGGAGCCGGAACCGCTGGTGCCCGACGCCGCGACCGCGCGGACGGGCCCCGGGGAGAACGTCGTCGGCGACCGGACGCTGATCGCGGTGCAGGCGGTGAACATCTCGCGGCTGTCGACCCATCCGGTGCCGACCGTCCCGGGGACGCTGATCGTCGTGGCCGGGCAGGGACCCAAGGACTCCAACGGCGCGGGCAAGTCGTCGTTCATCGCGGCGATCACGGCGCTGCTGGGGGACGAGCAGTGGCGGTTCGCGTCCGGGGCGCGGGCGGTCGCGGAGCTGCTGTTCAACGCCGAGCTCGCGGCGCAGGGCGACAGCCGGTGGGCCAGCGCCGAGCACGGCTACATCGTCGGGGTCTTCGACCACGCGGACGGGACCGGCAGCGATCCGCTGACAGTATGGCTGCGCGTGAACGTGGACGCGCCGCACCTCGAGGTCCGGTGGCGCGCAGGCGTCCACCTGGCGGCGGCGCCGTCGGAGGCGGAACGGGTGGCGCTGGCCGACCGGCTGTGGGCGGGACTGCCGCGCGGCGCGGGCCGCCGCGACGTGGTCGCCAAGGACCTCGGCCGCGTCCTGTACGGGGGCCGGGTGCGGTGCGTGTCGTTCCTGTCCACGTCGGTGCGGTCCAAGGTGGCCACCAACCTGCTGTCGCAGCCGCTGAACGAGATCAGCCCGGAGCGGATCTTCTCGGCGATCGCCGCGCTGACCGGGCTCGACCGGGAGCTGGAGGCCGAGCGGACGTCCCGCGCCGAGGAGCACAGGGAACGGGCGCGGGCCGCCGAGGCCGCCGAGAGGCTGTCGGGGTGGGAGCGCGAGGCCGAGGCGCTGCTGGCGGCGTTCGACCGGCGCGACCGCGCCCGGGACGAGGTCGCGGCGGCCACGCGGTGCTGGCGTACCCGGCAGGCGCGGCTGCTGGTGGACGCCGCCGCGGCCGACGCCGCGCACGCGGCCGAGCTGGACCGGCTCCGGCGGGAGAACGAGGAGATCGTCGCGGCCGTGCGGGCCGCCGAGCGGGAGATCGACCAGTTGACCGGCGGCGCGCTGGAGGAGCGGCTCGCGGAGGCGGACGCGGCGCTGGCCGACCTCAAGGGCCAGGCCGACACGCTCGGCGCGGACAAGGCCGTGGCGCGCAACCGGCTGGAGGAGCTGCGCCGCCAGGTCTCGGCCCTGGAGGACAGGTTGCGCGAGGCGGACGGCCGGGACGCCGCCACCGCGGCCCGCGAGTTCGCCGAGGCCGAGGCCCGCAGGGACGAGGCGCAGCAGCGGTTCGGCATGGCCAAGGGCGCGGTCGACCGGGCCCGGCGGGCGCTGGCCGAGGCGGAGGCGGGCGAGAGCAGCGCGCCGGAGCAGATCCGTGCCCTGGCGGGCGCGGGCATCGCCGCGGTCGGCCTGCTGGACGCCGTGGAACTGGCCGACGAGGTGCGGGACCGCTGGGAGGCGGCGCTGTGGCCGTACCGGGCCGCCGTGGTCGTCGGCCCGGACGATCTCGACTCCGCGGCCGAGGCGCTGCGCGCGCTGCCCGGTTCGATGATCGTCCCGGCCGACGCGGGGCTCGACGTCCGGCAGACCGCGGAGACGCCCGGTCATCCGGACGGTGTCCGCTGCGTCCTCCCCTTGACCCGTTTCCTCTCCGCCCTCGAAGGCGGCACCGGCACGGGCGTCGTCGTCATCGGGGGCTTTCCCGAGCCGGTCACCGGACGGGTCGCCCGCGTCCAGGCCGCGCGCGCCGCGCTGGAGGCCGCGCGGCACTCCCTGGCCGAGGCGGAGGAGCGTGCGGACGACGCCGCCGCGGACGTGGCCCTGGCCGCCCGCCGCCTCGACGCGGCCCGCGCGGTGGACGAGCTGGCATCCGTACGGGAGCGGATGGCCGAGCTGCGCGAAAGGCTGGAGGACCTCGCGGGCAGCGAGGCACGCCTGGGGCCGCGGCTGGGAGCGGCGGAGCAGACGCTACGGCGGCTCCAGGCCAAGGCCGACACCCGGGCCCTGGAGATCGACCGGCTGCGCGCCCGGCGCGAGGCGCACGAGCGCGACCGCGACCGCGTCCGGGCGGCGTCCGCCGACCTGGCCGACAAGCGCGCCGCGCTCGGCCTCGACGACCTGGAGAAGCGGTGGGGCGGGTCGCGCGAGAGCGCCGCCGAATGGCTGGCCTCCCTCGACGCCGACGAGAGCACCTGGACACCGGACGAGTGGTGGCACAGCGCGGAGAAGCACCTCTCCGAGGCCCTGCGCCGCGTCTTCCCCGACGGAGAGGTGGGTTCGGGCGGCGTCATGAGCGAAGACGAGGACATGCCCGAGGAGATCCGCTTCCTGCTGCGCGAGCGCGCCGACGGCGGGGGACGCCGTACCGAACGGGAGCAGGCCACCTTCCCCCGCCTGGTGACGGCGCTGGAGGGCTACCTGCGGCAGCAGGAGGACTACGAGCGCCACCAGCGGCGCCAGATCGAGGTGCAGCTCGCGGCCCGCCGCGCCGACCTGGAGAAGGCCCAGAAGGGCGCCGAGGAGGCGGCGGGCGCGGCCGAGGCGCATCGCACCGCGCTGACCGCCGCGATCCGGGCCCGGCTCCAGCGCGTCGCCGAGGAGTTCGAAAAGCTCGACGTCACCTACGGCGGGTACGGGGCGACGCTAGAGTTCCCCACCCCCGAACCACCCGGCGACCCCGAGCAGGAGTGGCGCTGGAAGGTCACCCCGAAATGGCGTCGTTCCGAGGGCCAGCGGTACGTCCCGTACAACCGGAGGGCCAACACCGCGCTGATGGACGAGAAGGCGGTCAAGCTGGTGTGCGCCGCCGCGCTGGCCAGCTCCGGCGGCGGACGGCTGGTCCTCGTCCTGGACGAGCTGGGCCGCAACCTGGGCAAGGAGCACCGCAAGGAGGCCGTCGCCCTCTTCCGCAAGATCGGCGAGACGCACGGCATCACGGTGATCGGCGCGCTGCAGGACGACATGGAGCCGTACGCGATCGACGCGTGCGGCCAGTACGTGAAGCTGCGCCGGTCGTCCGACGCCATGCCCTACAACGAGCCCCCGGTCGTGGTCGGCCACGACGAGCACGAGTCCCGGGTCCGTCTCCTGGCCGCCCAGCTCACCGCCGGTGAGTGAACCTGTGCGTCGTGTCGCGCGTCACATGACCGTTCCGTCGCGGGGAGGAACGACATGAGCGAGTGGACGGTCTCCGGTTTCGCCGAGGTACGGGAGCTCGGGCGAGGCGCGCAGGGCAGGGTGGTGCTGGCCCGGCACGAGACGGCGGGCACCCCGGTGGCCATCAAGTACCTGCCCGCCGGGGCCGCCGAGTCCGACCAGGCCGGGTTCCGGCACGAGGCCCAGATGATGGGCCAGGTCCAGCATCCCAACGTCGCGCGCCTCTACCAGCTCGTCGAGGGCCCGTACGGCGCCGCCATCATCATGGAGGCGGTCAACGGCGTGCCCTTGAAGACGATCCTGGCCGAGCACGGCGCGCTCGGTCCCGAGGCGTCGCTGCTCGTCCTCAAGGGGTCGCTGCTGGGGCTGGCCGCGGCCCACCACGTGGGCGTCGTCCACCGCGACTACAAGCCCGCGAACGTCATCGTCCAGAGCGACGGCCTGAGCAAGCTCATCGACTTCGGGGTGGCGGTCTGGGCGGGTGAGGGCAGCCGCGCGGGCACTCCGTACTACATGGCCCCCGAGCAGTGGCGCGGTGAACCCGCCACTCCGGCCACCGACGTCTACGCCGCCACGTGCGTCTTCTACGAATGCGTCACCGGGCGCCGGCCGTTCAGCGCGCCCGACCGCATGGCGCTGGCGGGCCGGCACCTGACGGGTCCCGTCCCCATCGCGGAGGTCCCCGAGCCCCTGCGCCCGCTGATCGCCCAGGGCCTCGCCAAGGACCCGTCGCAGCGGCCGCCCGGGGCCGTTCCCTTCGTCACCGAGCTGGAGGCGATCGCCGTCCAGAACTACGGCGCCGACTGGGAGCACCGTGCCGTCCGGGCCCTGGCCGCCGCCGCGGCGGCGCTCGCGGGGCTGTTCCCCCTGGCGGCGGGGCTGGCCCCCGCGACCGGTGGCGCGGCGACGGGCGGCGCGGCGACGCCCGCCACCGCCGCCGCTCAGCACTCCGGTGGATCGGCGGCGGCAAGCGTCGCCCACCAGCCGTCCCAGGCGACGACCCACGCGGCGAAGGGCTTCGGCACCAAGGGACCCGCCAAGGCCGTCGCGACCATCGTGGCGGCGGCGATGGTGACGGCGGTGGTCATCGTGGCCGTGGTCTTGACCACCCGCGACTCCGAGGACGAGGACCCGGTCGGTCCGGTCGGCGCACCTGCGTCGCGCTCCTCGCCCCGTCCCACCCTCAGCGGGGTGCCGTTGCGCGTGGGCAACCTGCTCCTCACCGCCCCGCCCACCTGGAAGGTCCGCGCCATCAAGGACGTCGCCGACCCGGTGAACGACCCGCGGCTCGTCGACAGCGGCCACCGGGTCGACATCCCCGGCCGCTGCACCGGCCCCAAGGAGAGGGGCGGCTTCGCCGACCGTAACTACACCGACAACTGCCCCGGCTTCGCCGTGCTGGGCCCGCGATGGATCGACCAGCGGGACGACAGGACGCGCTACGACCCCAACGAGCCGTTCCACCCGGCCACGGACATCGGCGCGTTCTGCCCGAAGGACCCCGAGAAGTACCCCATCGCCAAGGGCGTGTCCGTCCGGAAGCAGGCGCGGGTCACGGTGGCCGGACGGCAGGCCCAGTACAAGGAGTGGCGCATGGAGTGCTACGGCCTGGACGGGGTGAAGAAGACGGGCGTCTTCTTCACCCAGCGCCTCTGGTACCTCCAGGCCGAGAAGCTCCTGATCGTGGACGAGTTCGACACCCCGAACCTCACCGCGATCCTCGACCAGGCCAAGTGGGTGAGCTAGCGGGTCCGCGCCGTCGCGGGCCCGCGCCGTCCGGTCTCAGTCCGAGGTGATGCCGAGGCGTTTGGCGTCCTGGGCCAGCTCGGAGGCGGCAGAGGAGGTCACCGACTCCAGTTCCTCGGCCAGGAGTTCCAGTTCCTCCCCTCCGGCCATGAGGGCGGTGAGCTCCTGCTGGGTGATGTCCCGCTTGGTGCGGTAGGCGATGCTGCGGCCCCGTTTGAGGACGAGGAAGCGGTCCCCCACCGGGTAGGCGTGGTGCGGATTGTGGGTGATGAAGATGACGCCGAGGCCGCGTTCGCGGGCCTGCACGATGTAGCGCAGGACGACGCCCGCCTGCTTCACGCCCAAGGCCGCCGTGGGCTCGTCCAGGACGAGGACCTTGGCACCGAAGTGGACGGCGCGGGCGATGGCCACGCACTGGCGCTCGCCGCCGGAGAGGGTGCCGATGGGCTGGTCCACGTCGCGCAGGTCGATGCCCATCTCCAGGAGCCGGGACTTGGTGGTGCGGCGCATGTAGTGGACGTCCAGGCGGCCGAAGCCCTTGCGCTTCTCGGAACCGAGGAAGAAGTTGCGCCAGACGGGCATGAGGGGGACGACGGCCAGGTCCTGGTAGACGGTGGCGATACCGAGGTCGAGGGCCTGCCGCGGGGAGTCGAACACGACGGGTCTGCCCTCGACCTCGTAGGTGCCCGAGTCATGACGGTGCAGCCCCGACACGATCTTGATGAGGGTGGACTTGCCCGCGCCGTTGTCGCCCAGGACGCAGGCGACCTCACCGGCGGCCACGTCCAGCGAGACACCGCGCAGGGCGATGATGTTGCCGTAGTTCTTGCCGACCGAGTCGAGCCGGATCAATGTCATCGGTTCGCCTCCACCCTGCGGCGCACGACCAGGTTGACGACGGTGGCGACGAGCAGCATGGCGCCGAGGAAGAACCTGAACCAGTCGGGGTTCCACTCGGCGTACACGATGCCCTTGTTGGTCATCCCGAAGATGAACGCGCCGATGGCGGCGCCGATCGCCGACCCGTAGCCGCCGGTCAGCAGGCAGCCGCCGATCACCGCGCAGATGATGTAGAAGAACTCGTTGCCGACGCCCTCGCCGGACTGGACGGTGGCGAACGCGAACAGCAGGTGCATGCCCGACACCCACGCGCAGAACGCCACGCCCATGAACAGGCCGATCTTGGTCTTGGCGACCGGGACGCCGACCGCCCGCGCGCCGGCCGCCGCGCCGCCCGAGGCGAAGATCCAGTTGCCGGTGCGGGTCCGCAGCAGCAGCCAGGTGGCGGCGGCGACCAGCCCCAGCCACCAGAACACGGTGATGTTGACGTTGACGCCCAGCACGCCGACGTCGGACGCGAACACGGCGCGGGCCGAGGAGAAGCCGTCCATGTCGCGGATCGAGTCGGACGCGACGTTGCCCGTGACGGCCTTGGTGACGCCCAGGTTGGCGCCCGCGAGCATCAGGAACGTGGCGAGGGTGATGATGAAGCTGGGCAGGCCCGTCCTGATGTAGAGGACGCCGTTGAGCAGGCCCAGCGCGAGGGTGACGACCAGCGAGATCGCCACCCCCGCCCAGACGTTCAGCGTGAGCTGGTAGCTGGTCAGCGCGGCGACCAGCGCGGAGGTGGTCACCATCACCCCGGCGGACAGGTCGAACTCGCCGCCGATCATCAGCAGCGAGACCCCCACCGCCATGATCCCGAACGTGGAGCTGGCGTACAGGACGGTCGAGAACGAGCTCGCCCGCAGGAACGCGTCCGCGACGACGGAGAAGAACACGAACACCACGACGGCGCCCAGCAGCGCTCCCAGCTCCGGCCTGGCGAGCAGACGGCGCAGCGGGGAGCGCCGCGTCAGGCGCTCGTCGAGCTTGACGGGCGGCCGGGCGACGGCCTGGCTCATCGGGTGCCCCGGTTGGCGAACTGCTCGATGGCGCCCGCGTTGTCCTTGGTGACGATCGCGGGCCCGGTCAGGACGGGACGGCCGCCGCCGATCACGTTGCCGTTGGTCTTCAGCAGCCACAGCTCGTCGACCGCCGCGTACCCCTGAAGGTAGGGCTGCTGGTCCACGGCGAACTGGATGCTGCCGGCCTTGAGCAGGGCGATCAGGTCCTTGTTCATGTCGAACGTGGCGACCTTGGCCCGGCCGCCGGTCTCCTTCACCGCGTCGACCGCGGTGGCCGCGAACGGCGCGCCCAGCGTGAGGATCCCGTCGACGTCCTCGTCGGCCTGCAGCTTGGCGGTGATCGCGGACTTGACCTGCGGCATGTTGGTGCCGGGGACGAACAGGTTCTCCATCTGCCCGCCGAAGGTCTTCTTCGCGCCGGCGCAGCGGTCCTCCAGGCCCACGTTGCCCTGCTCGTGGATCACGCACAGCGCCCGCTTGGAGCCGATGGCGGCCAGCTCGCGGCCGGCGGCCTCACCGGCGATCGTCTCGTCCTGCCCGAAGTGGGCGATCGCGCCGTAGTCGGCGGACACGTCCGCGCCCGAGTTGATGGACACCACCGGGATCTTGGCCGCGGTGGCGCGGGCGACGACGTCCTTCAGGGCGTCCGGCTTGGCGAAGGTGACGATGATCCCGTCCACCTTCTTGTCGATGGCGGCCTGCACGAGCTGGGCCTGCTTGCCGCCGTCCGGGTCGGCCGAGTAGAGGAACTCGACGTTGCTCTTGGCGGCGGCGGCCCGCGCGCCCTTCTGGACGATGTCCCAGAACGTGTCGCCGGGCCCGGAGTGGGTGACCATCGCGATGGTCATCCGCTCGGTGCCGGCGCCGCCCGCGACCGGGTTCTCCTCGGCCTTCTTGCCGCCCGAGCCGCTGCACGCGCTCAGCGACAGGCCCAGCGCCAGGGCCGCGGCCCCCGCCAGGGTGGTGAGGCCCCGGCGCCGGGCGTTCTTCCACGTGGTCGTCCGAGAGGTCCGGGTCGTCCGGGAGGTGCGGGTCATCGGAGGGGTGCGGGTCATCGGAGGGCTCCGTTCTCTCCGCAGGGGGGTGGCTGGATGAACGAGTATGTACCAGAGAGCGTGGCTTGTTGATCAAAGGTGGTGGCGCCTGGCGGTTCGCGCCTTCTCGTAGGCCGCGCGCGCCTCCCGCGTCGGCTCCAGGGCGGAGACCTCCGCCACGGGGACGTCCCACCACACCTCGTCGCCGGGCGCGGGCACCAGCGGGTCGGTCTCGATGTGGACGAGCGTCGTGGTGGACGCCTCGCGCGCCCGTGCCAGCGCGCCGCGCAGGTCGTCGATCGTCTCGGCCCGGATCGTCTCGGCGCCGAGGCTGGCGGCGTTGGCGGCGAGGTCGACGGGGAGGAGCGGCCCGTCCAGCCCGGTGGCGGTGCGGGAGCGGTAGCGGGTGCCGAAGCGCCGCGCGCCCACCGACTCCGACAGCCCGCCGATCGACGCGAAGCCGTGGTTCTGGACGAGGACGACGACGAGCTTGACGCCCTCGGCGACCGCGGTGACCAGTTCCTGCGCCATCATCAGGTACGAGCCGTCCCCGACCAGCACGAACACCTCGCGGGACGGGTCGTCGGAGTCCAGGACGGCCAGCTTCACGCCGAGGCCGCCCGCGATCTCGTAGCCCATGCAGGAGTAGCCGTACTCCACGTGGTAGCTCTTGGGGTCGGTCGACCGCCACAGCCGGTGCAGCTCCCCGGGCATCGACCCTGCGGCGCACACCACGATGTCGCGGAGCCCGGCGGCCTGGTTGACGGCCCCGATGACCTCCGCCTGGGTCGGCAGCGGGCCGCGCCCGTCACCGGCGTAGGCGCGGTCGACGGTCCGGTTCCAGCGGGCGGCCAGCTCGCGGGCCTCCGCGCGGTACGCGTCCGCCACCGAGTGCGCGCCGAGGGCGGCGTGCAGCGCCCGCAGCCCCTCCTTGGCGTCGGCGACCAGCGGCACGCCCGCGTGCTTGGCCGCGTCGAACCGCGCCACGTTGAGGTTGACGAACCGTACGCCGGGATCGGCGAACAGGCTGCGCGAAGCGGTGGTGAAGTCGCTGTAGCGCGTGCCGACGCCGAGCACGACGTCCGCCTGGCGGGCGAGGGCGTTGGCGGCGGGGGTGCCGGTGACGCCGATCGCGCCGACCGAGGACGGGTGGTCCCACGGCAGTGAGCCCTTGCCCGCCTGGGTCTCGGCGACGGGGATCCCCGTCGACTCGGCCAGCGCGCGCAGTTCCAGCGTGGCGTCGGCGTAGATGGTCCCGCCGCCCGCGACGATCAGCGGGCGTTCCGCGGCGGCCAGCAGCGCCGCGGCCTCGTCGAGCGCGGCGGGCTCGGGCACCGGGCGGGTGATCCGCCACACCCGCTCGCGGAACAGCTCCTCGGGCCAGTCGTACGCCTCGGCCTGCACGTCCTGCGGCAGCGCCAGCGTCACCGCGCCCGTCTCCGCCGGGTCGGTCAGGACCCGCATCGCGCCGAGCAGCGCCGGTTCGAGCTGTTCGGGACGGTTGACGCGGTCCCAGAACTTCGAGACCGGCCTCAGGCAGTCGTTGACCGACACGTCGTAGGAACGCGCGTCCTCAAGCTCCTGCAGGACCGGGTTGGCGGGGCGGGTGGCGAACGTGTCGCCGGGCAGCAGCAGCACCGGCAGTCGGTTGATGGTGGCCAGCGCCGCGCCCGTCACCATGTTGGTCGCGCCGGGACCGATCGAGGACGTGCAGGCGAACGTGGCGAGCCGGTCGCTCATCCGCGCGTGACCGGCCGCCGTGTGCACCATCGCCTGCTCGTTGCGGGACATGTAGAAGGGCAGGTCGTCGCCGTACTCCAGCAGCGCCTGCCCCAGCCCGGCCACGTTGCCGTGCCCGAAGATGCCGAAGCATCCGCGGAAGAAGCGGCGGCGGTTCCCGTCGCGTTCGGAGTACTGGGCGGCCAGGAAACGCACGATCGCCTGCCCGACGGTCAGCCTCATCGCGCCTCCTCCTCCGTCGTCGTGAGCGGCAACCGCTCATCCATGTCCTGCCCAGGCCAGGTGTCACGGACCCAGGCATGGGCCGGGTCGTCGCAGATCTTCCAGGCGCGCTCGGGGGACGGCCCCGCCATCACGTTCAGGTAGTAGAGGTGGTGGCCCGGCGCGGCCATCGAAGGGCCGTGCCAGCCGTGCGGCACGAGCACCACGTCACCGTCCCGCACCTGCGCCAGCACCTCGATGGGACGCTCGGGCGTGCCGTACACGTGCTGGTAGCCCATCCCGGGACGGCCCTCGGGGCCGGGCGCGACCTCGAAGTAGTAGATCTCCTCCAGGACGGCCTCGGTCGCGGTCTCCTCGTCGTGCTTGTGCGGCGGGTACGACGACCAGCACCCGCCGGGCGTCAGCACCTCGCAGGCGATCAGCTTCTCGGCGTGCGGGAACCCGGCGGGCGTTCCGAAGTTGTTGACCTGGCGGCTCGCCGGTCCCGCGCCCCGCAGCTCGACCGGCACGTCCTCGGCCGGTACGTGGCGCGGGACGAGCCGCCGCGCGCACCGCGCGCCCGCGAGCGCGAACCGGCCCCACCCGGAGACGGTCACGCGGGCGTCGCGCGGCACGTACGCGAAATCGGTGACCCGGGAGAAGACGCTCCGCCGCCCCGCCAGCTCGAACCGTTCACCGTCGCAGGTCACCGTGCACGCCCCGGCGAGCGGCAGCACGATCGTCTCGAACTCTCCCGTTCCGAAGGTGACCGGCTCGCCATCCAGCTCCAGCACGCGCAGCGAGGCGTAGGTCCAGCCCGCGGTCTCGGGGGTGACGACCAGGCTGAACGGCGCCTCGGCGGTGCTGCCGGCGGGCAGGTGGTGCCGCACGCCGCCGCTCATGACCCCTCCCCCGGCATCGCCTTCTCCACCTCGGCCGTGTCCGGCATGGCGTCGGCGCAGGCCAGCCGGGACGCGACCAGGGCGCCCGCGGTGTTGGCGAACGCGACCGTCCGGGTCAGCGGCCAGCCCGCCAGCAGCCCGTGGCAGACCGCCCCGCCGAACGCGTCCCCGGCGCCGAGCCCGTTGACGACCTCCACCTCGACCGGCGGGCCGTCCACGACCTCGGTTCTGGACGCGGCGAGCACCCCGTCCGGGCCGCGCTTGACGATCGCCAGGTCCAGGCCGAGATCGAGGAGGGCGCGGGCGGCGGCGTGCGGCTCGCGTTCGCCGACCGCCATCGCGCACTCGTCCAGGTTGCCGACGGCGACGGTGGCGTGCTCCAGGGCGCGGCGCGTCCACCGCGTCGCCTCGTCCCGCGACTCCCACAGCGCCGGCCGGTGGTCGAGGTCGAGCACGGTGATCCCGTCGCGGCGGGCGGCGAGGGCGGTCAGCGTCGCCTCCCGGCTGGGCTCCTGCGACAGCCCGGTGACGGTGGCCCACAGGATGCGGGCCGAGCCGATCGCGTCCAGGTCCAGCTCGGCGGCGCGGATCTCCAGGTCGGGCGCCTTCGGGTAGCGGTAGAAGTAGAGCGGGAAGTCGTCCGGCGGGAAGATCTCGCAGAACACGACCGGCGTGGGAAGCGCGGGCACGGCGGTGACGTAGCGGTCGTCCACGCCGAACCCCTTGAGCGCCTTATGGATGAACCGGCCGAACGGGTCGTCCCCTGTACGGGTGATGACCGCCGTACGGCGACCATGTCTCGCCGCCGCCACCGCCACGTTGGTCGGGCTGCCGCCCAGGTACTTGCCGAACGTCTCCACGTCCTCCAGCGGCACTCCCACGTCATGCGGGTACACGTCCACGCTCACCCGCCCCATGGTGACGAGGTCGTAAGGCGCCATCATGCGGCCTTGGAGGAGAGATAGGACAGGCAGGCGCGCACGTCTTCGCAGGGCCCGGAGGCGGGGGCGGGCTCGGTGGTGAGGATGGTGTCCTGCTCCATGACGTACCAGCCTTCGTAGCCGGAGTCCTCCAGGGACCGGATGACCTCGGCGATGTCGATGTCACCTTGGCCGAGGGGCCGGTACAGGCCGTCGCCGACCGCCTGGGTGTAGGTGGTCCGTCCTTCGCGTACGGCATCGGCCAGCGCCACGTCCACGTCCTTGAGGTGGACGTGCGCGATGCGGGGCGCGGCGAAGCGTGACAGCCACACCGGGTCGGTGCCGCCGACGAGGAGGTGGCCGGTGTCGAGGCAGAGCGGGACGCTGCACTCCCCCAGCACGCGTTCGACCTCGGCACGGCGCTCCACCACCGTGCCGACGTGCGGGTGCAGCGTGACGGTATGGCCGCGCTCGGCGGCGCGCACGGTGATGGCGTCGAGGTTGGACAGCAGCGTCCGCCACGCCCTGGTGTCGAGGTCCGGCCGCCCGTCATAGCCGTCGATCCCGGTGGCGGCGGCCAGGACCAGCACGGTACCGGGGCCGAGGTCGTCCATGGCCCGCTCGATCCCGGGCAGCGGGTCGCGGCCGGGGTCGTGCAGGACGACCGGGACGAACGCGCCCGCCAGCTCCAGGTCGTACTCGTCGAGGAGCGCGCCACGCTCGCCCGGGTCGGACGGGAGGAACCCGTCGGGGCCGAGCTCGGTGGCGGTGAGGCCGAGGTCGCGCATCTCGGCCAGGACGCGGCGCGGGGAGAGCTGATGGCCCCAGCCGGGGACCTCGCACACCCCCCAGGAGATCGGGGCGCCCGCCAGCCTCATGACCGTACCTCCTCCGGCTGGACCATCCGGCCTTCCCTCCTGGACAGCTCGCACGCCTCGGCCAGGTAGAACGCCTCCAGGGCCTCGTCCGGCGGACACGGGTTGGCGCGGCGCCCGGCGATCACGTCGATGAAGGCGCGCAGCTCGGCGTCGTAGGCGGCGGCGAACCGCTCCATGAAGCTCACGTACGCGGGCCGGGCGTCCTCCGACTCGTCGGCCGGGACGGGGGTGACCGGTGTGCGGTCGTCCATCCCGGCGACCAGGCTGTCCTTGGAGCCGAACAGCTCCAGCCGCACGTCGTATCCGGCGGCGTTGTACCGGGTCGCGCCGATCATCCCGAGGGTGCCGTCGTCCAGCCCGAGCAGGGCGGCCCCGGTGTCGACGTCGCCGTACCGGCGGAAGACCTCGTCGCCGCGGTTGGATCCGGCGGCGATCACCCAGGCCACGTCGCGCCCGGTGACATGGCGGATGGAGTCCAGGTCGTGGATGACGCAGTCGCGGAACAGGCCGCCGGAGGCGGGGATGTAGCCGGAGGGCGGCGGCGCCGGGTCGAAGCTGCACGACCGGACGGTGTGCAGCCAGCCGAGCCGGCCGGCGGAGACGGCCTCGCGGGCCGCGACGTACCCGGCGTCGAAGCGGCGCTGGAAGCCGACCTGCACCGGGACACCGGTGCGGCGGGCCGCCGCCGCGATATGGAACGTTCCATCAACGTCCGCGGCGAGCGGTTTCTCGCAGAACACGCCGATCCGGGCGGCCACCGCCCTCTCCACCAGGGCGGCGTGCGCGTCGGTCGCGGCGGCCACCACCAGCCCGTCGAGCCCGGCGCCGAACAGCCCGGACACCGACTCCTCGGCGCGCACCCGATCCCGCGGGCGGGCGTCCAGCCGGACGGCCAGGTCCCGCGCTCTCGACGGGTCGGCGTCCGCGATCACCAGCGACTCGACCTCGGGCATCGTGCACAGTGCGGCGGCGTGGCGCGCACCGATGCGCCCCGCCCCGGCCA
Source organism: Actinomadura sp. NBRC 104412 (assembly GCF_030269515.1). GTDB lineage: Bacteria > Actinomycetota > Actinomycetes > Streptosporangiales > Streptosporangiaceae > Spirillospora. Next base: position 234,365 of record NZ_BSTM01000006.1, on the reverse strand, counting down.
GCCCGATCCTCATTGATCCCTCCCGGTCGGCTCGATCTCGGCATCGATCCAGGGCGTCGACCCCGGACGTGCGTCCGGTGGCGGCCCCGGGCGACGGCGGTCAGGTGACACCCGAGTGTGATGGAGCGTTCCAGGGGCGTCAACGGCCTACCCTGGTCTCCGCGGTGTTAGGACCTGTCCGCAATGCCGCCCGGAAGGCCGAACGCGGTTCCGTCCGCGACGCTTCGCGAACCCCCGGTGGTTCCTCTCGATCGACACCAAGCGCTAGTTTCCCGGTATGCGGGTCTTTCTCACCGGCGCGTCCGGATTCGTCGGGTCCCACACCGTCCGCGCGCTGCTGGACGCGGGGCACGCCCCCCGCGCCCTGGTCCGCGATCCCGGCAGGGCCGGCAGGGTGCTCTCCGGGCTCGGCGTCGCGCCCGAGGACGTGGAGCTGGTGCGGGGCGACATGTGCGACGCCGCCGCGGTGAACGAGGCGCTGGCCGGCTGCGACGCCGCCATCCACGCCGCCGCCGCGATCGGCGTGACCACGCCCGCCTCGCCCGGCCGCGACCCCGAGACCGGCCTGGTGCACGTCAACGTGTCCGGCACGCGCAACGTGGTCGGCGGCGCGGTGGCGCGCGGCGTCGACCGGGTGGTGCACGTGTCGACGGTCGCGGTGTTCGTCCCGCCGCCCGGCCCGCTCATCACCACCGACGGCCCCCTCGGCACGCCCAGGACCGGCTACGGCAGGTCCAAGGTCGCCGCCGAACGGTACGTCCGGGACCTCCAGGCGGCCGGCGCCCCGGTCACCGTCGTGTATCCCGGCGGCGTGTTCGGCCCCTCCCAGCCCGTGCTGGACTCGTTCATGCAGGGCGTGAGCCGGGCGCTCGACCTGGCCTGGCCGCTCCCGCCCGGCGGCGCCTCGATCATCGACGTGCGGGACCTGGCCGAGGCCCTCGCCCGCGCGGTCTCCAGGCCCACCCCCGACCGGCTCCTGCTCGGCGGGCACTACCGCACCTGGCGGCAGTACGCCGACCTGTGCGACCGGCTGACCGGCCTCAGGCCGCGCGGCTTCCCCGTCCCGGCCGGGGTGATGCTCGGCGCGGGCGCCGCGCTGGACGCGGTCAGGCGCGTCAGGCCGTTCGACTACCCGCTCACCAGGGACGCCGCCGAGTTCATGGTCAGGCTGGTGCCGACCGACGACGGCCCTTCGCTGGACGCGCTGTCGCTGGCCCTGCGACCGGTCGAGGAGACCCTTGAGGACGGGCTGCGCTGGATGGCCGAGACCGGCCACCTCCGGCGGGCCGGAAGGCTGGCCCCGCGTCCCGAAAGCGCCGCCGCCGGACGGCGGCGGACACCGACGCCGCTGCGACGGACCGCCGGGCCGCTGTTCCAGCGGATCTCCGCGGCCCGCTGGTTCTCCAGGATCGGGCCGAGGATCGTCCCGCCGCTGGACCGCGCCCTGCACCGGGCCAGCGGCGGCCGCTTCCTGCTCGGGCAGGCGCTGATCCCGAGCCTGATGCTCACCACCACCGGCGCCAAGAGCGGCCTCCCCCGGCGGGTGCCGCTCGCCTGCATGCCCGAGCCGGGCGGCGGCTGGATCGTCGTCGGCTCCAACTTCGGCAGGGAGCACCACCCCGCCTGGACGGGCAACCTGCTCCGGCATCCCGAGGCGGAGGTGACCTTCCGCGGCCGTACCGTCCCGGTCACCGCCCGGCTGCTGGACGGCGACGAGCGCGCCGCGATCTGGCCCCGGCTGGTGCGCGTCTGGCCGGTGTACGACCGCTACCGCGAACGCGTCACCCGCGAGCTGCGGATCTTCCGCCTCACCCCGCGCTAGGGCCGTCCACGCAGCGCGTACGAGTTCCGGCGTCCGGCCACCAGGTAGGCGAGCACCACGCCCGCCACGTCCAGGCTCACATCGTCGATTTCCTTCACCGGCCCGGAGATCGGTCAAACACGAACCCGGGTCGCGCGGGACGTCCGGGACGCGGCGCAACGCGAAGCGCCCGCGTCGGCTCGATCGAGCCGGCGCGGGCGCTCGCGTCCTCTGCGGAGGGATCAGGCGGCCACGGCCGCGCTGGTCGAGGCCGGCTCCAGGGCCAGGTCCAGGACCTCGCGGACGTCGCTGACCGCGAAGACCGTCATGTTCTCCAGCACCTCGGCCGGGACGTCCTCCAGGTCCGGCTCGTTGCGCTTGGGCACGATCGCGGTCGTGATCCCGAGCCTGCTGGCGGCCAGCAGCTTCTGCTTCAGGCCGCCGATCGGCAGCACCCGGCCGGTCAGCGAGACCTCACCGGTCATCGCCACGTCCGAGCGGACCGGACGGCCCGACAGCAGCGAGGCCAGCGCCGTGGTCATCGTGATGCCCGCGCTCGGCCCGTCCTTCGGGATCGCGCCGGCGGGCACGTGGATGTGCACGCCACGGTCCTTCAGGTCGCCGACCGGAAGCTCCAGCTCCGCGCCGCGCGAGCGCAGGTAGCTGAGCGCGATCCGGGCCGACTCCTTCATGACGTCGCCGAGCTGGCCGGTCAGCGTCACGCCGGTGTCGCCGGTCTCCTTGTCGGCCAGCGACGCCTCGATGTAGAGCACGTCGCCGCCCGCGCCGGTGACCGCCAGGCCCGTCGCCACGCCCGGCACCCCGGTGCGCCGCTCCGACCTGCTCAGCTCGACCTCCGGAGTGAACCGCGGCCGTCCCAGGTAGTCCTTCAGATCGGCCGCGCCGATCGAGACGGGCAGCGTCGCCTTCTCCAGCGCCACGTTCGCGGCGATCTTGCGCAGCACCCTCGCGATCGCGCGGTCCAGCGACCGCACGCCCGCCTCCCGGGTGTACTCGGAGGCCAGCAGCGCCAGCGCCTCGTCGTCGAAGCTCACCTCGGACGCCTCCAGGCCGGCCTTGTCGAGCTGCTTGGGCAGCAGGTGCTCACGGGCGATGGTGACCTTCTCGTGCTCGGTGTAGCCGTCCAGTTGCACCAGCTCCATGCGGTCCAGCAGCGGCCCCGGGATCGCCTCGACCACGTTGGCGGTCGCCAGGAACAGCACGTCGCTCAGGTCGAGCTCGACCTCCAGGTAATGGTCCCTGAACGTGTGGTTCTGCTCGGGGTCCAGCACCTCCAGCAGCGCCGCCGTCGGGTCGCCCCGGTAGTCGGCGCCGACCTTGTCGACCTCGTCCAGCAGGACGACCGGGTTCATCGAGCCCGCCTCGCGGATCGCCCGGACGATACGTCCCGGCAGCGCGCCGACGTAGGTGCGCCGGTGGCCGCGGATCTCCGCCTCGTCCCGGACGCCGCCCAGCGCGACCCGCACGAACTTGCGTCCCATGGCGCGTGCGACCGACTCGCCCAGCGAGGTCTTGCCGACCCCCGGAGGGCCGGTCAGCGCCAGGACGGCACCGGAGCGCCGCCCGCCCACGACGCCCAGGCCGCGGTCGGCCCTGCGCTTGCGCACGGCCAGGTACTCGACGATGCGCTCCTTCACGTCGTCCAGGCCCGCGTGGTCGGCGTCCAGGATCGCGCGGGCGCCCGCGATGTCGTAGGCGTCCTCGGTGCGCTCGTTCCACGGGATGTCGAGTACGGTATCCAGCCAGGTGCGGATCCAGCCGCCCTCAGGGGACGCGTCGGACGACCGCTCCAGCTTGTCGACCTCCTTGAGCGCCGCCTCGCGCACCTTCTCGGGCAGGTTCGCCGCCTCGATCCGGGCGCGGTAGTCGTCCTCCTCGTCGGCCGGGTCGCCGTTCAGCTCGGCCAGCTCCTTGCGGATGGCCTCCTGCTGCTGCCGCAGCAGGAACTCCCGCTGGGTCTTCTCCATGCCCTCCTGGACGTCCTTGCGGATGGTCTCCGCCACGTCCAGCTCGGCCAGGTGGTCACGGGCCCAGCCGATCACCAGGGTGAGGCGCTCGACCACGTCGGGGGTCTCCAGCACCTCGACCTTCTGCTCGTTCGACAGGTAGGGGGCGTAGCCGGCGTTGTCGGCCAGCGTCGAGGGGTCGTCGATGGCCTGCACCACGTCCACGACCTGCCAGGCGCCGCGCTTCTGCAGGATGGCGCTGACCAGGCCCTTGTACTCCTTGGCCAGTTCCTCGACGCGGGGGTCGTCCTGGCCGGTCACCTCGATCCTGGTGCCCTCCACCCACAGCGCCGCGCCGGGTCCGGTCGTCCCGGTGCCGATCCGCACCCGCGCCACGCCGCGCACGACCGCGCCCGGCCCGCCGCCGGGCAGCCGCCCCTCCTGCTCCACGACGCCCAGCGTGCCGACGGCCGCGTAGTTCCCGTTCAGCCTGGGCACCAGCAGCACGCGCGGCTTGACCGCCGACCTGATCCCCGGCCCTCGGGTCTGGGCGACCGCACGGGCCGCCTCGATCGCCGCGCGGACCTCGTTCTCGGACAGATCGAGGGGCACCACCATGCCGGGCAGAACGGCCCCGTCGTCCAGGGGCAGGACCGGCAGCGTCAGGGTCTCGCTCATGCTCTCAGCTCCAAAAGTCTCTAGCGGTCCAGCCCAACCCGAGGTTGAGCCATACTCACTCAAGAAAACGAAGCTCGAATTTGTTTCCTCTGCATCGTTCGCCCTGAGCGATCATCGCCCGGTTGTCCCTCCGGGCGAGCCTTGCGGGCAGGGACGTCGGCCTGCGAGGCGAAGCGAAATGCTGTGCGATGTGCGGACATGTGCCCTGCGTCCGGTGAGAACGCCGCGACGAGAGGAGAGGGCTTGCCATCCCCATCGCGACAATCCGACGAGTATCAGTCCCATCCGCCCGACGAGCGACGGCGCCGTTTCGAGGACGTCTACACGGCCAACCGCGCCCGGATCCTCGGGTACGCGTTGCGCCGCACCAGCGACCCGCAGGACGCCGCCGACGTCCTGGCGGAGACGTTCCTCACCGCCTGGCGGCGGCTCGATGACATCCCGCCCGGTGACGAGGCCCGGCTGTGGCTGTACGGGGTGGCCCGGCGAGTCCTGGCCAATCACCACCGCGGCGAGCGCCGCCGGTCCGCGCTGGCCGCCGACCTCGGGTCCCGGCTGCGCGACGACCTGACCGTCCAGGATGCGCCCGGCGACGACCTGGCCGGCGTGGGCGCGGCGTTCCGCGGCCTGCCCGAGGCCGACCGCGAACTCCTGGCCCTGGTCGGCTGGGAGGGGCTCGACCATGGCGAGATCGCGACCGTCCTCGGCTGCTCCCGCAACGCGGTACGGATCCGCCTGCACCGCGCCCGCCGCCGTTTCGCCCGCGCCCTGGCTCGCATGGACGCGGACGTCCCCGGCACCCCACCGCCCACCACGTCCCCGCACACCGCGCCCCTGCCTGCCGCGGCCTTGCCCGCCGAAGGCCGGCGGATCCCGAACGGAGACCTCAAATGAACCACGAGATCGACCCGCTGATCGCCAGGCTCGCCTCCGTCACCGACCGGCAGGCCGCGGCCCTCCTCCCCGAGGACGCGGCCACCGCCCTCGCCGACCGCATCACCGCGACCGCGGCCCCCTCCGCCGCCCCGCGTCGGCGGCGCTCACCCATCCTGCGCATCGGCCTCCCGCTGGCCTCAGCGGGCGTCGCCTGCGCGGCCGTCACGGCGGTCGTCGCGACCCGCGACGACCGACCCGGCGGGACGCCGGACCTCACCCCGACGAGCCCGCGCGTCGCACTGGCCGCCGCGCTGACGTTCACCCGCAAGGACGGCTACATCGACGTCCGCGTCCGCGACCCGCTCGCCGACCCGAAGCGCTACCGGGAGGAGTTCGCCGCCCACGGCCTCAACGTCACGCTGTCGATGGTGCCGGCGTCCCCGTCCATTGTCGGCACCGTCGTCATGATGGACACCAGCGAGCACACCACCGAGCGCGACGTCACTCCGATCACGGCCAAGGGCGAGTGCGAGACCGGCGGCGGAGGCGACGTCTGCCCGGTCGGCGTCCGGATCCGCACCGGTTACAAAGGCACCGCCGCCATCGTCTTCGGGCGGGACGCCCGTCCGGGCGAGAAGTACAGCAGCACAGCCCCCGCCACTGCCCCCGGCGAAGTCATGCACGGCATGAGCTTCCGCAAGCACCGGGTGGAGGAGGTACTGACCGCCCTGCGGAAGCGGCACGTCACGGTGCCCGAATACCGAACTATGGAGGGCAAGGTGCTGAAGCCCGGCCAGGTCCCGCTCACGTGGTACGTCCACGACGCGGTTCCCTGGGCCAAGAACCAGGTCCTGCTCTTCGTGGGCCCGAACCCCACCCAGGACCTCGTCGACCAGCCACCCGCGTCGGCGCCCCCCAACTCCCCCAGCGCCACACCGACTTCATAACCACCGGCGGACCGCCCCCGACCGGGGCGGTCCGCCTCGTTGACGCGCTCGTTGATGTGGTCGGTGGGCCGATCGTGCCTGGTGGGCAAAGTTTTACCCTCCCCTTTTCTTCCTGGGCGAGTGTTTACGCGACCATGAAGGCTGGGTACTTAACGCAACGAGATCGTGACGCTGAGTGATGGGGAAGCGATGGGGCGGCAAGGCTCCGGCCCCGTCGCCCGGCGAACCGGGGAGGGGGCACGCATGCGGCGCGCGGGACTTGCTCGGCACGGCGGAACCGCCGCTCATCGGCTTCCCTTCGACCGGGGTCCGGGCTTGTCTCGTCGCGCCCGGCCCCCGGCCCCCTCCGGCCCGGTCCGGACGGCCGAGGGCGTACCGGGCCCGTCGCGTCGCCGCCGGCACCTCCCCCCTTCCGCCCTGGTGCCGGCGGCGACGGCGGCGCGTGCCCGGTCACACCTCGGGTCCTCGGCCGTCCCGGCCGGATCCGTTCACCCCGTACCACCCGTTCACCCAGTACCACCCGTTCACCCAGTACCACCCGTTCACCCAGTACCGGAGACCCGGTGCCGCATGCCCCCGTGGCACCGGGATCCACCGCGCCGGGCCGGCGGCTCCGAGCCACGCCGCCGGCCCGGCCCCGGCCACCGTGCCCGATCCCACCGTGTTCGACGTCATCGGATCTCAGTGCCGGATCTCTCGAGAGCAGCGTCGATACCGAAGGAGAGCGAGGTGAGTGCCCGGCGCAGACACCCTGTGAGCCGTTAAGAGCCGGGCGGCCGGACTTCTGACCCGACCCCCGTCCCAGGCCGCCCACACAGCAGTACAGACCGCTGCTGGACGCCCGGCCCGTGGAGGCGCTCCGCCCCACGGGCCGCGGCATGTCCTGGCATGGGTACGTTCAGCCGCGGGCGGCGCCGGGGCGGCTCAGGCGTTGTCGACGGCGCCGCTCGGGGCCTCGCGGGGCACCTCGGCGGTCTCGCCGGTCTCCTTGTCCCGCGCCCTGGCGGCCAGGTCGGCGCGGGCGTCCCGCACGATCCGGCGCTCGATGACGAACGCCAGGAACGGGATCAGCCCCGCGGTCACCATCAGCACCATCTGCCTCAGCGGCCAGGAGAGCTTGCGGTACAGGTCGAACGCGACCGCCAGGTAGACGATGTAGAGGGTGCCGTGCGTCGGGGAGATGATCGCCGACGGGGTCTCGTTGCCGCCGATGTAGCGGATGGGCATGGCCACGAAGACCAGCAGCAACAGCATCACGCCGACCACGATGGCCATGACGCGATACCGGTTGACGGCCGCTTCCACAGATCACCTCTCTGAACGGGGGCCGGTCGGACTCGCCGGTCAGTCTCGCCGGTGCGTCTCGGAGTTGAGCCGCGCCAGGTAGCGGTTGTAGGCGGCGAGCTGAGGGTCTTCCTCCTCCTGCCGCCGGATGATGTCCCGCTTCACCGCGGCCTCGACGGGCTCCTCGACCACCGTGGGGGTCCGGTCGGGCCCCTTGCGGGCGTCGTCGAGCTCGTCCCGCATCATCTTGATCCACATCACCAGCACGAAGATCGCGAAGATCGGCCACTCGAAGACGTACGCCCAGCTACGGTCGTTGCCCTGCTGTGCCCGGTCGAACTGCCACCAGCCGAAGGCCAGGAACGCGGCGAACAGCGTGATCGCCAGCGCGTGGAGCCCGAGCCATCCGGGGGTGAAGAACCTTCGCACGGCTTCGAGCCTACCCCCGGTGTCCCCGAGCCCGGATCCGGCCCCGTACCATGCCCCTCCCCCTGTTCTCCGGCCCCGCCCCTTGTTTCCCGGAAAATGTCGGTCGCGCGCCCTAGGTTCGCGGCATGGCGAGCGGCACGGCGACCACGCCGGTTCAGAAGTACTCGTACGCGCGTCCGTCCTCGCTGGACGGCGGGCTCCTCGGCCTGTCCACCTCCGGCGGGACCACCGCGGCCGGGCCCCAGGCGCGTCCGCGCTTCTTCAGCGGGCTGCTGACCGAGGCGGCACCGGCCGCGGCGGCGCTGCTCGCCCTGGCGGACGTGGCGCAGACCCGGTACTACCAGCCGCGTCCCACGACGATGCGCGACCCGGTGGTGACCTGCAACGGCGACCGGCTGCGGATGGAGTCGTTCTCCGCCTGCTGCGGGGTGTACGGGCGGCTGGACGTCCTGCAGCCCGCGCTGGACGGCGAGGTGCACGAGCGCGGCACGACCAACGTGGACGTCAACGGCCCGCTGCGGGAGGCACTGGCGCGGGTGGGCACCGGCGACCCGCTGCACTTGGCGGTCGGTGCCGAGGAGCTGGCGGTCACCACGCTGGACGGAGCCGTGGTGGAGAAGAAGGTGCCGCTGCCGGACCGCTGGCTGCGGGGCTTCGCCGAGCTCCAGGTGATCACGTCCGGGTTCGACCTGCGCGCGGAGGTGTCCGGGCCGGAGGCGGTGCGGTTCCTGCGCGGGCTGCCGGGCGGGCGTTCGCGGGGGAGGCTGTGGGCCGTCCCGGCAGGCCGGGGCCTGCGGATCAGCTCCCGTCCCGGCCCCGGGGCGGTGTCTCTGGCCGGCCCGGACCGGCTGCGCACGATGCTTCCGCTGCTGCGCTTCGCCCGGGCTCTGCGCGCGTACGGCCCGGCCGTGACCGCGGCGGACGCCAGGCCGGTCGCGAGCGCGTGGGAGCTCGAACTGCCGGGCATGCGGTACGTCCTGACGCTCTCGCCCGAGCCGCACCGCGGGTTCTCCGGCGAGGGAGCCGTCCTGGACGCCCTGGCCACCGAGGAGGCGGCCGACGACGCCGAGCTTCTGGGCGCGCTGCTGTCGTTCGAGGCCCGCGTCGAGCCCGACCTGCTGGCCGAGCGCGCGGGGATCGACGCGCGCCGAACGCGAGCCGCGCTGACCCAGCTCGGCACGGCCGGGCGGGTCGGGTACGACACGGCCGAGGCGGGCTTCTTCCACCGGGAGCTGCCCTACGACCCCGAACGGGTGGCGGCGATGAACCCCCGGCTGCGCGACGCCAGGGCCTTGGCCGGGTCGGGCGCCGTCCGGTTCACCGGCCCCGGCCTCGCGGTCGTGGAGACCGGCGACCGGTCCCGCCAGGTGCGGTTCTCCGGCGACCGGGCGTCCTGCACCTGCCCTTGGTGGGCCGAGTATCGCGGCGGGCGCGGCCCCTGCAAGCACGTGATCGCCGCGCGGCTCGTCCGGGACGCCGCCATGGCGGAGGAGGGCACTCGATGAGCGACCTTCGGGTGGACACGCTGCTCAGCAAGGTCGAGCACGGCAACGCACGGTTCGTCGCGGCGCTGCTGAGGCGGTTCACCGACGAGGAGCGCAGGGCCGCCGCCAAGGAGCTGCCCGGCCTGCTGAGGAGGGTGCGGGACACCCGCCCGGACTCCCCGTGGACCGAGGGGGCGGTCACGTCGGCGTTGCTGGTGGCGGGCGCCGGCTGCATCCCGGGCCCGGCCGCGGCGGCGCAGTGGCTGGCCCGCGCCGACCTGCGGCTCAATCGCGCCTGGGACTTCAGAGCCGGACGCCGGCACGCGGAGTTCGTGGTCACCGCGACCGAGGGCCGTCCCGCCGAGTGGCGCGCGGAGGTGGGCAGGCGCCTCGCGGGGCGGCTGCGCGTGGCCGACCAGAGCGCCTGGGGCGGCGACCAGGCCGCCTGGTGGACCTGCGCGCTCCTCCTGCGGGCCGCCGGTGCGGGACCGCCCGAGGACGAGGCGTTCACCGTCGGCTGGGTGCGCTGGACCGCGCCGGCCACGGGGCTGGGCGAGGATCCGCTGCTGGACGCCATGGTGCCGCGGCTGTTCGAGGTCGAGGCCGTCGGCCAGGTGATCGGCATGTTCGGCGCCGGGAACGCCTGGCGGACCGCGCTGACACGGCTCGTCCAGGAGGGCCGTCTGGAGCGGGAGGCGCTGCTGGACGGGTGCGTGCGCCGGTTCCTGCGCGGCGGCGCACTGAACGACCTGCGCTGGTACGCCGATCTGCATGACGCGCTCGCCCCCGATCTCGACGAGGTGCTTCCGCGGATCCGTGACTACGCGCGGCTGCTCCCCGCCGCGCCCGCCCGGGTCGCGGAGCTGGCGCTGCGCGAGGTCCGCCGGGTGGACGAAGAGGTGGGCCTGGACGAGGCGGTGTTCGCCGAGGCCGCGGAGGCGGTGCTGTTCCGTCCGGAGAAGAAGCTGGTGCGCGCCGCGCTGTCCTGGCTGGACCGGCCGGGCCGGGAGGACGCGGCGCTCGGCGCGCTGACCGTGGCGTTCGGGGATGGGTCGCACGCCCTCCAGGAGCGTGCCGTCCGGATCGCCGTCAAGCACGGCCCCAAGGCCGACGAAGCCGTTCGTGAACGGGTCCGGGAGGCGGCCACGGCCCTGCCCGCCGATCTCAGGGACCGGGTGGCGGAGGTCTTCGGCGAGGTCGAGGCGCCCGTACCGCCGCCCGCCGGGCTCGCCCCTCCCCCGCCGCCCGCCGCGTTCCCCGCGCCGATCGCGTCCGTCGCCGAGCTGGCCGAGATGTTCGCCACCGCGGATCGAAGGAGTCTCGGCCGGATCGGAACGGAACGGCTCCTGGCCGGGATGGTCGAACTCGCCCACGCCGATCCCGGCGGTTTCCACAAGGCGTGCCGGACGACCTTCCGCGAGATTGATCACTGGCTGTGGCTGGACTCCCTGGACGACAACCTCCCCGGGGATCTGTCACCCTTCCTGGCCGCGGTCACCTTCCTGGCACGGCGCCCGCACCAACGGGTCGCCCGCCCGCGCCCGCGCCCGTCGACCCGTGCGCTCGCGCGGTTCCTTGCCCGACGCAGCCGGGAGATCGGGATGCTGATCGGCAGGACGCCGTTCCTGCTGTCCACGCCGACCGCCGCGAACGGGCTGCTGGACGCCGGTGAGCTGGTCTCCCGGCTGGAACGCCTGGAGGCGGTGGGCGGCGACGCAGGGGTGATCGACCTGGCGCAGGCCCTGCTCCGCCTCCCGCCGGGGGCCGATCCCGATGCCGCCGCCCGCGCGGCACGCCTCACGTCGTCTCCGGGCCGGACGCTGGCGGCCTGGCTGGAGAACGGCGGGTTCCCAGAGGTGCGGTTCCACACCGCCGTGACACCGGTGTCGTTCCAACCCGACCAAAAGGCGCGCACGGCCGTCATCGCCATCGCGACCCCCGAGGCCGTGCGGCTGCCGGACCCGGCGGTCGTGGACGAGCTCATGCCGCTCCTCGACTTCCCTGGAGCGTCGTGGCGCCACGGTTCCGCGAGGGCCTTCTCCTTCAACGCCTACGGCGGCGATCCATGGTGGGTGCCGACGATCCCCTCCCATGCCGAGCTGGCCGCCGCGCACCTGCTTCCCGATCTGGCGGTGACGCTGGACCACGTGTACGCGCAGAGCCGCGCGCTGCTCTCGCTGGCCGAGGCGGACGGTCCGGTCGGTGTCGCGACGGCGACCGCGCTCGCGTACGGGCTGACGATCAGGCCGGTGGCGGAGCGTGCCGGGGCGGTCGACGCCCTCCTGCTGATGGCGGCGCGGGGACGGCTGCCCGCGGCCGAGTTGGGCGCGGCGGTCGGCGCGCTGGTCGGGCATGGGATCGCCAAGCTCGGCCGGATGGCGGGCGCGCTGGGCGAGGCGGCCGACGCCGGGGCGCACGCAGAGGTCTGGACGGTGGTCGAGCACGCGCTCCCGCCCGTTCTGGACGCCCACGCCGCACGTCCCGTCACCGGCCTGGCCGACCTGCTCGCCCTCGGCGCCCGTACCGCGGAGGCGACGGGCGCGCGGGCGCGCATCCCCGCGCTGGAGGCCCTCGCCGCGCGGAAGGGCTCCAGCCGCGCCGTCAAGGAGGCCGGGCGCCTGCACGCGTACCTCACCCGCCCGTGAGCCGAGCCCCCGCGCATACGGAAATGACGGTGATGGGTGATATACCCCTTTCGTAGGTGTGCGGGGTCGGTGCGGGAGGGACGGGATCGTCATGGCGGTGGCGGACGAGCTCACCGGAGAAAAATCCACGCCCATCGCGCGGCATCCGGCCCAGCGGCGGATCCTCGCGGTGCTCACCGCCTCGCAGGTGCTCGGAGGCGTCGGCGTCGGCACGGGAATCGCGGTCAGCACGCTGGTCGCGGCGAACCTGTCGGGCTCGGAGGCGATCGGCGGGCTGGCGCAGACCAGCGCGGTGACCGGCGCGGGCGCGCTCGCCGTCCCGATGGCGCGGGCCGCGACCAGGCACGGGCGGCGCGCCGCGCTCTCCATCGCCTACGCCTCCGCCGGGGCGGGCATGCTGACCGCCGCGATCGCCGTCGCGCTCGGCTGGTGGCCGCTGCTGCTGGCGGGGCTGTTCTTCGCCGGCGGCGGGTCCGCCGCCTCACTGGCCGCCCGGTACGCCGCCACCGACCTGTCCGCCCCCGGGCACACCGCCCGCGACCTGTCGGTGGTCGTCTGGGCCACCACGATCGGCTCGATCGCCGGACCCAACCTGGCCGAACCCGCCGACCGCCTGGGACGGTCGCTGGGCCTGGCGGACTGGTCGGGCCCCTACGCCACCTCGGCGGTCGCGTTCGCGCTCACGCTTCTCGGGGTCATGACGCTGCTCCGTCCCGACCCGCTGCTAGCCCAGGCGCACGCCGATCCCGCATCCGCCGCCGGGGAGCGTCGCAAGGGAGGCGGCTGGGAAGTGCTGCGCACCACGCCGCGGGCCCGCCTGGCGGTGGCCACGATCGTGGTGTCCCACCTCGTGATGGTCACGATCATGGTGATGACGCCCGTCCACCTCGACCACGGGCACGCGAGCCTCACCATCGTGGGCATCGTCATCAGCCTGCACATCGCGGGCATGTTCGCGCTGTCCCCGCTGCCGGGCTGGCTGGCCGACCGGTTCGGCCGGATCCCCGTCATGATCGGCGGGATGGCGCTGCTCGCCGTCGCGACCGCGCTGGCCTCGGTCTCGGCGCCGCACCACGTGACCCGGCTGACCGTCGCGCTGTTCCTGCTCGGGCTGGGCTGGTCGTTCGGGCTGGTGGGCGGCTCGGCGCTGCTGACCGACTCGGTGCCCGCCGAGCGGCGGCCCGCCGTCCAGGGCCTGTCGGACCTGCTGATGAACGGTGGCGCCGCGCTGGGCGGTCTGGCGGCCGGCACCATCGTCACCGCCTTCTCCTACGGCGTTCTCGCGACGACCGCGGTGTTCCTGGTGCTGCCCATGACGGCGGCGCTCCTGCTGGCAAGGCGGCGATGACACCACCCATGACCTCACCTGTGACCTCACCCATGACTCCACCTGAGACGACGGCGACCCTGGCGTTCGGCTCGATCGGCACCGTGCTCGGCACGCTGCTGGCCGGTGCCACCGAGACCGGCGTGGCCTGGCTGGGCTGGCGCGACTCCCCCGGCGCCCGCGCCCGCGCCGCCGCGCGCGCCGGCCTGCCCGTCGTGGACGACCCGGACCGGCTCGCCCCCGTCCTGGAGGGCCTGGCCGGCTACTTCGGCGGCGAGCCGCGCACGTTCACCCTCCCCGTCGACTGGCGGCTCACCTCCCCGTTGCAACGTCGGGTGCTCGCCACGCTGTACGAGTCCGTCTCCTACGGCGAGGTGGTGACCTACGGCGAACTGGGCGCGCGCAGCCAAGCCGGCGTCACCGCACAGGCCATCGGCCAGGTGATGGGAAGCAACCCGATCCCGGTCATCGTGCCGTGCCACCGCGTCGTCGCGTCCAACGGGCTCGGCGGCTACAGCGGCGGCTCGGGCATCGAGGTGAAGCGCTGGCTCCTCACCCTCGAAGGCTCCCTTCCCGCGACCCTCGACTGGGACCTGCACACCGGGCCGCGAGCAGAGCCATGAGCAGGCCCATGAGCAGGGCCGCGGGACGGTCACGACCGTAGAATGGGCCGGTGCCGAGAATCAGCGAGCCCACGGTCGCCGAGCACCGTGCCCGCCAGCTGAGAACCCTGCTGGACGCGGCACGCGCGCTGGTCGCCGAGGAGGGCATCGAGGCACTGTCGCTGGCCGCGCTGGCCCGCCGGGTGGGGGTGTCCCGTCCCGGGCTGTACGAGTACTTCCGTTCCAAGGACGACCTGGTCGCCGCGATCGTCGAGGAGGAGCTGCCGCGCTGGGCGTCGCTGGTGGCCGCGTCGCTGGACGGCCCGGACGGGCTCGCCGGCAAGGTCGGCGCCTACGTCCGGGCGCAACTGGAGGTCATGACCGACGGCCGGCACGCGGCGGCGGTCGCGCTGGTCGAGCACGCGCTCGCCGAGCCCGCTCGCGAGCGGATCCGCGACGGCCATGCGCAGCTCCTGCGTCCCCTGGTCACCGCGCTGGCCGAGGGCGGCGTGCCCGAGCCGGAGCTGCGCGCCGAACTGATCCAGGGCATCGTCGACACCGCCGCCAAGCTGGCCCAGCGCCGTCCCGGCGACTCCGGCGCGATCGTCCGCGCGGCCGTGGCCCAGGCGGTGCACGGCCTGGGCGGAGAGCGGCCGGGCGCCTAGCCTTCCGCCGGCACCTCGTAGTGGACGCCGGTGAGGGCCTCGGAGACCTCCCACAACCGTTCGGCCGGCTCCGTACGGTTCGCCTTCGGGGGCATGACGGCCTTGGTGGGCGGACCCATCACCTGGTAGCGGGGCCCGTAGCACGCTCCCTGCTCGACGTCCGGGGAGACGGCCGCGTACAGGGTGGGCAGGGCCCCGGCCGCGGCGGACTGGGAGAAGACCGAGCCGAACTCCCAAAGGCGCTCGCGGAGCCTGCTGCCCTCCATCCGCGGCCCCACCTTCTGCAGCTCGGTGGAGGCGAAGCCCGGGTGGGCCGAGGTGCTGAGGATCTTGGGCACGCGCCGTCCGAGATGCTTGGCGAACACCAGGTTGGCCAGCTTGGACTGGCCGTAGGCGGCCCACCTCCGGTAGCGCCGCTCGCCCTGGAGGTCGGCGAAGTCGAGCCGGCCGCCCCAGGCCGCACCGCTGGTCACCGTGGTGACGCGCGGGGAGGGCGCGGCCAGCAGCGCCGGCAGCAGCAGCCCGGTGAGCGCGAAGTGACCGAGATGGTTGGTGCCGAACTGCATCTCGAACCCGTCGGCGGTGACCCGTCTGGGCAGCGCCATCACCCCGGCGTTGTTGACCAGCAGGTCCAGGGGACGGTCCGCCCGCGCGGCGGCGAACCGGCGCACCGAGGCGAGATCGGCCAGGTCGAGCGTGTCCAGTTCGAGGTCGGCGCCGGGCACCTCCGCCTTCATCCGTTCCATCGCGGCCCGGCCGCGCTCGGCGCTGCGGCAGGCCAGCACGACGGCGGCGCCGTGCCGGGCCAGCTCCAGCGCCGTGTGGAAGCCGATGCCGCTGTTGGCACCGGTGACGACGCAGCGCCGTCCGTACAGGTCAGGGATGTCCGCCGCCGTCCAGCCGCGCATGGGGCCTCCTCCGTGCCTGAGCCGGATGTCTCGGTCGACCCGGGTCCGTGCCGGTCTCGGTTCCGTGCCCGTCCCGGGTCCGCGCCGCCGCACGGGCGCGCCCCAACGCTAGACCCGGAATCCAATAGCCCACAACGGGCCCGGGCTCAGGCGGCCGGAAGGTTCTCCTCGATGGCGGAGACGACCTCGGGCGCCTCCGGATCGGTCTGCGGCGCGAACCGCGCGGCGACCGTGCCGTCCGGGGCGATGACGAACTTCTCGAAGTTCCAGCGGATGTCGCCGGTGTGCCCTTCGGCGTCGGGGGTATCGACCAGGGCCTGGTAGAGCGGGTGCCGCCCCTCCCCGTTGACCTCGACCTTCTCGGTCAGCGGGAACGTCACCCCGTAGGTGGTGGAGCAGAACTCGGCGATCTCCTCGGGGGTTCCGGGCTCCTGGCCCATGAACTGGTTGCACGGGACGCCGATGACGGTGAAGCCGCGGCCGGCGTACCGCTGCTGCAGCCGCTCCAGTCCCTCGTACTGGGGCGTCAGGCCGCACTTCGAAGCGACGTTGACGACGAGCGCGGCCTTGCCCTTGTACTGGCCCAGGTCCGCGGAACCGCCCCGCAGACCACCGATCTCTACCTCGTAGACAGACATGGGCCCGATCCTAGAAGGGACGGGCCCTCAGGCGCCCCCCGGCCCCGGGCGGGCGAAGGGCGCCGCGCTCAGGTCCCCAACGCGTTCACAAAGGCCGCAAGCTGGTTGCCCGCCTCGCCTAGCTGGGCGAAAGCGTTGTTCACCACATTGGCCGCGTCCCTTGGAGAGCTGAGCAAGTAGAAGACCACGAAGGCGATGGCCACGTAGCGGAGGTTCTTCTTCATCCGAACGCCGTCCCTTGGTAGCGCAGCGACACACTGACCCGACTCAATTGTGCCCGGCTGCTTCTGCCCGCAAAGCGCCATTTTACTGTCACGGCCCGGCCAGCGGATGATCCCCTCGGGCGAAAGCGTGATCCATTCCACGGATCATGACGGCGCGAAACGGGCCCCGTGCCCGGCGATCAGCACGGGGCCGCAAAAACGGACATCAGGGGATAGCACTCACAAAACGGGACATCGATTCGGCCGCGCCGCCAAGGCCGCCCAGCGTGCTGTTCACCAGGGCCGCCGCCGCCTCCGGCCGTGTGACCACGTACCACACCGCGAAGGCGATAGCGGTGATCTTCAGGTGCTTCTTGTTCACGTCCCCTGCTTTCCGTGACCGACTGCATCCGTAACGGTACGGAGTGTAGTCTCCCCGGCGCCCGCCGATCCGGAGATCAAGGCACGGCAAAGAAGCCGCTCAGGTGCCGGTCGGAACGCCGTGCTCGGTCAGGTAGGCAATGTACATGGGCCGCAGCGCGTCGGCCATCTCGCCCTCCCTGGCGTGCGTGAACTCCTCCAGCAGCGACAGGACGTGCAGCAGGTCGAACTTCGCCCGATCGACGTTGCCCAGCGCGGCCGCCGCGGCGGGGATGGCGCGCAGCAGCTCCCACAGGAAGGCGACGTCGCGCCGCTCCCGTGCGCGGGTCAGCGCCAGATCGTGCAGTTCCCTGGACGGCAACTCGTCCAGCCGCCCCGCGTCAGGGGTCACATCGGACATGCCCCGTCTCTAACCGCGCGGGCGCGCTCCTAACTTCCGCGACCGCCGTCACCCGCTGCGAGGGGCGGCGGGCTAGCGGGTGATGACCTCGTCGGGGATCTTCTTGTCCTGCTTGAGGGCGTCGAACAGCAGGCCCGCCTTGCGCTTGTCCCACGTGATGTACGCGCCCGCCGCCGCCGACGAGCCGCTCCCGCCGATCGGGACCGAGGTGGTGACGCCGTCGCCGCCGCTGACGCCCTTCATGGCCCACATCATCCGGGCCAGGTCGTACAGGTGGTCGTCCTCGTCCACCGTGAAGTTGCTGGTGGCGTTGAGCGCGAGCGGGACGCCGCGCGCCGGGTTGAGCAGGGTGCCCGGCGATGCGGCCTTCTTCATCAACGCGCCGAAGAACTGCCGCTGCCGCTCGATCCGGTCGAGGTCGGCGCGGGCGGACGCCCGGGTGCGGACGAACCCCAGGGCCTGGCCGCCGTTGAGGGTCTGACAGCCGGGCGAGAGGTCCAGCCCGGCCTTGGGGTCGCGCATCCGCTCCTTGACGCAGATCTCCACCCCGCCGACGGCGTCCACCACGCCGACGAACCCGGCGAAGCCGATCTCCGCGTAGTGGTCGATCCGCACCCCGGTGGCCTGCTCCACGGTCCTGACCAGCAGCTTGGGGCCGCCGAAGGCGAAGGCGGCGTTGAGCTTGTTGGACCCGCGCCCCGGGATCGGCACGTAGGAGTCGCGGGGCAGGCTGATCAGCGAGGTGCCGCCCGCGCCGTAGTGCAGCAGCATCATCGAGTCGGTGCGGCGGCCCTGCGCCTTGCCGGTGGCCAGCCTCCTGCGGTCGGCGCTGGACAGCCCCTCGCGGCTGTCGGAGCCGACGATCAGCCAGTTGGTGCCGGGGGTGTCGGCCAGCCGGCCGGGCTGGTCCAGCACCTGCTCGCGCTTGAGCCGGGAGTCGAGGTAGAAGTAGCCGCCCGCGACCGCGACGAGCAGGATCACCAGGATGATCGCGAGGACCCGTGGCCAGCGGCGGCGCCTGCGGCGGGGCCCGTCGTACTCGTAGGGGTCGCGTCCCCGGTACTGGTCGCCCGCGTACGGATCCGCGTAGGGGTCCGGGTACGGGTCGCCGTACCGATCGCCCTGCCGGTCACCGTACGGGTCGAGCTCGCCGGCGAACTCCGCCGACCCCCGCACTGGCCTGTTGCGCGCCATCCCGCGTCCCTCCCCTTCCGGCCGGCCTCGGTCGCCCAGCGGACGATTCCAGCGGACGACGACTGCACGAATGACTCGACGATAGGGCACCGTCGCCGCTGGTCGCGTCCCACTCACGCATGATTGTCGACAAGTCCAAATGGGCCCGGCATGTGATAAATCAGGCAGAGCTTCTCGTCCGGTCGTTGCACACTGCCCAGTGGTGATACGTGCGGCGGGGGGCCTCGGATGAGTGTCAGGCGAGCTTGGTCTCTGCTCGGAGGATTTCGGCGTGCCCGGCTCCGCCTACGTCGCGGAGATGCCGCGGGTCCCACCGCGGCGGAGGACGGCGGGCAGGGCGGCGGGCAGGGGCAGGACGACCTGCCCGAAGTGACCGTCAGCCTGTGGGCGTCGCGGACCCGGGAGCTCCACGAGACCGGCATGCGCACGATCGCCCGGCGGCTGCCCTCGCTGATCGCGCAGTCCACGCGGCTGGCATGGCGCGCCGGCCGGGCCGACACCCTGGTCACGATCTCCCTGAACGTGGCCGCGGGCGTGTTCACCGCGTTCGGGCTGCTGGCCACCACCGGCGTGCTGACCGCCCTGTTCAGCGCGGGCCCCACACCCGAGCGGGTGCGCGCGGCGCTGCCGTCGCTGGCGCTGGTGGCCGGGGCGGCCGCGCTGCGCGCCGGGTTGCAGGCGGCGGCCGGCTGGGCGCAGGCCCGGCTCGACCCGAAGGTGGAGCGGCTGGTCGAGCTGCGGCTGTACGAGGCGACCACGGCCGTGGAACTGGCCGCCCTCGAGAACTCGGAGTTCCTGGACGACCTCAAGCGCGCCGAAGGCCGGGGCATGCGGTCGGCCACGATGGTCGTCCAGCACGCGGTGGACGTGCTCACCGGCGTGGTCGGGCTGCTCGCGGCGGCGGGGACGCTGGGCATCCTGCACCCGTTGCTGCTGCCGTTGCTGCTGCTCACGGCGCTTCCCGAGGGGTGGGCCTCGGTACGGGCGGCACGCATGCGGTACGTGATGGAGTTGCGGATGATCGGCGCCCTTCGCCGCAAGTGGATCCTGTCGGACCTGATGGCCGACCGGCGGCACGCCGCCGAGATCCGCTCGTTCACCATGCGCGGTTTCCTGCTCGGCGAGTACGACAAGGTCGCGGCCTACCAGCGCGGGGTGGAGCTGGATCTGGCCCGGCGGCAGACGATCGTGCGGGTGTTCGGCGACATGATGCAGGGCGCCGCCACCGGCGGCGTGTACGCCGCGCTCGGGCTGATGCTGTGGGCGGGCGCGGTGCCGCTGGCCGTGGCGGGCACCGCCGTGCTGGCCATCCGCTCGGGGCAGACCTCGCTGGTCAACCTGGTGTTCGCGGTCAACCGCTGCTACGAGGAGGGCCTGTACTTCGGCGACTACCTGGACTTCTGCGAGGAGGCGGAGCGGCGCGTGCCGCGGCGCCCGGCGACGCCCTCCCCGGCCGGCCTTCCCGCCGACTTCGGGCGGATCACCGTACGGGACGTGCGGTTCACCTACCCGGGGGCGGACGACCCGTCCCTGAACGGGATCTCCATGGAGATCCGCCGCGGGGAGGTGGTGGCGCTGGTCGGCGAGAACGGCTCGGGCAAGAGCACGCTCGCCAAGATCCTCGCCGGGCTCTACGACCCGGACGGCGGCGAGGTCGCGTGGGACGGCGTCGCGCTGAACACCGTCCCGCCCGAGGCGGTGTGGGACCACGTGGCGGTCATCGCGCAGGAGTACACGCACTGGCCGATGACCGCGCGGCAGAACATCACGATGGGGCGGGCCGCGACGCGGGAGGAGCTGCTGGCGGCGGCGCGGGCGTCCGGCGCCGACGAGGTGGTGGACGGGCTGGCGCACGGCTACGACACGCTGCTGGACCGGCGGTTCAAGGGCGGCGCCGAGCTGTCGGGCGGGCAGTGGCAGCGGCTGGCGGTGGCGCGCGGGTTCTTCCGGGACGCGCCGCTGCTGATCTGCGACGAGCCGACCGCGGCGCTGGACGCGCGGGCCGAGCACCACCTGTTCGAGCGGATCCGCACGCACGCCGACGGCCGCACGGTACTGCTGATCACGCACCGGCTGGCCAGCGTCCGGCACGCCGACCGGATCTACGTGCTGGAGGGCGGCAGGGTGATCGAGGAGGGCGACCACGCGACGCTGATGGCGCGGAACGGCCTGTACGCCGACCTCTACGGGTTGCAGGCGGCCGCGTACTCCGCCGCGCCGCAGCGGACGCAGGGCTAGATGTAGGGGCCCGGTGGCGGCGGGTCGTCCCGGCGCGCGGGCTCGGCCGGGACGTCCTCCGGGCGCAGCAGCCTGACCTCGGACGGGTCCGCGTCCCCGCCGGGACGGTCGCCGTCGTCCGCGGTGATCCGCTGCGCCTGCCGGGAGATCGACTCCTCCAGGACGTTGCGGACGAGCCTGGCGTTGCCGAAGGAGGCGTCCCTGGGCTCGGCGGCCAGCCTCCGCCTCAGCCGCGCCGGCACCCCGTCCGCCAGGACGAACCCGGCCTCGGCCGCCATCGACTCGAAGATGGTGACCAGCTCGTCGTCGGTGTAGTCGGGGAACCGCAGCGTCTTGGGGAAGCGGGACTCCAGGCCGGGGTTGAACTTCAGGAACCGCTCCATGTCCGCGTCGTAGCCGGCCACGATCACCACCAGGTCGGAGCGGTGCTCCTCCATCAACCTCAGCAGCTCGGCGATCGCCTCGTGGCCGAAGTCGCGCCGGTCGCCGCCCGCCGCGGTCAGCGCGTACGCCTCGTCGATGAACAGGACGCCGCCCAGCGCGCGCTCGACCGCCGCCCGCACCCGGTGGGCGGTCTGCCCGATGAACTCCGCGACCAGGTCGGCCCGGGTGACCTCCACCAGGTGGCCGGACGACAGCAGGCCGAGCCGGGCGTACACGGCGGCGATCAGCCGGGCGATGGTGGTCTTGGCGGTGCCGGGGTTGCCCATGAACACCATGTGCCTGGCCGGGAACGCCAGCGGGACGCCCGCCTCCCGGCGCCGTTCCTCCATCCGGGCCTCGGCGACCAGCGCGCCGATCTCCCGCTTGATCTCGTCGAGCCCGATCAGCCGCTCCACCTCGGCGAGCGGGTCGCCGGGCACCGCGTCCCTGCCGGGGACGAGGGTGTCGGGCACGTCCTCGGGCAGGATCTCGACCAGCGACTCGGTCTCGTCCACGACCCCGTCGGCCAGCACCCGCCGGCCCTGCATCGCCACGGCCCGGTCCAGCAGGCCGTTCATGGCGCGGGCGTTGCCGAAGCCGCGGTCGCGCGGGGTGGCCCGCACCAGCGCCTCGACCCGGCCGAGGACGCCGGGGGCCAGCGCGAACCCGGCGGCCTCCGCCTTCGCCCGGAACACCTCGACCAGCTCGGCCTCGGTGAGGTCGGGGAAGCGGACGGTGCGCGGGAAGTAGGCGGCCAGCTCGGCGTGCGACTTCAGCAGGCCGTTCAGCTCGGCCTCCGGCCCGGCCAGCATCACCACCAGGTCGGTGGGGTGGGCCTGGACGGCGCCCAGCAGCACGTCCACGATCTCCCGTCCGCGCTGGGCCTCCGCCGAGGCGAACGCGTGCGCGTCCCGCACCAGCAGGATGCCGCCCAGCGCGCGCCCGACCGCGCCGCGCACCCGGACCGCGCTCTCGCTGGTGAACTCGCCGAGCAGGTCGGACCTGTCCACCTCGACCAGATGCCCATGGGTCAGGATGCCCAGGTCGGCGTACATCTTGCCGAGGATCTGCGCGACCTTGCTCTTGCCCGTCCCCGGGTTGCCGGCGAACACCAGGTGCCGGGGGCGTCCCGCCACCGGCATCCCGGCCTCGCGGCGCAGCCGGGCGGCCTTGGCCTCGGCGACCAGCGCCTCGATCTCCCGCTTGACCGGCTCGATCCCCGCCATCCCCGCCAGCTCGGCGAACGGGTCGGCGACGGCGCCGCCGGCCGGCGCCCGCTGCGGCAGGTCGTCCGCGGTGATCCACAGGCCGTCCGGGGCGGGTTCGACGGCGCCGAGGCGGACGCGCGCGGCGGCGACGCTCTGCTCGGCCAGATGCTCCACCAGGCGGGCGCCGCGCAGGTTGAGCAGCGGCGGGGTGCGGCTGAGCAGGACGCCCGCGGCCTCGGCGACCTCGTCGGCCACCCGCGCGCCGCGGGCGGTCACGGCGCGGCGGAACAGCTCGGCGTGGTCGTCCTCGGCGAACTCGCGGGTCCTGGTGACCTCGAACGCGCCGACCAGCGCCGGGTTGACGTCGAACAGCCGCCGGTCGCCGCCGGGACGGCACAGCGCGATCACGTCCAGTCCGGGCGAGCGCGCCATCAGCCGGCGCAGCTCCTCCAGCGCGGCCGTCCCGCAGCGCTCGTGCCCGGCCAGCCGCTCCAGGTCGTCGATGACCAGCATCATCCGGCCCTCGACGCACTCGCGCACCCGGGCCTGCAACCACAGCACCGCGTCGCTGACGCCCAGCGACACGAACACCTGGTCGGAGATCCACAGCGCCTCGCGGATCCGGCCGTCGCGCGCCAGCAGGCCCTCGGCGATCTCGACCGCCGTGCCCTTGCCCGTCCCCTCCCCTCCGGCGATCAGCAGCCGGACGGGCCGCTCGCCCGCGAACCGCGCCGCGAGGGCGTTCCGCAACGCGCGGGTCAGGTCGGGCTGGCCGACCAGCAGGCCCTCCAGCGGGTCGGGCTCCGGGGCGGACGCCGCGGCGGCGGCCGGTTCCCCTGAGGCGGACACTGAGGTGGACACTGGGGCGGACACCGAGCCCGGCGCCGAGGCGGACGCGGCCCCGCGTTCCAGCAGGCGGCCGAGGGGATTGGCGACCGGGCGGTGGTCGAACAGGCGCCGCAGGTCGTGCTGGAAGGCGCGTATCGGTACGCGGCAGCGCGCGCTGGTGGCGGACTCGGGCAGCCCTTGCACGGCGCCGGTGAAGCGGACGGCCATGTCCAGCCAGGCGCGGCAGGCGTCGGCCTCCCCGGCGACCAGGCCGCGTGCCAGCCACGCGCGGACCCGCTGCTGCCACGGCTCGGGGGCCCAGTTCCCTTGGTCGGCGCGCAGCGCGTGCAGGCGGTCGGCCAGGTTGTGATAGCGGGCGGTGCCGAGCGCGACGGCGAACTCGGCGGGCGGCGCCGTCACCTCCGCGGCCAGCATCAGCTCCGCCAGGGCCATCTCGAACGTGCCGCCCTCGCCCGTGACGTTCTCCAGGCGGGTGTGAGCGGCCGCCAGACCTTCGCACACCCATCCCAGGTACCCCAGGGGTCCCGCAAGCTCCGGGAGGATCTGCAGCGTCTCCTCGTCCAGGCCGGACGCCCAGAACGCCTCCAGGCGGTCCTGGGGGACGGTCATCGCCTCCCGGCTCGCCTCGGGATCCGCCAGGCGGCGATCGAAGAGCTCCATCAGCGCGGCCCGGCGCCGCTCGATCGGCTCCAGCCCCTCGAAGACGTCCATCCCGGCGCGGGCCAGCCCGTACATCACCGCCCGGCGCTCGGGGTCGTCCCCGGCGGGCTCGGGCAGCCACAGGCCGGGCGGGCGCCACCGGCCGCCCTGCGTGAACCAGGCCAGCGGGTCGCGGACGGCGGGCTCGGGCGTGGCCAGGAAGTCGCCCAGCAGCTCGTAGTCGACATCGCCCCTGGACCCGCCGCGCAACGCCGACGCGCCCAGCAGGAAGGTCAGCAGCGACCACTGCTCGGCGCCCGCGGCGGAGGTGTCCGGGCCGTAGAACTCGCTGAGCTGCCGTGTGAGCACGACCGCGCGCGGATCGCGGTTGAAGGCGAGCGCGCGTTCGCGCATCTCCTCGTACAGGCCGTCCGGCACCCGCCAGGGCCCGTAGGCGTACACGTCGAGGACGGGCTCGTCCGTCACGAGCAGTTCGAGGTGTTCCGGCAACCTTGGGGGGCTCACGCCTGCACCCTACGGCGCCGACCGTGCGCTTGGCAGACCGGTGGGTCTCGGGGATAGTTGTCGCATGGAAAGCGTCCTGGGGTCCCTCTCACGGGCGCCCGGCCGGAGGGGAACCTTCCCGTGGAACCCCTGAACGTGACAGCGCGCCAGGCCGACGACCGCACGATCGTCGAACTGCGGGGCGAGCTCGATGTCGCCAACAGTGACGACCTGCGCGAGCGGCTGCGCGCGATCCGCCGCTCGCACGGCGAACGGCTGGTCCTCGATCTGTCCGGCCTGGAGTTCATGGACTCGCACGGCCTGTCGGTGATCGTCGGCTGCTACCAGGCGGCCGTGGCCGCCGGCGGCGACGTGGCGCTGGCCGCCCCGCGGCCGGTCGTCCGGCGGAACCTGGAGATCACCGGCCTGCACCGCAGGATCACCGTCGCCGGGACGGTGGAGGAGGCGCTGGCCGCTCAGGGCCTCTCCCCCGCGTCCGACCCTCCAGCGACGGCCCATCCCTAGGGTCTTCCCGAGCCTCCTGTCACGGCGCTCCGCGCGGGAGCGTCGTTCACAGCGGCAGCGGTGTCGGGCGCTTGGGGCCGCGGCCGTCCCCGGACGAGCGGCCGGTGGCGCGGCGCCCGATCCACGGCAGCAGGTACGTCCTGGCCCAGTAGATGTCCTCACGGCGCAGGGTCAGCCAGCCCACCGTCTCGGCGGGCGGCCACGGCTCGCGCCAGTCGCCCTTCACCGGCACGCCGAGGCGCTCGGCGACCAGCAGTGCCATCCTCCGGTGCCCCTCGGGCGACAGGTGCAGCCGGTCCTCGTGCCAGGCCCGCGGGTCGTCGAAGACGCGCAGCGCCCACAGGTCCACCACCTCGCACCCGCGCACGTCGGCGATCGCGCGCAGGTGCATATTGTACGTGGCGGCCTTGCCGCGGATGCGATGCCCCGAACGCAGGCCCCGGGTGTCGAAGCCGGTGAAGATGACCACGCGGGCGCCGGTGGCGCGCAGCTTGCGGACGGCGTCGTCGAAGAGCACCGCCAGCGCGTCCGGGTCGGCGCCGGGCCGGATCATGTCGTTGCCGCCGCCGCACAGCGTCACCAGGTTCGGCCGAAGGCCGACGGCGGTCGGCACCTGCTCGTCCACGATCTGGCGGAGCAGCTTGCCGCGCACGGCCAGGTTGGCGTAGCGCAGGTCGGGGTCGTGCTCGGCCAGATGCTCGGCGAGCCGGTCCGCCCACCCGCGGAAGCGGTCCTCCTCGCCCGGATACGGGTCGTTCAGACCCTCGGTGAAGCTGTCCCCGATGGCGACGTAGGTTCCCACGAACAGCCGATCCCGCGCCCCCATTGCACCACCTTGCGTGTGTTGACGGTCTTGACCCCATTCGTCGTGATCAATGATGCATCGTACACACATCCCTACGCGACCGTAGGGAGGCGTCAGGGGCCTGACGAGGGCGGGGGCGGAGGGCCGGGGGCGGCGGGCTCAGGTCCAGGTCGGGGACGTCCTCCCCATCGCGCCGCCCGCGGACGCCGGCCCGTCCAGCCGGCCGACCGGGGCCGCGCCGCCCGCGTGCATCCCGATGGCGTGCTTGACCAGCGTGATGAGCACCTGCTTCGTGGACTCGCGGCTGCGCGCGTCGCACTGCAGGATCGGGACGTGCGCGCTGATCGACAGCGCCTCCCTGATGTCCTCGGACGCGTACGGGAACTCGCCGTTGAAGCCGTTCACGCCCACCACGAACGGCAGGCCGAGCTCCTCGAAGTAGTCGACGGCGGCGAAGCAGTCCTCCAGCCGCCGGGTGTCCACCAGCACCACCGCGCCGATCGCGCCCTTGACCAGGTCGTCCCACATGAACCAGAAACGGTGCTGGCCCGGCGTGCCGAACAGGTACAGGATCAGCTCGGAGTCCAGCGAGACCCGGCCGAAGTCCATCGCGACGGTGGTGGTGGTCTTGTCCGGCACCGCGGACAGGTCGTCCACCTCGGCGCTGGCCGCCGTCATGACCGCCTCGGTGGTGAGCGGCATGATCTCCGACACCGAGCCGACGAAGGTGGTCTTGCCGACACCGAAGCCGCCACCGACGACGATCTTCACAGAGGTCAGCTCGCCGTCCCCGCCCGGCCCGGCCGGAGGCGGTGCCTGATCAGAGGTTCCGAAGGCCACTGAGAACCCTTTCTAGAAGGCGGAGGTCCGGCTGCGCGCCGGCGGGACGCGACTGGTGCAGGCGCAGCAGTCCTTCGAGGCACATGTCGGCGATCAGCACCCTGGCCACGCCCAGCGGGATCTTCAACAGGGCCGATACCTCGGCCACCGACCGCGCGGACCGGCACAGGTCCATGATCGCCCGATATTCCGGTGTCAGCCCCGCCACGTCCCGCGGCGGGTAGGGCGCCGCGGTGACCAGGGCCTCGACCGCCAGGTCGTACCGCGGCCGGGTGCGGCCACCGGTCACCGCGTAGGGCCGCACCAGCGAACTGGCGTCGGACTCCTCAGCGGGGCCCCGTCCCCGTAGAGGGTCGCCCGGCCACCGGGGCGGTCCACCACCACCCGGACCCGGCGGACCGCCTGGACCGGCTCCCCATGGACTGCCTCGATCCATCTCGCCGACCTCCGTCAAAGTCAAATGATCAATAACGGGCCGGCCCCGTGCCCATCTCCGGTACCGCCGGTCCGCCGTAGGGCGGCTGCTGCTGGTCGCCCGCGCTCCGCAACGCGGGGGTCAGCGCCCGGCCGACCCGCTCGACCAGCAGCGTCATCTCGTAGGCGACCAGACCGAGGTCGCAGTCGGACGCGGCCAGCACCGCGAAGACCGAGCCGTTGGCGATGGACATCACGAACAGCAGCCCGCGGTCCATCTCCACGACGGTCTGGCTCACCCCGCCGGCGTCGAAGATCTTCGCCGCGCCCTGGGTCAGGCTCATCAGCCCCGACGCGATCGCCGACAGCTGATCCGCCCGCTCGGGCGGGAAGCCCGCCGAGTACGCCATCGGGAGCCCGTCGGAGGACACCACGACGGCGTGCGCGACCTTGGGCACCCGATCCGCGAAATTGGTCACCAGCCAGTTGAGATCCTGCCCGCTCACCGGGCGCCTCCGTTCCCACCCTCGTCCTGCGAGGGAGACTCACGATCACTACCAGCCACCGGACCGCCCGCGGCCCTGTCGCGCGGCGAGCCGTCACCTCCGGACACCGCGTCCTCGCCGGACCCGGACGGTCCCGACGGGCCGCGTGCCTCGGTGCGCCCACGGCGGACGCCGCTCTGCAGGCTGGCGAACCGGCTCCGCACCACGTCGGCCGACTGGGCCGGTGGCATGCCGCGCGGAGCCTCCTCCGGCGGCGCCGGCTGGGCCGCGGCCGCCTGCGGCTGCTGCGACGGTACCTGGGGGCGGCGGGGCGCCACCGCGCCCGGCACCCGGTTCCTTCCGGGCACCCGCTTGGGCAGGCCCGCGGACGTGCGCTTGCCGGCCACCGGCTCCCGCGCCGCCTCGGCGGCCCGGAACCCGGCGTCGGCTGGAGATTCCCAACCCTTCACGGGATCCTCACTCGGTGTCTGATCGGTCCGGCGCTGGAACCACTCGGACTGCATCGCATCGAAGATCGGCGAGCGTTCCCGCATGCCGGGAGGAGTGGCCCGCTCGGGAGCATGCTCGTCCTGGACCTGCGGGGGCAAGTCCTGGTCGGCGGGCATCCGGTCGCGGGCGGAGCCGTGCGGGGTCTGTGCCGGTGCCCCGTCGCCCGGCCGGCCGTACCCGGAGCCGGCCGGCTCCGGCACGTCGATCGGCCCGGTCACCCAGGTGGGGCGCGACTGAGGTCCGGTGTCGGGAACGGCCGGCTGGGCCTCGGGGACCGCGGGCAGCGGTCCCGTCCGCCAGGGCTCGCCGCCCTGGCGATGGCCCTGTCCGGCCTGGGACGGCGGCTCGGGCATGTCGGGACGGACCGGGCGCTGCCGCATGGGGTGCTGGGCACCCGGCTCGCGCACGGGGAGGCCGCCGCCGTCCTGCCTGGTGTCGTCCGGCTGCTCCTGCCCCTGGGTGCGCCGCCGTCCCGGCAGGGCGCGGAAGCCGCGCAGCCCGCGCGGGCTCTGCCGCGGGCCGGACTCCTGCTCGTGCGCCGAGGGCGGCATCGGCGCGGAGTTCTGCTGCTGCGGGCCGGGGCCGTTGCCGTACGCGCCACGGTCGAAGCCGGAGTTGGCGTTGTCGTAACCGTCGTAGCCGACGTGGTTGTACGGGCCGCTGTCGAAACCGGATCCGTCGTAGGCCCCGTTCTCGTACGCGGGCGCGGGAGGACCGGGCGGCGGACCGTACCCGTCACGGGACGGCCCCGCGGCCAGACGCGGACGGCCTGGAGGGTACTCGCCGGTCTGGTCGCCCGGACGGTACCCGCCGCCCGAGGTGATCGCGGGCGTGGCGGGGGCCGCGATGGCGGCGTACTCCCCGGTGCGCGGGACGTCCTCCACCTGGCCGGGGATCGGCCCGGTGAACCCGCGGGTGCCCACGCCGCCGTGCTCGCTCGGGCTGATCACCGCGTCCGGCAGCACCACGAACGCGGTGAGCCCGCCGGCCTGGGCGCCGCGCAGCTCGACCCGGATGCCGTGCCGGACCGCCAGACGGCCGACCACGAACAGGCCCATGCGGCGGGCGGCGGAGAAGTCGATGACGGGCGGGTTGGCCAGCCGCCAGTTCGCCTCCTCGAGCTGGTCGGGCGCCATGCCCACGCCGTTGTCGGTGATCTGGAGCATCGCGCCGCCGCCGCTGAGCATCTGCCCGGAGACGGTGACGCGGGTGTGCTCGGCGGAGAACACGGTGGCGTTCTCCACCAGCTCGGCCAGGAGGTGGACCAGGTCGCTGACCACCGGGCCGGCCACGGTCATGTCGCCGTGCACCCGCAGTTGCACCCGCTCGTACTGCTCGACCTCGGACAGCGAGGCGCGCACCACGTCGATCAGCGGGACCGGGCGGTTCCACCGGCGCACCTGCTCCTGGCCGCCGAGGACCAGCAGGTTCTCGTTGTTGCGGCGCATGCGGGTGGCCAGGTGGTCCAGCCGGAACAGGTTGGCGAGCTGGTCCTCGTCGCGCTCGGTCTGCTCCAGCTCCTCGATCAGCCGGAGCTGCCGCTCGATCAGCGACTGGCTGCGCCGGGAGAGGTTGACGAACATCGCGTTGATGTTGCCGCGCAGGACCGCCTCGTCGGCCGCCAGCCGCACCGCCTCCCGGTGGACCTCGTCGAAGGCCCGGGCGACCTGGCCGATCTCGTCGGTGGAGTCCACGTCGATCGGCTCGACCTCGATGCCGTCGGCCGCGGCCTCCGGATCTCGCAGCCGGTCGACCAGGCCGGGCAGCCGGGTGCCGGCCACCTCCAGCGCCCCGGCGCGCAGCCGCTGCAGCGGGCGCACCAGCGAGCGCGCCATCAGCGATGTGATCAACAGCACGATCACCAGCAGCAGCGCCACGGCCGCCGCCTCGATGACGGCCGTGGTGCGCGCGTCGCTCTTGGAGTCCCCGCTCAGCGAGACGATCTCCTCGGCGACGGACCGCTCGACGCTGCGCATCTTGTCGAGCATGGCGGTCATCGACTGCCGGACCAGTTCCCTGGAGGCCGGCGCGACCAGTCCTCTGGGCAGCAGCCCGCCGGTGGCCGCGGCCGCCGACAGCGCCCGCTGCCGCAGGTCCCTGGCCTGGTCCACATCGGTGCCGACCACGGTGTCCTCGAACCGCTGCCGCTGTTCGAGCGTGGCGGCGGCGCGGAAGGCCGCGATCTCGCTGTCCTCCTGCGCGCGGGCCGCCGACAGCGCCTCCAGCTCCTCGGCCGCCAGCCGGCCGGTCCGCGCGCCGATCATCAGCAGCGCGCGCTCGCGCGACACGCCGTCCTTGGCACGGGCCAGCGCGCCCAGCGCACGGCTGGACGCGGCGAGCCGGTCGTCGGCCACGTTCTGGGAGATCCCGTCGAGCATGCCCACCAGCTCGGAGACGGCCTCGGAGTACTTCTCCAGCACCGTGAAGGCGGGCACCTTGCTCTCGGTGGCCAGCGCGCGCAGCGCCTCGATGCCGTCCAGGCGGCTGATCACGAGCCGCGCGTCGTTCACCGCCTCGGTGCCGAACGAGCCGTCCACCTCGGCGGCGGCGGTGCGCAGCCGCGCGACCGTCGCGTCCGCCTTGCGCTGCTGGTCGCGCAGCGCGCGCAGCAGGTCGGGGTCGCGCCTGGCGGTGATGTACTCCACAGAGGCGTCGCGCTCGGCGGCGAACTCGTGGACGAACGCGGTGATACCGAGGCCGAGTTCGGCCATTCGCTCCACCCGCCCGTACGCGTCCGCGCGTCCCGTCGACTGGGAGATCCGCACGCCACCGAGCACCACGGCGGTGACCGTCGGCACCAGGATCAGCACGATGAGCCGCTGCGGCACGCGCCAGTTGCGGAGCCGGAGCCGTCCGGACCGCCGGGTCTTGGGGGCCGGCCGAGCCTCAGGCCGCACAGACCTGGGGCCGCCGTCGCCGGCCGTGTCGCTCGGTTGCATCCGCCGTTTACACCCTCTCCGTCACAATGCCGCGGCCATACATGCGGTGCGCCGCCGCCGATGTGCGTGCGGGGAACAGTCTCTGGCCTACAGCGCTCGACATTGCAGCACATCCGTCGATGTGCCGCAAAGGACACTGGAAGACTTCCTGAAGTCCGGCGAGCCATTCATGTTTTCATGTCCTCCTGTCCGGTTTACCGAACACGTCTCGTCACTCAGAGTGATCGAACGCCCGGTGTTCATGCCGGTACGTACCGTGATGACCGGGCGGTATCACCCGTCGGTCACCACCCCGCCCACCCCGCCTGATCTTGGGAAAGGACGTCGTGATAACGCTGTGAAATGACCCGGCTATCCACCGCGACGATCTTCCATGAATGCGCTCCGCGGTTCCCCGAATACGGTCCCGGCCATATCCGGCGACGCCGGCGGACACAAATCGCCGGTGCCACTCCGGGCACAACCGAGGGGCACGGCGCGACCGGGCCCGCACGGGGGTGCGCCCGGGCCGCCGCCGAATCCGCCGTGATCTCATTGATCACAATCGTCCCACAGGACACAAGACAGTCACACGATTCCGGGCAACTCACGCATGCCGGTCAAGGTCCGATACGCTCCCGGCTACGCCTGATCAACTGAGGCGCGGTGCGAGCCGGTGGGCGCCGCCATCAGCGGCCGCCCGGCTCGACCCCCCGCTCGCCGCGCAGCCAACCCCCTGTCGAGTTAAAGGAGTGCCATGAGGCAATCCGGACGTTCACGACGTCTCTCCCTGGTTCTCGGTGCTCTCGCCCTGGTCACGTCCATGGTGACCGCGTGCGGAGACTCCGAGTCCTCGGGCGCGGGCGACCTGGAGAAGGACACCGTCACGGTCGCCGCCCTTCCCCTCGTCGACAGCGCGGCGATCTACATCGCGCAGAAGCAGAAGCTGTTCGAGGCCGAGGGCCTCAAGGTGCAGATCAAGCCCATCGCCCAGAGCATCGCGGCGCTCCCCGCGCTGGCCAAGGGCGAGGTCGACTTCATCTCCGGCGCCAACTACGTCTCGTTCCTGGCGGCGCAGGAGAAGGGCACGCTCAAGCTGAGCATCGTCGCCGAGGCCGCCACCCTGACCCCGAACATGGTGAACGTGGTGGTCAACCCCGACTCGCCCATCAAGACGATGAAGGACCTCGAGGGCAAGACCATCGCGGTCAACATCCTCAACAACATCCAGTCCCTGACCCTGGACGCCATCTTCAAGGCGAACAACATCGATCCCAAGAAGATCAAGTACGTGACGGTGCCGTTCCCGCAGATGGGCGCCGCGCTGCAGAAGAAGCAGGTCGACTCCGCCAGCATCGTCGAGCCGTTCCTGTCGGACGTGCAGAAGAAGGCCGGCGCCAGGGTCGTGGTGAACGGCGGCGCCGAGCCCGTCACCAACATGCCCCTGAGCGGCTACGTCAGCACCCAGGACTTCACGTCCAAGAACCCCAAGACCACCGCGGCGTTCCAGCGGGCCATCATCAAGGCCCAGCAGATCGCCGCCAGCGACCGCAAGCGGGTGGAGGAGGTCCTGCCGGGC
Organism: Actinomadura sp. NBRC 104412; assembly: GCF_030269515.1. Lineage (GTDB taxonomy): Bacteria > Actinomycetota > Actinomycetes > Streptosporangiales > Streptosporangiaceae > Spirillospora. The sequence goes on along the minus strand of NZ_BSTM01000006.1, from coordinate 201,999 downwards.
TACGCGCGCATCGACCCGCAGGTCGCCTCGGTGATCACGCTGCCCGGCTACCCCACCTCCCTCAACGCCACCCGGATCCAGCGCGTCATCGACCTCATGACGGCGGCCGGCCAGCTGAAGCAGAAGCCGGACGTCAAGTCCCTGCTGTTCCAGTCGACGGCCTGACCTAGGGAATCACGATCAGTTCATGACGATTCAGTCGACGCCGCCCCGGCGGCTCTCCCGCACCGGCACGTGGGTGCGGGGAGCCGTCGGGGTGGCGGTTCTTTTCGCCGCCAGCGAGGCGCTGGGCAGGGCCGGGATCGTGGACCGTTCCTATCTGCCGCCCGCCTCGGACGTGGTCGTCCGCGCCGCCGAGCTGGCCACGGACACAGAGTTCCTGTTCAACGTGCGGGTCACGCTCACCGCCTGGGCCCTGGGCCTGCTCTCCGCCATCGCGATCGCGGTGCCGCTGGGCCTGCTGCTGGGCAGCGTCCCCGCCGTCAACACCGCCACCCGCGCCATCGTGGAGTTCCTCCGCCCGATCCCCTCGGTGGCCCTGATCCCGCTGGCCGCGCTCCTGCTGGGCTCCGGCCTCGAGATGGAGGTGCCTCTCATCATCTACGCCTCGAGCTGGCCCATCCTCTTCAACACCATGTACGGCCTGGACGAGGTCGATCCCACCGCCAAGGACACGCTGCGCAGTTTCGGCTTCGGGCGCATGCAGGTCCTGCTGCGGGTCTCGCTGCCCAGCGCCGCCCCTTTCATCGCGACCGGGATCCGCCTCGCCGCGGCCATCGCGCTGATCCTGGCCATCGGCACCGAGATCCTCTCCGGCTTCGGGGACGGCCTCGGCACCTTCATCGGTGAGGCGGGGATCACGCTCAACGGCGTCGAGGACGTCCTGGCCGGCACCGTCTGGGCGGGCTGCATCGGCCTGATCATCGACGCCGCCCTGGTCCGCGGCGAACGCCGCGTGTTCCACTGGCACCACGCTAGGCAGGCGTCATGACAGCGGCCACCGTCACTTCGCGAAGCGCCGCCGGACGAGACGCCGGACGGGTGCGCGCCCTCACGGTCGGGGTGCTCCAGCGCTGGCTGCCGCTGGCGATCCTGGTGGTGTGCTGGGAGGCGGTGACACGCACCGCGACCAGCGCGTACTTCCCGCCGCCCAGCGACATCGTGAAGGCGATGCACGAGCTGTGGTTCACCGGACCGGCAAGCCATCTGTTCCTCAACGAGGAGGCCACCGGCAACATCCTGCCCAGCCTGGGACGGCTGGCGCTGTCGCTCTTCCTGTCCGCGCTCGCCGGCATCGCGCTGGGCATCCTGCTCGGCCGGTCCGACCAGGCGATGGCCTACCTGAACCCCGTGCTCCAGTTCGCCCGAGTGATCCCGCCGCCGACGCTGGTGCCGGTGTTCGCGGTGCTGTTCGAGTTCGGCACCCAGATGCAGGTCGCCTCGATCATCTTCAGCGCGATCTGGCCGATCCTGCTCAACACCGCCGACGGCGTGCGCTCGGTCGACCCGGTGCAGGCCGACACCGCGCGGGTGTTCCGGCTGTCGCGGACGGAACGGCTGCGGTACCTCATCGTTCCGTCGGCACTGGTCAAGATCTTCGCGGGGCTGCGGCTCGCGCTGTCGCTCTCGCTGATCCTCATGGTGTTCTCCGAGCTGCTGCCCGGCACCTCCAACGGTCTCGGCTACGAGCTGACCAACGCCCAGAGCCAGTCGGACGTCCCGACCATCTGGTCCGTCATCGTCCTGCTCGGCATCCTGGGATACCTGTTCAACACGATCCTCCTCGCGGTGGAGCGGCGCGTTCTGGCCACCCACCGGGGGGCGCGAAAGGCGGCTTCATGACGACCGGCTTCACGGTCCGCGACGCGTTGTACGACTTCTGCCGGCGGACCGGGATGACGACCGTCTTCGGGAACCCCGGCTCGACCGAGCTGCGGATGCTGCGCGGCTTTCCCGACGACTTCACCTACGTGCTCGCCCTGCAGGAGAGCGTGGCGGTGGCCGCCGCGGCCGGCCACGTCCTCGGCACCGGACGGGCCACCCTGGTCAGCCTGCACTCGGCCGGCGGCGTCGGGCACTCGCTCGGCGCGGTGTTCAACGCCTACCGCGACCGGGTCCCGCTCGTGATCATCGCGGGGCAGCAGAACCGCGCGCTGCTGCAGACCCGCCCGTTCCTCGGCGCGGACGAGCCGGCGACCTTCCCCCGCCCGTACGTGAAATGGAGCCGGCAGCCCGAGCGCGGCGAGGACGTGCCCGCCGCGCTCGCCGAGGCGTACCGGGTGGCGATGACGCCACCGCGCGGACCGGTGTTCCTGTCGGTGCCCGAGGACGACTGGGACCTGCCCGCCGAGCCCGTCGCCGAGCGGACGGTGCACACCGGCTTCACCGCCTCCCCCGAAGCGCTCCGCGAGGTCGCCGACGCGCTCAACGCGGCGGCGAACCCGGTGCTCGTGGTGGGCTCCGGGGTGGACGACGAGGGCGCCATGCCGGTGGTGACCCGGCTCGCCGAGCGCACCGGCGCGCCGGTCTGGATCAGCCCGCTGTCGGGACGGTCCGGGTTCCCCGAGGACCACCGGCTGTTCCGCGGCTTCCTGCCGCCCGTCCGCGACCAGGTGCGGGCGCGGCTCGAAGGCCACGACGTCATCCTGGTGCTCGGCGCGCCCGTCTTCACCTACCACGTCCACAACGAGAACCCCGGGCCGGTCGTCCCCGAGGGGTCGCGGCTGTTCCATCTCGACTGCGACCCGGTGCAGACGGCGTGGACACCCGTCGGCACCAGCGTCCTCACCACCATCCAGGCCGGCGTGTCCGGGCTGCTGGACCTGGTGGACGAGGTGGAGCGCCCGGCGCCCGAGCCGCGGGAGCGCCTGGCCGCGCCGCCCGCCACCGACCCGCTGGACGCCGGCCTGGTGTTCGAGTCGCTGCGGGAGCTGATGCCCGAGGACGCCGTCGTCGTCGAGGAGGTCCCCAGCTACCGGGACGACTTCCACGCCCGGTTCCCGATCTCCCGGTCCGGCGGGTTCCTCACCACCGGCAGCGGCGCGCTCGGCTGGGGCCTGCCCCTGGGCGTCGGACGCGCCCTGGCCGCCGGTCCGGGGGAGCGCGTGGTCAGCCTGATCGGGGACGGCTCGATGATGTACTCGATCCAGGCGCTCTGGACGGCCGCGCAGCACAACGCGCCGATGACCGTCATCGTGCTGAACAACCACGGCTACGGCGCGGTGAAGGCGCTCGGCCGCAGGATCCAGATCCCGGCGGTGCCCGGCTGCGACATCCGCGACCTCGACTTCGTCAAGGTCGCCGCGGGCCTGGGCGTGCCGGGACGCCGAGTGGACGAGGCCGCGGCACTCAAGGCGGCACTGACCGAGGGGCTGGCCCACGAGGGCCCGTTCCTCCTGGACGTCGGCGTCGCCGGCGACGAATCGGCGATGTACGAGCCATGGGCGAGGTGAGCGGCATGCTGGAGATCACCGGGCTCGGGCACTCCTACGGGTCCCACCGGGTGCTGAACGACATCAACCTCAAGGTCGCGCAGGGCGAGCTGGTCAGCATCGTCGGCCCGTCCGGCTGCGGCAAGTCCACCCTGCTGCGCTGTATCGCGGGGCTCATCCAGCCCACCGACGGGGGGATCGTCCTCAACGGCACGCGCACCCAGGGCGTACCGGACGACCTGGCCGTGGTGTTCCAGGACTACAGCCGTTCGCTGTTCCCCTGGCTCACCGTCCGCGACAACGTGGCGCTCCCGCTGCGGCGGCGCGGCATGGGCAAGCAGGAACGGCGCGCCGCCGCGCAGCAGGCGCTGGAGTCGGTGGGCCTGGGCGACGCGGGACGCAAGTACCCCTGGCAGCTTTCGGGCGGTATGCAGCAGCGCGTCTCCATCGCCCGTGCCCTCGCCTACCGGCCGTCCCTCATGCTGATGGACGAGCCGTTCGGCTCGGTGGACGCGCAGACCCGCGAGGACCTGGAGGACCTGGTGCTGCGCGTGCACCGCGACGCGGGCATGACGATGCTGCTGGTCACCCACGACATCGACGAGAGCGTGTACGTGGGCGACCGCGTCGTCGTGCTGGCGCGCAACCCCGGCCGCATCGCGGCCGAGCTGCCGGTGGGGCTGCCGTCCATCCGTGACCAGATCGAGACGCGGGGCATGCCCGAGTTCGTCCGGCTGCGGACCGAGGTGGGACGTCTGGTGCGCGGCGGCGCACAGGCCGATCCCGTGTCCACGGACGACCTCAACACCCACTGAAGCACCACCCGCTGCAACACCCATCCCTGAGCGGCATGCCGGCCGGCGCGTCCCCCGCCGACGCCGGCCGGCATGCTCCCCCGCCCCGTCATTTGGCGTCGGCGTAGGAGCCGACGATCGCGATCCCCATGGGGAACACGACGGGAGTGCGGCCGAACAGCAACCTTCCCGCCTCTTCGGCGGAGGCGTGCACGGCGGCGGCGACGTCCTCGGCGAGCTCGTCCGGGGTGTGCACGATGACCTCGTCGTGCTGGAAGAAGACCAGGCGGGGCGGCCCCAGCTCGGCCAGCCTGCGCCGCAACGTGGCCAGCAGGATCAGCGCCCATTCCGCCGCCGTGGCCTGCACGACGAAGTTGCGGGTGAAGCGTCCCCTGCTGCGCAGCGCCTGCGCCGCGGTGACGGTCTGCGAGCGGTCGTCCTCGGACGGGGGATCGCCGTCCCCCGCCGTGGTGAGGCGGCGCCAGCCGTCCGAGGGCGGCGGGCAGGTGCGGCCCAGCCGCGACCGTACGAGGTCACCGCGCTCGCCCGCGCGGGCGGCCGCCTCGACATAGTCGAACGCCTGCGGGAACCGGCTCCTGAGCACGGCCAGCAACCGCACGGCCTCGCCCGTGCCGCCCCCGTACATCGCGGACAGCAGCGCGATCTTCGCCTGGTCGCGCGCGCTGCGCTCGCCCGTCGCCGTGCCGCGGAACGCCTCCGACAGCGCCTCGTACAGGTCGCCCTGGGCGGCGGCCGCCGCGAACGCGCGGTCGCCCGCCAGCGCGGCCAGCACCCGCGGCTCGAGCTGGGCCGCGTCGGCCACCACCAGCGACCAGCCGGGGTCGGCGACCGCGGCCTTGCGCAGCACGCGCGGGATCTGCAGCGCGCCGCCGCCGTTGGTGGCCCACCGGCCCGACACCACCCCGCCGACCACGTACTCGGGACGGAACCGTCCGCCGCTGACCCACGTGTCCAGCCACGACCAGCCGTGCGCCGTGTGCAGCCGCGACAGCTCCTTGTACTCCAGGAGCAACGGCACGGCCGGGTGGTCGATCCTCTTCAGCACATGCGCGCGGGTGGAGGTGACGGGCAGCCCGACCGAGGCGAACGCCTTGAGGATCTGCGCCGGGGAATCCGGGTTGACCGGCGTCCGCAACCCGAACGCCTCGCTGATCCGGTCGGCGAGCGCCTGGAGCCTGCGCGGCCGCATGCCCCCGGTCGGGCGCGGACCCAGCAGCTCGGTGAGCACGGCGTCGTGCCGCTCCGCCGACCAGGGCAGGCCGTCGTGGCTCAGCTCCGCCGCGACCAGCGCGCCCGCCGACTCGGCCGCCGCGAGCAGCGCGAACCCGGGCAGCTCCGCCATCCGCCGCCGCTGCTCGGCGTGGACGGCGACGACCTGCTCCAGCGCGTCGTCCCCGGCGTGCGCGGTACGGTCACCGGCGCGCGCCGGCCCCCCGGTGGCGTCATCGGCGACATCGTCGAACAGGAAGCCCTGTGGCTGTGCCTCCCGAGGCGGCGGCGGGTCGGCGGGAACGGGAAGGCCGTGCAGACGCGCCCACGCGGCCCGGACGGAGCGGGGCTCGCCATGCCGGCCCGCGTGCCCCAGCAGCAGGCCCTCGACCAGCTCAAGGTCGTGGCAGCGCGCCACCCGTACACCCGCCTCCAGTAGCGCGGGGTAGAGGCGCGCGGTGGACGGCCACACCCAGCGCGGCGCGTCGGCGCGCTCGCGGTCGGCGATGGCGGCGACCAGGTCGGCGACGGTCTCGACGGGACCGGCGGGCGCTCCGCGGTCGTCGAGACGCCGCAGCGCCCCACCGCCGTCCCGCCTGGCGGCCACCGCGATCCTCACCAGGCCATTCTGACCCGCGGCACCGACAGAACGGCCGGGGAGGAAGGGTCCTCACGAAACGGCACCGCTCCCCCCGCCGGGCGGAGGGAGCGGTGCGGCGACGGAAGCGGATCAGGCCGCCAGCGACACCGGCTGGCCGGGCTGGATGTCGCCGTAGCGGTCGACGACCTTGTTGAGCTGGATCTGGTAGTAGAGCACCCCGAAGCCGATGAGGCCCAGCAGGAAGCCGATGCCGCCGCTGCACGTGGGCTGGAGGCCCGCGGCGCGCTGCGCCTGCGAGATCCGCCCGGCGAGCTTGACGTACATGATCAGCGGCCAGATGCCCAGCGTGATGAACCCGAAGATCAGCGACAGCAGCGCGTTGGTGGCGGCGTCGCCGGTGCGCCGGTCGTAGGCGAACAGCTCCGCGTGCACCTTGTAGAACCACACGAGCCCGTAGATCCCGAGCGTGATGATCGGCAGGCCGAGCCAGGCCCCGAGCGGGTTGCGGCGCTTCATGTTGTATCCGGTCGCGACGACGGGGGCGTGCTGCTGCGCGGGGACGGGGGCCTGACCGCCCTGGTAGTGCTGCTGTTGACCCTGGCCCTGCTGGGGGTAGCTCATGCTGTCTTTTCTCTCCCGTATGCCCGCCGCGGACCATGGTGGTCCCCCGGATCGGCGGCGAGTGATGTGAAGTCCTGACTGAGTATCGACACTGTACGGGAGCGCGGCACCGCTGTCCTGGAACAGCTTGAAATGTCCGGCGATTTTGAGCAATCGCCCAACATGGACGCCTATCGCAGCGGGATCCTCACCTCGTCCTCGCACGGCGGGTCGAGTTCCTGGTCGCCGCAGCCGGTCACGGCGTAACAGCGGATGCGCAGCGTCTCCGGAGTGACGTCCAGGCGCAGAAAGCTCTTGAAGAAAGGCGGCCGGTCCCAGTCGGCCATCTCCGAACGGAACCGCTGCCGCACCTTGCGCACCGGCAGCCGTGTCATTCCGGGACGGCGCCTCTCGCCGCGCGGCACGCCCAGCAGCGAGGCGACGAACCGCACCCGCCACGACGGCACGCCGCCTCGGCCCGGCGCGCCTCCGCGCCTCCCGTCCATGCCCCTGGCATTCGAGGACGGGGACGGGTCCTCGCCGTAGCCGCGTCCGGGCGTGATGCCGAGCCGGTACCGGATGGCCGCGGTCGCCTCCTCCGGTGTGAGCTCGAACAGCTTGGGCAGCCTGAACACCCGCCCGTACAGCTTGCTGTAGCGCGACAGCGAGTCGCCGCGCAGCGGGTAGCAGCGGAACTCGCTCTCGTCCGTCACGCGCGTCCTGGGAATGGTGTGGGTGGCGTGCATGAACGCGCCGCCGCCACCCGACACCAGGTACTGAACGGTGCGCCGCTTCGAGGGACCGGCGCCGTCCGCGTCGTCCAGCCGCACGGGATAGCGCTGGTAGTTGTGGATGTCGCCACCGATCGCCGCGACGTAGTTGTGGGCCGGATCCTTGACGATCGCGTCGACCGTGCCGCCGCCCTCGATCGGGCCGGGCCGGAGGCTGTCGTCCACGTACAGCGGCTTGCCGGTGATGAGCAGCTTCGGCTTGGGTCCCGCCGACACCTCGCGCAGCCAGGCGCCCTGGTCCCGGTCGATACCGCCGGTGATGCCGGTGTCGATGCCCACGATCCGCAGAGCGGGGGTGTCGATGGCCCAGTACGGGCCCGGCTGAAAGGAGCGTTGCCTCGGCGTGCCCCGGAACCGGTCGCGCGCCGCCTCCAGGGCCTCGCCGTCCACCTCACCGGAGCGGCGCCACAGCAGCCGGGGCACGAGGCGGAGCGGCCCCGGCCACGGCTCCGGCGAGCAGTCCAGGTCGAGGTCGCAGAACACGCGCAGGAACGCGCGCAGCCCGTCGTACCAGTCGTGGTTGCCCGGCACGGCGTAGATGGGGCCGGGGTAGCCCTGGTACGGGCGGAAGAACTTGTCCGGGTAGTCGGCCGCCTCGCCGCACGGGTAGATCACGTCGCTGGCGATGACCATGAAGTCGGTGTCGGAGCCCACGCTCAGGGCGGCCGGCACCACCGCGTACTGCGACCGGTCGCCCTCCCCCGTGTCGCCCAGGAGCAGGAACGAGAACTCCTCGTCCGAGCGATGCATGGTGAACCCGGCGCGTGTACCCCGGTCGGTCAGCGCGGATATGCAGCGGCGGCGGATCCCGTTGGACGGATCGCCGAAGAGCTTGGCGATGACGTCGTTGCGGGAGCGCCACAGCACCAGGGGACGCCGCCAGGAGAACGCCGACACGCGTTCGGGCATCAGGTCGTAGAAGCCGCCCCGTTTCGTGCAGGCCCAGCCCGCCCCCGCCTCGGAGTCGCGCGAGTTCTCCGGCCTGTCGGGCGTGGTTTCCGATGCCACGGCGTCCTCGGCGCGCACGGGCAACCTCCGGGGGGAAGTGGGTCGGGACGACCACATATTGTGCCGTCCGCGTCACTCGCCCATCTAACGGTTCCGAAAGCCCCATTGGCGTTGAGGGGAACGAGAGAAGGGCCTTGGCGCGCGAGGGGAAGTGACGCGGACATGACGAGCGCCGGTGTCAACCCCCCGTGGACACCGGCGCCCTCACGTTCAGGGCGTCTGTGCGCATCATGAGTCCCCCCAGAACGGCGAGCTGTCGCCTTCTCATGATGCCGGCACAGACGTCCCGTAGGTCCCTAATGGCGGGACGTCATCCACGTTATACGGATGTCCGTAATGCCGGAGTCAACCCCTGTCCCCGCACGGTCAAAGATCGGGTTCCGCCTGCCCGCCCGCCTGTGGGGCGAGCACGCGCAGCGCCCCCGGCATGACGCGGGCGGTCACCGGCAGCGTGCCCGGAAGCTCCCCATCGGCCCCGTACGGCAGGGTCCTGCCGGGCGTCGCCAGCTCGATCCGCACCTCGCGGCCGCGGACCACCTCCACCTGCGGGCGGCGGACGTGCGACCCGTCCTCCAGCTCCCGCATCACGGAGAAGAACAGCGTCCGCGAGGCGTGCTTGATGACGACGACGTCGAGCAGCCCGTCGTCCACCGCGGCGTCCGGGGCGATGTGACGCCCGAAACCGTAGAAGCCGGAGTTGGCGGCGACCACCGTGTACCCGCGCCGTTCCATGACCTCGCCGTCCACCGTGATCCGGTAGTCGGCGGGACGCCAGCCGAGCACGGCGCGCAGCGCGCCGACGTAGTAGGCCGCCGAGCCGCGCAGCAGCCGCGTCCTGTTGGCGTTGTCGTTGGCCACGGCGTCCACCCCCGCGTACACGCTGCCCAGGACGGGGGTGCCGTTGGCCTCGATGACGTCCACGGCGCGCGGCTCGCCCTCCAGCAGCAACGCGGCCAGTTCGGGCGGGGCGGACGGGATGCCCAACTGCCGCGTGAAGTCGTTGCCGCGCCCGGACGGGACGATGCCGAACGGCGCCTCGGTCCCGGCCAGGGCACCGCCGACGCAGCCGACCATGCCGTCGCCGCCCACGCCCAGCACCACGTCGCCGCGCTTCGCCGCCGCCCGCGCCAGCGTGGCGGCGTGCCCCAAACCGCGGCTGTACTCCACCAGGACTTCGGCGCCTGCCTGGCGTAACTCGCGCGCGAGCGCGACCAGGGTGCCGGCGCCCGCCGACCCGCCGGCGGCGGGATTGACGATCGCGGTGAACGCGCGGGGGTGTCGTGTCTGTTCTGTCATCGCGGCCGCTCCTCGGGGGGCGAATCGTGAACGCGGACCTAGGGAGCAGTCAGGGGATGAGCACACCCGGGTTCAGGATGCCGGACGGGTCGACCCGGCGCTTGACCGCCCGGACGATCTCCACGCCCAGAGGCCCGATCTCGCGGGCGTACCAGTCGCGGTGATCGGTGCCGACCCCATGGTGATGCGTGATCGTACCGCCCGCCGCGAGGATCGCGTCATTGGCCGCGTGCTTGGCCTTCTCCCAGTGCTTCACGGCCGCGTCGGCGTTCCCGCCTTCGCCGCCTCCTTGCGCGGAGACCACCGTGAAGTACAGCGAGGCCCCCGCCGCGTAGACGTGCGAGATGTGGCACATCACCAGTGGTGGCGTGCCCGCACCCGACAGGACGCGGATCAGCGCCTCCCGCACCGCCGCGTACAGGTCCGGGACGCGCGACCAGTACGTCGCGGTCTCCAGCGTCTCGGCGAAGGCGCCCACGTCGAGCAGCGCGTCGCGCAGGTACGGGGCGTTGAAACGGCCGTGCTCCCATCTCTCTCCGGGCTCGGAGCCGAGCGGCTCACCGCCCAGCCCGGACAGGACGGCGCGGACGGCCGCACGTCGCTGGGCGATCTCCTCGGGCGTCCCCTCGTACCCGAGGATCGTCAGGCAGCCGGCGGACCCGGACGACGTGCCGACCGCCGACGGATCGGCCAGCCCGATCGCCGTCTCGGTCTCGTCCGACAGCCGCGCCACCACCGGGAGCGGGCCATCCTGGGCGAGCCGGCGCAGCGCGGCGGCGCCCGCCGGGAACGACGGGAAGCGCCACCCCTCGTACGCCGTGGCCTCGGGGACGGGACGCACCCGTACCGTCACCGACGTGATCACGCCGAACGCGCCCTCCGAGCCCAGGACGAGCTGCCGCAGATCGGGGCCGGCGGCCGAGCGGGGCGCGCGGCCCAGGTCAAGGGTGCCCTCGGGGGTCGCGGCCGTGAGCCCGGTGACCATGTCGTCGAAGCGCCCGTACCCCGCCGACGCCTGGCCGCTCGACCGCGCCGCCGCGAACCCGCCGATGGTGGCCCACTCGTACGACTGGGGGAAATGCCCGAGCGTGAACCCGCGTGCGCGCAGCAGCGCCTCGGCCTGGGGCGCCCGCAGGCCGGGCTGCAGCACGGCGGTCCGGGACACCGGGTCGAGCGAGACCAGCGCGTCCATCCGGCGCAGGTCGAGGGCGATGAACGCGCCGGCGCCCCGCGGGGCGAGCCCGCCGACGACCGACGTTCCGCCGCCGAACGGCACGACCGCCACGCCGTGCTCCGCGCACGCCTTGAGCACGGCCAGGACCTCGTCGTGCGTGCCGGGAAGGACCACCGCGTCCGGCGCGTCCGAGACCTCGCCGGACCGGATGCGCAGCAGGTCGGGCGTCGACTTGCCCCGGGTATGCCGGATCCGCGACTCGGCGTCCACGCGCACATGCTCCGCACCGCCGACCGCGCCGGCGAGGGCGTCGACGCAACCCTCGGGAAGGCGGGACTCGGGCACCGCGATCTCGTCGAGGGCCACCGGCGGGGCATCGCCGGCGGGCACTCCCAGCAGGTCGCGCAGCAGCGTCACCACGGAATCCGGCAGGGGCGTGGCACGGGCCGGGTCGCCCCAGCCGCTCCAGAGCATGTCCCGGGGAACGTCCATGGCTTACACTGTGACACATGGCGTCAGAACGTCACAACAGGAGACCCGACGACGCGGTCCTGGACGCCGCACGCGACTGCGTCCTCGCCGTCGGCGTACGCCGCACCACGCTGACCGACGTCGCCAGGCGCGCCGGAGTCTCCCGGATGACGCTGTACCGGCGCTGGCCCGACGTCCGCACCCTCGTGGGCGACCTCATGACCCGCGAATGGCTGGCCACCGCCCGGGCCGCACGACCCCCCGCCACCGGCCCCACCCGGCCCCGGCTCGTCAAGGGCCTGGTCGATGGGGTCGCCGCGCTCCGCGCCCACCCCCTGCTCCGCAAGATCATCGAGGTGGATCCGGAGCTGCTGCTCCCCTACATGCTCGACCGCTGCGGCGCCAGCCAGCTCGCGCTCCTGGAAATGATCGAAGCGGACCTGCGCGACGGCCACGCCGACGGCTCCATCCGCCGCGACAACCCCCGCCGGCAGGCCCGCGCCCTCCTCCTGGTCGTCCAGTCGTTCACGCTGTCGGCTCCCACCATGACCGATGACACCGACCCCGACCTGGACGACGCCGCCTTCGACACGGAACTCGAACACATCCTGGAAAGGACCCTGGCGCCATGAGCTGTGCTTATTGGCAAGCACGAGCTGCGCTCGTCGCTGGCGCTCCTCGCTTGTCGTGCTTGCGGCGATCGCTGCATCGCTCCGACTCGCCCAGGGGCTCGCTCCGCGATCAGGGTCTCGCTGGCGCTCGCCCCTGCCTTCGGACGCGATCGCAGCGCTTGGGCGCCGTTCGGGGCTGGGGTTGGGGGCTGGGGTGGTTGAAAGGGGTCTTTATGGCGGGCGCGAGCTGCGCTCCTCGTCCGGGGGCTTTTCGGTTGGGTGGTTGGTGCTGTGAGCGGGCCTGAGCGGTCGTCGCTGAATGCGGGTCGGCGGGCGCGGGAGTTGGAGGCGCTTCCCGGCGAGGTGGTGGACGTCCTGGTCGTCGGGCTCGGCGCCACCGGGGCCGGTGTGGCGCTCGACGCGGCGTCCCGGGGGTTGAGCGTCGCCGCGGTCGACGCGCACGACCTGGCGTTTGGGACGTCCCGTTGGAGTTCCAAGCTGATCCACGGCGGGCTGCGCTACCTGGCGTCCGGGCAGGTGGACGTGGCGTACGAGAGCGCCGTCGAACGCGGGATCCTGATGGAGCGCACGGCACCGCACCTGGTGCGCGCCCTGCCGTTCGTGCTGCCGCTGACCTCGCTGGTGTCGCGGCGGGACGCGGCGGTCATCCGTGGCGGGCTGGCCGCCGGGGACGTGCTGCGGCTGGCGGCGGGCACGCGGCGCGGGACGCTGCCGCGCCCGCGGCGGCTGTCCACGGTGGAGACGCTGCGGCTGGCGCCCGTGCTGCGCCCGTACGGGCTGCGCGGCGGCCTGCTGTCCTGGGACGGGCAGCTCGCCGACGACGCCCGGCTGGTCACCGCGATCGCCCGGACCGCCGCCGCGCACGGCGCCCGGATCCTCACCCGGTGCCGCGCGCTGATCGTGACCGGCGACGGCGCCCTGCTGCGCGACGAGATCACGGGACGGACCCTCACCGTCCGGGCCCGTTCGGTGATCAACGCGGCCGGGGTGTGGGCCGGGGGGCTGGTGGACGGGCTACGGCTGCGTCCTTCGCGCGGCACCCATCTGGTGCTGCGCGCGGAGAGCCTGCGCGGTCTGACGGCGGGCGTGCAGGTTCCGGTGCCGGGTTCGCGGGCGCGGTACGTCCTGGTGCTGCCGCAGGGCGACGGGCGGGTGTACGTGGGCCTGACGGACGAGGCCGCCGATGGCCCGATCCCCGACGTGCCCGAGCCCACCGAGGCCGAGATCGGGTTCCTGCTGGACGTCCTGGACTCGGTCCTGGATCTCCCCGTTCACAGGGACGATGTCGCCGGGGCCTACGCGGGCCTGCGTCCCCTCCTCGACGACGGGGAGGGCGCGACCGCGGACATCTCGCGGCGGCACCAGGTGCTGACCTCGCCCAACGGAGTGGTCACGATTCTCGGGGGCAAGCTCACCACGTACCGGCGGATGGCCGAGGACGCGGTGGACGCGGCGGTCCAAGCCCTGCCGGAGGCGGCCGGGCGGCGGAGCCGGACCGCGCGGATCCCGCTGGTGGGGGCCGCGCCGCCGCGCGAGCTGTCCGCGCTCGACGCACCGCCCCGGCTGGTCCGCCGGTACGGGACGGAGGCGCCGCTGCTGGTCGCGCTGGCGCGTGACCTCGGGCACGGGCTCGAACCGGTGGCGCCGGGGTCGCCCGTGCTGGGCGTGGAGCTGGAGTGGGCGGTACGGCACGAGGGGGCGCTCGACGTGGCCGACCTGCTCGACCGGCGCACCCGGATCGGCGTGGTGAAGGCCGACAGGGACGCCGCCGCCCCGGCCGCCGAGGCCGTGTTGCGCCAGAAAGGTCAGCCAACCGGAGTGGCACGACGATAGAAGTGTGACACGAGTCACATAGCATGGACTCGACGATCTTGATTAGGTTAACCTAACCTACATTCAATGATCGTCAGGGGGGCCGCGTCGTGACGCGCGCGAACGGGTGCGACCACTGCCCGGGGAGCCATACGGGCACCCGGCCGTGCCTGGCCAGCGCGACACCGAAGGCGCGGAGCTGGCTGCTGATCGAGCATCCCGGGCCCTGGCCCGAGCGCATCGAGCACCTGCCCGCGGGCCCGGTCGGCGACGCCGTGCGGGCCGCCCAAGAGGCCGGCGTCCGTCCCCAGCTCATCCGCAGGCCGCGCCGGCGGCGGCGCACCCCTCCCCTCCAGGTGTACGCGGGCCACTCGGCGGAGGACGACGTCTGGCTCGAGGGCCGGGAACTGGCCGATCACGGAGAACTGGCGGAGCTGGACCTTCAGGCCCTCGCCGCCGGTGAGCGCCTCGGTTTCGGGGAGCCGGTCCACGACCCCGTGTTCCTGGTCTGCACGCACGGGCGGCGCAACGCCTGCTGCGCCCGGACGGGCGCGCCCCTGGCACGGCACCTCGCCGGAAGTTTCGACCCATTTGTCTGGGAAACGACGCATGTCGGCGGCGATCGCTACGCCGCGAACCTTCTGTGCCTTCCTCATGCGATCTACTACGGCGACCTCGGCCCCCAGGAGGCCACGGCCGCCGCGAAGGCATATCTGAAAGGCCAGGTCAGCACGGTACGGCTGCGCGGAAGGGCGGGCCTGCCCGAGCCGGCCCAGGCCGCCGAGCACTTCGTGCGGGACCATTCGCGGGTGTTCGAGATCGGCGCGGTGACCGTGGAATCCCTCACCGGAAGATCACCTTACGAGGCGGTGGTCCGGGCGAACCGGAACCGTTACCGGGTGATCTTTGAGAGCGGGCAGGCGGCCGATCCGTGCGGCCCGGAGTGCCACGAGAACCTGCGAACCTACTTTGTTAGGGACATCACCCTTCTCAACGAAGCGGCCCTCGTGTAATCTCTCCAAGGCCCCATTCGCGGGTCTCCACTGCCGCACAGGCTCCTCAGGTCCCCGGTGAACCGGGCGGAGGGGAACAGAGCGGCAACTCCAGACGTTGGACCTTTCGGCGCTTCTGACACATGTCTTTGAAGCTCGTCGGGCGTCCATGTCCGTAATTTGCTCAGCAAACCAACCAAGGTGGGTGTTCCATGGCTCAGGTACGTCGGCAGGCAAACCTCCCTCGTCCCAGCTGGGGCTGGCAGGACGCCGCGGCGTGCCGAGGGGAAGACCTCGTGCTCTTCTTCGGCCCCGACGGCGAGCGCCAGCCCGAGCGCGAGATTCGAGAGCGCAAGGCCAAGCAGATCTGCATGGGCTGCCCCGTCCGCTCGGAGTGCCTGGACTACGCCGTGTCCCGGCCCGAGAAGTACGGCACGTGGGGCGGCCTTAACGAGGACGAGCGCGCCTCCGAGCGTCGCCGCCGCATGCGGCGCGCGAACGCCGCCTGACCGACCGGGATCCTCCCCCGGCACGCCACCGGAAGAAACGTCACGGCCCCGCCCGGCGGGGCCGTTCGCGTTGTTTCACCGCGGGTTTTCGGCACCGTTCATCACAGCTCCGTCACACCTCTGTCACGGCGCCGTTCATGAATGGCGCCGGAAAGTTCCGCGCAATACCGCATCCGGCGCCGCCGTGCGGGCTATTTCCGCGAATTCGCCCGCTCGGCGGCGTCGCGCTCCAGCCACGCGATGACGTCCTCGTCGGTGAGCTGCTCGAATTGCGTGTACCACTGGCCCACGGCCTGGAACGACACGGGCGCGGCCAGCACGACCACGTCGTCCGCCTCGCGTTCCAGCGCGGCGACCGTCTCGGCGGCGCCCACCGGGACGGCCAGGACCAGCCGGGACGGGTGGTGCCGGCGAACGGCCCTCAGCGCGGCCCGCGCCGTGCCCCCGGTGGCCAGCCCGTCGTCCACCACGATCGCGGGACGGTCCCCCAGCTCGGGCAGCGGCCGGTCGCCCCGGTAGGCGGCGACCCTGCGGGCCAGCTCGGCCCGTTCGGCCTCCACCGTCCCCGCCAGGTCGCCCTCGTCCAGCCCGAGCCGGCCGAGCAGGCCCTGGTCGAAGACGGGCTCGCCGCCCTCGGCGATGGCCCCCACGCCCAGCTCCGGCTGCGGCGGGTACCCGATCTTGCGGGTCACCAGCACCTCCAGCGGCACGGGCGCGTCCGGCGTGGACAGCCTGCGGGCCACCTCGTAGCCGACCGGCACCCCGCCCCGGGGAAGCGCGAGCACCACCGCGCCGTCCAGGTCCATCGGCACCAGGCGCTCGGCGAGGACCCGCCCCGCCTCGGTGCGGTCGGTGAAGGGTAGCCGGACCTGCGGCCGGTCGGACCGGGTCCCGGCGTCCGGTGCGGTCTCACGCGCCGTCCTGTTCCAGCGCATCGGCGTCACCCCCTTCTGGGGACGCGACAGAACACCTTTCGTGTGCTCCTACCCAATTACGCTCGATTACAGCGACCTGTGCCCGACCTCATTCGCCCAGCTCAACCCGTACCCATCCGTACCCATGGCGGGTGGAGCCGAGGGGTCGAGGGCGCCGCTAGGCCAGGCCGGTCAGCCAGCGCAGAGGGTTGTCGCGCAGGACGAGGCGGAGCGTCGGCTCGTCGGCGCCGGCGGCGCGGAGGGCGGGCACGAAGGTGTCGAACAGGTAGCCGTAGCCGTGGCCGCCGTAGCGCGGGATGTCGGTCATCCGGGAGATCCCGGTGCTCAGCAGGAGCCGGTCGGCGTGGCCGCCGTCCAGGAACTCCAGGACGTTGCGCACCAGCCGGTCCAGACGCCCCGGGTCGGCCGCGGCCAGGCCCACCGAGCCGAACGACACGTACGCCCCCGCCTCGGCGATCTTGCGGTGCGCGGCGGGGTCGTCCACCAGGTCCTGCTGGCCCACCGCGACCCGGTTCGGCGGCAGCCCCATCCCGGTCAGGATCTCCAGCTGGGCCAGCCCGGAACGGCCGTAGGTGGCGACCGACAGCCCCGAGTAGCGCGCCGCCTGGGCGGCGGCCCGCAGGCACCGCTCCTCGGCCTCGGTGGGGGCCTCGCCCCAGGTGCCGATCTCCCCGATCACCCCGGGCAGCGCGTTGGTGCCGTCGAGGCCGAAGCCGATCTCGGCGAGCAGCCGCTCGGCCAGCCGGTCCACGTCGGACTCGCGCACGTACGCCGGGTGGAACGGCTCGGTGAAGTACCCCGTCCCGGCCACCACGGCGACGCGGGCGCTGGCGCTCATCCGGGCCAGCCCGGCGGCCTGCCGGCCCATCCCGGTGCAGGTCAGATCGACGACCAGGCCCAGGTCGTGGTCGCGGCGCAGCGCGGCCAGCTCGCGGGTGACGGGCTTCTCCTCGTCCAGCCAGCGGTACGGGTCGTCGGCCAGCAGGGCGGGCCGCTGCGGCCAGCGCAGATCCAGTTGCAGATGCTCGCGGGGAAGCACCGGGCCGGTGATGGCGGACGTGGGGATCGTTCCGGTCACGGTGCGCAGCCGCCCGTGTTCCTCGCGGGAGGTCATGTCAGACGAGGCTACGACATTTTGGGATTATTCAGGTCCCGCCTAGTGGCGGTTTTTACCTTTCGTCCGGGTGACCTTCGTCCGAGGGCACGGAGGAAGGCGGATCGTCGGCGCGCACGGTCTCGCGCACGGCGCGCGCCCTGGCGGTGTTCGCGCTGGGCCAGCGCCGGTCGATCTCGGCGTTCAGCTCGGCGCCGATCAGGACCGCGAGCGCCGCCACGTACAGCCAGGCCAGCACGGCGATCGAGGCGGACAGCGACCCGTACACCGACACCCCGGTCAGCGAGCCCGCCAGGTACACCCGCAGCGCCATGCTGCCGAAGATCCAGATCAGCAGCGCGAGCCCCGCCCCGGGCACCTCGCGCCACCAGGAGGTCCGCACCGGAACGCTCATGTGGTACAGCAGCGCCAGGAACAGGATCGACAGCGTCACCACGACCGGCCAGTACAGCATCGTGATCGCCGGAGCGCTCTCGGGCAGCGCGTGCTGCGCCAGCGTCGGGCCCGCCACCAGCAGCGGCAGCACGATGATCAGGACGAGCAGCCCGAGCAGGTAGAGCACGAACGCGCGCAGCCGGGTCCTGATCACCCCGCGGATGCCGGACAGGCCGTAGGCGATCGTGATGGTGTCCACGTAGACGTTGGTGGCGCGGGAGCCCGCCCACAGCGAGATCAGGAAGCTGACCGACACGATGTCCGGGCGGCCGCCGCGGATCACGTCGTCGATCAGCGGGACCACCACCGAGTCCACGGCGGGCGCCGTCAGCACGGTCTGGGCGCGTTCGATCAGCCAGGACCTGATCTCCCGCACGGTCTCGGGGCCCAGCACGCCGCGGACGTGGCCCATCGTCCCGATCAGGCCGATGACCAGCGGTGGCGTGGACAGCAACGCCCAGAAGGCGGCCTCGGCCGCCAGCCCGGTCACCCGGTGCCTGAACGCCGACACCGCGGTCCCGCGGACCAAAGCCCACAGGATCGCCAGGACCGGGACGCCCGGCAGCCCGCGCCGCACCGTCCGCAGCAGCCGGACGAGGTGACCCGGCACGCCCATCGAGGCGCGGGCGAGCGAGCGCGGCGCGCCGCGGAGCGACCGCGAGCGGGCGGCACCGGCCAGCCGGGCCAGCGGGCCATGATCGCCCAGCCCCTCCGGCTCGTCCGGGTGTCGCCGTGTCTCCGGCCCGCTGTGAACCGCGTTCCCCTCCTCGTCCCCGGTGACGGTGCCGCCGGCGGCGTCCGGAATCGTGGTCACACCGATACACCGTCCGGTGCCGGCCGTCCGTTACCCGGCCGCCGTCCCGCCGGGACGCCCCCGTCCGCGCGTCTCATGCCGCTTGTCATGCCCGCCCGAACCCTTCCGCTCGTGGTCGTACCCGCTTGGACGCCCGCTACGGCCCGTCCGCCCAAGATCGGCAGCGCGGCCTGGCGACGTCCGGCGCATCGCCGGTCGTCGGTGACAATGGAGGGATGATCTGCCATGCGTGCCGCGAGGACCGCCACGGGGACTGCCGTGGCGGATCGTGGTGCGACTGCCGGCATCACCCGCGCCCGGCCCGTCCGGCGCCCGCCCGCGAGGCATCGGCCCCCACAGAGTCGGCCAACACGGAGCGGGCCACCACGGAACCGGCCGATACGGAATCGGCCGATACGGAACCGGGCACGGCCGAGCCGCGGGTCAACTGGCGGCGGCAGGGGTGAGGCCGGAGATGACTCTTCTCACCCGTCCGCATGCCGGACGCAACTGGACAGCCTGTGAGACGGCATGTCAGAGTGCAGATATGACTGCTGCGGATCCGTTGCTGGTAATGCGCCGGCACGTCGACTTCCTGCGCGTCCGCAGCGCGATCTGTCTGTGACGCCCTGACCACGCCGCCCGTGTTCTACCGGCGCGTGCCGCATCGGCGTCATCCCTGAACCCGTTCCCGCTCGGCGACGAGCCGGCCGCTGGAGACCGCCGGTGCGCCACGCGTCCCCGCCACCTGGATGGATGAGGATCGCGCCGTGCCACCTGCGACCAAGCGCAAGAAGGGCGAGGGCCAGTGGGCCCTCGGCTATCGCGAACCGCTGAACAAGAACGAAGAGAACAAGAAGAACGACGACGGCCTCAACGTCCGCCGCCGCATCATCGACATCTACTCCAAGGCGGGCTTCGACTCGATCGACCCCGCCGACCTGCGCGGCAGGTTCCGCTGGTACGGGCTGTACACCCAGCGCAGGCCGGGAATCGACGGCGGCAAGACGGCGATCCTCGAGGACGAGGAGCTCGACGACCGCTACTTCATGATGCGGGTCCGGATCGACGGCGGGCAGCTCTCCGGGCCGCAGCTACGGACGATCGCCGACATCTCCACCACCTACGCGCGCGGCACCGCCGACATCACCGACCGGCAGAACGTCCAGTTCCACTGGATCCGGATCGAGGACGTCCCGGAGATCTGGGACCGCCTGGAGGCCGTCGGCCTGGACACCACCGAGGCGTGCGGCGACACCCCGCGCGTCATCCTCGGCTGCCCGCTGGCCGGCATCGCCGAGGACGAGGTGCTGGACGCGACCCCGCAGATCCGTGAGATCTACGACAACTACATCGGCTCCCCGGAGTTCTCCAACCTGCCGCGCAAGTTCAAGACCGCGCTGTCGGGCTGCACCGCGCACTGCACCGTCCACGAGATCAACGACGTGGCCTTCGTGGGCGTGGTCAACGCCGAGGGCGAGGCGGGCTACCAGGCGTTCGTCGGCGGCGGGCTGTCCACCAACCCGATGTTCGCCAAGAGCCTCGGCGTGTTCGTCCGGCCGGACCAGGCGCACGAGGTCTGGAAGGGCGTCGCCTCGATCTTCCGCGACTACGGGTACCGGCGGCTGCGGCACCGCGCCAGGATCAAGTTCCTGGTGAACGACTGGGGCGCGCCCAAGTTCCGCGAGGTGCTGGAGAAGGAGTACCTCGGGTACGCGCTGCCCGACGGCCCCGAGCCTGCCGCTCCGCTCCCCCACCGCGACCACGTGGGCGTCCACCGGCAGAAGGACGGCAACTTCTACGTCGGCTTCGCCCCCAAGGTCGGCCGGGTCAACGGGCCGCTGCTGGGCGTCATCGCCGACCTGGCCGAGCGGTACGGGTCGGGACGGGTCCGCACCACCACCGAGCAGAAGATGGTGATCCTCGACGTCCCCGAGGAGAACACCGAGGCCCTGGCCGACGCGCTGGCCGAGCACGACCTTCAGGTGCGCCCCTCGACGTTCCGGCGGCAGACGATGGCCTGCACCGGCATCGAGTACTGCAAGCTGGCGATCGTCGAGACCAAGCAGCGCGCCATGGACCTGATCGACGAGCTGGAGAAGCGGCTGCCGGACTTCGACCAGCCGCTGAGCATCAACGTCAACGGCTGCCCGAACGCCTGCGCCCGCATCCAGGTCGCCGACATCGGCCTGAAGGGCCAGCTCGTGGTGGACGAAAACGGCGACCAGGTGGAGGGCTTCCAGATCCACCTGGGCGGCCAGGTCGGCGCGTCCTTCGGCAAGAAGGTCCGGGGGCTGAAGACCACCTCGGCGGGTCTGACCGACTACGTTGAGCGCGTCGTGCGCAGGTACGACGAGCAGCGTGGCGAGGGTGAGAGCTTCGCCTCGTGGGTACAGCGTGCCGACGACGCCGATCTGAAGTAAAAGGGGCGGTAGAGGAATGAGCGAACGCATGGTGCCGTTCTACTGCCCGTACTGCGGTGAGGAGGATCTGGAACCGCTGGAGCGGGACGGGGCGTGGTTCTGCCGTGGCTGCGTCCGTTCCTTCTCGCTGACGTTCCTCGGCGTGGGATCCCCCCGGACCACCGCCGCCCGTGAAAGCAAGGAGAGCCTGCGGTGACGCTGCTGGAGACCGACAGACCGACCCTCGACCTGGAAGACATCGTGGAATCGGCCTCGGCGGCCCTGGAAGGCGCCTCCCCGCTGGAGATCGTCCGGTGGGCCGCGGCCACGTTCGGCGACCGGATCTGCCTGACCTCCTCGATGTCGGACGCCGCGCTGATCCACCTGGTGTCGAAGGTCAAGCCGGGCATCGACGTGCTGTTCGTCGACACCGGCTACCACTTCGCCGAGACCATCGGCACCCGGGACGCGGTGGAGTCGGTGTACCCGGTGAACGTGATCAACGTGACGCCGTCCCGCACGGTCGAGGAGCAGGACGAGGCGCTGGGGCCGCGCCTGTACGGCCGCAACCCCGACCTGTGCTGCCATCTGCGCAAGGTGGAGCCGCTGGGCCGGGCGCTGGAGGGCTACATGGCCTGGTTCAGCGGGATCCGCAGGGACGAGACCGCCAGCCGCCGCGACCGCAAGGTCGTCGAGTGGGACCGCAAGCGCTCCATGGTGAAGGTGAACCCGATCCTGGACTGGTCCCAGGAGGACATGGACAACTACATCGCCGACAACGGCGTGATCGTGAACCCGCTGCACTACGACGGCTACCCCTCGATCGGCTGCAAGCCCTGCACCCGTCCCGTCGCGCCGGGCGAGGACCCGCGCAGCGGACGCTGGGCGGGTATGGGCAAGACCGAATGCGGCATCCACCTGTGACCTCGCCGCCCATGGTCGCGGTGGCGCACGGGAGCAAGGACCCGCGTGCCGCCGCGACCGTGGAGGAGCTGCTGTCCGCCGTGCGGGCGCGGCGGCCGGACGTGCCCGTGCTGACCTCCTTCCTCGACCACGCCCCGCCCGCGCCGGGCCGCGTCCTGGACGGGCTCGCCTCGCGGGGGACGTCCGACGCGGTGGTGCTGCCGCTGCTGCTGACGGCCGCGTACCACAGCAAGAGCGACATCCCCGGCGTGCTGGCGCGGGTGCGGCGGCGCCATCCGCTGCTGGGGCTGCGCACGGCCGCCACGCTGGGGCCGCATCCGCTGCTGATGGCGGCGCTGGAGCGCCGGCTGGCGGAGGCGGGCGTGGAGATCGGCGACCCGGGCACCGCCGTGGTGCTGGTGTCGGCCGGGTCCAGCGACGCGTCCGCGAACGCCACCATCGGGCGGATGGCCCGGGAGTGGCGCGCCCGCGGGTGGTACGGGGTCGTCCCGGCCTACGCCTCCGCCGCGCGGCCCGACCCGGCCACGGCCGTGCGGGAGCTGTACGGCGCCGGCGCTCCCCGTGTCGTCGTGGCCTCGTACTTCCTGGCTCCCGGTCACTTCGCCGACAAGGTCCGTGCCGAGTCCCTGGAGGCGGGGGCGGCGGCGGTGTCCGACGTCCTGGGCGCCGCCCCGGAGGTGGCCGACCTGGTGGCGCTGCGCTACGCGGAGGCCGTCACGGCGGGCGACCGTGCCGCCGCCGTCTGACCGGTCCGCCGCCTCGATCCGCATGTTCGCGGCGGTACGGGTATGCGGTTCTCATGGCCGATCGCGAGGATCCGGGGCACGAGCCAGAACGGACGCAGGAGAAGCGTTTCGCGCCTGTCACCAGGGGTGAGGACGCCCGCGGCCGTACCGTCGTCCCACGGGACGAGAACGCGGCCCGCCGGAAGGACGAGGTCAGCGGCACCGGCGTTCCCGGGGTACGGGCCGACGCCGCCGACACGCTGCCGCCCGACGAGGAGGGCGTCCGCGCCGCCGAACGCGGCGACGCCTCGCGCAGGCACCCCGGGCGCCGGTCTCCGCCGCGCTAGTCTCTCCCGTGCCGGTCGCGTCCGGTCCTGCGCTGCTCCCACCAGCCGGCGATGGCCCGCCGGACGGGGCTGTGGTGCTCGTCGTCGACGATCTTCACATCGCCCATGATCACGTTGGCGCGGATGCGGACGACGGGGACGCGGGCGCCGGATCCGGCCTCGCGGACCATCACCTTGCGCTCACCCAGGACGCAGTAGCCGTTCATCTCCACCACCACGCCGTCCGGGACGATCACCTTCACGTCGCCCATGACGGCGGTGGCGACCACGTTGACCTCGCCGCTGGGGACCTGGGCGCCGCGCAGGTCGAGGACGACGTCGCCCATCACCGCCAGCGCCTCCAGCTCCTGCTCGACGCGGCCGATGATGCGCTCGGTGCAGTCGCCCATGACCGCGGCGAAGCGCCGCCGCACCTGGGCGGGCGCGGGGGCGGCGCCGGGCGCGCCCATGCCGGGCAGGTCGGCGGTGACGGCGTCCAGGTCGCCGCGGGTGACGGCCAGGTAGGCCGCCTCGGTGCGCTCGGCGAGCTCCTCGAAGGTCAGCCGTCCCTCGACGGAGGCCACCCGCAGTCGCTCGACGGCCGCCTCACGCTCGGCGTCGGAGGCGCGCACCGCTCCCGCGGCACGGTGCGGGGCGTCCGCCGGGAGCTGCGACCGGGGCTCCTGCGACCGTCTCCCCGGCTGCGGGGTGGGCTGACTCATGTCTCAGAAGGTATGCCCTCACGGTCATCGGACAATCCGCCGCGGGAACGAGATCGCTCCGGCCCTTCAGGAGGAACCGGCCCGCCGCCCGCGGCCCGGTCACCAGGGTACGGGACGGCCGTTGTGGCTCAAGCCACCGGAGGGGTACATCGGGCGCGGCTCGTTCGTCGCGGCTCCGGCCGTCCCTTCACGCCGCCGCCCGCGCGGTGCCAGGATGCGGGCGTGAGCGACGTGAAGACGCGGTCCTGGTGGGGCTGGGGTTGGGCCGAGGACGCGATGACGGACGAGGAGTGCGTGGCGCTGGGCGCGCTGCTGCCCGGCCTGCCGTCCCGTCCCCTGCCGGTGCCGGACGTCGGCGACCTGAGGCTGCCCGAGCCGCGGGTGTCGCCTCCCGCGTCGCTCGCGCCGCTGGTCTCCACGGCGCCGGACGACCGGGCCTCGCACGCGCTCGGGAAGGCGTACCGGGACGTGGTGCGGGCGCTGCGCGGCGACCTCGGCCGCGTGCCGGACCTGGTGGCGCGCCCCGCCCGCGAACAGGACGTGGTGGACCTCCTGGACTGGGCGGGCGCGACGGGCACGGCGGTCGTCCCGTACGGGGGCGGCAGCTCGGTGGTCGGCGGCGTGGAGTATCGCGGTGACGCGCACGAGGCGGTGATGTCCCTCGACCTGACCCGGCTGGACACGGTGCTGGAAGTGGACGAGGTCAGCCGGGCCGCCCGCGTCCAGGCCGGGGTGCTCGGCCCGCATCTGGAGGACCAGCTCAGGCCGTACGGGCTCACGCTGCGGCACTTCCCGCAAAGCTTCGAGTTCTCCACGCTGGGCGGCTGGCTGGCCACCCGGTCGGGCGGTCACTACGCGACGCTGCGCACCCACATCGACGACTTCGCCGAGTCGCTGCGGGTGGTGACCCCGGCGGGCGTCGGCGAGTCCTGGAGGCTGCCCGCCTCGGGCGCAGGCCCCTCACCCGACCGGCTGTTCCTGGGCTCGGAGGGGACGCTCGGGATCATCACCGAGGCGTGGATGCGGCTCCAGGACCGGCCGGACCGCAAGGCGTCGGCGTCGGTGGCCTTCGGCTCGTTCGCGGCGGGCGCCGAGGCGGTGCGCGCGATCGTCCAGGCGGATCTGAACCCGGCGAACTGCCGGCTGCTGGACCCCGGCGAGGCCGCCCTGTCGGGCGCCGGACGGGACGGCCGGGCGGTGCTCGTGCTCGGCTTCGAGTCGGCCCGTGTCCCGGTCGAGGGGAGGCTGGAGGAGGCCGTCGAGGTCGCCCGCGCGCACGGCGGCACGCCCGCCGAGCGCCGCGAGGGGCGCGACCGGGCCGTGGACTCCTGGCGCTCGGCGTTCCTGCGGATGCCGTACCAGCGGGACGGCATGGCCAGGATGAGCGCCGTCGTCGAGACCTTCGAGACCGCGTGCACCTGGGACCGGCTCCCCGCCCTGTACGAGGCGGTGCGCACCGGCGTCGGCGCCGCGATCCGCGAGGTCACCGGCGCGGAGGGGCTGGTCAACTGCCGGCTGACGCACGCCTACCCCGATGGCGCCGCCCCGTACTTCACCGTCGTGGCGGCCGGCCGCCGGGGGGACGAGCTCGCCATGTGGGACGAGCTCAAGGCGGCGGCGTCCGAGCTGCTGGCCGCGCACGGCGCCACCATCACCCACCACCACGCCGTGGGCCGCGACCACCGTCCCGGGTACGACCGGCAGCGCCCGGAGCCGTTCGCGCTCGCCCTGCGCGCCGCCAAGGAGGCGCTCGACCCGCACGGCGTTCTCAACCCCGGCGTGCTGATCGACGTCGGCCCCCGTCGCTGACGACCGGCTCGGGCGGGTGCGCGAGGTCCCTCGACAGGGTGTGCGCGGCATGCCTGAGCTCCTGCAGCACGACGGCGATCGGCGGGTTGCGGCGGCTGCCCGCCCTGACCGCGACGGCCACCGTGCGGGACAGCTGGAGGTCGGCGATCTCGCACAGGCGGCTGCCGCCCTCGACCGCCTCCACGGCGAGCCGCGGCACCAGCGCCACCCCGAGCCCGGCGCGGACCAGCGCGAAGATCACGGTGTAGTCGTTGCTGGTGTACTCGACGCGGGGCGCGAACCCGGCCAGGCCGCAGGCGCGCTCGAACATGGCGTGCAGGGCGTCGTCGCTGTGGGCGGCGATCCAGGGCTGCTCGGCCAGCTCCGACAGCGTCACCGGCCCGGTGTGCAGATCGGCGGGAACCAGCGCCAGCAACGGCTCGCGGAACAGGACGTCGGTCTCGATGCCGGTCTCGCGGACCTTGGGCAGCAGGTTGTACTCGTAGATGAGCGCGGCGTCGAGGTGGCCCGACGTGAGGGCTCTGATCGCGCCTTCGGTCTCGTGCTCGGACAGCCGTACCCGCAGGTCGGGGTGGGCCTCCTTGCAGCGGGCCAGGGCGGTGGGCACCAGGGCGCGGGCGGCGGTCGGGAAGGCGCCGAGCCGCAACGTGCCGCCCACGGCGGAGGTGAGCTCCGCGACGTGGGCGCGGGCCTCCTCCAGCTCGGCGAGGATCCGCTCGGTGTGCTCGACCAGGACGCGGGCGGCCTCGGTGAACGCCAGCCGGCGGCCGTCACGGAGGAACAGCGGCGTGCCCACCTCCCGTTCCAGGGCCGAGAGCTGCTGCGAGACCGCGGAGGGCGTCAGCGAGCACATCCGCGCCGTCTCCGCGATCGTCCCGTGCCTGGACAGCTCCCGCAGAAGCCGCAGGCGATGCACGTCGAACATGTAGTGAGATTAACGACTCACCGCAGAAATCGTTACTGGTGCTGAGCGGTTCCGGTGCCGCACCCTGGTCCCATGACAGCGGAGACCTCGCAGGTCGCGGCGCGTTCCACCGCCGCGACGGGCGGCATCGAGCACGGCACGAGGATCGCGGGGCTGCGCGCGAGGATGGCGGCGCGCGGCATCGCGGCGGTCGCCGTGGCCGGCCCGGAGAACATCTACTACCTGACCGGTCTCGACCATCTCGGCTACTTCGCGTTCACGCTGCTGGTCGTGCCGGCCGAGGGGGCGCCGATCGTGGTGACGCGGGACATGGAACGCGCCACCGTGCGCACCCAGTTGCCGTGGTGCCGCCATCTGACCTTCCACGACGGCGAGGACCCGGCGGTGGCCGCGACGGCCGCCATCGCCGAGCTGGTCCCCCGCGGCGGATCGCTGGCGATCGAGGACGAGTCGATGTTCTTCCCGCCGTCCATCCGGGGCAGGCTGCGGCTGGCGCTGCGGCACCGCAGGTGGCTGGACGCCACGGCGATGCTGGCGGGGATGCGCGCGGTCAAGTCCCCCGCCGAGGTGGAGCACACGCGGGCGGCGGCGCGGGTGTCGCGGGCGGCCATGGACGCCGGGCTCGCGACCGCCCGTCCCGGGGTGGCCGAGCGGCAGGTGGCCACGGCGATCTGGCACGCGATGCTCGCCTCGGGCGGCCGGCAGCCGGGGTTCGAGCCGCTGATCCGCCCGCTGTCGATGCTGGACCAGGAGCACGTCTCCTGGGGCGAGCGCGAGCTGCGCGAGGGCGACGGCCTGTTCATCGAGCTGTCGGGATGCGTGCGCCGCTACCACGCGCCCATGAGCCGCACCCTGTACCTGGGGGACGTCCCGGACGAGGGACGGGAGGCGCACGCCGCCGCGTCCGCCGGGTTCGAGGCGGCGCTGGAGGCGCTGCGGCCCGGCGCCGTGACCGGCGAGGTGTACGCGGCGTGGCAGCGCGCGGTCGCGGACCGCTCGTCCGGCGCCCGGCCGTCCCGGCACCACTGCGGCTACCTGGTGGGGATCGGGTTCCCGCCGAGCTGGGTGGGCGGCGGCGAGGTGCTGGGCATCCGGCCGGACGGGCGTACGGAGATCGTGCCGGGGATGACCTTCCATCTGATGTCGTGGGTGACCCGTCCCGCCGGGCACGCCCTCTCCGACACCGCGCTGGTGACCGACACCGGAGCCGAACCGCTCACCGGCACGTCCCGCGGCCTGCTGGTCGCGGCCTGACCCCTGGACAGGAGAGACCCATGCGCATCACCGCGCTGCGCGCCACCCCGGTGGCGGTGCCGTTCCGCACCGACGAGATCTGGGCGTTCGGGCGCCGCCGCGGCCAGGTGAGCGTCCTGATCGAGGTGGAGACCGACGAGGGCGTCACCGGCCTGGGCGAGGCGTCGGCCTACCCGTCGGCGGACGTGGTGCTGGCGGTGCTGCGCGGCATCGAGCCGCTGGTGGTGGGCGCGGACCCGCTACGGATCGAGGCGCTGGCCCGCCGGATCGACCTGGTCGGCACCTGGCATCACGTCAGGATGACCAGCCCGGCCATCGCCGCGGTGGAGACGGCGTGCTGGGACATCCTGGGCAAGGTGAGCGGGCAGCCGCTGGTGAACCTGCTCGGCGGCCGGTTCCGGGACAGCGTCGCGTTCTTCTACTACGTGGCCCGCGCCGAGCCCGCCGAGGTGGAGGCCGAGGCCAAGCGGGCGACGGCGGCCGGCTTCTCCACCTGCTACCTGAAGGTCGGCGCCGACGATCCGCGGCGCGACCTGGAACGGGTGGAGGCGCTGCGCTCGGGCGCGGGGCCGGACGCGCTGCTGCGGGTGGACGCCAACGAGGCGTGGTCGCCGGGCACCGCGATACGGATGATCAGCGAGCTGGAGCGGTACGGGCTTGAGCTGGTCGAGCAGCCGGTGTCGGGGCGCAACCTCGACGAGATGGCCTACGTGCGCGCCAGGGTGGGCACGCCGCTGCTGGCCAACGAGGCGAGCTGGACCCGGCAGGACCAGCTCGCCGTGATTCGCGCGGGCGCCGCCGACGTGCTGTCGGCGGACAACCAGATGGACGGCGGCCTGCTCAACCTCAAGCGCTCGGCCGGCATCTGCGAGGCCGCCGGCCTGCCGGTGGTCAAGCACAGCCTGGGCGAGCTGGGGGTGGCCTTGGCCGCCGCCGTCCACGTCATCGCCGCCACGCCCACCTTCCGGTACGCCAACCAGGGGTACGGGGCGCTCCTCGCCGACGACGTCACCCGGGGGTTCGGCGGCGGGGTGGACGGCTATCTCAACGGTGAGATTTCTGTGCCCACGGGGCCGGGTCTGGGTGTCGAGCTGGATCGCGACCGGGTGGAGACCTACGCGGATTTGTACCGTTCCGAGGGGGCGGCCTTCGGCTTCCACGACGGGAACGTCCTGACGGCGGCGCCGGCACTGCCAAAGCGCTGACCTGCCATTTTCGTCGCAATTTGCACCCCGCTGGGGGGGGTCCGGGCGCCGCGGGCACGGTGATCGCCGACCGGCGATCAACCCGCCGTAAGCTGGACGACATGCCCGACGGCCGTCCCGCATGCGCCTGCATCATCTGCCATGACTACGGCGACCGCGACCGGCTCGACAACTTCCAGCTCCGCACCATCGTCCACGTCACCCAGTACGGCTGGAGCGTGGTACTGATCCCCGCCACCGACGCGGGCCCCGGCTGGGCCTACACCATCGGGCTCTGGCACAGTCACGACTCCCCCGAGCTGGCGATGTTCGGCGGCGACGTCTACGAGATGGAGGAGATCCTCAACACGCTCGGACGGCAGGCCGCCGAGGGGCGGGCGCCCGGCGACGGCGAGCGGCGCGAGGACGTCCTGCGCGGCTGGCCTGTGGTGTTCCGCGCCGCCGGCCCGCTCTGGTACGAGGCCGCCTTCGGCGGTGCCCTGGCGTTCTACCGGCGCACCCCCATCCCGTTCCTCCAGGTAGTGTGGCCGGACCCGCAGGGCCTCTTCCCCTGGGACGCGGGGGCCGGCGGCGTGTACCGCCGTGCCCAGCCCGCGCTGTGGGTGGACCCCCAGCGTCACCCGGAAGGTACGTGGACCCGGCGGCTCGCGGTGCAGGCGATCTGACGGCGACAGGGGCGGGGACGGGACCACGAAGACCATCGAGACGACGCGCCTGCGGCTGGAGCCGCTGGGCGTCCACCATGCCGAGGAGATGGCGGCGGTCCTCGACGACATCCGGCTGCACCGCTACATCGGCGGCGAACCGCTCACGCTGGAGGAGCTGCGCGCCAGGTACGAGCGCCTGGTCGCCGGTCCCTCCCCCTACCACGGGGAGCGCTGGCTCAACTGGATCGTGCGCCGCCGCCGGGACGGGCAGGCCGTGGGCACCGTCCAGGCCACGGTGATGTCCGGGGACGGCGGCCCGCGCGCCGCGGTGGCATGGGTGATCGGGATGCCCTACCAGGGGTTCGGCTTCGCCACCGAGGCCGCCCGCGGCCTGGTGGACTGGCTGCGCCACAACGGCGTCCGCGACATCGTCGCCAGCATCCACCCGGACAACCTGGCGTCGGCCGCCGTCGCCCGCCGCGCCGGGCTGCGGCCGACGGATGAGCGCTCCGGGGACGAGATCGTCTGGAGTGACGCGGATCGTTCGGAGTGACGCGCGGGACGGCCGGTTCTCCGCACAGTCATCTTGATGTCAAGAGACGGCAGGGTCCGCATAGGTGGAAGTTTTCGGCCTCCGACGCGACGCGAACCCCCCCGGCCGGACGTACTTCGTGGTGGGCCGGTCCCTCCCAGGAGCCCGCTCACGGAAAGGAGACGGCGCGTGTCATCCCAAGCGGAAGACGTTCCCCTGGACCTCCCCCTCACCGTCCTCGGCTCCGTCGTCCTTCCCGGCATCGAGCCGGCCGCGTGCCTGGTGCGCCGGTACGCGCGCGCCCTGCTCGGCCCCGGCTTCCCCGGCCTGTACGAGCTCACCGTCGTGGCCAGCGAGCTGTTCACCAACGCCGTCCGGCACTCCCGGTCCGGGCACCCGTCCCGCGAGAACGGCCACGGCCATGTCACCATGACCCTCCTCACCGGCGGCGGGCTGCTCCGGCTTGAGCTGGCCGACCAGGGCGGACCGGGCACGCCGCGGCTCACCCGCCCCGGCGACGACGGCGAGAGCGGGCGCGGGCTGCAGGTGGTGGACGCCCTCAGCCTGGCCTGGGGAGCCGAGCGCCGTGGGTCCGGCACCGTCGTGTGGGCGGAGTTCCCCTGGCCGGGGTGTACCGTGCCACAGGCAGGCGGGTAGGAATCAAAGGCTCACGCCACGACGGAGCCGAGAGGTGAACAGATGCAGGAGGTGTGGCCCGGTGAGGCGTACCCCCTGGGCGCCACATGGGACGGCACCGGGACCAACTTCGCCCTGTTCTCCGAGGTCGCGCAGCGGGTGGAGCTGTGCCTGTTCGACGACGAGGGGCGGGAGCGGCGCATCGTCCTGCCGGAGGTCGACGGGTTCGTCTGGCACGGCTACCTGCCGGGCGTCGGCCCCGGCCAGCGGTACGGCTACCGCGTGCACGGCCCGTACGATCCGCGTGAGGGCCACCGGTGCAACCCGTCCAAGCTCGTGCTCGACCCGTACGCCAAGGCCGTCGAGGGCGCGATCCGGTGGCACGAGTCGCTGTTCTCCTACCGGTTTCCCGACCCGGATGTCCTGAACACCGACGACAGCGCGCCCCACATGCCCAAGAACGTGGTGGTGAACCCGTTCTTCGACTGGGGGGACGACCGGCCGCCGCGCGTCCCGTACCACGAGAGCCTCATCTACGAGGCGCACGTGAAGGGGCTGACCAGGCTGCACCCGGCGATCCCCGAGGAGCAGCGCGGCACCTACGCGGGGCTGGCCCACCCGGTGATGATCGACCATTTCACCGATCTCGGGGTGACGGCGGTCGAGCTGATGCCGGTGCACCAGTTCGTCCCCGAGCACGCCCTGGTGGCGCGCGGTCTGACCAACTACTGGGGCTACAACACCCTGGGCTACCTGGCCCCGCACAACGCCTACAGCTCGTCGGGGCAGCGCGGCGAGCAGGTGCTGGAGTTCAAGGCGATGGTCCGGGCGCTGCACGCGGCGGGCATCGAGGTGATCCTCGACGTGGTCTACAACCACACCGCCGAGGGCGACCACCTGGGGCCGACGCTGTCGTTCCGCGGCATCGACAACGCCGCGTACTACCGCCTGCGCGACGACGACAAGCGCTACCACCTCGACTACACCGGCTGCGGCAACTCGCTGAACGTGCGCAGCCCGCACGCGCTCCAGTTGATCATGGACTCGCTGCGGTACTGGGTGCTGGAGATGCACGTCGACGGGTTCCGCTTCGACCTGGCCTCGGCGCTGGCCCGGGAGCTGCACGACGTGGACCGGCTGGCGGCCTTCTTCGACCTGGTCCAGCAGGACCCGGTGGTGTCCCAGGTCAAGCTGATCGCCGAGCCGTGGGACGTGGGGGAGGGCGGCTACCAGGTCGGCAACTTCCCGCCGCTGTGGACCGAGTGGAACGGCAAGTACCGCGACACCGTCCGGGACTACTGGCGGGGCCGCCCGGGCGTGCTGCCGGAGTTCGCGTCGCGGCTGACCGGCTCCAGCGACCTGTACGAGCACGGCTCCCGCCGCCCGTTCGCCTCGATCAACTTCGTGACCTGCCACGACGGGTTCACACTGCACGACCTGGTGTCCTACGAGGCCAAGCACAACGAGGCCAACGGCGAGGGCAACCGGGACGGCAGCGACGACAACCGCTCCTGGAACTGTGGCGCCGAGGGTCCGACGTCCGACCCGGCGATCATCGAGCTGCGGGAACGGCAGAAGCGCAACTTCCTGACCACGCTGTTCCTGAGCCAGGGCGTGCCGATGCTGTCGCACGGCGACGAGCTGGGCCGTACGCAGCGGGGCAACAACAACGCCTACTGCCAGGACAACGAGATCTCCTGGGTCGACTGGGACGGCGACATCGCCGAGACCGAGCTGGAGTTCGTCCGGGCCCTGTCGCGGCTGCGCCGCGACCACCCCGTGTTCCGCCGCCGCCGCTTCTTCACCGGCGGCGCCGGCGGCCCCGCCGGGGACGCGCCGGACATCGCCTGGCTCACCCCCGCGGGCGAGCCGATGACCGACCACGACTGGCAGGCCGGGTTCGCCAAGTCGCTCGGGGTGTTCCTCAACGGCGACGCGATCACCGAGCCCGACCCGCGCGGCCGCCCGATCGAGGACGACTCGTTCCTGCTGCTGTTCAACGCGCATTCCGAGCCGGTGGACTTCGTCCTGCCCGGCGCGGAGTACGGGGAGCGCTGGGAGTTCACGCTGGACACCGCCGACCCGCGCGCCACCGGCGAACGGCCACGGGTCAAGGCGCGCGACCAGGTCACCGTCGCCGACCGGTCCCTCACCGTGCTCCGCCGCGTCGCCTGACGCCCGCGGCGGCCTCACCCGGTCCCGACGCGGATGGCGGTCAGGAACACCAGCACGAGCGTCGCCGCCGCCGCGATGCCGTGGACGGCGACGGCCGTGGCGGGGAAGACCTCGTCGGTGCCCTTGGCGTGGCGCCCGCCGGTCTGGCCCACGAGCCAGCGGGTGAACAGCATGAACCCCTCGATGATGACGACGACCAGGGCGGCGAAGGCCACCCAGGCGCACCAGGACCGCCCCGTCACCAGGAGGGCGACCCATGCCGCCAGCCCGACCATCGCCGCGGCGGGATGTCCCACCGTGACCAGCAACGGGAAGGGCGTCACCTTCGTCGGATGCCGGAACAGCCCCCCCTGCGCCGTCCGGGCGGCCATCAGACGCGTTCCTCCCACAGCGGCGAGAATCCAGGCGCCGAGCGCCACGAACTCCACCCCGTTCCCCCTTCGGTGCGGTTGTCCGTCCCCTGGCCGTAGTGTCCTCCCAACCGTCCACCGACATGCCGGAAACGCACGGAACGCACCACAGACCGTTATGAAATGTGACCGTTGCGTACACGGATCCTCGGCGCGGGGGCCGGGTGCAGTAGCTTGACGCGCATGCGGATGCGGCGGCTGTCCCCTGATCCGAGCACGGTCGACGTGGCCGCGGCCTACGCCTACCCGCCCGGCGCGTCCCGGGACGGGACATGGGTGCGGGCGAACATGATCGCGAGCGCGGACGGCGCCGCCGCCCTGGAAGGACGCAGCGGGGGCCTCGGCTGCGCGGCCGACCGGGAGTTGTTCGCCTTGCTCCGCGGGCTGTGCGACGCGGTCGTCGTGGGAGCCGGGACGGTTCGGGCGGAGGGCTACGGCCCGGCCCGTCCCGGCCCGTCCTGGGGGCGGCTGCGCGAGGGACGCCCCGCCACGCCCGCGATCGCCATCGTGTCGAGGTCGCTCGACCTCGACTTCGGCTCCCCCATCTTCACCGAGGCCGCCCCCGATGCCGCGACGATGGTGCTGACCGTCCAGGGCGCCGACCCGGCGCGGCTCGAAGCCGCCCGCGAGCGCGCCGAGGTCATCGTCGCGGGCACCGGAAGCGTCGACTTCGGCTCCGCGTTCGCCCAGATGGCCGAACGCGGGTACAGGCGGCTGCTCTGCGAGGGCGGGCCGCATGTCCTCGCGCAGATCGCGGCGGCGGGCCTGCTGGACGAGCTGTGCCTGACGCTGAGCCCCGTCCTGGCGGCGGGCGCCTCTCAGCGCGTCCTGAACGGGCCTCCCCTTCCCGGCGCCCGCGCCGGGCTGCGCCTGGTCCACGCCCTCGTGGACGCAGAGGACGAGGGCTTCCTCTTCCTCCGCTACGTACGGGCGACGGCGTAACGCAGGAACAGCACGCCCTCGTCCAGGTAGACGGCGGCGGGATCCAGCGCGACCTCGGCGGGGAGCCCGCTCACGAGCCGGGTGTGGTGGTCGCC
This sequence comes from Actinomadura sp. NBRC 104412, assembly GCF_030269515.1. GTDB lineage: Bacteria > Actinomycetota > Actinomycetes > Streptosporangiales > Streptosporangiaceae > Spirillospora. The sequence continues at coordinate 167,652 of NZ_BSTM01000006.1, read as the reverse complement.
GCCCAGGAGGGTCGGGGCGACGCTGAGGCACAGCTCGTCCACCAGACCCTTTCTGAGCAGGGAGCCGACCAGCGACGGCCCGCCCTCGCACAACAGCCTCGGATACTCGGCCCGGAGGGCGCGCACGCCCGCCCGAAGATCGACGTCCTCCTCCCCCGCCGTCACGACCCGCACCGCCTCGGGGGTGCGGGACGCCGCGGCGGCGGCCCGCGAGGTCACCACGATCGTCGGGGTCTCGGCCGCGGTGAACAGCGGCAGCGTCCAGTCCAGGTCCAGCGACCGGCTCACCACCGCGATCGGCGCGGGCGGGCCGCCGCGCCGGTGCCGCAGCCCGCTCCCCAGCCGTGCCGGGCCGAGCCTGCCGGTGCGGGCGGTTCCGGCGCCGACCAGGATCACGTCCGCCAGCGCCCGCAGCGTCCGGAACACCCGGAAGTCGGCCTCCCCGCCCAGCCCGTCGGTCCAGCCCTCGGCGTCGGTGGCCGAGCCGTCCACGCTCATCACCATGCCGACGCGCACGCCCGGGACGTCCGCGTACGCCTCCCACGGGTCGGTGCGGGCGGGGGGCTCGGGCAGCAGTCGGCGCATGAGAACGGATCTTAGGGCGCCCCGGGAAGGCACATCGTCAGTGGTAGGGAGCAAGATGGGGCCATGGACCTGCCGATCAGCCCGCCGCTGTCGCCCATGCTGGCCAAGGCGGTCAAGACCATGCCCAAGGGCGATGTGCTGTACGAGCCGAAGTGGGACGGCTTCCGGTGCATCGTGTTCCGCGACGGCGACGAGGTGGAGCTGTCCAGCCGCGGCGAGCGCCCGCTGACCCGTTACTTCCCCGAGCTCGTCGAGGCGGTCAAGCGGGAGCTGCCCGAGCGCTGCGTCGTGGACGGCGAGATCGTGCTGCGCAACGGCTCGCAGCTCGACTTCGAGCGGCTCCAGTGGCGCATCCACCCGGCCGCGTCCCGGATCAAGCTGCTCTCCGAGCAGATCCCGGCGTCCTTCATCGCCTTCGACCTGCTGGCCCTGGGCGACGAGTCGCTGATGGAGGTGCCGCTGGGCGAGCGGCGGCGGCGGCTGGTCGACACGCTGGGGTCGGTGAACGCGCCGATCCATGTCACGCCCGCGTCCGACTCCTACGAGACGGCGCTGCGCTGGTTCGAGGAGTTCGAGGGCGCCGGCCTGGACGGCGTGATCGCCAAGCCGCTCGACCTGGTCTACGAGCCCGACAGGCGGGTGCTGTTCAAGGTCAAGCACGAGCGCACCGCCGACTGCGTGGTGGCGGGCTTCCGGTGGCACAAGTCCGGGCCGATCGTGGGCTCGCTGCTGCTCGGCCTCTACGACTCCGAGGGCCGTCTCCAGCACGTCGGGGTCGCGGCGTCGTTCACGATGAAGCGCCGCGCCGAGCTCGTCGAGGAGCTCGAGCCCTACCGGATGCGGGACTACACCGGCCATCCCTGGGAGAACTGGGCCCGCCAGGCCGACCCGGAGGCCACCGGCGACCGGATGCCGGGCGCGGTCTCCCGCTGGACCGGCAAGAAGGATCTGAGCTGGGTGGCCCTGCGTCCCGAGCTGGTGGCCGAGGTCGCCTACGAGGGCATGGAGGGCGAGCGCATCCGGCACACCGCGCGGTTCCGCCGCTGGCGCCCCGACCGCACCCCGGAGTCCTGCACCTACGACCAGCTTGAGGTGCCGGTCGACTACGACCTGGACGACATCTTCGCCGGCCCGCATCAGCATCAGTAGGCCCGGCCCCGTGCCCCGGAGGCGGGGGACGGGGCCGGGACGGGTCAGGGCCTGCGGGTCTCGTTCTCGATGGTCTCCCGGATGATCTGCTCGTCGGACTTCGCCGCGGCCTTCGGCGCGGCCGACCGCGGCAGGGGCCGCAGATAGGTCTGCTCAAGACCGGGGACGCGGTCCTCGATGACGAAGGTGGCCTTGGTGGTGGCCTGCGCGTCGGCGGTCCTGACGGTGGGAAGCGTCTTGAAGTCCGAGCGCATCTCCTTCCTGCCGATCCGGCTGATCACGTAGCCGCGCTGGTTGTTGTGGAAGCGCAGGTGCTTGTTGATCTGGAGGAACGGGTGGGTGGCGGGGTCGGAGTCGGCGCCGTCGCCGCCGCTGGTGATGGAGGTGCAGACCAGCTCGGACCCGATGGTGGCCGAGTCGGGGTCGTCGAAGTCCGCCTTGATGTCGGCGGCCCAGTGCGCGTGGACGTCGCCGGTCAGCACGACGGCGTTGCGGACACCGGCGTCCACCCAGCCCTTGGTGATGCGGTTCCGGGAGGCCACGTAGCCGTCCCAGGAGTCCATGCTGGTGACCTTGAGGGGGCCCGCGTTGTTGTCGCGCTGGGTGAAGAACACCTGCTGGCCGAGGATGTCCCAGCGGGCGGCGGAGCGGCGGAACCCGTCCAGCAGCCACTTCTCCTGGGCCTCGCCGGTGATCGAGCGGGCCGGGTCGACGGCGGCGGGGCAGTCCTTGTAGCCGTCGCCGCAGGCTTGGTCGTCGCGGTACTGGCGGGTGTCGAGCATGTGGAAGTTGACCAGGCGGCCCCACCGGACGCGGCGGTAGAGCTGCATGTCCGGGCCGTGGGGCACCGAGCCGCGGCGCAGCGGCATGTTCTCGTAGTACGCCTTGAACGCGGCGGCGCGGCGCTCCCGGAACGCGGCGGGATCGGGCGTGTCGGAGTTCGCCTCGGGGATGTCGCCGGCCCAGTTGTTCTCGGTCTCGTGGTCGTCCCACACCACCAGCCAGGGCGCGGCCTGGTGCGCGGCCTGAAGGTCGGGGTCGGACTTGTACTGGGCGTGCCGCTGCCGGTAGGTGGCGAGGGTGACGGTCTCCGGTCCCGCGTGGTCGCGGACGTTGCCGCCGGGGATGGTGTAGACGCCCGCCCGGTACTCGTACTGGTAGTCGCCCAGGTGCAGGATCAGGTCGGGGTGCTCTTCGGCGAGCCGCCGGTACGCGGTGAACAGGCCGTGCTCGTACTGGGAGCAGGAGACGAAGGCCATCAGCAGGTCCGGGCCCAGCGAGTCGGGACGGGTCGCGGTCAAGGCCCGTCCGACCGGGGAGACGTGGTTTCCGACGCGGAACCGGTACCAGTACTCGCGTCCGTGCCGCAGTCCCTTCAGCTCGACGTGCACGCTGTGCGCGGACTCGGGACGAGCGAGGGCGGTGCCGCGACGCTCGATCCGGCGGAACCGCTCGTCGGAGGCGACCTCCCAGGCCACCTCGAAGGCGTTGCCCGGCATGCCGCCCAGTCCGTCCTCGGCCAGCGGCTGGAGCGCCAGCCGGGTCCAGATCACGAAGCCCTCGTGGTCCGGGTCGCCGGAGGCGACGCCCAGGGTGAACGGGTCGGAGAGAAGGGCGCCGCCGCGGTGGGCGGCGAGGGCGGGGGCGGCACCAGGGATGGCGGCGGGAACGACGGCGGCGGAGCCGGCCGCCAAACCGGTGGTGATGAGGAACGATCTGCGGTTGAGCGTACGGGAGACCTCGGTCATGGCGGGTGGTGATCCCTTCCAGCGCTCGATGATGATCGCCAGAAGCGTCACCCGGCACGGTGGACACGACGTTCCGTGCAGATAACCAGTGCTCCAACAAACCCGATATTTCACGATCACGGGCGCGCCGACGGGCCGTTGCAGGACGTTCAGGGACATTCAAGGCGCAAGCCGGATCCGGGCAGAAAAAATCCCGGGCGGCGCTGACGCGCGGGCACCCGGGGCACGCCGGTGGATGTTACGCTTGACTGTGCGCTGCTTTCGCGCACACGAAACTCCACCTTACGCATAGGAGTGTACTGGACGCATGGGAGCCCGTCAAGTCAACCCCGTGGCCGAATCTTTTTCCGCGAGCGACGGCGGCGGTGGCGACGACGCCCTCGCGGCCGCTCTGCGCACAGAGCAGGAGTACGTCACCCGGGTCTACGGCCGGCTGGACGCCGAGCGCGACCGGGCCGCGGAGGCGCTGCGCGAAGGTCCCGGGCAGGGCGGGGGCTCGGTCCTCCAGGCCCGGGTCGAGCGCGAGGTCACGACGGAGGAGGCGGCGCGCAGGCTGGCCAGGCTCTCCGCGGTGGAGCGCGCCCTGTGCTTCGGCCGCATCGACCACCGCGCCGAGGACGGCGTACCGGGCGAGACGTACTACATCGGGCGGATCGGGCTGCGCGACGAGGACCGCGAGCCGCTGCTGATCGACTGGCGGGCCGAGGCGGCGCGCCCGTTCTACACCGCCACGCCGGGCTCCCCCGGCACGCTGGCCCGCCGCCGCCATCTGCACCTGCGGGAGCGCACGGTGGTCGGGCTGGACGACGAGGTGTTCGACCTGGACGGGCTGGCCGCGTCCGACCGGAGCACGATCGTCGGCGAAGCCGCGCTTCTGGCGACGCTGCGCCGTGGCCGCACCGGGCGGATGACCGACGTGGTCGCCACCATCCAGGAGGAACAGGACCAGGTCATCCGTTCCGTCCTGCAAGGCGTGCTGGTGGTGCAGGGCGGACCCGGCACCGGGAAGACGGTCGCGGCCCTGCACCGCGCCGCCTACCTGCTCTACACCCATCGGGACGTGCTGGAACGCCGCGGCGTCCTCATCGTGGGGCCGAACGCGACGTTCCTGCGCTACATCGAGCAGGTGCTCCCCGGCCTCGGCGAGACCGACGTCGCCCTGGTCACGGTCGGCGAGCTGTATCCCGGAGTGCGCGCCACCCAGGGCGAGCCGCCCGGCGTGGCCGTCCTCAAGGGCGACCTGCGCATGGCGGCGATGGTCGAGGCCGCCGTCCGGGACCGGCAGCGCGTCCCCGAGGGCGACCTTGAGATCGAGGTGGACGACATGGTGCTGCGCGTCCCACACGAGAAGTGCGTGCAGGCGCGCGACCGCGCCCGGGCGCTGCGCGCGCCGCACAACATCCAGCGCCGCCTGTACGTCCACGACCTCTTGGACGCCCTCGCCCTGGACCGCGCCGAGCAGTACGACAGGATCGCCGACGAGCCGCTGGAGGAGATGATGGCCTCCGGCCAGGTCCCCGACTGGCTCCGGGAGCTGATCGACGAGGCGGAGGACACCCCGCTCCTGGACGAGACGGACCTGCGGCTCTCGAAGGAGGCCCTCTGGCGCGACCCGGCCGTCCGCCGCGCGCTCGACGAGCTGTGGCCCGAGCTGAGCCCGCAACGGCTGCTGTCCGACCTGTTCTCCGACCCGGCCGCGCTCGACCGGGTGGGCGCCGAGGCGGGCCTCACGCCGGCCGAACGCCGTCTCCTGCACCGCGCGGCGGACGCCCCCTGGACGGTGCCGGACGTACCCCTGCTGGACGAGGCCGCCGAATGGCTCGGCCAGGACGACACCCCCGACCGCATCCGGCGGCGCCGTGCGGAGGCCGAGCGGCAGGAAGAGGAGCTGTACGCCCACGAGGTCATGCAGGTGACCGGCGTGGCCGATCTCAAGATGATGGACGGCCGTCCGGTGCTGGACGCCACCACCCTCGCCGACCTCAACCGCGACACCGGCCCGGCGCCGACCACCGCCGAACGCGCCGCGTCCGACCGCCAGTGGGCGTACGGGCACGTGATCGTGGACGAGGCGCAGGAGCTCTCGGAGATGGCCTGGCGGACGGTGATGCGCCGCGTCCCCACCCGGTCCCTGACCGTGGTCGGCGACATCGCGCAGACGGGCAGCCCCGCCGGCGCCCGCTCGTGGGGGCAGATGCTGGACCGCTACGTCCCCGGACGGTGGCGCGAGCAGCGGTTGCTGATCAACTACCGCACCCCGGCGGCGATCATGAAGGTGGCGGCGGACGTGCTGGCGGAGGTCGCGCCCGACCAGGTGCCGCCCGAGCCCGTCCGCGACGACGGACCTCCCCCGTCGGCCGTGCGCATCCCCGCGTCCGCCCTGGAGACCAGGCTGCCGATGCTGGTCGCCGCGGAACTGGGCCGGATCCGCGGCGGGTCCGGCGAGGGACGGCTCGCGGTGATCTCCTCCTGCGCCCGCCATCCCGACGTCTGCACGGCGCTGCCGGACGCCCCCGCGGGCGCCACGCCCGAGGCCCTGGACTCCCCGGTCGTCGTCCTGACCGCCGAGGAGGCCAAGGGCCTGGAGTTCGACTCGGTCATCGTGGTGGACCCGGCCGGCATCTCCTCCGAGTCCCCGCGCGGAGGCCAGGACCTCTACGTCGCCATCACGCGCCCGACCCGCCGCCTGACCGTCGTCCACGACGGCGACCTGCCCCCGGCCCTGGCCGCCCTCTGAGACCGACCGCGAGAACGACCGCGAGGGTTCCGTCCCGAGCCTGACCAAGCGTACGCTTGGTCGCGTGCTGACATCCGGGAAGGGACGGCGATGACACGGGAGTACTCCAACCTGATCGGCGGAGAGCTACGGAAGGCGGCGGGCGGCGGCACGCTCGACTCGATCGACCCGGCCACCGGCGAGGTCTGGGCCGTGGTCCCCCGCAGCGGGGCCGAGGACGCGGACGCGGCGGTGGCCGCCGCCCGCGCCGCCTTCCCGGCGTGGTCCCGGCTGCCCGCCGCCGCCAGGGCCCACTACCTGCGCAAGGTCGCCGGGGTCTTCGCCGAGCACGCCAAGGAGCTGGCCGAGCTCGAGACCCGCGACAACGGCCGGATCATCACCGAGACCGCCGAGCGGGACCTGCCCGGCATGACCTACCTGTGGGGCAGCGCCGCCGACCAGTGCGCCGCCGCCGTCGAGGCCAGGGCCGTCGACTTCGACGCGACCAGCCAGGGGATGACCCGCCGCGAGCCGTACGGGGTCACGCTCGGCATCATCCCCTGGAACTCCCCCATCTCCACGCTCTCCGCCAAGGCGGCCTTCGCGCTCGCCGCCGGCAACACCGTCGTCATCAAGCCCGCCGAGCAGGCCACCGTCTCGTCCCTGCGGGTCGGCGAGCTGCTGCGCGAGGTGCTGCCGCCGGGCACGCTCAACATCGTCTCCGGTCTCGGCGAGGAGGTCGGCGACCCCCTCGTCCGGCACCGCGGCGTCAACAAGGTCAGCCTCACCGGCTCGGTCGAGACCGCGCAGATCATCACCCGCGCCTCCGCGGACTCGCTCAAGCCGCTCGCCCTGGAATTGGGCGGCAAGTCGCCCAACATCGTGTTCGCCGACGCCGACCTGGACAAGGCCGCCCCCGGCGTCACCACCCAGGCCATCTTCACCCCGAACGCGGGCCAGATCTGTTACGGCGGCTCCCGCATCCTCGTGCAGCGTCCCGTCTACGCCGAGATGATCGAGCGCATGACGGCCATCGCCGCCGGCATCACGCTGGGCGACCCCATGTCGCGCGACACCACCATGGGCCCGATCGTCTCCAAGGAACAGTACGAGCGCGTCACGTCCTACCTGGAGCTGGGCGCCAAGGAGGGCGCCGACCTGGTCTTCGGGGGACGCTTCGGCCCCGAGGTCGTCGGCGACCCGAGACTGGCCGGCGGCTACTGGGTCGAGCCCACCCTCTTCGCCACCGAGGACAACCGCCTGCGCGTCTGCCAGGAGGAGATCTTCGGGCCGGTCGCCGTCGTCCTGCCCTTCGACACCGAGGAGGAGGCCGTCGCCATCGCCAACGACTCGTCGTACGGCCTGGCCGCCGGGGTCTGGACCCGCGACCTCGGCACCGCCCAGCGCATGTTCCGCAACCTGGAGGCGGGCACGGTCTGGATCAACACCTTCCGCAAGGTCATGTTCCCCCTGGAGGGCATCAAGAACAGCGGCTACGGCAACGACTCGGTGCTGGCCTACACCCGCGAAAAAGCGGGGGTCTTCGAGTTCTAGGGACAGGTCCCGGGAGACGAGACGCGGCGAGCCGCCGATGCCGCCGCCCGCCTGTTCAGCGCCGCCGCGCCGGCCCACGCTGTGGCCGACACCCCCGCGCGACAAGGTGAACCGGAACGGCCCCACCTTGATCGACTTGCCCAGGTGACGGAACCCCGCGGGACGGCATGGCATGCGCTGGCCGCATTGCGAACGGCCCGAAAGCAGGCGTAATCACAGGAAGGGGCAAGGCAAAAACGCCAAGCACGCAAGCCGAGACACCGCAAGGGGCAAAGCCCCCAACGGAGGCAAGGGGCAAAGCCCCACGGGGGTGCAGGGGGCGGAGCCCCCTGCCGGGGGTGTCGGGGGCGGAGCCCCTGACCGGGGTCAGTGGCCGCCGCCGCGAGCCGTCAAGGCGAGCGGCGGTGGTCGCTGGCCCCGCACCGGGGGGTGTGGGGGGTCGCCCCCCCACATATGTCACACTCTCCGGGCGCGAGCAGATGCAGCCGGTCGGCCAGCCCCAGCCGCTCGAACGCGGGGAGCAGCGTGTCGCGCCCCTGGGTGAAGTGCGCCCAGCCCTCGAAATGCACCGGGACGACCTGCGGCGCGCCGAGGATCCGGGCGGCCTCCGCGGCCTGCTCGCTGGACAGCGTCAGGTAGGCGTCCCCGACCAGCGGGGTCTTCGCGCCGCCCGCGAACAGGACCGCGACGTCCATCGGGCCGAGGCGCTCGGCGATGGCGCGCACGAGGTCGAGCGAGGCATTGTCGCCGCTGACATAGGTGGTGGGCAGCCCGGACCCGCTCAGCACGAACCCGGTCACCTCCCCGACCAGGTGTTCGGTGCCGGGCGGGCCGTGCAGCGCGGGCACCCCGGTGACCCGCAGCGTCCCGCCGTCCGGGCGGGGCAATTCGACGTGCTCCCAGTTGGGCAGCGCCCGGACGGGGTCGCCGAGCCGGTCGCGCGCCGCGCCGGTCGACAGGGTGAGCGGCACGCCGCCCAGGTAGGCGCGGCCGGACCGGTCGAGATTGTCGGGATGCTGGTCGTGCGAGAGCAGGACGGCGTCGACCGGCCCCACCTCGCCCGGCCCCGCGGACGGCGGCATGGTCTTGGTCAGCGCCCGGTCGCCGATCGGGTAGTCGCCGGGCTCGTCGAAGGTGGGGTCGGTGATCAGCCGCAGCCCCCCGACCTCGATGACGGCGGTGGGCCCGCCCAGGTAACGGACGCTGAGGTCAGCGGTCATGTGATCGGTCTCCAGCGCGGGTCAGGCCGAGCGGCCGTCGCGGTCCTTGCTGGGCTGGACGCGCTTGGGCTCGCCGGGCATCTTCGGATAGTTCGGGGGGTAGGGCATGTCGCCCAGGCCGTGGTCGGACTCGTCGCGGTCGGCCATCTCCAGCAGCGGCTCCAGCGAGAACGCCCGGTCGTCGATCGCCGCATGCGGGTCGCCGACCGTGGCGAACCGCTCCGGCATGGTGGCGATCGTGAAGTCCTCCGGCACGATGTCCGGCAGCTCGTCCCAGGTCACGGGCGCGGACACGGGCGCGTGCGGGGCGGGACGGACGCTGTAGGCGGAGGCGATGGTCCGGTCGCGGGCGTTCTGGTTGAAGTCGATGAAGATCTGCTCCCCGCGCTCCTCCTTCCACCACCGGGTGGTCACCTGGTCGGGGACGCGGCGTTCGACCTCCCGGCCGAAGGCCAGCGCCGCCCGGCGCACCTCGGTGAACGTCCAGCGGGGCTCGACCCGCACGTAGATGTGCACGCCGGCCTTGCCCGACGTCTTCACGAAGCCGGTGTAGCCCAGCTCGCCCAGCAGGTCGCGGGCGGGGCCCAGCGCCACCCGCTTGGCGTCCTCGAAGGTCGTCCCGGGCTGCGGGTCGAGGTCGATCCGCAGCTCATCGGGGTGGTCGACGTCGTCGGAGCGCACCGGCCAGGGATGGAAGGTGAGCGTGCCGAGGTTGGCCGCCCAGGCGATCACGGCCACCTCCGAGGGGCAGACCTCGTCGGCGGACCGGCCGCTGGGGAACTCGATGCGGGCGGACGGCACCCAGCTCGGCGCCCCCTTGGGGATCCGCTTCTGGTAGAAGGCGTCCGACTTGCCCGCCCCGAAGCCCGCCTGCCCACGCGCGTAGTCCTCGCGGGTGGCCATCCTGGCCCCCTCGAAGACCCCGGCGGGCCACCGTTCCAGGGTGGTCGGGCGGTCGCGGGTGGCGCGCAGGATGCCCTCACCCACGGCGATGTAGTACTCCACGAGCTGCCGCTTGGTGTAGCCGTGCTCCGGGAAGTACACCTTGTCGGGGTTGGTCACCTTGACGAGCCGATCCCCCACCGGGATCTCGATGAACGGCGAGGCCATGCACGAAACGGTAGCCCACGGCTGCGACAACCCCCCGGACGAGCCCCCGAGCAGGCGGAACGCCGCCGCGGCGCGGTACCGTCGAGGACATGGCGAAGATCCAGAAAAGCGAGGAAGAGTGGCGCGCCCAGCTCACGCCCGAGGAGTACCACGTCCTGCGTGAGGCGGGCACCGAACGCCCCTTCACGGGCGAGTACAACGACACCAAGACCGTCGGTGTCTACCGGTGCCGTGCCTGCGGTTCCGAGCTGTTCCGGTCCGAGCAGAAGTTCGAGTCGCACTGCGGCTGGCCCTCGTTCTACGCGCCGGCCGACTCCGACGCGGTCACCCTCATCGAGGACCGCTCGCTCGGCATGGTCCGCACCGAGGTGCGCTGCGCCACCTGCGACTCCCACCTGGGTCACGTGTTCGAGGGCGAGGGCTACGACACCCCGACCGACCAGCGCTGGTGCATCAACTCGATCTCGCTCACCCTGGAGCCCGCCGAGTGACGGCCCGGCCGCCCGCCGGCGCTACGGGAGGCTCGCGATGAGCTCGGCGACCGGCTTGCGGCGGCCGGTGTAGAAGGGGACCTCCTCGCGGACGTGGCGGCGCGCCGTGGACCCGCGCAGATGCCGCATGAGGTCGACGATGCGGTGCAGCTCGTCGGCCTCGAACGCCAGGATCCACTCGTAGTCGCCCAGCGCGAACGCGGGAACGGTGTTGGCCCGCACGTCCGGGAAGCCGCGCGCCATCTGGCCGTGCTCGGCGAGCATGGCGCGGCGCTCCTCGTCCGGCAGCAGGTACCACTCGTACGAGCGCACGAACGGGTACACGCACACGTGCGCGCGGGGCTCCTCGCCGGCGAGGAACGCGGGGACGTGGCTCTTGTTGAACTCGGCGGGACGGTGCAGCGCCATCTGCGACCACACCGGCTCGCTGGCGCGGCCCAGGGCGGTGCGGCGGAACCGGGAGTAGATCTCTTGGAGGTCCTCCGAAGTGGGGGCGTGCCACCAGAACATGTAGTCGGCGTCGGCCCGCAGGCCCGCGACGTCGTAGAGGCCGCGGGTGGTCACGTCCTTCTGCGCGGCCTGGTCGAGGAGGTCCTGCACCTCCCCGGCGTGCTGCTCCCCGATCTGGCCCGTGCCCGACACCCGGAACACCGACCACATCGTGTAGCGGATGATCTGGTTAAGGTCGCGCGCCTTCGGCTTGCCCGCCTTGTCCGTCGCCGTCATGGCTCAATCCTCCCCGACTGCTCGTAGTGTCCAGAAACTCCTGCACCCGGGCCGCCGCGGCGTGCGCGCTCGCGATGCAGGCCGGGATGCCCAATCCGTCATAGGCCGCCCCCGCCACGGCCAGCCCCGGCTGCCGTGCCACAGCGGCGCGGATGCGCGCCACCCGATCGACGTGGCCCACGTTGTACTGCGGAAGCCCCCCGCCCCAGCGGGTGACGCGGCTGTCGATGGGAAGCTCCGACATGCCGCAGGTCGCGGCCAGGTCCGCCATCGCGGCCGCCTTGAGGTCGTCGTCGCTTCTCTGGAGAAGGTGCTCCTCCCCGTACCGGCCGATGGAGCACCGCACGGCGATGAGGCCGGGCCACTCGTCGCGCAGGTGGGGCCATTTGATGGAGCTGAAGGTGACCGCCTTGACGTTCTGCCCCTCGACCGCCGGGACGAGGTAGCCGCTGCCGCGCGGAAGCCGGGGGAACGCGCTCTCACGGTAGACGAGGGTGACGATGGCCATGCCGGCGTACTCGATCCCGGCCAGCTCCTGCGACGCCGGTGGGACGTCCTCGGCCAGCAGGCGGGAGGCGGGCGCGGCCGGGACGGCGATCACCACGGCGTCGGCGTCCACCGCCTCGGGGTCGCGTGCGGGGCCCACCGTCAGCCGCCATCCCTCGGGGCGCCGCCTCAGCTCGCGCACCATCGCCCCGGTGCGGATCGTCCCGCCGGCGGCGGCGAGGTCGTCGGCGACCAGGTCCGCGAGGCGTCCCAGGCCGCCGGGCAGCGTGGCGAACACGGGCCCGGTGGCGGCGGGGGCGGCGGCCCGGATTCCGCGCACGGCGCCGATCAGCGACCGGTGCGAGCGCGCCGCGGTGGCCACCTGCGGCAACGTCGCCTCGAACGACAACTCCTCGGCGCGCCCCGCGTACACGCCGCCCAGCAGCGGCTCCACCAGCCGGTCCACGACCTCCCGGCCCATGCGGGCGCCGATGTAGCCGGCCACCGACACGTCCGCGCCGCGCGGGGTCTCCGGGAGCACCAGGTCCAGCGGCACCCGCGCCAGCCCCCGCGCCGACAGCACCTGCGAGGCCGCCAGGGCGCGCAGATCGGACGGGACGCCCATCACCTGGCCTTGGGGAAGCCTCCGCAGAGCGCCGCGGCTCAGGATCGCCGAGGACGTCGTTCCCGGGTGCACCAGCTCGTGGCCACGGCCGAGCCCACCGACCAGGTCGAGGCCCTCGGGGCGGCGCACCAGCATCGCCTCCGCGCCCTCGTCCACCGGCAGGCCGCCCACCTCGCTGACCTTGAGCTTCCCGCCGATCCGCGGGGAACCCTCCAGAACGGTGACGCGGCGGCCCGCGCGGGCCAGGTCGCGCGCCGCGACGAGGCCCGCGATCCCGGCGCCGATCACCGCGACATGGGAGGTGCTCATGCCTCCAAGATTCCAGATACCTCCCCGGAACCCGTCATCACCCCACCCGTACGGCCGGGCACGGCGTGACCTCCGCGCGGCCTCATCGTGCCCGTATCGCGACACGCCCGCCGGAACGGTGACCGGGATCACGCCGTCAGACCGCCATGCGGATCGTCAGACCCGTCAGACACGCCACGTGCGTGCTCGCCGTCCTGCTGCTGGCCGGTTCCCTGGCCGCCTGCGGCGGGGGCGGCGGCAGCGACGCCGCGAACAGCGCGGCCCGGGAGCTCCAGGGCGGACAGGCCGGTCGGTCGGCCGACCGCGGAACCGGGGGCTCCAACAACCGGCAGGGCGCCCCGGAGCCACAGACCAAGCAGTTCATCGTCTACACGGCCAAGCTCCGCGTGAGCACGCCCAACGTCGACCAGGCCACGGCCAAGGCCAAGCAGCTCACGCTCGCCGCGGGCGGCTACGTCCAGAACGAGTCGTCGGCCGCGGGCAGCGAGACCACCATCACCCTCAAGATCCCCTCGGACCGCCACGCGACCGTCCTCAACGACCTGAGCCGGCTCGGCACCAGGCTGTCGCTGACCCAGAACACCGAGGACGTCGCACGCGAGGTCGCCGACGTCGACAGCAGGGTGAAGTCGGCGGAGGCCGTCCTGGCGTCCTTCCGCAGGCTGCTCGACCGCACCACCACGGTCCAGGAGATCATCAACGTGCAGGAGGAGATCACCGAGCGGCAGGCCGAGCTGGAGGCGCTACAGGCGCGGCAGAGGGCGCTTCAGCACAGCACCAGCTACGCGACCACGACGGTCGTCCTCACCACGCCGCCCAGATCGGCCGCGCCACCGGAGAAGGACGAGGGCGGCTTCGTCGGCGGCCTCAAGGACGGCTGGGCGGCCTTCACCGCCTTCCTGTCCGCCGTGGCGGTCGTCGTCGGATGGCTGTTGCCGTTCCTGGCCCTCGCGGCGCTCTTCGCGTTCCCCGCCCATCTGGTGTGGCGGAGGCTGCGCTCACGCAGGCCGATCGGCTCCACCACCGGCCTGCCGCCCAAGTAGCCGTCGAAGAAGGAGCCGGCCGTCGTCCACGGGGCTAGCGCGCGCTCGCCTCGTGGACGAGGTCCGCGAGGCGGGCCAGCACATCGGGGTCGGTGGACGGCAGCACGCCATGGCCGAGGTTGAACACGTGCCCCTCGGCCGCGCGGCCCCGTGCCAGCACGTCCTTGGCCCGGCGTTCCACCACGTCCCAAGGGGCGAACAGGATCGCCGGGTCCAGATTGCCTTGCAGCGCCTTGCCGGGCCCCACCCTGCGGGCCGCCTCGTCCAGCGGGACCCGCCAGTCGACGCCCACCACGTCCGCCCCGGCCTCGCCCATCAGGCCGAGCAGTTCCCCCGTGCCGACGCCGAAATGGATCCTGGGGACGCCCAGCGCCTCGATCTCCGCGAAGATCCGCGAGGTATGGGGCAGCACCGAGGCGCGGTAGTCCTCGGGAGCGACCGCGCCCACCCAGGAGTCGAACACCTGCACCGCGCTCGCGCCCGCGGTCACCTGCACCTTCAGGAACGCGATCGTGATGTCGGCCAGCCGGCCCATCAGCTCGGCCCACAGCGCCGGCTCGCCGTACATCATGGCCTTCGTCCGGTCGTGGTTCTTGGACGGGCCTCCCTCGATCAGATACGAGGCGAGCGTGAACGGGCCACCGGCGAACCCGATCAGGGGCGTGCCGCGCAGCTCCCCGACCAGCCCGCGCACGGCCTCGCTCACGTAGGGGACGTCCTCGGGCACCAGGGGCCGCAGCCGGGCCGCGCCCGCCGCGTCGCGGATCGGGTCGGCGATCACCGGGCCGACGCCCGGCGCGATCTCCAGGTCCACCCCGATCGCCTTGAGCGGCACCATGATGTCGCTGAAGAAGATCGCCGCGTCCACCGCGTACCGGCGCACCGGCTGCATCGTGATCTCCACGATGAGGTCGGGACGGGCGCACGCCTCCAGCATCGCCACGCCCTCCCGCGCCTTCAGGTACTCGGGCAGCGACCGGCCGGCCTGCCGCATGAACCACACCGGGGTGTGCGGGACCGGCTCACGGCGGCACGCCTTCAGGAAGGCCCCGTGCCGGGCATCACCGTTGACAACCACCCGTCGATGGTCCCACGGGCACCACACCGATCCGCACCGACCCTCCGCACGACCCTCCGCACCGGCCTCCGGCCGCGGCTCTGTCGGCGGCCCCGGCTCGAACGCACGCGCGAAGTTCCGGACACGCCGAGCGAAGTCCCGCATTCTGTCGGCCGCTCATGCGAACGTGATCCGTGTCATAGCCGAGGGAGGTCCCCCTTGTACTGTTCCACCTGCGGCGACGAGCGCGATGTCGAGCGGCCGCCGTGTCCGGACGGGCATGGTTCCGACTGTCCCGAACGGGCCTGCGTGGCGTGCGGCGCGGCCATCCTGGTCGGGCTTCCGCTGAACGCGCCGCCGCCGGTTCCGGTGACGGTGGCGGCGAGCGCGCGTCCCACGGCATCCGGCGCCCCCCGGCCCGAGCGGGCCGTGTCCCAGCGGGCCGTGGCCTGACCGGCCCGGCTCCCGAATCGAAACCACCTGTGCTGTGCCACCTTCCCCACCGACGGCATCGACCGCCCCCAGTCCAGGCCCCGCCTGCGCCCACCGTGTGCCGGTGGTGCGCGCCCGCACACCGGCCGGTCCTGTCATGAGCCCCGCGGCGCAGACCCCGCCCCAGGACGACCCGGCGGCGTCGGCCTCCGCATCGGCCTCTCCGCCGCCCGTCATGCCCGCCCCGTTCCAGCGCGCCCTCGACACGCTCACGTCGTTCCTCGAAGGACCCCCGCTACGGCCCGAGCTCGACCTTGAGGAGATGCCCGCCCCGCAGCGCCTGGCGCCGTACGCCGCGGCCATCTCCGGCAGCGTCTACCGCGAGGACGACACCGAGGTCGCGATGGGCCGCCTGATCGTCCTCTACGACCCCGACGGCCGCGCCGAGTGGAGCGGCGGCTTCCGGATCGTGGCCTACATCCGGGCCGACCTGGAGCCGGAGATCGCCGCGGACGAGCTGATCGGCTCGGTGGCGTGGGACTGGCTGCTGGAGGCCCTCCAGCCCGCCGGCTACTCGGGCGAGTCCGGCACGGTCACCCGCGCCGTCTCCGAGAGCTTCGGCGACAAGGCCGGCGAGCCGTCCACCACCGAGCTGGAGCTGCGCGCCTCCTGGTCCCCCACGAGCGACGACCTGGCGGGCCACATCGCCGCCTGGTGCGAGGTCATGTGCACCACGGCGGGCCTGCCGCCCACGGGCGTCACCGCGCTGCCCGACCGTCCCGGCGGCGGCGCGCCCTGAGGCACGTACGGTAGGAGCGTGGGAAGCACAGCGCCGGAGACCGAGGCGGCCGGAGGGTGCCGGCGGCCGTCTCGTCCGCGGGCCGGCAGGCCCGCCGTGATGTCCGAGGAGTACGCCACGACAGACCAGTCCATCGACCCCGCCGGGAACGGCCAGACCTCAGACCGGGAATCCCCTTCGGCACCGCAGGGACCCGCCCGCCCCAAGGCGACGCCCGCCCCGACCACCCCGACAGCCCCGTCCATGGCGGCCCCCGCGGCCCCCGCGACCCCCGCGACCCCTGCGGCCCCCGCGTCCCAGGCGGTGCGCGAGGCGACGGCCGCCGGGGCGGACGAGGCCGCCAAGGCCGCCGGGGCGAGCGCCGAGCCGGGGAGGCCCGCCGCCGTTCCGCTGCTCGAACCGCGTGAGGGCGTCCCGCCGGTGATCGTCGACGTCCCGGGGTTGGAACGTGTCATCGAGGCGTTCGCCGCCGGTTCAGGCCCGGTCGCGGTGGACGCCGAGCGGGCGTCCGGCTACCGCTACGGGCAGCGCGCCTACCTGATCCAGCTGCGCCGGGCCAGCGCCGGCACCGCGCTGATCGACCCGATCGCGCTGCCCGACCTGTCCGGGCTGGACGCGGCGCTCGAAGACGCCGAGATGGTGCTGCACGCCGCCAACCAGGACCTGCCCTGCCTGGCGGAGGTCGGCCTGGTGCCGCGGCGGCTGTTCGACACCGAGCTGGCGGGACGGCTGCTCGGCTACCCCCGGGTGGGGTTGGGCTCGATGGTGGAGAACATCCTCGGCTTCGTGCTGGAGAAGGGGCACTCGGCGGCCGACTGGTCCACCCGGCCGCTGCCGGAGGACTGGCTGCGGTACGCGGCGCTGGACGTCGAGTTGCTGGTGGAGCTGCGCGACGAGCTGGACGCCCGGCTGCGCGCGGCGGGCAAGCTGGAGTGGGCGTTGGAGGAGTTCGCGGCGATCCTGGCCACGCCGCCGCGCGCCCCCCGTCCCGACCCGTGGCGCCGCACGTCCGGCATCCACCGCGTGCGCAACCGCCGGGCGCTGGCGGTCGTCCGCGAGGTGTGGGAGACCCGCGACAGGATCGCCCAGGAGCGGGACCTGTCCCCTGGACGGGTCCTCCAGGACGCCGCGATCGTCGAGCTGGCCCTGAACACGCCGAAGAACACGGCCGAGCTGCAAGCCCTCCCCGCGCTGCGCAATCGCGGCGCCCGCCGTCACCAGTCGGCCTGGTTGCGGGCGGTGTCCCGGGCTCGGGCGCTGCCCGATCGGGCGTTGCCCGAGGCCAATCTGCCCGGTGACGGGCCGCCCCCCGCGCACCGGTGGGCCGAGCGCGACCCCGAGGCGGCCAAGCGCCTGACCGCGGCCCGTGCCGTGGTGGCGGCCTTGGCCGACGAGCACACGATGCCCAGCGAGAACCTGTTGCAGCCGGACTTCGTCCGCAGGCTGGCGTGGACGCCGCCGGAGGAGTGCACCCCCGAGGCGATCCGCTCGGCGCTGCTCACCCTTGGAGCGCGCGCCTGGCAGGTCGGTCTCGTCGCCAAGCCCCTGGCGAAGGCGCTGCAACGGGTGGAGTGCAAGGGCGACCGCTAGGCCGCGTTCAGAAGGCGGTCTTGCCTCCCATGGCCAGGGCCAGCTTGCGGAAGGGCGCGGCCTCGTCGGCGCGGCTCTGCCGCTCCAGCGTCCTGGCCAGCACCTCGTGCGCCCAGGCGTTGCACGGGTCGAGCTCCACCAGCCGGCGGAACGTCGCCTCCGCCCGCGAGAGCTGGGCGGAGTGGAAGTAGGCACGGCCGAGCAGCTCGATCACGCTGCGGTTGCCGGGCTGCTCTTCGGCCAGCGGCTCCAGGATCCGCGCCGCCTCGGCGGGATCACGCATCTCGAAGTACAGCCTGGCCCTCTCGTAGGTCTCGAAAAGCTGCTCCATGCCCGGCGCAACCGGCCGCGACCCCCGCGTATTCCGCCGGCTCACAGATCGGGGAGGGGGTCGCGGGGCAGGCTGTCACGGGCGAAGATCTCGGTGTCGGCGGCGTTGACGACCGGCACGTACTCGTCGTCCACCTCGAAGAACGCCCCCGCGAACTCGAAGGACGCGCCGTTGCCCGTCTCCACCGGGCCGATCCTGGTGCCCCGCGGGTAGGTGCCCCACACGCTGCGCGGCCTGGCCCCGCCGAGCGACCCGGTGGAGATCACCGCGATCTGCTCGTCGGTCACCACGAAGATGAACCCGGCACCGCCCCCGTACGTCATCGCGGGGAAGATGTAACGGATCTCCCTCTCGATGCCCAGGAACTCCCGGCATCGGTCGCGCAACGGCCGTGGGACGGGCATGGCGGCGGGAACCTCCCCGGGGACGGGTCTCCTCGACCGCATCAATCATGCACCGGTCCCTGAGATCATCGCCAGCGTCCGCCGCACGGCCGCCACGGCCGCCACGGCCGCCGCGCCGCCGCGCACAGGGCCGCACAGGGGGCCGGCCCTGCGCACCTCATACGACCCACCTCATACGGGTGTCTCACACGCTCGCCAGCGCCACGGTCGGCGCCAGCCGCGCCGCGCGCATCGCCGGGTAGAGCCCGGCCATCGTGCCGATCGCCAGCGTCGCGGCGAGCGCGCCTCCGAGCGCCCACAACGGGACGACCGGCGGCCACCCCCGGTACAGCGCGAACGCCACCGTGACCGCCGTGCCGAGAACGATCCCGGCCGCGCCGCCCAGCGCCGACAGCAGCAGCGACTCGGCCAGGAACTGGACGCGCACCTGGCCGCGGGTGGCGCCCAGCGAGCGGCGCAGCCCGATCTCCCGGCGCCGCTCCAGGACGGAGATCACCATCGTGTTGGCGACGCCGACCCCGCCGACCAGCAGCGCGACCGCGCCGAGCCCCAGCAGCAGGTTGGTGAACGCGCCCGCTGCCGCCGCCCTGGCCTCCAGCGCGTCCGATGGCCGGCTCACCTCCACCTCCTCGGGGTTCTGCGGGTTGATGGTGCGTCCCAGCACGGCGCGGACGTCCTCCACCGCGTCGTCGGCCGACCGCTCGTACACCGTGGTGGGATGTCCGTCGAACCCGAGGTAGGTGCCGGCCGCCTCCCAGCCGACCAGCGCGGACCGGTCGACCTCGGGGGCCAGCTCGGCGGGACCGAGCACGCCGAGCACGGTGAACCACCGGCCGCCGATCCACACGCGCCCGCCCGCCCGGTCGAAGCCGAGCCGCCGCGCCGCCTCCGCGCCCAGCACCACGCCGGGGTAGCGCGCGGTGGCGGGGTTCAGCCAGGCGCCGTGCCGCACCGGCACGTCCAGCGTGGCGAGCAGCCCGGTGGAGGCGGCCTGCACGGAGATCCCATGCGTGATCTCGTCCGGGATCCGGTCGGTGCGGCGCACGGTCGTCTCGATCGTGCCGAGCGCGCCGACCTCGGTGACCGGGCCGATCCTGGCGACCATCGCGGGCGCCGACTCCGGCAGCCGCGCCTCCTCGCCGAACAGCGTGCTGCCCGGCTTGGCCGTCAGCAGGTTGGTGCCGAGCCGGTCCAGCCGCCGCATCAGGTCCTCCTTGCTGGACGAGGAGATCCCGATGACCGCGACCATCGTGGCGATCCCGATGGCGATGCCCAGCGCGGACAGCACCACCCGGGCCGGTCTGGCACGCAATCCGCCGAGGCCCGTGCGGACCACGTCCCGCCCGCTCAGCCGCGCCGGGACGAGCGGCGGCAGCGGCGTCGTCATCGTCGCCCGGCTCATCGGGCCGTCACCCCCGCCCGCTCGTCGGCGACGATCCGCCCGTCCCGCACCCGGACACGGCGCGGCGCGGCGGCCGCCACCTCCGTGTCATGCGTGATGATCGCGACGGTGGTGCCGGTGCCGTGCAGGTCGCGCAGCAGGTCCAGCACCTCGGTCCCGGACGCGGTGTCGAGGTTGCCGGTCGGCTCGTCGGCCAGCAGCAGGTCCGGCTCGCCGACCACGGCCCGCGCCACCGCGACCCGCTGTTGCTCGCCTCCCGACAGTTGGTCGGGACGGTGCCCGGTGCGGTGCCCGAGCCCGACCCGTTCGAGCGCGGCGGCGGCGCGCTCTCGACGCTGCCGCAGGGTGTTGCGCGCACCGCCGTTCCCTCCGTAGAGGAGGCCGTCGGCGACGTTGTCCAGCGCGCTCACCCCGGCCGCGAGGTGGAACTGCTGGAACACGAACCCGATGTGCCTAGCGCGCAGCGCCGACAGCTCCCGGTCGGGCAGCTCGGCGACCTCGTACCCGGCGATGCGGACGGTGCCCTCGCTGGGCCGGTCCAGCGTCCCGATCAGGTGCAGCAGGGTCGACTTGCCCGACCCGGACGGTCCCACGATGGCGGTCATCTCCCCGCGCCCGATCACCAGGTCCACGCCGCGCAGCGCCCGCACGCCGCCCGGGTACGTCTTGGCGACCCCGGCCAGCTCGACGATCGGCTCACTCACCGGCGGGCACCCCGACCTTCATGCCCGCGGCCAGGCCCGGCCCGCTGATCTCGACACGGCCGCCGCCGAACGCGCCGGTCGTCACCGGGACGATCCGCCTGCCCGCGCCCTCGACGACCTCGACGCCGAAGCCGCCCTCGCGCAGGCCCAGCAGCGCCTCGATCGGGACGGACAGGACGCCCTCGCGCCGCTCGCTCTCCAGCTCCACCGTCACCGGCGCCTGGTCGAGCCGCCCGGTGTCGGCGTTCCGGTCGAGGGTGATCTCCACGTCCACCGTGGTCCTGGGGTTCTGCTCGGTGCCGGTCTCCTCCGCGACCGTGCCCACGGACGCGATACGGCCCGCGACGACCTTGCCGCCGGGCAGCTCGACCGACACCCTGGCGCCCTTGACCGCCATGTCCTGCTTGTCGGCGTCCAGGTCGATGTGGACGATCCGCCGCGTCCCGGCCACCGTCATCACCGGCTGCCCGGGGGCGACCCGTTTGCCCTCCGGGGCCTTGACGGTCTTCACGCGCACGGCGCCGGGCAGGAACACGACCTGCTTGTCGTCCACGCGCCCGGTCTCCTCCAGGCCCCTGTCGTCCTGCCACTCTCTAATGGCGGCCTCGGTGGCGGCGGTGAACTCATCGTCCACCGTCAGGTCGCCCCCGTACCCGAGGGCCTTCAGGTTGGACTCCAGGGCCTTGACGTCCGCCCCGTCCGAGACGCCCGACCCGATGGCCCGGTACATGGGCGTCCCGCCGTACATCAGCGTGACGGGCCGGTTCTGTACGCGCACCAGGGGGTCGCCGCGTTCGATGACGGCGCCTTGGGACGGCGCCCAGGTGACCACGCCGGAGGCGCCGACCCACACGTCCCGCTCCCCCTCGAAGGTCAGGGTGCCGTCCACCTTCTCCGTGTCGACCAGGTCCCCCTTGGTGATGGCGGCCGTCGACAGCTCCACGTTCCCACCCTGCGCCCGCGCGTCACCGTCGTCCCCGATCAAGGCGAACGCGGCGCCGCCCCCGGCGACCACCGTCACGGCCGCCCCGATCGCGAGCATCCGCCTCACCGGCCCACCTTCCGCCGGATGTCCTGGAGGTGGTGGCCGCACAGCGGGCGCGCCTTCTCGAACTTCGCGCGGTCGCGGCCCAGCAGGCCCCCGAACCCCTCGCCGGGCTTCGGGTCGGGGATGTCGATGCCGTTCCGGCGGGCGCACTGCGCGAACTTCACCATCGCGTCCCTGATCTCCGGGTCGTCCAGGTTGAAGTTCATCCCGGCGGCCTCCAGGAGATGGCGGCACTTCTGCAGCGCTACCTGGAGCTTCCGCCGGTCGCCCTCGCGTCGCAGTTCCATCCGGAAGTTCCGGTCGGGCTGCGGGTCGGGCATGTCGATCCCGTTCTCCCGCATGCACTGCGCGAACTTCAGCCGCGCGTCCTCCGGCCTGAGCGAGGCCGACGCCTGGACCGACGCCTTGGCCGCCGTTCCGCCCGCGCTGGCCACCCCGCCACCGTCATCCTCACCACCGCACCCGGCGAGCCCGACGAGCAACGGAACGATGAGGCACAGCACCCATGCCCGAGTTCTCATGTCATCCTCTCCACCGGGAGCACGGCACCCCCGGCGGCCCCCCATTGCATCCATCAGGGGGTTAAGCCCGCATTAGGTGCCGGAGGGCGGGCGCACGGATCAAAGCCCTTGAAGGTTCGACTTGTGGCTGGCCTGTTGTCGCCAGGAGGGCGGGGGGCGATGGGTCTGGGCGCAGGGGCCGATACGCGCAATCTTGGGGGCATGAGATCGCGACTGATGCTTCTCGCTCTGATGGCCGGGCTCGTGGTCCCCGTGGGCGGCGCCGCGCACGCGAGCGGTGGCAGGCTCCCCGATCGGATCCCGCTGCCCAACGGGTTCCAGCCCGAAGGAATCGCGACCGGGCACAAGACCTATGCCTACCTGGGGTCGCGGGTGGACGGCCGGATCTGGCGGGCCGACCTGCGCACCGGGAAGGGCAAGGTGTTCAGCCCCGGTCCCGGAACGCCGTCGCTGGGGCTGAAGACCGGCAACGGGCTCCTGTACGTCGCGGGCGGCACCGGCGGCGACGCCCGGGTGATCGACCTGCGCACCGGGAGGATCCTCAAGCGGCACGTGCTGACCACCGGAACCGCGTTCATCAACGACCTGGTGCTCACCCGGTCCGGCGCGTTCGTGACCGACTCGGCGAACCCGGTGCTGTACCGGCTGCCGCTGGGCGTCCACGGGAAGGCCACGTCGGTGCCGCTGAGCGGCGACTGGGTCCAGGAGGCGGGCACCAACGCCAACGGGATCGTGCAGACCCCCGACCGCAGGTCGCTGCTGATCGTCCAGTCCAACACCGGGCGGCTGTTCAGGGTGGACCCCAGGACGGGCCACGCCAGGCTGGTCGACCTGGGCGGCGAGTCCCTCCAGTTCGGGGACGGGATGCTGCTGGTCGGCAGCACGCTGTACGTCGTCCAGAACCGGGACAACGTGATCGCCGTCCTGAAGGTCGCCAGGGACGGCCGCAAGGCGCGGGTCGTGGAGCGGATCACCGATCCGGACTTCGACGTGCCGGCGACCGTGGCCAGGTTCGGTGGGCGGCTCTACCTGCCCAACGCCCGGTTCACCACGCCGCCGACCCCGGAGACCCCCTACGACATCGTCTCGGTCAGGCCCTGAGGACGCGCGGGCTTACCCGCGTTTAACGACGTCTCGGGCATGCTCCAGGGCATGCGTGTACTGATCGTCGAGGACGAGCGGATCCTCGCGGACACCATCGCCGAGGGGTTGCGCGAGGAGGCGATCGCCGTCGACGTGGTCTACGACGGCGACGACGCCCTGGAACGGACCTCCCACACCGGGTACGACGTGGTGGTCCTGGACCGGGACCTACCCACCGTGCACGGCGACGAGGTCTGCCGTGAGCTGGCGGGGCGCCACCCCGGCCGCATCCTGATGCTGACCGCGGCCGGGGACGTCGCCGCGCGGGTGGACGGGCTGGCCCTGGGCGCCGACGACTACCTGCCCAAGCCGTTCGTGTTCAGCGAGCTGGTCGCGCGGGTGCGGGCGCTGGGACGGCGCTCGGCGCCGGCCGTCCCGCCGGTCCTGGAACGGGCCGGGGTGCGGCTCGATCCGCACCGGCGGACGGTGGAACGGGACGGGCGGCCGCTGCGGCTCACCAAGAAGGAGTTCACGGTCCTGGAGGAGCTGCTGCGCGCCGACGGCGGCGTGGTCAGCGCGGAGACCCTGCTGGACCGCGCCTGGGACGAGCACATCGACCCGTTCAGCAACATCGTGCGGGTGACGATGGCGACCTTGCGCAAGAAGCTGGGCGACCCGCCGGTGATCGAGACGGTCACCGGCGCCGGGTACCGGCTGGAGGGAACGCCGTGATCGCCCTGCTGAAGGCGCCGGCACGGATGCTGCTGAGGACCGTGGCGGGTGGGCGTCCGCCCCGGCTGAGCGTGCGGGCGCGGCTGACGCTGGTGTACGGGTCGCTGTTCCTCTTCTCGATCGCGGTGCTGGTCACGGTCAGCTACGTGCTGACCGCCCGCGCCATCGACGAGCGGGTGGGGACGCTGTCGCCGATCAAGCCCCGCCCGGGGGTGCTGGAGCGGATCCTGGGCGACAGCGACCGGGCGGCCGCGCTGGTCGAGGCCAGGGAGGAGCTGAACCGCCAGTTGGAGGAGCAGAAGCGGGAGGTGCTGGCGCAGCTCCTCCAGACCTCGCTGCTGATGCTGCTGGTGTTCGGCGCGCTGACCGTCCTGGTCGGGTACGTGGTGTCGGGCCGGATGCTGCGTCCGCTGCACCGGGTGACCGCGACGGCGCACCGGCTGTCGCAGTCCAATCTGCACGAGCGGATCGCGCTGGACGGCCCGCAGGACGAGATCAAGGAGCTGGCCGACACCTTCGACCGGATGCTGGACCGGCTGAGCCGGGCGTTCGACGCGCAGCGCCGGTTCGTCGCCAACGCCTCGCACGAGCTGCGCACCCCGCTCACGATCAACCGCACGGTGCTGGAGGTGGCGATCGCGAGCCGGAAGAACCCGCCGGAGACCAAGGCGCTGGCGGACGTGCTGCTGGGCAACACCGCCCGGCACGAGCGGCTGATCGAGGGGCTGCTGACGCTGGCCCGTTCAGAGCGCGAGCTGTCGACCCGCACGCCGACCCCGCTGGCCGACGTGGTGCGCAGCGCGCTCGACCAGATGGAGGAGCCGCCGGGCGGGATCGAGGTGGAGTCCGAGCTGGGTCCGGGCACGGTCGAGGGCGACCCGGTGCTGCTGGAGCGGTGCGCGGTGAACCTGCTGGAGAACGCGGTGAAGTACAACGTGCCGGGCGGCCGGGTGCGGGTGCGGACCGGCAGCCGCTCGGGGCTCGCCGTGCTCAGCGTCGAGAACACCGGCAGGCCGGTGCCGTCCTACGAGGTGGAGCGGATCTTCGAGCCGTTCCAGCGGCTGCGCGCCGACCGGGTGGGCTCGGCGCAGGGCGCGGGGCTCGGCCTGTCGATCGTGCGGGCCGTGGTGGACGCGCACGGCGGGACGATCCAGACGGTGCCGCGCCAGGACGGCGGCCTGGCGATCACCATCTGGTTCCCGGACGGCGCGGCGAGCGGCGCGCCGTCCGCGGTGGCGGTGCCCGCGACATCGGGGGCCGCTCTCGGGAGTCAGTGATTACTGACGAGTAGGCTTGGCTTGTCACTCCCGAGTTCCCGCTGGACGGTCGAGGGCAGGCTGCACAGCGCCGCCCCGGCCTTCAGGGTGAACGGCGCCCGCTTCCTGGAGCCGGGCGTGGCCTCGCTACCGGGCTGACCACCAGGCGTTTCACGACAACACGGGCGTTCCGGATGTCACCTTCGGGACGCCCTTGTCGTGTCTTCCTCCCAAAGCGGCCGGAGGGGGTTTCGACCGCTCGCGATCGGTGAGCATAGGCCCGTACCTGACCCCCGCCGAGGAGGACGGCGTGTCCCTGTTCCGCACGAAGAGCGTCGAGGACTCGATACGCGACACCGAGGCCGAGAGCCCCGAGCACCGGCTGCGCCGGGACCTGTCGGCCGCGGACCTGACCGTGTTCGGCATCGGGGTGATCATCGGCA
This sequence comes from Actinomadura sp. NBRC 104412, assembly GCF_030269515.1. GTDB lineage: Bacteria > Actinomycetota > Actinomycetes > Streptosporangiales > Streptosporangiaceae > Spirillospora. The sequence goes on along the minus strand of NZ_BSTM01000006.1, from coordinate 142,088 downwards.
CCGGGATCTTCGTCCTGACCGGCCAGGTCGCCAAGGACAAGGCCGGACCGGCGGTCGCGCTGTCGTTCATCCTCGCCGCCATCGTGTGCGGGCTGGCCGCGCTGTGCTACGCCGAGTTCTCCTCGACCGTCCCGGTGGCGGGCTCGGCCTACACCTACTCCTACGCCACCCTCGGCGAGCTGCCGGCGTGGATCATCGGCTGGGACCTGATCCTGGAGCTGGCGCTGGCCGCCGCCGTGGTCGCGGTCGGCTGGTCCGGGTACGCCGTCTCGCTGCTGGACTCCTGGGGCTGGACCATCCCGGCGGACTGGGCCAACCCGCCGGGCGAGGCCGGCGGAATCCTCAACGTGCCCGCGATCCTGCTGGTGCTGGCCGTCACCGCGGTGCTGGTGGCCGGGGTGAAGATCTCCTCGCGGGTGAACGCGCTGATCGTCGCGGTCAAGCTGTTCGTGGTGCTGCTGGTGATCGTCGCCGGGCTGTTCTACGTCAAGGCGGACAACTACACCCCGTTCATCCCGCCGTCGCAGGCCACGCCCAACGCCGAGGGCGGCGACGCGCCGCTGATCCAGGTGCTGTTCGGCATCACCCCGGTCAGCTTCGGCTGGCTCGGCGTGTTCGCCGCGATCGCCGTGGTGTTCTTCGCCTACATCGGCTTCGACATCGTCGCCACCGCCGCCGAGGAGGCCCGCCGCCCGCAGCGCGACCTGCCCATCGGCCTGATCGGCTCGCTGGTCATCACCGCCGTCCTGTACGCGCTGGTGTCGCTGGTGGTGGTCGGCATGCGGCACTACACCCGGCTGAGCGAGGCGGCCCCGCTCGCCGACGCGTTCAAGGCGGTCGGCAGCCCCGGCTTCGCCACCGTGATCAGCATCGGGGCGGTGGCCGGGCTCACCACGGTGGTGCTGATCCTGCTGCTCGGGCAGAGCCGGGTGTTCTTCGCGATGGGCCGGGACGGGCTGCTGCCCGAATGGCTGTCGGCCGTCCACCCGCGGTTCGGCACCCCGTACCGGTCCACCATCCTGATGGGCGTGATCGCCGCCGTGCTGGCCGGGTTCATCCCGCTGGCCGCGCTGGCGGAACTGGTCAACATCGGCACGCTGTTCGCGTTCCTGGTCGTCTCGGTCGCCGTCGTGGTGCTGCGCCGCACCCGTCCCGACCTCCGCCGCGGGTTCCGCACGCCGCTCGTCCCCGTGGTGCCGGCGCTGGCGGTGCTGGGCTGCCTGTTCATCATGGTCAACCTGCCGGTGGAGACGTGGATACGGTTCCTGGTCTGGCTGGGCATCGGCTTCGTCGTCTACTTCTTCTACGGCCGCCGGCACAGCCATCTGGACATCGCCGCCAAGATGGGCGAAGGCCCGGTCATCGGCCCCAAAGATCCGGTCGCCTGAAAGGCCGCCGATCGGCTGAGGCACAATGGCCCGCATGGCTGCTCCTCCGCGTGTCGCAGTGATCGGCTCCGGGCCCGCGGGCCTGTACGCCGCCGAGGCCCTGGTCAAGCAGACCGACGGGAACGTCAGGGTGGACGTCTTCGACCGGCTGCCCACGCCCTACGGCCTGGTCAGATATGGCGTCGCCCCGGACCACAAGTCGATCAAGTCGATCGCCCGGTATCTGCAGCGGGTGCTGGAGAACCCCGCGGTCCGGTTCTTCGGCTGCGTGGAGCTGGGCCGCGACCTGACCCGCGCCGACCTGCTCGGCTGCTACGACGCCGTGCTGTACTCCACCGGCGCGATGGTCGACCGGCGCCTCGGCGTGCCCGGCGAGGACCTGCCCGGCAGCGTCGCCGCCACCGACTTCGTCAACTGGTACTGCGGCCATCCCGACGCCGCCGACCACGTCTTCGACCTCACCGCCGAGGAGGTCGCGGTCATCGGCGTCGGCAACGTGGCCGTGGACGTGGTGCGGATCCTGGCCAAGTCCGCCGACGAGCTGCGCGAGACCGATGTCCCCGAACACGTGCTGGACGCGCTGGCGGCCGGCCGGGTCAGGCGCATCCACATGATCGGGCGGCGCGGCCCGGCGCAGGCCAAGTTCACCACCAAGGAGCTGCGCGAGCTGGGCGAGCTCCCCGGCGTCGGCGTGCACGTCCGTCCCGAGGACATGGACCTCGACCCCGCGAGCGCGGGACTGGCCGAGTCCGACCGGCAGGTGCGCGGCAACGTCAAGGTCCTGAACGGGTGGACCACCGAGCCCGACGCGACCCTCCCCCGCCGCATCGACGTGCGGTTCTGGCGCGCGCCCGCGGAGATCCTCGGCACCGGGCGGGTGGAGGGCCTGCGGCTGGAGCGCACGACGCTGGACGAGTCGGGACGCGTCCGCGGCACCGGCGAGCACGAGACGCTGCCCGTCGGCCTGGTGCTGCGGTCGGTCGGCTACCAGAGCGTGGCACTGGACGGCGTCCCGTTCGACGACCGCGCCTCCGTCGTCCCGAACGCGGCCGGGCGGATCCTCGGGCCGGACGGCGCACCGATCCCGCGCGAGTACGTGGCGGGCTGGATCAAGCGCGGACCCACCGGCGTCGTGGGCACCAACAAGTCCGACGCCGCCGAGACCGTGCGCAACCTGCTGGAGGACTTCGACCCCGACGGCCCGCGTCCCGGCGGCACCATCGAGGACCTGCTGGAGTCGCGCGGGCTGCGGGTCGTCACCTACAACGACTGGCTCAACCTCGACGCGGCCGAGATCGAGCTGGCCCGTTCCCTGAGCCGCGGCGAACGGGTGAAGCTGGCGCGCTGGGACGCGATGCGCGCGGCCTGCCATCCGGAATGACCGTCCCCTGAGGGGGAGATCGGCACGGGCCGGCACGGGTCAGAGCATGGTCCTGCGCAGGATCGCATGTTTGAACTAGTGACGTAGACCTCTACAGAGCGCTACGGTGCGCGTGTGACCGGCGGTCCAGAGCTGTACGGATTCCCCCCTCCGGAGCGGCTGCCCGATCTGCGGTGGCTCGGCCCCGACTACGTGTCCGTACTCGTCTACGACCTGACGCAGGGGTTGCTGCGCCAGGATCCCGGCACGCGCGTCATGGGCGTGCGGTGCGAGGGAAAGCCAGAGCTACGCGCCACCGTCGACACCACCGGTGTCATCCGCGCGCACGACGCGTCGTTCCCCTTGCAGGTGTTCGTCCAGGACGGCGCGGGCCGCCCATGGCGGTTGCGCGGCCGGTGGACCTACTCCGGCCGCGACCTCGGCACCGCCACGGCGACCATCACCCACTACTGGCAGCTCGGCTCGGCGGAGGGCGTGTGACCGCGTCCGCTAGTTCCGCCGGTCGTCCTCCAGCCCCGGCGACAGCCACGAGGCGAGCACGGACGCGGCCTCGTCGCCGAACGCCTGGTTGCTGCCGTAGTTCTCGACCGAGCCGGACGAGCCGGGCCTGGTGCGGATGGTCGTCATGGCCCGGCCGCGCTTGAGCCTCACACCGCGCAGGACGAACCGCACGTTCTGCCCGGCGAGCTCGACCAGCGCCGGCACCCGGTCCCGGCCGCCCCAGGTGATGACGGAGTCGCGGCCCTCGATGACGGTGTCCCTGGTGATCGGCGGCAGCGCGGAGTTCTCCCCGTGCCGCTTGGTCACGACGTAGGTGCAGTTGGGCACCAGCGCGATCCGGCCGCCCGCCCTGATCGCGCGGGCCAGCGCGGTGTCCCCCGCGCCGTGCGCGCAGGGCACGTGCGCCACCGCCTCGTCGTCGACCGCGGTCGTCCACGGCTGCGCCGGCCGCGTCTTCGGCGACTGCCCCCCGGATCCCTGCTGCCGCGGGGGCTCGGGTGCCGCCGTCGCCGCCGAGGACATCGCGGTCACGGCCGCCAGCACCACCACCGGCATGGTGCGGCGCAGGCCAACCCCCAGGTTCGTGTTGTCACGCATGTGCTCCCCCGTCCTGCCGGATACATAGAGGCCGGATACCTAGAGCCCCGGATACCTTGAGCCTCGGTACGCTCGCACAACGTAATCGGCGGCGATCGGCAGGCGGCGCTCCGGCACACCGGAGGCGACCGTCCCATGACGAGGACATGAGCCGGTTTTTCCCGCGGGCCGGAGACGGGCCTGGGGCGTGGTCAGTCGGACGGGGCGGGCTCGCGTGCCTCGGACGAGGCGATCCGGCTCACGGCGGCGATGATGTCGCGGGCCAGCGCCTGCGGCGTCAGTCCCAGATCGTCCAGGATCATCGCCCGCTTGGCGTGGTCGAGGAACTCCTGCGGGATGCCGAACGTACGGACCGGCACGTCCACGCCGGAATCGCGCAGCAGCCGGGCCACCGCGTCGCCCACGGCGCCGACCCTGCCGTTGTCCTCGACGACCGCGACCATGCTGTGCCCGGCCGCGGCCTGCACCAGCGCCGGGTCGAGCGGCTTGACCCACCGGGGGTCGACCACGGTGGCGCCGATCCCCTGCGCGGCGAGCCGTTCCCCCACCTCGACCGCGGGGGTCGCCATCGCGCCCACGGCGACCACCAGTACCCGGGTGCCGTTGGCGCCGTCGTGCCGGGCCAGCACGTCCATGCCGCCGAGCGCGCCGACCGCCTCGACGTCGTCCGCCACCGGGCCCTTGGGGAAGCGCAGCGCGGTGGGGCCGTCCTCGACCGCCACCGCCTCGCGCAGCAGCTCGCGCACGCGGGCGCCGTCGCGCGGCACCGCGATCCGCATGCCCGGCACCAGTTGCAGGATCGACAGGTCCCACATGCCGTTGTGGCTGGGCCCGTCGTCGCCGGTCACCCCGGCACGGTCCAGGACGAACGTGACCGCCTGCCGGTGCAGCGCCACGTCCATCAGCACCTGGTCAAAGGCCCGGTTGAGGAACGTGGCGTAGATCGCCACAACCGGGTGCAGGCCGCCCAGCGCCAGCCCGGCCGCGGAGGTCACCGCGTGCTGCTCGGCGATGCCCACGTCGTAGATCCGGTCCGGGTACGCCTCGGCGAACGCGGCCAGCCCCACCGGGTGCAGCATCGCCGCGGTGATCCCCACGATGTCGTCGCGCTCGGCGCCGAGCGCCACCATCTCCTCGCTGAACACGTTGGTCCAGATGCGGCCCTTGGGCTTCTGCACGCCGGTCTTGCGGTCGTACGGGCCGGGCGAGTGGAACTGCTCCTCGTCGTCGTTCTCCGCGGGCGCGTAGCCGTTGCCCTTGCGCGTGATGCAGTGGACGATCACCGGGCCGCCGAAGTCGTGCGCCTTGCGCAGGGCGTGCTCGACGGCCTGCTCGTCATGGCCGTCGATGGGCCCGACGTACTTCAGGCCGAGGTCCTCGAACATCGCCTGCGGCTGCAGGATGTCCTTCAGGCCCTTCTTGATGCCGTGCAGCGTCTCGTACGCGGCGTTGCCGACGACGGGAGCGCGCGGCACCGTCTTCTTGATGAGTTCGAGCGCGTGCTCGTAGGTCGAGGTGACCCGCAGGTCGGCCAGGTGGCGGGCCAGCCCGCCGATGGTGGGCGAGTAGGAACGGCCGTTGTCGTTCACCACGATGATGACGCGGCGGTCGCGGCCCTCGGCGATGTTGTTCAGCGCCTCCCAGCACATCCCGCCGGTCAGCGCGCCGTCCCCGACCACCGGGACCACCACGCGGTCGGTCTCGCCGCGCAGCTCGAACGCCTTGGCCAGCCCGTCGGCGTACGAGAGCGCGGTGGAGGCGTGCGAGTTCTCGATGACGTCGTGCTCGGACTCGGCGGCGCTCGGGTAGCCCGACAGCCCGCCGCGCTGCTTGAGCAGGGAGAAGTCGTGCCGGCCCGTGAGCAGCTTGTGGACGTAGCACTGGTGGCCGGTATCGAAGAGGATCTTGTCGCGGGGCGAGTCGAACACCCGGTGCAGCGCGATGGTGAGTTCGATCACTCCCAGGTTGGGTCCAAGGTGCCCGCCGGTCTTCGCCACGGCGTCCACCAGGAACTCGCGGATCTCCTCGGCGAGCAGGGGCAGCTCGGTGGCGTCCAGTCGCTTGAGGTCCTGCGGACTCCGGATCGACTCCAGCAGAGACACGCGCGTCAACTCCTCCATCAGGGGCCCTGCCGTCGCTCTTCGGGCGAAGCCCCCGAGGGCTGGGGGTCCGCCCCAGGGGCGACTCTGACCCTGGTGTCCGCGGGCCGTTCCGAGTTTAGTCCCGGTTTGCCCGCCGCGTGGCCCGGCCTCATTTCCCTCGCGCCACGCGCACGAAATCCTCACGCGCGAGGGAACGGGGCCGTGGGGTAAGAAGAGGGCATGGGTGTCGAAGAGATCGTGCTGCTCAATGAGGCCGACGAGGCCATCGGTTCGGCACCCAAGGTGCCGAGCCACCACCGCACCACCCCCTATCACCTCGCCTTCTCGTGTTTCCTGCTGAACACCTCCGGTAAGGTTCTGATCACCCGTCGCGCGCTCGGTAAACGGACGTTCCCCGGTGTGTGGACCGGAAGCTGCTGCGGCCACCCGGGTCCAGGTGAGGGCCTGCGCGCCGCCGTGGCCCGTCGGCTGCGCGACGAGCTGGGCGTCGAGGCGCAAGAGTTCACCTCGATCCTGCCCGGCTTCCGCTACCAGGCCACGGCGGCCGACGGCACCGTCGAGAACGAGCGGTGCCCGGTGGTCCGCGCCATCGCCGCGGCCGACACCGTCCACCCCGACCCCGACGAGGTGGAGGACGCCCAGTGGTGGACGTGGGAACGGTGCAAGGAGCTGGCCGCCCGTCCCGAGGCGTCCCCCTGGTTCCGCCTGCAGATGGGCGAGCTGGTGCCGCTCGGCGACCCGCTGGAGTGGCCCGATGCGGGCGTCGAGGGCCTTCCCCCCTTCCTGACCTGGTAGGGCCCGCGCCTGACCTGGTAGGGCCCGCGGCGCCCGGACGGCGCCGGCCTCGGCGCACGGTAACCACGAGATCACTATTCGGTCGCGGCTGTTGACCTTCACCCGTGCCGAGCGGACGCTTGGTGCTCCGGGACGAAAGGGACGTGCGATGCGAGGACGGTGGAAGGCCGTCGCCGCAGTGGCCCTCAGCGGCGCGCTGGTCATTTCGGGTTGCGGCGGCGACGGAGGGGGCGGCGACGCCTCCGAAGTGGAGGTCTTCTCCTGGTGGACCGGCCCCGGCGAGGCCGACGGCCTCAAGGCACTGCAGGCCGACTTCGAGAAGAAGAACCCGGGGATCAAGTTCACCAACGCCGCGATCGCCGGCGGCTCGGGCACCCAGGCGCAGGCCGTGCTGGCCAGCCGGTTGCAGAACCGCAAGCCGCCGGACTCCTTCCAGGGACACGCGGGCGCCGAACTCCTCGACTACATCAAGGCCGGGCAGATCGAGCCGCTGGACTCCTTCTACGAGGAGAACAACCTCAAGCAGGCGTACCCGCAGCAGCTCCTCGACCAGATCTCCTACCAGGGCAAGATCTACTCGGTGCCGGTGAACATCCACCGCTCCAACATCCTCTGGTACAACCCGAAGATCCTCGACGAGGCCGGGGTGTCCGGACCGCCCACGTCGATCCCCGAGTTCATCGACGCGCTGAAGAAGGTCGACGCGGCCGGCAAGGTGCCGCTGTCGCTCGGCGCCCAGTGGACCGCCGACCACCTGCTGGAGAACGTCCTGCTCGGCTCGATGGGCGCGGACGCCTACAACGCGCTGTGGAAGCCCGGCGGCGACTGGAGCGGTCCCGCGGTCACCAAGGCGCTGGGCGAGTTCGCCGAGATCATGAAGTACACCACCGCCGAGGCGGCCTCCACCGACTGGCAGGGCGCGGCCAAGGCGGTCGTGGACGGCAAGGCCGCGTTCAACATCATGGGCGACTGGGCGTACGGCTACTACGTGAACCCGCCGCCCAACGGCCTGGCCAAGAAGCTGGACACCGACTTCAAGTACGCGGCGGCGCCCGGCACCGAAGGCGTCTACATGTGGCTGTCCGACAGCTTCACGCTGCCGAAGAACGCCCCGCACCGCGGCGGCGCGCTGGCCTGGCTCAAGGAGGTCGGCAGCAAGGAGGGGCAGGACCTCTTCAACCCCAAGAAGGGCTCCATCCCCGCGCGTAAGGACGCCGACAAGGCCCTGTACAAGGGCTACCTGGAGTACGCGATCAACGAGTGGAACAAGCCGGGCATCAAGCTGGCCGGCTCGTTCTGGCACGGCGTCTACTCCAACAAGAAGTGGCACACCGACATCGACCAGGCCGTGGGACTGTTCCTCCAGAACAAGGACGTGACCAAGCTGCAGCAGGCCCTCGTCCAGACGGCCAAGGCCAACGCGCAGTAGTGACGGCGCTCAAGGGGCGGGCGCGCGGCGGCCCGGGTCGCCGCTGGTCGCCGGGACGTTCCCGGCGATGGCTTCCCGGGCTGCTGCTGCTCTCGCCGTCCATCGTCGCCATCGGCCTGTTCGTGTACGGGCTGATCTTCTGGAACACGCGGGTCGCGCTCAGCGGGCGGCACGACGAGGTCACGCCGTACGGGTTCGACAAGGGAAAGAACTTCGTCGACCTCTGGGACGACCCGACCTGGCCGCCGGCCGTCCGGCACGCCCTGCTGTTCACGGTCGTGTTCGTGGGCGGCGCGCTGCTCCTCGGGGCGTTCCTGGCCTTCCTCATGGAGAAGGGCATCCGGTGGGAGGCGGGGTTCCGCGCCGTCTACCTCTTCCCGATGGCGATCTCGTTCATCGCCAGCGGCGTGGTGTGGCGCTGGCTGATGAACCCGGCGCCGCCCGAACGCGCCGTCGGCCTCAACCAGCTCTTCAACAAGACCGGTTTTGACGCGCTCGCCAACAACTGGTGGCAGAACCCGACCTGGGGCATGGCCGCGATGGCGCTGCCCGCGATCTGGCAGATGTCGGGCTATGTCATGGCGCTCTACCTGGCCGGCTTCCGCAGCGTTCCCGAGGACCTGCGGGAGGCCGCCAGGGTCGACGGCGCCTCGGAGTGGAAGGTGTACCGGTACGTGGTGTTCCCGCAGCTGCGGCCGGTGACGCTGTCCGCGCTGATCATCCTCGGCCATATCTCGCTCAAGGTGTTCGACCTGATCATGGCGATCGCGGGCAAGCAGATCATCACCTATGTCCCGGCCATCGCCACGTACGTGGAGGTGTTCGACTCCCACGACCCGGCCAACGGCGCCACCATCGCCACGTACCTGCTGGTGGCCGTCGCCGTGCTGGTGATCCCCTATCTGGTGTGGTCCGTACGGGCGGAGCGCGCCTCGTGAGCGCGGCGTCGGTGACCGCCCGGGGCCGTACCGGCGTGCGCGACCGGCGCGGCATGCGGATCGCCCGTTTCGTGGTGCTGCTCGCGTTCGTGCTGCTGTTCCTGATGCCGGTGTACGTGCTGTTCGTCACCAGCTTCAAGTCGCTTCAGGAGGCCGATCCCAGCAGCGCGTGGAACCTTCCGGGGCAGTGGAGCACGCAGGGCTGGTCGGCCGCCTGGGAGTCGCTGCGCGGCGGGCTGGAGAACAGCGTCAAGATCGCCGTCACCGGCTCGCTGATCTCGGCGGTGCTCGGCTCGCTCAACGGCTACGTGCTGTCGAAGTGGCGGTTTCCCGGCGCGGACGCGGTGTTCACGCTGTTCCTTTTCGGGATGTTCATCCCGTACCAAGCGGTGATGATCCCGCTGGCGGGTTTACTGACCGATATGGAACTGGTCGGCACCATCCGCGGGCTGGTTCTGGCGCATGTGGTGTACGGCATCCCGATCTGCACGCTGATCTTTCGGAACTACTACGTCACGATCCCCGACGAGCTGATCGAGGCCGCGCGGGTCGACGGCGCCGGGATGCTGCGCACCTACGCCTCGATCGTCCTGCCGGTGTCCGGCCCCGCCTTCGCGGTCACCCTGATCTGGCAGTTCACCTCGATGTGGAACGACTTCCTGTTCGCGGTGTTCCTGGGCGCGCCCGACAGCTGGCCGGTCACCGTCATGCTCAACAACACGGCCGGGTCGGGAGCGGTCGCCGTCCAGTACAACCAGCAGATGGCGTCGGCCCTGCTCGCCTCGCTGCCCACTCTGCTGGTATACCTGCTGCTCGGACGGTTCTTCATGCGCGGGCTGATGGCCGGAGCCCTCAAGGGATGACACGCGAAAAGGCCCCCGACGCGCGAAATAGCCCATTGGTTTCCTGATCGGCCAGAACAGGCCAGAGATCATTCCGACCGGTGTTCCCGGCGGAAAACGCGGATAAGCTCACGGCCCAATATCTGGCTTTCGTTCCCTCCCTCCCGACGATCCCGCGACACCGCGGGCAGGGCCGGACGTGTTCCCCGTGCCGATCGCGGCGCAACCCCGCCAACACGCATCGCGGCGGGCGGGAGCGAAAGCCCCTTCCCTCTTCGAGGAGAGCGAAATGCATCCCACCCGACTGGCGGCCGCCGGTGCCGCCGCCGCACTACTGGTCCTGGGTATGGCGGGCCCTGCCCTGGCGACGCCCACCGACGACCCCAGCAGCCCGCCGACCACCGAGGCCCCCGACCCGTCGGACTCCCCGACCCCGTCGGACCCGGACCCGAGCGAGCCGCCGACGTTCGAGTTCGGCTTCGATGACGTGAAGCTGTCGACGACGCGGGTGGTGCCCGGCGGGAAGACCACCTTCACGGTGACCTGCCCGACCGAGGTCACCATCACCAGCAACGCCTACACGCAGGACCCGCTTCCCGTCAGCAAGACCGGTGACGACACCTGGACCGCCACCGGCACCTTCAAGTCGTCCCTGCCCAACCCGTCCATCGCGCGGGTGACCTGCAAGGACCACGGCACGGTCACGTTCACCACCAACCCGGAGAAGGGGGAGATGAAGCCCGGCAAGCCGACCGGCAAGATCCCCACCGGGCGGATCGACACCGGTGACGGCAGCACCCAGGGCGGCCCGGGCATGCCGCTGCTGGCCGGGGGCTCGGCCGCCGCGCTGGCCGCCGCGGGGCTGGGCGCGCTCGCGCTGCGGCGCCGGGCCGGGCGGGAGAGTTCCTGAATTGCCCCAGCGCATCACCATCGCCGGTCGCCGCGCCGCGTGCGCGGCGGCCGGCGTGCTGCTCACCGGGCTCCTGATCGGCGCCTGCGGCGGTGACGGGACGCCCACCGCCCGCGGTTCCGCGTCGTCCCCTCCGGCCTCGGCCGCCCCGGGAACGCTGAAGGAGGCGCCGCCGCTCGCGGAGTCCCTGCCCGAGACCATCACGATCCCCAAGATCGGCGTATCCGCCCCGGTCGGCACGATCGGGCTGCGTCCCGACGGCCGGATCGAGGAGCCGCCGCTGAGCCGTCCCAACTACACCGGCTGGTACAAGGAGGGGGTCACGCCCGGCGAGGCCGGGCCTGCGGTGATCCTCGGCCATGTCGACGCCAACAAGAGGGCCGCCGTCTTCTACAGGCTCAAGGAGCTGAAGCCGGGCGACCTCATCCGGGTGGCCCGAAAGAACGGTACCGTCGCCACGTTCGCGGTGCAGCGCCTCCAGAGCGTGGACAAGGACGCGTTCCCGCACAAGAAGGTCTTCGGCGAGCAGATCGACTACTCGTCCCTGCGCCTGGTGACCTGCGGCGGCGCCTTCGACCCGTCCAGCGGCCACTACAAGAACAACATCATCGTGTACGCCAAGCTGGTCCAGGGCGTCTGAACGGCCCGTCTCCCCTCCGGTCACCCCCTCCCGGAGAGGAGACGGTCCGGCGGGCCGCAGCCGTTTTGCCGAACGGGGCGAATGGAGGGAAAATCTCTACGTCGCGCCGTACCGTCCTCGGTCGCGGCCCGACCGGGAGACGGACGAAGCGGATTGGAGTCCGTGTGCAGGCGATCAGCGTGCAGCAGCCCTGGGCCTTCGGGATCGCCCGCAGCGGCAAGGCCATCGCCAACCAGGCTCTGCCGACCGCCTACCGCGGCCCCCTGCTCATCCACGCCTCCATGCGCGTCGACCTCAAGGCGTGCGACCATCCCCTGATCCGCTCCGCGGGCTGGGACCCGCGCGACCCCCTCGCCACCATCGGCGCCGTCATCGCCGTCGCCCGCCTGGACGACGTCTGCTCCAAGGCCCTGGTCGAAGGCCCCTGCGACTGCGGCCCCTGGTCCCAGCCGGGCGCCCACCACTGGCGCCTGACCGACATCCAGCCCCTCCCCCGCCCCATCGTCGCCCTCGGCCGCCCGGAACTGTGGGAACCCACCCAGACCCTGCTCACCAAGGTCGAATCCATGCTCACCACAACCACTCAGTCCAATCACGGCGCCTGAGCGTCAGCGTTCGACTACATTGAGTCGCGGCAGTCGGGCGGGGTACCGTAGTCCTGGGTGGATCTGTCGCGCCATCGATGGGAGCGGAACGTGAGCGTCGCGCACGACCACGGTGGATTCGGTCCGTACACGGTGGAAGACCTGCACGCCCGAGAGGACGAAGGCCGAGGCCTTGAACTCGAGGACGGATGGCTGGTCGACTTGCCGCCACGCCCGTTGCATCAAATCGCTTATCGGAGGCTTCACGAGTGTATCGAGGCGGCTGCGATACGGGCGGGCGCTTCCGTCTACGTTGATAGAGGCGGGGATTGGGAGATCAGCACCCCGGCGGGCATCCGGAGACCTGACGTGTTCGTTGTACCAGAGCACGTTTACCATGCCTGGCACGACGGCGTGACCACCACCTCCGGCCAGGACTTGCTGCTTGTCGCAGAAGTGGTCTCACCGGGTAGCTCGACCGAGCGTACAGACCGTGTCCGTAAGCTCAGGGAGTACGCCGAACTGAACATCCCCCAGTATTGGATCGTTGACTACACCCCCACCCCCAAGGTGGAGGTCTACGTCTTGGACGACAACGAGACCGATCCCGCTGGGAATAGGACTGGCGCCTACCGCCTACATCTTTCGGTCGAGGCGGGCAATACTCTGGAAGTCACAGTGGATGCGGACAAACCGTTCACCGTGCGCTTCGACCCTCAGGTACTTACGGCACGCTGAGGTCGGTCACCTCGCGGAGGCGGGCGAGTTCTTCGGCGATCTTGTTCAGGGGCCGGCTTGCGTTGAGGCCGCTCGCCCTCGGCCGCCCGGAACTGTGGGAACCCACCCAAACCTTGCTGACCAAGGTCGAATCCATGCTCACCGCCACCCAACACCCTTCCTGAGCGCAATCGATCGGCTACGATAAGTCACCATGGCGGCAGGGGTAACGTTGTCCGCGACCGACGTTGATCCACCACGCCACCGACGGGAGCGGGCCATGCGCAGTCAGCGGGTGCATGACCATGGCGGTTTCGGCCCGTACACGATCGAGGACCTGCACGCCCGAGCGGACGACGGTAAGGGCCTCGAGCTTGAGGATGGGTGGCTGGTCGAGTTGTCCCCGAGCGCGCCGCACCAGTGGGCAGTGGACACGCTCCGAGATCTGATCAGGGACGCCGTGCGCGAGGCGGGCGCCGACGCCTTCGTCGTCGGCGGCGGCGAATGGGAGATCAGCACGCCCGCCGGCATCCGCAAACCGGACGTCTTCGTGGTTCCCAGGGACGCGGCCCGAGCCTCCATCGTCCACCGCGACCCCACCACGATCCCGGGCGGCGAGGCGCTGCTGGCGATCGAGGTGATCTCGCCCGGCAGCTCCAGCGAGCGCACCGACAAGGTCCGCAAGCTCAAGGAATACGCCATGCTCGGCATCCCCCAGTACTGGATCGCCGAGTTCACGCCGGATCCCCTGGTGCATCTCATGATCTTGGACGAGGAGGCCACCACCTACCGGGCGGATTCGGTGACCAGGCGGGGTTCGGTGTTCAAGGCCGTGATCCAGGCGGACGTGCCCATCGAGGTGAGCTTCGATCCCGGCGTCACGGCGGAGTTCTGAGGGCGGCGCACTCGCGGAGGCGGGTGAACTCGGCCGCGATCCTGGTCAGTTGCCAGCTTGCGTTGAGGCCGCTGGGGTTGGGGAGGATCCACAGGCGGGACGGCCCGAAGGTGTCCGGTTGCGGGCCGATCTGTGCGCGGGGGTCGCCGAAGGCGGTGCGGTACGCGGTGACGCCCGCGACGGCCAGGTAGGCGGGGCGGTGGCGTTCGACGAGGGCGCGCAAGCGCAGGCCACCTTCGCGTAGTTCCTCGGGGGTGAGCTCGTCGGCGCGGGCCGTGGTGCGGTGCGCGAGGTTGGTGATGCCCAACCCGTACGAGGGCAGCAGGTGCTGTTCGGATGGGGCCAGGCGGCGCGGAGTGAAGCCGGACAGGTGCAGGGCGGGCCAGAAACGGTTGCCGGGGCGGGCGAAGTGGTGGCCCGTGGCGCCGGAGTAGAGGCCCGGGTTGATGCCGCAGAACAGAACGCGCAGGGGTTCGCCGTCGGGTGGGAGGACGTCGGGGATGACGCGGTCCCGGGCCGCCTCCAGGTCCTCTTTGGTGGGGCGCATCAGATCAGGTTACGGACGATCAGGGTGACGGCGGACGCGCCTACCACGATGAGGATGGCCTTGCGCATGCGGCCGTCGTCCACGTACCGGCGTACCGGCCCCGCCACCAGGAAACCGGTCAGGACGAACGGGGTGAGGGCCAGGCCGGCGGTGACCTGCTCCCCGGGGAGCCGGCCCGCGGCGGCGAGGGTGGTCAGGGAGAGGGCGGCGCCGATGGTGAAGAAGACCGCGAGCGTCGCGCGGACCTTGGGGCCGCTCTCGTGCTGGTAGAGCAGGGCGAGCGGGGGGCCGCCGATGGCCGAGGCGGTGCCGGTGGCGCCGGCGACGAGCCCCGCGGTGGTGAGGGTGCCCGGGTTGCGCGGCACCCGTCCCGACCACAGGCCGGCGCCGAGCGCGGCCAGCACCATCCCGCCGACCAGGACGCCGAGCACACGGGTGGGGACGGTGGCGACCACCCAGACGCCCAGCGGGGTGCCGATCAGGCGCCCGCCGAAGGCCCAGCCGAGGCCGCCGAGGTCGGCGTGCCGGACCTCACGGGTCAGCGTGGCCAGCGGCAGGACGGTCGCCGCGACCAGGAGGGCGCCGGGCATCAGGTGGGGGTACAGCATCGTGACGATCGGCGTGGCGACCAGGCCCACGCCCAGTCCCACGCTGCCCTGCACGATGGAGCCGATCAGCGCGGCCAGCCCGCCGACCACGAGGAAGTCCGTTGTGGGCACGTGCGGGGACGTTACATCCCATATTTCCCGACCGGGAAACATGGGCCGCCTCCTGGGGGGTGGAGGCGGCCCATGGCGACGCGGGTTACTTGCGGAGCAGGTTGCGGAGGACGTACTGCATGATGCCGCCGTTGCGGTAGTAGTCGGCCTCGCCCGGCGTGTCGATGCGGACGACCGCCGTGAACTCCTTGTCGTCCGCCTTGACGGTGACCTCGCCGACGGGGCCGTCGTTGAGCTTGTCGACCCCGGTGATGTCGAAGGTCTCGGTGCCGGTCAGGCCCAGGGACTCGGCGGACTCGCCGTCCTTGAACTGCAACGGCAGGACGCCCATGCCGATGAGGTTGGAGCGGTGGATCCGCTCGTACGACTCGGCGATGACGGCGCGGACGCCGAGCAGCGCGGTGCCCTTGGCGGCCCAGTCGCGGGACGAGCCGGAGCCGTACTCCTTGCCCGCGATGACGACCAGCGGGGTGCCCTGCGCGGCGTAGTTCTGCGCGGCGTCGTAGATGAACGACTGGGGCGCGCCGTCCTGGGTGAAGTCGCGGGTGTAGCCGCCCTCGACCCCGTCCAGGAGCTGGTTGCGCAGCCGGATGTTGGCGAACGTGCCGCGGATCATGACCTCGTGGTTGCCGCGGCGCGAGCCGTAGGAGTTGAAGTCCTTGGGCCCGACGCCGTGGTCCTGGAGGTACTGGGCGGCGGGGGTGCCCACCTTGATGGCGCCGGCCGGGGAGATGTGGTCGGTGGTGACCGAGTCGCCCAGCTTGGCCAGGACGCGGGCGCCGCGGATGTCGGAGACCGGCTCGGGCTCCATGCCCATGCCGTCGAAGTACGGCGCCTTGCGGACGTAGGTGGAGTCCGGGTCCCATTCGAAGGTGTCGCCGGTGGGGATGGCCAGCTCCCGCCAGCGCGCGTCGCCCTTGAAGACGTCCGCGTAGTCCTGCACGAACATCTCCTGCCCGATCGAGCCCTCGACGATCTCCTTGATCTCCTCAAGGGAGGGCCAGAGGTCGCGCAGGTACACCGGGCCGTCGGTGCCCTCGCCGATGGGGTCGTTGAGGATGTCGATGTCCATCGTGCCCGCGAGCGCGTAGGCGACCACCAGCGGCGGCGAGGCCAGGTAGTTCATCTTCACGTCGGGGTTGATGCGGCCCTCGAAGTTGCGGTTGCCCGACAGGACGGAGGTGACGGCCAGGTCGGCGTCGCTCACGGCCTTGGAGATCTCCTCCTGCAGCGGGCCGGAGTTGCCGATGCAGGTGGTGCAGCCGTACCCGACCAGGTTGTAGCCGATCTTGTCGAGGTACGGGGCGAGGCCCGAGCGCTCCAGGTAGCCGGTGACGACCTGGGAGCCGGGGGCCAGCGAGGTCTTGACCCAGGGCTTGCGGGTCAGCCCGTGCTCCACCGCCTTCTTGGCCAGCAGCCCGGCG
Source organism: Actinomadura sp. NBRC 104412 (assembly GCF_030269515.1). Classification (GTDB taxonomy): domain Bacteria; phylum Actinomycetota; class Actinomycetes; order Streptosporangiales; family Streptosporangiaceae; genus Spirillospora. The sequence continues at coordinate 125,679 of NZ_BSTM01000006.1, read as the reverse complement.
CCGACCATGACGTACGGGTTGGACGTGTTGGTGCAGGAGGTGATCGCGGCGATCACGACGGCGCCGTGGTCGAGCTCGAAGGACGTGCCGTCGGCGAGCGTCACCCGCGTCGGGTTGTGCGGCCGCGAGGAGCCATCGGTGGCGTGCGCGCGGGGCCTGTCGCCGTTGGCGTCGTGGGAGATGGCCGGGGAGTCGGACGCCGGGAACGACTCGGCGGACGCCTCGTCGGCCGGGCCCTCGATGCCGTCCGACCCGTCGGACGCGGAGACGTAGTTGCGGACGTCCCGGCGCCAGGTCTCCTTGGCCTCGGAGAGGGAGATGCGGTCCTGCGGGCGCTTGGGCCCGGCGATGGACGGGACCACCGTGGACAGGTCCAGCTCCAGGTACTCGGAGAACTCCGGTTCCACGGACGGGTCCAGCCACATGCCCTGCGCCTTGGCGTACGCCTCGGTCAGCGCGATCTGCTCCTCGCTCCGGCCGGTGAGGCGCAGGTACGACAGGGTCTCGCCGTCGATCGGGAAGATGGCGCAGGTGGAGCCGAACTCGGGGCTCATGTTGCCGATGGTGGCGCGGTCGGCGACGGGGAGCGCGGCCACGCCCTCGCCGTAGAACTCCACGAACTTGCCCACGACGCCGTGCTGACGCAGCATCTCGGTGACGGTCAGCACCAGGTCGGTGGCGGTGGTGCCGGCGGGCAGCGAGCCGGTGAGCTTGAAGCCGACCACTCGCGGGATCAGCATCGAGATGGGCTGGCCGAGCATCGCGGCCTCCGCCTCGATGCCGCCGACGCCCCAGCCGAGCACGCCGATGCCGTTCTCCATCGTGGTGTGGGAGTCGGTGCCGACGCAGGTGTCGGGGTACGCGACGCCGTCACGGTCGAACACGACGCGGGCCAGGTGCTCGATGTTGACCTGGTGGACGATGCCGGTGCCGGGCGGGACGACCTTGAACTCGTCGAAGGCGGTCTGGCCCCAGCGCAGGAACTGGTAGCGCTCGCCGTTGCGCTCGTACTCGCGCTGGACGTTGCGCTCGAAGGCGTCCGGCGACCCGAAGTAGTCAACGATGACGGAGTGGTCGATCACCATCTCGGCGGGCGCGAGCGGGTTGATCCGGGACGGGTCGCCGCCCAGGTCGCGCACGGCCTCGCGCATGGTGGCCAAATCGACGACGCAGGGCACGCCGGTGAAGTCCTGCATGATGACCCGGGCGGGGGTGAACTGGATCTCCTTGCTGGGCTGGGCCTTGGGGTCCCAGCCGGCCAGCGCGCGGATGTGCTCGGCGGTGACGTTGGCGCCGTCCTCGGTGCGCAGCAGGTTCTCCAGCAGCACCTTGAGGCTGTACGGGAGCCGGGCCGAGCCCTCGACGGCGTCCAGCCGGTAGATCTCGTACGACGTCTCGCCGACCTGCAGCGTGCTACGGCTGCCGAAGCTGTTCGCGGACACGGACTCCTCCTCCGTCACCGCCGCGCGTCCGGTGCTGCACGGGAGCGCGACGTGCTGCCTCATCTTCCGATATGCCCGGATATCCAGCGCCACGCCGGTCGCGGGGGGAAAGGCCGGCGAGGGCCCGGGCGGGGCGGTTCACCGTCCCCCTGAATCCTGCCCTAGTGACGGCCTTGCTCGAGAATCGGGGCCGACTAACTTCCGCAGGTTTTCTCTCGACATCAAGCTATCTGCGATTTGTCTTGACATCAAGTTACTTCGCCCGGGAACCATCTGGCCGTTCCCCTCGTCTTCGATATATCGTTGTCGTATCGCGAAAGATCAAAGAGAGATCTTGGAAGGCGGTGGAGCACATGGGGACGCGGCACGGTCCTGGACCGGACCTGGGCTGGGCGTTCGCCGCGGCGGCACTCGGGGCGAAGATGGCGCACAGGCGCTCCCACGACTGGAGCTGGGGATGCGGCCCGCGCGGCGAGGTCCCCGGCTGGTTCTTCGGCGGCGCGGGTCCATGGGGCCCGCCTCCCGGCCCCTGGGGACGGGGCGCCCCGCCGTGGGCGAAGGGCCGCAAGGGACGCGGACCGAGGGCGCGCAAGGGAGACGTGCGCGCGGCCATCCTGGCGCTGCTGGCCGAGGAGCCACGCAACGGCTATCAGATCATCCAGGAGATCAACGAGCGCAGCGGCGGCGGCTGGAAGCCCAGCCCCGGCGCGGTCTACCCGGCCTTGCAGCAGCTCGTGGACGAGGGCCTGATCCGCGGCGAGGAGGACGGCGGCCGCCGCACCTTCCACCTGACCGACGAGGGCCGCGCCCACATCGCCGAGCACCCCGAGGAGGTGGACGAGCCGTGGGCGGCGATGGCGCCCGACTTCGGCGAGGGCGTCCCCGACCTGTTCAAGGAGGCGGCCCGGACGGGCGCCGCGGTGATGCAGATCGTCCACTCGGGCACCCCCGAGCAGGTCGCGCAGGCCACGTCGGCGCTGGCGGACGCCCGGCGGCGCCTCTACCTGATCCTCGCCGAGGACGACGAGGACGCGGGCCCCACGACCCGCGAAGCACCCGAGGAGTGACGGTGACCCAGCCGGACGACATGCGGATCGGCGACGCCGAACGGGACGCGGTGACCTCGGCCCTCCACGAGCACTTCGCGGCGGGCCGCCTCGACCGCGAGGAACTCGACGAGCGGCTGGACGCCACCCTGGCGTCCAAGACCCAGGGCGACCTGAAGGCGATCGTCCAGGACCTGCCCGGCTCCAACGGCCTGCCCGAACCGGCGCCCAAGACCAAGCACAGGCATCGCCACCCCCACCACGCTCACCACCAGGGGATGCCGATGCGCCACCACCGCCCCGGCGCGTCCCCGGCCTTCCCCCTGCTGCTGATCGTGTTCACGGTGGTCGCCTTCACCGGCGGCTTCGGCGCCGCCGTCCTGGCGGTCCTCAAGGTGGCCCTGCTGATCTTCCTGGTCAGAGCAGTGGTGAGAGCAGCGCAAGCAGCCCGGTTCCATTCCCGCTGACCACACCCCAAGGGGGCAAGGGCCGGAGCCCCTACGCGGGGTCAGCGGTCACCGCCGCAAGCCTTCAGGCGAGCGGCGGGGGTCGTCGGCCCCGCATTCGGGGGGTGTGGGGGGTCGCCCCCCATAGGGATACGGCTAAGAGCCCGGCTTGTGTCCGGTTCGCGCATTGCAGTTTGTCCAGCAGGCGCGACACGTACCCCTTGACCGTGGCCTCGCTGAGGCAGAGGCGTTCGCCGATCTGGGCGTTGGTGAGTCCTTCGCCGAGGCAGGCGAGGACGTCGGTTTCGCGTTCGGTGAGCTCGTCGAGCAGTGCGCGGGCGCGGTCGCGTGCGGTCTCCTGTCCGGTGACGGTGGCGACGAGGCGGCGGGTGGCGGCGGCGGACATCACGGTGTGGCCGTCGGCGGCGACGCGGACGAGTTCGACGAGGTCGTCCGGCGGGGTGGATTTCAGCAGGAAGCCGGCGGCGCCCGCGCGCAGCGCCCTGATGACGTAGTGGTCGGCGTCGAAGGTGGTGAGCGCGACGATGACGGGCGGGTCGCGGTGGGCGGCGATGCGTTCGATGGCGGTCAGGCCGTCGACGCCGGGCATGCGCAGGTCCATGAGGACGACGTCGGGGCGGTAGCGCAGCACGGCCTCGACCGCGGCGGCGCCGTCGTGCGCTTCGCCGACGACCTGGATGTCGCCGGACGCGCCGAGGATGGTGTGGAGGTGGGCGCACACCATGGGTTCGTCGTCGACGACGACCACGTCGATCATGGGGCGGGCTCCGGCGCGAGCGTGACGGGTGGGGTGGCGCCGGCGGGGACGAAGGCGGGAAGGGAGGCTTCGACGGTGAATCCGTCGTCGCCGTCCGGTCCGAAGGTGATCGTCCCGCCGATGAGTTCGACGCGTTCGCGGAGTCCGGCGAGCCCCGAGCCGGATCCGCTGCCGGCCAGTTCGGCGTCCGCGGCGCGGGCGGGCGCGGTGTTGTGGACGGTGAGCCGTACTCCGTCCGGGCGGTATCGGACCTGGACGCGCACATGCGCGCCCGGCGCGTGTTTGCGCACGTTCGTCAGCGCTTCCTGCACGATCCGGTACGCGGTGCGGCCGGCGACGGGCGAGGCGGCCGGAGGGACGCCTGATTCCTCCAGTTCGACGGGCACGCCGACCGACGCGGATTCGGCGATGAGCGCGGACAGGTCGGGCAGGGGCGCGGCCGGTGGCGCGTCGTCGTCGCCTTCGCCGGTGCGGCGGAGGAGCCCGATGACGTCGCGGAGCTCTTCCAGTGCCTGGCAGCCGGTGCGGCGCAGTTCCTCGGCGGCGTCCCGGGTGCCGTCGTCGGGGGCGCGGACGCGCAGCGCTCCGGCCTGGAGCACCATCAGCGTCACGCGATGCGCGACGACGTCGTGCATCTCGGCGGCGAGGCGGGCGCGTTCCTCCGCCCGTGCCCGTTCGGCGAGCAGGTGCCGTTCGCGTTCGGCGCGTTCGGCGCGTTCGGTGAGGCCGCGCACCACGCTCCGGCGGGCGCCCATGTACATGCCGAGCAGCGCGCCGCCGACGATGACGACGAGGCTGCGGAAGATGATCGTCTCGACGGCGCCTTCCTGCTGGCCTTGGAAGGGCCGGAACGCCGTGGAGGGGATCGCCGTGCCGAGGAAGAGCACCGGCACGGCCAGTCCGGCCACGGCCGGCGCGGATTGCCGCCATTCGCGGGCGAACGCGGTGGCGGCGTACGCGGCGAACATCCCGGTCGGGGGCCACCAGGCGATCTGGATGTAGGCGGCGTCCCCTTCCGTGTACAGCAGGGTGCCGGGGGCGATGTGCTCCACGACGAGCGGCAGCACGGTGACCGAGGTGGTGGACCACGCGACCACGATGGGGGCGCGCCGCCGGAACGCCAGCGGCAGGGCGGTGAGCACCAGGACCACGGCGGTGAGGCCGCCGTGAGGACGCAGGATCGACCCGTTCTGGGTGGCCAGCGTGAGGCAGAACACGACCCCGAGGATCACCACGAGGGCGTCCGACGCGATGTCGATGGCGGGCCTTCCCTTCAGGGAGGACCACGCGAGTTGTGGACGCACATCCCCACGGTACGCACGACGGCGGCGCCCGCCACCCTACGAAAGTCGCGTGATCGCGGCGTTGGCCCGACGTTCGTCGTGGCCTTCCCCCACTTTCCGCTCTGCCGCGGCGTGGCCGTCCCCGGCTGGAATCGGCCCATGATGGTCAAGCTCGTCCTGCGCGGACTCGTGGCGCACCGCGCCCGGCTGCTGCTCTCGGCGGTGTCGGTGACGGTGGGCGCCGCCTTCATGGCCGGCACCCTGATCTTCTCGGCGACCCTGGACCGCGAGCTGGATCGCGTGTTCGAGAATTTCGGGCGGGGCACCGATGTGGTGGTGCGCCCGGGCAAGGCGGTCGAGGACGCGGCGACCCCGTTGGCGACCTCGGGGCGTGCCGTCCCGGCGTCCGCCCTGGAGGCGGTGCGGAGGGTGGACGGGGTCGCCAAGGCGCGCGGCGAGGTGAGCGGGTTCGCCGCCGTGGTGGACGGCAAGGGCGAGATCGTGGGCCCGGCGCCGCACGTCGGTACGGATTGGATCGCCGACCGCGATCTGGCCCAGATCCGCCCTCGGTCCGGTCGTGCCCCGGTGTCGCCCGGCGAGCTCGCCATGGACGCGAACACCGCGTCCGCGGCGGGGCACCGGATCGGGGACCGGGTCAGGGTCGCGCTGGCCGGGGGCACGCGGACGTTCACGCTCACCGGGATCTTCCGGTACGGGGACTCGGCGCTGAACTCCAGCGTGTCGGTGGTGGCGTTCGAGCCGGGCACGGCGCAGCGCCTGGTGATGGAGCGCCCGGGCACCTACAGCCGGATCGTCGTGCACGCGCGTGACGGTGTGCCGCCCGAGCGCCTGCGCGACGCGGTGGCCGCGGTGCTGCCCGAGGGCGCCGGGCTTGAGGCGGTCACCGGACGGCAGGTGACCGAGGAGACCGCCGGGCAGCTCCGCGAGATCCTCGCCATCCTGCGGACGTTCCTCCTGGTCTTCGCCATGATCGCGGTCTTTGTCGGGACGTTCCTGATCTTCAACACGTTCGGGATGCTGGTGGCGCGGCGGACCCGCGAGCTGGCGCTGCTGCGGGCGGTCGGGGCCTCGCGCGGGCAGATCACCCGGTCGGTGCTCGGTGAGGCGGCGGGCGTGGGACTGGTGGGCGCGACGGCGGGGCTGGTGGCCGGTGGCGGGCTCGCGTACGGGCTGTCGCGGCTGCTGTCGGCGTTCGCAGGCGAGGACCTGCCGTTCGGCACGCCGGTCGTGCCGGTCTCGGCGGTGCTCGGCGCGTACGGCGTGGGACTGCTGGTGACGCCGGCCGTGGCGTACATCCCCGCGCGGCGTGCGGCGCGGACACCGCCGGTGGCGGCGATGCGGGACGACGCGTCCGGTGCCCTTCCCCGCCGCTCGCTGCGGTGGCGTGTCGTCGCTGGGGCGGGTGTGCTGGCCGGAGCGGTGGGCGCCCTGGCGGCGGGATCGGCGACCAGCGGGGACACCGCGCTGACGTGCACGGGCGGCGGCTGCGCCCTGCTCCTCACCGCCGTCCTGCTGCTGGGACCGGTGATCGCCGGGCCGCTCACCGGGCTGCTCGGCCGGCCGTTCGCCCGTTTCGCCGGCGTGCCGGGACGGCTGGGCCGCAGGAACGCGCAGCGCAACCCCCGGCAGACCGCCGCCACCGCGTCCGCCCTGATGATCGGGCTCGCGCTGATCGGGACGGTCTCGGTGCTCGGGCAGTCGCTGGCCGCCTCGGTGGAACGCCGGCTCGGCGCGGGGGTGACCGCCGACTACCGGATCGAGGGCCGCAGCGTGGTGACGCCGGTGGGCGCGAACGTCCTCCCCGCCGTGACCCGCACGCCCGGGGTCGGGACCGCGGTCCCGATCCGCGACGCGCGCATCGCTCTGGACGGTCAGGCGCACACCGTCACGGCGGGCGACCCCCGCGCGCTGGCAAGCCATTTCCGGCTCCGGCTCGTCGCGGGCGGCCTGCCGTCACGGAAGGACGACCTGCTCGTCTCGCGCGGCGTCGCCACGTCCAACGGCTGGCGGGCCGGAAGCGCGATCCCCGGCCTGTACGCGGACGGCGCCCGCACGGTGTTCCGGGTCGCGGGCGTCTACGCCGACACCACGACGATCGCCCCGACGACGCCCTCCATGATCATCGACGGCGAGGGCTACCGCGCCCACGACCCGTCCAAGACGCTCGACCGGATCGAGGTGACGGCCGCGCCCGGCGCCGACCGGGCGGCGACCCGCCGCGCGCTGGAGGCGGCGCTCGCGCCCTGGCCCAACCTCGACCTGAAGGACCGGGAGGAGATCAAGGACGACGCCGGCGCCGACATCGACCTCTTCCTCCAGCTCATCCTGGTGCTGCTGGTGCTGTCGGTGCTGGTCGCGGCGCTGGGCATCGTCAACACGCTGGCGCTCGCGGTCGTGGAGCGCACCCGGGAGATCGGCATGCTGCGCGCTGTCGGCCTGCAACGCCGCCAATTGCGCCGCATGATCCGGTACGAGGGGCTGGTGGTCTCGCTGTTCGGCGGTGTGACCGGGCTCGGGCTCGGTGTGCTGTTCGGCGTGGCGCTGCGGCGCGCGCTGGAGGCCGAGGGCCTGGACGTGCTGGCCATCCCGTACGGCAGGCTCGCGTTCTACCTGCTGGCCGCCGTGGTCATCGGCGTGCTGGCCTCGGTGTGGCCGGCACGCCGCGCCGCCCGCATGGACATCCTCCGCGCCATGGCCACCGAGTGAGCCACCGGGTGAGCCACCGGGCGAGCCACCGGGTGAGCTACCGGGCGAGCGCGGCGGCCGCCTTGGCGAGCTTCTCGATGCGGTCCCAGTCGCCTTCGCGGACGACGTCGGACGGGGTCAGCCAGCTTCCCCCGACGCAGGCCACGTTGGGCAGCTCCAGGTACTTGGGGGCGTTGTCGGTGGTGATGCCGCCGGTCGGGCAGAACGTGATCTGCGGCAGCGGCCCGTACAGCGCCTTGAGGCAGGCCGCTCCGCCGGACTGCTCGGCGGGGAAGAACTTCATCACCGTGACGTCGTGCTCCAGCAACGCCATGGCCTCGGACGCGCTGGAGACCCCGGGCAGGAACGGCAGCCCCGTCGCGTTCATCGCGCGCCGCAAGGTGTCGGTCGCGCCGGGGCTGACCAGGAACCGCGCCCCCGCGCCCGCCGCCCGCTCCGCGTCCTCCGGCGTGACGATCGTGCCCGCGCCGACGACGGCGTCCGGCACCTCGGCGGCGATGCGCTCGATGGACTCCAGGGCCGACTGGGTGCGCAGCGTCACCTCGATCGCCGGCAGGCCGCCCGCCAGCAGCGCCCGCGCCAGGGGGACGGCGGCGTCCGGGTCGTCCAGCACCACGACGGGGATGACCGGGGCGAGGTCCACCAGTTCTTCGGCCTTCATACGTACTCCAGCGTTGGTCGGGTAGGCGGCGGGAAAGCCTGCGGCAGGATACCCGCACCCACCGAAACGATCATGACAGGACCACCGCGGCGCCGCGCTCGGCCGCGCCCACCGCCTGCCGGAAGGCGCCGAACAGCTCCCTTCCGGTGCCGTCGTGGCCACCGGCGGGCGGGGGCGCGGGCTCGCGCGCCGCGAACTCCTCGTCCGGGACGAGCACCTCCAGCAGGTTCTTGCCGCAGTCGAGGCGGATGAGGTCGCCGTCCCGGACGCGCGCCAGCGGCCCGCCGTCCGCCGCCTCGGGCGACAGGTGGATGGCGGCGGGGACGGATCCGGACGCGCCCGACATGCGCCCGTCGGTGACCAGCGCCACGCGATGGCCCCGGTCCTGGAGGACCGACAGCGGCGGGGTGAGCTTGTGCAGCTCGGGCATGCCGTTGGCGCGCGGCCCCTGGAAGCGGACGACCGCGACCATGTCGCCGTCCAGCTCCCCGGCCGCGAAGGCGTCCTGGAGGTCGTGCTGGGAGTCGAACACCCGGGCGGGGGCCTCGATCGCGCGGTGCTCCTCGCGGACGGCCGAGACCTTGATCACGCAGCGACCGAGGTTGCCGCGCAGCGTGCGCAGGCCGCCCTGCTCGTCGAACGGGTCGGCGGCCGGGCGCAGCACGGCGAGGTCGCCCGAGGTCTCCGGGGCGGGACGCCAGTCCAGTCCGTCCTCGGTCAGCACCGGGGACCTCCGGTACGCGGCGAGGCCCTCCCCGGCGACGGTCCGCACGTCCTCGTGCAGAAGGCCCGCGTCGAGCAGCTCGCCGATGAGGAAGGCGGTGCCGCCCGCCGCGTGGAAGTGGTTCACATCGGCGGTCCCGTTCGGGTAGAGGCGGGTCAGCAGCGGCGTCACGGTGGACAGCTCGTCGAAGTCGTCCCAGGTCAGCTCGATGCCCGCGGCGGCGGCCATGGCCACCAGGTGCAGCGTGTGGTTCGTGGACCCGCCGGTGGCCAGCAGCGCGACCACCCCGTTCACGAACGCCCGCTCGTCCAGCACCTCCCCGATCGGGGGGGCGTGCCGCAGCACCCGCCGTCCCGCCTCCTCGGTGAGCGCGCGGCGCAGCCCGGTGCCCGGCGGGACGAAGCTCGCCCCGGGCAGGTGCAGGCCCATGACCTCCATGAGCAGTTGGTTGGAGTTGGCCGTCCCGTAGAAGGTGCAGGTGCCGGGCGCGTGGTAGGAGGCGGCCTCGGCCTCCAGCAGCTCGTCGCGTCCGATCTCGCCCGCGGCGAACCGCTTGCGCACCCGCGCCTTCTCGGCGTTGGGCAGCCCGGACGGCATCGGACCGGCCGGGACGAGGATCACCGGGAGGTGCCCGAACGACAGCGCGCCCATCACCAGGCCCGGCACGATCTTGTCGCAGACCCCCAGCAGCAACGCCCCGTCGAACATCTCGTGGGACAGCGCGACCGCGGTGGCCATGGCGACGACGTCCCGGCTGAACAGGGACAGCTCCATGCCGGCCCGTCCCTGCGTGATGCCGTCGCACATGGCGGGGACGCCCCCGGCGAACTGGGCCGTGCCGCCCGCGTCCCTGATCGCGGCCTTGAGCAGCTCCGGGTAGTCGCGGAGCGGCTGGTGCGCCGACAGCAGGTCGTTGTAGGACGACACGATCGCGATGTTCTTCACCGCCGTCCCCTTGAGCCGGAGCTTGTCGGCCGGGCCGCAGGCGGCGAAGCCGTGCGCGAGGTTGGCGCAGCCGAGCGCGCTGCGGGCGGGGGCGGACATCCGCAGCGAAGCGAGGAGTGTCTGCCCGGCTTTTGCCGGGGGGTCTGGGGGGTCGTCCCCCCAGAATGACGCGGAGGCGGCCTCGGCGATGCGTCGCAGGTAGGCGGCGCGGCGGTCGGCGCCGCGTTCGGCGATGCGCTGGGTGACCCGCGCGACGACGGGATGGAGTGGGGGTGTCAACGGGACGCTCCTGCTCTCGGCGGGGTGACTTCCTGATCGACTCCGGCGAAACTAGCGCTCTTAGGGCAAGCATCACAACTGACTTATGCACGCGAACTAACAAAAGCGGGCCGGCTTGTGACAGGCAGGCGTCGATGCGACACTGTCCCGATGACCCGGCGGCCCTCGACCAGCGGTGACGTGCTGCGCCTCATCCGCGAGGGCGGCGTGTCCACGCGGGCCGAGCTGGGCCGCCGCACCGGCCTGTCCAGGCCGGCCGTGGCCCTGCGGGTCAACGAGCTGATCGCGCACGGGCTGGTCACCGAGCGCGCCGACGGTCCCTCCACCGGCGGCCGTCCCCCGTCCCGGCTGGCGTTCGACGCCTCGGGCGGCGCCGTCCTGATCGCCAACCTCGGCCGGTCACGAGGCCAGGTCGCCGTCACCGACCTGGCCGGGACGATCCTCGCCCGCACCGCGATCACGCCGGGCCCCGACCCCGGCACCACACTGGGACGGCTGCTCCCCGAGTGGTCCGCGCTGCTCGGCGCGTGCGGCTCCCCACCGGTGCGGGGCGCGGGCGTCGCCGTCCCGGACGCGGTCGAGCCCGGCACCGGCATCTGGGACGGCACCCCGATCGGCCCGCCCATCGCCGAGCGTTTCGGTGCCGCCGTCCCGTGCTTCCTGGACAACGACGTCAACGCCGCGGCGCTCGGCGAGTACCGGTCGCGGTTCCGGCGGGACGTGGACGACCTGCTGTTCGTGAAGCTGTCCACCGGCATCGGCGCCGGGATCATCCTGGGCGGCCGGGTGCAGCGGGGGGCGCTGGGCGCCGCGGGCGAGATCGGGCACATCCCGGCGGGCGACGACGACGGGACCGTTCGCTGCCGCTGCGGCAACCTCGGCTGTGTGGAGGCCGTCGCGGGCGGCGCCGCACTGCTCGCCCGCTCCCCCGCCGCCGACCTGGCCGAGCTCGCGGCGCTCGCCCGCGCGGGCGACCCCGCCACCGTGGCCCTGGTACGGGACGCGGGCCGCCGGATCGGCGAGGTCGTCGCGGGCGCCGTCAACCTGCTCAACCCGGCCGTGGTGGTGCTCGGCGGCGACCTGACCGGCGCCGAGGAGCCGCTGATGGCGGGCGTCCGCGAGGCCGTCTACCAGCGCGCCACCGCCCTGGCGACCCGGCGGCTGCGCATCGAGCCCAGCCTGCTCGGCGACGAGGCGGGCCTGGCCGGGTGCGCCGCGCTCGTCCTGGACCACGTCCTGGCCCCCGAGGCCGTCGACACCCTCCTCGCCTCCGCAAGCCCCCGCGGTTCCTGACCACGAATTCTTTGCGCCCGCTGTCGATACGGACGGGGGCCGTTCGTGTAGAGGGTGGAAGAAGGAGGAGCCATGACGCACTACATGCTGAGCATCTACCAGCCCGCCGGGCCCACGCCCTCCGACGAGGTCCTGGAACCGATCATGCGGGATCTGGAGGCGCTCAACGCCGAGATGCGGGAGGCCGGCGCGTGGGTGTTCGCCGGGGGCCTGCACGACCCGAGCACCGCCACCGTCATCCGCACCAAGGACGGCGAGCCGCTGCTGACCGACGGCCCGTTCACCGAGGGCAAGGAGGTCCTCGGCGGGTTCACCATCGTCTCGGCCCCCGACCTGGACGCCGCGCTCGAATGGGGCCGCAAGCTGTCCCGCGCGACCACGCTGCCGGTGGAGGTGCGGCCCATGCACGACGGGGACGACCGCTGACCGAGATCGAACGCGTCTACCGCGAGGAGTACGGGCGCGCGACCGGGACCGCCGGCTGTGGGACCGGGACCAGATCGCCGAGGGCCGCGCGCTCGTCCGCCGCTGCCTGCGCCGCGGCCGTCCCGGCCCGTACCAGATCCAGGCCGCGATCAACGCGGTGCACACCGACCCGCCGCCGACCGACTGGGGGCGGATCCTCCGGCTGTACGACCAGCTCCTGGCCGTCATGCCCACCCCGGTCGTCGCCCTCAACCGCGCCGTGGCCGTCGCCGAGGTCGACGGGCCCGAGGCCGCGCTCGCGCTCGTGGACGGCCTGGACCTGGACCGCTTCCACCTCTTCCACGCCGTCCGCGCCGACCTGCTGCGCCGCCTCGGCCGTACCTCCGAGGCCGCGCGGGCGTACGAGGCGGCCCTGGCCCGCGCCGGCAACGAGGCCGAACGCGACTTCTTGCACCGGCGGCTCCGGGATAGGACATGATCTGTGGTCATGGGGCCTGATGCGAGCGCTTACCTCCTCCCGATGACCACCGCGACCGAGGAGAGCGAACGGCACACCACCGTCGCGCTGCTTCCCGTGGGCAGCCACGAGCAGCATGGCCCGTACCTTCCGCTGGCCACCGACACCGTGGTGGCGTGCACGGTGGCGCGGGAGGTCGCCGCCGCGCACCCGGTGCGGCTGCTGCCGCCGGTGACGATCTCCTGCTCGCACGAGCACGCCGCCTGGCCCGGCACGGTCAGCATCTCGGCGCGCACCCTGTACGCGGTCGTCCACGACATCGCCGAGTCGCTGCGGCGGTCCGGGGTGCCCAAGCTGGTGCTGGTGAACGGGCACGGCGGCAACTACGTCCTGGGCAACGTGGTCCAGGAGGCGGGCGGCGACATGGCGCTGTTCCCCACGCTGGAGGACTGGGAGGCCGCCAGGATCGCCGCCGGGATCCGCAACGACGGCAACACCGACATGCACGCGGGCGAGCTGGAGACCTCCCTTCTGCTGCACGCCCACCCCGAGCTGGTGAAACCGGGGTACGAGGCCGGCGACCACGTCTCCGGCGACCGCAGGCACATGCTCACGCGGGGCCTGGAGGGCTACACCGAGTCCGGCATCGTGGGGCGTCCGTCACTGGCCTCGTCCCGCAAGGGCCGGGACCTTCTCGCGGCGCTCGTCGAGTCGTTCGGCGACCACCTGCGGGCGCTGCGGGGCTAGCCGCGGCGCCACCGGGCGCGTCCTCCGGGCACCGGCGGTGCGCCGGCGCGTGCCGGCGCGCACGAGCAGCACGGCGGCGCCCGGGAGGCTCGCGACGAACGTGAGCACCCCGTACACGACCGCGACCGCGAGGCCCTGCTCGGAGCCCAGCCCGGCGGCGCCGAACGCGATCGTGGTGGCGGCCTCGCGGGGACCCCAGCCGCCCACGTTCATCGGCAGGCCCATCACCAGCAGCGCGAACACCACCAGCGGGACGAGCTGGAGCAGCGGAGCGGTCGCCCCGGCGACGCGCGCCGCGACCAGGAACAGCGCGATGTACCCGGCGAGCGCCGCCGCCGACAGCAGCACCACGCCCGGCCAGGTGTCGCGGGCCAGCAGGACGCGGCGCGCGTCGGCGGTGGCCCTGGCGGCGGCGCGTCCCCAGCGGCAGCGCGCGAACGCGACGACCGCGACCACGACGCACAGCACCAGCACGAGCACGGTGACGATCCCGGGAGCCAGCGCCGTGAACAGCGCCGGCCGGGTGCACAGCACGACCAGCCCGGCGGCGATGATGACGATCTGGCCCGCCGCTCGTTCCAGCACGACGGCGCGCACGCCCCGTCCCACGTCACCGGAGTCGCGGCCATGGCTCACCGCGCGGTGCACGTCGCCCAGGACGCCCGCGGGAAGCACCGCGTTCAGGAAGAGTGCCTGGTAGTAGTCCGCGACGGCGCCGGGCAGGCGCAGCCCCAGCCGCAGCCGGTGCGCCACCAGGCACCACCGCCACGCGCTGAACACCGTGGTCAGCAGCCCGATACCGAGCGCGGCCAGCAGCGAGGGCAGGGTGACCATGCGCATCGCGTTCACGAACGCGTCGGTGCTGTGCCACCACACCAGCGCGCCGAGGATGGCGGCGCCGGTCAGGTTCCGGACCCAGTTCATCGCGTCCCCCTCGCCTTCGGGCGGAGCCCTGGGGGTCTGGGGGTCCGCCCCCAGAGGCAGGACGGCACGGCGAGCAGGTCGCGATGGTGGACGACCACGCTCAGCCTTCCGGCCGCGCAGTCGTCCAGCCGCCGGCGCAGGTACTCCTCACCGGGCAGGTCCGGCCGCTGCTCGCAGGCCGCGGCGACCCAGCCGCGCAGCCACTCGGCCGCCAGCGCGGCGTCGCCGGGGCCCAGCCGCCACGGGCTCGGGCTGGTCTGCACGGCGGCGCCGCGCCGCTCGAACGCCTCGGTCGCGGCGGTGACCGCGTCGGGGCCGAGCAGGGAACGGCCGCCCCCATTCGTTCGGGGGGTCTGGCTGACCTCCCCCGGGGAAGGCAGAATCTCCCGGCGCTGGTGGGCGTTGAAGGCGGCGGCGAACTCGGCGTCGGCCGGGTCGTACGGGGTGAGCCTGACCCGGCCGACCACCGACAGCGTCAGCAGCGCCGGGCAGCCCACGCCGGTGATCGCCTCCGCGAGCGCGTCCACCTCGTCGAAGGTGAGCAGGTCCAGCAGCGCGGACGCGACGACCAGTCCCGCGCCCGCGAGGTCGGCCGCACCGAGCCGGGTGATGTCGCCGACGCGCGTCTCGGTCGTGACACCGGGGATCGCGTCGCGTGCCCGCTCCAGCAGGTCCGGGTCCCGGTCGTGCAGGATCCAGTGCTGCGGGACGTCCAGCCGCCCCGCCAGCCACCGTCCCAGCGACCCGGTGCCGCAGCCGAGGTCCCACACGACCAGCCGTCCGGGGGACGCGGGCAGTTGCGCGCGCAGCGGTACCAGCAGGTCCGTGGCGCGGGCGGCGGCGTCGGCGCTCTCGCGCAGCTCCAGCCAGCCGGGGGCGAACCGCTCCGCGCCCGGCGCACCCGTCATTCCAGTAGCGTTCATGGCGAGACCCTGTCCAGTCCGTCCAGGACACCGGTCAGCGCACGCGTGGTGTCGTCCCAGCTCGGAAGCGTGTCGCGGCGTTCGGCCGCGAGCTTGCGCAGGCGGCGGCGCAGGTCGGGCTCGCCGAGCCAGCGGCGCAGCGCGCCGGCGAGCGCGGCCGGGTCCTCCGGCGGGACCAGCAGGCCGGGCGGCTCGCCGCCGGCGGTCCGCCCGAGGGCTTCGGGGACGCCGCCGACCTCGGTGGCCAGCACGGGAAGCCCGTGGGCCAGCGCCTCGGTCACGACCATGCCGTAGGTCTCGGCGCGGGACGCCAGCACCAGCAGGTCGGCGGCGCCGTACGCGAGGTCCAGGCGCTCGCCCGTGCGGGGACCGGCGAGGTGGATCCGGTCGTCCAAACCGTGCCGCTCGATGAGCGCACGCAGCCGCGCGACCTGGTCGAGATCGCGGCGCAGCGGCCCCACGCAGGTCAGCTCCCAGCCGTGGCCGCCGACCCGCGCCAGCGCCTCGACCAGCAGGTCATGGCCCTTGCGCGGGGTCAGCGAGGCCACGCACAGCAGCCGCGTGCCGTCCTCGGTGCCCGGTGCGAGCGGCGCCGGGTCGGTGCCGGGCGGCGCGACGTGGACGCGCGCCGCGTCGAGCCCGTGATGCTCGATCAGGCGGCCGGCGGTGCGCCGCCCGGTCGTCACGACGGCGTGGGACGCGCGCAGCGTCTCGCGTTCGCGCACGTCGAGGTCGTCGGGGGGTGGCGCGCCGGGCGGCTGCGTCTCGTCCGCCAGCGGCAGATGCACCAGGACCGCCAGCCGCAGCCGGCCGGCCTCCGGGACGACCACCTCCGGCACACCGCAGGCGACCAGCCCGTCCATCAGCACGCTGGCGCCGTCGGGCACGCCGGCGAGGGCGGCCGCCAGGTCCCCGCGCGCCGTCCCGTCCGGACGCGGCCACGATCCGGCGACGGGCAGTTCGTGGACGGGACGGGTCCGCGCGAGCCCTTCGCAGATGCGCCTGTCGTAGACGTTGCCGCCACTGGCCACGCTCAGCCGGTCGACGTCGCCGGGCATGACGACATGCACGGCCCCCGTCGCAGATCCCTCGCTCATAGCGTCAGCTCGTAACTCGCCCACGCGACGTGCGACTCGTGCAGCGTCACGGCGATGCCGGTCAGGCCGTGTGCCGACTCGCCCAGCGCACCGGCGCGGACCTTCTCGGCAAGGCGGTCGGCGATCGTCTTGGCCAGGAACTCGGTCGTGGTGTTGCGGCCGGAGAAGTCGGGTACCTCGTCCAGGTTGCTGTAGCGCAGCGGGTCCAGCACCGCCCCGAGTTCCCGGGTCGCCAGGCCGATGTCCACCACGATCCCGTCCGGGTCGAGGTCGGGCCTGCGGAACGTCGCGTCCACCAGGAAGGTCGCGCCGTGCAGGCGCTGCGCGGGCCCGAAGACCTCGCCGCGCAGGCTGTGCGCGACCATGAGGTGATCACGGACGGTGACGCTGAACAAGGGCGGCCTCCTCGACCGGGTCGTAGACGATGCGGTGGCACAGAGCGGGAAGCGCCCCGGACGCCAGGGGCGGCATCAGGCGGGGCAGTTCGGTGAAGCCCGCCTCACCGGTGATCAGGGCGTCGAACGCGGGCGCGGCCAGCAGCCGCAGCGCCAGCGCCAGCCGGTCGGCGTGGGTGCGGCGGGATCTGCGGGACGGGGACACCGCGCCCACCTGGCTGCCGCGCACGGTGAGGCGCCGGGAGTGGAAGTGCTCCCCCAGCGGCACGGCGACGCGGCGGTCGCCGTACCAGCTCAGCTCCAGCACCTCGCCCTCGGGGGCGAGCAGTTCCAGCGAGCGCGCCAGGCCCGCCTCGCTGGCGCTGGCGTGCACGACCAGGTCGCAGTCGCCCTCGGCGTCGTCCGGGACCGCGAACCCGACGCCGAGCGCCTCGGCCACGGGCGCGCGGGACGTGTCGACGTCCACCAGTTGCACGCGGGCTCCGGGCAGGCCCGCCAGGACGGCGGCGACCGAGCACCCGACCATCCCGGCGCCGACGACCGCGATCCGGTCGCCGACCAGCGGCGCCGCGTCCCACAGCGCGTTCACCGCGGTCTCGACCGTCCCGGCCAGGATCGCGCGGCCGGGCGGCACGTCCTCCGGGACGGGCGTCACGGCGCTCGCCGGGACCACGTACCGGGTCTGGTGCGGGTACAGGCAGAACACCGTCCGCCCGACCAGCGCCGATGCGCCCTCCTCCACGATCCCCACGTTCAGGTAGCCGTACTTGACCGGGCCGGGGAAGTCGCCCTCCTGGAAGGGCGCGCGCATCAGGTCGCGCTGGCCGGCGGGCACCCGGCCCTCGAAGACCAGCGACTCGGTGCCCCGGCTGATCCCCGAGTACAGGGTGCGGACCACGACGTCGTCCGGGCCGGGGTCGGGAAGGGCGACCCGTTCGATCTCGCCCTTGCCCGGGGACCTGACCCAGAACGACAGCGCGCTGCGTTCCATCCTCACCGTCCCGGTTCCAGCACGGCGGCGAGCCGCCGCCGGTACGCGCGCCTGCTCGCGGCACGCCTGGTCGTGGCGCGCCCGCTCGTGGCGGGCCCGCGGGCGTTGCGCCACAGCCGGCCGATGTCGCGGCCGAACGACCACGCCAGCGCCGCCAGCGCGCCGGCGACGGCGGCGACGGCGACCGGACGGGGGACGGTGCCGGAGGTGGCCACGACGAGGACGATCCCCTGCGCCGCGGCGACGACCTTGCGGGCGCGGCTCGGCGGCAGCTCACCGCGCAGCCAGGGCAGCGCCCAGGACGCCGCGACGAACGCGTACCGCATGAGGCCGATCGCCAGCACCCACGGCCCGAGGATCCCGGACAGGTAGACGCTCAGCACCAGGATCAGGTACGCGTCGGCCTCCATGTCGAAGCGCGCGCCGAACGCCGAGGCCGTCCCGGTGCGCCGCGCGACCTGGCCGTCCACCGCGTCCAGGACCAGCGCGACGGCGGCGACGGAGGTGAGCGCGGCGACCTCCGTGCCGCGCACGAGGCCGTCCACGACGAGGACGGTGACGGCGCCGGCCAGGATCGCGCGCGCCAGCGTCACGAAGTCGGCCGGTCCCAGGGAGGGGGTGCCCGCGCGCCGCTTGCCGTAACGGATGATCGCCCACAGCGCCGTGCCGTAGGCGGTGCCGGTCGCCCAGGCGGCCGAGCTCAACAGTGCGGTCACCGGTGTCAGCCTCCCGTCCCGCCGAGCTGCGGGCTGGGCGCGTCGAGCTGCGGCAGGTCGTGACCCAGCCGGTCGCGCTTGGCCGTGAGGTAGCCGATGTTGTCGTCGCTGGCCGCCGCCAGCAGCGGGACCCGCTCGGCGACCTTGACCCCGCACGACTCCAGGGCGTCCACCTTGTCGGGGTTGTTGGTCATCAGCCTGACCGACCGCACGTCGAGGTACCGCAGCACCCGCACCGCGGGCCCGTAGTCGCGGACGTCCACCGGCAGGCCCAGCGCCGTGGCGGAGTCGACGGTGTCCAGGCCCTGCTCGTCCTGGAGGATGTGGGTCCGGACCTTGGCCACCAGGCCGATGCCCCGGCCCTCGTGGCCGCGCAGGTAGACCAGGACGCCCGTGCCCTCGCGGACGATCGCGTCCAGCGCCGCGCCGAGCTGGTCCCCGCACTCGCAGCGCGTCGCGCCGAAGATGTCCCCGGTCATGCATTCCGAGTGCACCCTCACCAGGACGGAGTCACGGGCCCTCGGCGTGCCCCTGACCAGGGCCATGTGCTCGTTGCCGTCCAGCGGGTCCCGGAACGCGACGGCCCGGAAGGTGCCCCTCCGGGTCGCCAGATCCGCTTCCGCGATGTCCTCGTAGCCAATGGCTTGCTCGCGCATCTTCCCCCTCGTCGCCTCGCTCTCTTCCCCCCTGTACGTAACGGTCTGCCCGTTCGGTTCCGCCGAACCGCTCTTAATCGCGACCGCTTCGTCGCGCCCCGTCATGGGCCGTGTGCGGTCGAGGGGGAAGGGGTCGCCCGGGCATGGCCGTCCTGTGCGACGCCGTGAACGGACGTGCGCTCAACCGTTGACGCGAGGAGAGATCTCTGGTGGCACGATGCGGCCATCCACGGAGGGGAGAAGCCGGGCCTTGACCGGGGCATCGCGGACGGGCGAGGAGTAAGAGGGGCGCGCCGGGAACCGCGCGCCCCTCTCTTCCCCGAGGGAGGCGGCCCTGCCTTGCCGAGGGAGGTACGGCTCGGTGACCAGGACCTTCGAGCCCCAAGACCCGCGGGCGCCGGGCAGCGGACGACCGCGGGCGGCGACGGCGTCCGCCGCTGGCGTCGATCTTGGGAGCGCTCCCATACCACAGCCTCACCCGCCGGCGAATCCGTGTCAACCGCCGCCCGCCGACGCGAGAGCGCGCGGAGGCCCCGTCGAGTAACGGTTGTGTTTCGACCCATTGACACCGGGATGTCGGAGAGGCTTCGCTTCGTGGGAGCGCTCCCATGGTCGGTGCCACAGGCCGGTCCGGCACCTGTACCACCCATCCCATGTATCCCGGCACGACCTGAGAGGGGTCGGAATGAGGGTCACCAAGCGAGGCGGTCGCGGAAGCGCCGTCAGGGCCGCGGTCGCGGCGGTCCTGGCCGGGGTCCTGGTCGCCGCGTCCGCCTGCGGCGACGGGGACGATAGCGAGAGCGGTCCCATCACCCTGACCGTCGACGTGTTCGGCGAGTTCGGTTATGAGCAGCTCTACAAGCAGTACGAGCAGACCCACCCCAACATCAAGATCAGACAGCGCAAGGCGTCCACCCTGGACGACTACAGGCCACGCCTCCAGCAGTGGATGGCCACCAACAGCGGCGCCGGCGACGTGGTCGCCCTGGAGGAGGGCATCCTGCCCACCTACATGCAGCAGCGCAACAAGTTCGTCAACCTCTTCGACTACGGCGGCCGCGAACTGCAGAACAACTTCCTGCCGTGGAAGTGGCAGATGGGCCTGAGCCCCGACGGCAGCCAGCTCGTCGGCCTCGGCACCGACATCGGCCCGCTCGGCATGTGCTACCGCAAGGACCTGTTCGAGAAGGCCAGCCTGCCCACCGAGCGGGACGAGGTGTCCAAGCTGTGGCCGACCTGGGACGCCTTCTACAACACCGGCCAGCGGTTCCAGCGGGAGGTCTCGGGCACCAAGTGGCTGGACGGCCCCACAGCGATCTTCCGCGCCACCGTCCTGCAGAACGCGGGCGCCGGACCCGGCTACAGCTTCTTCGACAAGAGCAACAACCTGGTCTTCAACACCAACCCCGTGGTCAAGCAGTCCTTCGACACCACGCTGAAGTTCGAGGCGGCGAAGATGACCGCCGACATGTCGATCTTCACCCCGCCGTGGCAGACGGCGCTGAAGCGCGACACCTTCGCCACCCTGCCCTGCCCGTCCTGGATGCTCGGCGGCATCGAGGAGTTCTCCGGTGACTACGGCAAGGGCAAGTGGGACGTGGCGGCGATCCCGGGCGGCGGCGGCTACTGGGGCGGCTCCTGGCTGGCCGTGCCCAAGCAGTCCGACCACCCGAGGGAGGCCGCCGAGCTGGCCAAGTTCCTGAGCAGCCCGCAGGGCCAGATCGGCGCCTACAAGGACAAGAACACCTTCCCGTCCTCGCCGCAGGCCGCCAAGGACCCGGCGGTGGCGGGCGCGACCAGCGCCTACTTCAGCAACGCGCCGACCGGCAAGCTCTTCGGCGACCTGGCCGCGCAGGTCAAGCCCGTCTACCTCGGCCCCAAGCACGAGGATGTGCGGCTGGCCGTGGAGAACGTCCTGATCGCGGTGGGTCAGGGCAGGGTCAAGGCCGAGGACGCGTGGAACCAGGCGGTGAGCGAGGCCCAGAAGGCCGCCCGCTGACCGATCCGCCGGCGGTACAACCGCCCAGGGGCCGATGAGGCTCCCACGGACGCCCCTCCGCCCGGCTCGTGGCGTCACCCCGCCACGAGCCGGCGCGGGCCCCCTTTCGGAAGGACGCGCATGACCATCGAGACGCGCCCCGCCACCGGCGCGCGGAAGGCACCGCCGGCGCCCGGCGACCCGCCGCGCGGCAGATCGTGGCGGTCCAGGCTGGCCCGCCTCGACCTCAAGGCATCCCCCTACCTGTTCATCTCGCCGTTCTACCTCGTGTTCCTGGTCTTCGGGCTGTTCCCGCTGCTGTACACGCTGTGGGTGTCCCTGCACGACTGGGGGCTGGCCTCCGGGACGCGCGAGTGGATCGGCCTGGAGAACTACGACTACCTGCTGACCGACGGCGACTTCTGGCATGCGCTCGTCAACACGGTCGGGATCTTCTTCATCTCCACGGTGCCGCAGTTGCTGCTCGCCCTGTTCATCGCCAGCGCGCTGGCGCGGCGGATACGGGCCGGCACGCTGTTCCGGATCGGGATGGTGGCGCCGCTGGTCACCTCCACCGCGGCGGTGGCGATCGTGTTCAGCCAGATGTTCGACACCAACTTCGGGTTCATCAACTGGGCGCTCGGCCTGGTGGGCGTGGACGGCATCGACTGGCACGCCAGCCGCGGCTGGTCCTGGCTGGCCATCTCGGTGATGGTGGACTGGCGCTGGACCGGCTACAACGCGCTCATCTACCTGGCGGCGATGCAGGCCATCCCGCGGGACCTGTACGAGGCCGCCGCCATCGACGGCGCGTCCAGGCTCCGGCAGTTCTGGCAGATCACGGTGCCCATGCTCCAGCCGACGATCATCTTCACCGTGATCATCTCCACCATCGGGGGCCTCCAGCTGTTCACCGAGCCCGTGCTGTTCGGCGGCGGCACCGCCAACAAGATGGACGGCGGCTCCCTGCACCAGTTCCAGACGATCACGATGTACATGTACGACAACGCCTTCAACGACGACCGCTACGGGTACGGCGCGACGGTCGCCTGGGCGCTGTTCGTCCTGATCATCCTGTTCTCGCTGCTCAACTTCATGTTCGTCAGGCGTGCGGGAGGGACCAGATGACCGCCTTGACCACGCCGTCCGCGACCTCGTCCGGCCGCCGCGGCGGTGGCGGCGCGCACCGGCGCAACGGGCACGGCCGGTTCCGGGCCATGTGGGACGCCACCCCGCTGACCTACCTGGCGCTGATCGTCGCGCTGGTGCTGTCGATCTTTCCGATCTACTGGATGATCGTCGTCGCCACCCGGTCCAACGACGTGGTGTCGGACGTGCCCCCGCCGGTGCTGCCGGGGGGCCGGTTCTTCGACAACGCCGGGCGGCTGTTCGACAACCCGGACGCCTACTTCGCCCAGGGCCTGCTGAACTCGGCGATCGCCTCGGGAGCGGTGACGATCTCGACGGTGTTCTTCGCCTCGCTGGCCGGCTTCGCGTTCGCCAAGCTGCGCTTCCGCGGCAAGAACGCGCTGCTGCTGACGATCATCGCGACCATGATGATCCCGGTGCAGATGGGCATCATCCCGCTGTACATGATCATGGTGAGGATCGGCTGGCAGGGCGGCCTGCAAGCGGTGATCGTCCCGTTCCTGGTCACCGGGTTCGGCGTGTTCATGATGCGCCAGTACACGCAGCAGGCGGTGCCGGACGAGCTGATCGAGGCGGCCCGCGTCGACGGGTGCACCACCTTCGGCATCTACTGGCGGGTCGTACTGCCCGCGCTGCGTCCCGCGGCGGGCGTCCTGGGGCTGCTGACGTTCATGCAGACCTGGAACGAGTTCATGTGGCCGCTGGCGGTGCTCAGCCCCGAGAACCCCACCGTCCAGGTGTCGATCAACAACCTGTCCAACGCCTACTTCAGCGACTACACCCTCATGTTCGCCGGGACGACCTTCGCGGTGCTCCCGCTGCTGGTGGTGTTCATCATTTTCGGCCGCCAGATCATCGGCGGCATCATGGAAGGTGCGATCAAGGCGTGAGCTCTCCCACACAAGGTGACAGGCGGCACGGCCGCACGCAGGCCGACCAGGGCGCCTCCCCCGCCGCCCCGCTCGCGTTCCCCGCCGGCTTCCGCTGGGGGGCGGCCACCGCCGCCTACCAGGTCGAGGGCGCGGCCAACGAGGACGGGCGCGGCCTGTCCATCTGGGACACCTTCTGCCGTACGCCCGGCAAGGTGCTGGGCGGCGACACCGGCGACGTGGCGGTCGACCACTACCACCGCTTCCGCGAGGACGTGGCGCTGATGGCCGATTTGGGGCTGAACGCCTACCGGTTTTCGGTGTCGTGGCCGCGGGTGCAGCCGTCCGGCTCCGGCCCGCTCAACCAGGCCGGGGTGGACTTCTACCGGCGGCTGGTGGACGCGCTGCTGGAGGCGGGCATCGAGCCGTGGCCGACCCTCTACCACTGGGACCTGCCGCAGGCGCTGGAGGACGCGGGCGGCTGGCCCGAACGCGACACCGCGTACCGGTTCGCCGACTACGCCGCCCTCATCCACGGTGAGCTGGGCGACCGGGTGGCGCAGTGGATGACCATCAACGAGCCGTGGTGCGCGGCGTTCCTCGGCTACGCCTCGGGCGAGCACGCCCCGGGCCGCAGGGAACCCGCCGCCTCGCTGCGCGCGGCGCATCATCTGATGCTCGGGCACGGGGCGGCCGTCCAGGCGATGCGGGCGCGGCATCCCGAGCACCGGCTGGGCGCGGCGGTGAACCTGTACGCGATCTCGCCCGCCAGCGAGGCGGAGGCCGACCTGGACGCGGCACGCCGGGTGGACGGCATGCAGAACCGGCTGTTCCTGGATCCGCTGCTGCGCGGCTTCTACCCGGAGGACGTGCTGGCGGACCTGGACCACCTGGGGTTCGCCTCGGCCATCCTGGACGGCGACACCGAGGTCATCAACCAGCCCATCGACCAGCTCGGCGTGAACTACTACTCGCGGTTCACCGTGACCGGCGACCCGGACGTGACCGCCCAGGCGGTGTCGTCGCCGTTCTCCACCGTCTCCCCCTGGGTGGGCAGCGAGCATGTCGGGTTCGT
Source organism: Actinomadura sp. NBRC 104412 (assembly GCF_030269515.1). Lineage (GTDB taxonomy): Bacteria > Actinomycetota > Actinomycetes > Streptosporangiales > Streptosporangiaceae > Spirillospora. The sequence continues at coordinate 101,652 of NZ_BSTM01000006.1, read as the reverse complement.
GGACGGCGGCCGTCCCGTGACGGGGATGGGCTGGGAGATCGACGAGACCGGGTTGCACGAGGTGCTGACCCGGCTGCACCGCGAGTACCCCCCGGTCGACCTCTACATCACCGAGAACGGCGCGGGGTACGACGAGGCCCCCAACGGTGACACCCCGATCCATGACGAGGAGAGGATCCAATACCTGGACGCGCACCTGCGCGCCTCGCACCAGGCCATAACCGGCGGCGTTCCGTTGCGCGGTTACTTCACGTGGTCTCTGCTGGATAATTTCGAGTGGTCTTGGGGCTACTCGAAGCGCTTCGGGCTGGTCCACGTGGACTACACGACGCAGCGCAGGGTGCCCAAGGACAGCGCGCGCTGGTACGCGAGCGTGATCCGGGCCGGCGGGCTGTCGGAACGGGCGTGATCGGCAACGGCGGGGAAGAAGGGGCCGACGCAAGGCGATGAACGGTCGACGGAGGTGAGGCGCGGTTCCGCGCGCCCCACGCTGGAGGAAGTGGCGGCCCGGGCGGGGGTCGGCCGGGGCACGGTCTCGCGCGTCATCAACGGCTCGCCGCGGGTGAGCGCGGAGGCGCGCGAGGCGGTGCTGCGGGCGATCGACGAGCTGGGCTACGTGCCCAACCGGGCCGCGAGGACGCTGGTGACCCGGCGCACCGACACGGTGGCGCTGGTGGTGTCGGAGTCCGAGCAGCGGCTGTTCGCCGAGCCGTTCTTCGCGGGGATCATCCGCGGGATCAGCCCGGAGCTGCACGACACGGGGTTGCAGTTGCTCCTGGCGCTGGCCCGCTCGCCCGCCGAGTACGAGCGGCTGGAGAACTACCTGACCGGCCAGCACGTCGACGGGGTGCTGATGACCTCGCTGCACGGCGACGACCCGCTGCCGGCCAAGCTGGAGGCGGGCGGCGTGCCGACCGTCCTGGGCGGCCGCCCGCCGGGCGTCGTCCCGGTCTCGTACGTGGACGTGGACAACCGCGACGGCGCCCGGCAGGCGGTCGAGCACCTGGTGCGCGGCGGGCGCACGCGCATCGCCCATATCTCGGGTCCGCAGGACATGGGCGTGGGCATCGACCGGTTGCAGGGCTACCGTGACGCCCTGGCCGCGGCGGGGCTTCCGGAGATGGTGGTCTGCGGGGACTTCAGCGAGGCCAGCGGTGTCACGGCCGCGGCCGAGCTGCTGGACCGGTATCCCGAGGTCGACGCGGTGTTCGCCGCCGACGACCCGATGGCTCTGGGCGCGATGCGGGTGCTGAAGAAGCACGGGCGCCGGGTGCCCGAGGACGTGGCGGTGGTCGGCTTCGAGGACTCCTCCAGCGCGCCGCTCGCCGACCCGCCGCTGACCACCGTCCACCAGTCGGTCGAGGAGATGGGCCGGCAGATGGCCCGTCTCCTGATCGCCCGGATCCAGGGCGAGGAGCCCGCCGACCCGGTGGTGATCCTGCAGCCGCACCTGGTGGTGAGGGAGAGCGCCTGACGGACGCCCCTGTTATCGTCTATTTGACGATTTATGACCCCCGGGAGCCGTCCATGACGCTGCACGACCTGCTCGGCCCGCTGCTCCAGCCCGCGTTCCATCTGGGAACGGTCCCGACCACCTGGGCCGAGCTGCTCGGCTTCGCCACCGGCGCGGTCAACGTCTGGCTGGTCGTGCGGCAGAACATCCTCAACTGGCCGATCGGTATCGCCAACGTGATCCTGCTCGGCCTGGTGTTCCTGGACGGCGGCCTGTACGCCGACGCCGGGCTTCAGGTCGTGTACGTCGGGCTCCAGTCCTACGGCTGGTGGGTGTGGCTGTACGGCGGCGAGGGACGCGACGACCTGCCCGTCACCCGCACGTCCCGCACCACCTGGGCGGTGCTGGCCACCGCCGGCGCCGCCGCCACCGCGCTGCTCACCGTGATGCTGATGGCCTGGACCGACTCCACCGTCCCGTTCTGGGACGCGCTCACCACCGCGCTGTCGCTGATGGCCATCTACGGCCAGTCCCGCAAGCTGCTGGAGTCGTGGTGGATCTGGATCGCCGCGGACCTGGTCTACATCCCGCTCTACTTCTCCAAGGACCTCAAGCTCACCAGCGCGCTGTACATCATCTTCCTGACGCTGTGCGTCCTGGGCCTGAACGCCTGGCGCGACGACTTCCGCTCCCGCGCCGCGGCCGTGGCCCCCTCCCCCGCATGACGTACGCGCACGGGATGGTGGCGGGCAAGTTCTACCCTCCGCACGCCGGGCACCACCATCTGATCGACACGGCCGCGAAGGCGTGCGACCGGGTCACCGTGGTCGTCGCCGGCTCCACCGTGGAGAGCATCCCGCTGGCGCTGCGCGCCGCGTGGCTCCGCGAGGTCCACCCGCAGCCGCACGTGGACATCGCCCCGGTAGTGGACGACCACGAGATCGACTACGGCTCGGAGGACGCCTGGACGGCCCATGTCGCCGCGTTCCGGTCGGGCCTGTCCTCGCCCGTGGACGCGGTGTTCTCGTCCGAGGCGTACGGGCCCGAGCTGGCCCGGCGCCTGTCGGCCGAGCACGTCGCCGTCGATCCGCCGCGCGAGCGCTTCCCCGTCAGCGGCACCGCCGTACGGGACGATCCCATCGCGCACTGGCATCACCTGGCCCCGCCCGTACGCGGGTACCTGGCGCGCCGTGTGGTGGTCGTCGGCGCGGAGTCGACGGGCACCACCACTCTCGCCCGCGCCCTGGCCGCCCGCTTCGTGTCGCGCGGTGGGGTCTGGGCGTCCACGCGGTACGTCCCCGAGTACGGGCGCGTCTATACAGAGGAGAAGCTCGCCGCCGCGCGCCGCGCCGCAGGCTCCGGCGGCCGGGACCTGTGGCTGGACGACATCGTCTGGACGCCCCACGACTTCACCCTCGTCACCGAACGCCACCTCGCGCTGGAGGAGGCGGCGGCCCGTGCGGGCTCCCCCGTCCTGATCTGCGACACCGACGCGTTCGCCACGGCCCTGTGGTACGAGCGCTACCTGGGCGAAACGGCTCCCGAGACGCTCCACCAGCACAACGACCGCCACCACCTGTGGATCGTCACCGACCCGTCGGGCGTCCCGTTCGTGCAGGACGGCTGGCGCGACGGCGAGTCGATCCGCCACCACATGTCGGCGCGGTTCCGCGAGGAGCTGGAACGCCGCAACCTGCCGCACGTCGTCGTCAGGGGCCGGCACGAGCAGCGTCTCGCCACCGCGGTCACGGCGGTCGAGGCGCTGCTGGACAAGGGCTGGTCGTTCTCCGCGCCCCTCATCCCGAAGCGGACGGATCAGGGCGACAGCTCGTAAGTCTCCAGGTGGCCGCACATTCCCAGGGCCTGTCCCGGCGACACCCGGCGGACGGAGGCGCCGGTGAGGTAGTTCCAGTCGCCGGCGCGCAGATGCGCCAGATGGTCGCCGGTGCGGACGGCCGAGGTCAGCGCTCCGGAACGCCAGCGCCGCTCCCATTCGTCGACCAGGTCGCGCTTGAGGCGGACGGCCGCGCGGTAGAAGTCGTCCAGCGCGGCGCCGTCGCCGTCGCGGACGCGCTGCCGCAGCGTGCGGAAGCCCTCGACGGCCAGGTCGCGGCGGCGGCGCGCGGACGGCTCATCGGTGACCGTCGCCGCCGGATGGTAGACGGCCGGGTCCATGACGGGGAAGGTGAAGACCGCGTCGCCCGCCTCGGGGAGCCCGCTGTTCTGCATGATGACGACGATGCGCAGGTCCCCGTCGTTGACCAGCCGGTGGATCGTCCCGGGCGTGAACCAGACGACCGCGCCCTGCGACAAGGGCGTCTCCTCGTACGCCTGGCGGGTGAGCGTCTGGACCCGCCCCGTGCCGCCCACGACCACGTACGCCTCTGCGCAGGCCAGATGAACGTGGGGCGACCCTCCGCACAGCCCGTCGGCCGTGGGCCAGTCGTAGACGCGCAGACCCGAGACCCCGACCCCACCAGGGAACGTCATCATCCGATGGTAAGACCTTCAGCCTTTCGTGGCCCCTGCCGTGAGACCCCCGATCAGATGTCGTTCGGCGACGGCGTAGAACGCGAGCGCGGGCGCCATGGCCAGCGTGACGTAGGCGAGGATGCGGGCGGTGTCGGAGGAGTGCTCGCCCTTGAACTGCTGGACGCCGACGGGGATCGTCCACCAGTCCGGCTCGTTGAACACCAGCAGCGGCAGGAAGAAGTTGTTCCAGCTCGTCACGATCGCCAGCACCGAGACGGTGGCCAGGGCGGGCCGTGCCATCGGCAGCAGGATCCGCCAGAAGAAGCCGAACGGCCCGCAGCCGTCGATCCGCGCGGCCTCCTCCATCTCGCCGGGGATGGCGCGGAAGAACCCGCGCAGCACGATGATCGTCACCGGCAGCCCGAACGCCGCCTGCGGCAGGATCACCCCCAGCGGGTTGTCCAGCAGCCCGAACGTGCGCAGCAGCACGTACAGCGGCAGGATCGCCACCGCGAACGGGAACATCAGCCCGATCGCGAACAGCGTGAACAGCAGTTCGCGTCCCCGGAAGGCCAGCCGCGCGAACACGAACGCCGCCGCGGCCGAGGCCGCGACGGTGAGCAGCGCGGTCGCGACCGCGATGACCGTGCTGTTGGAGAGCTGCCGCCAGAAGTCGCCGGAGGCCAGCAGGTCGGTGTAGTTGCGGGTGATCCACTCCTGGGGCGGCCCGAACGGGTTGCTGGACAGCTCGGGCGTGGTCTTGAACCCCGACAGCACCCCGTACAGGACGGGACCCACGATCAGCAGGCCGATCACCCAGATGAGCGTGTGCATGGACAGCCGGCGCGCCACGGCGGCGGGCCGTGGCCTTTTCCGCGGCCTGACCGATGCCCCGCCCGGTGACCTGCTCGGTGGCCCGCTCGGTGGCCGCTTCCCGGGCGCCAGCGCCGTCATCACAGTCCTCCCCTTGCCGTCACCGCGCCCTCGATGTCCCGCCGCATCACATAACGCTGGTAGAAGAGGGCGAACACGAAGCTGAGCAGGAACATCACCACGCTGATCGCGTTGGCGTAGCCCATCTGGTAGCGCTTGAAGCCGTACTCGAACATCGTGATGGCCATCGTCTCCGAGGCGTGCACGGGACCGCCGCCGCTGATCACCCACACCAGGTCGAACAGCTGGATCGACCAGATGATGGACAGGAACACCGTGATCCGCAGCGTGGGTCCCAGCAGCGGCAGCGTGACATGCCGGAAGCGCTGCCAGGGCCCCGCGCCGTCGATCGAGGCGGCCTCCAGCACCTCGGCCGGGACGTTCTGCAGCGCGGCCAGGTAGAGGATCATGTGGAAGCCGAAGTACTTCCAGGTCAGCACCAGGAACAGGGTGGGCAGCACGGTGGAGGACTCGGAGAACCAGCCGATGCCGTGGTCGCCGAGCCCGAGGGCCTCCAGCGTCTGGTCCGCCAGCCCGCCGCCCGGGTCGAAGATCATGGTGAACAGCACACCGGTGATCACTTCGGACAGCACGTACGGCGCGAAGAACACCAGCCGGTAGACCGCGCGGCCCCGCATCCGCTGGTTCAGCATCACCGCCATGGCCAGCGCGAACGGGAGCTGGAGCACCAGCGCCAGCACGATCAGCACCAGGCCGCGCCACAGGTCGCCGAGGAACACCTCGTCCTGGAACAGCCGGCGGAAGTTCTCCAGCCCGACGAAGTTCTCCGGCCGGCCGAAGCCGCCCCACCGGAACAGGCTGGTGTAGAGCGCCACCCCGATCGGCACCAGCACCAGCATCGCGAACAGCAGCATCGCCGGGAACAGGAACACCGTCACGACGAGCGGGCCGCCGAACCGGCGCCGCCCGCGTTTCCGCCCGTCCCCGGGTCCGCCCCCGCGTGCCCGGCCCTCGGGGCCCTTGGGGCCGGGCACGCCGCCGGGCGGGGTCTCCGCGCCGGAGCGCTCAGCGGCGGCGCCCGCCTCCGTCGCCGCGGTGCCGTCCTTCCTGGTAGGCAGGACCATGGGTCACTGGCTCTTGGCCGTCTTGGTGATGGCCTCGGTGACCGCCTGCGGCGTCGACTGGCCCGCGATGAGCGCGGCGACGCTGTCGTTGACCTGCTGCCCGACGGCCGGCGGGAACGCCTGGTCGAGGAACAGCTGGAAGCCGGTGGCCCGGTCGAGGGTCTGCACCACGGTCCGGAGGTTGGCGTCGGCGACCGCGCTCTCGGCGCCCTTGATGACCGGCTGGTAGCCCTTGGACGCCACCAGCCTGCGGTTGATCTCGACCGAGCTGAACCACTTGAGGAAGTCGAGCGCGGCCTTGGGCGCGTCCTCGGCCAGCGCCCAGCCGTTGCCGCCCCCGAACGCCTCGGTGGCGGCGCCCTGGCCGCCCTCCACGGTCGGGAAGGTGAAGAAGCCGAGGTCGTTCCCGATGCCCTTGCCCGCGTCGGACTGGACGCTGGGCGCCCACTGGCCCATCAGCTCCATCGCGGCCTTGGCGTTGCCCATGGTCGCGGCCTGCCCGGTGGGCGAGGGGTAGTCGGCGCCGAGGAACCCCTGCTGGAACGGCTGCAGGTCGACCAGTTCCTTCAGCCGCTCGCCCGCCTGGACGAACGCGGGGCCGCTGAAGTCGTTGCTGGCCTGCGCCTGCTTGAGCGCGTTGAGGCCGCCGATGCGCATCGCCAGGTAGGCCCAGTAGTAGTGGCCGGGCCACTTCTCCTTGCCGGCCAGGGCGATCGGGGTGATGTCGGCGGCCTTGAGCTTGCGGACGGCGTCGAGGAACTGGGTCCAGGTGGTGGGCGTCCCCTCGATCTCCGCCTGCTTGAACAGCGCCTTGTTGTACCAGAAGCCGACCAGGCCGTAGTCGTAGGGGACGCCGTAGGTCTTGCCGTCGAACTGGTACGCCTGCAACGCCAGCGGCTTGATGGTGCCCGACCAGGACGCGATGTCCTTGGTGAGGTCCTTGACCAGGCCGGCGTCGATCTGCTGCTTGAGCACGCCGCCGCCCCAGGTGTGGAACACGTCGGGAAGATTCCCGGACGCGATGAGCGCGGTCATCTTGGCCTTGTAGGCGTCGTTCTCCAGCGCCGTGTGCTTGATCGTCACATTGGGGTTCGCCTGCATGTACTCCCGCGCGAGCTGCGGGAACAGCGTCTTGCCAGGCTCGGTGGTGGCGATCGTCCACCACTCGAAGGTGGTCTTGCCCGACGAGGAGTCCGAGTCGTCGCCGCAGGCGCCCAGCAGCGGTACGGACAGGCCGGCGAGCCCGGCGGCGGCGAGGAAGGTGCGACGGGAGAGGGCTTCGGTGCCCATCGGGCCTCCTGGGGGTGGATGGGGACGCCATCGAAACATTTCGGAAAATCTCGATGACCTCGCTTGGTGCCGGATCCTAAGAAGCGCCCCTGTACGGGTCAATAGCCGAGGGCCGTTTTCTCTGGATCCGTGGCCCAATCGATGTTTTTCCCCGGTCCCGGGGTGGGATGGATTTTCGGAAAGCTTGCGATAATGTTCGCAGTCGATGCCGAGACCGGTCGCGCCCGCCACGTGACCACGGGAAGGAAGGCCGCCCATGACCGCCGCTACTCCCCACGGCGCCCCAGGCACCGCCGCCGACCGTCCGGATACGGCCATGGACTCGCGGGCCCCGGACGGCCACGCCGAGCCCTGGCGCGACCCGCGGCTGCCGGTGGCCGAGCGGGTGGCCGACCTGTTGCAGCGCATGACCGTCGAGGAGAAGGCCGCCCAGCTCGGCGGCTACTGGGCGAGGCCGGCCGAGCCCGGCGCCCCGGTGGCTCCGATGGAGGACGACTCCGGCGAGCCCGCCCCGGAGCTGGACGAGGTCGCCAAGGCGGGTCTGGGCCAGCTCAGCAGGGTCTACGGCACCGCGCCCGTCACGCCCGCCGAGGGCATGGCGCGGCTGCGCGAGTTGCAGGGCACGGTGACCCGAGCGAACCGGTTCGGGTTGCCGGCGATGGTGCACGAGGAGTGCCTGACCGGCTTCATGACCTGGGGCGCCACCGTCTTTCCCACCCCGCTGGCCTGGGGCGCCTCGTTCGATCCCGAGCTGGTCGAGGAGATGGCCTCGACCATCGGGGAGGGGATGCGCGCCGCCGGGGTGCACCAGGGGCTGGCGCCCGTCCTGGACGTCATCCGCGACTACCGGTGGGGCCGCTGCGAGGAGTGCATCGGAGAGGACCCCTACCTCGTCGGTCTCGTCGGGAGCGCCTACGTGCGGGGCTTGGAACGGTCCGGGGTGATCACCACGCTGAAGCACTTCGCCGGGTACGCCAGCGCGCGGGGCGGCCGCAACCTGGCGCCCGCCACGCTCGGGCCGCGCGAACTGGCCGACGTGGTGGTGGAGCCGTTCGTGATGGCGCTGCGCGAGGGCGGCGCGCGGGCGGTGATGCCCGCCTACCAGGACATCGACGGCGTCCCCGCCTCCGCCGACCGGCGGCTGCTGACCGGGCTGCTGCGCGAGGAGCTGGGCTTCACCGGGCTGGTGGTGTCCGACTACTACGCGATCTCGTTTCTGGAGTCCCGGCACCGCGTCGCCGGGTCGCGCGCCGAGGCCGCCGCCGAGGCGCTGCGGGCGGGCCTGGACGTGGAGCTGCCCACCGTCCGCTGCTACGGCGGGCCGCTGGCCGAGGCCGTCCGTTCGGGGCTGGTCACCGAGGACGAGCTGGACCGCGCCGCCACCCGCGTCCTGACCGCCAAGGCCGAGCTCGGCCTGCTGGACGGCACCGGGGAGCCCGCCCCGGGGGCGGAGCCCGACCTGGACTCGGCACGCGGCCGCGACCTGGCCCGGCGGCTGGCCGAACGGTCGATCGTCCTGCTCGCCAACAACGGCACGCTGCCGCTGCGTCCCGGCGCCCGGGTCGCGCTGACCGGACCGGTCGCGGACGACCCCTTGGCGATGCTGGGCTGCTACACCTTCCCTCTGCACGTCGGGTCCCAGCACCCGGACGTGCCGATGGGGGTGCGGATCCCCTCGCTCGCCGAGGCCCTGACCGAAGAGCTCGCCGGCGACCTGCGGGTGACGGCCGGATCCGACCTCTTCGCCACCGACGACGCCGACATCGAGGCCGCCGTCGAGGCCGCCCGCGACGCCGAGGTGTGCGTGCTGGCCCTCGGCGACCGCGCGGGGCTGTTCGGCCGGGGCACCTCCGGAGAGGGCTGCGACACCGACACCCTCGACCTGCCCGGCCGGCAGGTCGAGCTGGCGCGGGCCGTCCTGGACACCGGCACCCCGACGGTGCTGGTGCTGCTGACCGGGCGCCCGTACGCGCTCGGCGGCCTGGCCGACCGCGCCGCCGCCGTGGTGCAGGCGTTCTTCGCGGGCCAGGAGGGCGCTCCCGCGATCGCCGCGGTGCTGTCCGGGCGGGCCGAGCCCGGCGGAAGGCTGCCGACCGGCGTCCCGCGCAGCCCGGCCATCGCGACCGGCACGCACCTGCGCACCCCGCTGGAGGCCGCGCACGAGTGGACCCCGGTCGACCCGACCCCGATGTTCCCGTTCGGGCACGGCCTGACCTGGACGACGTTCGGCTACGGCGACCTGTCGGTCACCCCGTCCGCCGGGACGGACGGGCAGGTCACCGTCACCGCCGACGTCACCAACACCGGGGCCGTCGCGGGCACGGAGGTCGTCCAGCTCTACCTGTCGGACCCGGTGGCCTCGGTCGTCCGTCCCGAACGCTGGCTGGCCGGCTGGGCCCGCGTGCCGCTCGCCCCCGGCGAGTCGGCCCGTGTGACGTTCACCGTGCACGCCGACCGCACGTCCTTCACCGGCCCGTCGCTGCGCCGCGTCGTCGAACCCGGCGAGATCGGGGTGGCGGTCGGGCGCTCCAGCACCGACCTCCCCCTGCGAGGCTCCTTCACCCTGGAGGGGCCGGTCCGCGTCCTCGGCCGGAACCGCGTGCTGACCGTCCCCGTCGAGGTCACCCGGCTCTGACGGAACGCTCAGGGGACGAGGTAGTCGTCGTCGTGCGCGTCGGTGATCACCATGTGGCCGGGGGCGTGACCGATGGCGAACGCCGGACGCGAGGCCATCACCGCCGCCTGCGGGGTGACGCCGCAGGCCCAGAAGACCTGGATCTCACCCGGGCGGATGTCGACGGCGCTCCGCGACCTGCGCCCCGACACGGCGGCACGGATCCGCGCGCTGGTCAGGCGGCGTCCTGGTCCGTGACCCGGTCGTGGACGCGGTGCTGCGCGGGGAGCCGCCCGGCAGATCGACCGCGCCCGGCAGGCGGCGGTCCTGGATCCGGCGGGACGGCGCCGACTGGCCGCTCCTTCCCCGGGGTACGGTGCCGACGTGCCCGCGCTGACCGTGATGACCTTCAACATCCGCCATGGCTCGGGGACGGACGGCCGTCTCGACCTGGAGCGGATCGTCCGGCTCATCGACGGGAACGACCCGCCGTGGTGGGGCTCCAGGAGGTCGACCGGCACTGGTCGCGGCGCAGCGGCTTCGCCGACCAGCCGTCCTGGCTGGCGGGCGAGCTGGGCAAGCACGTGGTGTACGGGGTGAACGTCGAGGCCGAGCCGTCGCGGCCGGGTGAGCCGCGCCGCCAGTACGGGACGGCGATCGTGGCGCGCGACCCGATCGTGGAGTGGGACAACACGCCGCTTCCCCGTTCCGGCCGGGGCGAGCAGCGGAGGCTGCTTCGGGCGCGGATCGTGGTGGACGGTGTGCCGCTGACCGTGTACAACACGCATCTCCAGTTCGGCGGCCGGGGGGAACGGCTGGCGCAGGCAAAGGAGATCCTGCGGCTGCTGGCCGGCACCGAGGAGCCGTTCGTGCTGATGGGCGACGTCAACGCCACTCCGAGAAGGGCGGCGGCCAGGGTGCTCACCGGGATGTTGTCCGACGCGTGGGCGCAGGCCGGGAGGGGCAGGGGCCACACGTTTCCCAGCGGGAGGCCCAGGCGCCGGATCGACTACGTGTTCACGTCCGCGTCGGTGGTCGTGCGGAGGGCGGCGGTGGTGACCTCCGAGCCCGCCGCCTCGGATCATCTGCCGGTGGTCGCCGAGATCGTGGTGGGGGGCGAGGAGAGCGAGAGCGCCGGCCGGTCCGAGCTGTGAGAAGGAAGCGCCCTCATGGCCTCGCCCCGCCGGTGACCCTAACAGTCAGGCGGGGATGAGGTCGCGCAGGTTTCCCGTCGTGACCACGGTGGACTTCTCGTGCAGGCCGTCCGGGCGTGCCAGGCCCACGAAGGTGACGGGATGACCGGGGAGTCGCGTCCCGTCCCAGAACGTCACCGAGGCGGCGCCGGGCGCCAGCAGGTCGATGAGGTGGCGGACGGTCAGGAACCGGCGGTCGGCCAGGCGGCGCACCAGGTCCGGCATCGTCAGCCGGTCGCCTTCGCCCCGGTCGAACGACGGGCGTCCCTTCAGGTAGAGGTGCAGCCACTTGGCGCGCCACCCGCCGTCCTCCCCGCGCAGGAACGCCAGGGGCAGCGCGACCCGGCCGGGTCCGCGCAGGTCGGACTTCATCCGGACGGTGCGGGGCTCGAACGGGCGGCCCTTCTGCTCCGCGTCCCGCAGCATGAACCCGAAGAACGACTCGGCGACCTCCTCGAACCCCTCGCCGGAGCGGATGCGCACCTGCGGGATGATCACGTCCGCCTCGATCTCGCCGAGCCGCAGGTCGATGAACTCCGAGGCGCCGTCCGGCGCTGCGGTGAGGTCACCGGAGTGCGCGCCACCGGGGATGCTCAGGGACGTGTACGACAGCCTTCGCGGGTTCAGGTGGCCGGCGTCCAGCAGCAGCGCCGACAGGTCGACGTCGGTGGGGATCCGCCGCTCGCGCCAGTGGACGAACAAGCGCAGCAGCTCGCCGTCGACCGGTGACACCGAGCCGCGGGGCAGCGTGCCGAGGCCGTCGGCGGCGGCCCCGCCGCTGAGAGGCAGCGCGACGTCCAGGACGGCGGGGTCGACGAGCAGGTGGCCGACCTCGGGCAGGCGGCGCTGGACCTCGGTGTCCAGGAACGCCGACAGCCCGGTGATGACGCCCTTGCCGAGGGGAGGCCGGGTGTCGGCGGTGGTCCGCCCTCTGCTCAGCCGGTTGACGAAGACGCGCGTACGGCCGCGCGAGCCCCCGCGGTTGAGCAGGTGCTCGCGTACCGAGAGCAGGACGCGCCCGGACACCTGGTCGGCCACGGACGCGGCGGCCTCCAGCACCGCGTCCTGGACGGCGGCGGACGGGGCGAGCCGCAGCAGCCGGTCCAGCGAGCGGAACAGCAGGCCGGGCGCCGAACGCAGCAGCGTCGCGGCGCCCGCCACGTCACCGGCGGCGAGAAGGGCCTCGACCCGCGAGGCGAACGACGGCGCCCGCCGCTCCCCGCGAGCGACGGCGAAGACGCCGGCGGCGTGGGGCCAGCGCGTGCCGTACTCGTGTGGGTGGAGCCGTTCGCCGAGCCGCTTCCACTCCTCGCGGTGCGCGGCCACGTCCCCGAGCTTGGCCGGGGCGGCGCGCACGACGTCGTCCAGCCCGGCGAGCAGGGCGCGCCGCACCGGGCGGGGGAAGGAGACGAAGCGGGACGGCCCGGCGAGGCTCACGTCCCCGTCCGACAGGGCGCAGGCGAGGCGGAGCACGTCCGTGACGGTGTCCAGGAGCAGGCCGGCGCCGGTGTGGAGGCGCGCCTGGTTGATGAGGGCGCGGTTCTCCCGGACGGGGATCCGTTCCGGCTGCGGCCCGTCCGCGCAGCGCTCGGCCAGGACGCGCAGGTCCTCCGCGTGGGCGCCGGTGAGCGGGGTGACGCTTCCGGCCAGGGCGAGGTACAGGCCGGTGACCTCCTCGTCCAGTGAACCGCCCGGGTGCAGGACGGTCACGCGGTCACCGGCGCTCTCGATCAGCTCGTCGTGGGCGTCCAGCAGCTCCTCGTAGGTGTGCCGGTAGCGGCCGTAGCCCGGCAGATCGAGGAGGTTCTGGACGCCGTGTTCCACCCTCGACTCGGCCCCCCACGCCTCGACCGGGTCGGGGAACGCCTCGCGGACGCAGCTCAGCCAGAAGCCCAGCGTGTCGGGCACGTTGTTCGGGAAGTCCCGGAAGTAGGCGTTGTGCCGCACGTGGTCACCGGCGAGGCGCCGCACGACCGGCAGGACGCGCACCGCCAGATCCACGACCGTCTGCTCGGGAAGGCCGGAGAGGCGGGACAGCAGATCGCGCGACAGCTTGAATCCCGCCGACATCAGCACGGCGTCGAACCGGCGCGCCGCGACGCCCGGCGAGCCGATCCGGCGGCCCGGATCCGGGGTGACGGACGGGACGGGCACGCGGCGGGTATGCCGGATGACCAGTTCCTCCAGGTTCGCGCTCACCCGGGAATGCTGACAGGCCGCCGCGTGAACGGCCATCCCCTTTCCGTGCGGTACCTGTGATAGGACGGTGACCATGATCGACGAAACCGGGATACGGCACCTCGAACGGTGCATCGAGCTGGCGAAACAGGCGATGGATGCGGGCGAGGAGCCCTTCGGCTCGGTGCTGGTGGGCGGCGACGGGACGGTCCTCGCCGAGGACCACAACCGGATCACCTCCACCGGGGACGCGACGGCACACCCGGAGTTCGCGCTGGCCCGGTGGGCCGCGGCGAACCTGACCGCACAGGAGCGGGCGGCGGCCACCGTCTACACCTCGGGCGAGCACTGCCCCATGTGCGCGGCGGCGCACGGCTGGGTCGGGCTCGGCCGGATCGTGTACGCGGCGTCCTCGGCGCAGCTCACGCGATGGCGTGCGGAATGGGGCGAGCCGCCGTCGCCGGTCGCGGCGATCCCGGCCCGGGACGTGGCCCCCGGCGTGGTCGTCGAGGGCCCCGTCCCGGAACTGGCCGAACGGATGCGCGAGGTGCATCGCGCCTACCACTCGGCCTCACGTTCCGCCTGACGCCCTGCTCCTAGCGTGTGAAGGCGAAGGTGCTCAGCCGGACGTCGCCGCCGAACACCAGGTAGACGTCCTGGCGTCCGGACACCCCGGTGACCGCGGCGGTGAGGTCGCGGTAGGTGTAGCGGTCGCCGGTGGACGGGATGGTGACCGTCCCGGCCAGGCGCCCGGTCGGCGAGCCGAGACGGACCTGCGCGGTCGTGTCGCCCGGACTCTCCTTCGCCGCCCGCACCCGCAGGCCGCGGACGCCCCGCGGTCCGAAGTCGGCGCCGGTGAAGGCGACCCATCCGCCCGCGCCCGCGGCGAGGGCGTCACCGGACGGCTTGCTCTCGTCCACGATTCCGGCGCCCTGGTGGTCGTCGAAGTCGACGGCGCGGGTGGGCCGGGTGAGATCGCGGGCGGGGACGGTCTCGCCCGGCACGGCGAGGGTGGCGCGCCGCCTGATGTCCGCGGACGAAGCGCCGATCATGATGTCGTGGTCGGCCTTCTCCACGGTCCACCGGTTGCGGGTGACGTCCCAGTGCGCGAGATCGGAGACGCGGAACCCGAGCGTGACCGTGCTGGTGCGGCCGGGCGCGATCCGCACCTTCTCGAAGTCGCGCAGCTTCTTGAGCGGCTGTTTCACGCGTGAGGTCCGCTGGTGGGTGTAGAGCTGCACCACCTCGTCCGCCGCGACCTTCCCGATGTTGGTGACCGGGACGGTCACGGTGACATGCCCGTCGCGCAGCCGCACGTCGGGACGCCCGTACCGGAACGTGCCGTAGGAGAGGCCGTGCCCGAACGGGTAGAGGGGCGTGCCCTTGAAGTACTGGTAGGTCCGGTCCGACTTGATGATGTCGTAGTCGAGGATGTCGGGCAGGTCGCTCTCCGAGCGGTACCAGGTCTGCGGGAGCCGCCCGGACGGCCCGGTGTCGCCGAACAGCACCGCAGCCAGGGCGTTGCCCGTCTCGGCACCGGCATGGCTCGACCACAGGATCGCCGGGATGTGCCTCTGCTCCCAGGTGAGGGTGGTCGGGTAGCTGTTCTCGACCACGACGACCGTGTTGGGGTTCGCCTTCCGCACGGCCTTGACCAGCGCGGACTGGCCTTCGGCCAGCGCCATCGTGGTGCGGTCGTGGTCCTCGCGCCCGTTGATGAACGGCATGCTGCCGACGACCACGATCGCCGCATCCGCGTCCTTGGCCGCGTTCACGGCGTCGTCCACGCCGCTGCGCACGACCTCGCGGGTGAAGGTGGTGGCCTCCTCCTTGGTGGCCAGGACAAGGGTGCCGTCCGCGCCGGCCTTGAGGTAGGTCTTGGCGGGCTCGGCCCAGTCGAACGCCTTCTCGTACCCGGCGTACCGGAGCAGGACGCCGTCGCCGTGCGGTTCCAGCTTGAACATCTGCTGGACGAACCATCCGGAGGGCTGCGCCTGGTCGTTGGCGAGGTTGTCGGTCCAGCTCCCGTCGGGCCTGACGAAGCGCCCGACCGTCTTGCCGTTGGCGGCGCTCCGCAGGGTCAGCACGCCCTGGCCCCAGTCGAACACGTCGAACTGGGAGGTCGCCGCGGAGGTGGTGTCGGCGAGCTTGAGGAGGTCGCCGTCGGCGTCGGCGCCGCCGGTGACGTACCTGCCGGTGGCCGGGTCCTTGAGCGCGATGCGGTCCACGGCCTCCGTGCCCGCGACGGACCCGCCGGTGGACGCGAGGCGCTGCCGGATCCCGTCCAAGGGCGTGACCCGGTACGGGAGGGCGCCGGAGTACCAGTCGGTGTAGAGGGTGTCCGACAGGGGGCCGACGACCGCGACCTTCTTGTCGCGTCTCGCGTCCAGCGGAAGGGTCCTGTTCTGGTTCTTGAGCAGCACGAGCTGCTCGGTGGCGGCCTGCCGGGCCAGCCGCCGGTGCTCGGGGCTGTCCACCACCGCCTTGGTGATCTTGGCGTAGGGGCCGCCGTCCGGGTCGAACTCGCCCAGCCTGACGCGGATCGACAGGATGTGGCGCACGGCGGTGTCCACGTCCGGCTCGGCCAGCAGGCCCTTGGACAGCGCCTCCTTCACCGCGGCGATCGTGATGCCGGAGTTGGTGTCGTCGGTGGTGAAGCTGTCCACGCCCGCCTTGAGGGTGGCGGCGTCCGCCTCGGCGAGGGTGCCGTAGTACCGCTGCGAGTTCACCAGGTTGTTGGGGCCGTGCGCGTCGGTGACGTTGAACAGCGTCCGGTCCGTCCACGAGCGGACGACGTCCCGGGCGTCGGGGTGGGCGGTGGCGGGACGGCCGTTGATCAGGTTGTAGGCGGTCATGATCCCGGTCGCGGCGTCCGCGGAGATCGGCAGTTTGAACGGGACCTCGTCGTACTCCTTCTTCACCCGCGGGCGCAGGCTGGAGGACGTCGTGTCCCGGCGGATCTCGTTGTTGTTGGCCAGGTAGTGCTTCAGGACGGGCGCGGCCTTGAGGTAGCGCGGGTCGTCGCCCGAGATGCCCTTGCCGTACGCGGTGGCCAGCACACCGGTGAGGAGCGCGTCCTCGGAGTAGCCCTCCTCGTTGCGTCCCCACCGGGGGTCGCGGAGCAGGTTGACGACGGGAGCCCACAGCTGGAGGCCCCACAGGTCGGAGTTCTCCTTGTTGTAGCCGCGTGCCTCGTCGCCCACGGCGGAACCCACCCGCCTCATCAGCGAGGGGTTCCAGGTGGCGCCGAGCCCGACCGACTGCGGGAACACGGTGGCGGTGGCGGTGCGCACGGCGCCCGGCGGGGTGGAGTTGATGTCGGTGGACCAGGCCAGGCCGTGCAGCGCCTCGGTCCCGGTCTTGAACCGCTTGATGCCCAGCCGCGGGATGGCCGGCTGGTACTGGTGCAGGAGCGACACCTTCTCGTCCAGGGTGAGGCGGCCGAGCAGGTCCTCGACGCGCGCGTTCACCGGCAGGTCCGGGTTCCGGAACGGGAGGGTGTCGAGGGCCGCGGCCGGAGGTGCCGCGACCAGGGTGGCGGCGAGTGCCGCCCCGGAGAGAACGGAGATGATCGGTCTGCGTCTGCGTCTGTGCGGCACCACGGCTTCTCCTTCGTTCAGCGTTCGCCGATCCGCCCTAACGGGAGGTCACTGGCGCGGGTGGTCAGACGGGGCGGGAGCAGGGTGGCGGCGGGCACGTCCTCACCGGCGAGCTTGGCCATCAGCAGGTCCACCGCGCGGCGGCCCACCTCGTCGGCGGGGATCGCGACCGACGACAGCGGCGGCTCGGCGTGCTCGGCCAGCTCGTCCGGGCAGATCGCGACCACCGACAGATCCTCGGGGACGCGGCGCCCGGCGCTCCGGAACGCGCGCACCAGCGGGTCCATCACCGGCTCGTTGTGGACGACGACGCCGGTGAGGTCCGGCAGCTCGGCCAGCAGCCGCCGCACGAGGGCGCGGGCGGCGTCGGCGGTGGCCTCACACGGGTAGACCTTCGCGGACAGGCCGTGCCGCCGGACCGACTCGCGGAAGCCGCTCTCGACCCGCTGCGCGAACCCGGTCTGGCGCTCGTACACCTCGGGCGGCGAACCGACCAGCGCGACGGTGCGGTGCCCCAGCCCGGCGAGCCGGTCCGCGCACTCCCGCCCGGCCGCGTGGAAGTCCAGGTCGATGCAGGTCAGGTCGGCGGCCTCGGCGGGGAAGCCGATCAGCACGCTGGGGCGGCCCAGTTCGCTCAGCAGCGGCAGCCGCGGATCGTGCAGCTGGACGTCCATCACGATCAGCGCGTCCACCAGGGCGCTGTCGGCGACCCGGCGCAGGCCGTCCACGCCCTCCTCCTGGGTGAGCAGCAGCACGTCGTGGTCGTGCCGGCGGGCGGCGGTCACCACCGCCACCGCGATCTGCATGACCACCGGCACATGGATGCCGCTGCGCAACGGGATCATCAGCGCCAGCACGTTGGACCGGCTGCTGGCCAGCGCGCGGGCGCCGGCGTGCGGCCGGTAGCCCAGCTCGGCGATGCTGGCCAGCACCCGCTCCCTGGTGCCCGCCGAGATCGACCGCTTGCCGCTCAGCACGTACGAGACGGTGCTGGGCGACACCCCGGCATGCCGCGCCACATCAGTGATCTTGACCACCGCACATCCCCATCTCCGCCGTGATCCCGCCGCGGGCGGCGAGATCGACCACAGGCCGCCGCGCACGTCCCGGACCTGCCAGGACGCGTTCGGCGCACACGAGTACCACGGCGGCGCCGGCGGCGAACGCGCCGGCCAGGGCCGTGGCGCGCACACCGTACACCGGGAGCAGCAGTCCGCCCGCGAGCGCTCCACCGGCGATTCCCACGTTGAACGCGGCCGAGGCCCAGGCCGAGGCGACGTCGGTGTTGCCGGGCGCCGTCTCCAGCACCCGCGCCTGCATGCCGGTGGCGAGGGCCGGCATCGCCAGGCCCAGCATCATCACCCCCGCGACCGCGCCCACGGGCAGCGCGCCGAGTCCGAACAGCACCAGCAGCGCCGCCGCCATCAGCGCGGCGGCGCCGCCGAGCAGCCGCCGCGCGCCCCGGTCGACCACCGCCGCGGCGAGGCCGATCCCGGCGATGTCGCCGGCCCCGTTGACCAGCAGGACGGGGCTGATCCACGTCTCCTTGAGCCCGGTCACGTCCAGGAGGAACTCGGTGATATAGGTGTAGGCGGTGAAGCAGGCCCCGACCGTGAGCGCGACCACCACGATGAGCAGCCGGAACCCGCGGGCGTCCGGGTTCGTCGCGGCGGCGGCGTGGCCGCGTCCCGGCGGGCCGCCGGGCAGCAGCACGGCGACGGCCACCGCCGCGGCCGTCGTGACGGCGCCGAGGGCGGCGAACGAGGCCCGCCACCCCATGGCCTCGCCCAGCCACGTCCCGGCGGGGACGCCCGCCACGATCGCCAGCGACCCGCCGGCGAAGACGTAGGAGGCGGCGCGCCCGCGCCGTTCCGGTGCCGTCAGCCCGGCCGCGGCGACCACCGCCACCGGCCAGAACAGCGCCTGCGCGAGCGCGGTGACCAGGCGCGCCGCCAGCAGCGCCCCGTACCCGGGTGCCAGCGCCGCCGCCCACGTCATCAGGGCGAACACGGCCATCACCAGGGTCAGCAGCGGGCGGCGCGGCACCCGCACCGTCACCTTGGTGATCGGCACCGAGACCAGCACGACCACGATCCCGTACCCGGTGACCAGCAGGCCGACCGCCGAGGCCGACGTGCCCAGGTCCGCGGAGATGAACGGCAGCAGCCCGATCGGCAGCGCCTCGGCCGTCCCGAAGCAGAACGCCCCGACCGCCAGCGCCGCCGTGCCCCCCGCTCGCCTCCGGGTCGCCTTCAGGCGCCGCTCCAGCTCGCTCATGATCTGGCCCAACCCCGCCCGCTCATGGCAGCTCGCCCCGCCTGGCCCGGGCCATCGCCTGCCGGTACCAGTGGGCGCTGTCCTTCCAGCGCCGCTCACCGGTGGCGTAGTCGACGTGGATCAGGCCGAAGCGGCGGTCGTAGCCGTAGGCCCACTCGAAGTTGTCCAGCAGCGACCAGGCGAAGTAGCCGCGCACGTCCACGCCCCCGTCCTCGATCGCGCGCCGCATCGCGGCGATGTGGTCGCGGAAGTAGGCGATCCGGTCGGTGTCGTGGACGTGGCCGTCCGGGGTCGGCTCGTCGCGGTAGGCGGCGCCGTTCTCGGTGATGACCAGGGGCAGGCCCGGATGATCCCGGTGCAGGCGCAGCAGCAGCTCCTCCAGGCCGGTCGCGTCCACCGGCCAGCCCATCGCGGTGCGCGGGCCCGGCTGCTCGACGAACTCCACGTCGTCGCAGCCCACGAAGGGCGACGCCTCGCCCTGCTTGTGGCCGTCGGCGTGGTCACGGGGCGAGGCGCCGTCCCAGAGGCGTACGAGCGTGGGCGAGTAGTAGTTCACGCCGAGCGTGTCGAGCGGCGCGGCGACCGTCTTCTCGTCGCCGTCCCGGACAAAGCCCCAGTCGGTGATCGCGGCGGTGTCCTCCAGCAGGTCGGACGGGTAGCCCCGGCCGGTGAGGGGGTCCAGGAAGACGCGGTTGGCGACGGCGTCCACGCGCCGTACCGCCTCGGGCTCGCCGCGCAGATGGTGGAGGTTGAGGGTGATCGAGTGCTGTGCGTCGGGGGCGGCGGCGCGCAGCTCCCGCGACGCCAGGCCGTGCGCCAGGTTGAGGTGGTGCGCGGCGGCGAGCGCGGCGGCCGGGTCGGTACGTCCGGGCGCGTGCACCCCGGCGGCGTAGCCGAGGAACGCCGAGCACCACGGCTCGTTCAGCGTCGTCCACGTGTGGACGCGGTCGCCCAGGACGCGTCCCACCTGTGCCGCGTACTCGGCGAAACGGTACGCGGTCGAGCGCTCGGGCCACCCGCCTGCGTCCTCCAGCTCCTGCGGAAGGTCCCAGTGGTAGAGGGTGACGAACGGCGCGATCCCGTTCTCCAGCAGCGCGTCGACGAGCCGCGAGTAGAAGTCGAGGCCCCTCCGGTCGCCGGACGCGACGCGCGGCCAGGCGATGGAGAACCGGTAGGCGTCCAGGCCGAGCTCGGCCATGGAGGCGACGTCCTCGCGCCAGCGGTGGTAGTGGTCGGTGGCCACGTCCCCGGTGTCGCCGTTGAGGGTCTTCCCCGGGGTGTGGCTGAAGGTGTCCCAGATGGAGGGGACGCGGCCGTCCTCGTTCACCGCGCCCTCGATCTGGTACGACGCCGTGGCGGCGCCCCAGACGAAGCCTTCGGGCAGGGTCCTGGCGCCGCCTTGTCCGGGCCGAGGCGTCATGGGGCGATCCCTTCAATGTTTCCTTCGGTGTTTGCTTCCGTGTTCGCTTCGGGGTGCCTTCGCAGGGTGACGACGAGGTCTGCGGCGGTGGCCCGGATGAGAGCGCCCTGGTCGTGGCCGGTCACGGTGCCGCCCTGGACGGTGATGGAGGCGGGGTCGGTGTTGACGAGCAGGACGTTCCACTCCCCCGCGTTCTCGGCGGTGACGCGCAGCTCGCCGCCCTGGCGGGTGGTGGTGAAGGTGGCGTCGGCGACCTCGGTGGTGACGCGCGCGCCGTCCCGTGGTTCGTACACGCGCAGGGTCACGCCCTCCGCGTGGGGGTAGTCGGGACGGTCGTCGACCGCGCCCTCGGGAACGACCGCTCCGGGCCGGACGAGCAGGGGCACGCTGTCGAAGCCGTGCCGTTCCCGCACCCAGCGTCCCCCGTGCACGCGCTCGCCGGTGAGGTAGCGCGTCCAGACGCCGTCGGGGACGTAGTACGCGACGTCGCCCTCCACGGTGAAGACGGGCGCGACCAGGAGATCGTCGCCGAGCATGTACTGCCGTTCGAGGTGAGTGCAGGCCGGATCGTCCGGGAATTCCAGGATCATCGCGCGCATCATCGGCAGCCCTTCCTCGTGGGCCTGCCGTGCCGCGCCCGCCAGGTACGGCATGAGCCGCATCTTCAGGCGGGTGAAGTGCCGCAGGACGTCCACCGACTCCTCGTCGAAGAGCCAGGGCACGCGGTAGGAGCGGCTACCGTGCAGGCGGCTGTGGGACGACAGCAGCCCGAACGCGATCCAGCGCTTGAACAGCCCCGCGTCCGGCGTCCCCTCGAAACCGCCGATGTCGTGGCTCCAGTAGCCGAACCCCGACAGGCCCAGGGAAAGGCCGCCTCGCAGGCTCTCCCCCATCCCCTCGAACGTCGATTCCGAATCGCCGCTCCAGTGCACGGGAAAGCGCTGCCCGCCCGCGGTGGCCGAACGCGCGAACACCACCGCCTCGTCCTCGCCCCGCCGCTTTCGCAGTAACTCGAAGACCGTCCGGTTATAGAGGTAGGTGTAATAGTTGTGCGCGCGTTCCGGATCGGAACCGTCGAAGTAGACGACGTCGGTGGGGATGCGCTCCCCGAAATCGGTCTTGAAGCAGTCGACGCCCATCTCCAGCAGCGCGTCCAGTTTCGCCGCGTACCATTCGCGCGCCTCGGGGTTGGTGAAGTCGACGACCGCCATGCCCGGCTGCCACAGGTCCCACTGCCACACGTCCCCGTTCGGGCGCCGGAGCAGGTAGCCACGCTCCTTCGCCTCCGCGAACAGCGGGGAGAGCTGCGCGATGTACGGGTTGATCCAGACCGAGATCCGCAGCCCGCGTTCCTTGAGGCGGCGCAGCATGCCGGGCGGGTCGGGGAACACCCGCGGGTCCCATTCGAAGTCGCACCACTGGAACTCGCGCATCCAGAAGCAGTCGAAATGGAAGACGCTCAGCGGCAGGTCGCGCTCGGCCATTCCGTCGATGAAGCCCGTGACGGTCGCCTCGTCGTAGGAGGTGGTGAACGAGGTGGACAGCCACAGCCCGAACGACCAGCCGGGCACGCGGGCGGGACGCCCGGTCAGCGCCGTGTACTTGCGCAGGATCTCCTTCGGCGTCGGCCCGTAGATGAGGAAATACCGCATCGACTGGCCCTCGACCGAGAACTGTGTCCGCGCCACCGCTTCCGAGGCGACCTCGAACGACACCAGGCCCGGATGGTCGACGAACACCCCGTAGCCGGCGTCGGTCAGGAGGAACGGCACGTTCTTGTACGCCTGCTCGCTGGCCGTGCCGCCGTCGGCGTTCCACATGTCCACCTGCTGGCCGTTGCGCACCAGCGGGCCGAACCGTTCACCCAGCCCGTACACGTGGTGGTCGACGCCGAGATCGAGCTGCTCCCGCACGTAGTGACGGCCGTCCGCGGTGTCGATGACCGCGGTGGACTTGGGACGGGTGCCGGTCAGCCTGCGACCTGCCGCGAGGACGTCCATGCCCCAGTGCTCGCCGCGTCCGAACCGTACGGTGAGCGCCCCCGAGGTGAGGCTGGCCGCCTCATCGGTGATGGAGACCTCCGCGTCCGGCGGCGGGTCGGTGGCCAGGGCGAACGCGGGGCCGCGCGGCTCCTCCCCGGCGAAGTGGGTGATGGTCACGCCGATCACGTCCGGCGCGGCGGCCGTGCACGCGATCGTGACCAGCGGCCCCTGCAGCAGGTCGCCGCGGTGCCGGATGTGCTGGACGGGCGCGTGCACGACCAGGGAGCCGGGCGCGGGCGCCGCGCAGTCGAGGATCTCGACCGGGTACGACGCCCGCACGCCCTCCCGCATCCTCCAGTAACCGTCGGTGAACTTCATCAAGCCCCTTACTGGTCATTTGACGGCGCCCGCGGTGAGCCCGCGGGACAGGGTGCGCTGGAAGATCAGGAAGAAGACCACGGTGGGCAGCAGTCCGAGCAGCGAGGCGGCGCTGGACATGGTCGCGTCCATGAGCCGCTGTCCTTGCAGCACGCCCAGCGCGACCGACACCGTCTGGTTGTCGTTGCCGACGAGGAAGACCAGCGGGATCAGGAACTCGTTCCAGGTCCAGACGAAGAAGAACACCGCCAGCACCGCGAGCGTGGGCCGGATGACCGGCACCACCACCTGCCACAGCACCCGCCAGCGCCCGGCGCCGTCGATCCGCGCCGCCTCCAGCAGCGGGCGGGGGAACGCGCCCAGCACCGAGGACAGCAGGTAGGTGCCGAACGCGCTCTGGATCACCGTGAACACGATGATCACGCTGAGCCTGGTGTCGTACAGGCCCACCTGCTTGGACAGGTAGTACAGGGGGTAGACCAAGGACTCCTGCGGCAGCGTGTTGGCCAGCAGCAGCACGGCCAGCACCCACATCCGGCCCTTGATCCGCCCGATGCCCAGGGCGTAGGCGTTCAGCACCGACAGCAGTACCGCCAGGACCGCCACCGACCCGCTGATCAGCGCGCTGTTGAGCAGCACCTGCCCGAAGCCGACGCGCTCCCAGAACCCGGTGATGGCCTCGAAGCTCACCCTCTCCGGCGGCGCCAGCGGGCCGTTCGCCGAGTAGTCCTCCGGCGTCTTCACCGCGTTGAGCAGCACCACGGCGAACGGGATCAGCATGACGGCGGCGAGCGCGACCAGTGCCACCAGCGTCGCGTACGCCGACGGGCCGCGGCGCCGCTTCCCGCCGCCGCGCCGCCCCAGCGCCGGGACGCCTCCGGCGCGGGCCGCGATCGTCCCTACACTTCGCTCGGTCATGACGGCTCGGGCTCTGCGGCGTTCTGCGCGCGCAGGAACACCACGGTCAGCGCGACGATGATGAGGGTCAGCACGGTCGAGATCGCGGCGCCGTACCCGACATCGGTCTTGTCGAAGAAGTTCTGGTACGAGTAGTACGACGGGACGTTGGTCGCGCCGCCGGGGCCGCCCTTGGTCAGCACGTAGATTGGGACGAACACCTTGAGCGCGGCGATGGTCGTCCACAGCAGCACCACGAAGATCTCCGGGCGGATCTGCGGCACCGTCACGTGCCGGAACCGGCGCGCCCAGGACGCCCCGTCGATCTCGGCCGCCTCGTACAGGGACGGGTCCACCCGCTGCAGCCCGGACATGAACACCACCAGCGGGAACCCGATCTGCACCCACACCATCACGACCATGACCGTCCACAGCGCGGTGGCGGGGTCGCCGAGCCAGTCGTGGGCCAGCGCGTCCAGGCCCACCGCGCCCAGCACCGCGTTGACCGCGCCGTCGTCGGGGTCGAGCAGCCACGACCACACCACGCCCGCGATCACGACCGGCAGCACCTGCGGCAGGTAGAGGCAGGCGCGCAGGACGCTGGCGGGGCGCGGACCGAAATGGCGGTCCACCAGGTCGGTCAGCAGCGCCGCCAGCACCAGCCCGATCCCGGTCGGGACGATCGCCATCGCCACGATCACCAGGACGTTGTTACGGAACGAGGACCAGAACTCCCCGTCGCCGGCCAGCTCGCGGTAGTTGGCGAGGGCGGCCCAGGCGGGCGTGCCGACGCCGTCCCACTCGGTGAGGCTCACCGCCACGTTCATGGCGAACGGCGCGCCGATCACGCCGGTGAACAGCACCAGCCCGGGGACCAGGTACGGCAGGTACCCGAGCCGTTCCCGCGTCCGGGTCGCAGCGGTCACTTGGGCACACCGTCGTCATAGGCCCGCTGGACCTCCCCCAGGATGGAGGCGGGCGAGCCCGAGCCGTTCATGATCTTCTGGCCGGCCGCCACCCACTTGTCGTAGAACGCGGGAACCGGCCAGTCGGGGTAGTAGGCCAGCGCGTTGTTCTGCGACAGCGTGGCGAAGTTCTCGACGAGCCGCTTGGTCCTCGGATCGGTGATGGCCTGCGGGTCGGCCGCGACCGGAATGCCGCCCGCGTTGCCCAGCGCGTTCTGGATCTGCTTCTTCATCGTGATGTCGATGAAGTCGTAGGCCAGCCTCTTGTTCTTCGAGCCCTTCGGGATCACCCACAGGTTGCCGCCCGATCCGAGCGTCAGCTTGGAGCCGGGCCAGACGAAGGTGTCCCAGTCGAACCGGGCGGTCTTGGCGACGCGGCCGAACCACCAGCTCCCGGAGAACATCATCGGGTAGTCGCCGCGCATGAACGCCAACCCCGCGTCCTCGGCCTTGCTGCCCACCGAGCTGCGCGCGACGTATCCCTTCTTCACCCAGTCGGCGAAGGTGGTGGCGGCGTAGGTCCAGGCCGGGTCGGTCAGGCTCGCCTTCGTCGTGTAGCGCTGGTAGGCGTCGACCCAGGCGGGATTCGCCCGGTCGAGGGCGAGCTGGTAGATGAACTGCTGCGCCATGTACTCGGCCCCGGCGTTGGCGAACGGGGTCACTCCCTTGGCGACGAAGGCGTCCATCGCGGCGAGCAGCTCGGGGTAGGTGGTGGGCACCTTCACGTCGTGCCGCTCGAAGAGGTCCTTGTTGTAGTAGACCTGAAGGTATTCGGCGTAGTTGGGGACGCCGAACCACTTGTCGCCGCCCATCGTGCCCCTGGCGTCGTACTTCGAGGTGACCTGGATGTTGGGGGCGAGCAGCTTGTCCCAGCCGCGCTTGGCGACCTCGGCGGTCATGTCCTCCAGCAGGCCCTGCTTGGACAGCAGTCCGGCGGTCGCGTTGCCCTTGTTGTACTCCATGACGTCGGGGGCGTCCTTGGAGTTGAGGACCATCGGCGCGGTCTTCTGGATCTGCTCGAAGCCCTTCTCCTCGAACTTCACCTTCACGCCGGGGTGGGTGCGCTCGAACTCCTTGATCGCCTGGTTCCAGGCCACGCCCATGGCGCTGTCCGGCGGCTCGTAGTGCCAGAGACGCAGCTCGTTCGGATCGGACTCGCCGCCGTCACCGCAGGCGGCCAGCGCCGTCAGTGCCAGTGCCCCCGCGGCGAGCGCGGCCGTCAGCGCCGCGCCCCTGCGTGCCTTGATCATGGTGCTCCTCCGGGTGGGGGTCGAGGGCCCGTTCAATCGAAGCGCTTCGACTGGGGATCGCCCGGATCGTAAGCGCACCGGCGCCGCGGCACAAGGGGTATGCGACCCCCGATTTCCGACCAGGCCGCTGACCTGCGCCGATACATGGGAGCGCTCCCAAATCGGCCACCGCCGGGCCGGGGCTGTGGGCGGGTCCCGGCCCGGCGGCAGATCAGCGAGCGCCGTAGAGGTGCTCCAGGGCGAGCTGGTCCAGGCGCTCGAAGGCCGCGCCGCGCTTGGCGAGGGCGTCGATGTCGGGGGTGAAGTCGCGGACCGACCGCCAGGTCTCGCCCTCGGCCAGGGTCGGGACGGACAGCTCGTCCACCCGGGCCGCGCGCAGCGCCTCCTGCACCTCGGGGTCGGCGCGGAACGCCCGCACCCGCTCCCGCAGGATCAGCCAGTTGCGCATGCAGGCGGCGGCCGACACCCACACGCCCTCGTCGTCCTCGGTGCGGGGCGGCTTGAAGTCGAAGTGGATCGGGCCGTCGTAGTCGCTCTGGTCGATCAGGTCCACCACCCAGAACGCGCCGCGCGCGTTGCCGGCGCCGAACCGCAGGTCCTGGTCGTAGCGCGGGCCGTTCTGGCCGTTGAGGTCGATGTGGAACAGCTTGCCGTGCCACAGCGCCTGGGCCAGGCCGTGCGCGTAGTTGAGCCCGGCCATCTCCTCGTGCCCGACCTCGGGGTTGAGGCCCACCAGCTCGGGGTGCTCCAGCTCGTCGATGAACGCCAGCGCGTGCCCGACGGTCGGCAGCAGGATGTCGCCGCGCGGCTCGTTCGGCTTGGGCTCGATCGCGAAGCGCAGGTCGTAGCCCTTCTCCAGGACGTAGTCGCCGAGGATGTCGAAGGCTTCCTTGTAACGGTCCAGCGCGGCCCGCACGTCCTTCGCCGCGCCCGACTCGGCGCCCTCGCGCCCGCCCCAGGCCACGTAGACCTTGGCGCCCAGCTCGGCGGCGAGGTCCACGTTGTCCATCACCTTGCGCAGCGCGAACCGGCGCACGTCACGGTCGTTGGAGGTGAACGCGCCGTCCTTGAAGATCGGGTGGCCGAACAGGTTGGTGGTCGCGGTGGTCACCACCAGCCCGGTCTCCTCCAGGGCCTTGCGAAACGCGGAGATCTTCTGGTCCCTGGCCGCCGCGGTGTCGTCGAAGTCGAACACGTCGTTGTCGTGGAAGTTGACCCCGTACGCGCCGATCTCGGCCAGTTTGCGCACCGCCCGGTCGGCGGGCATGGGCGCCCGGGTCGCGGGGCCGAACACGTCCACCGCCTGCCAGCCCACCGTCCAGATCCCGAAGGAGAACCTGTCCTCCGGCCGCGGGGTGTAACGGTCGTCGCTCATGAACTGTCCCCTCCAAGGGTCTCGCTGGTGTCGCGTAGCGCGGCGTACCTGCCGCGGACCTCCTCGGCCGCCGCCCTGTCGGCGTCGGTCGCGGTGAACTCGGTGGCGGGCACGGCGGGCCAGCGCGGCGGCTCGGGCGTCCCGGCCAGCGCCCACGCGGCCTGTCTGGCGGCGCCGAGCGCCACGTACTCGCCGGGCTCGGGCACCGTGACCGGCGTGCCGAAGATCGCGGGAGCCAGGGCCTGGACGGCGGCGGACCGGGCACCGCCGCCGATCAGCAGCGTGCGCCGCGGCCGGCCTGTCGTTCCGGGGGGTGGCCCTCCGACGGGAACATGCACGCCCTGGGCGGCCAGATGGTCCGCCGCGTCGGCGAGCGAGCACAGCAGCGCCTCGACCGCGGCCCTGGCCAGGTTCTCGCGGGAGGCGTTGGACGTGGTCAGCCCGGTCAGCACGCCGGTGGCCCGGGGACGGTTGGGCGTCCGCTCGCCGTCCAGGTAGGGCAGCAGGGTGATGCCGCCCGCGCCCGGCTCGGCGGCCAGCGCGAGCTCGGCCAGCTCGTCCAGGCTCGCGCCGGTCAGTGCGGCGGCGGAGGTCAGCACGCGGGCCGCGTTCAGCGTGGCGACCAGCGGCAGGAACCGCCCGGACGCGTCGGCGAACCCGGCGACCAGCCCGGACGGGTCGGCGGCCGGGGCGCCGGAGACCGCGAAGGCCGTCCCGGACGTGCCGATCGACACCACCAGGTCGCCCTCGTCCAGGCCGAGGCCCAGCGCCGCGCCCATGTTGTCGCCGGTGCCCGGGGCCAGCCGCCCGCCCCAGGGCGTCTCCCCGACGGTCTCGGCGGGACCGGCCACCCGCGGCAGGTCGGGCACGTGCCCGAGCGCGGCGCGGACGAACTCCGGCAGGTAGCGGCCCTCGGCGGGCGACCAGTAGCCGGTCCCGGAGGCGTCGCCACGGTCGGTGGCGGGCTCGGGCGCGCCCAGCCGCAGGGTCAGCCAGTCGTGCGGCAGCATCACGGCCGCGGTGCGCCGAGCGTTCTCCGGCTCGTTCTCGGCCATCCAGCGCAGCTTGGTCACGGTGAAGGACGCGACGGGCACGCTCCCGGTGCGCTCCGCCCACGCCTTGGCCCCCCCGAGCTCCTCGGTGAGCGCGCGGGCCTGCGGCGCCGAGCGGGTGTCGTTCCACAGCAGCGCCGGGCGGATCACCTCGCCGTTCTCGTCCAGCGCCACCATCCCGTGCTGCTGCGCGGCCACCGCGACGGCGTCCGCCCGTTCCAACAGGTCCCGGGCCGATTCGAGGGCCTCCCACCAGTGCCGGGGATGGCACTCGGTGCCGTCCGGATGCGGCGCGGTGGCCGAGCCGACCACCGTCCCGTCCGCGGCGTCACACAGCAGGACCTTGACCGACTGCGTCGAGGAATCGATCCCGGCGACGAGCACTGCCCCTCCTCCGCGCGGTCATGCGCCGCGACGCCGAAAACTTGCGAAAACATTTCGAAGGCTTGCGATCGTGAGCAGACTAAACCGCCGTGGGCCACCGCACAATCCATCCACCCGGGCGGAGCGGGGAACGATCAGGGAGCGTAGTTCATGACGTGGTCATGGAGCAGCCCCGGCGCCTCCGGGTCCCGGCGGCGAAAGGCGTCGATCAGCAGGGCGTGCTCGGCCGACTTGGAGTAGATCTCCGTCCTATGCAGCCGCAGGGACAGGGTCGTCCACAGCTCGATGCCCAGCGACTCCCACACCGACATCAGCAGCCGGTTGCCGGCGGTCTGCACCACCTCGCGGTGGAACTCGATGCTCAGCCGCATCTGGGCGTGCAGGTCGCCGGACTCGGCGGCCTCAGCGAGCAGCGCGTTGTTCCGTTCGAGCGCGTCCACGCGCTCGGCCAGGCGGGGCAGCGCCAGCTCGGCGGCGGTGCGCTCCAGCCCGGCCCGCACCGGGAAGATCTCTCCCAGGTCGCGCTCGGTGAACGCGCGGACCCGGGCGCCCCTGTTGGGCAGGCTCTCCACCAGCCGCAGCGCCTCGAGCTGGCGCAGCGCCTCGCGGACCGGGCCCTGGCTGACGCCCAGCTCGGTGGCGATCCGGCGCTCGACGAGGCGCTCGCCCGGCTCCCAGCGGCCCGAGCTGATGCCCTCGACGATGAACTCCCTGATCTGGTCGGCCAGACCGGTGCGCAACAGCTGAGCGGACTCGTTCACGCGACAATGGTAGAGGTCAGGCGGGGGTCGGCCGGCTGGCGGCCGTTCCGTTCGCCGCCCCGTGGGTGCATACTGGAACCGTAATGATCGATCATTGATCAATGATGATCGATGGAGCCCCGCGGTGACCCCGTGGACCGCTCCCGAGCCGAGGAGAGAACGCCGATGGCCGAGACCACCAGGGCCCGCCCACGCCGGACGTCCGCCCCCCGCACCGGAACGGGCACCGGTTCCGGGACGGGCGCGACGACCGCTCCCGACCCGGAGGAACTGGCCGGCTATTACCGGCGGATGCTGCTGATCCGCCGCTTCGAGGAGCGCGCCGCCCGCGCCTACACCGAGGCCAAGATCGGCGGCTACTGCCATCTCAACCTCGGCGAGGAGGCCACCGTCGTCGGCCTGATGGCGGCGCTGCGCCCCACCGACTACCTGTTCACCAACTACCGCGAGCACGGCTACGCGCTGGCCAAGGGCATCTCCGCCGAGCGCGTCATGGCCGAGCTGTACGGCCGTTCCACCGGCGTGTCCAAGGGCTGGGGCGGCTCCATGCACATGTTCGACGCGCAGGCCCGGCTGCTCGGCGGGTACGGCATCGTCGGCGGGCAGGTCCCGCTGGCCACCGGCGCCGCCCTCGCCGTGACCTACAAGGGCGGCGACGAGGTCGTGATGTGCCAGATGGGCGACGGCACCGCCGCCATCGGCGCCTTCCACGAGTCGCTGAACATCGCGGCGCTCTGGGACCTGCCCGTCGTGTTCGTCGTGGTCAACAACGGGCTCGGCATGGGCACCCCGGTCGAGGCGTCCGCCGCCGAGCCCGAGCTGTACCGGCGCGGCACCGCGTACCGCATGGACAGCGCCCGTGTGGACGGCACCGACGTGATCGCCGTCCGGGACGCGGCGCGGGTCGCCGTCGAGCACGCCCGCTCGCGGTCCCGCCCCTACCTGCTGGAGACCGTCAGCCCCCGGCTGCGCGGCCACTCCGTCGTCGACCCGGCCCGCTACCGCAGCAAGGAGGAGCGGCAGGCCCTGCTGGAGCGGGACCCGGTCGCCGCCCTCGCCGACCGCCTGGAGAAGGACGGGGTGCTGACGGCCGAGGCGAGGGACGCGCTGGACGCCGAGGTCACCGCCGAGGTCGAGGCCGCCGCCGCGTTCGCCGACCAGAGCCCCGAGCCGGAGGTCTCCACGCTGTTCGACTACACCTACGCCACCCCCGTCCCCGGCGAGCGGCGCCGCCTGCCCGCCGACCCCGTCTTCCGTTCCTGAGGAGTCGCGTCGTCATGGCACCCATCACCTACCGCCAGGCCCTCAGGGAAACGCTGCGCGCCGAGATGCTCAGGGACGAGAACGTCTTCCTGATGGGCGAGGAGATCGGCGTCTTCGAGGGCTCGTACAAGATCACCGAAGGGCTGCTCACGGAGTTCGGCCCGCGCCGGGTCCGCGACACCCCCATCGCCGAGGAGGGCTTCGTCGGCGCCGCCATCGGCGCGGCCATGCTGGGGCTGCGCCCGGTCGTCGAGATCATGACGATCAACTTCTCGCTGCTGGCGCTGGACCAGATCGTCAACCATGCCGCCAAGATCTACGGGATGTTCGGCGGGCAGGCGAGCGTCCCGCTGGTCATCCGCACCCCGGGCGGCGGGGGCCAGCAGCTCGGCGCCACCCACTCGCAGAACGTCGAGCTGTTCTACTCGTTCGTCCCCGGCCTCAAGGTGGTCGCGCCCTCCACCCCGGCGGAGGCGTCGGCGATGCTCAAGGCCGCGATCCGGGACGACGACCCGGTGCTGTTCCTGGAGAACCTCGCGCTCTACAACACCAAGGGCGAGCTGCCCGCCGAGCCCGCGCTGATCGAGCCCGCCGAGATCGGCCGGGCCGCCGTCACCCGTTCCGGCACCGACATCACCATCATCGGCTACTCGCGGATGGCGCACGTGGCCCTGGAGGTGGCCGAGACGCTGGCGGCCGAGGGCGTCTCCGCCGAGGTCGTGGACCTGCGCAGCCTGCGTCCCCTGGACCGCGAGACGATCGTGGAGTCGGTGCGGCGCACCGGCTGCGCCGTCGTCGCCGAGGACGACTGGCTGACCTACGGCATCGGCGCGGAGATCGCCGCCACCATCCAGGAGGGCGCCTTCGACTGGCTGGACGCGCCCGTCCGCCGCGTCGCCATGGCCGAGGTGCCGCTCCCGTACGCCAAGCCGCTGGAGACGGCCGCGCTGCCCTCCGCCGGCTCCCTGCTCACCGCCGTCCGCGACACCCTGCGCGCGACCGGCCGCGCCGCACTGGAGACCACCGCCCCATGACCGAGATCCTCATGCCCCGGCTCTCCGACACCATGGAGGAGGGCGTGATCAGCTCCTGGCAGAAGAAGCCCGGAGACCCGATCGCCGTCGGCGACGTGCTCGTCGACATCGAGACCGACAAGGCCGTGATGGAGTACGAGGCGTACGAGGCCGGCGTGCTCGGCGAGATCCTGGTCGGCGAGGGCGAGACCGCCGCCATCGGCACCCCCATCGCCGTCATCGTCCCGGAGGGCACCAAGGTCGAGGCTCCCGCGAAGGAGCCCGTCGCGGCCCCCGCCGCCGCTCCTGCCGCCCCGGCTCCCGCTCCCACGGCTCCCGCTCCTGCCGCCCCGGCCCCGGCCCCGGGCCGGACGCCGCGTGGGACGCGCCCGCCGTCCTCGCCGCTGGCGCGCAGGCTGGCCCGCGACCACGGGATCGACCTGTCGACCCTCACCGGCAGCGGGCCCGGTGGGCGGATCGTACGCGCCGACATCGAGGCCGCCATCCGCAACACCGCCCCCGCCCCCGCGCCTGCGGCCCCGGCCCCGGCCCCGGCTACGGTCCCGGCTCCGGCCACGCCCCCGGCTCCGACCGCGGACGAGGACGTACGCCGCGTACCGCTCAACCGGTTCCGCAAGGTCGCGGCGCGCCGGCTCACCGAGAGCAAGCGGAACGCGCCGCACTTCTACCTCAACCGGGAGGTGGACGCCGAGCGGCTGCTGGAGTTCCGGGCCGAGCTCAACGCGGCGCTGGCCCCGGCGAAGGTCAGCGTGAACGACCTGATCGTGAAGGCCGCCGCCACCGCGCTGCGCGAGCATCCGGCGGTGAACGTGTCCTACACCGAAGAGGATCTGGTCTTCCACGAGCGGATCCACATCGGCGTCGCCGTCGCGGTGGAGGACGGCCTGCTGGTGCCCGTGATCAGGGACGCCGACCGCAAGAGCGTGTCGCGGATCGGCGCCGAGACGCGTGCGCTGGCCGCCAGGGCCAGGGAGGGCAGGCTGACCGCGCAGGAGATGAGCGGCGGCACGTTCAGCGTCAGCAACCTGGGCATGTACGGGGTCGGCGGCTTCGCCGCCGTGATCAACCCGCCGGAGGCGGCGATCCTGGCGGTCGGCGCGGTACGGGACGAGCCGGTCGTCCGGAACGGTCAGGTCGTCCCGGGCAAGCGGCTGGCGGTGACCCTGTCGGTGGACCACCGCGCCACCGACGGCGCCACCGGCGCCGCCTTCCTCGCCCGCCTCGCCGAGATCCTGGAGAACCCCCTCCTCATCGTGGCGTGACGACCGCGTTCCCGCGTGCCTCGTCGGGGGTGACGGGACGCAGGACGGTGGTGTAGGTGTACGTCCGGTCGGGGCGGACCTGGTACTCGGGACGCACCGGGTTGGGGGTGTCGCCCACGCCGGACACCGCGTGGTTCACGTGGAGGGTGTTCCAACCCGGGTTGCGTTGGAGGGCGAACGGGTAGAGCGCGCGATCCAGGTCGTCGTACGGGGTGACGCTGACCTCCAGGTCTCCGGCCACCAGGAGTCCCGCGCGGCCATCGGTGAGCATGGCCCAGCGCACGTCGTCATGGTTGCCGTAGTCCTGGGGGCGGTAGTACGAGACGTACTGCTGGTCGACGGAGGACGACCACACGCCCATGCGGGTGCCGTCCTTGCGGTCGTTGTAGTTCTCGACGGGGCCGCGACCGTACCAGGCGAAGGACTTGTAGCGGTCCGGCAGCTTGAGCGTGTAGCCGACCCTGGCGAGATAGGGCAGGGTGCGTGCGCTGCCCTGCGGGACGACCTGGTGCCTGAGGTCGATCTGGCCGGAGCCGTCGATGGCGTAGGTGGTGGTCTGGTCGAAGAAGGCGTTGCCTGTGCCGTTGACCCGGCTGGGGATCTGGACGGTCACTCCACTGGAGCCGTCCGGGGTCACGGTTATCTCACCTGGTGTGGTGGTGAGGCGGTCAAGCCCTGCCCTGCGCCAGTCCTCGCCTTCGGCGTTGCCCCAGGTGTAGGTCTCGTTGCTGATGGGCGGGCGCCACACGTCCAATTCCGGGCCGGTACGGAGGAGTTCGGTCCCCCTGTAGCGCATCGAGGTGAGAGTGCCCTTGGCGCGGTCGAAGACGTAGCGGAAATGGCGGCCGGTGACAATGATCTCGTCACTCGTCCGGGAGGTGGAGACCGCGCCGGTCGCGGGTTTCCTGATGCCGGGGACCTTCGTCCCGCCGGCGGGGAACTGCCCGAAGCCGACGACATGGCCGGCCGGGGCATACCAGGTCCTCCCGTTCAGGACGACATCGACCGTCAGCCACCGCTCGTTCTCGGACGGCGCGGGCGGGATCGCCACCCGAGCCGTCCCGCCGGGTTTCAGGTCGAGCGGTCGCGTACCGGAACGGATGATGCGCTTGCCTTCGCTGTAGCGCCAGCGCAATTGCAGGTCGGACGTGCCGGCGAAGGCGCGCTCACTGGTGACCGCGACACCGTCGTCCGTCCGGGTGACGCGGATCGGCGACTGCACCCAGGCGAGCTGGGCCAGTTCAGGCTGGAGGTAACGGTCGGTGCCGACCAGCCCGTCCACCCCGGAAAGGCTCTGCCCGTTGGAGAGGAAGCCGCCCTTCTGGGGGAACTGGTCGAAATTGAGAGCGAGCACGGCGTCGCCGGCCGGATCCGCGCCGGAGCCCAGCTCGTCCGGTGTGAGCGCACGGCCGTAGATGCGGACTTCATCGATCGTTCCGTGCGCCATGCGACCGCTGTAGTTGTCCTGCATGGTGCCGGAGTTCCGGCCGATGTTGACATCACCCGACGACCAGTCGATGGTGCCCGAGTACGTGACACGGGCGGCCTCCCGCCCGTCCACGTAAAGGCGCAGGGCGGTGCCGTCATAGGTTCCGGTGACCCGGTGCCAGGTGTCGTACCAGTTGGACGGCACGGGCGCGCGGACGGTACGCCAGGTGCCCCCGCTGAAGATGTAGAACTCCAAAGTGGTCTCGTTCGACATCTTGAGGCCGTACTGGTGGTCGCCCTTCGTCATGATGGTGAAGTCGCCGGTCCACGGGCGGACGGGTTTGACCCACGAGTCGAGGGTGACGGCGTTCCCGGTGAGGTCGAGCCGGCGGTCCCGGTAGACCTCGACGAAATCGTCCAGGCCGGAGAAGTAGAGGGCCTTGCCCCTGTGGCCCTCGACTCTTTCGGGCAGTCCTTGCGTCCACGCCAGGATGCCGTTGCCCGAAGAGTCGGGAGTGGTGATGAGCGGGTGCCTCAGGTTGGCCTCCGCCCAGTCCCAGATGAAACCACCCTGGGTTTGCGGGTGGCGGCGAATGACCTCCCAGAATTCACGGAAGTTGCCCAGGCTGTTGCCCATCGCGTGGGCGTACTCCCCCATGATGATGGGCTTGGTCGTGGCCGCCGCCTGCTGCTCCAGCCGCGCCGGAGTCGGATAGCGCGGCCCCCAGACGTCCGCGAACGGGGCGTCGCCATCGGGACTGTTGGACTGGTGATACAGCGGCCGCGTCGGGTCGGTCTCGCGCGCCCACTCCGCCATTTTCGTGTGCGCCTGGCCCAGGCCCGCCTCGTTCCCGGTGTCCCACAGGAAGACGCTCGGATGGTTCTTGTCGCGCGCCACCATCGCCTGGAAGCGTTCGAGGAACGCCTTCTGCCATTCGGGCCGGTCCGCCAGGCAGTCGCGCCGGTCACCCGCGGGCCTGGCGCAGTTCTCGTAATTGTGGGTCTCGATGTCGACCTCGTCGTCGATGTAGAGCCCGCGCCTGTCGGCCAGCTCGTACAGATACGGATCGGACGGATAGTGCGCCGTCCGGATCGCGTTGATGTTGAGCCGTTTCATCAGCGCGACGTCCGATTCCTGACGCTCGCGCGTCTGGTGCCGTCCGGTGTCGGGATCGGTCTCGGGACGGTTCACGCCCTTGATGAGGACGCGCTTCCCGTTCACCAGCAACCGCCGGT
Source organism: Actinomadura sp. NBRC 104412 (assembly GCF_030269515.1). Classification (GTDB taxonomy): domain Bacteria; phylum Actinomycetota; class Actinomycetes; order Streptosporangiales; family Streptosporangiaceae; genus Spirillospora. The sequence continues at coordinate 65,871 of NZ_BSTM01000006.1, read as the reverse complement.
CCCTGATCTCGATCTCGCGGAAGCCCACCTCCTCCCAGACGCTATGGACAACACCTGAAGGTCCGGACAGCTCCAGCCGCAACCTATAGAGCGAGGGCGTCTCATCACTCCATTTCGCCGGGTTGGAAACGGGCACGCTCATCCGCAGGGTCGCACCGTCACCGGTCACGTTCGCCCGCCCAGAAAACGTCGTCACAGGACGACCGTCCGGACCGAAAAGGGTCCCCTTGACAGTGTGCTCGCCCTGGGTTCCCCCCTTGCTCGCCAGGGTCAGCGTCGTGTTGAGCGTCGCGTCCCTATACGACTCGTCCAAATCCGTGGTGATGTACGCATCCCGCACATAGGTCTTGGGTGTCGAGTACGCCCACACTGAACGGAAGATGCCGCTGTAACGCCACTGGTCCACGTCCTCCAGGTAAGAGCCGGCACCCCACCTGTGCACCTGAACCGCCACCGTGTTACCGCCAGGCCGCACATGATCGCTGATGTCGAACTCCGCAGGCGTGTAACCCCCTTGGTCATAGCCCACGTACCGCCCGTTCACCCACACGAAGTACGCACTGGTCACACCCTCGAATCGCAGGAACGTGCGCCGCCCCTCCCAATCCTTGGGAACCTCCAGCCGCTTCACATATGCGCCCGTCGGGTTGATGTCACGCGGCACCCGAGGCGGATCGTCCGGCCAGATCTCGGTCGGGATGTTCCGGAACACCGGATGGTCGAGCCGATCGCTCTGCCACGTGTGCGGCACCCTCACCTTGGGCCACCCGGACGTGTCGTACCCCTCACCGAAGAAACCCGCGGGCACGTCCCCCGGCCGATCGACGACCTTGAGCCGCCATTCCCCGTCCAGCGACCGCGTCCACCGCCGCTCGTCACCGGGTCGCAGCACGGAATGCGCCGGCTCCTGCCCCTCCCCGATCATCTCCGGATCGTCGAGATAGGCATAGACGTCCCCGGGCGCCCCCGCCCCTAGAGAACGCGCGGAAGCCATCGCCTGCATCAACGCCAGCACGAGAGCGGCCAGTGCCAGAACAGCGACCGAAACACGCACGAAAGAACGAAGCGGGAGCTGGGAGCGCATGGCGGGTGGCGCCTCCTCACGGGCAGCCCCGTGGACGCTTTTCCTGGGACGCTAAATCCACCCCCGCACCGCGTCAATACACCATGCCGATCTTGTCAACCCTCGCCAACCCACCAGACGAATCCCCAAAGTGATGATACCGGCAGCCAAGCCTCAAGCCCCCCACAATGATCAAGCGAGCCAAGCCATGCCCGGCAACACCCAGCCTGAGGCGATCTACGAGGACTGCTACTTCCACCCGGCCACTGCACGCCGCAAAGCCGAAACCGAGCAGACACCCACCGACCCAGGCCACGGCCACGCCCCACCAACGAGACGCATCCACCCCACACCCAAAGACGCCAGGAGCCGGCCCTTCCATACCCCAATCAGACCAATAGGGCAAAACCTCACGGAAGCAAGGGGCGAAGCCCCAACGGGGGTGCAGGGGGCGGAGCCCCCTGCCGGGGTCGTAGGGGCGGAGCCCCTACCCGGGGTCAGCGGTCACCGCCGCGAGCCGCCAGGCGAGCGGCGGGGATCGCTGGCCCCGCATCGGGGGGTGTGGGGGGTCGCCCCCCCCACATATGTCACAGCGTACACATCTTCGTCTATGTGATTCAGGGCTAGGCGGACGGCGCCTATGCCTACGGCTTCGTCGCCCAGGGCGGAGGTTTCGATGCGGACGGGGGCGAGGCAGAGGGGGCGGACGTGGCGGCGTAGTTCGTCGACCAGCCGGTCGCCGGTCCGGGTGAGGGCGCCGCCGATGACGATCATTTCGGGGTCGATGGCGAGTGCCATGGCGGCGATGCCTCGGGCCATTCGGGCGGCGAGGCGTTTCACGAGGGTGAGGGCTTGGGGGTCGCCGTCCCGGGCGGCGGCGAGGACGGCTTCGGCTGCGGCTTCGCCGCCGGGGCGGCTGATGGGGGTGCCGGTGAGGGCGGCCATCGTGTCGCGGAGGCCGAGTTCGGGGAGCATGCCGACTTCGCCGGCGGCACCGGAGCGGCCTCGGTGGAGGCGTCCGCCGATGACGGCGCCGACTCCGGTGTGGAGACCGGCCAGCACGTAGATCAGGTCGTCGGTGCCGGTGGCGATGCCGCGCCAGCGTTCGCCCATGGCGGCGAGGTTGGCGTCGTTCTCGACGAGGACGGGGCAGGGGAAGGAGCGGCCTAGTTCGCCTCCGAGGTCGAGGCCCTGCCATCCGGGGACGACCGTGCAGTACGCGACGCGCCCGTCGGCGTCGACGACGCCGGGGGTGCCGGCGGCGACGGCCCACAGGTCGGTGGGGTGGATGCCGGCGGCGTCGAGGCATGCCGTGGCGGCGGCGCGTACGGCGGCGAGCCGTTCGGGTGGCTGCCAGGTGAGGTCGAGGTCGGCGCGGTGGGAGCCGATGACCTGGCCGTTGAGGTCGGTGAGGAAGAGCTGGACCCGGTGCGCGTCGATGTCGAGGCCGAGTGCGTGGCCGGCGTCGGCGCGGAAGCGGTAGCGGCGGGCGGGGCGGCCGAGTCCGGTGCCGGAGCGGGGCGCGACTTCGATGACGAGGCCGCGGTCGGCCAGTTCGGACAGGACGCCTTCGGTGGTGGGGCGGGAGAGCCCTATGGCGCGGGCCAGTTCGCTGAGGGTGGGTTCGCCGCCGTCGCGGAGCGCGCGCAGTGCCGCGGCGGAGTTGAGCCTGCGGAGGACCGAGGGGTCGCCCCCATGCAGCGAGATCTCGGACACGGCACCTCTTAGGGGGTCTTGACAGGGGCGGGCCGACCATGGACAGTTAGGCCGACCTATTTACGAAAATTACTTTCGTAAATAGGTCGGCCCAGCTCAGAGGGCGTCAGAGGGCAGGTGACCGTTGTCAGCGGAACCCAGTGGGCCCACGGTCGCGGTCGTGGGCGCCGGACTGCGCGGGACGGGCTACGCCCGCCGGATCCGGGACGCGACGCGCGGCCGGGTGGTGGCGGTGGCCGAGCCCGACCGGTGGCGGCGCGAGCGGTTCGTGGCCGAGCACGCGATCCCCGCGGATCGTGCGTTCGCGAGCTGGACCGATCTGGTGGACGCGGGGCGGCTCGCGGACGGGGCGATCATCGCGACCCAGGACGCCGAGCATGCCGAGCCCGCGGTGCGGCTGGCCGGGCAGGGCTACCACATCCTGCTGGAGAAGCCGATGGCCACCACCGAGGCGGACGCGGAACGGGTGGTGACGGCGGCCGAGCGCGCCGGGACGATGCTCGCGGTCTGTCACGTGCTCCGTTATACGCCTTATACCCGGAAAATTCGGTCACTGTTGAGCGAAGGGCGCATCGGCACCCCGATCAACGTCCAGCACCTGGAGCCGGTCGGGTGGTGGCACCACGCGCACTCGTACGTCCGTGGCAACTGGCGGCGGGAGGACGCCTCCGGCCCGATGCTGATGACCAAGTCGGTGCACGACATCGACTGGATCATCCATGTGCTGGGCGAGCACCCGTCCCGGGTGGGCTCGTTCGGGCGGCTCTCGCACTTCCGACCGGAGAACCGCCCGGAGGGGGCCGCCGACCGCTGCCTGGACTGCGCGATCGAGGACGGCTGTCCGTACTCGGCCAAACGGCTCTACCTGTCCCGCCTCGGCGCACCCGGGCAGGAGGTCTGGCCGGTCAGCGCGATCACCCACGACTTCACCGAGCGGGGCGTCATCGCGGCGCTGCGCGACGGCCCGTACGGGCGATGCGTGTACGCCTGCGACAACGACGTGGTGGACCACCAGGTGGTGAGCATGGAGTTCCCCTCCGGCGCCACCGCCACCTTCACCATGGTCGCGTTCTCCCCGTACGCGCAGCGGCAGACCCGCATCTTCGGGACGGCCGGCTGCCTGGAGGGCGACGGCGTGCGCATCACCCTGCGCGACTTCGTCACCGGCGAGGTGGAGACGCTGGAGTCCACCAGGCACGGATCCGGCGGCCGGCACGACGCCGCCGACGAGGCCCTGACCGACGCCTTCGTCGATGCCCTCGCCGCCGGAGACCCCGCGCCGCTTCTTTCCGACGGGCGCGAGAGCCTCGACTCGCACCGTGTCGTCTGGGCGGCCGAACGCGCGCGCCACGCGAGATCGGTCGTCGACATCGCCCTCCCCGGCCACGGCAGAGAAGTGGACATCCTGTGGCCTCCAGGAGCCACCCGCGACCCCTGAGCCATCCCCAACCGCCTCTCAACGCGCAACACGTTTATGGCACGCTAATGACACAAAACTGCCCTGATCTGGGTGTCTTCGACAAAGTCGTATGGCGTCCAGGCCCTACCGCGCGTGGTTCTTATCATGCGACGATCGTGCTGCGCGTCGTTCTCGCCGAGACCTTCCTCACACCGGCCCAAGCCAGGTCCACGTGCCAGCACCCGCCGCAGGGTCCGGTTCCCAATGCCGCCTGAGGAGCATTTCTCCGCGAAACCGACCGTCGCGGTGTAAGAAACGGGGGCCACGGCGGGGTTACCGGGTGACGGAAACAGACAACCGTGCCCGAAGGGAGGTGGTGGCGTGAGTACGGGTGAGGATGTCGCTCGGTTCACGTCCCTCTACCGGCAGCACTATTCGAAGGTGCTCAGCTATTCGCTCGCCCATGACCAGTGCAACGTGGCTGAGGACATCACCAACGAGACGTTCCTGACGGTCTGGCTGAAACTCGACGAGGTACCGGAGGACGATCCCGTCCCCTGGTTGTTCGGCATTGCCCGCAGGCATCGTCTCAAACAGCGGGATTCGGGCCGCCGGGCGATTTCGATCGCCGACCGGATCAGGCAGTTCGGCGACGAACGCGACCACCGGTCCCGCGACACAGCCGATCTGGTGGCCGAACGGGACGCCGGGCTGGCCGCGTTCGCGTCACTATCCGAGCGGGACGCCGAGATCCTGATCCTGACCGCATGGTACGGCCTCACTCCAGCCCAGGCCGCCCGCGTCCTGGGGTGTTCCTCGGCGACGTTCTTCGTCCGGCTTCACCGCGCCCGCAAGCGACTCACCCAGGCGCTGAAGGCGGACAAGCCCAGTCCACGCCCCGTCCCCTCCGGCATCCAGACCGAGTCCCTGGAAGGACAGCACTGATGAACACCATCGACCGGACCGTCGCGGCTTTGATGCCCGAGGAGATCAAGGAAGCGTCGCTCTCTCTGCCGGACACCTCGTACGACGAGAGGATCGCGGCGATCATCGCAACCCCACGCCAGGCCCCCGCCCGGACGCGTCGCTCCTTCTTCCGCCTTCCTCTGGTGTTGACCGCCTCGGCGGCTGCGGCCACGGCGGCCGCCGTCACCATCCCTCTGCTGGGTGACGCCGACCCTCACCTCCTCCGTCCCGCGGAACGGCCCCTGGACGCCCGCACCTTCCTCCTGTCCGGAGCCAAATCGATCGAGAAGGCCCCGCAGACCACCGGCAAGTACTGGCACGTCAAGACCCGGAGGTGCACCCGTGAGGGGAAGACCTACCGCTACGTCCTCTGCGTGACAACGGAATCCTGGAAGTCCAAGACCGGCTTCATCCGGACGGTTGTCGGTCTCAATCCCAAAGTGACCTTCCCATCGGCCAAGGACAAGGCCGCCTGGAAGGCCGCCGGTTCGCCGAACCTCGTACGCGACAAGCCCGCGTACACCGAATACAGCGGCCCGGAGTGGGCCGAATGGGGCGTGAACGGCAAAGGGATGTCCCTGGACCAGCTCCTCCAATTGCCCACCACCCCGGAGGAATTGCGCAAGGTCATCGCCAAGTCGGCGGAGGGTGGCACGCTGTCCTCCACCCAGGTCGACGGGTTCCTCTGGACCTTCGCCCCGGAACTGCTCAGCCAGCCGACGACGCCGGCGACGCGAGCCGGGATCTACCGGATGCTCGCCCAGATCAAGGGCGTACGCACGGTCGGCACCGCCACTGATCCCGAGGGAGGCCCCCCCGCCATCGTCCTCTCCTACACCGAGAACATTCCACCCGCGCCCGGTGCCAAGCCCGAGCCGTACGAAAGCCGCCTGGCGTTCCGCAAGAACACCTACGAGTACCTCGGAGAGCAATCCAACACAGGGATGTCCCTCAGCAACGCCCAGCTCACCGCCGAATGGACCGACACCCTCGGCCCCCGCCAAGGCGAACGAGGCCAGAGCTGACCCGACAATCCGCCGATCGGCGAGGGGATGGGCGGTACCCGGTGGCTGGGCCGGTCATGACACCGACCTGGCCCGAGCCCAGACCCGCCGTCGCGAACTCGCTGATCGCGTGATCGCTGACAGCGATGACGCCCCTGGTGCGGGCTCAGCAGGAAAGCGCAGGAAAGGCTCGTGAACGGCGAAGCCCCAGCGTCCGGAGACCAGCTCCGGGCCTGGGGGCTTTGTCATGCTTGAGCGAGTGATAGGAATCGCCGCTGTCAGCCTTCTCGCTGTGACAGGAGACTCAGCACATGGCTGACACCGGACCCGAAGCATCGGCAGCGCATTCGACCTCGGTCGCCTTCTGCTGCGACTGGCCGATGCGCGCCCTGCGCGCGATGGACTCCGAACCCCGCACCGACCACATGGCCTACGAGTTCGCCACCCAGCTCTCCCTGGTCGCCGGCGGGCTCGGCAACGCCGTCCTGCCGCGGATGGGCCGCCGCGACATCCCGGACGGCGTGGCGGTCATCCCGCTGTCCTTCCCGCTGATCCGCCGGGTGGGCCGGGCCGCCTGCGGGCCTCCAGGCCGCGGTTTCCGGGCTGAGCGGGGTGCCCGGCGGGTGCGGCGAACGGGCCGTACCCGCCGGGCACTGCTGCTACTTGCGGTAGGTGAGGCCGTATCCGAACGGGAACAGCGGCTTCTGGCCGTCACCGCGGTTGATCGGCTGCTGGGAGGCGCTCTTCATCCAGGTGGACGGGAGCCTGCCGGTGGGCTTGGTGACGCCGAACAGCACGTCGGCCACGCCGCGTCCCTCGGTGCCCGGCAGCCACGCCGCGAGCAGCGCGTCCCACTTGGGCAGCTCGGCCGCGATGTCCAGCGGCCGTCCCGAGACCAGCACGACGATCACCGGCACGCCCGAGGCGCGCAGCCGCTCGATCGTCGCCAGGTCCTCGGCGTCCAGGCCCATCGCTCCCGGCCGGTCGCCCTCGAACTCGGCGTACGGGGTCTCGCCGACGACCGCGATGGCCGCCTTGTACGAGCCGTCGATCCCCGTGCCGTCCCTGCTGTAGGTGACGGTGCTGGACCGGCCGGCCGTCTGCCTGATCCCCTCCAGGATCGTGGTGCCCGGGGTGATCGGGCCGGACGAGCCCTGCCAGGTGATGGTCCAGCCGCCGCTCTGGTTGCCGATGTCGTCGGCGTTCTTGCCGGCCACGAAGATCTTGTTGTTGCGGCGGTCGAGCGGCAGCACCCCGCCCTTGTTCTTCAGCAGCACCTGGCTCTTGGCCACCGCCTGCCGCGCCAGCGCGCGGTGCTGCGGGCTGCCCACCGTGGCGGTGTAGCGGCGGTCGGTGAAGGGCCGCTCGAACAGGCCCAGCTCGACCTTCTTGGTGAGGATCCGCCGGTTGGCGTCGTCGATGCGCGACATCGGCACCCGGCCGGCCTGGACCTCGGCCTTGAGCGTGTCGATGAACGCGCGCCACTCCTGCGGCACCATGAACATGTCGATGCCGGCGTTGACGGCGGTGCGGACCTCCTCGGGGGTGAAGCCGGGCTGCCCGTCGATCTGGTCGATGCCGTTCCAGTCGGAGATGACGAAGCCGGAGAAGCGCAGCTCGCGCTTGAGCACGTCGGTGATCAGGTACCGGTGGCCGTGCAGCTTGACACCGTTCCAGGAGCTGAAGCTGATCATCACCGAGCCCACGCCGCGCTTGATCGCCGCACGGAACGGCGGCAGGTGGACGCGCCGCAGCTCGGCCTCGGACACCTGGGTGTCGCCCTGGTCGACGCCGCCGGTCGTCCCGCCGTCGCCGACGTAGTGCTTGGCGGTGGCGAGGATGGACGTGGGGCTGCCGCCCAGCCGGTAGCCCTGGATGCCGTTGACGATCGAGGACATCTGCGCGGGCAGCTCGGGCACCTCGCCGTAGGACTCGTAGGTGCGACCCCAGCGGTCGTTGCGGGCGACGCACAGGCAGGGCGCGAAGTTCCAGTCCAGTCCGGTGCCGGCGACCTCCTCGGCGGTGGCGGCGCCGATCCTGCGCACCAGTTCGGCATCGCGGGTGGCGCCGAGGCCGATGTTGTGCGGGAAGATCGTCGCGCCGACCACGTTGTTGTGGCCGTGCACGGCGTCCACCCCGTAGATGATCGGGATGCGCAGCGGGGTGGCCAGCGCGGCGCGCTGGAAGCCGTCGTACATGTCCGCCCACGCCTCGGGGGTGTTGGGCGTCGGCACGGACCCGCCGCCGGACAGGACCGACCCGAGCCGGTAGCGGGTGATGTCGTCGGCCGTGACGTTGCCTCGCTCGGCCTGCGTCATCTGGCCGATCTTCTCGTCCAGGCTCATCCTGGCGAGCAGGCGCTCCACCCTGTCCTTGACCGGGCGCCTGGAATCCAGCCAGGCGGTCCCGGTGTCGGCCACCGCCGCGCCGCCGGTGAGCGACAGCGTCAGGATGGTGATCAAGCCGAGCACGAGGGCCCGGGGTGGGCTGCGGTGCATCGTCGCCTCCGCTCAGGGGGGTGGGATAACGGGGGGTCGGCGGGGACGGGGAGGATTTGTCTTCCGCCCCAACAAAAAGCAACGTAGGTCGCTCCGCGGCCACGCCGAAGGCCCTGACCGATAACGGCCAGGGCCTTCCCGTGTGGTCCGCCCGACCACGTGCACTGGTACGGACGGCGACTTCCGAACGCTGGCTACCTGCGCTCGTTCCTGCCGGAGGGCGCCTCCTCGGAGGGCGCGGACCTCTCCGGCTCACCGTCGTGGACGACGTCGATGCGCTCCTTGCGGATCTCGTCCCGTACGGTCTGCTCACCGGCGACACGCTCGGCCCGCGCCCGGATCCGCTCCACCGGGAACGTCTCCTTGGTGACCACCGGGCGCTCCGCGCGCAGGATGATCTCCCGTTCGTCCTCGGCGATCCGGTACCGTCCCTCACCGTCGGCGGCCTCGCCGTCCGGGATCGGCTCACGCTCGATGCGCAGCTCCTCCCGGTACACCGGGACGGTCCGCTCGACCTCCTCGATCTCGATCCGCTTGCGCAGCCTGACCCGCTCGTACTCGTGCACTTCCGTGCCGACGTGCAGGCGCTCCTCCGACAGGGTCAGCTCGACCATGCCGTCCTCGCCGACCTTGCCCATCCCGCCGCGCTCGCCGGCCACCCGGCCGTGCGCCGCGTCCACCGCCTCCTTCTTCGCGGACGGGCCCGGCTTGGCCGAAGGCCGCTCCCGCTTGCCGGAGGACCGCCCCCGCTTGGCAGGGGCCTCCCGGTCGGCGGGCTCGGTGCTGGCCGCCGGCCCCCTGTCGGACGCCTGGTTCCGGGACGCCTGCGTACCACCTTCACGCGCGGTGCCCACCTGGTCGGGCACCGGCTCGTTCTGCTGCGGCGCGCGCAGGCCGTAGTAGCGATAGAGATCGGCGACCTGCTCCCGCGACAGGTGCTGGTCGGCGTCCACATGAGGGGCGTGCTTCACCTTGTCCTTGTCGTACGGGATCGTCAGGACCTCACCCGTGTGCCGGGCGTCGGCCAGCGGCACGAAGCTCTCCTTCGTCCCGAACCGCCCGGTGTGGACCTTGACCCACTCCGGCTGCCCCGACACGTCGTTGAGATAGACCTGCCTGACCGTCCCGATCCTGTGCCCGGAACCGTCGGTCACCTCGCTGTCCATCAGATCCTTGACACTCGTCTGCGTCTGCACGCGAAACACCCCTGTTCCCGCCACCGCTGAGCGGGCTTCCCCCGTAGCCGTACTCCGATTCCGGAGTTGTCTGACTACGTTCTGTGTTTCCGCTGACGATCACGGTAAACACGGCGCCCGACGAGAACAGCCCGCCCTCGCATCCCTCGCTCCACAACGCCTGGAGCGAAGGAGACCTATGCGGGCGTCACCGTCCCGGCTCGGGGGTGTCCAACGCGACCCGCAGAGCGCGCAGCGCGTGATAGACCCGCGCCTTGACCACGTCCACGGGGATGCCCAGCGACACGGCGGCCTCGTTGACCGACCGCTCGCGGAAGACGGTCTCGTTGAGGATCTCCCGGTGCGCCGACGGCAGAGCCCGGAAGGCCCGGGCGACACTCACCGGCCGCACCTGTTCTCCCGACGGCCGGGACAGGTACGCATCGATGTTCTTGCCCGTTCGCAGTGCCACGCCCCGAACCTCGCACCCCCGGGCCCCCGGCGACACCCGCTTATGGCGGCTTTAAGGAACTGCTAATCGGCGTGTGCTGTGAGTGATCACGTGGTTCGGGAGGGTGATCACTGGGTGGGGGCTACGGGATCTCTTCGTGGAGGGTGAGGAGGGTGTAGGCGGCCAGGGTCGAGTCGTCGGTGATGTGGCCTTCGCGGATGAGGTGTTTGAACTCGGCGCGGGTGACGAAGCGCTGGCGCATGTCCTGTTCCTCGATTTCGCGGGCGGCCTCGCCCGGCCGCAGGTCGGTGGCGAGGAAGACGTGGAAGCCCTGGGTGCTGGTGCCGTGGCTGGCGTGCAGGAAGCCGAGCGGGGTCAGGGTGCCGGCGCGGAATCCGGTCTCCTCGGCCAGTTCGCGTCTGGCCAGGTCCTCGGGGTCGCCGACGCGGCCGTCGGGGTAGGTGCCCTGCGGGAAGTTCCAGGTGCGGCGGCCGACCGGGTAGCGGTACTCCTCGACGAGATGGAAGCCGTCGTTCTCGGCGGGGATCACCAGGGCGAAGTCGCTCTTCTCGACCACGCCGTAAATGCCGCGGGAGCCGTCGCCGCGCTCGATCCGGTCCTCGCGGACGCGCATCCAGCGGTTCTCGTACACCACCCGAGTGGAGAGGGTTCGGATCATTTTCGCCTGCCTTTCGCCGTTCGGTCCATCTGATCATGCGGGACATGGCGAACAGCGGACGGAGCGGGACAGGGATGGCAGAATGATGGTTGAATCCTTCGGTATGTGGCCCGCGTCACAAAGATCGTTGCCATGGCTGCGGTGGTACGGGCCGGGGGTGCCGCACGAGGTGAACGTCCCGGACATCCCCGTCACGCGGCTGCTGGACGACGCCGCCGAGCGCTTTCCGCGCCGCCCCGCCCTGCACTTCTTCGGGCGCACGGTGCGGTACCGCGAGCTGCGCGAGGCCGCCGACCGGTTCGCCGCGGGACTGCACCGGCTCGGCGTACAGCCGGGCGACCGTGTCGCGCTGATCCTGCCGAACTGCCCGCAGTACGTGGTGGCGTTCTTCGGGATCCTGCGGCGCGGCGCGATCGCGGTGCCGCACAACCCGCTTTACACCGCCGAGGAGATGGGCCACCAGCTCGCCGACTGCGACGCCCGCGTCGCCGTCGTGCTGGATCGTTCCTACGCGACGCTGCGGGCGGCCCGGGCGATGGCGCCGCTCGACCATGTCATCGTGGCGTCGCTGATCGACGATCTCCCGTGGACGAAGCGGCTGCTGCTGCGGTTGCCGCTGCTCCAGACGCAGCGGCGCCGGGCCCGGCTGACCGCCGACGTCCCGAACGACCCCGGGCTCGTGCCGTACGCCGAGATGCTGCGGCCGCCGAACCGGCGGGTGCGGCCGTTCCGGGTGGATCCGTCCCGGCACCTGGCCACGATCAGCTACACCGGCGGGACGGAGGGACGTCCCAAGGGCGCGATGCTGACACACCGCAACCTGGTCGCCAACGCCTGCCAGCACCACGCGTGGGACACCGAGGTGCGCGAGGGCCGGGAGGTCACGCTGGCGGTCCTGCCGCTGTTCCACTCGTTCGGGCAGACCGCCGCGCTGATCGCGCCGCTGATGCGGGCGGGCGCGATCGTGCTGCTGCCCCGCTTCGACCCCGACCAGCTGATCAAGGCGATCCACCGGTACAAGATCACGATGTTCCCCGGTGTGCCGACGCTGTACGACCAGGTGCTGGACGACCCGCGGCTGCGCCGGGCCGCGGTGACCCGGATCCGGGCGTTCATCTGCGGGGCGTTCGCGGTGAGCCCGCGGACGATCGAGCGGATCCGCGCGCTCGGCGGCCACAAGCTGGTCCAGTGCTACGGGCAGACCGAGGCGTCCCCGGCGCTGACCGCCAACCCGATCGGGCCCGAGGCGCGTAGCTGGACCGTCGGGGTGCCGCTGCCCAGCACCGACGCGGTGATCGTGGACCCGGACGAGCCGACCCGCGTCCTGCCGTACGGCGAGCCGGGCGAGCTGGTGGTGCGGGGGCCGCAGGTGTTCGCGGGCTACTGGCGGTCCCCGCTGGCCACCGCGCGGGTGCTGTCGAAGGGCTGGCTGCGCACCGGCGACATCGCGGTGATGGAACCGGACGGCTTCATCAGCGTCCTGGAACGCCGCCGCGACATGATCAAGGTGAGCGGGTTCAGCGTGTTCCCCACCGAGGTGGAGGACGTGCTGCGCCGCCATCCCGCCGTCCACGAGTGCGCGGTGACGGGCGCGCCGGACGAGCGCCGCGGCGAACGGGTGATCGCCCACGTGGTGGAGCATCCGGCGTACCCGTTCTCGGCGGAGGAGCTGCGGCGGCACTGCGAGAAGTACCTGGCGCACTACAAGGTCCCCGCCGAGTTCCGTCCGTGCCTGGACCTGCCGCGCAACCCCCTGGGGAAGGTGATCAGACGGCGGCTGCGCGAGCCGCGGCCCGCGGTGGGCCGCGCCGCGCGCCCCATCGGATGATGGTTCACTGGTCGGGTGCATCCCGATGTCGAGTGCCTTGCCCGGATAGGACGGGAGGCGCTTCCCGGCGGCGACGGCCCGGACGATCCGGTGGTCCTGTACGACCGGCACGGCGTGCTGGTCGTACGGGTCGGGACGGTCGTCGTCAAGCTGCACCAGGCCGACCGCGACGGCGGGCCGCTGCTGGACCGCCGGATGCGGCTGGCCGAGGCGCTGCCCGGCCTGCTGCTCCCCCCGCTGGGGCCGCCACGGCGGATCGGCGGGCGGGTGGTCACCGTGTGGCCGTACGGCGAGCCGGTCGACCCGCGCCCCGGCTCGCCGGAGGCGCTGCCGTGGGAGGAGGGCGCCCGGCTTCTCGCCCGGCTGCACACCGCCGAGGTGCCGGAGGGCGCCCCGGAGTGGGGGCGTCCGACACGGGTGGCACGGCTGGTGCGCGAGCTGGAGGACGGCCCCGCCGCCACCGAGATCCGCCGCGCGTTCGCGACGCTGCCCGCCTGGATTCGGGACGGCTCCGGCCCGCCGGACGGCGGCACGCGCAGGACGCTGCTGCACGGGGATTGGCACCTGGGCCAGATGGTCCGCGTCGAAGGCGCGTGGCGGCTGATCGACGTCGAGGACCTGGGGGCCGGGGACCCGGTATGGGACCTGGCCAGGCCGGCGGCGCTGTACTCGGCCGGCGTGCTCGCCCACGAGGACTGGACGCGGTTCCTGGACGCCTACCGGGCGTCCGGCGGCCTGGCCGTGCCCGCGGACGACGGCCTGTGGGCGGCGCTGGACGTGCCCGCGCGGGCACTGGTGATCCAAATAGCGGCGACGTGCGTCAAATCCGCACGGAAGGACGATCGGCCGCTGGACGGGGCGGAGCGGGCGCTCGTCGACACCTGCACACGAATCTCCAGCGTGGGGTCCCCGGAATGACGTGGCGTACGGGCTGCCCTACATTTAGCCTCTACCTGGGGATCCATACCGGAAGGACGACAAGGCGATGCACTGTCCCAAGTGTCGTGGCGTCATGCGGACCTACACCCGCAACGGCGTCCACATCGAGCAATGCGACAACTGCCGGGGGATCTTCCTCGACTACGGTGAGCTTGAGGCGCTGAGCCGCATGGAGGCGCAGTACAGGCCGGCGCCACCGCCGCCCGCCGCCCCCGCGTGGGGCGCACCCGCCCAGGTGCACCATCACCACCACGGCTCCCACCACCGCCCGTACGGCGGTGGTGTGTTCCACATGCTCTTCACGACCTGACCGGCCGTCCACGCGAAGGAACGCCCGCGGGAACGGAGCGATCCCGCGGGCGCCGCCCAGCGCGGAGTCCCTACAGGCGCGGGTCGACCGGCTCGGACTCCAGCGCGAGCACGGCGAAGACCGCCTGGTGGACGCGCCACAGCGGTTCGCCGCCGGCGAGCCGGGTCAGCGCCTCCTCGCCCAGCGCGTGCTCGCGCATCGCGAGCGACCTCTTGCGGCCCAGTGAACGGTTCCGCAGCCGCTCCAGGTGGACGGGTTCGGTGTAGTCGGGGCCGTAGATGATCCGCAGGTACTCGCGACCGCGGCACTTGATCCCCGGCTGTACTTTTCTGCCCTCAAGGGAAGCGCCCAGTGGCTTGACGACCATGCCTTCCGCTCCCTCTTCGGTGCTCCGCTCCCACCATCGGGTGACGCGGGCGACCGACTCCGGCGACCCCAGTTCCACCTGGAACCAGGTGGTGCCTCGCAGCAGTCCGGACGCGTCCGCCGCGGTGAGCCTCGCGGCCGTCTCCATGTGCCAGTCGTGGCCGCGCAGCATGGCCCAGGCGTTCCCCTCTCCGGCCAGGATCTGGAACGGGGCGAGCCTGATGCCGTCCAGGCCGTCGACCGTCCAGCAGTAGCGCGCGTAGGCGTCCCGGAAGAGGCCCGCGTTGGCGGCGCGCCGGTCGATGCGCTCGGCCAGGTCGCCGACGTCCAGTCCGCGCGAGGCCGCCCGCGCGAGCGCGGACGCGGCCATCGGCAGCGCGGCACGGGCCGCCGCGCCGGTCGCCGCGTACTGCGTGCGGATCAGGTCCATCGCCTTGGCCGACCACGGCAGCAGCTCGCAGTCCAGCGCGAGCCAGCCGGTGTCCAGCTCGTCCCAGAGCCCGGCGGCGCCGATCGCCGACCGCACCCGGCCGAGCACCTCGGCGATACGGGCCGGGTCGCGGAAGAACGCCCGTCCCGTACGGGTGTAGACGGCACCGGTGGTGCCGTCGGTCACGCCGAAGCGTTTGGCGGCGACGTCCTCGTTGCGGCACACCACGACCACGGCGCGCGAGCCCATGTGCTTCTCCTCGCACACCACCCGTTCCAGCCCGGCGTCCCTGTACTCCCCCAGCACCTCGGCGGGGTGCTCCAGGTAACCGTCGAGGGACGAGGTCCGGCCCGGCGCCATGGTCGGCGGCAGGTACACCAGCCAGCGGGGATCGACGGCGAACCGGCTCATCACCTCCAGCGCCGCGACGGCGTTCTCCTCACGGACGGTGATCCGTCCCAGCAGCCGGGTCTCGACCCCTCCGGTGCCCAGCACGTCCTCGGCCTTCAAGACGTCGCTCTCCCGGTGCCCGCCCGCCGCCGGCACCTCGGCCTCGGCCGTGAACGGGCGCGTCGGCTCGTACCAGACCTTCCGGGCGGGACGCGAGACCAGCTCGCGCTCGGGGTAGCGCAGCGCGGTGAGCCGCCCGCCGAACACCACGCCGGTGTCCAGGCAGATCGTGTTGTTGATCCACTCGGGGGCGGGGACGGGCGTGTGCCCGTACACCACCATCGCCTTGCCCCGGTAGTCCAGCGCCCACGGGTAGCGGACGGGCAGCCCGTACTCGTCGGTCTCGCCGGTGGTGTCGCCGTACAGCGCGAACGAGCGGACCCGTCCCGAGGCGCGGCCGTGGTAGTCCTCCTTGAGGCCGGCGTGCGCCACCACCAGCCGGCCCTGGTCGAGCACGTAGTGGCTGATCAGTCCGTCCATGAAGCGCAGCGCCCCGGCGCGGAAGTCCTCGGGCTCGGCCGCGAGCTGCTCCAGCGACTCGGCCAGCCCGTGCGCGATCCTCACCCGGCGACCGCGCAGCGCCCGTACCAGCTTGGCCTCGTGGTTGCCGGACACGCACAGCGCCTGCCCGGCCTCGACCATCCCCATGACCAGGCGCAGCACACCCGGCGTGTCGGGGCCGCGGTCGACCAGGTCGCCGACGAACACGGCGGTGCGGCCCCCGGGGTGGTGCGCCCCGACGGGACGGCCGAGCGCGTCCCGCTCGATCTCGTAGCCGAGGTCGCCGAGCAGGTCCTCCAGCTCGGCGCGGCAGCCGTGCACGTCCCCCACGATGTCGAACGGGCCGGTGAGGTCGCGCCTGTCGTTCCACGCCTTCTCGTAGACGATGGTCGCGGCGTCGATCTCCTCGGTGCCGGTGAGCACATAGGACCGCTTGAACTCGCGGCTCTGAAGCGCCCGCAGGCCGCGGCGCAGCTCGCGGCGCTGCCGTGGGATCACGTGCGGCGGCAGGCCGGCCCGGTCGGCGCGGGCCGCGTTCCGCTCGGCGGCGACCCGTTCGGGCACGTCCAAAACGATCGCGACCGACAGCACGTCGTGGTCCTTGGCGATGCGCAGCAGCGGCTCGCGCGACCGGGGCTGGACGTTGGTGGCGTCCACGACGGTCAGCAGCCCGCGCCGCAGTCGCTTGCGGACGATGTAGTGCAGCAGGTCGAACGCATCGCCGGTGGCCGTCTGGTCGTTCTCGTCGTCCGACACCATGGCCCGGCAGTGGTCCGAGGACACCACCTGGGTGGGCGTGAAGTGCTTCCGGGCGAAATGCGACTTGCCCGAGCCCGACACGCCGACCAGCACGACCAGCCCCATCTCGGGAATCCTGATCGTCGGCCCCGGCCTCGCGGGCGGGGCCGACCCCCCACGTTCCCCGGCCGTGGAGATGCCTTCGTTCCGCTCGGTCATGACCCTCCGGACTCCTTGGTGAAGACGCCCATCTGCGTGGGGGCGCCGACCTCGGGATCGTCGTCGCCGACGCCCACGATGCGCACGCCGTAGCCGAACGCCGCGCCGACACGGTGGGCCCATTCGGCGAACTCGGCGCGCGTCCACTCGAAGCGGTGGTCGGGATGCCGCATCGCGCCCGGGGCGAGCCCCTCGTAGCGCACGTTGTATTCGGCGTTCGGGGTGGTGACGATCACGACCCGCGGTCGGGCGTCGCCGAACACGACGCGTTCCACGGCGCCGAGCCTGGGCGGGTCGACATGCTCGATCACCTCCATCAGCACGGCCGCGTCGTACCCGCGGAACCGCTCGTCGGTGTAGGTGAGCGCGCCCTGGTGGATCTCCACGCGCGGCACGCGGTCGGGCCTGTACGGGTCGGGCAGGCCGCGCCGGTGCGCGATCTGGACGGCCCGGTACGAGACGTCCACACCGGTGATCTTCTCGAACCCGTCGTCCTGCTTGAGCCTGGCCACCAGCTTGCCGGTGCCGCAGCCCAGGTCGATCACCCGCCGGGCCCGTTCCGCGCGCAGGGTCTCCAGCACCGCCTGGACGCGGCGCTCGGCCAGCGGCGCGGGAGGCGGCGCCGCCTGCGCGCCCTCCTCGGCCTCGGGCGCCTCCGGGACCGGGCCGAACGCGCTCGGGTCGGCGGGAGGCGGCTCCTCGTCCAGCGGGTCGCGGTCGAGCGCGTCCTCGGGCGCGTCGTCGGCGTCGGCCAGCCGTCCCAGCGCGGCGCGCACGAGGCCGCGCCGGTTCGCCAGGTAGCGGCGGGTGATGAGGGCCCGGTCGGGATGCCCCGCCAGCCAGCCCTCGCCCGCCCTGACCAGCTTGTCCACCTCGTCGGGCGCGATCCAGTAGTGCTTGGCCTCGTCCAGGACGGGCAGCAGCACGTACAACTGGTTGAGCGCGTCGGCCAGCCGCGTCTCGCCTGACAGCCGCAGCGTGACGTACCGCGAGTCGCCCCATTCGGGGAAGGACGGGTCGAGCGGCACGGGCTCGGCCTCCACCGTCCAGCCGAGCGGCGCGAAGAAGCGCTCGGCCTGCCGGGGACCGCCCTGGCAGGGCAGCGCGGGCAGGACGATCTCCAGCGGCAGCGGGCGCGCGGCCAGCTCGGGCCGCGGCTCGCAGCGCCCCCGCATGGCCGTGCGGAACGTACTGGCCATCGCCGAGGCCAGCAGCGAGGACGCCGCGTAGGGCCGGTCGTTGACATACTGGCCGAGGGAGAAGTCGGGGGTGCCCTTGCCGCGTGTGCGCACCAGTTTGACCGGGTCGACGTCCAGCAGCAGCGCGGCCGTGCACCGCTCCCGGCTCGCCTCCGGGTAGAAGACGTGGGCGGTGCCGAACGACTGGCCGAACGCCTGGACGCGATCGGGGTGCTTGTGCAGCAGGAACCCCAGATCCGACGCCGGAGGCAGGGTCGTGGTGATCGTCAGAAGCACGTTCCTCAGTGTGTCGGACGCACCTCGCTTCGCTCGAACCATTTCCACGGAAAAGCGTTTGCCGCCGCACGCCGCCGCTCTGGAGAATCCGTCGCGACATGAGCAGACATCCACGCAGAATGGTCGCCCGGGAAACGGTGGACATCCTCGAACGCGGCCACTACCAGGCGCCCTCGGGCCGCACGGTACGCATCGCCGACGAACTGGCCCTGTCCGTCGGCGACACCGTGCTGCACACCCCGGCGGAACTGGACGGGCTCCTCGCGGCGGCGCGGCGAACCCAGGGACCGGAATTCCAGACGCGGATCGAGGTCACCGAAGAGACGACCCTGGCGGCCGCGCGACGGCTCGGCGACCCCGGAGAAGTGCCGCTGGCGCTGAATTTCGCGTCCGCGAAGAATCCCGGCGGCGGATTCCTGAACGGCGCGCACGCCCAGGAGGAGGGCCTGGCGCGCTCGTCAGGACTGTACGCGTCGCTGCGGGCGGTGCCGGAGTTCTACGCCTTCCACCGCGAGCAGCGCGACCTGCTGTACAGCGACCACATGATCTATTCGCCGAACGTGCCGGTGTTCCGCCACGACTCCGGGCGGCTGCTGGAGGAGCCGTACCCGGTCGCGTTCCTCACCTCGGCCGCGCCCAACCGCGGCGCCATCCGCGACGAGGACAAGGCCGAGCGGATCCCGGCCGCGCTGGCGTCGCGTGCCCGCAAGGTGCTGGCGGCGGCGCTCGCGCACGGCCACCGGCGGCTGGTGCTGGGCGCATGGGGCTGCGGCGTGTTCGGCAACGACCCGCATGAGGTCGCGGGCGTGTTCGCCGAGACGCTCCGGCCCGGCGCCGAGTTCGCGGGACGGTTCGAGCACGTGGTGTTCGCGGTCTGGGACACCGCGAAGGGCTCGCCCAGGCACGCCGCGTTCCGGGAGGTCTTCGCCGACCTCGCCGCGGCCTGACGGCCGCCGGTGCCGGGCCGAGCCCGTGGCACCGGCGGCCGTCAGCGTGATCGTCCGTGGGACGCTCAGACCTTCGACATGACCTCGGAGGCCAGCAGCTCCAGGTGGTCGAGGTCGTGCAGGTCGAGAACCTGGAGGTAGAGGCGTTCGGCGCCCAGCTCGGCGAAGGTGCCGATCTTCTCCACCAGCTCGGCGGGGGTGCCCGCCAGGCCGTTCTCGCGCAGCTCGGACACCTCGCGGCCGATGGCCTCGGCCCGCCGCTTCACCTCGGCCTCGTCCCGGCCGCAGCACACCACCTGCGCCGCCGAGTAGACCATCGGCTTGGTGCGTCCCGCCTCATGGCAGGCGGCCCGCACCCGGTCGAAGGCCGCCCCTGTCTCGCGGGCATGGGCGAACGGCACGTTGAACTCGTCGGCGTGGGCCGCGGCCAGCCGCGGGGTGCGCTTGGCACCGAGACCGCCGAGCAGCACCGGCGGCCCCTCGGGACGGACGGCCTTGGGCAGCGCCGGCGAGTCCGCGAGCCGGTAGTAGCGGCCCTCGAAGTCGTAGGTCTCGCCCGGAGGCGTCCGCCACAGCCCGGTGATGATCTCAAGCTGCTCCTCAAGGCGGTCGAACCGCTCCCGCAGGCCCGGGAACGGGATGCCGTAGGCGGTGTGCTCCGCGTCGTACCAGCCCGTCCCGATGCCGAAGTCGACCCGCCCGCCGCTCATCTGGTCGACCTGCGCCACGGCGATGGCCAGCGGACCGGGCAGGCGGAACGTGGCGGCGCTCATCAGCACGCCCAGCCGGATCCGGCCGGTCTCCCGGGCCAGCCCCGCCAGCGTGATCCAGGCGTCGGTGGGACCGGGCTCGCCGGTGCCGTCGCCCATCCTGAGGTAGTGGTCGGAGCGGAAGAAGGCGTCGAAGCCCAGGTCCTCGGCCGCCTTGGCGACCGCGAGCAAGGTCTCGTACGAGGCCCCCTGCTGAGGCTCGGTGAAGATCCGAAGTCGCATGATCCCATCCTCGTACGTACGGGGACCCGCGTGCGCCACGGGGGCGGAAATCTCCGCCGAAGAAGGGCCAGCGAGCGAGCGGGACGGTCGCCGCCGCGCCACCGCCTTGCGGGCGTCCGGCGGCGGCCCTTCACTGGGTCCATGGAGCCCAAGAACCGCGCGAGCCTCTCCTACCGGTTGCGGTACGCCACCCGCAACCCGGGACGGATCGTCCCCTACGCGCGCAGGCTCGCCCGTGACACCTGGCTACGCGCACGCGCACGCGACCACGTCGCCTACTACCGCTCGGTCATGCGTTCGGACGCCGCCCGCAGCCCCTACGGCGCGGTCGGCACCCCCTCCCGTGACCGCTGGGCCGCCCTCGGCCGGTTGCAGTTCGACTACCTGCTGAAGCACGGCCTCAAACCGTCCGACAGGTTCCTGGAGATCGGCTGCGGCAACCTGCGGGCCGGGAGGCTGATCATCGGCCATCTCGACACGGGCCACTACTACGGTATCGACATCTCCCCCGACATCCTGTTCGCCGCGCAGGAAACGCTGGCCGAGTACAAGCTCCAGGACAAGCTCCCCCACCTGACCCCCGTCCGCGACATGCGGCTGCACTTCCTGCCCGAGGGGTACTTCCATGTGGTCCACGCGCACAGCGTGTTCTCCCACTCCCCCATCGAGATCATCGAGGAGTGCCTGGCCAACGTCGGGCGCGTGCTGGCACCCGGCGGCTTCTTCGACTTCACCTTCAACCGGACCGAGGGCGAGGAGCACCACGTCCTGCGCGAGGACTTCTACTACCGCACCGGCACGCTGGTCGCCCTGGCGCGCGCACACGGCCTGGACGCCCACTTCATGGAGGACTGGGAGCGCGACAACAAGCACAGGCAGTCAAAACTGCGCATCGTTCACGGAGGCTGAGGCAAGGGTCGCCGAGGGCACGCGCTCCGGAAGACGGACGGTGACGGTCAGGCCGCCACCCGGACGCGGGCGCGCGGTCACCGTCCCGTGATGCGCGGTCGCGACGGCGCGGACGATCGACAGGCCGAGCCCCGCGCCACGGTCCGAGCGCATCCTGTCCTGCCGCAGCCGCCGGAACGGCTCGAAGATCGTCCCGATCTCGTAGGGCGGGACGACCGGCCCGGTGTTGGCCACCACCAGCTCCGCCTCGCCGTCGCGGCGGCCGGTGAAGACCCACACCTCGCCGCCGTCGTGGTTGTGCCGCACCGCGTTCTCCACCAGGTTCTGGGCAAGCCGTTCCACCAGCACGGGATCGCCGTCCGCGGGCGCCGGCGCGGTGTCGGCGTGGACGGTCACGCCCCGCGCGCCCGCCTCGGCGGCGGCCTGACCGAGCACATGATCCATCACGTCGGCCAGGTCGAGCGGTGCCGTGGCGGTCACCGCGTTCTCCCCGCTCGCCAGGGTCAGCAGCCCGTCGATGAGCCGCTCGTGCCGCCCGTTCACCACCAGCAGCGCCTCGCCGAGCCGCCGCACGTCCTCGCTCGCGTCGGGACGCCGCAACGCCACGTCCACCAGCGTCCGGTTGATCGCCAGCGGGGTGCGCAGCTCGTGCGAGGCGTTGGCGACGAACCGGCGCTGCCCGTCGAACGCGCGGTCCAGCCGCTCCAGCATCGTGTCGAAGGTGTCGGCGAGCTCCTTCACGTCGTCGCGCGGCCCGGTGTAGGCGATCCGCTCGGTGAGGTTGTTGCCCTGCGCCACCCGCCGCGCGATCTCGGTGATCCGGTTGACGGGACGCAGCGCGCGGTCGGCCAGCAGCCACCCGAACCCCACCGCCGCGGCGCTGACCACGCCCAGCGCGATACCGCCCTGGGTGAGCAGCGTCCGCATCGTCTCCCGCTGGTGGCCCTTGCGGTCGGCCACCAGCATGCCCTGCACCTCGGCGGGGCTGATCCTCCCGTCCGGCGTCATGAGCGGCCGCGTCTGGGTCACGATCGCGGCGGCGTTCCCGCCGCGCTGGAAGCCGACGGGCTGCTCCTCGATCCTCTGCAGGCTGTTCTGGACCAGAAGGTAGGTGAGCGACAGCAGGACGATGCCCGCGGCGATGAACAGACCGCCGTACAGCAGCGTGAGCCGCACTCGGACGGTGGGCCGAAAATTTTGGACGGCGGCGGACAGGGACGCGGATGTCATGGAATTCGGTACCCCACTCCAGGAACGGTCTCGATGATGGGCGGGTCGCCGAGCTTGCGGCGCAGCTTCATCACCGTGACCCGGACGGTGTTGGTGAACGGGTCGGTGTGCTCGTCCCACACCTTCTCCAGCAGCCGCTCGGCCGACACGACCGCGCCGCCCGCGCGCAGCAGCTCGGCCAGCACCCCGAACTCCTTGCGCGCGAGATGCAGGTACCGGCCGTCGCGGTAGACCTCGTGGCGGGCCGGGTCGAGCCGCACCCCGGCGCGTTCCAGCAGCGGCGGGTCGGCGGGACGGGCGCGCCGGCCCAGCGCGTGGATCCTGGCCACCAGCTCCTCGAACGCGAACGGCTTGGTCAGGTAGTCGTCGGCGCCGAGCCGCAGCCCGTCCACCCGCGCCGGGACGGTGCCGGCGGCGGTCAGCATCAGCACCCGCACGTGCGCGCCCGACTCCACCACGGCCCGGCACACGTCGTCGCCGTGCACCACCGGCAGGTCGCGGTCCAGGATCAGCACGTCGTAGTCGTTGACGCCGAGGCGTTCCAGCGCGGCGTCACCGTCGTTGACCACGTCCACCGCGAGCGCCTCCGCCCGCAGGCCCTCGGCGATCAGGTCGGCCAGCATCCGCTCGTCCTCGGCGATCAGTATCCGCACGTTCCTTCCCGTCCCCTCGTGCCCGCCCACGGCCGGTGGCGCGCGTCCGCGGATCAGCGTGCCGCAACGGGCGTAACGCGGGCATAACCCGAACCGGTTACGCCACGGTTATCCCTCAGCCGGTGGACTGCGGGGCGCCCGGCGGGCTCGCCGCCGGGGCTCGACGAGGAGATCCACCATGCGACGACGAGGACCGATAACGCTGGTTCTGCTCTTGCTGCTGGCGACGGTCACGCCCGCCTGCGGCAACAAGAACGGGGCGGCGACAACGGGCGCGAGCCGGCGGGCGGCGGCCAACGACCAGGAGAAGATGCGCCAGTACGCCAAGTGCATGCGGGCCAACGGCATCGACATGCCCGACCCGTCCGCGGAGGGCGGGCGCATCACGGTCGAACGCAGGCAGTCCGCCGATGCCATCAACAGGCGGAAGGCGCAGGCCGCGGAGAAGAAGTGCCGCCACCTGATGCCCAACGGCGGCAAGCCCGCCAAGCCCAAGGCCGAGCAACTCGCCGAGCTGCGGGCGATGGCCAAGTGCATGCGCGAGAACGGCGTCCCGTCCTTCCCCGATCCCAACCCCAACGGCGGCATCGTGATCAACCAGCAAGGGGGCGGCGGGCCCAAGATCAATCCGGACGACCCGGTCTTCAAGGCGGCCGAGAAGAAGTGCCGCCCCAAGGGCATGGACAAGCCCGCGCGTATCAGGAGGGGCGGATGAGCCGCGCCCGCGCCGTCGCCCTCAGCGCCGCGGGGGTGGTGGTCGCCGCCGGGGCCGGGCTGGCCACCGTGGGCCTCGGGGGCGGCGAGGCCCCGACCACCGGGCGCGGCGGCCTGCCGCCCGCCACGGCCCCGGTCGAACGCACGACGCTGGTCGAGACGCAGCAGGTCGACGGAACCCTCGGCTACGGCTCCACCCGTACCGCGACCACCTCGGGCGGCGGCACCGTGACCTGGCTGCCCGCCGCGGGCACCACGCTGCGGCGGGGGCGGGCCGCGTACAAGGTGGACAACCGGCCCGTGCCGCTGCTGTACGGGCGGCTGCCGGTGTACCGGACGCTGTCGCCCGGGATGGAAGGACCCGACGTCAAGCAGCTCGAACTCAACCTGCGCGCCCTCGGATACTCCGGTTTCACCGTGGACGAGGAGTTCGGTACCGCCACCGCCACCGCCCTGAAGGACTGGCAGGGCGACCTGGGCCTGCCGGAGACCGGCACGCTCGCCCCCGGCTCGGTGCTGATCGCGCCCGGCGAGATCCGGGTGGCCGAGCGCAAGACGAGCGTCGGCGAGCGGGCCGGCGGGCCCGTCTTCACCTACACGGGAACGGAGCGCCGGGTCATGGTCGACCTGGACGTCCAATACCAGCGGCTCGCCAAGAAGGGCGCCAAGGTCACGATCGAGCTGCCCGAGGGCGGCACCCTCGAGGGCACCATCACGAACGTGGGCACGGTCGCCACGGCAGGCCAGGGGGACGACCCCGCCACGATCGACGTCACCATCGCGGTGCGCGGGCGGACGTCCGTCCCGTACGACCGCGCGCCCGTCCTGGTGAAGCTGATCGCGGAACGGCACGAGGGCGTGCTGGCCGTGCCGATCGGGGCGCTGCTCGCCCAGCCCTCCGGCGGCTACGCGGTCCAGGTCGTGGAGAACGGCCGGACGCGGACCCTCCCCGTCGAGACCGGCGTGTTCACCCAGGGCAAGGTCGAGATCTCCGGCCCCGGCCTGACGGAGGGCATGAAGGTGGGGGTGCCCTCATGACCCCGGTGGTGGAGCTGCGGCAGGTCACCAAGACCTACCCCGGCGGCGTCACCGCGCTGGACTCGGTGAGCCTCACGATCGAGGCGGGCGAGCTGGTCGCGGTCGTCGGCCCCTCCGGCTCGGGCAAGTCCACCCTGCTGCACATGATGGGAACGCTGGACCGTCCCAGTGACGGCACCGTCCTGATCGGGGGACGGGACGTGGCGCGGCTGAGCGACCGGCGGCTGTCCGGGCTGCGGGCCCGCCGCATCGGCTTCGTGTTCCAGGCGTTCCATCTCGCGCCGGGGGTCACCGCGCTCGGCAACGTCGCCGGCGGGCTGCTGTACACGGGCCTTCCCGCCGGCCGGCGCCGCGAGATGGCGCGTGAGGCGCTCGAACGGGTCGGCCTCGGCCACCGCGTCACCCACCGGCCGCACGAGCTGTCCGGCGGGGAACGGCAGCGGGTCGCGATCGCCCGCGCGGTCGCGGGGCGGCCGGAGCTGCTGCTGGCCGACGAGCCGACCGGCAACCTCGACTCGGCGTCCGGCGCGGGCGTGCTGGACCTGCTCAGGGAGCTGGCCTCCGGCGGCACCACCGTCGTCCTGATCACCCACGACCGCGACATCGCCGCCACCCTGCCGCGCCAGGTCCGCATGCACGACGGGCAGATCGTCCACGACGGCGCGGCGAGCCTGGAGGTGACACAGTGAGCGGTCCGGCGCACGCCGACGCCCCCTCCCGCCTCCTGCCCGGCGACGTGCTGCGGGTCGGGGCGGCCGGGCTGCGCGCCCGTCCCCTGCGGGTGGTCCTGTCCGCGCTGGGCATCGCCATCGGGATCGCCGCGATGATCGCGGTGGTGGGCATCTCGTCCTCCAGCCGCGCGCAGCTCCAGGCCACCCTCGACCGGCTCGGCACCAACCTGCTGACGGTCGCGCCGGGCAAGGACTTCTTCGGCGCGGACGCCGCGCTGCCACCATCCGCGCCCGGCATGATCGCCCGGATGCCGCAGGTCGAGTCGGCCGCGTCCACCGGACGGGTCAAGAGCGCGCGGGTGTACCGCAACGACCACATGCCGGCGGGTGAGACCGGCGGCATCAGCGTCCTGGCCGCCGACCTCGGGCTGCCCCGCACCGTCGGCCTCACCATGGCCTCGGGAAGCTGGCTGAACGCCGGGACGGTCCGCTATCCGGCCGTCGTCCTGGGCTCGGCCTCGGCCGACCGGCTCGGCATCGCGGGACCCGGCCGGCAGGTGTGGCTCGGCGGCCAGTGGTTCACCGTCGTCGGCATCCTCGCGCCCAACCTCCTGGCCCCCGAGCTGGACTCCGCGGCCCTGGTCGGCCGGGACGTGGCGGCGGCCCGCCTCGGGTACGACGGCAACCCCACCACCATCTACACCCGGGCCAGGAAGGACTCGGTGGAGGCCGTCCGGGACCTGCTGGCCGCCACCGCCAACCCCGAGGCGCCCAACGAGACCGACGTCAGCCAGCCCTCCGAGGCGCTCGCCGCGGAGGCGGCCACGGACCGGGCCTTCACCGGGCTCCTGCTGGGCCTCGGCGCGGTGGCGCTGCTCGTGGGCGGGCTCGGCGTGGCCAACACCATGGTCATCTCCGTCCTGGAACGCCGCGCGGAGATCGGGCTGCGCCGTTCCGTGGGCGCCACCCGCGGGCACATCCGCGTCCAGTTCCTCACCGAGTCCCAGCTTCTGGCGGCCCTGGGAGGCACCGGAGGCGTGGCGCTCGGGACGGTGGTCACCGCCGTGTACGCCCTCAGCCGGGGCTGGCCGACCGTCGTCCCGGCATGGGCCATGGCCGGGGGCATCCTGGCCACCCTCCTCATCGGCGCCGTGGCCGGGCTCTACCCGGCGCTGCGCGCGGCGCGGCTCCCGCCCACCGAGGCGCTGGCTAGCCCCTGACCAGGGTGGCCAGGCACTCGACGTGCTGGGTCATGGGGAAGGCGTCGAAGGCGCGGAAGGACTCCAGCGTCCAGCCGCGCTCACCGAAGTAGGCCAGGTCGCGGGCCAGGGTCGCGGGGTCGCAGGAGACGTACGCGATCTTGCGGGTGGCGAGCGCGGCGATCCGCTCCACCACCTCGCGGCCCGCGCCCGCGCGGGGCGGGTCCAGGACGACGAGGTCGGCGCCGCGGACACGGCTGCCGCGATGGTGCCCGCCGCCGCGCTTGGCCTGGGTGCGCTCCGTGCCCGCCGCGACACCGAACTCCAGGGTGGGCAGCACCTCCTCGACCTGGCCGCGCTCGACCGCGGCCTGCGGAAGGTCCCGCAGGTTGTGCTTGGCGTCCCGGACGGCCTGCCCGTCGGACTCCACCCCCACCACCAGGCCCTCGGGACCGACCCGTTCGGCCAGGTGGGCGGTGAACAGGCCCGCGCCGCAGTAGAGGTCGACCGCGATCTCGCCGGGCCGGGGCGCCAGGGCGTCCAGGACGGCCTCCGCCAGCAGCCGCGCCGCCCCCGGGTGCACCTGCCAGAACCCGCTGCCGCTGACCTGGAACAGCCTCCCGGAGACCTCCTCGCGCACGTACGGGACCGGGCCCTGCTGCGGCGCGCCCTTGCGGACGAGCCGTACGGGGACGTCCAGGCGCGGCACGCGGGCGTTGCGGCGGCCCTTGAGGGAGACGACGCGGTCGCCCGTGGTGGCCGACACGATGCCCTCCACGGAGGTGGCGCCGGGCCAGCGCTTGCGCTCGATGCCCATCTCCTCCACGCCCGGGTGGGCGATCAGGCACTCGTCGATCGGCTCGATGTCGTGCGAGCGGTGGCGGCGCAGGCCGATGGTGCCGTCCACGGCGGCGAAGTCGTGCGAGCGGGTGCGCCGTTCGCCGGTGGTGCCGGCCACAGCGAACTGGACGCGGGTGCGCCAGCCGAGCCCGGGACCCGGCCGGACCTCCGTGTCTCCCGTGCCCTCGGGAAAGGGCACCTCCTCGACCGTGACCTCGCGCTTGATCCCGGCGACCCGTTCAAGCTGTTCCTCGACGACGGCGGCCTTCAGGCGGCGCTGCGCGGGCAGGGAGGCGTGCTGCCAGTCGCACCCCCCGCACCGGCCCGGACCCGCGAACGGGCACGGCGCCTGGACCCGGTCGGGGGACGCGGACAGGATCTCCACCGCGTCGGCGCGCAGGAAGTTCTTGGTGCGCTCGGTGACGCGGGCGCGGACCCGCTCGCCCGGCAGGGCGTGCCGGACGAACACCACCCGGCCCTCGTGCCTGGCCACGCAGAAGCCGCCGTTGGCGACCTTGCCGACCTCCAGGTCGAGAAGGCCGGGAAGGTCGGCGGGCTCGGGCTCTTTCCGCGGGCCGGGCGATTCAGTCACGATCCGAAACGATACCGCCGCCCGCGGGTGCTCCCTCCCGTCCGCCGTCCTGGCCGGGCAGGGCGCGCGGCGTCTCCCGGAGCGGGCGGCGCACCGCGCCCGGCCCCTCGGGCTCGGGACGGCCCTTGAGCCGGTCGGACGAGGCGAGCTGCCAGGGCACGCTGGTGACCATGACGCCGGGCAGGAACAGCAGCCGGGTCTTCAGCCGCAGGGCGCTCTGGTTGTGCAGCAGGTTCTCCCACCAGTGGCCGACCACGTACTCGGGCAGGAACACCGTCACCACGTCGCGCGGGCTCCTGCGGCGCACGCTCTTGACGTACTCCAGCACCGGCCGGGTGATCTCCCGGTACGGCGAGTCAAGGGTCTTGAGCTGGACGGGCAGGTCGAGCGCCTCCCACTCCTCGCGCAGCCGCGCCGACTCCGCCGCGTCCACCCCGACCGTGACGGCCTCCAGGGTGGACGGACGGGTCGCCCGCGCGTAGGCCAGGGCCCGCAGGGTCGGCTTGTGCAGCTTGGACACCAGCACGATCGCGTGGTTGCGCGCGGGCAGCACCACGTCCTCGCCGGAGGGCACCAGTTCCTCGGCCACCCGGTCGTAGTGCCGCCGGATCGACCTCATGAGCAGGAACAGCAGCGGCATCGCGATACAGACGATGTAGGCGCCGTGCGTGAACTTGGTGATCAGAACGACGACCAGCACGAACCCCGTGGTGGAGCCGCCGATGGCGTTGATCGCCCGGGAGCGCTGCATGTGCCGCCGCGCGGCCGGGTCGGTCTCGGTGGTCAGCCTGCGGTTCCAGTGCCGCACCATGCCGATCTGGCTCAGCGTGAACGACACGAACACGCCGACGATGTAGAGCTGGATCAGCCGGGTGACCTCGGCCTGGAACGCGTACACCAGCAGGCCCGCCATCGTGGCCAGGATGATGATGCCGTTGCTGAAGGCCAGCCGGTCGCCGCGGGTGTGGAGCTGGCGCGGCAGGTAGCCGTCCCTGGCCAGGATGGAGCCGAGCACCGGGAAGCCGTTGTAGGCGGTGTTGGCCGCCAGGAACAGGATCAGGGCGGTGACGGCGGCGATGTAGAGGAAGGGCGGCGAGCCGTCCCCGAACACCGCGGAGGCGACCTGGGTGAGGATCGGTTCCTGGACGTAGTCGTCCCCGACCGGCCGCCCGTCCCTCAGCAACTGCTCCGCCGGGACCTCGGCGACCCGCACGCGCGACTCCATCGCCAGCGCGATCACGCCGCAGAACATGGTGACGGCGATGGCGCCCATCATCAGCAGCGTCGTGGCGGCGTTGCGGCTCTTGGGCTTGCGGAAGGCGGGCACCCCGTTGCTGATGGCCTCCACCCCGGTCAGCGCGGCGCAGCCGGAGGAGAACGCCCGCAGGAGCAGGAACAGCACGGCGAAGCCGGCCAGGTCGGTCTGCTCGGCGCGGATCTCCAGGCCGGCGGTGGGCGCGGTCAGCTCGTCCCCCAGCACGCCCAGCCGGAACAGGCCGACGACGATCATGCCGAGCACGCCGACCACGAACGCGTAGGTGGGGATGGCGAAGAACATCCCGGACTCCCGCACGCCGCGCAGGTTGATCACGGTGAGCAGGACGATGATCGCGATCGCGGTGGCGACCCGGTTGTGCTCGATCCAGGGAATCGCCGAGCCGATGTTGTCCACGCCCGACGACACCGACACCGCCACGGTGAGGACGTAGTCCACCAGGAGTGCGCTGGCCACCGTCAGGCCGGCGTTGGGGCCGAGGTTGACGGTGGCGATCTCGTAGTCGCCTCCCCCGCTGGGGTAGGCGTACACGTTCTGCCGGTAGGAGGCCACGACCACCGCCATCAGCAGGACGATGGCCACCGCGATCCACGGGCCGAAGCTGTAGAAGGAGACGCCCGCGATCGCGAGCATCATCAGTAGTTCCTGGGGGGCGTAGGCGACCGACGACAGCGGGTCGCTGGCGAAGATCGGCAACGCGATCCGCTTGGGCAGCAGTTGCTCGTGCAACTGCGTGCTCCGCAGGGCACGGCCCAGCAGAGCGCGTTTCACGAGGTCTGAAACCTTCGGCACGAACGAGACTCTAACTCCGCGAGGCGGCCGGTCGGCACGCGACCGCCCGGTGGGCGGAACCGGGGACGGCCCCGGATCCCGCCCGCACCACGCGGAGCGGCGCGGCCCGGTGCTGGGTAGTACTCGCCTGGGCGGATGTGTAGTTTTGCAGCCCGGCAGGATCTTCGAGCCGGAGCGGACCCTGGGCGTCAGGGAAGGAACGGGCGTGCATATCGTGATCATGGGATGCGGCCGCGTCGGGTCGACGCTCGCCCACATCCTGGAGGACAAGGGCCACTCGGTGGCGATCATCGATCAGAACCCGGAGGCCTTCCGCCGGCTGCGCAGCGGCTTCAAGGGGCGCCGGGTCACCGGGTTCGGGTTCGACCGGGACGTGATCGCCGAGGCGGGCATCGAACACGCGTCCGCGTTCGTCGCCGTCAGCAGCGGCGACAACTCCAACATCATCTCCGCCCGGGTGGCGCGCGAGACCTTCGGCATCGAGAATGTGGTGGCGCGGATCTACGACCCCCGCCGCGCCGAGGTCTACCAGCGGCTGGGGATCCCCACGGTGGCGACCGTGCGGTGGACGGCCGACCAGATCCTGCGCCGGCTGCTGCCCGAGGGCGCCGAGCCGCTGTGGCGGGACCCGACCGGCGAGGTGGTGCTGGCCGAGCTGGACGCCGGGCGCGCCTGGGTGGGCGACAAGGTCGCCGCGCTGGAGGAGGCCGCCGGCACCCGTGTGGCCTTCATCACACGGATGGGCGAGGCCCTGGTGCCGCAGGCCGAGACCGTGATCCAGGACGGCGACATCGTCCATGTCATCGCCCGCGCGGGCGAGCTGGAACGGATCAACGCCGCAGTGGCGGTGCGCACGGAGGAGGACGCCTGATGCGGGTCGCGATCGCGGGGGCCGGGGCGGTGGGCCGGTCCATCGCCCAGGAGCTGCTGGAGAACGGGCACGAGGTGCTGCTGATCGACAAGAGCCCGAAGGCGATCAAGGTGGAGATGGTGCCGCGGGCCGAGTGGCTGCTGGCGGACGCCTGCGAGATCTCCTCGCTGGACGACGCCGCGCTGGAACGCTGCCAGGTGGTGGTCGCCTCCTCCGGGGACGACAAGGTCAACCTGGTGGTGTCGCTGCTGGCCAAGACCGAGTACGGGGTTCCGCGGGTGGTGGCCAGGATCAACCACCCCAAGAACGAGTGGCTGTTCAACGAGTCGTGGGGCGTGGACGTCGCGGTGTCCACGCCGCGGCTGCTGTCGGCCCTGGTCGAGGAGGCGGTCAGCGTCGGGGACCTGGTCCGGCTGATGACCTTCCGGCAGGGCGAGGCCAACCTGGTCGAGCTGACCCTGCCCGAGGACGCCCCGCTGGGCGGCGAACGGGTCGGCTCGGTGAGCTGGCCGCGCGACACCGCGCTGGTGGCGATCCTGCGCGAGGGCCGGGTGCTGGTCCCCGCCGCCGACGACACCCTGGAGCCGGGCGACGAGCTGATGTTCGTGGCCAGCCAGGACGTGGAGGACGAACTGGCGGAGCTGCTGAGCGCCCGCTGAGAGGTCCCTTTCCGCCACCGCGTCCGGTACGGCGCGCCCCCGCTAGCGCCGTACCGGACCGGTAGGTCAGCGGAATCCCGCCGGCCTCGGCCGCACTCCCGCGAGCACCAGGCCCGCGAGCGCCGCCGCTCCCACCTGCGGCATAACATCCCAGCGTCCCAGTGCCCGGATTTCTTCCTTCACATCGGACGATTTCTCTCTCATGGCAAGGCGGCGTCGTGTCGGCGTTCGGGGCCGCCGGGCCGCTCAGGCGGTGGCGCCCGGCCGCGACTCCAGGGGCGTGCGGCCACGGGCCAGCACCCAGACCATCGTCGCCAGCGCGGCGACCTGCAACGGCCAGCCCATCGCGATCTTGGCGACGCCGAGCAGCCCGCTCTGGTCGCCTTCGGTCAGGTAGACCGGGTACTGGACGACCACCCGCAGCACGCACGGCGCCAGCAGGATCCAGGTCAGCCTGGAGCACAGCCGCAGGATGCCCGGATCGGAGCGCCAGCCGGTCGGGTCCCCGGTGACCGTGCCGATGAGGAAGCCGACCACCGGCCAGCGCATCGCGATCGACAGCAGCATGCCCGCGCCGTACGCGGCGTTCAGCAGAATGCCGGGGATGAACGCGTCCTCGGCCCGGCCGGAGCGCATCGCGAAGAACGCGGCGATGGCGATGCCGAGCAGGCTGTTGAGGACGAACTGCGGGTTGGAGCGCTGCGCCAGCCGGACCAAGAGCAGCAGCACGGCCGCGCCGATGCCCGCGTACACGGCCGTCCTGACCTGGTCGGTGACCACATAGGTGGCGGTGAAGCCGATCGTCGGCACCGCGGCCTCCACCATGCCGCGCACGCCGCCGAGGGCCTTGGACAACTGGGCCCGCACCGCCGCCTCGACCGTGTCGTGCGCGCTGCCCCCGTCCCGCCCGGACCCTTGGGGCTCGGAGGCGCCGGCCGTCTCGCACCGCTCCGCGGCCCCGTCCGGGTCGGCGAAATCAGAGGCCCTGAGGTCGAGGGCGTCGACGAAGACCTCCTCGACGTCCTCGGGCCGCACGTCCTCGGGCCGCGGATGATCAGCTCGCGCGTCATCGGGACGCGCCTCATCGGCACGGCGCTGCTCAGCAGGGGGCCCGGCGGCTCGCCGGGTGTCCCGGGCCGTCGGCCCGTCGCTCATCGGTGGCAATGCGTCGTCCCCTGCTCGGATCGGGTCGGTCAGGTCGTTCCGCCGGTCACGAGCCGCCGCGCAGCTCGTACCGTGGATTGAACATGACCTTGCGGCCGTCCTGCACGCTCACCAGCCCTTCGGCGAGCAACCGGCGTCCCGGGTCGATTCCGGCGATCTTACGCCGGCCGAGCCAGACCAGGTTGATCACGTCGGTGCCGTCGTAGAGCTCGGCCTCCAGGGCGGGGGCGCCGCCCC
Organism: Actinomadura sp. NBRC 104412; assembly: GCF_030269515.1. Lineage (GTDB taxonomy): Bacteria > Actinomycetota > Actinomycetes > Streptosporangiales > Streptosporangiaceae > Spirillospora. The sequence continues at coordinate 32,880 of NZ_BSTM01000006.1, read as the reverse complement.
GGGGCCGCAGGGTCACGGTCCGTAGCGTACCGGCAACGCGGTGGCGCTTGCGCTCGCCGCAGTCGGTGATCGGCGTGGCCCCCTCGGCGCCGCAGGTCTTCTGCAGGTCCTCGGCCTCGAGCTCTTCCCTGGTGGAGGCCATGCGCCGCAGGAAGCGCCGCAGGCCACCGCGGCCGCGGCCCTCCGCCGGCCCCGCGGGGCCGCGCTCCGGAGTCGTCCCGGCCGGCACTTCGTCCATGCTCGAAACCTTAAGGCATCTCATCCCACATCGAACCCACCATCCGACGATGAATCGCCTGATAGACCGTTAATTCCTGGCATCGGATCTCCGTCACCGAAAAGAGACCGACCACCATCGCGACACGGCCCCGGCCGGGCACGGGACCGGCTACCTTGTCACCGAATATCACTCTGCGTAAACAGACCCCCACGTGGGGGAGGGCACGGCACTGGCAACGGGGGTGCGATGCTGCGACGCGCGTACTGGTCGGTCCTTGTCGTCGTCCTGGTGGTCATGGGCGGCGCGGCCTGCGCGGGGGGCGAGCGCGGGCACAAGAGGGCCGCGCCCACGCCCCCGGCGATCCAGGTCGTCCCGGCGAACGGCACGCCGGACGCCCGCCCGGACCGTCCCGTCGTCGTCACCGCCGAACGCGGCACCCTCCATCAGGTCGTCGTGCGGGAAAACGCACACGCGCACCTGCGTTCCAAGGGCACTGCCCCGCTCCCAGGCCGCTTCTCCGAGGACAGGCGCACCTGGCGCGCTCTCGGGACACTGCGCCCTCACACCGCCTACACCGTGACCGCCACGGGCACGGGGCCGGGCGGCGAGCGCACCTGGCACGCGAGCGGCTTCACCACGCTCAAGCCCAGGGCCACGTTCGCGGTCGCCGACGTGACGCCTCGCCCTGGAGAGGTGGTCGGCGTGGGCATGCCGCTCATCGTCACCTTCGACCGTCCCATCGCCCGCCGTGCCGCGGTGGAACGGAGCCTGGATCTGCGCATGTCGCGTCCCGTGGCGGGCGCCTGGCACTGGACGACCGCACAGCAGGTGGTGTTCCGCCCCCGCCGCTACTGGCCCACCGGCCAGCGCGTCACGCTCCTGGCCCGCACCACCGGGGTACGCGCCGCGCCCGGGGTGTACGGGAGGTCCGATCACACATCCAGGTTCCGGGTGGGGACGCGCCGCGTCAGCACGGTGGACGTGCGGAGGCACGTGATGTCCGTCGTGGAGAACGGAGTCCTCATCAACACCGCTCCCATCAGCGCCGGCAGGGGCGGGCGGCGCGCCTACGTCACCACGAGCGGCGTTCACCTCGCCATGGGGAAGTACGACCCGGTCATCATGACGTCGGCCTGGATGGGCGTGACCGACCGCGACGACCCGCGCTACTACAAGAAGACGGTCCGGCACGCGGTGCAGATCTCGGGCACGGGCGAGTACGTCCACGCGGCACCGTGGTCGGTCGCATCGCAGGGGCGGGCGAACGTGAGCCACGGGTGCGTCAACGCCTCCCCCACATTCGCGCAGTGGTTCTACGCGCGGACGCAACGCGGTGACATCGTCAATGTGACCGGTACGGATCGCCCGCTGGAGCCCTTCAACGGGTGGGGTTACTGGCAGATGCCATGGGAGAGGTGGGTGAAGGGCGGCGCGCTGAACCGTCCCGTCCTGCCACGCAAGCACGACCCCTGACCGGACCGGGCCGAACGTTCCCGCGCCGAGGCCCGCCCTCCTACGCCTCACCCGCGCTCGGCCGCGCCCGTCCGCGCAAGAACGGCACGCGAGTGCGGGCGACCGCCAGGAAGTACCCCATCTCCGGCACCCTCAGCAGCCGCGCCGCCGCCACGTACAGCAGCCCGCCGCCGATTCCGCCCACGGCCATCGCCAGGAGCCCCGGCAACCGGTCCCCCGGCAACCGCCCGAACCCCCACACGCACGCGACACCGAACAGGGCTCCCGGCAGCGCCGCCAGGTAGAGCAGCGTGAGCGTGCGCAGGATCCGCCGCCCGTCCATGCCGCCCAGCCTCCGGCGCAGCACCAGCGTCGCCCCGGCCGTCCCGACCAGGTAGAACAACCCGTACGCCACCGGCAGCCAGAACACCACGTTCTGCGGCGGCAGCAGCCACAACAGCGCGAACGCCACGGCGACCTGCACGATCCCGGCCGGGATCGCCAGCACCCCCGGCATCCGCGTGTCGCCCAGCGCGTAGAAGACCCGCATCTGGAGCTGGAACAGCGTGAACGGGATCACCATCACGGCGAACACCATCAGCACCATGCCGATCCTGCGCGCGTCGGCGGGCTCGGTGCTGCCGTACGCGAACAGGATGATCGCCCCGGGGACCGCGAACACCAGCATCGCCGCCGACAGCGGCACCAGCAGCACCGACGACAGCCGCAGCCCCCGCGAGAAGTCGGCGCGCAGCAGGTCGCGGCGCCCGTCGGCGACATGGGCGCTCATCCGCGGCAGCAGCGCCGTGATCACCGAGACGGCGATGATCGCGTACGGGAGCTGGAACACCACCTCGGCGAACTTGTACGCCGCGATCCCCGCGGCGTCCTCCCCCGCCTCACTGGCGGCGCGCTCGCCCGCGCGGGTCGCCACGTTCGCCGTCGCCAGCAGCCCGGCCTGCGCCACGAGGATGTAGACCAGCATCCACAGCGCCGCCCGCGCCGCCTCACCGATCCCGGATCCACGCAGATCGAGCCGGGGACGCCAGCGGAACCCGGCCCGCCACAGCGACCAGGCGAGCAGCAGGCTCTGCACCACGGTCCCGGCCGCGGACCCGAGCGCCAGCACCGAGAGCTGCGTGTCGGTGACCGAGTCCAGCCCGCGCTCCGACCCGGCGATCAGCAGGAACGCCAGCCCCGCCCCGATCGTGATCAGGTTGTTGACGATCGGCGCCCACATCGGCGCGCCGAACCGCTCCCGGACGTTCAGCAGGGTCCCCGCCACCCCGCTGAGCCCGATGAACAGGATCTGGATCAGCAGCAGCCTGGACAGCAGCACGGCGATCTCGCGCTGGCGCCCCTGGTAATCGCCCGCGTACAGGGAGACCAGCCAGTCGGCGGCCAGCACCGCCACCACGGTCAGCACGAGCAGTCCCGCCATCACCGCCGTGAACAGCCGCTGCTCGGTCGCCTCGCCCCCGTCCGCGTCCCGCTTGCGCCGCTTCACCAGGAACGGGACGAACACGCTGGACAGCAGGCCGCCCAGCAGCAGCGCGTACACGGTGAACGGGATCATGTCGGCGATCTGGTAGGCGTCGCCCAGCAGGCCGACCCCCAGCGCCGCGCTCAGCACGGTCGTGCGCAGGAACCCGGTGGCGCGGGAGAACACCGTCCCGATCGCCATCACCAGGCTGGACCGCGCCACCCCCGGCCGCGGCGCCCGCGCCGCACGGGCGGCCCGCGCCGCGGCCCGCAGCTCGTCCCGCTCGGCCCCAGGGCGGTCGGCGATGCCCGGATCCCCGACGTCCCCGGGATCCCGCAGCGTCACCAGCCCGGTCTCGGGCTCGGTGGGCGCCTCGACCTGCTCGGCCTCGTCCAGGACCGCGGGCATCACCGGTTCCCGGTCCCACTTGAGCTGGCCTGGATCCCGTCGTACGCCCTCGGGGACCGGCCGCTCCGGCTCCCAGTTAACCCGACCCACACGAGGACCCTACGCGCTCACCCCGGGGCTTGGACCCCTCACGGGCGAGCGCGTGCGCGGAAGCGGGCCTCGCATCCGCCGCCTCGATGGCCCGGGACATCGGGCGCGCGGAGCCGATGGCGGTGGCCGCGGGCCGGCGCGTTAAGGTCGCCCAGAACGGTCACCCGGGTACCGATCGGAGAGTTCGTGCAGGCCGCCATCGCGATCGCGGTGTTCGTCACCGCCTACGTGGTGATCGCCTCGGAGAAGGTGCACCGGACGAAGGTGGCGCTGGCCGGCGCGGCGGCGATGCTGCTGCTCCACATCACCGACGCCGAAACGGCCTTCTACGCCGAGGACACCGGCGTCGACTGGAACGTCGTCTTCCTGCTGCTCGGCATGATGGTGATCGTCTCGGTGCTGCGCCGGACCGGGGTGTTCGAGTACGTGGCGATCTGGGCGGCCAAGCGCGCCCGCGGCCGCCCGTACCGGCTGATGGTGATGCTGGTGGTCATCACCGCCTCGGCGTCGGCCCTGCTGGACAACGTCACCACCGTCCTGCTGATCGCGCCCGTCACCTTCCTGGTCTGCGAACGGCTCGGGCTGGACGTCGTCCCGTACCTGATCGCCGAGGTGATGGCGTCCAACATCGGCGGCACCGCCACCCTGATCGGCGACCCGCCCAACATCATCATCGCCGGCCGCGGCGGGCTGACGTTCAACGACTTCCTTCTCCACCTGGCGCCGCTGGTCGTGCTGCTGGTGGCCGCGTTCTGCCTGCTGTGCCGGTGGCTGTTCCGCCACGCCTTCCGGTACGACGGGGACCGCGCCGCCGAGGTGACGGCGCTGGAGGAGCGGGAGGCGGTCACCGACCGGCCGCTGCTCGTCCAGAGCCTGACGGTGCTGGCCGTCGTGATCGCCGCGTTCGTCCTGCACCCGGTGCTGCACTACGAGCCGTCGGTGGTGGCGCTGCTGGGCGCCGGGCTGCTGGTGGCCGCCACCAAGGTCACCACCGAGGAGGCGCTGGAGGAGGTGGAGTGGTCCACGCCGGTGTTCTTCGCCGGGCTGTTCGTGATGGTCGGCGGGCTGGTCGAGACCGGGGTGATCGGCGCGATCTCCGAGGCCGCCGCCGACGCGACGCGGGGACGCCCGGAGTTCGCCACCATGCTGCTGCTGTGGGGCTCGGCCGGGCTGTCGGCGATCGTGGACAACATCCCCTACGTCGCGACCATGAGCCCCATCGTGGCCGACCTCGTCCACGTGCCGGGGACGGGCGGGCAGGTGCTGTGGTGGGCGCTGGCCTTGGGCGCCGACCTGGGCGGCAACGCCACCGCCATCGGCGCCAGCGCCAACGTGGTGGTGCTCGGCATCGCCGCGCGCAACGGAACGCCCATCGGCTTCTGGCGGTTCACCAAGTACGGGCTCGCGGTCACCCTGGCCATGGTCGCGCTGGCCACCCCGTACCTGTGGTTGCGCTACCTGCTCTGAGGAGCACCAAGATCCGTCACAATCGGGGCATGGAACCGGTACCGGAGGACTGGACGCGTGCGCTGGCGATCGTGGCGCACCCCGACGACCTGGAGTACGGCTGCTCGGCGGCCATCGCCAAGTGGACCGCGCAGGGCAAGACCGTGGTGGAGCTGCTGGCCACGCGGGGCGAGGCGGGGATCGACGGAATGGATCCCGAGGAGGCCGCCCGCATCCGCACCGTGGAGCAGGTCGAGGCCGCCCGGATCGTCGGCGTGGAGACGGTGGAGTTCCTCGACCTTCCCGACGGCGTCCTGGAGTACGGGCTGCCGCTGCGGCGGAGGCTGGCCGAGGCGATCCGGCGGCACCGTCCCGAAGCGGTGATCTCCATCAGCTTCCGGGAGACCTTCCCCGGCGGCGGCTTCAACTACGCCGACCACCGCGTCCTCGGACTGGCCGTGGTGGACGCGATCCGCGACGCCGCCAACCGCTGGGTGTTCCGCGACCTGGACCTCGAACCGTGGCAGGGCGTGCGGTTCGCGCTGTTCGGCGGCTCCACCGAGGCCGGGCACTACGTGGACGTCACCGGACATCTGGACGCGGGCATCGCGTCCCTGCGGGCCCACAAGCTCTACTTCGAGGGCCTCGGGCAGGACTTCGACCCGGCCGCGTTCCTCACCGGGATGATGGAGTCGGCGGCCGGGTCGCTGGGCGAGGACGCCGGCGTCCGGCACGCCCTCCCGCTGGAGATGATCACACCCTGAGGCGCCCGCGCCGGGGTCAGCGGACCTCGGTGATCTCCGGGCCGCGTTCGAAGGGGTTGAAGGTCTCGACCTTCTCCTCCTCGTCCTCGGCGGACGCCTCGCTGAACTCCTTGGGGATCCGCAGCTCCAGCAGCTCCCGCGGCGGCATCGGGGCCTCGCCCCTGACGACCACGATGTTGCGGAACACGTCCTCCAGGATCTGGAACTGCTCCTCGTCCTGGACCGCGGCGCCCTGCACCACGCCCTGGAGGAACCAGCGCGGGCCGTCCACCCCGATGAAGCGGATGACCTGCGGCGCCCAGCCCTGCTCGATGTACTCGGCGGGAAGCTGCTCGCGGATCTCCTGCGGCATCTCCGCCAGCACCTCGTCGGTCAGCGCCGCGGGGACCATCGCCAGCAGCTCGGTCCCGAACGGGCCCTCCTGCTCCTGGGCCTGGCCGTTGGCGTCCTCCTCGATGTCCCTGGCGGTCTCGCGGCGCACGTCGTCCCAGATGCCGCTGCGCTTGGGCGCGGCGAACGCCTGCAACTGCAGGGCGCTCTGCTCGTACTGGACGAGCACCGCGACCGGGCGGCCGTCCAGAGGGTTGCCCTCGTCGTCGACCTGGGTCGCCTCGAAGTTCACCTGGAAGCCCAGCCCGGACGCCACCGGGATCAGCAGCGACCCGAAGTCGAGCCGCTGCAGCTCGGGGTAGTCGTCCTCGGAGTCCCAGGGGCCGCCCTCCTCGGCGGCGGCCGTCTCGGGAGCCTCGTCGTCCGCGGCGTCCTCAGCCGGGGTGGTCCCGGTCTTCTCGTCGGTCGGCCCGGGGCCCTCGGCCCGCTCCTCGGCCTGACGGCGACGTCCAAAAGCCACGACTCACGCTCCTTCTTCGCTCAGCCCATTATCCGCGAAACCGCCCGTGGAGCCGAATCCGGAGGTGCCCCGAGCGGACCCGGGCAGCTCGGTCACCTCGTGGAAGACCGCATGCTCCACCCGCTGGACGACCATCTGGGCGATGCGGTCGCCGCGCCGCAGTCGTACGGTGGCGCGGGCATCGGTATTGAGCAGCGTCACATGGATCTCACCCCGGTAACCCGCGTCGACGGTACCGGGCGCGTTCACGATGGTCACTCCCAACTTAGCGCCCAATCCCGAACGGGGGTGTATGAACGCCGCGTAGCCGTCCGGCAGCGCGATGGCGACCCCGGTGGGCACGACCGCGCGTTCGCCTGGGTGCAGTTCGACGTCCACCGCGGTGACCAGGTCCGCCCCGGCGTCGCCGGCGTGGGCATAGGACGGCGGCGGCAGCTCGGGATCCAGGCGCCGCAGGAGCACATCGACCTTGTTCGTCACGGTCACACCTCACATCGGAAAGGGCCAGTCGACCCTACCGATCCCGGGGCGCCCGACGCGCGTCCGCCGGGGTGTGTCCGCTGTGCCGCTTTGCCCGATGTTCACCTGTCATTGGCATGACGGCCTGATAGGGCGGGCACGGGTGGGGCCGCCGTCCCCCAACCCGCACGTCGGCTTCGGCGGTCCGGGCCATCAAACGCCTGCCGTTCGCGTACTGACCGGGGTGCCGGACCGGAACGCCCGGCGGTAGGCGCCCGGCGTCGTTCCCAGGGCGTTGAGGAAGCGCCTCCGGAGATTCGTGGCGGAGGACAGCCCCACGCGACGCGCGACCGCGTCCAACGAAAGGTCGGTGCCCTCCAGCAGTTCCCGGGCCATGGCGATCCGCTGGGCGAGCAGCCACTGCCCCGGGCTGGTGCCGAGCTGGTCGGCGAACCGCCGGGCGAGGGTACGCGCCGAGACGCCCGCGTGCGCGGCCATGGCGTCCACGGTCACCGGCTCGCCGAGCCTTCCGGTCACCCACTCCAGCAACGGCGCGAGCGTGCCGTCGATCTGCGCGGGGTGCGGCGGCGCCGAGTACTGCAACTGGCCGCCCTCACGATGGGGCGGCATGACCATGGTCCGGGCGATGTGCGCGGCGTATTGGGCGCCTTGGTCTTCGCGTACCAGGTGCAGGCACAGGTCGAACCCGGCCCCGGCCCCCGCGCTGGTGGCCACGTCGCCGTGGTCCACGTACAGCACGTCCGCCTCGACCCGGATCCGTGGGAAGCGCGCGGCGAACTCGTCCACCAGCCTCCAATGCGTGGTCGCCCGCCGCCCGTCGAGCAGACCGGCGTACGCCAGCGCGAAAGCGCCCGAGCAGATGCTGACCACCCGTGCTCCCCGGTCGTGCGCGCGGCGCAGTGCCCGTACGACCGCGGGCGACGGAGGTTCCGCGGCGGGCAGCCAGCCGGGGACGACCACGGTGTCCGCCCGGTCGAGCGCGTCCAGCCCGTCCGTCACGAGCATGTCGTACCCGGCGTGCGTCGTGACGGGTCCGGGCCGCTCGGCGCACACGCTGAAGGCGTACCGCGTCGGCAGCCCCTCCCGCTCGATCCCGAACACCTGAGCGGCACAGGCGAGCTCGAAGGTCGACTGTGGCGGGCGAACGAGTGCGACCACCCAATGCATGGCAAAAAAGTACCGCAGCATGTCATTCCTGACACTCGGCGTGAGCCGCGCCCGGCCGCCACCCTGGGTCCCATGACGACGGAACAGGATCCGGGCTACGTGTGGGCCTCTGTCCAGGACGCACCGGTCCGCGAAGTCTTCCCGGGCATACGCGTACGCGTGCTGTGGCACGGCGACAACGGCGCGAAGGCCGCCGTGCTGGAGATGGACCCGAACACCGGCTGGCAGGGCGTCGACGTCCACGAACCAGGCCCCGAGGAGGTCTTCGTGGTCACGGGCGTCTTCAACGACGGCGACCGCGACTACCCGGCGGGCTCCTTCATCCACGCCCCCGCGGGCTCCTCGCACGTCCCGCAGACGAGAACGGGGTGCACGCTGTTCCTTTTCTATCCGGAGGGCTAGGGCAAAAGGTCGAGGCGTTCGGCCAGGGCGGCACGATGGTGGCGCGGCGACCCCAGGAGGAGCTGGGCGCTTTTCGCGCGCTTGTAATAGAAATGGGCGTCGTGTTCCCAGGTGAAGCCTATTCCGCCGTGAAGGAGCAGGTGGTCCTTGGCAACCTGGAAATAGGCTCGTCCCATGTAGGACTGGGCCAGGGACGCGGCGACGGGCAGGTCGGACGGGCTCTCGTCGGCGGCCCAGGCCGCGTAGCGCACGATCGATTCGGCCTGTTCGTACGTGCAGTGCATATCCGCCAGCTTGTGCTTGACGCCCTGGAAGGAACCCACGAACCGGCCGAACTGGACGCGCAGTTTCGCATATTCCACGATCGTGTCCAGGCAATGACGCAGACCGCCCAGTTGTTCGGCGGCGAGTGCCACGGCGGCCAGGTCCAGGGCGCCCTGGACCGCCTCGCCCGCGTCGGCCGGGCCGAATCGGCGGGCGGGCGTTCCCGCGAATTCCAGGCGTGCCTGCGGGCGGGTCAGATCGAGCGTTTCGAGGGGTGTGCGGGCCAGCCCCTCGGCGTCGGACTCGACCGCGTAGAGCCCGCCGTCCTCGGCGGCGACCAGGATCAGGTCGGCGTCCGCGCCGTTCACCACGTGCGAAGCGGTGCCGTGCAGCGCGCCGTCGGCGGCGCGGACGCCCCGCCCGCCCGGTTCGGGGACGGCGAAGGTCGCGACCGTGCCGCCCGACGCGATCCCCGGAAGGTAGTCCTTGGCGGCCTCCACGTCGCCCGACCGGAGGATCACGTTGGCCGCCAGGACCGCCGAGGCGAAGAACGGAGACGGGGTGAGCGCGGCGCCCAGCTCCTCCATGACCATGGCGACCTCGCCGTGCCCGGCCCCGGCGCCGCCGTACGCCTCGGGGATCGCCAGACCGGGCAGGCCCAGCTCGCCCGACATCCGCTCCCACACGCGCACGTCGTACGGCTCGGGCGCCTCGGCGATCTCGCGGACCCGGGCCATCGGCGCGGTGCCGGCCAGGAAGGAGCGGACGGACGCCGCCAGTTCCCTCTGGTCATCGGTCGGGATCAGCCTCATCTGCCCGCCTCCTTCGCCTGCGTCCCGACCTTGAGCTCGCGGAACGGCACCGTCCTGTCCACCTGGGGCTCGCGCGGCAGGCCCAGCACGCGGTCGCCGATGATGTTGCGCATGATCTCGTTGGTCCCGCCGCCCAGCGCCATGCCGGGCGCGAACGACAGCGCGGAGGCGATCCCGCCCTCGCCTTCGCCGTACGCCACGGCGCCGGGCCCCAGGATCTCGCTCGCGACGTCGGCGCCGTACAGGGTCAGCTCGGCCAGCAGCAGCTTGGCGACCGAGCCCCGCGCGCCGGGCTGGATCCCGGCCTTGACCTCCTGCGAGAGCCGCGCGTTGAACAGGTCGAAGGCCCGTTCCCGCAGGTAGAGGTCGACGAGCTGGTCGCGGACGGCCGCGTCGTCCAGCAGCCCCCGCTCCCGCGCGGCCGCCGCCAGGTTGGCGTACGAGGCGGGACGTTCGGTGCGCGTCGCGCCCATGCCGATCGACACCCGCTCGTGCAGCAGCGTGGTGACCGCGGCCGACCAGCCGCCGTTGACCTCGCCGACCACCTGGTCGGGCGCGATCCGCACGTCGTCGATGAAGATCTCGTTGAAGTGCGCCTCGCCGGTCATGTCGCGCAGCGGGCGCACCGTCACCCCGGGATCGTGCAGGTCGATGACGAACATCGTGATGCCCGAGTGCTTGGGCACGTCCGGATCGGTACGGGCGATGACCAGCCCGAAGTCGGCCTGCCGCGCCGCCGACGTCCAGACCTTCTGCCCGTTCACCACCCACGCGTCGCCGTCCAGCACGGCGCGGGTCTGGAGGGACGCCACGTCCGACCCGGCGCCGGGCTCGGAGAACATCTGGCACCAGATCTCCTCGCCGCGCAGGAGCGGCCTGATGTAGCGCTTCTTCTGCTCCTCGGTGCCGATGGACAGCAGCGTCGGCCCGCACATGCCCAGGCCGATCCCGAACACCCCGATCGGCAGCGTCACGCCCCGCGCCGCCTCCTGGAACGCGCGTTCCTCCGCGGCGCTCAGCCCCTGCCCGCCGTACTCGACCGGCCAGGAGATGCCGGAGTACCCGGCGTCGTAGAGCGTCGCCATGAAGGTCTTGGCGGTCGCGAGGTCGGGCTCCCGGGGCAGGCCACGGGCGTGCTCGTCCAGCCACGCCCGGGCCCGCCTCCGGTACTCCTCCAGATCCGTCACGTGCGGCTCCTCGAAAGCGGCGATCAGTGTCCGCTTACGCTAACCCGCACCCCACCCGAATGTCATTCGGTACGGCCGTGCCGGAGGAACGCCTACGCGAGCGCGACCTCCACCGACAGCTCCGCGTCCGCCTCCTCCAGGACGAGCTCGGCGATACGGCCCGCGGCGGCCAGGTCGGAACGCGCGACGAGCCCGGTGGAGCCGCCGCGGACGAGCGCGTGCCGGACATCGGCCCGCATCGACGCCTTCGCCTCCGACTTGGCCTTGCGGACCTGCCGCAGCGCCTCGGCTGTGGCGGCCAGGACCTCCGGGTCGCCGCCGGACGGCAGGTCCGATCCGGCGGGCCAGGCCGCCCGGTGCACCGAGCCGTCCCGCCACCACGACCAGACCTCCTCGGTCACGAACGGCAGGACCGGCGCGAACAGCCGCAGCAGGACCGACAGCGCCGTGCGGAGCGCCGCCCGCGCCGACCGCGCCTCCCGGCCCTCGCCGTACGCACGCGACTTGACCAGCTCCAGGTAGTCGTCGCAGAACTCCCAGAAGAACCGTTCGGTGCGTTCGAGCGCGCGAGCGTGGTCGTAGTTCTCGAAGTCCTCGGTCACCTGGTCCACGACCGAGGCCAGGGCCCTCAGCATCGCCAGGTCGAGCGGCTCGGTGACCTCCGCGCCCGGCTCCACCTCGCCCAGCCCCAGGACGAACCTCGACGCGTTGAGGATCTTGATGGCCAGCCGCCGGCCCACCTTGATCTGGCCGGTGTCGAACGCGGTGTCCGCGCCGGGACGCCCGCTGGCCGACCAGTAGCGGACCGCGTCCGAGCCGTACCGCTCAAGCAGCCCCATCGGCGTGACGACATTGCCCTTGGACTTGGCCATCTTCTTGCGGTCCGGATCGAGGATCCAGCCCGACATCACCGTGTCCGTCCACGGCAGCTCCTCGTGCTCGAACTGCGCCCGGATGACCGTGGTGAACAGCCAGGTCCGGATGATGTCGTGCGCCTGCGGGCGCAGGTCGTACGGGAAGACCTTGCCGAACAGCTCGGGATCGTCCTCCCAGCCGCCCGCGATCTGCGGGCTCAGCGAGGACGTCGCCCAGGTGTCCATCACGTCCGGATCGCCGGCGAAGCCGCCCGGCCTGCCGCGCCGGTCCTCGGAGAAGCCCGGCGGGACGTCCGTGGACGGGTCGACCGGCAGCGCGTCCTCGGACGGGACGATCGGCTCGTCGTAGATCGGCTCGCCCTCGTCGTCCAGCCGGTACCACACCGGGAAGGGGACGCCGAAGAACCGCTGCCGGGAGATCAGCCAGTCGGAGTTCAGGCCCTCGACCCAGTTCTCGTACCGCCCCCGCATGTAGGACGGGTGCCACACCAGCTCGCGGCCACGGGCCAGCAGGCGCTCGCGCAGGTCGCGGTCGCGCGCGCCGTTGCGGATGTACCACTGCCGGGTCGTGACGATCTCCAGCGGCCTGTTGCCCCTCTCGTAGAACTTGACCGGATGGGTGATCGTCCGTGGCTCGCCGTCCAGGTCGCCCGACGCGCGCAGCAGCTCGGCGATGCGCTGCCGGGCCGAGACGACCGTTCTGCCCGCCAGCTCGTCGTACGGCCGTGCCGGGACGCCCTCGGGCGGGTCGGCGGCCAGCCGTCCGTCCCAGCCGACGACCGCCCGGGTGGGCAGGCCCAGCTCGCGCCACCACGTCACGTCCGTGACGTCGCCGAACGTGCAGACCATCGCGATGCCCGTGCCCTTCTCGACGTCGGCGAGCCGGTGCGCGAGCACCGGGACCTCGACGCCGAACAGCGGCGTCCGGACCGTACGCCCGAACAGCTCCTGGTAGCGCTCGTCGTCGGGGTGCGCGACCAGCGCGACGCACGCGGGCAGCAGCTCGGGCCGCGTCGTCTCGATGTAGATTGGGCGGTCCCCACCGTGGCCCTGCCGTTCCGGGGACGACCCTGGACCGTGAAAGCGCAGCTTGTAGAAGGCGCCGGTGACCTCCCGGTCCTCCATTTCGGCCTGCGCGACGGCCGTGCGGAACGTCACGTCCCACATCGTCGGCGCCTCGGCCAGGTACGCCTCGCCACGCGCCAGGTTGCGCAGGAACGCGCGTTGCGACACCGCCCGCGACCGGTCGCCGATCGTGGTGTAGAGCAGGCTCCAGTCGACCGACAGGCCGACCCGGAGCAGCACCTCCTCGAACGCCTTCTCGTCGAGCCCGGTGAGCCGCTCGCACAGCTCGATGAAGTTCCTCCTGCTCACCGGAACCTGGCGGTTCGGATCGGGCTTGGCGGGCGGTTCGAGCGCCGGTTCATAGGGCAGCGAAGGGTCGCAGCGGACGCCGAAGTAGTACTGCACCCGGCGCTCGGTGGGCAGGCCGTTGTCGTCCCAGCCGATCGGGTAGAAGACCGCGCGGCCGCGCATCCGCTGGAACCGCGCGATGGTGTCGGTGTGGGTGTAGGAGAAGACGTGGCCGACGTGCAGTTCCCCGCTGACCGTGGGCGGCGGCGTGTCGATGGAGAAGACCTCGCCCCCCGGCCTGCCGCGGTCGAAACGGTAGGTCCCGTCGTCCTGCCAGCGGCGTACCCACTTCTCCTCCAAGCCGTCCAGAGAGGGCTTGGCGGGAACGTTGGGAGTACGCGGCTGTCCTGTCATGCGCCAATGGTAGGGACGCCGTCCGGAAACTCATGCCGATTTTCGCTCGTGCCGCGCACGGCTCCGCCCCCGCCGACCACGGGTTTCGCCTACAGGGTCCACGGTTCCGCGCCCGCCGCGCATGGCGAAGGTCATCCGGGGGATGCCGTTCCGGTAGCGTCGGCAGGGACGCGGACGACGGAAGGACGATCATGGCGGACAGAGGCGACCTCGGCTGGCGGGTGATGGCCGCCGGCGCGGCCTTCGCGGGCGGTTTCGTCGCCAAGAAGGCGATCGCATTCGCCTGGAAGAAGAGCACCGGCAAGGAGCCGCCGACCAACCCCGAGTCCCCCGAGGTCGCGCTGAGCGAGGCGATCGGCTGGGTCGTGGTGATGGGGATCGGGATGGAGCTGGCCCGGCTGCTGGCGACCCGCGCGGCGGCCCGGCAGTGGGCGAAGGGAACGGGCGAACTGCCGTCCCAACTCAGGACCGAGACCTGACGTTCTGCGTATCGTGGTCGGTCCCGCGAGACACGAAGGGACCGGCCACGATGCCTCTCATCGACAGGATCACGCTGCCGTTCGACACCGCGCTGCGCGCCGAGCGCGTCCGCCTGATCGAGACGCTGGAGAAGCTGTCGGACGAGGACTTCACCTCCGGCACCACGCTGTGCGCCGGATGGTCGCCGCGCGACGTCCTGGGCCATCTCATCGGGGTGGACTACCTGCTGGGCTCGTACCTCCCGTACGGGCTGCGGGTGACCGCCGCCAACCAGGGCCAGGTCGCACGGGTCAGGAGGATGCCCCGGCACCGCCTGATGGAATGGGCCCGGCACTGGGCCGCCTCGCCCAGTCCCACCTCACGGCTCGGCGGCCTGGTCGTTCTCGGCGACCTCGCCATCCATCACCAGGACATCGTCCGCGGCCTGGGACTGCACCGGGAGGTGCCGGACGAGATGGCGACCGCGATCTTCCGCGAGGGCCTGCAACTGAGCCTGTGGACGAACCGGCGCGTGGTGCGCCACCGCCTCGTCCCGACCGACGGTCACCGCCCGTTCGCGCTCCCGGCGGCCCGCGACGGCGACGTCCACGGCACCCGCGAGGCGCTCGGCATGTGGCTGGCCGGCCGCGACTCGGTCGCCGGCGAACTCCGGTTCGCCTGACCGTCCGGCCGTCCCCGCCGCTACCGCCTCTTCCTGCGCGGGGCGCGCTTGAGGGCGGGAAAGGAGCCGGGGAGCGGGGGTGGAGGCGGGGGAGCGGGAACGCCGTCGGCGAGGTCGGCGCGGACGGCGGCGGCCAGGCCCTTGGTGGCGGTGCGGTTCAGGACCGCACCGGCGGCGGCGCCGGTCAGGAACGGCCCGAGGGTGGTCATGCTGCGGCCGAACGTGCGCAGCAGGCGCTTGCGCAGGGCCGCCTTGGCGGCCGACCCCAGGGCGCTGGTGAACGATCCGGCCTCAAGGGGGTTGATGCCGCGCTGGCGCGCCCAGGAGCTGAGGAAGGCGACGCCCCTGGTCGTGCCCGTGCCCTCGATCCGCACCCCGTAGACCTCGTGCAGCTCGGCGATCATCTTGACCTCGATCGCGGCGACGACCAGGGTCTCGGCGGCGAGCTGGGCGGGCGCGGTGAGCAACAGCGGCGGGGCGGCGAACTCGGCGGCGGCCAGCGCGCCCGCGGCGGCGCCGACCGTGGTCGTGGCGTTGGAGGCCACGCGGACGACGCTGTCGGCCAGCTCCTCCCCGGTCAGGCCGTGGTGGTGCGCGCTCAGCGTCTCCAGGTCGCGGATCGGGATGTGCGGCGCGGCCTCCACCATCAGGTCGGCCAGCCAGCGGCCGCGCGCCACGCCCGCGGCGCCTGCCCTGCGGGCGCTCTGGCCCAGCAGGCGGGCCAGCCGGCCCAGCAGGCGACCACGGGTCTCGCGGTCCATGTCGTCCTCGGCGGAGAGCCGTCCGATCAGCTCGCCGATCTCGGCGGTGCGGTCGGGTTCGAGCGGCACGAGTCCGGTCTCGTGCCGCTCCGCGTCGGGCGCGGGCCCGCCGCCAGGGTGGTGGTCATGGTCGTCGTGGCGTTCGGGATCGCCGGTCAACGGCACCTACCTCCGCTGTGATCCGCCCGCTCAGGCGGCGCACTCGCGGCAGATCGGCTGGCCGTTCTTCTCGGTGGCCAGCTGGCTGCGGTGATGCACCAGGAAGCACCGGCTGCAGGTGAACTCGTCGGCCTGCCTCGGGACGACCCGGAAGGTCAGCTCCTCGTTCGACAGGTCGGCGCCCGGCAGCTCGGCGACCTCGCCGGCGTCCAGGTCCTCGTCGATGATGCTCGCGGCCTTGTCGGCGCGGCGGGCCTGGAGCTCCTGGAGGCTGTCCTCGCTCAGGTCGTCGTCCGTCTTACGCGGGCTGTCGTAGTCGGTCGCCATCTTCTATCTCCATCCCCCTCAGTGCTTTATGCGCCCCGTCGCGCGGATCTAACGCACGGAGGGCCGCAGTTGTGCCCGATCCGGGCGGGAAATTCTGTCACGGGCAGTGGCGTACGGCACACAAGGCGCGACGGTTCCCTGTGGTGACACCCGTCACCGGGATCACCACCCGCCTTTGTGTCCTACATCACATGACCGGACAGCCATCGCGGACCTGATCAGGGCCGGGACGTCCCCCGGGCTTCGCACCGCGGGCGGGATCATATCGGTCCGCCGCCGATCGCGCGCGCCGACCCGGCCGCGGTCGGCCACCGCCCCGGAGATATCGGGCTTCCAGCGAACCGCACACGGTGGTGAAACGTCTGAACTAACGCGATATCGTGCCCGCTTGAGGTTGGAGAAAACGGGCCCCCGAGACAAAGCCACGGCGCTTGCCAGGGCGGCCCGCTCAGGGGGCCGCCCACGGCGGTTCGCATCACCGACGTCACGCGGCACATCACTGCGGGTCAATGGAGGGTCGAAATGCCGGATGCCGCTCCGCTGGAGCCAGGCGATCCCCGGTCGTTGGGTCAGTACGAGGTCGTCGGACGACTCGGCGCGGGCGGCCAGGGGGCGGTCTTCCTCGGCAGGGCCCGCAACGGCGACTATGTCGCCATCAAGCTGTTGCACGCCCAGATGGCCGGCGACCCCGCCGCGCGCGCCAGGTTCACCCGTGAGGTGACGGCCGCGCAGAAGGTCGAGCCGTTCTGCACCGCCCGGGTCCTCGAAGCCGACGTGCACGGCGACCAGCCGTACGTCGTCAGCGAGTACATCGACGGCCCCTCGCTGCACGACGTGGTCGTCCACAACGGGCCGCGCGGCGCGGCCGAGCTGGAACGGCTGGCGATCGGCACGGTGACGGCGCTCGCCGCCATCCACGAGGCCGGGATCGTGCACCGCGACTTCAAGCCGAACAACGTCATGCTGGCCGCGGACGGCCCCCGGGTGGTCGACTTCGGCATCGCCCGGACGGTCAACTCCCAGGAGAGCGCGGTCACCGCGACGGGCATGGTCGTCGGCACCCCCGGCTACCTGGCGCCCGAGCAGCTCACCGGCGCGCCGCTCACCCCGGCCGTGGACATCTTCGCCTGGGGCGCGACGATGGTGTTCGCCGGCACCGGGCAGTCGCCGTTCGAGGCCGACACGCTGCCCGTGATCATCAACCGGATCCTCAACGAGGAGCCGGACCTGTCGGCGCTGCCCGCCGGGCCGCTGCGCGACCTGATCGGCCGCTGCCTGTCCAAGGACGCGGGTCTGCGCCCGCCCGCCGCGCAGCTCCTGCTCAACCTGCTCGGCCATGTCGGCGCGGCGCCCGCCAACCCGTCCGCGGGCCAGGAGGACCTGCTCAACCAGGGCACCAGAATCGCCGCGCAGATGCCGGCGCCACCGCCCGTCCCCCCGGCGCCGCCGCCGCAGTACCAGCAGCAGACCACGCCGCCGCCCCAGCCGATCACCCCGCCGCCCATGCCGATGCACCAGGGCGCGCCCCCCGGGCCCACCACCCCGCCACCGCAGCCGATCACGCCGCCGCCGATGCCGATGTACCAGGGGCAGGGGGCCACGCCGCCGCCCATGGCCATGCAGCAGCCACCCCCGGTGCAGCACGGCGGCATGGCGGCGCCACCGCGCCCGCCGTACCCGCCGCAGCAGCGGTCGTCCTCGAACGCGCCCGTGATCGTGGGGGTCGGCTGCGCCGTGCTCGCGGTGCTGGTCATCGCGGTGCTGATCATTGTGATCGCCGCAAACGGCGACGACGACGATCCGCCGTTCACCCTGCCGAGCACGTACTCGCCGACCTTGCCCACCCCGACCTTCAGCCTCAGCAGCGGCATCATCGGCACGTGGCGCGGCACCGGCTTCCAGCCCGGCGCGGGGACCGGCCGCACCAGCTTCCAGACCCGGTTCTCGATGCTGGGCAGCAGCGGCATCGCGACCTACACCTACACCAGCAGCCCGACCTGCACCACGCGGCTGACGCTGCTGTCGAGCGACGAGGACGACGGCGAGGTCGTGTACCGGGAGACGCCGCTGGCCGGCCAGTCCGAGACCCAGTGCGCCCCGGGCTACGTGACGTTCAAGAACATCACGTCGGTCACCATGCGCTGGGAGTGGAAGCAGAACCAGTACGACTCCACCTACGCGGCCTTCGGGACGGTCACCAAGAGCTGACCGGCCAACCAGCGGACCCGACCGGATGACCCGGCGCCCACGCGCCGGGTCGTCACGGTCCTCCGGTCTTCGAGGAGAGCGATGCCCGAGATCGCCCCACTGCGCGCGGGGGATCCCCGGAGCCTCGGCCCGTACCGGCTCGTCGGCCTGCTCGGCGAGGGCGGCCAGGGCTCGGTCTACCTGGGCGAGGAGGTCTCAGAGGAAGTCTCAGAGGAAGTCTCAGAGGAGGTCTCCGCGAGGGAGGCTCCCGGCGACGAGGCCGCCGGGGAGGACGGGGGCGCCGAGGAGGAGGCCGCCGGGGAGAAGGAGGCGCCCCGGCGGGTGGCGGTCAAACTGCTGCACGCGCGGCTCACGGGGGACGCGCGGGCGCGGGCGCGGTTCGCGGCCGAGCTGGAGGTCGCCCGGCGCGTCGCGGCGTTCTGCACCGCCCCGATCCTGGACGCCGACGTCGAGGGCGACCGCCCCTACATCGTCAGCGAGTACATCGACGGGCCGTCCCTGTCACAGGTGGTCGCGTCCGACGGCACCCGCTCCGGCGCCGACCTGGACCGCCTCGCGATCGGGACGATGACCGCGCTCGCCGCGATCCACCAGGCCGGCGTCGTCCACCGCGACTTCAAGCCCGCCAACGTGCTGCTCGCACCGGACGGCCCGCGCGTGATCGACTTCGGCATCGCCCGGGCCTTGGACGCCACCGGCACGCTGTCCAGCACCGCGGTCGGGACCCCGGCGTACATGGCCCCCGAGCAGATCACCGGCGCCCCCATCGGCCCGCAGGCCGACATCTGGGCGTGGGGCGCCACGATGATCTACGCGGCCTCCGGGCGCCCGCCCTTCGGGCAGGACTCCATCCCCACGGTCATGCACCGCATCCTGAACTTCCCGCCCGACCTGGGCTCGCTGACCGAGCCGCTGCGCGGGCTCGTCCAGGCGTGCCTCACCAAGCAGGCCGCGTACCGGCCGTCGTCGCAGCAGATCCTCACCCACCTGCTGCACCTGGCCGGGAGCCTGCCCCGCGCCCAGGACGGCGGCCCCGAGACGCAGACCCCCGAGGCGCAGTCCGAGGCCATGCTCAACCAGGGCGCGGAGGCCGCGGCCACCCACACCGTCATTCACCTGGCGGTGCCGTCACCTCCTCTGCCGCCGGACTCGCCTCCGCAGCACCTCGCCCCCCCGCAGAATTTCCCGCATGCGCCTCCCCCGGCGCCGGCCTCGTTCCCGCAGCGGAACCTCTGGACGCCTGCACCGCCGCAGCAGGAATGGGGGCAGCCGACCACCCGGCCGCCCGAACCGTTCGGGGCACCGCCACCGCCCGGAGTCCCCGAAGGCCCCGAAGTCCCGGCAGGCCCGGGGGGCTATGCGGGCAGGCCCAGGAAGCTGGGGACGGGCATCCTGGCGAGCGCCGGAAGCGCCGCCCTGGCCGCGCTGATCGTGATCGCGGCGGTGATCATCGCGCAGCTGCGCGGCGGTGAGGAGCCGTCCGGAGAGGACGGCACCGGCGGGAGGACCGGCGGGCAGCTACGGATGGCGCTGTCGACGGTCTCCGGCGAGAACGACCTCAGCCCCTCCAGCGCGCTGTTCGGCACCGAGCGCATCGTGACCAAGCACCTGTTCACCGGGCTGGTCGACGTGGGCGCCGACGGCAGGCTCCGCAACCGGCTGGCCGCCCGGATCGCACCCGACTCCGACTGCACCAGCTGGACGATCGACCTGCGGCCCGGCATGACCTTCAGCAACGGTGAGGAGATCACGGCCGACGCGTTCGTCCGGGCGTGGAACCGCACCGCCGCCGACCCCGGCAGCCTGGCCTCCACGCTGATCGGCGGCGTCCGCGGATTCACCGAGGTGCAGGGCGGCCGGAGCCAGACCATGTCCGGGCTCCAGGCTAGTGGACGCCAGTTCCGGGTCACCCTCACCGAGCCCGACTGCGGGTTCGCGCAGCGGCTGGCCGATCCCACGCTGGCCCCCGTCCCCGCCTCCGCCGGGCGGTACGACAACGCCGCCTACAACCGGCAGCCGATCGGCAACGGGCCGTTCAAACTGGAGAACCACGTCCCCGGCCGGAGCATCGTGCTCGCCCGCAACGACGGCTGGGCCTTCGGCAGCACCAAGCTGGACCGGGTGACCATCGACCTGACCGCGGAGGCGACGGCCACGGGACGTGCGCGGTTCGAAGCGGGGCAGAGCGACTGGGCGACGCTCGACACCGAGGGCCTCGCCTCGGTGAAGGGCAACCGGCAACTGGTCAAGCGCACCCTGCCCGGCCTGCACTACCTCGTCCCGCTCACCAGGCGCGGCACGATGAGCAAGAAGGAAGCGCGGTTCGCGGTGGCCGAGGCGCTCGACCGCCAGGCCGTCAGCGACCTGGTGTACGCGGGCGTCTACCCTCCCGCGACCACCATCGTCCCGCCCTCGATCAACGGCCTCGGCCGCAAGGTACGGGTGTGCCTGCCCTGCGAGGCGACCGATGCCGCCCGAGCCAGGCAACGCGCCGTGGCGGCCGGTTTCCTGCCCGGCCACCGGATCACGCTGCACGCGCGCACCACGCCCCCGTACCAGCGGAGACTGGCCGAGGCGGTGCGCGACCAGCTCCAGCGCAATCTGGGGTGGCAGGTCGAGGTCAAGTACAGCGCGGATCTAAGCGCCTACTTGAAGCAGATCGCCGCGGAGGACGCCGAGGGGCTGGCCCTGTTCTCATGGCAGGCGGACTACCCGTCCGGACGCGGCATCCTGGAACCGCTGCTGAGCAGTGACCAGGTCGCCACCCCCGACAACGGCAGGACCAACCTCTCGGGATGGCGCAACACGCAGTTCGACCGGTTCCTGGACGAGGCCACCCGCATACCCGACTCCACCCAGCGAAGCGAGCGCCTGATCCAGGCCGAGACGGTCGCGCTCGGCGACATGGCGCTCATCCCCGTCGTGTACCTGGCGAGCGCCGCCCTGCGCAGCGACAAGTTCACCGGCCTTGAGATGGACCACGAGGGCCATCCCACCCTGGCCACGGCCGCCTTCAAGTGATCAGGTCCGGGTCGGCTGGGCGGCCGGGACGGGGCCGATCGGCAGCCGAACCGTCACGATGAGGCCGCCGCCCTGGCGCGGGGCCGCGTGCACCGACCCCCGGTGGGCACGCGCCACGGACCGGACGATGGACAGGCCAAGCCCCGAGCCCTTGGCGGAGTCGACGCGGTCGGCGTTCAGCCTGCGGAACGGCTCGAACAGCCGCTCCACCTCGTAGCCGGGCACCACCGGCCCGGTGTTCTCGACCTGGACGGTGGGGTAGCCGCCCAGCATCCCGGTGCGGACCCACACCTCGCCGCCGTCGTCGTTGTGCTTGATCGCGTTGTCCACCAGGTTGGACACCAGATGCTCCAGCAGCACCGGGTCGCCCTGCGTGAAGCCCGAGGTCAGCTCCTGGTGGACGTTCACCTCGTGCTCGCGCTCGTCCCCGCGGCGCGCGATGTTCTCCAGCACGGTCGCGGCGACGTCCTGGAGATCCACCGGGGTGCGGGAGGTCAGCTCGCGCTCGCTGCGGGCCAGCAACAGCAGGCCCTCGATCAGCCGCTCGTGCCGGGCGTTGGTGGCCAGCAGGGTCCGGCCGACGGCGCGCAGGTCGTCGGACGCCTCCGGGTCGCCGAGCGCCACCTCCAGTAGCGTCCGGTTGATCGCCAGCGGGGTGCGCAGCTCGTGCGAGGCGTTGGCGACGAACCGGCTCTGTGACTCGAACGCCTGCCCGAGCCGCTCCAGCATCGCGTCGAAGGTGTCGGCCAGCTCCTTGATCTCGTCGTTGGGGCCCTCCAACGCGATCCGCTCGTGCAGCGTGCTCTCGGAGAGCCGGCGCGCCGTGGAGGTGACCCGTTGCAGGGGACTCAGCGCCCGGTCGGCCACGAAGTAGCCGACCACCAGGGCGATGATCCCCACTCCGGCCAGCGCCAGCAGCGACCGCCCCACGAGCTGCCGCATGGTGAGTTCCTTCAGCACCTCCGGGTCGAGCGACCGCGTGGGGGTGTGGATGAGGTAGCCGCTCGGGAAGACCTGGTCGAGGATCTGCCCGACCAGGAAGTAGGTCACGCACAGCAGGAGCGCCCCTGCCGCGAAGAACAGCAGGCCGTACAGCACGGTGAGCCGCAGCCGCACGCTGACCCTGCTGGGCAGGCCGCGCATGTCGCCGTGGAACGCTCCCCCGCCCCGGGGCCGGCCGTTGCCCATGCCTCCGGGGTAGGTGGCCGTGGGACCGGCCTGGTAGCCCGCGGTCATGGGGCCGGTCGTGGGACGGGTCTGGTACGCGCCCGGCGCGGGCGCGGTGGCGGGAGACGGCTCCGTGGCGGAAGGTGACTCTGTGGCGGTAGATGGCTGTGTGGCGTGAGGTGGCTCGGCTGGGCGCGGCTCGGCGGCGGGCCGGGCGGCGTGCTGCTCGGCCGCGGGCTTGGCGTGCTGCTCGGCCGCGGGGTCGGAGGTCACAGGCGGTACCCCACGCCCGGCACCGTCTCGATCACGGGCGGCTCCCCCAGCTTCTTGCGCAGCGTCATCATCGTCACCCGGACCACGTTGGTGAACGGGTCGATGTGCTCGTCCCATGCCTTCTCCAGCAACTGCTCGGAGCTCACCACCGCGCCGTCCGCGCTCAGCAGCACCTCCAGGACCGCGAACTCCTTGCGGGTCAGGTCGATCGGACGGCCGTCGCGGGACACCTCGCGGCGTGCCGGGTCCAGCGTGATCCCCGCGCGTTCCAGCACGGGCGGCAGCGGCGCGACGGCGCGGCGGCCCAGGGCGCGCACGCGGGCGATCAGCTCGGCGAAGGCGAACGGCTTGGCCAGGTAGTCGTCGGCGCCGATGGACAGGCCCTGCACCTTGTCGTCCAGCTCGCCCGCGGCGGTCAGCATGATGATCCGCGCCGGGTAGCGCTGCGCCACAAGCTGCTTGCAGACGTCGTCGCCGTGCACCCTGGGCAGGTCCCGGTCCAGGACGATCACGTCGTACTCGTTGACGCCCGCCCGCTCCAGCGCGCCCCCGCCGTCGTAGGCCACGTCCACCGCCAGCGACTCGCGGCGCAGGCCGGTGGCGATCGCGTCGGCGAGCACACGCTCGTCCTCGACGACTAGAACACGCACTGCGTCCCCCTCACTCAGGGCGGACCGCCGCAGGGGTGCGGGGGCCGTCCACGATCCAGGTATCCCACGGCGCCCGTAAGACGCCCGTAAGCCGTCCCGGACGGGGGGCGGGCTGGAATCGGCCCAGCTCAGGAAGCCGTCACGGGACGCCCGGACGACATCGGAAAATCATCCCGATGTCACCGGGACCAAACAGGTTTATTTCCACTGTAAGGCTGGGTAGAAGGGGCCTGATCCGGAGGGAGGCCCATGGGCGAACTGTCACGCATGATCCAGCAGCGGCTCGACGACGCGTACGAGTCGTTGCGCCACGCCCACGCAGATGGCGACATCTACCTGGCGGACATCCGCCAGGAGGAGATCAAGGAACTGCGCCGGATCGCAGCGAACCACGACATCGGCGTCGAACCACCCCGCTGCGACTAGGAACGCGAGTTTCCGGGGGCGGGTGTACCGGGAGCAGCGCCCGACACACCCGCCCCCGTTTCGTCCCTGCTCGCAGGCCGGTGCCGCGCCGGCGCGCCGATCGTGCTCTATGTCGTGCTCTAGTCGTGCGCGGGGTCCAGCGGGGCCAGGAGATCGTGCAGGGCCTCGAAGGTGCCGGGACCGGCCGCGATGATCAGCTCGGGCCCGGGGTCGGTGGCGTGCAGCCCGCCCACCAGGCCACCCGCCTCCTCGACGATCAGCGTGCCCGCCGCCATGTCCCACGCCTGCACGCCGCGCTCGTAGTACGCGTCCACCCGCCCGGCCGCCAGCGAGCACATGTCCACGCAGCAGGAGCCGCCGCGCCGGATGTCCCGGACGTTCGGCAGCACGCCCGTGAGCACCGTGGCCTGGTGCGCGCGGCGTTCGGGCGCGTACCCGAACCCGGTGGCGACCAGCGCCCGGTTCAGCGGGATGCCGGAGTTGCACCGCAGCTCCCGGGTCTCACCAGAGGCCGTGTGCAGGAAGGCGCCGCCGCCCCGGACGGCGGTGTAGGTCTCACCGCGCCGGGGGATCTCCACCACCCCCGCCACGGTCTCCCCGTCCAGCTCGGCGGCGATGGAGACCGCCCAGTCCGGCAGGTCGTAGAGGTAGTTGACGGTGCCGTCGATGGGGTCGACCACCCAGCGGACGCGGCTGGCGCCGACCCGGGTCCCGCTTTCCTCGCCCAGGAACCCGTCGTCGGGACGGGCCTCCCGGATCCGCTCGCTGATCAGCCGTTCGGCGGCCCGGTCCATCTGGGTGACCACGTCGGTGGGGCTGGACTTGGTCTGGACGACGTCGGGACCGCTCGCCGGGCGCTTGTCGATCAGCATCCGGCCCGCCTCCCTGGCCGTGGCCACGGCCAGGTCCAGCAGGTCCTGCGGCAGGCCGCTCATCTCGCTCCGTCCTCCAGCAGCAGCTCGCGGGGCAGCGCCACGAAGCGCGGGTCGGTGTACGGGGTGCGGGCGCGGGCGAACGCCATCCCGAGCTTGGCGGCGCGGCCGGCGGCCTCGATGTCCAGGTCGTACTCGACCTCCATGTGGTCGGACACGAACCCGATCGGCGCCACGGCGACCGCCGTCACCCCCTCGGCGTCCAGGCTCTCCAGGTGGTCGACGATGTCCGGCTCGAGCCAGGGCTGGGACGGGGGGCCGCTGCGGCTCTGGTACGCCAGCGTCCAGGGGCCGCCGGGCACGGCGCGCCCGGCCACCCGCCGGGCGACCTCGTTCAGCTCGGCGACGTAGTCCTCGCGTCCCGGCTGGGACAGGGGGACGCTGTGCGCGGTGAACACCAGCCGCCGGGTCGCGTCGGCGGGCAGTTCCGCCAGGGCGTCGCGCACCGCGTCCACGTACGGGTCGACGAACCCCGGGCGCAGGCAGTACACCGGCAGCTTGTCGATCAAGGGGGCGTCGGGGACCTGTGCGCGCGCCCGCGCGATGTCCTCCATGTACTGGTCGTTGGTCGAGTATCCGCTGTAGGCGGAGGTGACGAACGCGGCGGCGTGCCGGATCCCGTCGTCCTTCATGCGCCTGACGGTGTCGGCCAGGTAGGGGTCCCAGTTCCGGTTTCCCCAGTACACCGGCAGGTCCAGGCCGTGCGCGGCGAAGTCGGCCTCGATGGCGGCCTTGAGCTCCCGGCATTGCCGGTTGATCGGGCTGACACCGCCGAACAGGTGGTAGTGCTCCCCCACCTGCTCCAGGCGTTCGCGCGGGATGTTGCGGCCTCGGGTGACGTTCTCCAGGAACGGGATCACGTCGTCGGGGCCTTCGGGCCCGCCGAAGGACACCAAGAGCAGCGCGTCATACGTGCTCGCTCGACTCATGCCTCCATCCAACCAGCCGCGGCGCGCTGCTCCCTACCGGCCCCTTCCCGTGGCGTTACTTGTAGTGAGCGGCGTAGGCCCTGGCCAGGGCCAGGACCTTCTGCACGTACCAGTGGGCGTGGTTGTAGCGGAAGATGGCCTGGTAGAGGGCCTGTCCCCCACGTCCCGCGCCGTTCGCGCACAGGTAGCGGGCGGCGCCGGGGATGGCGTCGTAGGGGTTCATGATGTCGGCCTTGCCGTCGCGGTCCCCGTCAACGCCGTAGGCCCGCCACGTGGCGGGCATGAACTGCATGGGACCGAGGGCGCCCGCGCTGGAGCGGCCCGCGTTCCGGCCGTGGTCGCTCTCCACCTGCCCGATCGCGGCCAGCACCGTCCAGGACAGCCCGGGACAGGTCTTGGCGGCCTTCTTGTAGAGATCGAGGTAGGTGCCTCCTGTGGACTGGTAGCGCCGCTCGTGCAGGTTCACCACGTCGGCTTCATTGCCGAGGATGCGCTTCACCGCGCGTGCCGTGGTGGCGGGTTCCACCCCTGGGGCGTTCACGAGCACGGCGATGTTGGGCACGAGCCCCATCGACGCGCCTGTCTTCTGGTGGACGAGCATGTCGATGCCCGGCAGGCCCAGGGAGCCGGAGCCGCCCATCACGAGGTTCGGCATGGTCCGTCCCACGACCGGATAGGGGAGGCCCCTGCTGAGCTTGAGCTGTTCCGCCGCGGCCGTGGACACCACGAACTGGTCGGCGGCCAGGGCCTCCCATAGCTGGTTCGCCTTGGCCGTGCCCGGCGGCGTCCAGGAGCGGAACGTGGACGGGTCGACCGCGAAGGTGTTCACCGCCCGGCCCTGCAACTGGACGGCACCGCCCGCCACGGCGATCACGTCTTTGACCCGGCCGAGCTTGGCGATCCGCTGGATCCGCCGCTGGTCGATGGGCGCGCGTCCGACCGCGAGGACGTCCGGCGGCACCACCCGGCGCAGCGGGGCGACCTTGCTGCCCACCGCGACGTTGGTCACCTGGCCGGTGGAGCCCCGTCCGGCGGTCACCGGCCCGCCCGGCTCCCCGGCGGGCGGCGCGGCGCCCTGCGTCCTGGCCTGGCCGCGCTGATCCTCACCGGTCGTCGCCACGGCGGCGTACACGCCCCCTCCGAGCGTCACGGCGGTCAGCAGAGCGATCCCGAGGGCGGTCCGGCGCAGCCCTGGGTCGTGCCCCTGAGGACGGGAGCTCGAACCGGGCGGGTCGGCGGTCTGGCGCTGCCTCACCTTCGGAGAAGCCACATCCATTCCCAACGAGTGTCGTCGCAACCGGGTTGCGGCGGAGTGTTACGGCGAGCGTTACGGCGGAGTAGGTGCCGGAGCTACCGGATGGTACGTCATCGGAGGTTCGCGTGCCGGGCAGGCAAGGACGAGCAGTAGAGTCCTGCCATGTCCCCCCGTAGTACGCATTCCTGGCATAACTGGGCCGGGAACCAGCGGGCCACGCCGCTTCGCGTCAGCACCCCCCGTACCACGGCGGAGGTGGCCGCGGCCGTCCGGACCGCCGCCGCCGACGGTCACACCGTGCGGATGACCGGGACCGGCCATTCCTTCACCGGCGCCGCCGTGGCCGAGGGCGTCCTGCTGCGCCCGGGAGGTCTCACCGCCGTCCGCTCCGTGGACACCGACAGCGGCCTGGTGACGGTCGAGGCGGGCCTTCCCCTGCACGCGTTCAACAAGGTCCTGGACGAGCACGGGCTGGCCCTGGCCAACATGGGGGACATCCAGGAGCAGACCGTCGCGGGGGCGCTCCAGACGGGCACGCACGGCACCGGACGAGACGTCGCGGGGCTGGCCTCCCAGGTCGCCGGGCTTGAAATGGTGCTCGCGGACGGGACCGTGGTGACCTGCTCACGGGACGAGCGACCCGACCTGTTCGACGCCGCACGCGCCGGGCTGGGCGCCCTCGGCGTCATCACCGCCATCACCTGGCAGACCGTCCCCGCGTTCCTCCTGCACGCACGCGAGGAGCCGATGCGCTGGGACGAGGTCCTCCAGCGCGTGGACGAGTTCGAGCAGGACAACGAGCACTTCGAGTTCTACTGGTTCCCGCACACCGACGGCTGCCTGACCAAGCGCAACAACCGTTCCGAAGGACCCGCCAAGCCTCTCTCCAAGGTCAAGTACTGGGTGGACGACCAGCTCCTGTCCAACACGGTCTTCGGCTTGGTGAACAGGGTCACGCGCCGCGTGCCCTCCACCACACCCTTCGTGAACGGCATCTCGGCCAAGGCGCTGGGCGCGCGTACCTACACCGACACCTCCTACAAGGTGTTCACCAGCCCGCGTACGGTGCGTTTCAAGGAGCAGGAGTACGCCGTCCCGCGCGAAGACCTCGTCCCAGTGCTCCGGGACCTGCGGGCATTGTTCGACAAGCGCGACTGGCGCATCAGCTTCCCCATCGAGGTCAGGCTCCTTCCCGAAGAGGACGCGTGGCTGTCCATGGCGTACGGGCGGCGCACGGCGTTCATCGCGGTGCACGTCTACCACCGGAACCCGCACATGGAGTACTTCAAGGGCGTCGAAGAGCTCATGGTCGCGGTCGGAGGACGCCCCCACTGGGGCAAGCTGCACACCCGCGACGCGACGTACCTGGAGAAGGTCTATCCGCGCTTCGGCGACTTCCAGGCGCTACGGAACGATCTCGACCCCGAGCGGCGGTTCGCCAACGCCTACACTCGCCAGGTCTTCGGCTCCTGAGTCCGTCGCAAGGCCGTCCCTGAGGGCGTTTTGAAGTCATCCTGGGACTGGAGCGACAACCCCCGGTGAGGCAAAGTGTGGAAAAGAATCCACAAGGTTTCGACAGGCGCGCCGCGCTCCGGCCTTCGGCACCGGCAAGCTTGATGAAGCCCTCTTCTGCCTAGTGGAGAGGGCTTCGAGAGCGACGATGTTCGGACATGCCGGGTACGGTGCTGGCAGCAGGTGTGTCCGAAGGAGAAACTCGGGAACCCGGGGGAAGGGCACGCATGCGCCCTCGGTGGGCACCGGACGTCCCGCCGGCACGAGCCCGCAGACAGCGGGCCCGGCGCCGCGAGGGCCGTCCAGGAACCCTCCGTGCCATCAAGAAGGGCAGGAAGGACACGCATGCAGGAGCTGCGCCTCGTCGCGGTCAGCGAGGACGGTACGTACCTCGTCCTGGCGACCGCGGGCCGGGGCACCCGGTTCACCCTGCCCGTCGACGATCGGCTGCGTGCAGCGGTCCGTGGGCACTTCTCCCGCCTCGGCCAGTTCGAGATCGAAGTGGAGAGTCCCTTGCGCCCCAAGGAGATCCAGGCTCGCATCCGGTCCGGCGAGACCGCGGAGGAGATCGCCGAGTCGGCCGGCATCCCGGTCGAACGCGTCCGCTGGTTCGAGGGGCCGGTCCTGCAAGAGCGCGAGTACATGGCCCAGCAGGCGCAGCGGGTGGCCGTGCGCCGTCCCGGCGAGTCCACCCCGGGGCCACCGCTGGGCGAGACCGTCGAGGAACGTCTCGGCCGCGGCGGCGTCGACCTGGACGAGGTCGAGTGGGACTCCTGGAAGTGCGAGGACAGCACCTGGCGGATCCGGCTGTCCTTCTTCGACAACGGCCGTCCGCACGCGGCGGAGTGGGTGTTCGACCCGCGCCGCCGGCACGTCTCGCCGCTGGACGAGGTCGCGGCCCGGCTGACCGCCGTCGACTGGGACGACGACGATCTCGGCGACACCGTCACGCCGCTGCTGCCCCGCCGCCCCGCCATGAAGATCGTCTCGGACACGCGTGACCTGGGCTCCCCTGGCGCGCCCGCGCCCGCGCCGCCGCCCCCGCGCGGGATCGGCGCCGGGCCCGAGCCGCGTCCCGCGGACCGTCCCGAACGGCGCGTCGAGCCGTCCCGGCAGGAGCCGCTGCGCGCCGCCGAGCCCGTGGCCGAGTTCGGCGACCTGGGCCGCGGCGGCGAGTCCCGGTCCCGGCCCGGTCTCGCGGGCGAGCCTCCGGTCGCCTCGCGGCCGCTCAGGCGCCCGCCCGCCCAGGACGCGCCGCCCGAGCCGGAGTCACGGCCCGTGCCCGCGCCGCTGCCCAAGCCCGCCCCCGCCGTGGAGAAGGAGCCGCGGGTCGAGGCGGTCGAAGAGGCCGAGCCCGAGAAGGCCGAGGCCGCCCCGGAGACCCCAGAGACCACGAAGCCCGAGCCGGAGATCGAGGCCGCGGACGCCGCGGAGACGGCCACGGAGACCGTCGAGGCGCCGGAGGCCGAGGCCGGGCGGCCCGACCAGGACGCGGGCAAGGACGAGGAGGACGCGCGAGAGGCGCCTTCCCCGGAGCCGGAGAAGCCCGCCGCGAGTCAGAAGGCCCCGCAGAAGCCGCCTCAGCCTCAGCGGGCGCCGCAGCCGCAGCCGGCCGCCAAGACCCAGCCTCAGCGCACCGCGCATCGGGAGAGCGGCCGCCCGCCGGCGAAGAAGAAGGCCACGGGACGCCCGTCCATGCCGCCCGCGCCCGCCGACAAGCCCGTGGGCCCGCCCGCGGCGGCGGCAGCGCCGTCCACCGAGAGCCCCGCCCCGCCGCAGCGTCCGGCCCGTAACCGGCGCAAGTCGAAGGGCAAGCGCGCCTCCGTCCCGTCCTGGGACGAGATCATGTTCGGTGCCCGCCGCCCGGAGTGACCCCTGACCGGGGACCGGCTAGGGACGCCGTTCGCCGTCCAGGAAGGGTTCGACCCAGGTCGGTGTGATCCGGGCGGCGAAGGCGACGGCGTCATGTTCGGCCATGTCGACGGCCGGGTAGCCGCCCTCCCCGGCGCCGACCGCGACGTCCAGGGTGGCGAGGCCGAGACGCCGCTGAAAGAGGGTGCGGCGCAGGCGCCAGCCCACCACCGCGTCGTGGTCCACCACGACGAGCCGTCGCCGTAGGGAGCCGGACCGTACGGCAAGGCGTGACTCATCGGTGGCGTGGCCGAGTTGCCGGTAGCGGTCCACGCCCAGGGGTACGGCGAGGACGCTCAACCCTAGGAACGCGTAGGCCAGCCAGGACTGGCCCGTGAACACCGCCAGCACGGCCAAACCCAGCGGTGGCGCGACGGCGCGGACGATGCGCCTCCCCCGGGCGGCGGGCGGGTGCCGGACGAGCGGCCCCGGTACCGGCCCAAGGACACGTCCGGCCAGGTCCACCGCGGTGCGGCGCGGAGCGGCGGGGAACAGGCGGCCCCTCTGGACGGCGTCGCCCAGGCCGGTGACCAGGGCGCCGAGCCGTTGCACCCCGGCGAGTCGCTCGAACGGGTTGTCGGTCAGCTCCACGCCGCGGATCCGCCGCCGTTCGAGCGAGACGCTGCGGCGGGTGACCAGCCCCCGTTCGGCGACGACCGAGCCGTCCCGCGCGTACACACGGAAGTCCCAGTTGAACGCGGCGAAGGCCAGCGCCGAGGTCACCGGCATCGCCAGCAGGAACAGCACCGCCAGGGCCAGGACGGTGCCTGTGGGCAGCCCGACCAGCTCATGCCCCAGATCCGACAACCGTTCGCGGGTGATCAGCCCAAGGTCGTCGCTCAGGTTGTACAGAGTGCCGATCAGGCTTCCGGCCAGCGCGAACGGGGTCAGCAGGTAGGCGCCGCTGAGCGGGGCGAAGACGAACCAGCGCGGCGGCATCCTGGCCAGCACGCGGCGCGGCTCGGCCTCCCCCAGAGCACCGGGTCCACGTCCCAGCAGCACGCCGCGCAACCGGTCCGCCTCGTGCCGCGCGACGGCGTTGAGCGTCCCCTCGCCGCCGTCCGCGCCCGCGTCGATATGGACGATCGCCAGGCGCAGCAGCCTATGCGGCAGGGTGGCGCTGATGTCGACACCGCGGATCCGTTCACGCGGGATGGTCGTCACCGAGCGCCCGATGAGGGATCGCCGCAACTCGATGCGGTCCTCGTACACCGTGTAGGTGAACGTGGCCCAGGCGATGACGTGGAACGCCAAGCCGAGGCCGAGCCCGATAAGGGTGAAGAAGAACGCGGTGGACAGGCCGCCGACGGCCAAGCCCGCAGCGCCCGCCGCCAGAAGCGCCACCATTTCGCGTGCCGCTCCCACGACGAAGGTCAGCGGGTGCAGCCGGGCCCGTACGGGCGCCGGACGCTCGTCCACACCGTTGCCGGATGTACGGACACCGGTGCCGGTGGCGGTGGCGCTCGTGCCTTGTTCGGGACGTGTGCCCTGCTCGGGACGCGGGCCTTGCTCTGGACGTATGCCTTGCTCGGGACGCGGGCCTTGCTCTGAGGGTGGGCCTTGCCCTGGAGGTGGGCCTTGGCCGGGGCCGTTCGGGTCGCTGCCGTTCATGTCGCGTCGTCGCGAAGGGCGTGTGCGCGGTGCGCGAGGTCTTCCGCCATATGCGTCGCCACGTCCGCCGACAGCCCGGAGACCTCGGAGGACCCTGTGTGCGAGGCGGTGTTGACGTGGATCGTGGCCAGGCCCAGGGTGCGTTCGATCCACCCCTGCTTGGTGTCGACCGTCTGGATGCGGCTCACCGGCACCAGCAGCCACTCGCGGCTGAACCAGCCCGTGCGGGTGTAGACCACATCGGCACTGACCTCCCACCGGTGTACGCGGTACCGCCACACGGGGGCGACGAACACCATGAGGACGCCCACCACCCCGGTCAGCACGGGCAACACCCAGATGTTGGACTTCAGCCATCCGGGGATGTCGTCCCAGTCCGAGCCGCCGACCCAGGCGGCCACGCCCCACGCCAGGCCGGACGCCAGCCCCCAGAGGAGGAGCGCCTCGATGGCCCAATGCGCCATCGCGCGGGGCGACACGCGGTGCGCGGGCGGCCTCAAGCGCGGCGGGTGCGGTCCTTCTCCGCCGCCGGTTGGATGGGTCGACCGCACCGTCGTCACGTGCACGAGTCTAGATCCCAGGGAACGGCGTCCCGTTCCCTGCCCGTTCGAGATGGTGACGCCGGTCTCACGGTTTTGTCGGACCCGGGTGCGAGAGTGACCGCTTGAACATCGGCCCGCTGTCTGCGCTGTGCCCGCGCCGGCGGGAAAAACAGGATGCGCGGCGTCCGGTCTTCGCCTAACTTTTGCAGGCCGCCGCGTCAGTGCCGAAAAGACGTCCGGTCCACAGGTATCTAGGAGATCACATGACCTACGCCATCCAGGCCGATGGCCTGGTGAAGCGCTTCGGGGACACCCAGGCGCTGGCAGGGGTGTCCTTCACCGCCCAGACAGGAACGGTGCTGGGCATGCTCGGCCCCAACGGCGCCGG